>NZ_JAXOJS010000004.1:132002-588494 GCF_036663875.1 Sphingomonas sorbitolis | reverse complement strand
CCATTCCGAACTCGGCCGTGAAACCCGACTGCGCCAATGGTACTATCGCTCAAGCGATGGAAGAGTAGGTCGTCGCCAGGCATTGAAGCCCGTGCGGCAATACGCAAACGGAACGCTTAAAACCCATTCACCATGTCTCATACCCCCTTCGCGAAAGCGAACGTCGCGGGGTGGAGCAGCCCGGTAGCTCGTCAGGCTCATAACCTGAAGGTCACAGGTTCAAATCCTGTCCCCGCAACCAAATTCTACGACACTCCCAACCCTGTAGCGCAAGCTCCGGGGCCGTTGGCGTTTCTGTATCGATATATGCAGGCAGTCTTCGAACATCGCAGGTCAGGGCAAACCGAGCCACCGACGATTGCCCCACCTCGTCCGTCCGCGAAGCCGAGCGAGATCAAATTCAATAAATCCTGCGGGAATTTCAGGTCCCGCGCCATATTCTCTTTCGAGATTCTAGCTAATCATCCGACGCCGCTTTGCATAACCGTCGCATAACACCCGCATTTACAACGGCTCTTTACACCAATAAGTGCCCGACCAACGGGCGCCGTCCCGAACCTACTGGAGCAACACATGGCGCGCGTTGATGTCATTATGCCCGTGCGAAACGGGGAAGCATTTGTCGAGGACGCCATCCGATCGATGATGGTGCAGACCGAGCGCGACTGGCGGTTGATCGTCCTGAATCATGCGTCGACCGATGCGACCGGGGAGATCATTGATCGGCTGGGGGGGGAGGATCGTCGCGTACAGCGTCAAGATTGTGGTCCTGCCATGACGCTGTCGGATGTCCGCAATGCAGGCTTCGATCAGAGCGACGCACCGTTCGTCCTGCTCCACGATGCCGACGATTTGTCGGTGCCCGAGCGGATCGCGGTGCTGCTGGCCGAGATGGAGCGCCTGCCCCATCTCGTTCTCGTCGGCAGCAATTACGTCACCGTCGATACCCAGCTTAAACCGCTGGGCACGCGCAAGCTGCCAAGCGATCCGGATCGGCTTGCGGTGGCTGCGCTTTTCAGCAACCCGATCGCACAGCCCACCGTGATGCTGCGACGTCTCGCGCTCGACAAGGCCGGCGCGCGCTACGGCAAGACCTTCCTCACGCCATCCGGAGGCCCTGCGCCGATGACGGTGGCGACGCTAGTCGAGGATTATCTGATGTTCGGCCAACTCGCGATCGAGGGGCTGTGCGCCACCGTGGCGGAGCAGCTCGTGCTGTACCGCTGGCATGGCGGCAATACGAGTTCGGTCGGCTTTCAACGCCAGATGGAGCTGTCGCTGGACATCTCGCGTCACCTGATGGCGCTGGTCGCGGCAACGCGGGGCGTGGCGTATTGCGATCCGACTCCGTTCTGCAACCATGGCGCGCGACTAGAGCCCGCGTCCGGTGCGGACCTGGCCGAGCAATGGCCCCCCTTGCGCCAGGCAATTCTGGCGGCGTTCGGCGACACGCCCGGCGTCCGTCGAGAATTGGCCTTCCGCAGCGTTTTGGGGACCCGCAGCCTGCCCGCCATGCTCGCCAGGTTCGCCCGGTTCAGCCTGTCCCACCGACCCGACAGCGATGAGCTCGCAACCATCCGCGCATACGCCGCCAAGACGCTCCGTCGTCGACGAGCGGTATGACAGGTTCGAAGACCGTAGGGACGGAGCGGCGCGGTACGTCGCGGATCGAATATCTCGAGACGTTGCGGGGATTCGCCTGCCTGTTGCTGGTGGCGTTTCACGTCGTCGGCGACAGCCCGATCCGAGGGCTACGGCTGCCCGCGGACCATTGGCTGTCGATCGTCAATCATGCGCTCCACGACGTACGGATGCCGCTGTTCGCCTTTATCTCGGGGACGGTCTTCGCATCGTTCGTACCGAATGCGGGTGCCTGGCGGGGCAAGGTCATGGCGAAGGCCAGACGATTGCTCGTACCGATGGCATCGGTAAGCGCGCTGTCCTGGTGCATCCAGTCGCTCGTGCTCCACAATGCGACGCTGCCATTGTGGCAGATCTTCTTCTTCTCGTACGAACAGTTCTGGTATCTGCAGGCGACGTTCGTCCTGATGGTCGCGATCCTGACCGTCAGCCGGCTCCTGCCAGGCCGCGACCTTGCCCCCTATGCGCTGGCGCTGGTGCCGATCGGATATTTCTATCCGCTGGTATCCGGGTGGCGGCCCGACGTCTTTTCGGCCGGGAAGGCCGTGTATCTCGCGCCCTATTTCCTGCTGGGACTCTTCATGCGTCGGCGTGACCTGCTGCAGGGGATGCGGGGGCTGGATACGCTACCGGGCCGGGTATTGCTGGCGATCGGCGTGTTGGGCCTGATGCTGGTTGGCATCAACGCCGATACCGCCGGCCACAGTCTCATGGGGTCGATGCTCGGCTATACCGCCGGGCTGGCGATCTGCCTGTTGGCGGTGTCGATCCGGGCGCGGGTGTCGTGGTTGGCGTGGATTGGCGGCAAATCCTATCCGATATTCCTGTTCCACGTCCTGTTTGCGGCGGGGACGCGGATCGCGCTACAAAAGATTGCGCCCGGCATGCCGGTATTGTTCTATTTTGCCGGCGGTCTTGGTGCCGGGCTCATCGGACCGATCATCATGGGCGAGGTGCTGATCCGAAACCGCATCACCGCACTGCTGTTCTTGGGCATCCGGTCGCGCGCCGCCGGCAAACCGGGCCTGGAGATGGCGACGCCGCGCTGATCGGCCGCGTAGCGGTACTGCGCGACGGCTGCGAGGTGAGCATGGACTGTGTGGTCAGCGGTGCTGCGTGCGCAGCCGCAGCCGCAGCCGCAGCCGCAGCCGTAGCCGTAGCTGTAGCCGCGGCCGTAGCCGTAGCAGCTTAGGCTAGGGGCGGGGCGTGGGCATGCGGATGGTTGCCGGGTTGCCGACCGCGCGTGCGCCGGGCGGGACATCGCCAAGCACCACGGCATTGGCACCGATCACGGCGTCATCGCCGATCGTGACGGCGCCGAGGATGACGGCACCGGCGCCGACCTGCACGCGGTTTCCCAGCGTCGGTGCATCGAGCGGCCGCCGTTCGCTACGGTTGCCGAGCGTGACGTTCTGACGGAGCAGGCAGTCGTCGCCGATCACGCTGGAGCCATGCACGACGATTCCGCCGAAATGCTCGATCCGCAAACGCCGCCCGATCCGTGCGGTTTCCGGCAGGGAGATACCGCACCGCACCTCGACCCACTTGCCCGCAAGCTTGGTCCATATCCCCCATATCGTGCGAACGATCCCGCGCCGGCGCGCCAGACGGGGCGCCGACAGCCGATAGACCGCCAGCGCCCAGAAGCCCTGGGACAGCCAGCCCTCGCGGTGATTGCGTCGATCTTCGCGGAGCAACGCGAACGGCCCAGGGTTCGTCATTCCGGTTGCGTAGCCTCGGCTCGGACGAAAATTGCCTGGTATCGTCGGTAGGTTCGAACCGAGAACATTACGACAAAGCCTGCTGCCATTATCGAAACTGCGGCGAGATGCGAGATCCCGGTTTGCGCAATGATGTTGCCGAGTGGGATGACCAAGGTGTGACCGACGTAAGCACTCAGCGACAAGGTGCCGAAGACGCAAAGCATCTTGTAGGATCGTCGGGCCAACGTGTCTGTGCCAAGCGTGACATTCGCGGTCGCCGCAATCGGAATCAGCATGAAGAAGATGCCGATATAGGTAACCAGCATCGGATGGGCAGGGTCATAGGCCAAGTTGGTAAACCAGCGATCGACCATACCGGTCGATATGCTCATCGTAATGCCGGCGATGAACAATGCTGCGCCGGCGAACTGCATGGACCGCAGTGAGTCATGCAGAAGCTTGCTCCGTTCAAGCCATATCCCTGTTGCGAACCCGACAAGAACATACGACATCATCTCGAAGAAGCCGTATTTGTCGAGTGTCAGAGACTGTACGAGATGAAGCCACCCCGTCGTGGGCGTGCTCCAGACGCTACGAAGCAATGTCGATATCAGCAGGCATGTTGCTGCGAAAATCAGCGATATGCCAATGGCGTTCTTGCTACGCATCAGCGTGGGAAATATTTCGGGGCCCACGAAAGCTGCAATAAAATAGAATGACAATACTGTATAAAATGCCCGTTGCGGCCAGTCTCCGGCAGGAACCCCTTCCGCAGATAGGGCGAAATATTGCACGACCGCATATGCGATGATGCCCTGACCCAGAAGCCGAAGCGATCGTTTCATTTGGGCTGCGATATACCCCTTACTTTTGGCCTCTCTCGACGTGAGGTTGAAGCCAATTCGCATGCCGAAAATCAATGCGAAACCGGGGGTGCCCAAACGGAATACCGGGTTGGTCAACATACCCAGGATCGGTTTGAGGGATCCGGCGTGATCGATGAAGAAGGGGCCCCAATGCGCCGCAATGACGAGCAGAACCATGAGTCCACGCACCGCCTTGATCGACTGCCTGGTGCTGCCAGCCCAATCGGCATCGGCGACCACGGAAGCCCCTCCGTCGCTCGCGGTCAAGTGCGCGGGCCTGGTCGAGTTCGAGTTCTGCATCATGTCGATTACGTTACTACCCAAGGACTTACTCACCAATTACCGTATGTCGCCCAGAAGGAGCTGGGGACGCCTATGCTCGACCATGGTCCGTCGGGAAGTGTGCTGGAATGTCCCCATCAAGGCGCAGACGACGAACACCAGCATGATGTTTACGACAAGGTAGCCCAGCATGTTGTCGCTCGCCGAGACGACTCCGTAGCAAATGACGATAAGCATTATAAAGAGGCGTTCACCGGGATAGGTAATCCTGAAAAATGGAATTATGATGAGCGCGAGCAGGACATAGACGAACGAAAATAGGAGGAGCAGGCCGCCCTCGAATACCGTTTGGACGTAAACATTGTGGGCGCCGCTACCCGCTTTGTTGGCGAGCTCGAAAAACTGATTCGACGTCGGTGTGAACGATGCCAAGCCGTAGCCGAAGCCGATCTTCCGCTCGATCCAGGGCCAGGCAGCCTGCCATAGATACCGCCGCCAGGTTCCCGAGTCGACTTCGACGAAGTCAGATCCATCGATGTCACCATGCGCAACACTGACAAGATAAGCGTAGCTCATCTCCGGAGCGCCGTTCGCGGCATCCATGACGCGAGCCATGACGCCCGGCACAAGCATGGCCAGGGGCGGAACAAGCAGCAGCGGGATCAAATACAGCGGACGCCGGAACATGCTGTAAACGACGAGGAAAAGTGCCGTCGCACCAAAGGCGGAGCGCGTTCCGGTGAGGAGCAGCTCAACCCCTGCGATGACCAGCAAAACCCAAATCGCGTTTCGCTGCCATCCTCCCCTGACATAGGCGCTGATCTGCGCATGATAGAGGAAGCAGATGTAGATCATCAGGTAGAAGGCGAGGATGTTGGGATGCGTGAAGCTGGCTTCGAGGCGTCCGTTGGTATCGCCCAACGCGGTTTGGATCAGCCCAGTGGCAAGGGGGATCACGCCTGATAGCGCCACTCCAAACGTCAGGTTCTGCCGGCCGAAATAGGGCGCATAATAGAGCGCCAGCAACGATACCGCCGCGAACGTCAGATAATTGAACAGTGCCTGCATGGCTTCCGACGGCGCTGGCGTATGTGCCGCCGCAACCAGGGCTGCGAACAGAAATGGCGCCCAGATAGTTGCCGCCGTTCGAAAAGCCATCTGCGAGCGCCGGTCGACGAGAAATGCGTGAAGCATTACCAAACTGGCCAGCGCCACGAACGCAGCGTTGAACAGAAACCCGGGGGTGAGACTGATTGGGCCAACCTTTATCCGCCCTAGACCAAACAGATGATCTAGCGAGGGGCGAGCGATCAGCATGGGCAGCACAAGGGTGACGAACGGCGGGGTTCGTCTTTGCGGCACGGCGATCATGGAGCGATGTTCCCCCGGTTGCGGACCGGCTCTCACCTCGGTCCGACTCTAGTAAGCCCTGGCTCTTCCAGTACAGGCCATGGCGTTGCGGCGACGGCGAGATACCTCTCCATTGGCGCCGCGTTTTGCATTATCGCTGCGGGGTTTCAAGCGCTCTGCGATCCGTTCGCCGCCAGTCGCCTTCGCTTCGTAGCTAAACGTGCTTGCGACTGCCATCGCCGTGAATCATCCGCCCCGACGCCGCGGATCGCGAACAGGACGAAGAACAGCGAAAGGTTGGCGGACAGGTAATAGAGGATGTTGTCGCTCGCGAGAACGATCGCATAGGCGAGCACCAGGAGAAGCGCGAAGATCAGCTCGCCGCGTCCGAACGGGAGATTGGCCGCGTTCTGCAAGGCGGACGCGATATACGTCCACAGGAAGCCGAGCAGCAGGACGCCGCCGCCCTCGAACACGAGCTGGAGATAGGTGTTGTGCGCGAAGACCTCGCTCTCGCCGTTCGGCAGCAGCGCGAAGAACTGACTCGAATAATGCGGGAACGACGCGAGCCCGCTGCCGAGCAGGGGATGGCTCGTGACCCACGGCCATGCCGATTCCCAGAGGTAGCGACGCCATGTCCCCGAATCGACCGCGACATAGCCCGAATCGGCGATATCGCCGCGCGCGACGCTGACGAGATAGTCATAGGTGAAGACCGGCGGGCCGCTGGTCGCGTCGCTGATCCGGTCGAGTACGCCCGGCACGAGCAGCGCGAGCGGTGGCAGGATGATGAGCGGTATCAGGTAGATCGGCCGGCGCAGGGCGGCATAGAGAAACAGGAAGACGAACATCCCGGCATAGCCTGCGCGCGTGCCGGTCAGCAGCAGTGCCAGCAGGCCAAGCGCGATCGGCAGCCACAGGACCAGACGCGCGCCGGCACTTTGTAGATAGGCGCTGACCTGCGCATGAAACAGGAAGGCGACGTAGATCAGCAGGAAGAAGGCGAGGATGTTGGGATGCGGGAAGGTGCCCATGACCCGCGTGCCGGCGCCGCCGGTGGCGGCCTGGAACAAGGCGGTCAGGATCGGAATGACGCCCGACGCCGCGATCAGCATCGTCAGTCGCTCGCGGCCGATATGCGGTGCCCATGTCAGCGCCAGCAACGACACCGCCGCATAGGACAGATAGTTGAAGAGAACCTGCAGCGCCTGCGCCGGGACCGGCGATCGCGCTGCCGCGATTCCCGCCGCCACTAGCATTGGTGCCCATATGATCAGCGTCGTCACGACCGCGCGATCGGGCGTGCGGTGGACCAGGGCGGCATTGACGGCGATCGCTGCGGCGAGGCCGACGAGCAGCAGGTTGAACAGGAAGCCCGCCGACAAATTCAGCGCGCCGACCTGCATCGTGACGCTGGCAAAGATCACGTCGAGCGAGGGGCGCAACGCGATCAGCGCGAGGATTCCCCACGCAAAAGGCGGCAATCCAGTCGCGATGCCGGGCGGCGTTTTGGCGATACTATCGGAACCGGACTGGACCATATTCATCCTTTGCCACGATGGCACATTGAGATGTTCACGCTTGTACAACACCACTTGCGAGCGACCTGAGGTATTGATAGCGCGTGCGGCGGCCGCGGGCCTGAACTGGAGGTGCGGCGCATGAACGTTGGCTATTTTACTAATCAATATCCTAAGATTAGTCATACCTTCATTCGGCGTGAGATCGCCGCAGTGGAGAATCTTGGGACAACCGTCGAGCGTTGGGCGATCAGGGGCTGGGATGCCGAGATCGCGGACCCGCTCGACGCGGCAGAGCAGCAGCGTACGCGGTATCTGTTGCGAGGCGGGGCGATCCCGCTCCTGACCGCGGCGTTCCTCGAACTGCTGCGGACGCCAAAGGCGTGGTTCGCGGCGTTGCGCCTGTCGTTCCGGATGATGAAGCGGTCCGATCGTGGGCCGCTGCTCCATCTCATCACCTTTCTCGAGGGCGCGATGCTGTCGCGCGGCATGCAGGCGGCCAAGCTCGATCATCTTCACACGCATTTCGGGACCAATGCCGCGGAGATCGCGATGATCGCGTCGTGCTTGAGCGGCGTGCCGTACAGCATGACGGTGCACGGGCAGGGCGAGTTCGATGCCCCCGTCGCGCTCAAGCTGAACCTCAAGGTCGCGCGGTCCGCGTTCGTCGTGGCGATCACCAATTATTGCGCGAGCCAGCTCTACCGGTGGGCCGAGGTCGCCGATTGGGACAAGATCCATGTCGTGCACTGCGGTCTGTCGCAGGCTTTCCTGGAACAGGTGCCGACCCCCGTACCGGCGGTTCCGCATTTCGTGAACGTCGGGCGGCTGGATCAGCAAAAGGGACATTTGATCCTGGTCGAGGCGGTGGCGCGGCTGCGGGCCGCCGGGACGCCGGTCCACGTGACGCTGGTCGGCGACGGCGATGCCCGCGGGCAGCTCGAAGCGGCGATCGCGCGTCTCGGGATCGCGCAGGATGTCACGATCACCGGTTGGGCCGACGAGGCGGAGGTGCGCGCGCATATCGTTGCCGCGCGCGCGATGGTGATGCCGAGCTTCGCCGAAGGGTTGCCGATCGTGGTCATGGAAGCGCTGGCGCTTGGCCGCCCGGTCCTGGCCTCCAACGTCGCGGCGATGGCGGATCTCGTCGTCAACGGTGAAACCGGCTGGCTCTTTTCGCCAGGGTCGGTGGATGCGGTAACGCGGGCTATGGCCGATTGCATCGCAACGCCGGTCGAGACCTGCACCGCGATGGGCGAGCGCGGCCGGGCCTTGATTCGCGACCGTCACGACGCGTCACGCGAGGCGCGCAAGATCTACGATCTGATGACCGCCCATAAGACGGCCCATAAGACGGCCCTTAAGACGGAACGCCGCGCATGACGCTCTTGAGTGCGGTGCTGGTCGTGATCGCGCTGGTGCCGCTTCCGGCGAGCATGCTGCTGGCGGCACAGATGTTGGCTTCGCTGAAGCGTCGACCGGACCGCCTCCAGTCGCGGACGGGAACGGAAACAGGGGCGGCCTGTCCCGCCTTCACGGTCGTGGTGCCGGCGCATGACGAAGCTACGGTCATCGCCGCGACGATACGCTCGCTGCGGGCGCAGTTGCGCCCCGACGACCGACTGCTGGTGGTCGCCGACAATTGCACCGACGATACCGCCGCGATCGCGCGGTCCGAGGGGGCCATGGTGACCGAGCGGTTCGACGCCGAACGCCGCGGCAAGGGCTATGCGTTGGAATGGGGCGTCCGCCACGATCTGGCGCGCGCGACCGCGGTCACGATCGTCGTCGATGCGGATTGCCTGGTCAGTCCGGGGGGGCTGGAGGCACTGGCACGCGAGGCGGCGGTGAGCGGCCGGCCGGTGCAGGGTGATTACCTGCTCGAGGCGCCGGCGGGCGCAGGGCCGGGCACACGCTTCAGTGCCTTTGCGATTCGGATCAAGAACCGGGCGCGGCTCCTGGGTTCGCAGCGGCTCGGCATTCCGTGCGTTCTCACCGGCAGCGGCATGGCGGTTCCGCGCGCGGTACTCGACGACATCCACCTGGGATCGGGCGAGATCGTCGAGGATCTGTTGATGTCGGTCGACCTGGCGCTCGCTGGCGCACCGGCACGGTTCTGCCCCGACGCGCGGATCACCAGTCCGTTGCCGCTCGATCGTGCCGCGGCAGATGGTCAGCGTGCCCGGTGGGAGCGCGGGTATCTATCGGTCGCGCGCCGCTTCGCTTGGCGCCTCGTCGCCGCGGGGGTGCGGCGTCGTTCGCCCCGCCTGATCGCCATGGGTATCGACATCGCAATTCCGCCGCTCAGCCTGTTCGCGGTCGCATTGATGGGTTTGGTCGTGGTCACGCTCGCCGGCATGCTGATCGGCGCGTCACCCGCGGGCTTCGTCATTGCGGCGATCCAGCTCGCCGTGTTTCTCATCACCGTGACGACCGGCTGGCTGGTATATGGTCGAGACCTGCTCGATTTCGGCGACTTCATCGCCTTGCCGCTGAAAATTTTCGCCAAGATTCCTTTTTATGTCCGGCTCGTACGGCGCCCGCAGCAGGGCTGGGTACGGACCGCGCGCGATAGCGAGGATCGCGAACCCTAGTCAAAATCGGGTGGGCTCTGGCGCATCTTCGTCACAGGCGATCGAATAGTAAGAATGGGGCCATGGCGTTCCGGGAAAATTGCCTTAACAGGCCCCCCGCGACTGTCTGGACGGCCAGTTTTCTGGCGTGTTCGATGGCCGCATCGCGCCAATGTTTTTTACGTGCATTCAGACGATTGTCACGAAGTGTCCCATAATGCTGCATCGAGCGGTGAATCGCAGCATGCAAGTTGCCGATTTGTCGCGCCTGGAATATGACGAGCCGAAGGAATGGTGGCTAATGCATTTAATTCGCTCAATGTTATTTGCGGTATTGTTCGCGTCGGGATCGCTCGCCGTGGCGCAGCGGCCGGCCGATCCGGTGGCACCGGCGGGTAAGGTTCAGTCGTCGACGCCTGCTACGGCGACGGCGACGGCGACCTCTGCCGCCCCGCCTGTCACGGCATCGGCAACGGCCTCGGCAGGGGCATCGCCGGGTTCGACGACGGTGTCGGATAGCACGCAGGACGATTATCGACTCGGCGTGGCAGACAAGATCCGCATCATCGTTTTCAATGAGGAAACGCTGTCCGGTGAGTTTTCGGTAAGCGATTCGGGAACGTTGTCGCTGCCGCTGATCGGTGACGTCCAGGCACGCGGCCGTTCGCCGCGCGAAGTCGTCAAGGACATCACCGCCAAGCTGGCCGACGGGTATCTTCGCGAGCCTCGCGTCAGCCTCGATGTGCTGACCTACCGCCCGTTCTACATCATGGGCGAAGTGACCAAGCCTGGCGAATATCCTTACACAAACGGCCTGACCGTAATGAATTCGGTCGCGCGCGCAGAGGGTTTCACCTACCGGGCAAATAAGGGAAAAGTGTTTATCAAGCGCGCGGGAGAGACCGAAGAACGTCGCTATCCGCTGCAGGCTGATTTGCGCGTTTACCCCGGGGACACGGTACGAATTGGCGAACGCTTTTTCTAATTGAGCGGGCTTAGGGGGCGGGTAAAGAGAGGGATACGATGAAGCAGTTTTCTAGGGCGATGGTCGTTGTCGCATTGAGTGCGGTGGCGATGCCGACGGCAGCGAACGCCGTGCGTCCGGTCGTGCGTGCAGCCGAGCCGGACGCATTGGCGGTCCAGTCGGTCATCGCGGCGTTGCGCGGCGTGATGCGTGCACAGGCGGCCAGCGCCACGTCTCAGGACATCGAGGCTGCGCTCGTCTTCGCGCTCGACCAGCAACAGCAACCGGCTCCGGTGTCTCTCACCGCGCTGAACTATCTGCTGGGTAACCCCGACTATGCCCATAAGGTGCGGGCGGCGTTGGTGAACGTGCGCCTTTCGGTGCGGCGTGGACAGCGCGGTACGGCGTCGATCGCCGACGGTGGCGACCCGACGTTGATTGCGGGGCCGATCGTGACCGGCGGGAACGCCGGCGCGACGTATTCGGCACCGAACTAAAGCCAGACGGGCCCGGCCCGCTTTTGACCATCGCGGGGGCAAATGGATCCCGCCTTTGAATAGCGCGGGAGCGTATCATGATTAAACGTTACGCGGCCGCTTGTGTCGGCCTTTCTTCGCTCTGGACGGGGGTCGCCGAGGCCCAGATCTACATCAGCAACGATCCGATCGATGCTGTCGTCCCCTTGATCTACAACCGCGGTCGCAACGAGAGCGTTCTCGATCGACCCAGGCCCGAAGTGAACGCAGTCGGCGTACCGCTCGGCAGTTTTACGGTCCTGCCGCAATTTACCAGCCAGCTGGGGTATACCAGCAACGTTCTGCAGACCGCGGACAATCAAAAGTCCGACGCGTTCGTGCGGTTTCAGCCGCGCCTGCTCGCGAAGTCGAACTGGTCGCTGCACAGTCTGCAGCTCGAGGGCGCGGGCGATTTCGTCCGCTACGCCGACCA
Organism: Sphingomonas sorbitolis; assembly: GCF_036663875.1. Lineage (NCBI taxonomy): Bacteria > Pseudomonadati > Pseudomonadota > Alphaproteobacteria > Sphingomonadales > Sphingomonadaceae > Sphingomonas > Sphingomonas sorbitolis. The sequence continues at coordinate 576,647 of NZ_JAXOJS010000004.1, read as the reverse complement.
GACCGCCCGCAACGAAAACGGCTGGAGCGTGAGCAGCCGTGGTCGCTACGATGTGAACGGCGATATCGCGATCAGCGGGCAGCTCGATACCGCTCGCCGGTACGAGACGCAGTTCTCCGGCGCCTCGCTGGTCAACGTCCTGACGATCACGCCGTATCAGCGCTCGCAGGCCAAGCTGCTGGGCGACGCGCGGTTCGGCCGGATTCGTGCCGTGCTGTCCGGCGACTATACCGACTATAACTTCAAGTCGGTTCGCACGCTCGACAATGTCGAAGTGTCGCAGGACGGGCGTGACCGCAAGGTTGCGCGCGGTGCGGGCCAGTTCGAATATGGCTTGAGCCCGGACGCCGGCGTTTTCGTCCAGCTTGGTTATACCGACACGAGCTATCGCCTGCCGCTGACGTTCGACCAGCCGAGCCGCAGCTCGCACGAAGTGCGTGCACTGGCCGGCGTGACCTTCGATCTGACCGCATTGATGCGCGGTTCGTTCGGTGCAGGGTATATCACGCGCAATTTCGACAGCGCGGCGTACAAGACCGCCAAGGGCTTGACGATCGATGCCCGGCTGGAATATTTCCCCACGCCGCTGACGACGGCGACGCTGGCCGTCAACCGCACGGTTCAGGATGCGACGCTGGCTAGCGGCGGCTTCTTCAACACCACCACGGCGTTTCGTCTCGATCACGAGCTGTTGCGCACGCTGTTGCTGAATTACGCCGTGTCGTACGAAGTCGATACGTATATCGGCATACCGGGCAAGGCCAAGATCGGGCAGGTGAGCGGCGGTGCACGCTATCTCATGAACCGACTGCTGACGGGCAACCTTGATCTGACCTATGCAAACCGCAAGAGCGATTTTGTCGGCGTGAACGGTCCGCGATTGTCCGAATTCCGGGCGCTCGTCGGCGTCGCGATCCACCGCTAAATCACCGCTAATCACGTACGGAGACGTAAACTCATGGTAATGGAACGTCCGGGGGACCTGAATGGTCCTGCGATGCCGCCGAGCGGTGTCGGCGTGATTCGGTCGCTGTCTGGCGCCGTAAAGGCGATGTTCCAGCGGCGCTGGCGGACCTTTGTCGCGGTGGCGGCGACCGTGCTGGTCGTCGGCATCGCGCTCGTCATGATGATGCCCTGGCGGTATGAAGCGGTGGCGCGCGTCAAGATCGACCCGTCGGCAAACGCCGCGCTGGGTCGGATGGACGGTGAGCGCCCCGACCAGAATATCTTCGATACCGAAGTGAACGTCGTCAAGTCGCGCGACGTCGCGATCGGCGTCGTGCGCAAGCTCGGGCTCGCCAATCGGGCCGACCTGACCAAGGGCCTGCCGGAATTGCCGCGCAATCCGACCCCGGAACAAGAGCAGAAGCGGGTCGACATGATCGCTTCGCGGTTGCTGTCGAAGATCTCCGCGGACCGTGACAAGATGACGTACGTCGTCAACATCGGTTACACCGCGGCAGATCGTTTGCTCGCAGCCGAGGTCGCCAACGGCTTTGCCAGCGAGTATATCGCGTACAGCCGCGGCCAGCGAACCGGCGCGGCGTCGCGGGAAACCAGCTATCTCGATCAACGTCTGGCCGCGCTGAATCAGCAGGCTGCGTTGGCGGATGCACGGCTCGCGCAATATCGTGCGCAGGCCGGTATCGTCGGCGGCGGATCGTCGACCGTGACGGATCAGCAGATCAGCCCGCTTGCGGGTCAGCTTGCGACCGCCGAGTCCGAAGCCGCTGCAGCGCAGGCTCGCCTGGCAGTCGCCGGCAGCCAGATTGCGTCCGGCGGCATCGATGCGGTTTCGGCCGTGCTCGATTCGAAGGTCATCGCCGATCTCCGTTCGCAGCGGGCGCAGATCGTTCAGCGTCAGGGCGAGGTGCTGTCGCGGTACGGAGCGCGGCATCCCGAGAGCGTGAAGATCAAGGAGCAGCTTTCCGCGATCGACAAGCAGATCCAGGACGAGGCCAATCGCAACATCGGCGGGCTTCGCAGCGAAGCCAGTGCCGCCGCGGCGCGGGCCGGCAGCCTGCGCAGCGAAATGGGCAAGCTTCGCGGCCAGCAGTCCAGCGATACCCGCGCCTCCGCGCTCGCGGAAACCTACCAGCGTCAGGCCGACGCGGCGCATGCGGCGTATAATCGTCTGGCCGAGCAGGCGCAGACGATGAACCAGGTTGCGCGCAGTTCGCTGACGCAGGCGCAGATCATCGAGTCGGCGGTGCCGCCGTCTGCGCCCACGTCGCCGAACCGGCCGATGCTGGTGATCCTCACGATCATCGCCGCGATCGGTGCGGGCATCGTCGTGATCGGCGCACAGGAAGTGCTGGCCAAGGGACTGTACTCGATCGATGATCTGGAACAGCTTGGCCTCCCGGTGCTCGCGACGATCCCCAAGTTGCGGTCTGGTCGCGGCTCGGCAAAGCATTCGCCGGCAACGTATCTGATCGATCGTCCGATGAGTGCCTATGCCGAAGCGTTTCGCACGCTCCGGCGTTCGATCGGCCCCGCCAAGAGCGTGGCGATCGTGTCCACGCTTCCCAACGAAGGTAAGACGAGCAGCGCGCTGGCGCTGGCCCGGATCTGCGCGATGTCGAAGGAGCGCGTGCTGCTGATCGATGCCGATCTGCGTCGGGCGGGCTTGATCGAAGCAGCCGGCATCAAGCCCGAGCGTGGCTTGGTCGAGTTGCTGCGCGGCGAGGCTTCGCTTAGCGACGTGATCATCCCCGATGCCGTCCCTGGGCTGGATCTCATTCCGGTCGCGAACAGCTCGTTCATCGCCGAGGATCTGTTTGCGGGCAACGCGCTCTCCAATCTGATCGCGTCGCAGATGGATCGCTACGACCGGATCGTGATCGATACGCCGCCGCTGCTGGGTGTCGCCGACGCGCGGTCGGCGGCCAATGTGGCCGAGCGAACCGTGATCGTGGTGAAGTGGGGTGCGACGCCGGAGAATGCGGTTCGCAGCGCGCTGGCGTGGCTGAGTCATGACGGCGTCGATGTCGCGGGTGCGGTCTTCTCGATGGTCGAGATTTCGTCCGAGGCGTATGGCGGGATGTACTACTCCAAGAAATACGCCAACTATTACAATGCGGACTGACCCTTTCGGGGCACAGTCTGCGGCGATCGGTACGCGGCGGGGCGGAGGGGCGGTCCCCCTCCGGCCCTGCGACTATGATGCGCCGTATGCGAGTCACTGGATGCAGCGCGCCGCTATCGCGGTTCTGGTAGCGGCGCTGTGTCTGGCGCTGGTCAATCTTGTCACCGAACTCCGTGTCGCGGCAATGCGAACCGCACTCGATGCGCAGCAATCCGAGGCGGAGGTCGCATGGCCTTGGCTGATCGACGATCGACCCGCCGCGATGCTGGCGCCCCGCACTGCGCTGCTGCGGGGGATGCGGCGGACCTATGATGCGTTGGACGAACCTGCGCCGCGTCGCGCTGCGATGCTGGCGGACGCCGCGGTAGATCTGGCGCGGACGCGGGGCGTTCGGATCTGGTGGGCCGAAGCGGACGTGGCACAGTCGTATCGGGCGTTGCTGGCGGACGGACCGGACTCGCCTGCCGCGGTGGCGGGGCTCGTGCGGAGCTACGAATCGGCACCGTTCCTGCGCGGTGCGGCACCGTGGCGGATACGCTATGGCGCGGCCTTGTGGGCAAAGCTTTCAGCGGCCGATCATGCCCGGATCGTGGACGAGACGGTATGGCTCGCGGGTGCATCGGGGCGAACCTATGGCTATGCAACCGGACTGGTTGCCGGGACACCGGCCGAAGCGCCGGTGGCAGCGAGACTCGCCGAGATGGTGCGCTAAACCAATAGCTCGCATGATGGTGGCGCGGGGAGGGGACGAAGATCGTTTGGTTCCCGGTGCCGGCGTCCTATGACGATCGCCGAAGCTGCGCCGCGATCGATATCCGGCGGCGGCACCGTCGATCATGCCATCGTCACGGGCTGTCTTACCGAGCCACCCCAGACGGTTCCGATCAGGAACGCCGCGAGCGATGCGAAGGCCGGTATATCGAGCGTGATATCGACGCTGGCACAGGCGAGGATGACGCCGATCGCCGATATCGAGGCGCGGATCATCGGTTGTCGCCGGATGGCCGATGACCGGATCGCGGGCCAGGCGAGCAACCCCGCCGCGGTCAGGATCAACATTAGATAGGGCCATCCGCCGACCAGCAGCAGCGAGAGGAATAGGTTATGCGGCGAGTGGACGAACCATATCCGCGCCGCGTCCGTCGTCGACGAGAGCGCGTGGAGCGTGATGTCGTCGAGTCCGCCGGGGCCGACGCCCCAGGGATGTGCGAGCACGATCCTGCCGTAGAATGCCCAAATCCTGGTCCGTTCGATACCGTCGGTCGACACCGTCTGAAACCTGTCGCTGACGACATCGCCGACCAGGAACAGCATGACTGCGACGCCGATCGCGAGCGCCGCCAGCAGCAAGACGATGTACCGGGTCCGCTGTCGGGCCTGTTCTCGCAACTCCTGGTCGAATATGGTCGCGAGCAGGAGGGCCACCAGGGTTGCCGCCAGCGCCGTCCGCGAGGCGGTGATCGCACACGCGCCGATCCCCGCCAGCAGCGCGACAGGGGCGGCGATCATGATCGGCAGCGGGGCAGGATCGAGCCTTCGGGGCAGCAAGGTGAGAAATCGTCCGAGACCAAGCACCGCAAGGATGCCGAACAGACATCCGGCGGCGTTCGCGTTCAAGATCGTCCCGGTGAAGCGACCCGCGAGGAAGCCCTTGTCGTAGCCCCAGACTCGGCTCGGATCGGCTTCGTTCATCGCGAACCCGGCCGCCAGCAGGATCAGCGAGACCATGATCCAGGCATCGAGCGAGACACGCGCGCCGCCCGGTCGCCACGCCACCGCCGCCGCGGCGACAAGGACCGCAACGCCGCCGATATAGCGGACGACGCCGCCCCGATTGAGATCCGGGGCGATCCAGCCACGATGGAGCAGATCGACGCCCGGCATCGTGCCGGAGGCGAGCCACGCGGCGGCAAGACCGAGCACCGCCAGCGGCGGAGCCAGACGCCGCCAGAACGTCGACGGCGGCGCTACCAGGAGCAGGACCAGGATCGTCGCCAGGATTTCCACAGCCGCGGCGGCGGCGGCCAGCAAGGGGCCGTCGGCGGCCAGAGCCATCATCTGGCCGAACAGGACGACGGGGACGACCACTGCGGCAATGCGGGTCCGACGATCCGACCCGGAGCGCGTCATCATGCTATCCTCTTGCTTTATCGCGCTAAGGTCGGCGAATTGTTCGCGGTCATAGAGCCGAGCCTGGAATACTCCAGCGCTTTCGGCGGGCCACCAGCGTACCGGCGATGTGCCATTCCAGGATCGATTCCGATCTTGCAATGCGAGACGATCGCGCCAGTGTGAGGCCATGTCGATCCGCTGTGTATTTGGTCATCAAGCCCGTGCGAGCCAGCGCAATGCCGGGCTTTGCGTCGGTGTTTGCGATCATTGTGGGGCCACCGTCATCAGCACGGCCGGCGGGCGCTGGTGGAAGCTGTCCAGCCACTACCGCATCGTCTGGGCCGAACGCGGACGGCACGCGGTGTCACCGTATGAGGCATTGCGAAAGGCCCGCCGGCGCGCGTCGCCGCTGCATCGGTTGCGGCCATCACGCGATACATTTGGTGGCTATCACATCAACTAAATCGGTCGCGACCGGCGCGATGCGGACGCTGGCATATCACCGGCGTCGGGATCAAAAGGCGGTGAATCCCCAGATCAGCAATGCCCAGCCGGCGATCGAGACGGCGGCTATGATAGTCATGGTGGACCGCGGCGAAGGCCCCACACGGCGGACATCGGAAGCGCGGTCGGCATCGGTCGTGCCGGTCGCGACCGAATCGGGCGCAATCGGGTTTGCACCGACCGGGAGCGTAACGACGTTTTCCTCGAACGCGGCGCTGACCCGGCCGCGCGGCAGCGACGTCATGAACACGCAGCCATAGCCGGTTGCGCTGCGCCGGACGACGCGCGCCTCGACACTGCCGACGCCGGCGATGCCGATCGTGATCTGCTCGTCGGGCAGCAACGTCTCGTCGGTCTCGATACGACATCCGTCGCGCGTGAGATCGGCAATCCGAATGACCAGCTGGGCGCGATTCTCGCCACGCAACGTGCCCGAACGGCCTAGCGGCACGCGCGGTTCGCTTCGCAAGTCGGTCGTGTTTACTTTGGCCTGGGAACGCATGGCACGCATAAAGTCCTCCGGTCTCCCGACCTAATTGCGCGCGGTTAATAAAGTGTTCAGCGACACCCAAAACTGTCCCGATTTCACCGTATGTGTTGGAATGGGTTGGCAAACAACTCCGTTGACTACGCCGCCAAGGCACCTATCAACGCACCCGGATTGGGTAGTTTCCCGGTCTCGCGTGGTGGTTGGAGGGTAATTCATGAATCGTACGGCCGACGATTCCGCTATTGGCGTACACGCGAAAACCGGGATGGTGCGGGCCTCGGCACACATGGTGCGTATCCGCATTTATGCATTGCTGCTCGCGCTGGACGTGACCGCGATTATCCTCGGCGTGGTGATGGCGATACCGTTGCGTGTGACGCATGCAAATTGGTTTGGCGTGCTGATACTCCTCCTGCCGCTGTTCGTGACGATCTCGTTCAATTCGAAGGCCTATTCGGTCGATGCACTCCATTCGACCGAGACCGGTATTTGGGCGAGCCTGCAGTCGTTGTTTCTTTCCTACACGCTGTTATTTCTCACTTATTACCTGTTCAAGGTCGACCCTTTGGCGTCGCGGCTCATCATGATCTGTTCCGCGGTTGCGGCGGCGATCCTGATGTATGGTTTCCGTGAGGTCGTCGGCCAGTGGCTGATCCCGTATCTGGGCACGGCCGTCACGGCCGAGATCCTTATCGTCGACCGAGTTTCGCTCGGCGACAGGGCCAGTATCACGACTGTCGATGCGGAGGCGCTGGGGCTTCGTCCGGATCTGCAGGATCCGACGATGCTCAATAGGTTCAGCCAGGTCATTCGCGGGCTCGACCGTGCCGTCATCCTGTGTCCGCCGGACGCGCGTCGGGCTTGGGCGATGATGCTGAAGGGGGCCGGCGTCCGGGGCGAGATCATCGTCGAGGATGTCGACGAACTGCGCCCGATCGGCGTAGGCGCGCTCGATGGCCGTTTCACGCTCGGGGTATCCGCGGGGCCGCTCACGCTGCGCAACCGGGCGATGAAGCGCGCCTTCGACGTCGCGGTTTCGGCGGCTGCGTTGATCGCGATGTTCCCGGTCCTGTTGCTGATCGCGATCGCCATCAAGGTCGACAGCCCCGGCCCGATATTGTTCCGGCAGCGGCGCGTGGGACGTGGCAACGCCTTTTTCGACATCCTGAAGTTCCGCAGCATGCGCGTCGAGAGCAGCGATGCCGACGGTGCTCGCTCGACCCAGCGCGATGACAATCGCATCACTCGCGTCGGGCGGCTGATCCGAAGCACCAGCGTCGATGAGTTGCCGCAGCTGATGAACGTCCTGCTGGGCCATATGAGCATCGTCGGACCGCGACCGCATGCGCTGGGGTCGCTGGCTGGAGAGGATCTGTTCTGGGAGGTCGACGAGCGATATTGGCATCGCCATGCGCTGAAGCCCGGCATTACCGGTCTGGCGCAGGTCCGTGGGTTCCGGGGTGCGACGCATACCCGCGACGATCTCGTCCTGCGTCTTCAGGCCGATCTTGAATATGCCGATGGCTGGCGACTGAAGCGCGACCTGATCATCATATTCGCGACGTTCAAGGTGCTCGTTCACAAGAACACCTATTGAAGATAGGCGGTTGAGCGTGGGCGGTGACCGTCAGGAACGGTCGGTATCGGCCGTATCACTCGCCGCCAGCGCGATCTGCCGTTCCGACAGCGGCTGACGCCAGGCTTTCGATCCTGCGAACGCCTGTACGGAAAGCCAGGTATAGCCGCTCTTGTACCAGGGCCGCAGATAGGGCGTGCGGCTGTCGAGAACCTGATCCCCGTCGCGAGTCCGCGCTACCAGGACCGTGTGGAGACCGACCGCCGGCGCATAAACCACGGCCAGCGACAACCGGCTTTTGGGAAAGCCGGCGGTGATCAGCTCCGCCTGTTTCTCGAGGGCCATGTCCTCGCAATCGCCGGCGGCGCCGTCGTACGCGCCGCTCGCGTGCCACACTTCCTCGCGCCCGTAGATTGCCAGATCGGTAGCCTGGCGAACGATCCGGTTGACGCGTACGTTGATCTGTCGAAGCAGTTGTTGCTCGTCGATATCTGGCGACATCGGTGCCGGTGCCGGTGCCGGTGCCGGTGCCGGTGCCGGATGCGGCATCGGCGCGAGTATCGGTGTCGAATCGACCCTGTAGACGAAGGCGAGCGCCTGCGGTGGGGTGGGCGATCCGATCGTGAGCGTAAATCCCCCGAAGCGATCGTTGAGCATCGGCCCATGAACTGCGACCGAAAACCGGGGCGGCCGAAAAGCGATAGCCGGAGCGAGCACAGGCAGGACGTGGCGGGCGGCGACGATAGCGCCCGTCGCGCCGATCGAGGCACCGACCGGCGTATGAACGTCGACCGAGTCTGCGGATGCGGCGAGCGATGATGCCGCGGGGGCCCCGTCACACTCGACCGGCGTCTGCGCGCACATCGCGAGATAGCCTCTCGGTGCCTCGGCGCTGCCGCCCAGTATCAGGAAGGGAGACGGTTTCGGCGACGCAAGCGCAGGCTGCATCACGATGCACTGCGCCGTCAGGCCGTAGAGCAAATGCCGCTTCAGTCGTGCCACGCACGTTCTCCGACCAACTTAAGGGCCGAGTGCTAGCGGTCGTCTATCAATATAGTGTTCCGGCACGTGGTTAATCTCGATCAAAGTGCCCGGTAGCGCGGGTCTGGCCGTGGCATGGGTATTTCGCCGCGCTATCGCTACGGAGCCGTCGGTCCGCGTATGTCGACCGCGAGCCGGCCGAGAGGTCGCCTCAGCCGCACGGTCGGCCGTGTATTATCGTGACATCGTCGGCTGAGACGCTAGGGGGACGCGCGGGAGAATAGATGATGGCGGACAACGGATACAAAGCACGCGTCATGTCGGGCGCTTTGAGCACCGGTGCCGCGCAGGTCATCCGCATCGTCCTGACCTTTGCCAGCACGATCATCGTCGCGCGGTTGTTGTCGCCGAGCGACTACGGAACCTATGCGATGGCGGCGCCGGTCATCGGCTTTGCAATGCTGTTCCAGAATATCGGTTTTGATCATGCGATCGTGCAAGCCGACGAGGTGGACGACGTTCAGCTGTCGTCGCTTTTGTGGTTGAACGTCGGGTTGTGCGCGGTGACGTCGATCATTCTGGTCGCCATCTCGCCGCTCGTCTCCGTCTTCTATCACAATTCGGCCAGTGGCATTCTCGTTGCGGCGTCGGCGCTGTTGCTGCTCTCGACCGCGCCGAACCCGCTTTACAATGCGATGCTGAACCGATCGATGCGGTTTCACGCGCAGAGCCTGGTCGAGATCGTCAGCAGCGTCGCGGGCTTTGCCGCAACCGTCATCGCCGCGATCGTCCTGCGCTCCTATTGGGCCTTGTGGATCGGCTCGCTGCTGTCGACCATCGCCAATACCGCCATGTTCATGATCCTCGAGCGATGGCGGCCGAAATTCGTGTTTCGCTGGAGCGCGATCCGATTGATGGTCGGCTTTGGCGGCGGCGTATCGGCGGCGAACATCTCGGTGTTCGTAACCCGCAACCTCGACAACGTGCTGCTCGCGCGGTTCTGGGGGGCAGCGCCGCTAGGTCTCTATGACCGCGCCTACAAGCTGATGTTGTTCCCGCTGCAGAATTTCACCGGGCCGATGTCGCGCAACGTCCTGCCCGTGCTGGCGCGAACCCGCGACGATGGCGAGCGGTTTCGACGCGCCTTCATGCTGTTCCTCCAGGCGCTCACCGCCGTCGCAGTGCCGGGTATCCTGGTCGCCGCGGTGGCGGCAGAGGACGTGGTTCAGGTGCTGATGGGGCCGCGCTGGAGCAGCGCCGCGCCGATCTTTCGCTGGCTCGCGGCGGCCGGTGCGCTACTGATCGTCAACGACGCCGTGCTGTCGCTGTTCATCGCGACGACGCGTACCAGGGCGCTGGTCCGGTGGAGCCTGTTCTCGGCGGTAACCGTCATCATCGGGTTCGTCGCAGGGCTGCCCTGGGGGCCGCTCGGCATGGCGATCGCCTATTTCGTGGGTGAGGCGATCCGCGCGCCGGCGCTGTTCGTCGCCGCAACGCGCGGTACGTCGGTGCGAGTCCGCCATCTGTTCGGTCTACACGTGGTCACGGTGTTCGCACTGGTGGCGGATCTGGCGGTCATGGCGGTGCTACCGACGACACTGCCGGCGGTCGTCCGTCCCGGCGTGCTCCTCATCGTCAGTTACACAGCGTCGATCGCGGCCCAGTTCCTGTCCCCGTTCGGGCGCGAGCTGATGTCGATCGGGATGCGCTGGGTGGGGCAAAGCGGTCGGTCGCTGTTCGTGACGTTGCGCCGGCCGCGCTAGCGGCGCGGCGCAATCGCTGCTGGCCTCAAACGGCGGCGCGGTTCGTCGCGGCGGCGTACGCGTCGAGCGTCTGATGCGCGAGCAGGGTCGGGTCCATCCGGCTGAGGTCGGGCGTGGCGGCGCGTGGCTTTGCCGCCAACTCGACCGCTACTGCCAGCGCGGCAGCGGGCTCGCCCTCGAACACCCCCAGCCATTCCGATCCGACCACCGCCTGAAGGTCGCGCATGGTGGGGGTGTCGCGCACGACGACCGGCGTGTTCAACGACAAAGCGAGGATGGCCGCGCCCGAATGGAGCGCGGTGCCGAGGTCGTAGGGCAGCACGACCACATCGGCGAGCGCATGGAGCCCGGCGACCGCATCGTCCTCGATGCGGCGTTCGATCAGCTCGACGCCCGGCGTCTCCGCCAGCGCGTGAATCTCCTCGCGGAACGCCTGCGTTCCACGGATTTCTCCAGCGATGATGAGTCGTTCGCCCGCCGCACGCTCGCCGAACGCCCGCATCAGGCCGTCGACGTTCTTGTAACGGCGCAACTGGCCGAACGTCATGAATGTGAGCGCGCGGCCAGTGTCGCCGTCAGTATCGGCGCCGGTAGCAAGCGGGGCAGCGGGCGCTACGGGCGCAGCTGCGGGATAATAGCCGATGTAATGCGAATGCAGGATCACCCGCGCGGGCGTTTTGGCAAGTTCGGGAAACCGCGCCTGAACCGATTCGAGCGCCGAAGGGCTGAGGCTGATCACCAGATCGATCATCCGGTTGAAGCGCGCCAGGAACCAGCGGTAGAGCCGGCCCGCTTCCGGACGATCATGCGCACCGAGATCATGCGCGGTCCATACGATCCGCGCACCACGCGCCTTCGCCAGCCTGAGCAGCGAAAACTCCTTGAGGACATCGGCGATCATGGCCACCCGTCCGGCATCCCACCTGACGAGAAACTCCGGCCAGTGGATGTGGATGACATCGGGCGCCTGCGTGGCGACGGCATGGCGCGTATACGGGATGATGCGGACGGGAAGCCCCGACATCCCGTCGTAGAGCAGCTTCGTATAGGGATTCTCACCCGATGTTGCAGATGCCGCTTGGGCGATGATGCGCAATTCGCGCGGCGTCGTCGTCATTTTGGGGAGGGCCCTCGAAATCGATCGAACGATGCATTTGCATCGGCGAATGGAAGGGGATCGGACGCGTCCACTACATACGCGTCTGATTGCGCTCACTATAACGGACACGCATCGAAGGGAACAGTCGTGACGAGAAGAGTGAATTCGCGGTTCGGCCCGGCGCTTGTTCTGGCAGGCGCAAGCCTGGTGCTGACGACGTCGAGCCCGGCCCAGACGACCACGCGGCAAGCCGCCGACCAGCCGTTTGCCGATACGAGCATATGGAACACGCCGCTGGGGCGTGGTGCGGTATTCCAGTCCGATACCGCGGCCGAAACGGCGATGATCCACAGCGACGACGTGGGTTACCATAGCGGGTCCTACGCCTGGATCGCGGTCGGAGCCTTTGGCGTGTACCGCGCCAAGGAGAGCGACCCGCTCGTGCGGTGGACGTTCGAACGACGCTCGGCGACCGCGGCCTGGCCGGCGGGTGGAGCGATGACCAATGGCTCGATCGACCTGCGAACGCCGTCCTCGGTACAGTTTCTCGGTGGCAGCGACGGACATGCCGTCTTGATCGATCCGACCGGGCAGGTGGCGTATGAGGCCTGGATCGGCAAATGGGACTCGGCGCATCGGACGATCCACGCAAACTATCTGGTACGCGTCGATCTGAAGGGATCGGGCATCGCCAGCGGCGAGGGGCGATCGGAAGGGATTCGCGGCTTCGGCGGATCGCTGCTCGGCGGACTGGTGCGGTGCGAAGAATTGCGCCGCGGTGAGATCCCACATGCCGTCGCGATGGTCTTTAGCACGACGATGCTGCGCAAATCACCGACCATGGCGGGCCAGAAGGTCTGGCCGGCGAGCATGAGCGACGGCGGCGGCAAGAATAATTATACGGGACTTGTGCCGATGGGCGCGCTGATCGGGATCCGACCCGATGTCGATATCGCATCGCTGGGATTGACCCGCGAAGGTGCTGCGCTGGCTCGTGCCTACCAGCGGTTCGGCGGGTATGTCGTCGACGCGTCGGTGGGATCCGAAACTTTGGCTGTGACCGAGACCGGCTGCGACAAGGCGGCAACCAGCAATCTGTTCAAGGACGTCCGCAAGGTCAGGGACAAGCTTGTTCGCGTGCTCAACAACAGCCCAACGACCGTGGGGGGCTCGGGCAAGCGTGTCGCATCTGCTCCGCCGCCGCTAGACACATCCCGCTAGCGGCGGTTTTGCGTCGGTCACAGCAGGTATGTAATCGCTCCAGCCCAGACTGTTATACCGACGAGCACAGCGCCCAACAGGGACATGGCACCTTGAGCGGACGGAGCCTCTCGGATGACGGTCTGGTGATTATTCATACCCACTCCATTGGTAAGCCGGTATCCCGGTCTCGTTTCCATATGTGTCCCAAACGCGGACACATGAGCAAGGTTCACCATCTTGCTGGCGTTGACAAGACTTTTTTACAATTTTTTTGCAGCAGGTTAAAAGCCGATGTAGAAAGCCTCGATTGCACGCCGAGCGGTCGGGTTTCCGATGTCTCGCAGCGAGGCCTTACACGGCGTTGCGTGCACCCCCGTCAACGTTCGCGAGCACGGTGGTCCACCCGCGGGACATGCGAGTATCAGGCGCGCCGACCTAGTGTCGTTTCGCTCGCAGCGGCCGGTTTGCATAGCGTCTGCTTCGTGGACGACCCAACCGAACCGCAGTACCGCCGCTCGCGCGGTGAAAACCTGAATTTTTTACGAGGATGAGCATGGCACGTTGGTCCGCAAAGGCTGCCTCATATCTGGACTTCAGAATTGGTCAGATCCGCGAAGCATTGCTTGCGGTTCGCGCGCCGCTGCTGGCGAGGCGCCCAGGCGTTCGGCACACGCCATTGCGCGTGGCGGATGTCGAGGGGCTCTGCAATCCGAGCATTCTGCGGTGGCAGGGAAAATGGCTCGTCGCGGCGCGGCGGCCGAACTATCGCATGACCGCGCAGGGGGCCTATGTCGTGCCCGGCGGGATCGACAACCTCGCGTCGGAAACCTGGCTGGTCGAGTGCGATGACTCCCTCAACCCCGTCGCGGCCGTTCTTCTCGACGACCATGTCGCGCGGTCGACCGTGCCCGAGGCGCGGAACGGTTTGGAAGATCCACGCCTCTTCATCGATCAGGGGCGGCTCTTCGGATTATGGAGCGCGCTGCAACTCGCCCCGCAGGCTGCCGTCCCCGATCAGGAAGGCGCCGTGATGCCGGACTGGACGGGGACCCGCAACACGATGTGCATCGCCGAGATCCGCGATACGGATGTCGGCCCGCTCCAGCTGTTGCCCTCGCCGCACGGCGCTCCCCGCGAAAAAAACTGGATGCCCGTGCTGGACGCGGAGCAGCCGACGTTCCTGTACCGCCTTGAAGACATGCAGGTCTACGCGTTCGATGGCGAGCGCCTGGCGCAGCGATATCGGCGGTCGACCCGTATTCCCGCGCTGGCCAACTGGTCCGGGTCGTCGCAGATCATCGCGTGGGATGGAAACTGGCTGTGCGTGGCGCATCTGGCGGCGCGCAAATTGACGGCAAGCTTGCCGAAGATGAAGCCGCTCTATCCCCATCGGTTCGTCGTCCTGGATCCCGACTGGAATGTCGCTGGTATGTCCGAGCCGTTTTTCTTCGAAAAGCGCGGTATCGAGTTCTGCGCCGGGTTGGCCGAGCACGATGGCAGGGTCGTCATGTCCTATGGTCTCGGCGACAAGGCGAGCGCCCTCGTCTCCATGGAAAAGAGCGCAGTATTGGCGATGATCAAGCCGGTCCCGCACGCCGCGCAATAGTGATCCCGGCACGCCATGTTCGGGAAAGATCGAACGAAGGTCGTGGCTTGCACTATGGCGATCCGCTGATAGGGACGCCGACCATAGGAATAATTTGAGACGGTACGGGATGACGGGGCAGGGTGGTCTGCCCGGTCGTCGACCGTGGTGCGAGGATGACGATATAGTGCGAAGTACAACGATGCCGGTGCACGACGACAAGGCATTCCTGGGGTTCCGCTTCGCGCAGGGGAGCCACGAGGCATTGACCCGTCGGATCGAAACGCTGTCCCGACAGTCCTACGGCTTCGTCATCACGCCGAACGTCGATTTCGTGACCCGGGCCGACCAGGATCCCGCGATCAAAGCGGTGTACGACCATGCCGCCCTGCAGATCTGCGACAGCCGGGTCTTGGCAAAGCTGGCCGGGATGACCGGCGTAGCGCTCGACGTCTATCCCGGTTCGGATCTCGTCGCCGATCTGCTGGCGAACAACATGATGCATAATATCGGTATCATCGGACCCAGCCACGATGACTGGCGAACGTTGGTGGCGCGTTTTCCCAAGGCACGAACCACCTTCATCGCATCACCGGGCAGCATGGCGGTGGGGAGCGAGGCTTGGTCTGCCTGTCTGCACGACGCTGCGGATGCCGATTGGGACATCCTGCTCGTGTGTTTCGGCTCGCCCAAGCAGGAACGATTCGCCGACGCGCTGGCCGCGTTTCGGCAGCGGCCCGGCGTGGCGTTGTGCGTTGGTGCGTCGATCGATTTCCTGACCGACCGCCAGCGCAGGGCGCCGGTCTGGATGCAAAAATCCGGCGTGGAATGGTTGCATCGCCTGATGTCTAATCCTGCGCGGTTGTGGCGGCGCTATCTGATCGATTGCCCCCGGATTTTCCGTCTGGTCCTCCGCGAAAAGGCCGGCCGCCGGGCATCCGGCATTTGACCAAACACAATGCCCTTCCGATCGCGGCTGGCGATCGGAAGGGCATTGTGATGTCCCGGTGATGTGGTGGATCGGTGCCACCGAACTTTGCGACGCGATCGGATGTCCACCCTCTCGTCGCGCATCGACGGCGCCGTGGTTGCAGTCTTATCGTTTCCGCACGAACTCCGCGCGCAGCACCAGCCCCTTGATCCCCTCGTAGCGGCAGTCGATCTCCTGCGCGTCGCCCGTCAGCCGGATCGACTTGATCAGCGTGCCGCGCTTGAGCGTCTGGCCAGCGCCCTTCACGGTCAGGTCCTTGATCAGCGTCACCTGATCGCCATCCGCCAGCACGTTGCCGACCGAATCCCGCACCACGACCGCGCCGTCATCCACCGCCACCGCGGTCGTAGCACCGCCGGCGACCCATTCGCCGGTCGCTTCGTCATAGGTGTATTCGTCGCTCATCGGTCGGTCTCCGGCAGCGCCCAATCGATCGGGGTGCGCCCATGGGTTTCGAGAAAGGCGTTGGCCTTGCTGAACGGCCGCGATCCGAAGAACCCGGTTCGCGCGGCCAGCGGCGACGGGTGCGCGGACTGGATAACCAGGTGTCGCCCGCCTTTCATCACGTCGTCGACGAACGCCGCCTTCTTCTGCGCATACGCGCCCCACAGCAGGAACACGACCGGTTTTGGTTGCGCGTTCACCGCCGCGATGACGGCATCGGTAAATTGCTCCCAGCCGCGCTTCTGGTGCGACGCCGCCTCGCCCATCCGCACGCTCAGCACTGCGTTGAGCAACAGCACGCCCTGCGCGGCCCAGTGATCGAGCATGCCGTGGCGGGCGCGCGGAATGCCAAGATCCGCCTCCAGCTCCTTGTAGATATTCACCAGGCTCGGCGGTGTCCGCACGCCCTTCCGCACCGAGAAGCTGAGGCCATGCGCCTGCCCCTCGCCGTGATACGGATCCTGCCCCAGGATCACGACCCGCACCTGATCGAGCGGGGTAAGCTCCAGCGCCCGAAACCGGTCCGCCTCGTCCGGAAAAATCCGCGCGCCTGCTGCCCGCTCGGTCTCCAGGAACGCATCGAGCGCCCGCATATACGGCGCCTCGAGCTCGGCTTGGAGCGACTGCCAGCTTGCGGGGAGGGTGGGTGTCATCATCCCCGGCGCATGTCGGACAGGGCAGGGCAGTGTCAATCGCCGCTCCTGTTCCCCCGCGAAGGCGGGGGAACAGCAAGAAGGCTCGCACATCACGTCCCCCCTCATTATATGCGCCGCCATGACCGCAATCACCGTCGCCGCGCTGCAGCTGGGCTTCACGCCCAACATCGACCGCAACATCGCCAACGTATCGCGCCTCGTCCACGAGGCCGCCGCGAAGGGCGCGCAGGTGATCCTGCCGCCCGAACTGTTCGAAGGCGAGTATTTCTGCCGCGTCGAGGACGAGGGGCTCTTCGCCAACGCCGCACCCGTGGGCGAACACAAGGCGGTGCTCGCGATGCAGGCGCTCGCCGAAGCGCTCAAGGTGACGATCCCGACCAGCTTCTTCGAGGCGGACGGCCCGCATCATTACAACAGCCTGGCGATGATCGGCCCCGACGGCAACGTGCAGGGCGTCTACCGCAAGAGCCACATCCCCGACGGCCCCGGCTATGAAGAGAAGTTCTACTTCCGCCCCGGCAACACCGGCTTCAAGGTCTGGCCTCACGCGTCGGAGGCCGGGCGGACGACGCTCGGCGTCGGCGTCTGCTGGGACCAATGGTACCCGGAGACGGCGCGCGCGATGATGCTGATGGGCGCGGAAATCCTGTTCTACCCGACCGCGATCGGCAGCGAGCCGCACGACACGTCGCTCGACACCGCCCGTCTCTGGCGTCGCGCCATGGTCGGCCACGCCGTTTCGAACGTCGTGCCGATCGTCGCCGCCAACCGCGTCGGCGTCGAGCACGGCCAGACCTTTTACGGCACCAGCTTCATCGCCGACGAGCGCGGCGACATCCTCGCCGAACTAGGCCGGGACGACGAAGGTGTGATCACCGCGACGATCGACCTCGACATCGTCAAGCGCCACCGCGCCGCGTTCGGCTTCTTCCGCGACCGCCGCCCGGATCTGTACGGCCGGCTGGTTCAGGATATCTGACCCGCCCGTCATTCCAGCGAAAGCTGGAATCCAGAGTTACAATGCGCAGCGCTTACGGCTCTGGATCCTGGGTCGAGCCCAGGATGACGGAGTTTTGGGGAGGATCAGTTCAGAACCAGGCCAGCCCCGCCAGAAGCGCGCCCACCAGCGCAGCCGCCCCCGCGACCCACAGCAACCACCGCCGCCCAGTCAGCGCGGTAATCGACGCCAGCGCGATCGCCACCTGGATCGCGGTCACCGCCAGCGCCAGCTTCGTATGCGGCCGAAGCGCCTCAACCGACTCCCCGTTCGCCATCGCCGATTGCCGGTCAAGCGCCTCCGCCTGCCGCTTCAACCCAGCCCCGCGCGCCTTGTATCGCGCGATATCCGCCCGGTGCTTCGCCATCTGCGTTGCACCCAACCCGGGCGGTGCGAGATCGACCTCCATCTCCGCGATATGCCGCTTCAGATCCTCCGCCTGGTAATAGCCCCAGGCATCCGACGCCTGCGCCTTGATCAGCACCGCCTCGTTCTTGTGGAGCAGCGCATCGTTCTGCGTATGCCCGCCGAGGAAACTGGTCACCGCCGCCAGCGTCGCCAGGATCGCGGTGAACAACGCGATCCGCTGGTCGAACGCCTCCCCGCCGGCAGCGCGCTCCTCCGACAGCTGCTCATGCAACCCGCGCACCTCGAAATCATCGTCCATGCCGGTCGCTCTGGTCCTTCGCGCGTGACTGGACCCTGATGATCAAGTGACATATTCGTCAGCGCGCCATGATCCGCCCCCGCTCGATATTGCCCGTTCTCGCGCTGCTCACCGGCTGCGCGACGCCATCGGTAAAGACCTTTCCATCCAGCGATCACTTCAACGGCACGCGCTTCTTCAACCCCGATGGCGTGCAAGGCAGCACCGGCGAGCAGAAGCAGGGCCCGGTCGCACTGCTCCGCAATCTCGTAAAGCCACCCTATCGGAGCTGGCCCGAAGTCCCCGTAAACCCGACGCGGCCCCCGGCGCGCGTCGAGGGCCAGACGATGCGCGTCACCTGGATCGGCCATTCGACCGTGCTGGTGCAGACCCAGGGGCTCAACATCCTCACCGATCCGATGTGGCTCGAGCGGTCGTCGCCGGTCCAGTTCGTCGGCGTGAAGCGGGTCCGCGAACCCGGCGTGCGCCTCGCGGACCTGCCTAAGATCGACCTGATCCTCTTAAGCCACGACCACCGCGATCATCTCGATATGCGTGCGATGCGAAAACTCTGGCACCGAGACAAACCGCTGATCGTCACCGGTCTCGGCAACGACCAGATCCTCAAGCGCAACGGTGTTCATGCAGAAGCGCGAGACTGGGGCGGGCGCGTGTCACTACGCCCCGGCGTCGACGTGATCGTCGAGCGCGCGCATCACTGGAGCGAATACGACCCCGGCGACCGCGACAAGACGTTATGGGCAGGCTTCACCGTGACGCTGCCCGGCGGCAACCTGTATTTCGCGGGCGACACCGGTCCCGGCGATATGCGCTGGGCGATCGAGGCGCGCGCGGCGGGGCCGGTTCGCCTCGCGATCCTGCCGATCGGCGCGTATCATTTTGCGGGGCACGAGACCGACAATCACATTGGCCCGGACCAGGCGGTGACGGCGTTCGAACAGCTCGGCGCGGCGTATGCGATCGGCGTCCACTGGGGCACGTTCGAACTGACCTCGGAGGGGATCAACGAACCGCCCGACCACCTCCGCGCAGCGTTGGCGCGAGAACACATCGCCGCGGATCGCTTTCGTACGCCACAGGCCGGCGAGGCTTGGGTGATCGAGTAGCGCCCAATCCCCGGAGTTACACAGGCCCACCGTTTCGCACCTCCCCGGCGGAGGCCGGGGTCCAGTTGGGAAACGCCGCTAATTAGCCGCTGTGTTTCGTTACTACGGCCTCACCAACTGGACCCCGGCCTCCGCCGGGGAGGTTCGTCTTTCTACTGCGAGAGGCACTAACGTGTCGCGGCCCCGGGGTTAAGTGAGCGTTTCAGACCGTCTCGCGCAACTCCAGCGCCCGCTTGAACACCGCGTCGAACATCTCCGCAGTCAGCACGCCGGTATTCACGTTGTACCGCGAGCAGTGGAAGCTATCGATCAGGATGCGACCATCCGGCATCACATGCTCCGCGCCATGCGCGAACCGCGCCTTCGGCAACCGACCGCCCAGCATCTTGACCGCCGACTGATGCGCGATATGGCCCAGCGCGACGAACACCCGTGCGGTCGGCACCGCATCGGCCTGCGTCTCGAGGAACGGCCGACAGGTGCGGATTTCCTCCGGCGTCGGCTTGTTCTCGGGCGGCAGGCACTTCACCGCGTTGAGGATGATCGCGCCGTCCAGCGCCAGCCCGTCCTCGGCCTTCGCGCCGTACGTGCCGGTGGCCAGCCCGAACCGCCCGAGCGTCTCGTACAGGAACTGCCCCGCATAATCGCCGGTGAACGCGCGGCCCGTCCGGTTCGCGCCGTGCTTGCCGGGTGCCAGGCCGATGATGCCGAGCCACGCCGCCGGATCGCCGAACGCAGGGACCGGCGCGTTCCACCAGGTCGGGAACTCGGTCCGCAACTGCTCGCGCACCGCGACGAGGCGCGGGCAGAGCGGGCAGTCATGCGGCGGCTCGGTCTCGGGCAACGCGGCGACGGGCGCGAAGACGGTCGTGACGTCGACCTCGTCTGCCGAGTCGATCGCGGCGTCGGGAAGCTCGGTGGTGTAAGGTGTGGAATCCATCGGAGTGCGCTAGGCGGACCAAATGTCGCCTGCAACCCCGCACCCGATGATCGCGCGCACCGCAACCACCTACGCGATCGCGCTCGGCTCGAACCGACGCGGCCGCCACGGTGCCCCCGAACGCGAGATCGCCGCCGCGCTGGAGGCGCTCGGGAATGTCGTGGCCCGATCGCCGACCGTTGCCAGCGCTCCCCTCGGTCCCTCGAACCGCCGCTATGCCAACGCCGTCGCGCTGATCGAAACGCCCGAGGACCCCGCCGCGCTACTGGTCCGCCTCAAACGGGTCGAACGCGGGTTCGGCCGCCGCCCCGGCCGCCGCTGGGGCAGCCGCGTGCTCGACCTCGACATCGTTCTCTGGTCGGGCGGCGCATGGTCGTCGCGCGGACTCACCGTGCCGCACGCCGCGTTCCGCACCCGCGGCTTCGTGCTCGGCCCCCTTGCCGCGCTCGTCCCGAAATGGCGCGATCCGCTGACCCATCGGACGATCCGCCAATTGGCACAGATGGTTGACCGACGGCACCCGCGCGACTAGGTGCGCGGTCCACGATGGCGGGGGTCCGTAGCTCAGTTGGTAGAGCAAGCGACTTTTAATCGAGAGGTCCCGGGTTCGAGCCCCGGCGGACCCACCATCGACGGCACGCCGCCTGGGCGCGCGCGACGACGCCTGCCCGCGGTTCTCGCCGGCGCGTCGGTCGCTGCGGTCGGCATCGTCCTCATCCTGCTCGTTGGTCTTGCGGTCGACCATTGGCCGTTCGCGTTCGACCGGTCGATCATCCTCGGGCTGCGCGCCTGGGGTGGTCCGTCCTGGCTGCCCAAGGTCGCCGCCGACGTCACTGCGCTCGGCGGCGGAATCGTCCTGACGATCGTCGTGGTGATCGTCGCGGGCCTGCTGATCGTCCAGCGGCTCTGGCTGACCGCACTCGCGATCGTCGCGTCGAGCGTCAGCGGCAATATCATCGTCGAGCTGGTCAAGCTGCACGTCGCCCGTCCGCGTCCCGACATCGTCACGCACCTCGTCACCGTCACGCATATGAGCTTCCCGAGCGGGCATTCGGCGAACAGCGCGATCGTCTATCTGACGCTCGCCGGCCTCGCCTCGCAGGTGACGCAGGATCGCGCGACGCGGGCATACATGCTCGTCGTCGCGATCCTGATGGTTGGCGCGATCGGTTGCAGTCGCGTGTATCTCGGCGTCCACTGGCCGAGCGACGTGCTGGCCGGGTGGAGCTTCGGCACGCTGTGGGCACTCGCCTGGTGGCTGGCGACCGCGCGCGCGCGGCAGGCGATCGGCGGCGAGCGGCATGCTTTCGGCACGCCGCCCACCGATCCGGCCGTGTCCTAGCGACCCTTCTCGGCGAGCGCACGCTCCCACGCCAGCGCATCGCGGACGATGCCGTCGAGATCGGCGTGGCGCGGCGTCCAGTCGAGCGCCTTCAGGATCGCGCGATTGTCCGAGATCAGCATCGCCGGGTCGCCCGCACGACGCCCTTCGAGGCGACGTTCGATCGTGCGGTTGGTGATCTTGTCGACCGCATCGAGCACGTCGAGCACCGAGAAGCCCTTGCCATAGCCCGCGTTGAGCGTGTGGCTCTTTGCGGGTTCGGCGATCAGCACCTCCAGCGCGGCGACATGCGCGGCGGCGAGGTCGGTGACGTGGATGTAATCGCGCACGCCGGTGCCATCCGGCGTGTCGAAATCGGTGCCGTAGACGCCGACATGGCCGCGTTTGCCGGTGGCGGCCTCGACCGCAATCTTGATCAGATGCGTCGCGCCGACCGTTGATTGGCCGCTGCGCCCTTGCGGATCGGCGCCCGCAACGTTGAAGTACCGGAGCGCGGCGTAATTCATCGGGTGCGCCGCGGCGACGTCGCGCAGCATCGCCTCGGTCATCAGCTTCGACATGCCGTACGGGTTGATCGGCACGGTCGGATCGCCCTCCGCGACGGGCACCTTTTCGGGCGTGCCATAGGTCGCGGCGGTCGACGAGAAGATGAAGTGCGGCACGCCCTCGACGACCGCGCTCTCGATCAGCGCACGGCTCGCGGCGGTGTTGTTGCGGTAATATTTGAGCGGATCGCTGACCGATTCGGGGACCACGACCGAGCCGGCGAAATGCATGATTGCCTTCACATTGTGCTCGCGGATCGCCGCGCGGACCTTCGCATCGTCGGCGACGTTCGCCTCGACCAGCGCCGCACGGGGATCGACCGCCCAGTCGAATCCCGTGACGAGATTGTCGAGCACCACGACGTCGTATCCCGCGTCGAGCAATGCCAATACCGCATGGCTGCCGATGTAACCGGCGCCGCCGGTGACCATAACCTTACCGTCGATCATACGCGTCTCCTCTTTGTTGCGCGGTAGCGGCTTCCTACATTGGCGGAAAGGAGATCGTGATGACGGATTATGTAACGCTCGCCGGCGGCTGCTTCTGGTGCACCGAGGCTGTGTTCAAGGATGTGATCGGTGTGGAGAGCGCCGAGAGCGGGTATATCGGCGGGCATGTGCCTAACCCGACCTACAAGCAGGTCTGCGGTGGCGACACCGGGCATGCCGAGGCGATCCGGATCGGTTTCGACCCTGAGCAGCTGAAGCTGGGCGACCTGTTGGACATCTTCTTCGCGACGCACGACGCGACGACGCTGAACCGGCAGGGCAACGACGTTGGGACGCAGTATCGCTCGGCGATGTTCCCGGCGGATGACGCGCAGAAGGCAGAGATGGAAGCAGCTTTGGCGCGCGCGCAGGCGGATTCGCCCAAGCCGATCGTTACGACGATCGAGCCGATGGACACGTGGTATGAAGCCGAGGGCTATCACCAGGATTACTGGGAAACCTCGGGCCGTTCGAACCCGTATTGCATGGCGGTGATCCCGCCCAAGCTGCAGAAGCTGCGCAAGAGCTTTGCGGCGCGGTCGAAGGCGGAGGTTAACGCGTAAGATCGGACTAATAGCCGTTCCCCCGCGGACGCGGGGGCCCAGCTAAATACCGTAATCCAACCTGGCTCCTGGATCCCCGCCCCCGCGGGGGAACGGGAGCTAACGGTAGGCGGCGCGGCGTAAGCGGTCGTTGATTGCCTCGCCAATGCCTTCGGTCGGGATCGGCGCGATGGCGATACGGACGCTTGAGTTCGCGTCTGCGGTGTGAAGCAGGTCGAACAGCTTGGCAGCGGCCTCGATCAGGTTTCCCGAAGCGGATAGCGTCACGTCGCCCAGCACTTCACCAAACCCGATCAACCATTCGTCCGAGCCTGCCTCGGTTGCATTTAACCGAAGCAGCTTCCTCGGCGCATAATGGCTCTCAAGCTGTCCCGGCGCCGTCACCACACTCTCACTCCCCCCCGGCGAAGGCCGGGGCCCAGTTGGGGAACGGCTATGATCGGCGTTGCGCACGGTTACATCCGACGTTCCAACTGGGCCCCGGCCTCCGCCGGGGAGGTGTTTTGCAATGAGCGCCGCCGTCACCGGCCCCGGTCGCAGCACCATCCGCCCCGCTACGATCGTCGACTCTAATCCAGCCTCGGTAGCTCCGTCGTCAAGGATCAACGACACGTTCTCCCCGAGACTCCCCGCCACATGAGCGGCGCAAGTCGGGCTAATCCCTCCACTCGCATTCGCCGAAGGCGCCGCCAAAGGCCGCCCCGACTCCGCGATCAACCCCTGCATAGCCCGATGCCGAGGCACCCGGATCGCGATCGTGTCGAGCCCCGCAATTACTAGCGAAGCGATCCCCGAATCCCCCCGCACCGGCAGCACCAACGTCAACGGCCCCGGCCAGAATGCCGCCGCGAGCGCCCGCGCATCCGCATCGAACACCGCGATACGCTCCGCCGCCGCCAGATCCGCCACATGCACGATCAGCGGATTGAAACTCGGGCGGCCCTTCGCGGCATAAATCCGCGCCACTGCCTTGGCATTGGTCGCGTCCGCCGCGAGCCCGTACACCGTCTCCGTGGGCACCGCGACGATTCCCCCGTCGCGAACCAGCGCGGCGGCCTCGGCGATCGCGGCCGTGCCGTACGGTAAAATCCGGGGGTGTGGACGGGTCATCCTGAGGGCCTATAGCGGGTCCAAACCGTAGCGATAAGAGGATGCGATGGCCTTCACTCCAGCAACCACCGAACAGCGTTTCGTGCTCGATCATGTCGTGCGGATCGGCGAAATCGCCGCGACCGAACGCTATGCAGCCGCCAGCGACGATGTCGTCGACGCGGTCCTCGAAGGCGTCGGCCAACTTGCGGCCGGCGAATGGGCGCCGCTCAACCGCGCTGGCGATACCGTCGGCGCGAAATGGACCCCGGACGGCGTGGTCATGCCCGAAGGCTTCGCGCAGGCGTACAAGGACTATGTCGAGGGCGGCTGGGGCACGATCGGCGTCGAGGAGGAATGGGGCGGGCAGGGCCTGCCGTTCGCGATCCAGACCGCGGTGCTCGACACGCTCGGCTCGGCCAATATGGGTTTCGCGCTGTGCCCGACGCTGACCGTCGGCGCGATCGAGGCGTTGCAGCATCACGGCAGCCCCGAGCAGCAGGCGCTGTACCTGCCGCATCTCGCGACCGGCGAATGGACCGGCACGATGAACCTCACCGAGCCGCAGGCCGGCTCCGACGTCGGCGCTCTCCGTGCGACCGCCACCCCGCTGGGCCCCGATAAGTTTGGTGGGGACAAGTGGAGCATCAAGGGCACCAAGATCTACATCTCGTTCGGCGACCACGACATGGCGCCGAACATCGTCCACCTCGTCCTTGCGCGGACGCCGGGTGCGCCAGCGGGGACGAAGGGCATCTCGCTCTTCCTCGTCCCCAAGTACCGCCTCCAGGAAGACGGCACGCCGGGCGACTTCAACGACGTCCGCGTCGTCTCGATCGAGCACAAGATGGGCCTCCACGCGTCGCCGACCTGCGTGCTGAGCTTCGGCGACAACGACGACTGCATCGGCGAACTGATCGGCGCGGAGCTCGGCGGCATCCGCGCGATGTTCACGATGATGAACAACGCGCGGTTGAACGTCGGCCTCCAGGGCGTCCAGGTCGCCGAAGGCGCCACCCAAGGCGCGGTCGCCTATGCGCTCGACCGCGTGCAGTCGGCGCGCGCCGGTTCGCCGAACAAGGAGTCGGTCAAGATCGTCGAGCATCCCGACGTCCGTCGCATGCTGATGCGGATGAAGGCGCAGACCCAGGCGGCGCGCGCGCTCGTCTACTACGCCGCAGGGCAGGTCGACCGCGCCAATCTCGGCGACCACGCCGCGCGCAACCGCCTCGAACTCGTCACGCCGCTCGCCAAGGCGCACGGCACCGATCTCGGCAACGAAGTCGCGTCGCTCGGCATCCAGGTTTACGGCGGCATGGGCTATGTCGAGGAAACCGGCGCCGCGCAGTATTTCCGCGATGCCCGCATCACGCCGATCTACGAGGGCACCAACGGCATCCAGGCGGCAGATCTCGTCGGTCGGAAACTCGGCCTCGACAATGGCGGCGCGTTCGCCGCGCTGATCGCCGACATTCGTGCGGAAGCGAAGGACGAGCGGCTGTTGGCGCTGGTCGACGCGTGCGAAGCGATCGGGCGCAAACTCGCCACCGCGGATGCCGACGACAAGCTCGCCGCGAGCTACCCCTTCCTCACCATGCTGTCGGTCGCGACCTGCGGCTGGCTGATGGAGCGGCAGGGCGAGGTCGCCGGCAGCGACGATTTCGGCCGGATGAAGATCGCGGCGGTGCGCTTCTACCTCGACCAGATCGTCCCCGAGGCGATGGGGCTCAACGCTGCGGCGAACGCCAGCGCGGCGGTGCTCTACTCGATCGAGCCGGAATTGTTCGCGGCTTGATCTAGCGGCCCGCACCCCACCCCACGTCATCCTGACGAAAGTCAGGATCCAGAGCCAAAAGCGGCTGCGTCCACGGCTCTGGATCCTGGGTCGAGCCCAGGATGACGGGATGAGGTGAGGCCAGCATCCCGCCCGTTCCTTGTACGCCATTTGCAGGGCTACTCGACGGCTGCTCGGGACGAACGGTATGGGGTGAGGGAATCATGGGAAACCCTGTCAGATGTTCGACCTCGACGCCTATCTCCACCGCATCGCCATGCCCGCGCGGCCGACGCTCGACTCGATCGGTCTCGGCCGCCTGCAACTCGCGCATCGGCAAACCATCCCGTTCGAGGATCTCGACGTCGTCCTAGGTCGCGGCCTCGCGATCGACAGCGCGTCGGTCTTCGCGAAACTCGTGACCGCACGCCGCGGCGGCTATTGTTTCGAGCACAACCGGCTGTTCCTCGACGCGCTGGCCGAGCTCGGCTTCACTGCCCGCCCGCTGCTCGCGCGCGTGTGGTATGCCGCGACCGACGTGCCGCCGCCGCTTACCCACACCTTCGCGCTGGTGACGATCGACGGGCAGGACTGGATCGCCGACACCGGCTTCGGCGGCAGCTACACGCCCGTCCTCCCGCTCGCCGACGGCACCGAGGCGACCGCACCCGACGGCGCACGCTTCCGCCTCGAGGCGACCGAAAACGGCTGGATGCTGCTCCGCGACGGTGATCCGATGACCACCGACGGCCGTGGGGCAGGCGAGGGGTTCCAGCCGCAATATAGCTTCACGCTCGCGCAAGTGTTCGACGCGGATCTCGCGCTGTCGAACCACTGGACCTCGACCGCGCCGTCCAGCCGTTTCACGCACACGCCGATCGCCAGCATCGTCCTGCCCAACGGCTTCGCCTCGCTGATCGGGCGCAATTACCGGCGGCGCTCGGGGACCGACACCAGCGTCGGCGAGGTCACCGACCCGCGCGTGTACCGGATCCGCATGAGCCTGTTGTTCGGGATCGACCTGAGCGTCGAGGACGTCGCCGCGCTGGGGATTTTTTGAGGCCTGGTTGGGCTTCTATCCCATTGCCGTTCGTGCTGAGTAGCGACTGAGTAGCTCCGTCAGGAGCGTATCGAGGGCGTGTATCGAAGCATGGGTTCCGCGCCGCGCGCCAACCTGTCCTTCGATACGTCCTCTCGATACGGCGCTTCGCGCTTACTAGATGACTACTCAGGACGAACGGAGGTGGGGGATCACGAACGGGAGAGCGCTAAGACGAGCTCGTAAGAGTGAGGGCAAACGCAGGGAGAAGGGCATCGCTCGCGAGCATTCAGGCCCGCTCACGCTCCAGCAGGTCATGCGCATCCAGCCCCAGCAAATCGATATGCCCCAAAATCCTAGGCCACTGCGTCGTCACGAAATTCTCGCGCTCGGCCACGCGCAGCGCTTCCGCCGCGCCCGGCATCACGAACATCCCGACGCCGCGCCGCACCTCGACATAGCCGTCGTCCTGGAAGCTCTGATATGCCTTGGCGACCGTCAGCGGGTTCGCACCCTGCTCCGCGGCGAATGCGCGGACCGATGGCAACTGATCCCCCGCACGATAGTCGCCACGCAGGATTCCCGCGGCGATCGTGCTGCGGAGGCGGATGTATACGGGGCTGTCGTCGCTGCTGAGCGCTGTCATAGTGGCTTAATACAGTAATTGCGTAGGAAGTCGAGTCCTCAGGAACCCCAATGGCTTACCAGCCGTGCCATATCCGGGCGGGGCCGTTCGTCGAGCGCGCGCGACGGCGTGCCGATGAACATGAAGCCCGCGATCCGCTCCGACGCCGACCCGAACGCATCACGCACCGTGTCCGAGAATGCCGCCCAGCCGGTCAGCCAGCCGCCCGCGAACCCCTCGGCATGGACCGCATGAAGCAGGTTCATGCACGCCGCGCCCGCCGACAGCTCCTGCTCCCACAGCGGAATCTTGCTCTCCTTCGGCGACGACAGGACGACGACCAAGGTCGGCGCCTGATGCGCGAACTGGTCGAGCGACTCCAGCTCGAGCCGCGACGCGTCGGGACGCTCGGCGAGATACGCGTCGGTGATCAGCGCCGACAGCGCCTTGCGGTGCTCGTCGCCGACTACCACGAACCGCCACGGCGCCAGCTTGCCATGATCGGGCGTCCGCGCCGCGATCTCCAGGATCGTCGCCAGCTGGTAGGAATCGGGGCCGGGCGCGATCAAATCGCGTGGCTTGCCCGAACGACGGGTGGCGAGCAGCGAGAGCGGCGTTGAGCGATCGTTGAGCATGCTCCGGCAGATAGGCCCTGATGTGCGATATTTACAGTCCGGGCTTTGTCGTTAAGTTGCGCGCGATCGAGCGCCCGTCAGCGGCGCACCAAGGAGCTTCATCACCACATGGCCAACCCCCACGCGACCAGGGGCAGCGGCGTTCCTGCCGATGCGAAGACGTTTTTCGGGCACCCGCGCGGGCTGTTCATGCTGTTCTTCGTCGAGCTGTGGGAGCGGTTTTCGTTCTACGGCATGCGCGCGATCCTGGTGCTGTATCTCACCAAGCATTTCCTGTTTGGCGACGAGCCGTCCTACGCGATCTACGGCGCCTATACCTCTATGGTATACATCACGCCGATCATCGGCGGCTATCTGTCCGACCGCTTCCTGGGGCCACGCAAAGCGGTGCTCGCGGGCGGCATCTTCATCACGCTCGGCCATCTGCTGCTGGCGATCGTCGAGGCGCCGCAGGGCGTGCATGGCGCTGCCCTCAACGGCTTCTATCTCGGCCTCGCCTTCATCATCGTCGGCACCGGCTTCCTGAAGGCGAACATCTCTGTGCTCGTCGGCAAGCTCTACGCGCGAGAGGACATGCGGCGCGATGGGGCGTTCTCGATCTTCTACATGGGCATCAACACTGGCGCGTTCGTCGGCCCGATCGCGGTCGGCATCCTCGGCGAGACGGTCGGCTGGTCGTACGGTTTCGGCGCAGCTGGCATCGGCATGGCGCTCGGGCTGGTCATGTTCATCCTGTTCCAGCGCGAGTTGCACGGTGTCGGCGAAGCGCCCGACGCCGCCGTGCTCGCATCGAAGCCGGTTGCCGGGCTGTCGATCGAATGGCTGATCTATCTCGGCGGGATTGTCGGCGTCGCCGTCTCGTGGTGGCTGGTGCGCAGCCAGGGCGTCGTCGGCACCGCGCTGATCGTCGCGTCGCTCGTCACCGTCGGCTATATCCTGTGGACCGCGGTCGCGAAACTGCCGCGCGTCGACCGCGACCGCATCTTCGCGGCGCTGTTCCTGATCGCGCTGGCGCCGCTGTTCTGGGCGCTGTTCGAGCAGACCGGCTCGTCGCTCAACGTCTACACCGACCAGTCGGTCGACCGCGTCGTGTTCGGCTGGACTATCCCGGCGTCGGTGTTCCAGTCGGTCAATCCGTTCTTCATCATCACGCTGGCCCCGGTGTTCGCGGCGATCTGGACCAAACTTGGCAAGGCCGGGCGCGAGCCGAGCGCACCGTTCAAGTTCGGCATCGGCCTGATTCTGGTCGGTGCAGGCTTCTTCGTGCTGACGCTCGGCGCGCCGGCACAGGGCCTCACCCCGGCGATCTTCGTCGTGCTGCTCTACATGCTGCACTCGATGGCCGAGCTCTGCTTCTCGCCGATCGGGCTGTCGTCGATGACGCGGCTCTCGGTGCCGAGCATGACCGGGCTGATGATGGGAACGTGGTTCCTGGCGACTGCAGGCGGCAATTTCCTCGCCGGCCTGATCGCCCAGGCGACCGGCGGCGAGGGGGCCGGCGTCGGGCGGGTGCTCGAAGTGTACGGTCGGATCGGCTGGTTCGCGATCGGCGTCGGGGTGGTCGTGCTGGTGCTCGCGCCGTTCGTCACCAAGCTGATGCATCTCGACCAGCTGGGTGCGGTGGATCACGCGATGGCCGGCCAGAACGAACTCGGCGAGCCGAGTGCGGCGGGCATAGACACCCGCGGCGAACAGGTGCCGCGAGGCTGACGCAAAATTCCCCTCCCGCTCGCGGGAGGGGTTAGGGGAGGGCGCGACGTACGTACTGGCGTCCGGCCTTTGAGGCACGCCCCTCCCCCGACCCCTCCCGCAAGCGGGAGGGGAGAAGTCAGATCCGCGTCATCGACAGCGCCTTCTCGCCGTACCGCGGCCCGGCCGTCCCGCCCCGCGGCGCCGCCGCATCCAGCTTCGCCAGATCGTCAGCCGACAGCGTAATGTCCGCCGCCTTCATGCTGTCCTCTAGCGTGACCCGACGCTTTGACCCCGGTATCGGCACGATGTCGTCGCCCTGCGCCAGCAACCACGCAAGCGCGACCTGCGCAGGCGAGGCCCCATGCGTATCGGCGATCGACTTCACTACCGCGACCATCTCCATATTCTTGGCGAAGTTCTCTTCCGAATAGCGCGGGTCATTCCGCCGGTAATCGCCCTCGGGCAGATCCGACCGCGCGGTAATCTGCCCCGTCAGGAAGCCCCGCCCGAGCGGCGAATACGGCACGAACCCGATCCCCAGCTCGCGACACAGCGGCAGGATCGCGTCCTCGACGTCCCGCTCCCAAAGCGAATATTCGCTCTGCAACGCCGCGATCGGATGCGTCGCCGCCGCCCGCCGGATCGTATCGAGCCCAGCTTCCGACAGCCCGAGATGCCGCACCTTGCCCTCGCGAACGAGGTCCGCCATCGCGCCGACCGTATCCTCGATCGGCACGCCCGGATCGACGCGGTGCTGGTACAACAGGTCGATCGTCTCGACCCGGAGCCGCTTCAACGATCCCTCGCACGCGCGCCGCACGTTGGCCGGCGTCGAGTCCACCCCGGTCATCCCGTTCTCGTCGTAGCGGAAGCCGAACTTGGTCGCGATCACGACGCCGTCGCGCTTGCCCCGGATCGCCTTGCCGACCAGTTCCTCGTTGACCAGCGGGCCATAGATCTCGGCGGTATCGAACAGCGTCACGCCCAGCTCGATCGCGCGGTGGATCGTCGCGATGCTCTCGTCGGCGTTCGCCTCGCCGTACATGCCCTTGCCGATGCCGGCCATCGGCATGCAGCCGAGACCCAGCGCGGAAACC
Organism: Sphingomonas sorbitolis; assembly: GCF_036663875.1. Taxonomy (NCBI): domain Bacteria; kingdom Pseudomonadati; phylum Pseudomonadota; class Alphaproteobacteria; order Sphingomonadales; family Sphingomonadaceae; genus Sphingomonas; species Sphingomonas sorbitolis. The sequence continues at coordinate 545,555 of NZ_JAXOJS010000004.1, read as the reverse complement.
TCGAAATCAGGGCCGAGCGTGCGATACTTCATGCGGAATCTCCTGAGCGGCGTTCCCGTGATCGGACCGCGCTGCGACGGAGATGGTAACGGCGGTGTCCATCGTCACGTTCCCGACGGTCCGAAACAGGTCGGGTATGGTCTCCACCGCGATGAGCAGACCCAGCACCTCGAGCGGGATGCCCATCGCCAGCGCCACCGGCGCGACCGAGGCAACGAAGCTGATCGTGCCGGGCAGCGAGATCGACCCCATCGTGGTGATCGCCGCGGTCGCCACGCCCGCCGCCATCTGCCCCGGCCCGATCGGCAGCCCCAGCCAGTGCGCGACGTACAGCGCGACGGCCAGGTTCATCGCCGGGCTGGTCGCGCGGAACACCGCGACCGACAGCGGCAGGACGATCCCGGCGGTGGCGGGCGACGCGCCGAGATCGGTCGAGGCCTTCAACATCGCCGGCAGCGAGGCGAGCGACGACTGCGTGCTGATCGCCACCGCCTGCGCCGGCGCGACCGCACGCGCGAACCGACCGAAGCCGACCCGCCCGCCGATCATCCCGATCGGATAAGCGGACAGCAGGACGATGAACCCGATCGCCGAGACACAGATGATATAGTGCAGCAGCGCGCCGAAAGCCGCAGTCCCGGTGCGTGCGCCAACGCCGTAGGCCAGCGCGAAGATGCCGATCGGCGCCAGCTTCAGCACCCATGTGATGATGATCAACAGCGCGTCGACGACCGCCTGGAAGAAGCCGGTCAGCACGCGGCGGCGATCGTCGGGCAGCTTCGTCACGGCAAAGGCGAACGTCAGCGCGAAGACGGTGAGCGGCAGGAACGAGTCGCTGGATGCGGCCGCGACGATGTTGGTCGGTACGATCGTGTCGAAGAACGCGCCGATCCCCGGCACCGGACCGACCGGCGCGGCGCCCGTCAATGCAGCGCGCAGCGCGGCACCGAGCGCGTGCGGCAACGGGAAGGCCTCCAGGATCAACGGCATGACCAGTGCGGACATGATCGTCGTGCTCCACAGGATGACGACGATCATCACCATCGCGCGCACCGTGATCCGCCCGGCGCGCGCCGCCTCGGTGGTCGCGCCGATGCCGGTCACGAGCAGCCCGACGACGAGCGGCACGATCACCATCTGCAACCCGTGCAGCCACGCCGACCCGATCGGCTGGGTCACCGCCGTCGCCGCGATCGCGTTCGCCGGCGACCACGCCGCCGCGGCGATTCCCATCGCGATGCCGCCGATCAGCGCGGCGAGAATCCGTGTAGTCTGCGACATGCTCGCCCTTCGTGGTCTACCGCGCTATCAACGGCATAGAACCCCGATACCGGACGGAAAGCACGCGCGATGGCAAGAAAATATTTCGGCACCGACGGCATTCGTGGTGCCACCAACGTCTCGCCGATGACCGCGGCAATGGCGATGAAGGTCGGCATGGCCGCCGGCGCGTATTTCCAGCGCGGCGATCACCGCCACCGCGTCGTGATCGGCAAGGACACGCGGCTGTCCGGCTATATGCTAGAATCGGCACTGGTCGCGGGCTTCACCAGCGTTGGCATGGACGTGGTCATGGTCGGACCGATGCCGACGCCGGCGGTGGCTATGCTGACCCAGTCGATGCGCGCCGACATCGGCGTGATGATCTCCGCCAGCCACAACCCCTATGCGGACAACGGCATCAAGCTGTTCGGCCCCGACGGCTACAAGCTGTCGGACGAGGCCGAGGCGGCGATCGAGGCGCTGATCGACGGCGAGATACCGCTCGTCCCCTCGGGCCAGATCGGCCGCGCGCGGCGGATCGAGGACGCGCAGGGGCGTTACATCCACTTCGCCAAGTCGACCTTCCCCGAGAATCTCCGCCTCGACGGGATGCGCGTGGTGCTCGATTGCGCGAACGGTGCCGCCTACAAGGTCGCACCGTCGGCCTTGTGGGAACTCGGCGCCGACGTCGTCGCGATCGGCGTCACCCCCAACGGCACCAACATCAACGACGGCGTCGGCTCGACCGCCCCGCAGGCGCTTGCCGAGACGGTGGTCGCCAGCGGCGCCGACATCGGCATCGCGCTCGACGGCGACGCCGACCGGCTGATCGTGGTCGACGAGACCGGCACGATCGTCGACGGCGACCAGTTGATGGCGACGATCGCCGCCAGTTGGGCACGCCAGGGCCGGCTCGCGGGTGGTGGGCTGGTCGCCACCGTAATGTCCAACCTCGGCCTCGAACGCCATCTCGCCGCGCAAGGGTTGGGTCTCGTCCGCACCGCGGTCGGCGACCGCCACGTGCTCGAGAAGATGCGCTCCAGCGGCTATAATGTCGGCGGCGAGCAGTCGGGCCACATCATCCTCAGCGACTATGCGACCACCGGCGACGGTCTGGTCGCGGCGCTCCAGATCCTGGCCGAGGTCAAGCGCTCGGGCGCCCCGGCCAGCGAAGTGCTCCACCGCTTCGAGCCCCTGCCGCAGCTCCTCAAGAACGTCCGCTTCGCCGGCGGCAAGCCGCTCGACCACGACGCGGTCAAGGCGGTGATCGCCGAAGCCGAAGCCGAACTCGCCGGCAAGGGACGGCTCGTCATCCGCCCCTCGGGCACCGAACCCGTGATCCGCGTGATGGCCGAAGGCGACGATCTCGCGCAGGTCGAACAGGTCGTCGACCGGATCTGCGACGCCGTACGAAAGGCCGCCGCCTGATGCTCGAGATGCGCCCCAGCTGCGAACGCTGCACCACCGAGCTTCCAGCGGATGCGCCGGGTGCGTTCATCTGCTCGTTCGAATGCACCTTCTGCGCGGAGTGTGCGGACGCGCTCGACGAGCGGTGTCCGAACTGCGGTGGCGAACTGCTCGACCGGCCGACAAGGCTGAACGAGGCGCCGCCGCAAAAACCGGCAGCGGGCAGGCGGCACTAGGCGCCGTTCGATTAGGCGCCACCTAGCTCCTTTCGGCCACCTCAACCCCTTCTACCACCCCGGCGAAGGCCGGGGCCCAAATGGGGGACGGTGCTAACCAAGGGCATCGCTCCGTTACTTCGCCCTTCCCGATTGGGCCCCGGCCTCCGCCGGGGTGGTTAAAGGGGGCATACCCCTGTCCTACATCTCACCAGGTATGACATAGCCCAGCATATGACCGCCAACCGCGCCAAACCCCGCTCAGCGACCCCAAACGGCGCCCAAACGAAACCGTGCGAGCGTCTGCACTTTCTATACTTCACTTTTCCCGCGGCTCTCCAATGACCGCCAGAATCCTCATAATAGCCGGCTCGGATTCCGGCGGCGGCGCAGGCATCCAGGCGGATATCAAGACCGTCACGATGCTGGGCGGCCACGCGATGACCGCCGTCACCGCGATCACCGCCCAGAACACGCTCGGCGTGCAAGCGGTCCACCAGATCCCGACCGACTTCGTCCTCGCGCAGATAGATTCGGTCGTCTCGGACATCGGCGTAGACGCAGTAAAGATCGGCATGATCGGCTCGGCCGAAACCGCCAACGCGGTCGCCGCATATCTCGAACGCATTTCCCCCCTCCCTGAAAGGGAGAGGCCGGGGGTGGGTAGGCCGCTGCGCGAGCGCGACACCAGCCCCAAGCCAACCCACCCCCAACCCCTCCCTTCCAGGGAGGGGAGCAGACTCCCCATCATCTTCGACCCCGTGATGATCGCCACCTCCGGCTCCGTTCTCGCAGACAGCGACACGATCGCCGCCTTCACCCGCCTCATGCGGATCGCCACGCTAGTAACCCCCAACCTCCCCGAACTCGCAGCCCTCGGCGGCGAGACCGCAATCCGCGCACTAGGCCCCGCCGTCCTCATGAAAGGCGGTCACGCCGAAGGCCCAGACATCACCGACCGCCTCATCACCAACGCCGGCGAAACCCGCTGGACCAACCCCCGCATCGAAACCCGCCACGCCCACGGCACCGGCTGCACGCTCGCCAGCGGCATTGCGACCGGCCTCGCCCAAGGCCTGCCGCTCGACGCCGCCATCGCGCGCGCCATCGCGTTCGTCCGCGCCGCGCTTGCCAACGCACCGGGGCTAGGCGCAGGCCACGGCCCAATGGGGCACGCCCTCGGCAACAGCCCGTTCGACCAGTTGAAAGACTACCAATGCCCGGCATGAAACACGAAAAGCTCTGCGTCGGCCCCGTCGCCGGTGTCGACGAAGCCGGCCGCGGCCCCCTCGCCGGACCGGTCGTCGCCGCTGCCGTGATCCTACCGGCAAAAGGCGTGCCGCGCGGTATCGACGATTCGAAGAAGCTGTCCGCCTCCGAACGCGAACGGCTCTGCGCGCGTCTCAAGGGCTGCGCGATCGTCGGCATCGGCATCGTCCAGCCGGAAGAGATCGACACGCTCAACATCTACTGGGCGACGATGAAGGCAATGACCCTCGCGGTCGACGCGCTGGCGGTCGAACTCGGCCAGGCCCCCGGCCACGTCCTGGTCGACGGCAACCGCTTGCCCCGCTGGACCTACCCCGCCACGCCGCTGGTCGGCGGCGATGCGAAATCGCTGTCGATCGCCGCCGCCTCGATCGTCGCCAAGCACACGCGCGACCTCATCATGATCGCCGCCGCCGACGTGCATCCCGAATATAACTGGCATTCGAACAAGGGTTACGGCTGCGCGCACCATATGAAGGCGCTCCGCGATCACGGCCCCACGCCGATTCACCGCCGCAGTTTCGCGCCGGTCGCGGCCGCCTATCAGGCTCGCGGCGATCTTTTCGCAAAGGAAACGACCAGCTGAGTCTTTCGCGCCACACCCCAAGGGCTTGAGCCGCGCGTCTCCCACGACTCAACATCTGGGCGCAGGCGACTCGATTGGTCGCATCCACCGAATCCCGACACGACGCCGTTAACGATTGTTTGCTTGACGGAGTCGGACAATTTCGACGCTATGGCCACCGACAAGGGGCGGGAATCATGGGTTTGATCGACACGATCGCACGGCCGCGTGCGAAGAAGACAGTGGAGCCGGCGGTTCAGTCGGTCCTCCCGCTCGACCAGATTTTACGCGGCGACTGCATCGAGCACATGAAGGCGCTACCGTCGAACTCGATCGACATGATCTTCGCCGACCCGCCCTACAACCTCCAGCTCGGCGGCGAACTCTATCGTCCCGACGGCAGCCACGTCGACGCGGTCACCGACGACTGGGACAAGTTCGACACCTTCGCCGCATACGACCGCTTCACCCGCGCCTGGCTCAAGGAAGCACGCCGCATCCTCAAGGACGACGGCGCGCTCTGGGTCATCGGCAGCTACCACAACATCTTCCGCGTCGGCGCGGCGGTGCAGGATCTCGGCTACTGGATCCTCAACGACATCGTCTGGCGCAAGACCAACCCGATGCCGAACTTCCGCGGCACCCGCTTCACCAACGCGCACGAGACGTTGATCTGGGCATCGAAGGGCGAGAAGGCGAAATACCACTTCAACTACCGCGCGATGAAGACGCTCAACGACGAGCTCCAGATGCGCAGCGACTGGGAATTCCCGACCTGCGGCGGCGCCGAGCGGCTGAAGAAGAACGGTACCAAGGTGCATCCGACGCAAAAGCCCGAGGCATTGCTCTACCGCATCTTGCTGGCCTGCACGAAGCCCGGCGACGTGGTGCTCGATCCGTTTTTCGGCACCGGCACCACCGGCGCGGTCGCCAAGCGCCTCGGTCGCAGCTGGATCGGCATCGACCGCGAGGGCGACTATATCGAAGCCGCACAGGAGCGGATCGAGGCCGCGCTGCCGCTCGATGAATCGGCGATCCGCACGATGATGAGCCCCCGCACGCAGCCCAAGGTCGCGTTCGGCGTTCTCGTGGAGAACGCCTATCTCGTCCCTGGCGCGGTGCTGACCGACTCGAAGCGCCGCTGGCGCGCGACGATCCGCGCGGATGGCTCGCTGCTGAGCGACTGCGGCACGATCGGCTCGATCCACAAGCTCGGCTCGACCCTCCAGAACGCCCCCGCCTGCAACGGCTGGAGCTTCTGGCACTACGAAAGCGACAAGGGGCTGAAACCGATCGATGACCTCCGCCAGACGTACCTCCTGGCGACCACGGTCTGAGCCACGCGGACGCGTCTGTCCCGTCCAACCAAGCCTGTCTCGTCCAACCAAGCCCGTCGCCCCAGCGAAAGCTGGGGTCTCCCGCGACGACGCGCCACGGATGCGGCGGGAGATCCCAGCTTTCGCTGGGATGACGGGTAAGGGGCTGAAATTACGGTTGGGGGGCTAGGATGACGGGTGGGAAGCTCCGATGACGGGTGAGGGAAGACGTGACGGTTAGCGAGCGCAACGTCTTTCGCGGAGTGGATGGACTGGAGTAGATCACGCCGATGACCAGTCTCCACCTCCGCCCCGTCCAGTTCGTCGACACCCCGATCGGCTACGAAGATGGCAGCGTCGTGCGCCTCGCGGGCGGGATGCAGTGGTTCGCGGCCTACGAAGTGATCGAAGGCCGCAACCGCCGCACGATCCCTACAGCCGATGTCGCTACGCTCGGCGAGCGCGCCGCGCACCTCCACGCCGTCATCACCGCCCCCCGCGCCGCCCTCCAGCTCGGCGAACGCACGCTCCGCTTCGACCAGCCGATCGTCGCCGGCATCCTCAACGTCACCCCCGACAGCTTCTCCGACGGCGGCAAGCACGTCGACGATCCCGCCGCAGCGGCTGCAGCCGGCATCGACATGGCCGCAGCCGGCGCGACGCTGATCGACGTCGGCGGTGAATCCACCCGCCCCGGCGCCGCCGCGGTCTGGGAAGGCGACGAGATCGCGCGCCTGGTCCCCGTCGTCGAACGCCTCGCGCGCGCCGGCGCGATCGTCTCGGTCGATACGCGCAAGGCGGCGGTCATGGAGGCGACGCTCGCCGCCGGCGCGCACATCGTCAACGACGTCGCCGCGCTTCTGTGGGACGACCGCGCGCTCGACGTGGTCGCGAAAAGCCGCTGCCCGGTCGTGCTGATGCACTCGCCCGACCCCAAGAAAGGCGGACACGGCGACGGCGGCTACACCAACGTCCTGACCGAGGTATTCGACTGGCTCGAAACCCGCATCGCCGCGGTCGTTGCGGGCGGCGTCGAGCGATCGCGGATCATCGTCGACCCCGGCATCGGCTTCGGCAAGACGCTCGCCGAGAACCTCGCGCTGCTCAACGGTCTGGCGATCTTCCACGGCCTGGGCTGCCCGATCATGCTCGGCGCGAGCCGCAAACGGCTGATCGGCGCACTTTCGAACGAAGCGCCCGTCGACCAGCGCCTCGCCGGTTCGCTCGCGCTGGCGCTGAAAGGGGCAGAGGCCGGCGTCCAGATCCTCCGCGTCCACGACGTCGCCGAAACCGTACAGGCGATCAAGATCTGGCGTGGCCTGCGCGATCAGTCGCTCGTCGGGGGCTGATCGTCGACGGTAACTGGCGCTGCATTGCAGCGAAACGCCTCTTCGCGCATTAAAAGCGCATTAAACAAGGGAGCTTTCGTTTGATCGTCACTGCAACACCGCGCCTCAGTCAGATCCTGAGCGAGGTTTGGCGCCCGCTGCTCGGCCTCTTCGTCTGGGACGTGATCGTCACGATCACCTATTATGTCCTGCCGTTCCACGCGCCGGCCTTGCCGCTGACCCTCTTCGGTACCGCGCTCGCGCTGTTCCTCGGCTTCCGCGATAACTCGGCGTATCAGCGCTGGTGGGAAAGCCGCGGACTTTGGGGCCTGATGATCAACGCCTCGCGCAACCTCGCGCGGATGGCGCGCAACATGCTGCCCGAACCCGAGGGCCACGACATGAAGCGGACCATCGTCCTCCGCCAAATCGCGTATGTGAACGCGCTGCGCTGCCAGTTGCGCAAGCAGCCCGCCCCGCCCGAGGTGCTGCGATTCCTGTCGAAGGAGGAGGCGTCGTTTGCGCTTGAGCGTACGAACATCGCCAACGGCCTGCTCGATGGCACTGGTCGCCGGATCGACATCGCGCGTCGCAACGGCTGGATCGATACCATCCAGCAAACGCAGTTCGAGGCGATCCTGGTCGACATCGCCAACGCGCAGGGCGGCATGGAGCGGATCAAGAACACGCCGCTGCCCAATCAGTATCGCTTCTTCCCAAGCCTGTTCACGCGACTGTTCTGCGTACTGCTGCCGATCGGCCTGGTCGAGACGCTCGGCTATGCGACCCCGGTCGGTTCGACGATCGCCGGGCTGATGTTCCTCGCCGTCCTGCAGATCGGCGACGATCTGGTCGATCCGTTCGCGGACACAATCCATGACGTGCCGCTCAACGCGATGTGCCGGACGATCGAGATCGACCTGCTCCAGGCGATCGGCGATCCCGCACCCGAGCCGTTGACGCCCGACAAGGGTGTGCTCTGGTAACGTAAACCGCGGCAGACGGCTGTCATAGCAGCCGTCAGGTCGACTGCATGTAAAATGACTTGTCCAAAGGCGAACTACAGCCCAGTTTGACGCATGGCGAAATCGCAGCAAATCGAACGGAGCGGCGGCGGGAGTTATCCCGCCGCCGAAGTGTCGGTCCACATCGGAACCCGTGTGACATTCGATGCCCGTATGACGACTGTCGGACTGCTTTCGGTCGGTGTGCTCGTTTCCGGTATTCTTCTGTCGACCGCAGTCGTCGTCTTGGCAGCGGGCCAGAACCGGCGAAAACGGACCTGACGCGGATAATGCTAGCCAAAGCTTTATCCTCCCCGGCGCCGTTTGGGTGATGCCGCACGCTGGCGTTGTTCGGGCCTTCCGATGGCCAGCTTTCGTCCTCATGGCCGTTTCGGGATGTGGCGGATCAGCCGCCGTCGAGCAGCCAACCTTACGAACCGAGGTGACCAACGAAGTATGGGCGCTTCGCCGGCTCGACGGCAAATCTGTGCACCGCGCCCGCCCCGAAACGGCAACCATTCAGTTCCTGGCCGATCACGGCGTCGTGGGAACATCCGTCTGTAACGATGTCGGCGGCAACGAGCTCAAGTGGTTTTCGGGCCCCTCCGGCAAGGCAGGCGCGGTCAAACGCGATCGGACCGAAGCGACGATTACTACGGTTGTCGGATGCCTAGACGGGCGCGCAACCGAGGTCGCCGATCGTTTCTGGCGAAAAATGCACATAGCGAATGCATGGTCGCTGCAAGCGAGGACGTTGCACATCAAGTTTTCGGACGGGGGCGTTGCAGAACTGGTGCCAGCAGGAAAATCTGACTCGAAACGTAAAATCGGCTGCACAAACGGCGATTCGAGCAATCTCGATTGTCCAAGCCTGGGATAGGCTATTCCGACGGCAGGGCGGTCGCCATCCCGTTTTGCCTCATGCGGCGTTGTCGATCCCTAGGTCGCTGAGCTTGCGATACAGCGTCGAGCGGCCGATGCCGAGGCGGCGGGCGACTTCGGTCATGCGGCCGCGGTAATGGCCGATAGCCAGGCGGATAACGTCGGCCTCGATCTCTTCCAGGGCGCGTAAATTGCCGTCGGGGCGGAACAGCGTGACGCCGCCGCCGCCCGCTGCAACTGCGGCAGGGCCGCGTTGGCGGTTGCCGAGCGCGGCGATCTGCGGGAAATCCTCTTCGGTCAGCGCGGCGCCTTCGCACAGTACGGCAGCGCGGAAGAGTGCGTTCTGCAATTGGCGGACGTTGCCAGGCCAGTCGTATTGGACGAGGAGCTTCAGTGCGGCGTCGGTGATCCCGAGCGGCCGTAGCCCCGGTTGCTCGGCGATCCGCGCGAGGAGGTGACGGGCCAGCGCGGGAATGTCGCCGGTGCGTTCGCGAAGCGGCGGAATCGTCACCTGTACCGCGTTCAGCCGGTAATACAGATCCTCACGAAAGCGCCCCGCCTCGACCTCGTCGAGCAGCCGCTGGTTGGTCGCGGCGATTACGCGGACATCGACATCGCGCGCATGCCGTGCGCCGATCGGCTGGACTTCGCCGGTGTGGAGCAGATGGAGCAGCTTGGCCTGCGCCTCGAGCGGCATCTCGCCGATCTCGTCGAGGAACAAGGTGCCGCCATCGGCATCGTGGAAGCGGCCGATCCTGCGCTCGAACGCGCCGGTGAACGCGCCTTCCTCATGGCCGAACAGCTCCGATTCGATCAGATTGGCGGGCATCGCCGCGCAATTGACGGTGATGATCGGTTTCTTGGCGCGCGGCGAGGCGGCGTGGATCGCCTCGGCGACGACCGCCTTGCCGACCCCGCTCTCGCCCTCGACCAGCACCGCGACGCGCGCGCGCGCCGCCTTGGCTGCAATCGCCAGCGCAGCGCGGAAGTCGGGGGAGGAGCCGACGATCTCGTCGAACGCGAGCAGCGCGGGAATCTTTTCGGTGAGCGGGCGCAGTTCGCCCGCCGCGGTGCCGGCGACGGCGGCCTCGAGCGCGGCGAGCACGCGGTCGGGGGCGAGCGGCTTGACCAGGAAGTCGGTGGCGCCCGCGCGCATCGCCGAGACCGCGTGCGCAACCGAGCCATTGGCGGTGAGCATCAGGATCGGCAGCGCGGGGCGACGTTCGCGCAGTTCGGCGATCAGCGCGGTCGCGTCGCCATCGGGGGCGGAATGATCGAGCAGGATCGCATCGAGCTGCATCCCGTCCTGCGTGCCGAGCGTGGCGATCGCCATCTCGCCATCGGTCGCGAACACCGCACGCCAGCCGCCACGGGCGGCAAGCGTCGCCACCAACCGGCGCTGTGCAGGCTCGTCGTCGATCAATAATACTAGGCGCTGGCCGTTGCGCGTCATGGCGAATCCTGTCCCGTTCCGGCACGTGCAATAGCGCAGGCTAGTAAAGAGCGCCTTAAATGTCGCGCTTGGCGATCCCGGATGTGCGGGTTAAGGTCGGTGCCATAGAGGATGGCGCTCCGCAGATTGGGGCCAAAAGACAGGGGCACGAACCATGGCCGGCAACGGAGACATGAAGGCGCACGTTGCGACCTATTCGAGCGTGACGGGGATGATGAAATGGGGCTCGGTCGGGTGCGCGCTGGTCGTCGCGCTCGTCATCTGGTTGATTTCGTAACATCATGAAGATCGCCGTCCTGAAAGAGCAAGCGGACGGCGAGCGGCGGGTCGCCGCGACGCCGGAAACAGTGAAGAAGTTCATCGCGCTGGGGGCGGTGCTGGCGGTGGAGGCCGGGGCGGGCGAGACCGCGTCGATCGCGGATGCTGGCTATGCCGATGCGGGTGCGTCGGTCGGCGACCGTGCGGCGACGCTGGCGGGGGCGGATATCGTGCTCGGCGTGCAGGCGGCGGATCCCGCGACGTTCGTCGGCGTATCGTCGGGGGCGTGGGTGGTCGCCAGTTTCAATCCGTTCGGCGAGCGAGACCGGGTCGAAGCCTATGCCGCGGCCGGGTACGAGGCGCTGGCGATGGAGTTCATGCCGCGCATCACGCGCGCGCAGTCGATGGATATCCTGTCGTCGCAGTCGAACCTGTCGGGCTACAAGGCGGTGCTCGACGCGGCGGCCGAATATGGCCGCGCGTTTCCGATGATGATGACTGCGGCGGGGACGATCTCCGCCGCGAAGGCATTCGTGATGGGCGTCGGTGTCGCCGGACTCCAGGCGATCGCGACGGCACGACGGCTGGGCGCTCAGGTGTCGGCGACCGATGTCCGCGCCGCAACCCGCGAGCAGATCCAGTCGCTTGGGGCGAAACCGATCTTCGTCGAATCGGTCGCTGGGATCGAGGGCGAAGGGACGGGCGGATACGCCGGCGAGATGAGCCCCGAATACCAGGCGGCGCAGGCCGAATTGGTGTCGGGCCATATCGCCAAGCAGGACATTGTCATCACCACCGCGCTGATCCCCGGGCGTCCGGCGCCGCGGCTGATTTCGGCGGCACAGGTGGCCAGCATGAAGCCGGGCTCGGTGATCGTCGATCTCGCGGTCGAGCAGGGCGGCAATGTCGAGGGCTCGGTCGCGGGTGAAGTGGTTGTGGTGAACGGCGTCAAGATCGTCGGCCACCGCAACGTGCCGTCGCGGTTGGCGGCAGACGCCAGCGCGCTGTTCTCACGCAATCTGTTCAACTTCCTCGACGCCTTCTGGGATAAGGATGCGGGCAAACCCGTTCTCGACGCGGAAATCGGCGATGCGGTGCGGCTGACGCAGGGCGGCAAGATCGTGAACCCGCGGTTGCTGGCGTGATCCTCTATCCTCCCCTTGCAGGGGAGGTGGCGCGCCTTGGCGCGACGGAGGGGTATCGCCGCTCGCTATTGTGCGCACCATTACGACGGGCGACACCCCTCCGTCAGGCTGGCGCCTGCCACCTCCCCTTACAGGGGAGGATTTAGACTTGCTCCAGGGGACCGGATCGATTGGAGCGCTGGCCAAGCAGCTTCGCGCGGCGATGTCTCCGCCTGAGATCGCATTGTGGGTTGCATTGCGGGAGCGACCGGCCGGTTTGAAGTTTCGGAAGCAGCATCCCTCGGGTCCGTACGTTGCGGACTTCTACTGTCATGTCGCGCGGCAGATCATCGAGGTTGACGGGCAGGCGCACGATTATGGTGATCGCCCAGCGCGCGACGCTGCACGCGATCGCTGGTTCGAAGGACGTGGCATCGCCGTTTTGCGCATTCCAGCCGTCGAGATTTTCCACGATTGCGACGGGATGGTTCGAGGTATCGTGGCGGTTGCCGCCGAGCGGCTTGCCGCACAGGAGGAATAGAATGGACTTTATCGCGATCCTGTCGATCTTCGTGCTGGCGTGTTTCGTCGGGTATTTCGTGGTGTGGGCGGTGACGCCGGCGCTGCACACGCCGCTGATGGCGGTGACCAACGCGATCTCGAGCGTGATCATCGTCGGCGCGCTTATCGCCGCCGCGGCGCCGACGGTCCTGGGGGCGATCGGTGCCGGGTCGGGCGTCGCGAAGGCGCTCGGGCTGCTCGCGGTGGTGCTGGCGAGCATCAACATCTTCGGCGGCTTTGCAGTCACCGCGCGGATGCTGGCGATGTACAAGAAGAAGGAACGGCCGGTCGCGAAGCCTTAAGGCCGTCACCCCAGCGAACGCTGGGGTCTCGTGCCGCAGGGACGCGTGCGACTACCGGGAGATACCAGCGTTCGCTGGCATGACGGCAAGGGGATGGAATGGAACACGCACTGACGGTCAGCCCCTGGGCATCGCTCGCCTATCTGGTCGCGGGGGTGTGCTTCATCCTCGCGCTGCGCGGACTGTCGAGCCCGGCGTCGAGCCAGCGCGGCAACCGCTTCGGCATCATCGGCATGACGATCGCGGTCGTGACGACGCTGGTGACGCATGTGCCCGTCGTTCAGCATCTTCTCGTTTCGGACGCCGGGCCTACGATGGCCGTGCGCACCATCGATTGGGTCACGGTCGTCGAAATCCTCGCGGCGATCGGCGTAGGCGCTGCGATCGGCCTTGTCACCGCACGCCGCATCGCGATGACTGCGATGCCGCAGCTCGTCGCCGCCTTCCATTCGCTCGTCGGCCTCGCTGCGGTGCTGGTCGGCGTAGCCGCGTACCTCAACCCGCAGGCGTTCGGCATCTCCGACCTCGTCATCCCGCTGATCGGCCAGCCCTTCGCGGTCATCCACCCGGTCAGCCGGATCGAACTCGGGCTCGGCGTGGCGATCGGTGCGATCACCTTCTCGGGCTCCGTCATCGCGTTCCTCAAGCTCAACGGCAACATGGGCGGCAAGCCGATCATGCTGCCCGGCCGCCATGTCATCAACATCGCGCTGCTCGCCGCCATCCTCGGCCTGATCGCGTATTTCGTCACCGATCAGTCGGCGTGGATCTTCTGGACGATCACGGTCTTGAGCTTCGTCATCGGCTTCCTCCTGATCGTCCCGATCGGCGGCGCGGACATGCCGGTCGTGGTCAGCATGCTCAATTCCTATTCGGGCTGGGCGGCGGCGGCGATGGGCTTCACGCTCCACAACAGCGCGATGATCATCACCGGCGCGCTGGTCGGCAGCTCGGGCGCGATCCTCAGCTACATCATGTGCCGCGCGATGAACCGCAGCTTCATCAGCGTGATCGCGGGCGGCTTCGGCCAGTCGTCGGATGCCGGCGGTCCGGCTGCGGCCAGCGATCGCCCATGGAAGCGTGGCTCGGCGGAGGATGCCGCGTTCCTCATGAGCCAGGCGGAGCAAGTGATCATCGTCCCCGGCTACGGCATGGCGGTCGCGCAAGCGCAGCACGTCCTGCGCGAGATGGGCGACAAGCTGAAGGCCGAAGGCGTCCGCGTGAAATACGCGATCCACCCCGTCGCGGGGCGCATGCCGGGGCACATGAACGTCCTGCTGGCGGAGGCGAACGTGCCGTATGACGACGTGTTCGAGCTCGAGGACATCAACAGCGAGTTCGCGCAGACCGACGTCGCGTTTGTGATCGGCGCGAACGACGTGACCAACCCGGCGGCCAAGACCGACAAGTCGTCGCCGATCTACGGCATGCCCGTGCTTGACGTCGAAAAGGCCAAGACGGTGCTGTTCATCAAGCGATCGATGGGCGGCGTCGGCTATGCCGGTGTCGATAACGACCTGTTTTACCGCGACAATACGATGATGCTGCTCGCCGACGCGAAGAAGATGGTCGAGGATATCGTCAAGGCGCTCGACTAGGTCTCGTATAGGCGGGCGCTCAATCCAACCGAAGTCGATCCAGTTCGAGTGTAAATCCGGAGATGATCGAGGTTAGTCTTCGCGACACAGCGGAGATGATCATGATCCTACCGGACGGCGAGGCCGACGACACGCGCTACGATACGGGTATCGCCGCGGTCCTTGTTGCAGCGACCGACGCGCCCGACCGGTTCTTCGCAGCGCTTGCCGCGATGGGGGGGCGGGTGGTCGCCACGATCGACTGGCAGGCGCCGTTCGGCCTGCATGCCACGCCGCAGGTTATCGTGGTCGAGACCGCGGGGGTGGACGTTGCAATCCTTGCCGAACATCTGCCGCGGATCGTCGAGCGCGCGGCCGTGCTGGAGGCGGGGCTGGTGGTCGCGATGGGGAGCGACCAGATCGACGCGGTCGCGGCGGCAACGCTTGGCGGCGGGACGATCCTGCTGGTCGATCCGAGCGTCGCGGACTGCATCGCGGCGATCGTCGTCGCCGCCGAGCGCGTCCGCAGCCCGGCAGGGGTGTTCGATGTCACGCGCGAGACCGACGGTACGCGGCTTGAGCGATTGAACACCGAGGTCGCGCGGATCGCCGAAGCGCTTGCCCGGCTGACCCGTGCGGAGATCGACGGCGATGCCCCCGCCGCGCCGATCGTTGGCGATCGGACGAACCGCTACGGCGCGCCGCCATCGCTGGCCGAGCCGAGCGCCGCCGACGTCCGGCGTGCCATCCGTGCGCGACGGTTGCGCGATCAGTTCTTCGGCACCGCATTGTTCGAGGATCCCGGCTGGGACATGCTGCTAGATCTCTACGCCGCCGAACTCGAGCGTGGCCGCGTGTCGGTGTCGAGCCTGTGCATCGCCGCCGCGGTCGCGCCGACCACCGCGCTTCGCTGGATCGCGCGGATGACCGACACGGGGCTGTTCGAACGCCGCCCCGATATGCACGACCGGCGGCGCGCGTTCATGGTGCTCTCCGACCGCGCGAGCGAGGCGATGCGCGGGTATATCGTGGCCACCAGAGGCGCCGACCTGCGGATTCCGTGACGATCCGCGCCCTTTTAGCTTGCCCCGGCCGCCCGGCTTTGGCATCGCACCCCAACCCGAGAGGGGCGATTAGCTCAGTTGGTAGAGCGTCTCGTTTACACCGAGAATGTCGGCGGTTCGAGCCCGTCATCGCCCACCATCCCTACAGCTCGCGGACCAGCCGCATAGCGACCGCGATCCAGGCCGGGTCTGCGATGGCCAGCGGCTGCGTGCCGGTGCCCGGCGGCAACAGCGTCACGCTGCCTTCGCCTCCTGTGAGTCGCCCGAACGCGAACCGCCCAGCTGGTTGCGGGACGAGCACGTCGCGGTTGAGTGCTGCGGCGAAACCCTCCGGCGCCAGCATCGCGCACCAGATCACGTCGCCCGCGCGGTAGTCGCCGATCCCGCCCGCCACCGTCACGGCGATTTGTCCGGGAGCGACCTGGGGCGGGGGCACGGTCGTGGTCCGGCGCGGCGCGTGGACACCGCGGCCGTCGAGGATCGCGGTGACGGGCAGGTCGGCGCGGTCGGGCAACGTCACGAGATCGCCCGCCTCAACGCCCAGCGCCGTGGCGATCCGATTGAGCCAGCCGACCGACACGGTGCGCGTGCCCGTTTCCAGCCGGCCGATCGTCTGCGCGGTTGTCGGCGGAACACAGCGCCGTGCGACATCCTCCAATGTCAGGCCCCTAGCGCGGCGGACTTCGCGAATGGCAGTGATCATTGCACGGTGATCATCGGAAGGCTCCAAACCAGATGGGTTATTCCTCTGTCCTACAACCATGTCGATATGGCAACCGGCGCAAGTGACGTGGAGCGACAACGGGAGACGGCGGATGCGCGAATTGGTGGAACGATCGATCGATTCGGAGGGCGTTCCGCAGCCATCGGGCGCGCGGCGTGGGCGGATGGTCACTGTCAATCTGGCGGAATCGCCGCTCGGATGGTTGCGGTCGCGCGGACTGGTCGACGCGCGGCAGTTCGCAGCGGGAGAACAATTGCGCGTGGATTACGAACGCGCCTCGATCGCGCCGAGCGTAACGATGCGCTGGGTGGAGCGAGTCGATGGAGGCGGGCATGATGGGCTAGATCCAACGTCCGCGCAGATCGCGGCGAAACGCCGGTTCGACACCGCGATCGCGGCGGCGGGGCCGGGGCTCGCGGATATCCTGTGGCGCGTGGTCTGCGCGGGGGAGGGGCTGCCCGCGGCGGAGAAGGCGCTGCACTGGCCAGCTCGCGCAGGGCGACTGGTATTGACGCTCGCGCTCGACCGGTTGGCCGCACACTATGGGATTGGGTAGTAGGCGGCGAACTATTCGATCCCCCCGCAAGGGGGAGGTGGCGCCGAAGGTGACGGAGGGGGAGGACGCGCAACGGACGTGCTCCCTTTCCTCCCCTCCGTCTGGCAAGGGCCAGCCACCTCCCCCCTTGCGGGGGAGGATCGTGAGGTCGACGATCCGGGCCGCGGGTTTCTTGTGGCCGATGTTAAGGGCCGGCAGCGAAGTCCTTCGCCTAGTCTCCCCACGAACAGGACTACACTCGCGCGCCGATCCGCCCACTCGCTTTGCCGGCCACGCGGCACTAAATGGTGGATATGCGCTTCGACCTCATCAAATGCCACGGCTCCGGCAACGACTTCCCCCTGATCGACGCGCGGGCGTCGACGTTGGACGATGCAGCCTGGGCGGCCGTCGCGCGCGCCCTCGCGGATCGGGACGGGCCGGTCGGTGGCGACGGGCTGCTTCTGCTCACCGGCGGCGACGAGACACGCGCATTCGGCATGCGGATGTTCAATTCCGATGGCAGCGAGTCCGAAACGTGCCTCAACGGCCTGCGATGCGTAGCGCGCGCCGGGTTCGCGGCGACCGGCACGGAAACCGCAACGGCATTGCTCAAGACCAGCGATGCGATCGTCGTGCACGACGCCGACATCGCGCCGGGCGTGTTCACCGTGCGCGAGATTGCGGGGCCCGCGTCGCTCGACGTTACCGCATGGCCGATGGAGGTCGGCGCGGACCGCGTCGTCGACACGCCGATCGCGGGCCTGCCGACCGCCCGCGCCTTCACCGCCGTCGCCATGCCCAACCCCCATCTCGTGACGTTCGTTGATGCGATCGACGAAGCCGAACTCGTTCGCGTCGGCGAGACGTGCGAGGCCGCACCCGACTGGCTCCCCAACCGCGCGAACGTCAGCTTCGTCGAAGTGCGCGGCGCGGACCTGTTCGTCCGCACCTTCGAACGCGGGGTCGGTCTCACCGACAGCTGCGGCAGCGCGATGGCGGCGTCGACCTACGCTGCGTGCCTGACCGGGCGGATCGCCTACGACACGCCGACCACCGTCTTCAACAAGGGCGGGCTCGTCCGCGCTGAGGCGAGCGAGGCGGCGATGGTCACGCTGTCGGGCAATGCGACGTTCGAATGGCGCGGGTCGATCGACGTCGATTTCGCGACGGCGACGGCAAGCGACCTGACGATCGCGCAGCACCATGATGACGAGATCGCGGCGTGGAAGAGGCTGATCGCAACGATCTGAAACGCGGCTGCATCATTCTTCCGATCCGGCCGTATCTTTCCACGAAAGCGTCGGACGACCGGCGCCGTGCAGGAGAGAGAAAGCCATGAATCACGTGTTTCGTACCGCGATCGTCGCCGCCGCCATCGCCGTCAGCGGTAGCGCGATCGTCGCCGCCCCGACCAACCCGAAGGTCGGCGGCGCCGCGATGTATCCGACCAAGACGATCGTCGAGAACGCGGTCAATTCGAAGGATCACACGACGCTGGTCGCCGCGGTGAAGGCTGCCGGCCTGGTCGAGACGCTGTCGGGCCCAGGTCCGTTCACGGTGTTCGCGCCGACGAACGCGGCGTTCAAGAAGCTGCCCGCCGGCACCGTCGACACGCTGCTCAAGCCCGAGAACAAGGCGCAGCTGTCCGCCGTGCTGACCTATCACGTCGTCCCCGGCACGATCACCGCAGCCGACATCGCCGCCAAGGCAAAGGCGAACGGCGGCACCGCGACCTACACCACGGTGCAGGGCGAGCCGCTGATGTTCATGAAGTCCGGCGCAGGCTGGAGCATCATGGACGGCAAGGGCCACAAGGGCCGCGTCACGATCGCCAACGTCATGCAGTCGAACGGCGTGATCCACGTCATCGACACGGTGATGCTGCCGTAATCGCGCATCCCGCGAGATAGCTGCTTCGTTTCCCCCCGAGGCAGCTTCGTCGGGCCCGTCGCCGAAAGGTGGCGGGCCCGATTGCGTTTGCGCGCCGTCGCCCTAGCCCCGTCATCCTGACGAAAGTCAGGATCCAGAGCCACGAAAGGTGGCGCTTGTTACCCTGGATCCTGACTTTCGTCAGGATGACGGACGGCTTAGCCGATGAGCAATCCCGCGAGCGCGGCTGACATCAGGTTTGCCAAACTCCCTGCCGCCAGAGCGCGCAGGCCGAGCTTGGCAATCATCGGCCGCTGGTTCGGCGCCAAGCTCCCGGTCACCGCCATCTGGATCGCGATCGACGAGAAGTTCGCGAAGCCGCACAGTGAGAAGGTGATGACCGCGATCGTCCGCGCGCTCAGCCCTTGCTGCGTGCCGAGCGAGATGTAGGCGACGAACTCGTTCAGCACGATCTTCTGCCCGAACAGCCCGCCGGCGATCCCCGCCTCGCTCCACGGCACGTTCAGCAGGAACATGATCGGCGCGAAGACATAGCCGAGCAGCCCCTGGAAGCTCAGTCCCGGCAGCCCGATCATGTTGCCGAGCCCGCCGAGCAACCCGTTCGCGAGCGCCACCAGCGCCACGAATGCCAGCACCATCGCGCCGACCGCAACCGCCAGCCGCACGCCGGTCTGCGCGCCCTGGGCGGCCGCCATGATCAGGTTGGCGGGCTTTTCCTCGTCATGCGTGGCCTGCGGCATCGGCTCGCCCGCGCCCGATTCACCCGGCTGGTCGCCGAGCGCGAGTTCGCCCTCGGGCGGCATCACGCGGTCGGGCATGATGATCTTCGCCATCAGGATACCGCCCGGCGCCGCCATGAAGCTCGCGGCGAGCAGGTAATCGATGCGGATGCCCATCGACGCATACGCCGCGAGGATCGTCCCCGCGACGCCAGCCATGCCGCTGGTCATCACCGTGAACAGCTGCGCCGGGGTCAGCCCCGCCAGATACGGCCGGATGACGAGCGGCGATTCGCTCTGGCCGACGAAGATGTTCGCTGCCGCGCACAGCGATTCGACCTTCGAGACGCCGATGACCTTCTCGATCCCGCCGCCGACCCAGCGCACCACCAGCTGCATGATGCCGAGATAATAGAGGATCGAGACGAGGCTCGCGAAGAAGATGATCACCGGCAGCGCCGCGATCGCAAAACTTTGCCCGCCGATCTCGGGCGTCGCCATCTTGCCGAACAGGAATTCGGTGCCCTTCTGCGAATAGCCGAGCAGATTGGCGACGCCGCCCGACATCCTGCCCAGCACGACTTTGCCAATGCTCGAATACAGCACGAGCACCGCGATCCCGACCTGCAGCGCGAACGCGGCGCCGACGATGCGCAAGCGGATCGCGCGGCGATCGCTCGACAGCAGCACCGCGATGCCGAGGATGACGGCGATGCCTGCAAGGCCGATGACTAGTCTTTCCATGGACGCCCTGCATTTTTAACTGACACGCGTGAACCCCCGGCCGCGCAAGCGACCGACATGACACGCGAGCGGCGTGCTCGCCAGTCTTTATGATGGGGAGGTCATTTGACGGCGCGCGCGATTCCGCTAGCGTCCCTGGCGATGGATAAGCCTGTTCCCGCGTTCCCGCGTTCGCTCTTCGTTTTCTCAGTCCTGTACGGCGGCATGGTGTGCATCGCCGGCGTGCTGGGGGTGAAGCAGGTCGCGCTCGGCCCGCTTGCGGTCGAGGCGGGGATCTTCGGCTTCCTGCTGCTCGTGGTGCTGAGCAGCGCGATTTCCGAGCTGCACGGCCAGAAGACCGCGACGTTCCTGGTGCGCCTGGGGTTCATCCCGCTGCTGGTGTCGGCCGCGCTGATCCACCTGGTGCTGGCGCTGCCGCACGATCCGGGGATGTACCCGCCCGCGGTCGACGCGTTCCCGATCGTCGTCGGTCAGAGCTCGCGGATGATGATCGCCGGGCTGATCTCCTACGGCATCTCGCAGACGCTCAACGTGCTGATCTTCTCGAAGCTGTCGGGACAGGTCGGCAGCGGCGACGGCAAGCTGGTGTGGCTGCGCGGGATGATCGCGAGCATCATCTCGCAGATCATCGACACGATCCTGTTCATCACCATTTCGTTCCTGGGGGAGCGGCCGATCCTCGGGCTGATGGAGGGGCAGATGCTCACAAAGGTCGTGCTGTCGATCGTGCTGGTGCCGTTCATGATCACGTTTTTCGTGCGGCTGGGGCGGCGGCTGGACCGGGTTTGATTTGAAGGCTGCATCCTAGGCCTGTCATCCTTTACGCCCGTCCCCCCCAAAGCCCATCGCCCCCTAAAGCCCATCCCCCCAAGCCCGTCACTCCCCAAGCCCGTCACCCCCCCCCACGCCCGTCACCCAGCGAAAGCTGGGGTCTCCCCGTTGGCGGATGCAGCGGCTCGAACCGGGAGATCCCAGCTTTCGCTGGGATGACGGATGGGGCCGGCGTGGGATGTGTCACGCCACGCCACGCCACGCCACGTCACGCACGTTCCCCGGATGACGAACCGATTGCGACTGGCTAAAGCGCGGGCATGACCGATCACACGCCCGATCCCGCCCTGCTCGCCAAGGCGGAAACGCTCACCGAGGCGCTGCCGTATCTGCAGCGCTACGCCGGCAAGACGTTCGTCGTGAAATACGGCGGCCACGCAATGGGCGACCCCGAGCTCCAGCGCGATTTCGCCGAGGACATGGTGCTGCTTAAAGCGGTCGGCATCAACCCGGTGGTCGTCCACGGCGGCGGCCCGCAGATTGGCGCGATGCTGAAGCGGCTGGGCGTCGAATCACGCTTCGTCGACGGCCTGCGCGTCACCGATGCGGAGACCGCGCAGATCGCCGAAATGGTCCTCGCCGGCTCGATCAACAAGGAAATCGTCGGCTGGATCGGCCAGGCCGGCGGTCGCGCAGTCGGTATCTCGGGCAAGGACGCAGGCCTCGTCCTTGCGCAGAAAGTCGGCCACGGCCGCGAACCCGACAAGCTCCAGGGAATCGAGCGTCACGTTGACCTCGGTTTCGTGGGAGAGCCGATCGCGGTAGACCGGACGATCCTCGACACGCTGATCGCCGCCGACATCATCCCGGTGATCGCGCCGATCGGCATCGGCGCGGACGGCCACACCTACAACATCAACGCCGACACGATGGCCGGCGCGATCGCCGCCGCAATGGGTGCGGCGCGCTTCTTCCTGCTGACCGATATCGTTGGCGTGCTCGACAAGGAGGGTGAGTTGCTCACCGACCTCGACCCCGCGCGGATCGCCGAACTGCGCGCCGACGGCACGGTGACCGGTGGCATGATCCCCAAGCTCGACACCTGCGTCGCGGCGGTCGAATCGGGCGTCGATGCCGCGGTGATCATCGACGGTCGCGTGCCGCACGCGATGCTGCTGGAGATCTTCACCAAGCAGGGCGCGGGGACCTTGGTCAGCGCCAACGGGCGCACCCGGTAACGCGCGACGGGTATCACTCTCACTACCGCCACGTCGTCATCCCAGCGAAAGCTGGAATCTCCCGGTTCGAGCCGCCCGCCCGCCAACGGGGATACCCCAGCTTCCGCTGGAGTGACGATAGGTGGGGAACGATAATCGGTCGGGCGGGCGCGAGCGGCGGCGAACCACAGGCCTTCTCGTTCTTCCCGCCCCCCAAACCTATCATCCCAGCGAAAGCTGGGATCTCCCGGTTCGAGCCGCGCACCCGCCAACCGGGATACCCCAGCTTTCGCTGGGGTGACGGGCTGGGGCTAAGGGGACTATCGCTTAAGCAGGGCTTCTCGTTCTCCCCCCGCCCCCTTATATCCGGACCACACCAGCGGAGACCCTTGCCTTGATCGCCCTTCTTCAGATCGTCCAGTTGCTGCTCAACCTCGTCTGGTGGGTCATCGTCATCCAGGCGATCCTGTCGTGGCTGATCGCGTTCAACGTCATCAACACGCACAGCGATTTCGTCCGCACGGTCTGGAACGCGCTGCAGAAGATCACCGAGCCGCTCTATCGCCCGATCCGCCGCATCCTCCCCGATTTCGGCGCGCTCGATCTGTCGCCGCTGGTCGTGCTGCTGATCCTGTACATCCTGACCAACATCGTCATCCCGAACATCGCGCAGAACTACCTCGTTGCAGCCTATTGATCGGGCCGGCGGCTTGGCGAGCGGTCGATGACGGCTTGGCGATCGCCGTCCGCGTAACCCCGCGCGGCGGTCGCGACGCACTCGCCGCCGGAACGCCCGAGCATTTCGCCGCGCGACTGGCAGCCGCCCCCGTCGATGGCGCCGCGAACGCCGGGCTGGTCGCCCTCGTCGCCAAGACCTTCGGCGTACCCAAGCGTGCCGTAACGATCATCTCCGGCGAAACCGCGCGGCTCAAGCGCCTGCACATCCTCGGCGACTCCACTACGCTGGCGGAAATCGCGTCCGCGCTCTATGGGCCGCGGGCATGAGCGCGACCATCATCGACGGCAAGGCCTTCGCCGCCGGCCTCCGGGCCCGTATCGCAGACGGCGTCACCGCCTTCAGGGCACAGGCAGGCCGCGCGCCCGGCCTAGCCGTGGTGATGGTCGGTGAGGACCCCGCCTCCAACGTCTATGTCCGCTCAAAGGGCAAGGCGACGCGCGAGGCGGGGATGGAGAGCAGCGAGCACCGCCTCCCCGCCGACGTCCCCGCCGAAGACCTGCTCGCCTTGGTCGCGACGCTCAACGCCGACCCGGCGATCGACGGCATCCTCGTCCAGCTGCCCCTGCCGAAGCATATCGACGAGCAGGCGGTGATCGCTGCAATCGACCCCGACAAGGATGTCGACGGCTTCCACCCGATCAATGCGGGGCGTCTCGCAACGGGCCTGCCCGGCTTCGTGCCCTGCACGCCGCTCGGGTGCGTCATGCTGCTGAAGAGCGTGCTGCCGAGCCTGAGCGGGCTCGAAGCGGTCGTCGTGGGCCGCTCCAACATCGTCGGCAAGCCGATGGCGCAACTGCTGCTCCGCGAGAGCTGCACCGTTACAGTCGTGCATAGCCGCACGAAGGACGTCCCCGCGCACATCCGCCGCGCGGACATCGTTGTTGCTGCGGTCGGTATTCCGCAGATGATCAAGGGCGACTGGCTCAAGTCCGGCGCAACCGTCATCGACGTCGGTATCAACCGTACCGATGCCGGCCTCGTCGGCGACGTCGATTTCGCCAGCGCAGTCGAGGTTGCGGGTGCGATCACGCCGGTGCCGGGGGGCGTCGGGCCGATGACCATCGCCTGCCTTTTGCGCAACACCTTGGTCTCCGCAGGCCGCCGCGAAGGCGTTGCGATCGATGAGGCAAGCCTGTGATCGAACTCTACATCTCGTCGCTGATCACGTTCTTCGTCGTCATCGATCCGCCCGGCTGCGCGCCGATCTATGCCGGGCTGTCTGCGGGCGCTTCGACGTTGCAGAAGCGCGCGATGGCGATGCGGGCGGTCGGCGTCGCGGCGGCGATCTTGTTCGTGTTCGCACTGTTCGGCGAGGCGTTGCTTAAGGGCCTCGGGATCAGCCTCGCCAGCTTCCGCATCGCCGGCGGCATCATGCTGTTCCTTATCGCGCTCGAAATGGTGTTCGAAAAGCGCACCGAGCGCCGCGAGGACCGTGCCGCCAAGGTGGCGAGCGATCCCGAGGTCGAGGACGTCTCGATCTTCCCGATGGCGATGCCGATGATCGCAGGGCCGGGCTCGATCGCGTCGGTGATGCTGTTGATGAGCCGCAACAGCGGGCTCGAGCGCTCGGCGGTGGTGCTGGCGGCGATGGTGACGATCCTGCTGCTGACGCTGGTCGCGCTGCTCGCGGCGGGGCCGATCATGCGGATTCTCGGCGCGAAGATCGAGGCGGTGATCACCCGGTTGCTCGGCGTGCTGCTCGCCGCACTGGCCGTGCAGTTCGTGCTAGATGGCCTGTCGGTGGTGCTGCGCTAGTCCGCTCTCCTGCGAACGCAGGAGCCCAGGATTACAAACGTTGTCTTTCGTTACCCTGGGCTCCTGCGTGCGCAGGAGAACTCAATCCACCTTGAACAACCGCAGCGGCGACTTCGCCGGCAGCGGTAGCGGGGTCAGCCACGTCGGGATCTCGTTCTTCGCCAGTTCGGCATAGAACCCGTTCGGGCTACGCGCCTTGTAGTTGGTCGATTCCGCCGCGTTCGGGCACAGCAGCAGCATCGTCGCACCGTGGCGCCTGATGATCGCATGCGCCTCGTCCGCAGACCGCCCGAATGCGTGCTGGACGTCCAGGATCGCGTCGCCATTGCGGTGATACGGCCCGGCGATCGCATCGTGATGCGTGATCGTGATCAGCCGCGGCCCCATGTCGACGAAGGTGAACACGGTCTGCGCAGGGTATTTGTTCAGCGCGAGCAGCACGGTCGTCCGCAGGCAGTTGCCCGTCGCCATGTTGACGCGCTTCTCATACGGTTTCGGCCGATCGATCGGGAAATACTGGATCACCATCCCGGCAAACAGTCCCGACACGATCAGGAACGCACCGACCGTCCCCAGCACGCGCACCGCCACCGACCGGTTGCCGAGCAGCCGCGGCAGGATCAGCCACCCGAGCGCGGTCGCCCCCGGAATCGCCAGCAACTGCGCCGCCGGTCCGGCGCGAACCTGCCACAGCAGCATCGCGCACGCGAACGCCGTGAACAGCGCGACCGCCGCCCAGCCCACGGCTCGGTCGTCGCGACGCGCACGCCAAGCCGCAAGGATCGCCCCGATCAGGCCGATGATCGGCAGCGTCGCCAGCGCGAACCCGACGCGGAAGCTGTGCTTGTAGATCGGCTTGGCCTCGCGGACATTGTCCAGCCAGTTGCGTTGCAGCTCGGGCGAGATCCCCTCGGGCCGCCCCAGGCATTGCGGGAAGACGAGGGCAAAGCCGGCGACGATCGCCGCCCCGGCCGCGACCGCGAGCGCCAGTCGCATTCCCCGCGACGCCGGCCCGAACCGCGCAAGCAGAAACAGCAGCATCCCCGCCGCGATCATCACGCTCAACCAGACCGGCGTCAGTGCATCGCACCGCATTGCCTGGTTGGCGTTCGACGCGAACAGCGCGAACCCGAGCGTGCTGCCACCACCCAACGTCAGTGCGTAGATCGATAGGCGTTCGGCTTCCGACCGGTCCCACACCCAGCGCAAGGCGATGATCGCGCCCGCCATCGCCGCGTACGGCAGCAGCTCGAGCCCGATAGACAGCGACACTGCGCTCGCGATCCCCACCATCGCGCCGCCACGACGCCCGTTCGCATCGCACAGGCCCGCTACCGTGAGGCTCAGCATCGCGAGCTGCCAGCCGTGGTGATCGATTCGCTCGGGCATGAACATCAGCATCGTGGCCGTAGCGCCGACCATGAACACGACCGCGAGCGGCCACGCATACGGGCTGATCAGCCTTCGCACGGTCGCGCCGATGCCGAGCATCGCGATCGACAACGGCAGCAAGGGCGCGATCCCGCAGGCGAGCCGCTCCGCCCAGCTGTTGCTGGTGAACAAGCGAAAGAACAGGATCAGCCCCGCGATAGGCAAGTCGACGATCCGGCTCCAGTGGATGTCGAAGCCGACCGGCGGGTTCAGCCGGTAGTTGCGCAGATCGTACCAGCCCTGGCCGTCGAGCAGCGCGCGGACCTGCATCAGCCGCATGTTGTCGTCGGTATCGCCGAGCGACAGCCAGCGGATCTGGCCCCAGCGATCGAACACCGACCACGCCGCCACCGCCACCCAGGCGAGCAACGTCAGCGCGATCCAATGCCGATCGAGTGCGTCGAGCAGCGTGTTCCGCGGCGTCGACTGCTCGGGGGGGGGTGCCTGATCCAAAACGCTTTCCTCCAGCCCACACGCACTCTAGATGCGCGGGCATATCTAACGCGTCGCTCTATCGCGGTGTTGGTAAAGAACAAGGCGGGCATGCAGGCGATTTGGCGACAGGTGGAGCAGATGCGGGCGAGCGGCGTGCTTGGCCAGCTCGTGCGCTTCGGCATCGCCGGCGGCTTTACGAGCATGGTCTATTCGCTCGTCTACCTGCCGCTGACGGCGTACGTCTTTCCTCCGCGCCAAGCCGTGGCGGCCGTGCCGTTCGCGTTCGCGGTGGCGGTCGTCGTCGGGTTCTTCCTTCACAGCCGCTGGAGCTTCAGGGGCCATGCGAAGGAGCCGGGGGCGGGGCGGCACGTCAAGTTCGTGATCGTCCAGGGTGCCGGGCTGGGGCTCAACGCCCTCGTCACCTGGATCGGAACGGCGCTGTTCCATTTGCACCCTTGGGTTCCTTTGGTCCCCGCCGTGCTCCTTGCCGCGATGCTGAGCTTCGTGCTCAACCGTCTTTGGGTTTTCAACTGATGCTTCCAATGAATTGGGCGACTTACTGATGGACCGCATCGTCTACGACCGGATGGCCGCCCACGATTCCACCCACTGGTGGTACCGCGCGCGCCGCGACATCCTGGCCGATTACCTGACCCGCTACGGCGCGTTGCCGAAGAACGCCAAGATCCTCGAGATCGGTTGCGGCACCGGGCATAACCTGCCGATGCTGGCGGAATTCGGCGAGATCGACGCGATCGAGATCGACCCCGCAGCACGCGAGATCGCCAGCGAGCGGCTCGGCAAGCCGGTCGGCGCGGCGCCCTTGCCCGAACTCCCCGGCGTGCCCCGCAAGCATTACGACCTGATCGCGGTGCTCGATGTGGTCGAGCATATCGAGGACGACGTCGCCGCGTTGAAGGCGATGGCGGATTGCCTCGCGCCCGGCGGCAAGATCCTGATCGCAGTGCCGGCGCATGCGTGGCTGTGGAGCGCGCATGACGTGGTGAACCACCATCATCGGCGCTACTCGAAGGCGACGCTGAAGTCGGCGATCGAGACGGCTGGGCTGAAGCCGGAGAAGCTCGGGTATTTCAACTCGCTGCTGTTCCCGCTGGCGGCGGCCGCGCGGATCGCAGGGCGGATGACCGGTCGTGACGACAGCGACGATTCGCCGCCGCCGAAGTTGGTGAATGCTCTGTTCGAGAAGATCTTCCGGCTGGAGCGGCATCTGGTGGGGCGTATGCCGATGACGCCTGGTGTCTCAATCGTAACGCTGGCGGTGCCGCGATAAGCCTCCTCGATTCTCCCCTTGCAGGGGAGGTGTCGCCTAGCGACGGAGGGGTGACGTCCTATCGAGAGCAGGTCACCCCTCCGTCAGCGCTGCGCGCTGCCACCTCCCCTGCAAGGGGAGGATGGGCGGTAAATTCGATGCGGCGGGGGTGAAGGACACCCGCGCTGGATTTCTTAGGGAAGCACCACCCCGGCGAAGGCCGGGGCCCAATTGGGCGACGTGGCAAATTGAGGTCCGCGCTCCGTTACTGCAACCTTTCCAATTGGGCCCCGGCCTTCGCCGGGGTGGTGGGAGGATCGGGGTAGGCGGTGTTCGTCAGTCTACGTGGTTTGGTAGAGACGTGTCAGGCAACCGCGCCATTTCCACCGGCTTAGCACGAAACCCCAAGGTCGCCTTGCCCTGGATCGGGCCGGCGACGTCCGCGACGATATACAGCGGCCGCCGCTTCGACTCGACGTATAGCCGCCCGAGATATTCCCCGATCATCCCCAGCACGAACATCTGCACCGCGCCCAGGAACACGGTCACGAGCATCGTCGAGGTCCAGCCCTGCACCGCGCTCCCCGACAGCCAGCCGATCGCGATATAGACGAATAGCAGCAGCGACACACCGGTTAGCGCGAGCCCGGCATGGCTGGCAAAGCGCAAGGGAGCAGTGGAGAACCCTGTGACGGCGTCGAACGCGAGCCGGATCATCTTTGCGAGCGGATAGTTCGTCTCGCCCGCCAGCCGCTCGGCGCGGTCGTAGGGGAAGGGCACCTGCTTGAACCCGATCCACGCGACCATCCCGCGGATGAAGCGCGCCTGTTCCGGTAGCGACAGGAACGCATCCAGAGCACGCCGACTCATCAGGCGGAAATCGCCGGTGTCGAGCGGGATCGGCGTCTCGGTCATCCGTGTCAGCAGGCGGTAGAACGCGGCGGCGGTGGCTTTCTTGAAGACCGTTTCGCCCGCGCGCTGGCGGCGCACTGCGTAGACCACGTCGGCCTGACTCGCCGCCATTGCCGCGCGCATGTCGGACAGGAGTTCGGGCGGGTCCTGGAGATCGGCGTCGATGATCAGGATCTGCTCACCTGCGCACAGGTCCAGGCCGGCGGTCAGCGCCAACTGGTGGCCGTGGTTGCGCGAGAGGTTAATCGCGACCAGCCGCGGATCAGCGGCGGCGAGGCGCTGCATTACCGGCCAGCTGTCGTCGCGCGAGCCGTCGTTGATCAGGACGATCTCGTAATCGTCGCCAACCGCGACCTTCGCCGCACCGGAAATACGCGCGTGCAGGATGTCGAGGCACGCAGCCTCGTTATAGCAGGGGACGACAATCGAAAGGGACGGACGGTTCATCGCCCCCGTCTAGCGCCCGTCGCGCCCGCCGTCATCGTCGGATGTTTCTACACCCGCTCCACGGTATGCACCGCATCCGCCGCGCGGAGGCCCGCCATCAGCCGCATCAACTGCTGCACGTCGTGCACCTCGACGTCGATCTCGTTGGTGTGGAAGCTCTTGTCGCGCGTATCGAGCCGCAGGTTGATGATGTTCGCCTTGTGCCCGCCGATGATCGTCGACACGATGCCGAGCGAGCCCGGCTCGTTCTTCACCATCACCGAGATGCGTGCGACCGCGCCCTCGGTCTCGTTGCCCCATGCAACGTCGACCCAGTCTGTCTCGTTTTCCGATCGCTCGGCGAGTTCGGCGAGGACCTTGCAGTCGATCGCGTGGACCTCGATCCCCGCATCGGGCCGGCGCAGCCCGACGATCCGGTCGCCCGGTACGGGGTGGCAGCACGTCGCGAGATCGTACGCCACGCCGGGGGTAAGTCCCTTGATCGAGATGGCGCTCGATTGCGGGGCGAGCGCATGCGTCACGTCCGCGCCTGCCGAGCCAGGCATCAACGCCTCCATCACCGCGGCATCGGACAGCGTCCGCCGCGCGATCGCGACCATCAGCGACGATTCGTCGGGCTGCTTCAGTCGCTTCAGGGCGTGGCTCAGCGCATCGGTGCCAATCTGCGCGGGCAGGCGGGTGACGATGTCCTCGTACAAGGTCTGGCCGAGCGCGATCTGTTCGACGCGCTCCTTCTGACGCAGGTGCCGGCGGATCGCGGCGAGCGCCTTGCCGGTGGTTGCGACGTTGAGCCATTGCGGTTGCGGCGACTGCCCCTTCGAGCGCAGGATCTGCACCTGATCGCCGTTCTCGATCACCGTCGACAGCGGCACGACGCGGCCGTTGACCTTCGCGCCGACCGCCTGGTCGCCGAGATCGGTGTGCACCGCGTACGCAAAGTCGATCGAGGTCGCGCCCTTGGGCAGCTGGATCAGCTCGCCCTTCGGCGTGAACGCGAAGATGCGATCGGTGTACATCGCCATCCGCGTGTGTTCGAGCAGCTCTTCCGGGCTTTCGGCGGTGTCGAGGATTTCGACGAGGTCGCGGATCCAGCTGACCTGCCGGTCGCTGCCGTTGATCTGCTGCTTGTACGCCCAGTGCGCCGCCAGCCCGAACTCGGCCTGCGCGTGCATGTCGGCGGTGCGGATCTGGATCTCGATCCGCGCGCTGTCGGCGTGGATCACCGACGTGTGCAGCGAGCGATAGCCGTTGCGCTTGGGCGTCGAGATGTAATCCTTGAACCGCCCCGGCACCATCGGCCAGCGCTGGTGGATGATCCCGAGCACGCGGTAGCAATCCTCCTCGGTCGGCACGATCGCGCGGAACGCCATCACGTCGGACAGCTGCTCGAAGCTGATGTGCCGTTCGGACATCTTGCGGAAGATCGAATAGGGATGCTTCTCGCGGCCCGAGATATCCGCCTCGACCCCGGCGCGCGACAGCACCAGTTTCAGGCCCGACGCGATCTTGGCGATGCGGTCGCCGTCGCCCTGCTTGAGCTGTTCGAGGCGGCGGTTGATCGATTCGGACGCTTCGGGCTCGAGCTGCTCGAACGCGAGCGACTGCATCTCGCGCATGAACTCGTACATGCCGATCCGCTCCGCGAGCGGCGCGTAGATGTCCATCGTCTCCTTGGCGATGCGACGGCGCTTCTCGGGCTTCGAGATGTGGTGAAGCGTCCGCATGTTGTGGAGGCGGTCGGCAAGCTTGACCAGCAACACGCGGATGTCGTCGGACATCGCCAGCAGGAACTTGCGCAGGTTCTCCGCGGCGCGTTCGTTCTCGGTCTGCGCTTCGATCTTCGACAGCTTCGTCACGCCGTCCACCAAACGCGCTACCGAGGGCCCGAACAGCCGCTCGATCTCCTCGGGCGTGGCGACGGTGTCCTCGATCGTGTCGTGGAGGATCGCGGTCGCTATCGTCTCCGCATCGAGATGCAGGTCGGTGAGGATACCCGCCACCTCGATCGGATGGCTGAAATACGGATCGCCGCTCGCGCGCTTCTGGCTCCCATGCGCCTGCATCGAGAACACATAGGCGCGGTTCAGCAGCGCCTCGTCGGCGTCGGGATCGTAGTCGAGGACGCGATCGACCAGTTCATATTGGCGCAGCACCCGCCATAGATGGGGCCGGGCAGGGACTTTTGGCAACAAAAAGCGTCGCATCACTGTGATCTAGTGGTTGGGTCAGCCATTCGTGGGCGGCGCATAACGTAGGATAAGCGGGGCGTTTCGCTTCGGCGGCTTATGCGGTACGTTCGCGGCGGATGAGGATGACGTGATGGGCAAATTGCGCGAACCATTGCTGGAATGCAGCCTGCCCGCGGCGCTGGAGGCGATGGGCGAGCGCTGGTCGTTCCTGATCCTGCGCGCGGCGTTCAATGGCCTGCATCATTTCGAGGAATTCCAGTCGGAACTGGGGATTGCGCGCAATATCCTGGCGAACCGGCTGGCGCGGCTGGTCGAGCACGGGATTTTGGAGCGACAGCCTATTCCGGAGGATCGGCGGAAGATCGCTTACGGTCTGACCGACAAGGGTTTCGCGCTGCTGCCGACGATGATTGCGCTGCGGCAATGGGGCGAGCGGTGGGAGACGTGCGTACCGGCGTTCCCGATTTTGGTCGACGAACGCGATCGGCGACCGTTGCAGCCGGTCTCGGTGCGGGCGCATGACGGGCGCGTGCTGGGGAAGGGGGACCTGATCTGGGCGCTGCCGGGGGAGGTTGCGGGCCTCGAGGCGGCGGCCGAGGCGGCGGAGTAGGCCCTGTCTGCTCCCTCCCTGGAAGGGAGGGGCTGGGGGTGGGTCGGTTTGGGGCTGGTGCTATTGCTCGCCAATTGGCCGACCCACCCCCCTACCCCTCCCTTTCAGGGAGGGGGGACCGTTGTGTTAGTGGCTGTGTAGCGACTCCAGCAGCGTTCGGATCGCGTCGGGCAGGGGCACGGGGCGGCCTGTTTCCAGGTCAACGTGCACGCTGACCATCGTGATCACCGTGTGCAGTTCCCCCGTCTCCGCATGCGCGAGCTCGAACCGCTTCGTCAGGCTGGTCGTACCGAGCTTCTCGATCCGCACGAACGCCTCGATCGTGTCACCGAGGCGGAACGGCTTGAGATAATCGATCTCCGTCCGCCGCACGTTGAACTCGATGGTCGGCCAGACGTCCGGCAGAGCCTCCGCGATCCCGGTCCATTCCCAGAACTCCGTGACCGCGACGTCGGCATATTCGAGATAGCGCGAGTTGAAGACGATGCGCTGGCCGTCGATCTCGGCATAGCGGACGCGAAACCTGGTCGAGAAGGCGAAACCCGGCCGCATGTCAGAAGATCAGCTTCACGCCGACCAGCGCCAGCACGGTCGCGAGCACCGGCACCAGCACGCGGTCGGAGACGCGTGTCGCGATCAGGCTGCCGACGATGATGCCGGGGATCGAGCCGATCAGCAGCGACACGAGCAGGTCGACGTCGACCGAGCCGAGAATCCAGTGGCCGATCCCGCCGAGCAACGTCAGCGGCACCGCGTGCGCGATGTCCGAGCCGACCAGCCGGTTGATTGGGAGGGTGGGGTAGAGAATGAGGAGCGCGGTCATGCCCAGCGCGCCGGCGCCGACCGAAGTGAGGGAAACGAGTACGCCCAGGACCGCACCGAGCAGGATCGTCAGCATCGCCTGGCGTTCGCCGCCTACGGTGCCGATCCGCGGGGTCAGCCACGCGACGATCTTGCCGCGGAAGAAGGTCGCGACCGCCGACAGGATCAGCGTCACCCCGAGCACCACGGTGATCGCATGCCCGGTATCGGACGATTTCTCGCCGAGATGGTTGAGCACGAGCAGCGTCGCGATCGCCGCGGGGACGCTGCCGGTCGCAAGCCTGCGCACGACGCGCCAGTCGACCGTGCCGCGCCAGCCATGCACGGTCGTTCCGACCGTCTTGGTCGCGGACGCGTAGAGCAGATCGGTGCCGACCGCGGTGGCGGGGTGGAAGCCGAAGACGAGCACCAGCAGCGGCGTCATCAGCGACCCGCCGCCGACACCCGTCAGCCCGACGATGAGGCCGACGAGCACGCCGGCCACCGAATATAACAGGTTGATATCCACGTGGGCGGTCAGCCGGCCCCACGCGCGGGCGTGTTGACGCCCATCGACTGGAGATATTTCTTCACGTTGCGCGCCGCCTGGCGGAGCCGCTGTTCGTTCTCGACCATCGCGATCCTCACATAGCCCTCGCCGTTTTCGCCGTAGCCCACCCCTGGGGCTACCGCGACGTGCGCGTGAGTCAGCAATTGTTTGGTGAACTCAAGGCTACCTAAGTGCGCGAGCGCTGGCGGGAGCGGCGCCCAGGCGAACATCGACGCGCGGGGGCTCGGGATGTCCCAGCCCGCCCGACCGAAGCTCTCGACGAGCACGTCGCGGCGCTTGTGGTACAGCTGGCGGTTGCGCTCGACGATGTCCTGCGGGCCGTTGAGCGCGGCGCAGGCGGCGGCCTGGATCGGCGTGAATGCACCGTAATCGAGGTACGACTTCACCCGCGTCATCGCCGCGATAAGCGTCTTGTTGCCGACCCCGAAGCCCATCCGCCAACCCGCCATCGAATAGGTCTTGCTGAGCGAGGTGAACTCGATCGCGACGTCCTTCGCCCCCGGCACCTGGAGGATCGAGGGGGTCGGCTTGCCGTCGAAATACAGCTCCGAGTAAGCGAGGTCGGAGATCACCCACAGCTTGTGCTTCTTCGCGAACGCGACGACGCGCTCGTAGAAGGCGAGGTCGACGACTTCGGCGGTCGGGTTCGACGGATAGCCCATCACCAGCACCGACGGCGCGGGCACGGTGAACGCCATCGCGCGCTCCAGGCTCTCGAAATACGCCTCGTCGGGCGTGGTCGGCACCGCGCGGATCGTCGCGCCGGCGATGATAAAGCCGAAGGTGTGGATCGGATAGGAGGGGTTGGGCGCGAGCACGACGTCGCCGGGCGCGGTGATTGCGGTGGCCAGACTCGCAAGGCCTTCTTTCGAGCCCATCGTCACCACGACCTCGGTCTCGGGATCGACATCGACGCCGAACCGGCGGCCGTAATAGTTCGCCTGGGCTTTCCGCAGGCCGGGAATGCCCTTCGACTGCGAATAGCCGTGCGCGCTGGGCTTGCGTGCGACTTCGACGAGCTTCTCGATGACGTGCTCGGGCGGCGGCAGGTCGGGATTGCCCATGCCGAGATCGATGATGTCCTCCCCGCCCGCGCGCGCCGCCGCCCGCATCGCGTTCACTTCGGCGATGACATAGGGGGGTAAGCGTTTGATGCGGTAGAAGTCTTCGGACATGATCAGCCTCTAGCTGGAGGAGCGGGTGCTGTACCGCAGGTGAGCGGGGGCGTCATCCGCCTCATTCGTCGAGGGGGCGAAAGCTTGGGTATTCAGTCTATCCTCCCCCGCAAGGGGGAGGTGGCACCGAAGGTGACGGAGGGGGAGGCAGGCGCTACCTCTGCTCCGTGTCCTCCCCCTCCGTCTGGCAAGGGCCAGCCACCTCCCCCTGGCGGGGGAGGATCGCGAAGTTTCCTGCGACCAACAATCGTCGATGTGACCATGCTTCCGCCGAGCCGGTGTCTGCGTTAAGCTCCCGAAAAAGCAGAGGATGCCATGGCCGATACTCCTCCCGACGCCTCCACGCCGACCCTGCCCGATCTCCAGCATTGGACGTGGGTGATGGGGCGTGCGCAGCAGATGATGATGGAGCAGGGGCTTGCGGCGATGCAGGCCAAGCCCGACGGTATTCCCGCGATTCCGGGTTTCACCGACCCCGCGACACTGGAGCGCGCGCGCGATTTTTGGGCCGAGAGCCTGACGCTGTGGCAGCGCTTTCTCGATCCCGCCAAGGCGCCCGAAGCCGCGCCCGTCACCGACAAGCGCTTCAAGGCGCCGCAATGGCGCGAGCCGGTGTTCGACCTGATCCGGCAGAGTTACGAGCTGATCGGCGACCACATGCTGCGCGGCGTCGAGGCGGTCGACGGGCTCGACCCCAAGCAGAAGGAGCAGCTGCGGTTTGCGACCAAGGGGTTCGTCGATGCGATGAGCCCGACGAATTTCGCGCTGACCAACCCGCAGGTGATCGAGAAGACGATCGAGACGCGCGGCGAGAATCTGCTGAAAGGCCTGCAGAACATGATGGCGGATCTTGCCCGCGGGCAGGTGACGCATACGCCCGACGGCGCGTTCGAGCTTGGCCGCAACCTTGCGATGACGCCGGGCAAGGTGGTCAAGCGCACGCCGCTCTACGAACTGATCCAGTACAGCCCGACCACCGAGACGGTGCTGGCGACGCCGCTCGTGATCTTCCCGCCTTGGATCAACCGGTTCTACATCCTCGACCTGACGCCGGAGAAGAGCTTCATCCGCTGGGCGGTGGAGCAGGGCATCACCGTGTTCATGGTGTCGTGGAAATCCGCCGATGCGAGCATGAAGGACGTGGTCTGGGACGATTATGTCGGTGCGCAGGTCGAGGCGATCGATACGGTTCGCGCCGCGCTCGACGTGCCGGCGGTGCATACGATCGGCTATTGCGTGGCGGGGACGACGCTGGCCGCGACGCTGGCGTTGCTGGCGGCGCGGGGTGAGGCCGCGAAGGTGGCTAGCGCGACGTTCTTCACCGCGCAGGTCGATTTCGCGCAGGCGGGCGAGTTGCAGCATTTCATCGACGACGAGCAGTTGAAGATGGTCGCGTCGCTGTCGCCGGAGGGGTTCCTCGACGGGCGCTATATGGCGACGACGTTCAACCTGCTCCGCGGGCGCGATCTGATCTGGAACTACGTCACGCAGAATTACCTGCTGGGGCAGGATTACGTGCCGTTCGACCTGCTCCACTGGAACGGCGACACCACCAACCTGCCGGCGAAATGGCACCTGAGCTATCTGACCGATCTCTACCGCGACAATCTGCTGGTAACGGGGACGATGACGGTGGACGGCACGCCGATCGACCTCACCAAGGTGACGACGCCGAGCTATGTTCAGGCGGGGCGCGAGGATCATATCGCGCCGGCCGAGAGCGTGTGGAAACTGACACAGCTGTTCGCGGGGCCGCTGAAGTTCGTGCTGGCGGGGTCGGGCCACATCGCTGGAGTCGTGAACCCCCCTGCTGCGGGCAAGTATCAGTTTTGGACCAATCCCTCGGCGCATACGACGCTTGAGGACTTCGTCGCGGGGGCGACCGAGACCAAGGGAAGCTGGTGGCCCGACTGGGTAGAATGGGTCCGCGCGATCGATCCGAAAACCGTGTCCGCGAAGGGGGTTAGGCATCCCGGCAAGGGGTCCCTCGCGGCGCTCGGCGATGCGCCTGGCGAGTATGTCAAAACCCGGTAGCGCTACCTTCCGTTAACGTCATGGTGCAGTGCACAATTTCATTGTGCGGCGCCGCGAATCGTGTATCAAGGACCACGACATAACTCCGAAGAGAGGTGCGTGGATGGTGGATATCGTGAAACGGACGGCCAAGGCCGGTTCGAAGCCTGTCGCCACCGCGAAGGCTCCTCGGACCGTCGCCAAGCCGGCTCAACCGGCACCCAGGCCGGACGCCAAGACGCCGGCGATCGACACACCTCCCGCGGCTGCTTTTGTATCGCCGCAACCGGACACTCCCGCCCCGATTCCGGCCGTCGCGCCGTCGGGGATCCCAGCTAGTGAAACCCTAGCCAGCGAACCAAAGGACGCCACGATGGACACGATCCAGAGCATCACCGAGAAGACCAAGGCCCTGTTCACCAACGGGTTCAGCGGCACCACCACCAGCGAGTTCAGCGAGCAGGCCAAGGGCGCGATGGAGAAGTCGGCGAAGATGGTCGAAGACATGACCGCATTCGGCAAGGGCAACATCGAGGCGCTGGTCGAATCGTCGAAGATCGCCGCAAAGAACGTCGAAGCGCTCGGCCACGAAGCCGCCGAATACGCCAAGACCTCGTTCGAGAGCGCGACCGAAGCCGCCAAGACGCTCGCCGCCGCCAAGTCGCCGACCGAGTTCATGAAGCTCCAGGGCGATTATGCGCGCACCGCGTTCGACACGATGATCGCCGAAGGCTCGCGCTCGACCGAGCGGATGCTCAAGATGTTCGGCGAGTTCGCGCAGCCGATCTCGAACCGCGTTGCGGTCGCGACCGACAAGATGAAGATCTCGGCGTAAGTCGATAGCGCCACGCCTTCGGGCGTGCGACGAGAAAGGGGCGGCCGTCATGCGACGGTCGCCCCTTTTTCGTTTGCGGATTTCGCGCGGATTTCGCGTGGGGTGTGCGGGCGCCCCCTTGCCCTTGCCCCCCGGCATGCCATATTTTGGCAGCATGGTGTTGACCCCCGAAATGAAGCTGGCCGTAATGATGGCCGAGCGCCGCGACGATGGTGGCGAGGATGGCAATGACGGCACCGGTGCCGGCATCGCGACCAAAACGCGTGCCAAGACCAAACAACCGACGCCGTACCGCGTGCTGATGCTCAACGACGACTACACGCCGATGGAGTTCGTCGTGCTGTGTCTCCAGCGCTTCTTCCGCATGGACATGGAGGCGGCGACGCGCGTGATGCTGCACGTCCACCAGAAGGGCGTCGGGGTGTGTGGCACGTTCAGCTACGAGGTCGCCGAGACCAAGGTGTCGCAGGTCATGGATTTCGCCCGGCAGAACCAGCATCCGCTCCAGTGCACTCTCGAAAAGGCGTGAGCTTCACCGTTTAAGGTGAACCTCCCCCGTAAGGGGGGGGTGGCACCGAAGGTGACGGAGGGGGAGGTAAGCGCCAACCTTGGTTCCGTATCCGCCCCCTCCGCCTGGCAAGAGCCAGCCACCTCCCTCTGGCGGGGGAGGATCGAGATAATCGCTCACCGCGCAGGCGGCAGCCACCGCAAATCCAGCCGATCGAAGCGGTCGATATAGTTCGCCGCCTGCGCCAGCATAGCCTCGTTGAGCAACGTCACGCGGCCCGCCTCGCGCCGGATCAACCCATCCTCTTCCAACTGCCGCAGCATCCGGTTGACGTGGACCGCGGTGAGGCCGGTGGCGTCGCCGATCTCCTCCTGCGTCAGCCCGAGCGTGAAGCTGTTGCCCATCGCCCGGTCGCGCATCCGCATCCGGTTCCGCATCTCGAGCAGCAACGCCGCGATCCGCGCCTTTGCCGAGGTGCGACCCAGCGCGGCGAGCCGGTCGGTCAGCGCAACCTTCTCCATCTGGTTCATCACCATGATGATCGCCGACAGCCGCGGATGATCGGTGACGAGCGCAGTCATCGCCGAGCGATCGAACGCGCACACCGTGCAGTCGGTCAGCGCGACCACCGTCTCGGGCGAATCGCGATACACCAGCGCGGAGACCGCCAGCATGTCGCCGGCATAAAGGAAGCGGAGGATCTGGCGGCTGCCGTCGTCGAGCAGCACATAGCTCATCGCCATGCCGCGTTGCAGGATGAAGAGTTCGGCCTGCGGATCGTTTTCGCGCACGAGGACGGCACCGCGACGCAAGTCGCGCGGGCGGTCCTCCAACCGCGCTAGCGCAGCCTTTTCGTTCATCGACAGGTCGATGAGATCGCCGACGCGGTCGGCGAAGCAGCTGTCCGGCACTCTGTAATGGTCCCCAATGTTCAAGAACCACAGAGCAAAGCTAGGATTTCCGCGCATTAAAGTCGATCAAGCGCGGGGCGTTAGCGCTACTGAGGGCGCAAGGCGGGTCCCAGCGCGGGACTTGGCCCTGCGCAGCGTCCGCCTATCGCCCGATCGGTGCGCGGCCCTTGCGCAGAACGCCAGCCGCGATAGACACCCGGGATGGACCGTATTCTCATTCGCGGCGGCAATCGCCTGTCCGGGCGCTTGCCCATCTCCGGCGCGAAGAACGCCGCGCTCACGCTGATGCCGTGCGCGTTGCTGACTGAAGAGCCGCTGACGTTGCGCAATCTGCCGCGACTGGCGGACGTCGACGGCTTCGGCCATCTGCTCAACCAGCTTGGCGCGTCGACCGCGATCCAGGGCACGCGGCCCGAGGATTTCGGCCGGGTGATGACGATCCGTGCGGGCAATTTGACCTCGACCGAGGCGCCGTACGACATCGTGCGCAAGATGCGCGCGTCGATTTTGGTGCTCGGGCCGCTGCTCGGGCGCGGTGGCGAGGCGACGGTGTCGCTGCCGGGCGGCTGCGCGATCGGTAATCGCCCAATCGATCTGCATCTGCGCGCTTTGGAAGCAATTGGCGCCGAGTTGGAGATGGCGGCGGGCTATGTGAAGGCGATCGCGCCGGGCGGGCGCCTGCCGGGCGGCCGCTTCCGTTTCCCGATCGTGTCAGTCGGCGCGACCGAGAACGTCGTGATGGCGGCGGTGCTCGCCAAGGGCACGAGCGTGATCGAGAATGCGGCGCGCGAGCCCGAGATCGTCGACCTCTGCAACTGCCTCGTCGCGATGGGCGCGTCGATCGACGGGATCGGTACCGAGACGCTGACGATCGAAGGTCGCGACCGGCTGCACGGTGCGACCTATGCGGTGATGCCCGACCGGATCGAGGCGGGCAGTTACGCGTGTGCCGCGGCGATCACCGGCGGCGACCTGGAGCTGGTCGGCGTGGCGATCCCGGACATGGGTGCGACGATCGATGCGCTGGTCGAGGCTGGCGTTTCGGTGACGCCGACCAAGGACGGCGTGCGGGTGGCGTCGGACGGCGTGCTGAAGCCGCTGACGCTGTCGACCGCGCCCTACCCCGGGTTTGCGACCGACATGCAGGCGCAGTTCATGGCGATGTTGTGCAAGGCGGACGGCGCGAGCGTGCTGACCGAGACGATCTTCGAGAACCGCTACATGCACGTGCCCGAGCTGGCGCGGATGGGAGCGGATATCCAGGTGCGTGGGCGGACCGCGGTGGTGCGCGGCGTTGACAAGCTGGTCGGCGCGCAGGTTATGGCGACCGACCTGCGGGCTTCGATGAGCTTGATCCTGGCGGGGTTGGCGGCGGATGGCGAGACGTCTGTGGGTCGGGTGTATCACCTCGATCGCGGGTATGAGCGTCTTGAGGAGAAGCTGAGCGCGGTCGGCGCGGATATCGAGCGTGCTAGCGACGGGTGATTTTGGCGCCGTAAGTTGAACGGGCGTTAGCCCTCTCCCCTTCGGAGAGAGGGTTGGGTGAGGGGCGTTTTGCGGCGGCATCCTTGTCGTCACGGACGCTGTGGGGTTCGGTTCACGCAGCGCTACCTGCCCTAGTTCCCCCGCGAAAGCGGGGGCTCAGGATCAAGCAATGCTGTCCTCGGTAATCCGGCAGACACTCAGCGCCGCCGGCAAAGCCGCCGTCGGACGGGTTCGGCTAGCCGACCCGCCGGCCGTGCCGGGCGCTGCCCGCTTCGCTTTGCTCGCGGGCATCGGCTGCGCTTTGCGCTGCCTGCGCCCGTCAGTACATGTGCTGCCCGCCATTGATGCTCAGCGTCGACCCGGTCACGAACCCGCCCTCCTCCGAGCACAGGAACGCAACGCCTCGCGCGATCTCGGTAGCCTGGCCCAGTCGCCCGACCGGAATCTTCGCGACGATCTTCTCCAGCACGTCGGCCGGCACCGCCGCCACCATGTCCGTATCGATATACCCCGGTGCGATCGCGTTGACCGTCACGCCCGCGCGCGCGCCTTCCTGGGCGAGGGCTTTCGTGAAGCCGTGGATACCGGACTTCGCCGCAGCATAGTTCACCTGGCCGTATTGGCCGGCTTGGCCGTTGATCGAGCCGATGTTGACGATCCGCCCCCATTTACGCGTCCGCATGCCGGGAAACACCGCCTTGGCCATGTTGAAACAGCCGCCAAGATTGGTGTCCATCACTTCTTTCCAATCCTGGTAGGTCATCTTCAGGATGGTGCCGTCGCGGGTGATGCCGGCGTTGTTCACGACGATATCGACATCGCCCAGATCGGCGGCGACCTGCGCGCAGCCGGCCTGGCACGCATCATAGTCGGCGACGTCCCACTTGTACGCCTTGATCCCGGTGCGCTCGGTGAACTCGCGCGCGCGCGCGTCGTTGCCGGCATAGGTTGCGGCGACGGTCAGGCCCATGTCCTGCAATGCGAGACTGATCGCTTCGCCGATTCCGCGCGTACCACCGGTTACAATTGCGACGCGTGCCATCAGTCTCTCCTCGGTTCAGCCTTTTGCCGGAGGCTAGACAGCCCGCACCCATCCTTCAAGCTCGCGCGCCAAAATGCTGCGCAACATTTCCACGCCGACGGGGCTGTCGTTGAGGCACGGAAGGTAGGCGAAGTGCGTGCCGCCAGCTTCCTCGAAGCTCTCGCGCCCGCGGATCGACAGTTCCTCCAGCGTCTCCAGGCAATCGGCGGAGAAGCCCGGCGCGAAGATCGCCACCTTGGTCTTGCCCGCCTTGGCGAGCGCGACGAGCGTCTCGTCGGTCGCCGGCCCCAGCCACTTCTGCGGCCCGAACCGTGACTGGAACGCGATCGT
This sequence comes from Sphingomonas sorbitolis, assembly GCF_036663875.1. Taxonomy (NCBI): domain Bacteria; kingdom Pseudomonadati; phylum Pseudomonadota; class Alphaproteobacteria; order Sphingomonadales; family Sphingomonadaceae; genus Sphingomonas; species Sphingomonas sorbitolis. The sequence goes on along the minus strand of NZ_JAXOJS010000004.1, from coordinate 503,905 downwards.
CAACTCGCGCCCCATCCGCTCGCCGAACAGTCGCGCAGTCTTCTGGCAGTGGCAGTGATACGGATCGCCCTGCTGCAAAGTGCGCTTCGGCATTCCGTGGAAGCTGGCGACGATCGCGTCCGGCGTAAAATCGAGTGCAGACAGCCCCTCTTCGAGCGAGTCCTTCAGCGCGTCGATATAGAGAGTGTCGTCGTAATACGGCGGCAGCGTGCGGATCGCCGGCTGCCAGCGCAGACCGGCGAGATGCTTGAACGCCTTGTCGTTCGCGGTCGCGGTCGTTGCTGCGCAATATTGCGGGTAGAGCGGCGCTAGCAGGATGCGCTCGCACCCCGCCGCTTTCATCGCGGTCAGCCGGTCCGAAATCGATGGATTGCCGTAGCGCATCGCCCAATCGACCAGCACTTCCGGTCCGAACGCGTCCTTCAGCGCTGCCGCCTGCAACCGGGTGATCGCGGCGAGTGGCGAGCCGTCCTCGCGCCAGACCTGCGAATAAGCATGCGCGGACTTTTTCGGGCGCGTGTTGAGGATGATGCCGCGCAGGATCGGCTGCCACGCGATCTGCGGGATCTCGACGACGCGCGAATCGGACAGGAACTCGCCGAGATAGCGCTTCACCGATTTCGCATCGGGGCCATCGGGCGTGCCGAGGTTCATCAGCAACACGCCGATCTTGGGTTTCGGAATCGGGGGGTGATCGGGGGGCAGGGTCATGGCGCTGGTCTTAAAGGCAAATTGCGGATGCGGAAGCCCGTTGACGCATAGAGCGCGTTGGCGATCGCCGGTGCGACCGCGGGGACGCCGAGTTCGCCGACGCCGCCGGGGGCTTCGTCGCTGCGAATGACCTCGACGGTGATGTCGGGCGTGTCGGCGAGGCGGGGCAGGGCGATGGCGTCGAACCCGCGCGCGTCGGCGAGGCCGCGGGTGAAACCTGTCGACGCGCCGAGCGCGGCGGCCATGCCGAAGATCAGCCCGCCCTCGATCTGCTGGCGGACGATGTCGGGGTTGATCTGCGCGCCGCAATCGACTGCGGCGACGAGGCGGTCGACGACCGGGCGCTGGTCCGCGCCCATGTGCGCCTCGGCCATCACGGCGATGTAGCTGCCTCGGAACGCGTGGGCTGCGATCCCCTGGCCGCTGCCTGCGACGCCGCCGTTCCAGCCGCCGAGGGCTGCCGCGGTCGACAGGCAGCGCGCGAGTCGCGGTTCGCCGCCGAGCATGCCGATCCGGAACGACATCGGTTCGGACTGTGCCGTGCGTGCGAGTTCGTCGAGGAAGCATTCGGTGAAGAACGCGGTGTAGCCATGTGCGCCACCGCGGAGGTGCCCGGTCGGTATGCCGATCTCAGCGGGGTGGTGCTCGATCGCATAGGCGGGGATGCGATAGGCGGGCGTGGCGCCTGCCACGGCGTAGCGATCGCCCTTCACGCCGATCAGCGCGGCTTCGGTTACGAGCCCCGGCATCATCCGGCGTGCCATCTCGGCGCCGGTGGAGGGGGCGGCGATGTTTGCCGACCAGCCCATGATCGCGCCGTTGGGGGCGAGCCGTGCGGCCATCTTCGCGACGGCGGGCGGGCGGTAGTGATCGTGAAGCGAGTCCTCGCCGCGCGACCAGACGAGGCTGACTGGCCGGCGAAGCTTGATCGCGAGGACGGCGGCTTGCTCGGCGACGTCGTGCTCCAGCGCGGAGCCGAACGATCCGCCGGCCAGCAACGGGTGAACGACGACAGAGTTTTCGCTGAGACCCGCCGCGCGCGCCGCAGCCGATCGCGCGAGCCCCGGTGCTTGCGTCGCCAGCCAGAGTTCGAGCCGGCCGTTAGAGAAGGAAGCAGTCGCGCTGCGCGTCTCGATCGCCGCGTGCAGGCCAAGGCCGGCGCGGTAGGTCGCCGTGACGAGGTTGGCGCCTTGGAAGGTTGCGGCGACGTCGCCCGTCTCGGCCATTCGCGTGCCCGGTCGCGTAAGCGCCGCATCCAGTGCAGCGTCGATCGACTTGGTATCGGGCAGGGGGGCGTCGTTCTCGAACCGCGGCGCGAGCGCGTCGAGCGCCTTCTGCGCCGCCCACCACGTCGTCGCCACCGCGGCCACCCAACGCGGGTTCTCGACGATCGAGAGCACGCCGCGGATGCGGTCGGCGGCGGCACGGTCGACCTTTGTTAGGCGACCGCCGACCGGGCCCTGGCGGATCGCGGCGTGGACCATGTCGGCGAGGCGGACGTCGCCAGCGAAATTAGCCGAGCCGTCGACTTTCGACGGGGTGTCGAGGCGGGGGACCGATTTGCCGACCAGCTTGCCTGCGCCCTGGATGCCGAGGGGGAGGGGATCGGGGAGAGTGAACTTCGCGGCTTCCTCGGCCAGTTCGGCGAAGCGGATGCGCTTGCCGCCGTGGGTACAGAAGCCAGCGTCGACGTTGACCTGGGTCCAGTCGGCGTCCCAGCGTTTCGCCGCGGCCACGCAGAGCAGCGCGCGGGCGCCCGCGCCGGCTTCACGACAGGCTTGCTCGAACATCCGGATCGAACTCGATCCGCCGGTTAGCATCGGTGGTTGCGCGGTGCCGTCCGGGAGGCGGTCGAACAGGCCTTCAAACAGGTCGTGCGTGCCGATTCCGTTGGCATAGAGCGGGTTGAGGGGGGCGGGCTCGACGCCGACGGTGCGCCAGTCCGCGCCGAGTTCGTCCGCGACGATCTGGGGGAGGGTGGTGTAGACGCCCTGGCCGTGCTCGACCTGCGGGATGGCGACGGTGACGTGGCCGTCGGTGCCGATGCTGAGCCACGCGCCGAACGGGGTTTCGCCGGGGTTGGCGACGAGGTTTGGGGCGTAGGTTCGCGGCCATAGACCCCAGGCTACGACAAGGCCGATCCCCGCGCCGCCGCCGACTAATATCCCACGCCTGCTGATCATAGGGTGCGCTCTAATCCTTCTCCCCCACGGGGAGAAGGTGGCGCGAAGCGACGGATGAGGGGGAGTGGGTCTCCGGGGCCGTGCCGGGAGTCTCACCGCCCCTCTCCCTTCCGTCGCCAAGTGGCTCCTCCCTCCCTCTCCCCGGAGGGGCGAGGGAATTTAGGCGAGCGCTCGGTACGTGGCTTTTAGCGACACCTTGTCGATCTTTTCCGTCCCCAGTCTTGGCAGCGGCTCTTCCGAAATCCAGATCCGCTGCGGTATCTTGAACGCGGCGATGTGCTGGTGGAGGAACGCGGTCAGGTCGTCCGGGGTCAGCGTTTCGCCGTCTTGCGGCACAACCACCGCACCGGGGACCTCGCCGAAGCGCTCGTCCGCCAGTCCGAACACGGCGGCTTCCGCGACCGCTGAGTGTTCGTACAGCGCCGCCTCTACTTCCTGGCATGAGATATTCTCGCCACCGCGGATGATGATGTCCTTCTTGCGGTCGACGATGAACAGATAGTCGTCCTCGTCGAGGTAACCGATGTCGCCGGTGCGGAAATAGCCGTCCGACGTGAACGCCGCGGCGGTCGCGTCGGGGCGGTTCCAATATTCCTTGAAGTTGCAGATCGTGCGGATGCAGACCTCGCCGCGCTGGCCCTGGTCGACCGGGTGGCCGGCGTCGTCGAGGATGGCGAGGTCGACCAAGGGCGCGCCGGGGCGGCCGGCGGAGTTGGGCTTGGCGAGGTAGTTGCCGCGCCAGTTGCCGGTGCCGACCGCGTTGGTCTCGGTCAGGCCGTAGCCGATCAGCGGTGCGCTGCCGCCCATTTCCTCGTCGATGCGGCGGACGTGATCGACCGGGCGGGGTGCGCCCCCCGCGGCGAAATCGGTGACGGTCGACAGGTCGTACTTCGCGCGATCCGGGTGGTTTAGGATCTCGAAGCTCATCAGCGGCACGCCGACGAAGTAGGTCACGCCTTCCGCCTCGATCAGCCGCATTGCCTCGCCCGCATCCCATTTCGGCATCAGCACGAGCTTGCGCCCCATCGCGAAGCTCTGGAGGAAGACCGGCACTTCCCCGGTGATGTGGAACAGCGGGATCGTCAGCAGCGTGACCGGCTGGCCGACCGGCGGATTGCCTTGCGCGGCGGCGATCCCGACCATCATCATGACCTGGCCGAGATAATTGAAGATGCCTTGGACGACCGCGCGATGCTCGGACAGCGCGCCCTTCGACTGGCCGGTTGATCCGCTCGTGAACAGGATCGTCGCATGATCCTCGGGTCCGAGCAGCGGCAGGTCGGCGGTGTGATCGTCCTTTGCGCATACCTGCGCGAGAGCTTCGGCAAGCGGTCGCGAATCATCGATCTCGACCACCGGCGCGCGTAGGCCTGCGATCTGCGCGAGGCGCTTCACCCGCGGCGGATCGGCGAACACGAGTGCGCAATCGACCTCGCCGATCGCGGTCTCCAGTTCCTCCGACTGCCACCAGCCGTTGAGCAGGGTTGCGACGCCGCCGGCCATGATGATGCCCATGTAGAGGACGATCCACGACGGCGAATTGCGCATCGCGATGCCGACGCGGTCGCCCTTGGCGATGCCGTACCCGCCGACGAGGGCGCGCGCGCAACGTTCGGCGGCGGCGTAGACCTCGCCGAAGGTCAGCCGTTCGGCGCCGGAGACGAGGAAGACGGCGTCGCGGTGCTCGTTGGCGTAGTGCGCGAAATAATAGCTGAGCGCGGGCGGCGCGGCGGCGATCGTCGGCAGCGTGACGCCGAACCGCTCGACCGATCCGAGCGCGAGCATCCCGTCGGGCGCGGTCAGCGCGGCCATCGTCGAATCCATAGCTAGGTCTAGCTCGGTCCGCATATCGCTCTCCTACTTGGTCTTATCGTTATCGGTCTTTATGCAGGGGCGAACGCGTGGGGAAAAGCCTTTGATCCTGTCGACCATTATCGCCGCTGCGGGCGTAGCGCCTGCCGTCGGCAGTCACATCCGCTTCGAGGATCTCGGGCTCCACCCCGACGTCTTCTCGATCGGCTTCTTCACGCTGCGCTGGTACAGCCTTGCCTATATCGGCGGGATCCTGCTCGGCTGGTGGTATCTCCTGAAGCTGCTGGCCCAGCCCGGTGCACCGATGGCGCGGCGGCATGCCGACGACCTGGTGTTCTACGCGACGCTCGGCATCATTCTCGGCGGGCGGCTCGGTTACGTGATCTTCTACGCGCCCGAGATGTTCCTGCATCCGCTGCGGATCTTCCGGCTCTGGGACGGCGGGATGTCGTTCCACGGCGGGGTGATCGGCACGTCGATCGGGCTTATCCTGTTCGCGCGGAAACATCAGCTCAACTGGTTGCGCGTCCACGATTATATCGCGTGCTGCGTACCGTTCGGGCTGTTTTTCGGGCGGCTGGCGAACTTCGTCAACGGCGAGCTCTGGGGCAAGCCGACCAACGTCGCGTGGGGGATCATCTTCGAGCGCACCGTGCCGTTCGGGATGGTCGAGCCGGCGCGGCATCCGAGCCAGCTGTACGAGGCGGGGCTGGAGGGTATCCTCCTGTTCGCGCTGCTGTGGTTCGCATTCTGGAAGACCAAGGCGCGGTATGATCCGGGCAAGCTCGTCGGGTTGTTCGTGCTGGGCTACGGGATCGCTCGGTTTATCGTCGAATTCTTCCGCGAGCCGGATTCGCAGCTGCGGGCGTTTGCCGAGCATACCGGGCTGCACATGGGGCAGTGGCTGTGCGTGCCGATGATCATTGGCGGCGGATATCTGGTGGTGACGTCGGCCAAACGGCGCGTGCGGGTCGAGTCGATCGCGGGGACGCAGAGCGTCGCTTAGCTCCCCTCCCGCTTGCGGGAGGGGTTGGGGGAGGGCATGGCCGCAAATGTCATGGCCAAAGATAATCCAGCCCCTCCCCTAACCCCTCCCGCAAGCGGAAGGGGAATCGAAGCCGCCCTTCCCGAACGTCTCGCCCGGGCGATCGCGCTCGCGGGGCCGATCCCCGTTGCGCAGTATATGGCGGCGGCCAACGTGCACTATTATGCGACGCGTGATCCGCTGGGAGCTGCGGGGGACTTCACTACTGCGCCTGAGATTAGCCAGATGTTCGGCGAGCTGATCGGTCTTTGGTGCGCCGATCTGTGGGACCGGGCTGGGCGGCCGGACGTGGCGTGGGTCGAGCTCGGGCCGGGCCGCGGTACGCTTGCCGCCGACGCCGGGCGAGCGATGGCGAAGGCTGGCTTCAACCCCGAGATCCATTTCGTCGAGACCAGCCCGGCGCTGCGGAAGGCGCAGGCCGAGCGCGTGCCGACAGCGACCTGGCACGATACGATCGATACGCTGCCGACCGATCGCCCGCTGATCGTCGTCGCCAACGAGTTCTTCGATGCGCTGCCGATCCGGCAATTGGTGAAGCGCGCGCAGTGGCACGAACGCCTGGTCGCGGCGCAGGACCTGCTGTTCCTGCCGATCGCCGGCAAGCCGCTGCCCGACGCAGTCATTCCCGAGCCGTTCCGCGATGCCCCCGCGGGCTCGATTCTCGAGACGTCACCCGCTGCCGTTACCATCGTCCGCGGCCTCGCCAAGCGGATCGCCGCGCAGGGCGGTGCGCTGATCGCGATCGACTATGGGTATGAGGGGCCGGCACTCGGCGACACCTTGCAGGCGGTCCGCAGCCACGCGTTCGCCAACCCGTTCGAGGCGCCAGGCGAGCACGACCTGACCGCGCATGTCGATTTTACGACGCTTGCCGCCGCGGCGCAGACCGAGGGGGCGGTCGCGTGGGGGCCGGTGAGCCAGCGTGACCTGCTCGGCGGACTTGGGATCGATTCGCGGACATCCGCGCTCGCCAAGGCGTCGCCTGCGCGTGCGGAAGCATTGGCGGCGGATCGGAGGAGGTTGATGGACGACATGGGTACTCTTTTCAAAGCGCTCGCGATCACCGCGCCAAATTGGCCGACCCCGGCGGCGTTTGCATGATCGCCTATCGCGATGCCGTGCCCGCTGATGGCGCAGAACTCGCCGCGATGGCGAAGCGGTCGTTCACCGACACGTTCGGCACGCTGTACCGGCCTGAAGACCTCGCTGCGTTTCTCGAGCAAGCGTTCGGAGAAAAGGGTTTGCCGGCGCAGCTGTCCGACCCTGCCTTCACCGTGCGCGTCGCCATGGACGAGGCGGGTAAGATCGTCGGGTTTGCGAAGATCGGCCCTGTTGCCTTTCCCGGCGACTGGCCTGCGTCCGCGATCGAACTTTATCAGCTTTATGTGCGCAGCGACCAGCACGGCGCGGGTGTCGGCCCGGCGTTGATGGACTGGGCGATCGATGTCGCACGCGCCGAGGGGCGGACGGAGATGATCCTGAGCGTGTATGTGGATAACCACCGGGCGCACCAGTTCTATCAGCGGTACGGCTTCGTCGAGATCGGGCGGTATGTGTTCATGGTTGGTGAGCAGCCTGATGATGACCGGATCATGCGGCTTGTGCTGTGATCGGCGGCGCTACCAGAGATATCGTAGCGAAAGGCCACCACCCCGGCGGAGGCCGGGGCCCAGTTGGAAAGGTCTTGGTAACGGCGCGATGCCTGCTGTTAGGAACGTCACCCAACTGGGCCCCGGCCTCCGCCGGGGTGGGGATGTGCTTGATGTTGGGTGACCTAAAATGACCATCGACCTCCTCCGCGCGAAGGCGCTTGGCGACATCCCGCATGGCTTTTTCGGCCGACGCGGCGGCGTCTCGACCGGTGCGTATGCGAGCCTCAATGTCGGTATCGGGTCTGACGACGACCCCGCCGCCATCGCTGAGAACCGTCGCCGTGCGACCGAAGCCGTCCTGCCGGGCGCGAAACTCGTCGGGCTCTATCAGGTCCACTCGGCCGACGCGGTCACCGTGACTGAGCCGTTCGACGATGCGATACGCCCGCATGCCGACGCACTGGTCACCAATCGCCCGGGCCTCGCGCTCGGCATCCTCACCGCGGACTGTGCACCCGTGCTGTTCGCCGACCGGGAGGCCGGTGTCGTCGCGGCCGCGCATGCCGGGTGGAAAGGCGCGCTCGGCGGCGTTACCGACTCCACGATCCTCGCGATGGAGGCGATCGGCGCGCACCGCGACCGGATCGTCGCCGCGGTCGGGCCGTGCATCGCGCGCGCCAGCTACGAGGTCGACGACGGCTTCATCCGGCGGTTCTGCGAGGCGGATCCGGAGAACGAACGTTTCTTTGCGGATGGCCGTGCGGATCATTACCAGTTCGATCTCGAGGCCTATGTTGTCAGCCGGCTCGCGGTCGCCGGGATCGGGCGGATCGAGGCGCTCGGGCTCGACACCTATGCCGCCAAAGACGGGGGCGAGACGCGCTTCTTCAGTTATCGGCGCGCGACCCATCGCGGCGAACCCTCTTATGGGCGCCAGATCAGCATCATCGGGCTGTAACGCCTCCCAAAGCCTGCGCTGGTCGTTTAGGCTCCGCACATCGGCTCGCATAAGACGGGCCACGCAGGAGTTTATTGATGTCCGATACCCCGAATAACGCCGGTGCCGTTCCCGCGGAAACCGAAGCCGATCTGACCGGAGTCGCGGCACGCGTCGCGCCTAAGCCCGAGGTCGAGAAGATCGGCGGTCGCAAGCTGAAGCCGTCGACCTTGATGATGGGTCATGGTTACGACCCGTCGCTGTCGGAAGGCTCGCTGAAGCCGCCGATCTTCCTCACCTCGACCTTCGTGTTTCCCAACGCGGCGGCGGGCAAGCGCCACTTCGAAGGCGTCACCGGCAAGCGTCCGGGCGGTGCCGAGGGGCTCGTCTATTCGCGCTTCAACGGGCCGAACCAGGAGATCCTCGAGGATCGTCTCGGCGTGTGGGAAGAGGCGGAGGACGCGCTTGCCTTCTCGTCGGGCATGTCGGCGATCGCGACGCTGTTCCTCGCGATGGTCAAGCCGGGCGATACGATCGTGCATTCGGGGCCGCTTTATGCGGCGACCGAGACGCTGATCGGCCGCGTGCTCGGCAAGTTCGGCGTGAAGTGGCTCGACTTCCCGGCGGGTGCGACGCGCGAGGAGATCGATGCGGTGATGACCGAGGCGGCGACCGGCAACGTCGCGTTGATCTATCTGGAAAGCCCGGCGAACCCGACCAATGCACTGGTCGACGTCGAGGCGGTCCAGGCCAGCCGGGACGCAATCTTCAAGGGCGAGAAGCCACCGATCGCGATCGACAACACCTTCCTCGGGCCGCTGTGGTTCCAGCCGCTCAAGCATGGTGCGGATATCGTCGTGTATTCGCTGACGAAATATGTCGGCGGGCATTCGGACCTGGTCGCAGGTGGTGTGCTCGGCACCAAGGAGCACATCAACACGATCCGGACGATGCGGAACACGATCGGGACAATCACCGATCCGAATACCGCTTGGATGCTGTTGCGCAGCCTCGAGACGCTCGAACTGCGGATGAGCCGTGCGGGTGAGAATGCAGCAAAGGTCTGCGGTTTCCTGCGACATCATCCGAAGGTCGAGCGGGTCGCGTACCTGGGCTTTCTCGAGGATGAGCCCGGTATGGAGCGGCAGGCGGATATCTATCGCCGCCATTGCACCGGCGGCGGCTCGACCTTCTCGCTGTATCTGAAGGGCGGCGAGCGCGAGAGCTTCGCGTTCCTCGATGCGTTGAAGATCGCCAAGCTGGCGGTGTCGCTCGGCGGGACCGAGACGCTGGCGAGCCATCCGGCGGGGATGACGCATCTGTCGGTGCCCGATGCGCGGAAGCAGGCGCTGGGGATTACCGATAACCTCGTGCGGATCTCGATCGGGGTGGAGGATCCGGACGATCTCATCGCCGATTTCGAGCAGGCGCTAGAGACGATCTGAGCGGCTCAGGCAACTCCCACTTCTTGTTCTCCCGCGAAGGGTCTCCCTTCAAAGTAATACTTTGAAGGGGCCCTGATGGCGGGAGCCCAGTCTGGGTCCCCGCCTTCGCGGGGAAACAAGGAGTGGGCGTTACACCTGTGGCGCAAGGTGGGCGGGTTTTGAGTGAACTCTTCGCCACGACCCGCTAGCATCCGATCGATGCCGATCTTTACCCCTATCCCGCAGCACGAGTTCGTCGCCGCGATCCACATCCTCGCCGCCAAGCTGATCGAGGATATCGCGTGGAAACCCGACTACATCATCGGCATCGGCCGCGGTGGGCTCGTGCCGGCGGTGTTCCTCAGCCATGCGATCGGGCTGCCGACCCTGTCGGTCGATTATTCGAGCCAGGTGAAGGACTTTGCCGACGAGCCGCTGGTCAAGCTGGCCAAGCGGACGCGGGATGGCGAGCGGCTGCTGTTCCTCGATGACATCAACGATTCGGGGCGGACGATCTCGCATCTGCGCGGTGCGCTCGCTGCGGCGGGGGCGGTCGAGGGATCGGTGCGGTTCGCGATGCTGATCGATAACGTCAGCTCGGCCGAGCGGATTGAGTATAGCGCGCGGGTTATCGACCGGGCGGTGACGAAGGACTGGTTCGTGTTTCCGTGGGAAGCCGTCGCGCCGGCCGCGGCGATCGCGGAAGATGCGGCGGAAGTGCCTGAGCGGATCGCCTGAACCATTCACCACCGTCATCCTGACGAAAGTCAGGACCCAGGGTAACTAGACACCGTCGATCGTGGCTCTGGATCCTGACTTTCGTCAGGATGACAGGGTTGGCGTATGGGTCCAGTCGGTGCGTGCCGTTGCCCGATTGCAGACGAACAAAGGGCCGGCTTCCGAACGGGAAACCGGCCCTCGCCCTCGATACGCTACGCGAGGGAACTGGGAAACTGGTTAGGCTCAAGCGGGCGCGACGTCGGCAAAGCCGTCGCCCACTCGACCTGGGGTCGGGTCAGGCTGGGCCTGCCCGCCGTCCGTGCCGGCGATTGCTCGGCCGATTTCGCGGCGAGCATCGGCCCGTTGCCGAGCCTATCGGCGGCAGTACCCCGGATTATCCGACTTATCGATCGCGTTACCGGCGAGCGCGCCACCGGCTGCGCCGAGGACTGCGCCGAGCGTCCGGTTACCACGGCCCGCGACGGTGTTGCCGAGCAGGCCGCCGGCGAGCGCGCCGACGATCGTGCCGCCGGAATTGTCGCAACCGCGACGGCTGCGCGCGTTGTAGTTGTAGCGGCGATCGTTGCCGCGATACTCGCGGTAGCCACGGTCGTAGCCACCATCGCGGTAGCCGCCACCCTGATAGCCATCGTAGCCACGCTCGTAGCGCGAGCCCCAGCGCTGCGCATCGGCGGCAGCGGGAACGAGGGCGGTCGCACCCAATGCGAGGGCACTGGCGGCGAGTGTAAAAGTCTTGAACATCGTGCGTCTCCCGTTGGGGATTTCGGCGGCGGCGGGGGCCGTGCTTCCATCCTCGATGAGACGCTTATGGGTGATTCGCATTGAGCTAAGCCTGAATGCCTCCGTTATCCGCTGTTCATGCTTCCGCGGATCGCCGGACGCCCTATGAGGGATGCGATGCGGCGCTTGCTCACTGTTCTGTTCGTCGCCGTGAGCGTCTGTGCGATCGTGCCGACCTGGTCGGGTGAAGCGCGGCTCGACCTGCTCGGCACGCATGCGCAGCTGACCGCGACGCGCGTGATGCTCGATCGCACCAACCCGCGGCACGTGCGGGTCGGAGGGCTGACGTATCTGGGGGGCGTGGCGCTTGCCAGTCGTGATCGGGCGTTTGGCGGCTTCTCGTCGATGGACGTGACGCCGACGGCAAGCGGCAATCGTTTCACGCTGCTCAGCGACGGCGGCAACATCGTCCAGTTCGACATGGGCGCCGACTGGCTGCCACACCGGGTCGCGTTCAAGAACCTGCCCGCGGGGCCCGGCATCGGCTGGGAGAAGCGCGACCGCGACAGCGAATCGATGGCGGTCGATCCGGTCACGGGAAAGATCTGGGTCGGGTTCGAGGATAGCAATTCGATCTGGCGCTATGCGCCGGGCTTCGCGCGGTACGAGGCGCGCGTGAACCCTGAGGCGATGCGGCGATGGCCAGCGAATGGCGGGCCTGAATCGATGGCGCGGCTGCCCGATGGCCGATTCGTCGTCATCAGCGAAGAGGCGCATGTCCGGCGGCCGGACTGGTCCGGTTCGGACGAGGAGCGATTGCATACGCGACAGGGGCTGATCTTTGCAGGCGATCCGACAAAGGCGGGGGTGCCGGAGCGATTCGCGTACGAACCGTATGGCCGGTATGATCCATCGGACGTGACCGCGTTGCCGAATGGCGACCTGCTGGTGCTCGATCGCGGTTTTCGGCTGCCGTTTATCTTCTCGGCGCGGATATCGCGGGTGGCGGCGCGCGATGTGGCGGCGGGGCGAATCGCCCGCGGTCGGCTGATCGCGACGATCGACGCGCCGCTGATCCACGATAATTTCGAGGGGATCGACACGACGGTCGAGAACGGCGCAACGATCGTGTGGATCGTTTCCGACGACAACCAGATGGTTCTCCAGCGGACGCTGTTGCTGAAGTTTCGGCTGGAGCGGTAGCGGCGTGGGGGGGGGGGGGCAGCCGCCCGCCCGTTGCCCGTCATTCCAACACCGCAACCGTCACCCCAGCGAAAGCTGGGATCTCCCCATTCGGGTCGCGGCGCGCGCCAATTGGGATACCCCAGCTTTCGCTGGGGTGACGGGTGCGGAACGGAGGGTACCGCGAGGGTTAGGTTGTATCGTGCAGGACACGAGCCCCGCCCACCCCATCACCCACAAACGCCGACGGCCCGCCCTGCGAGGTGCAGGGCGGGCCGCGGTGATCGCAGTACGACGTCGCTGTTAGGCGGCGACGGCCGAAGCGGCGATCTTCTTGACGACTTCGCGCTTCAGGCGACGAACGCGGAGCGACAGCTTGTCGTCCGAGACCTTCACCAGCCAGTTGTCGAGGCCGCCGTTATGCTCGACGGTGCGCAGGCCGTGCGTCGAGACGCGCAGCTTGACGCCCTTCTCGAGCGAATCGGACAGCAGCGTGACGTTCTGCAGGTTCGGCAGGAACGTGCGCTTGGTCTTGTTGTTGGCGTGGGAGACGTTGTTCCCGACCATCCGGCCCTTGCCGGTCAGTTCGCAGATGCGCGACATGTGATTACCTATTCAAGTGTCGGGAGGAACCCCGGAAAGGCGCGCGGATAGCTGGCACGCCGGCTTTCGTCAACCGATTCACGTAAAACGTGTTGTGCAACCGGCAGCGCTCGGCGACGTTGTTACGCTATCGAACTGTTCAAGAAAAGGGGATGTCCTATGCGTACGCTCTTGTCACTGGTCGCGATCGCGGTGCTGGTCGTGGTCGGCCTGATGTATTTCGGGATCATCAACATCGACCAGACCCGCCAGGGCGTCGTCCAGGCACCGAAGTTCCAGGCGGACGTCGCCAAGGTCACGCTCGGTACCGAGAACAAGACCGTGGCGGTGCCGACGATCAACGTCGAGAAGCCGGCCAACAGCCAGGCACCGAACTGATCTTTACGGGCGGGCACGCGCGGGGCAGGGCCTGAGGCCATGTTCCCCGTTCCCGAACCCATGCGCCGCGCGCTTGAGGCGGCACGCGATGCGGCGCTGGCTGGGGAAGTCCCGGTTGGCGCCGTCGTCGTTAAGGACGGCGTTATTATTGCGGTGGGCGCCAATGCGCCGCGCGCGCTGTGCGATCCGACCGCACATGCCGAGATCCAGGCGATTCGTGCCGCGGCGTTGGTGTTGGGGAGCGACCGGCTCGAGGGTTGCGATCTTTGGGTGACGCTGGAGCCTTGCGCGATGTGTGCCGGGGCCATCGCGCATGCCCGGATCGCGCGGCTCTATTATGGCGCGGCGGATGTTAAGGGCGGTGCAGTGGAGCATGGACCGCGGTTCTTTGGGCAGCCGACGTGTCATCACCGGCCTGAGATTTATGCGGGGATTGCCGAGACTGAGGCGGCGACGATCTTGCGGCAGTTCTTTGCGAATCGACGGTAGGGGGCGGTGCCGATGTTCCTCCCCTGCAAGGGGAGGTGGCAGCGCATGGCGCTGACGGAGGGGTGACCCACTGTCGACAGGGTGACACCCCTCCGTCGCTTCGCGCCACCTCCCCTTGCAGGGGAGGATCGGTTCAGTTCAGCCTTCCAGGCTCTTCGAAGCCTGCTCGAACAAATCCTTCGACAGCCCCGGCGTCCGCACGATCCGCTCCAGTTCCGCGCGCATCAGCCCAGCCCGACCCGCATCGAACCGGCGCCAGCGGCCCAGCGGCGGCAGGAGTTTGGCCGCGGTCTGCGGGTTGAGGCGGTCGAGCGCGATCAACTGGTCCGCGAGGAATCGATAGCCACTACCGTCGGCGTTGTTGAACGCACGCTGGTTCGCGCCGAACGCGCCGATCAGCGATCGCGCGCGGTTGGGATTGGTCAGCGTGAAGTCGGCATGCTCGGCGAGCGCGGCGACGACCGTGCCGGTATCGTCGCGCGACGACTGCGCTTGCGCCTGGAACCATTTGTCGAGCACCAGCGGGTTGTCGCAATATTGGCTGTAGAAGATGTCGAGCGCGGTGGTACGGATGTCGGATGTGCTGCTGACCAACGTCGTCAGTGCACCCATCCGATCGGTCATGTTGTCCGCCGAATCGAACTGCGCGAAGGCGAGATCTGCCGCATCCGCCGCGCCGCTCGCCGCGATATAGCCGAGCGCGACCGACCGCAGGCGACGCAGGCCCTTGTCCTCGGGCGTATAGGCGTAGGGCTGACCCTCGCCACGCGCGTAAGCCTGCCGCCACTGCTCTTCGAGCCGCGTGCCGAGATCGCGGCGCAGCGCTTCGCGCGCGCGGAAGATCGCGTCGGGATCGACGACGGTCATCTGGTCGCCGATGAAGCTCTCCGACGGCAGCAGCACCGCCTCGGCGACGAAGGCCAGATCAAGATCGGTATTGGCGAGCGTGTTCGCGACCGCGGCGATCACGGCCTCGTGATCCGCATGCCCGTCGGCCGAGGCGACCAGCGTATCGAGCATCAGCTGCTGCATCGCCTCGTAGCGTGCGAACGGATCGTCGTCGTGCGCGCCGAGGAAGGCGAGATCGGCGGCGGTGCGGTCGCTCTCGACCACCACCGGGGCGGAGAAGCCGCGGTTGATCGACAGCACCGGGCGTTCGGTGAGGCCTTCGAACGCGATTGTGTCGAGCGTGTCGTCGAACAGGACGAGGCGTTCGTCGGTCAGCGCTGCACCGGACTCTGCGCCGAACAGCTTGATCCGCAATGGCAGCACCATCGGCGACTTCACGGGCTGGCCGGGCGTCGCGGGCACCTGCTGCGCGAGACGCAGCGTTGCGCGGTCGCCTTCGTGCGACAGGCTCGCCGAGACGCGCGGGGTGCCTGCCTGCGAATACCAGAGGCGGAACTGGGTGAGGTCGACGTTGCCGCCTTCTTCCATCGAAGTGACGAAATCCTCGCAGGTCGCCGCCGTGCCGTCATAGCGATCGAAATACAGGTCGGTGCCCGCGCGGAAGCCCTGCGGTCCTAGAATCGCGGCCATCATCCGGATCAGTTCGGCGCCCTTGTTGTAGATCGTCGCGGTGTAGAAGTTGGAGATCTCCTGGTAGGATTCCGGGCGCACGGGATGGGCGAGTGGGCCGGAATCCTCGGGGAATTGCGACGCGCGCAAGCCCCGGACGTCCTCGATCCGCTTGACCGCGCGCGAACCCTGGTCGGCGGAGAAGCCCTGGTCGCGATAGACCGTGAAGCCTTCCTTCAGGGAAAGCTGGAACCAGTCGCGGCAGGTGATCCGGTTGCCCGACCAGTTGTGGAAATATTCGTGCGCGACGACCGCGGCGATCGCGTCGTAATCGTAATCGGTCGCGGTATCCGGGTCGGCCAGGATGTAGCGCGAGTTGAAGATGTTGAGCCCCTTGTTCTCCATCGCGCCGAAGTTGAAATCGTCGACCGCGACGATGTTGAACACGTCCAGGTCGTATTCGCGGCCATAGGTCGTCTCGTCCCACGCCATCGCGAGTTCGAGCGCCTTCAACGCGTGGTCGGTCTTGGGCAGGTCGGCTTCGCGCACCCAGATGCCGAGTGACACCTCGCGCCCCGACATCGTCGTGAAGCTGCTGCGGTTTACGGCGAGGTCGCCGGCGACAAGTGCGAAGAGGTAGGAGGGCTTCGGGAATGGATCGTCCCAGGTTGCCCAGTGGCGGCCGTCTTCGAGGTCGCCCTGCGCGACCGGGTCACCGTTCGCGAGCAGCACGGGGAAGTGCTTCCTGTCCGCGGTCATCCGGACCGAATAGACGCTGAGCACGTCGGGGCGGTCGGGGAAATAGGTGATGCGGCGGAAGCCCTCCGCCTCGCACTGCGTGCAGAGATTGCCACCCGAAGCGTAGAGCCCCATCAGCTGCGTGTTGCGATCGGGGGCGATCTCGACCTGTGTCTCGACGACATGCGCGGCGCCCGTAAGCGGGATAACAAGTTGCTCGCCGTCGATCCGCCAGTCTTTGATCGCGACGCCATCGACCGTGACCGACAGTGGCTTTTGCCCAGCGCCGTCGAGCCGCAGCGGTGCGCCGTGATCGCCGTTGCGCGTGACCGACAAGGTAGCGGTGACACGCGTGGTCGACGGATCGAGGTCGAACTCCAGCTTCGTCTCGGGGATCAGCCATTCCGGCGGGGTGTAATCCTCGCGGCGAATGACGAGCGGGTGGGCGAGACTGTTCTGGATATCGAGCATATGCTTGCGAATATAGGGCCGTGGCCGCCTATCGCCAGCCAAAGCTTGCGCGGGTGACGGTGGATGCTACGCCGCTGCAACACGTTCCCTTTGCAAGGATTTCCGGATGTATCGTCCTCTCGGCGCGCTCGCGGTGCTCGCGCTTTCTGCCTCTGCCTTTGCACAGACTGCGCCCGTAGCGGTTCCGAACAATGCCGAGTTGAACGCCAAGCTCGCCGCACCGCTGCCCGCGGATCAGGCGGCGATGAAGGCGCACGTGCTGTTTCTCGCGTCGGATGCGATGAAGGGGCGCGAGGCGGGGAGCCCCGAGTTCGACATCGCCGCGCAATATGTCGCTGCGCAGTTTTATGCCGCGGGGCTTCGTCCCGGTGGCGATCAGAGCGGGTATCTCCAGACCGTGCCGCTCGTGTCGTACAAGGCGGCAAGCAAGGGCGATTTTGTCTGGACGGGTCGCGGGCCCGCGCAGCCGCTCGTGTTCGGTGAGGATTACGTGCCCGCCGCGAACGGCGCGAAGGCGGAGACCAGCGTTTCGGCGCCCGTCGTGTTCGTCGGCTACGGGATCGACGCGCCGCAATATGGCCAGGACGATTACAAGGGCGTCGACGTGCGCGGCAAGATCGTCGCGTATTTCGGCGGCTCGCCCGCGCGGTTCGGTGGCGAGGAGCGTGCGTTCTTCGGCTCGGGCGGGACAAAGGCTGCGATCGCGCAGGCCAAGGGCGCGGTCGGCGTGATCACGCTGGAGAGCCCGCGCTCGGCCAAGGTGCGGACGTTCGCCAAGCTGGCGGATTCCTATGCGACGCCGCGGATGACGTGGGCGAACTCCGACGGCACCGGCAAGGTAGATGCGCCTGGCGCGCCATCGCTCGGCACGGTCAGCATGGTCGGCGCGGCCAAGCTGTTCGCCGGTGCGAAGACGCCGTGGAGCCGGGTCGCCAAGCAGGCGGCAGGCGACAACGCGAAGTTCAAGGCGGTGCCGCTGGTCGGTACGCTGACCGTCGCGACCAAGACGAGCTTCGTGCCTGCCGCGAGCAGCAACGTCGTCGGGATGATCCCCGGCAGCGATCCGGTGGTCGGCAAGGAGGTCGTCGTGCTGTCGGCGCATCTCGATCACATCGGCATCACGAAACCCGTGAAGGGCGACGCGCTGAACAACGGCGCGCTCGACAACGCGATCGGCATCGCCAGCCTGATCGAGGAGGCCAAGCGCTTCACGGCCAGCGGGCAGGGGCCCAAGCGTACGATCATGTTCCTCGCGGTCACCGGCGAGGAGAAGGGGTTGGTCGGCAGCGATTACTTCACCAACCACCCGACCGTGCCGCTGACCTCGATCGTCGCGGACGTGAACCTCGACATGCCGATCCTGACCTACAAGTTCGAGGACATGGTGGTGTTCGGCGCCGAGCGCTCGACGATCGGCCCGATCGTGCAGAAGGCGGTGGCGGCGATCGGCGTCGGCCTGTCGCCCGATCCGATGCCGGAGGAGGGGATCTTCGTCCGGTCGGATCACTTCCGCTTCGTCCAGAAGGGGATCCCGTCGGTGTTCCTGTGGCCGGGTCAGAAGGGGCCGGGCAAGGCCGCGGTCGCGTATTTCATGGCGAACAATTATCACAAGCCATCGGACGACCTGACGCAGCCGATCCTGTGGGATCAGGGCGTGCGGTTCGTCGATGCGAATTACCGGATCGCGCGCGAGATCGCCGACGGGGCGCAGCGGCCGGTGTGGAATGCGGGCGATTATTTCGGGACGCTCTACAAGGGGCCGATGGCTGGCGCGGCGGTGGCGCCATGAGCCGGCTGCTGGTCTTCGGTCTCGGCTACACCGCGTCGCGGCTTGCCGAGCGGCTCGCGGCGGATGGCTGGCATGTCGTCGGCACGACGCGGGACGGGCGGGGTGATACGCTCCGGTTCGACGACACGGATGCGGTAACGTCGGAGATTGCCGCGGCGACTCATATCCTGTCGTCGGTACCGCCCGAGCATGAGGCGGATCCCGTGCTCGGTCGCTACGGTTCGCTGTTGCTGCGGACGCGCGCTTGGATCGGCTATCTGTCGTCGACGGGCGTGTACGGCGATGCGCAGGGCGCGTGGGTAGACGAGACGGCGCCGATCGGTGGTGGTCGCAGGAGCGCGCGGGCGGCTGCGGATGCGGACTGGCTGGCGATTGGTGCGCGGACGTTTCGGTTGCCGGGGATCTACGGTCCCGGCCGCTCGCCGCTCGACCGGGTGCGGCACGGCAAGGCGCACCGGATCGAGCAACCCGGACAGGTGTTCAGTCGCGCGCATGTCGACGATATCGTCTCGGGTGTGATCGCCGGGTTCGATGCGCCGGCGGGCGCGTACAATATCGCGGATGACGTGCCGGCGTCGCAGAACGACGTCGTCGCGTTCGCGGCGATGTTGCTCGGCATGCCCGCGCCGCCGTTCGTGACGCTCGAGGAGCTGACCGCGATGGGGCGCGGCTTCTATGCGGAGAACCGGCGGGTGGCGAACGGCAAGGCCAAGCGGGTGCTCGGCTGGACGCCCGCCTGGCCCGATTACCGCGCCGGCCTGCGTGCGCTGAGTGCGATGACGAGTCCGATGCCCGACAGGATCGCGCCGGCGACGGCCAGCGTCGACCAGTGATAGCGCTCGACGATCGTCGATAGCAGCATCGCGATCACCGGCACGATGACACCCGAATAGGCAGCCTTGGCCGGGCCGATCGCGCGGATGACGTTGAAATAGAGCGGGAAAGCGAGCGCCGACGCGAACACGCCGAGATAGAGGATGCCGGCGACATAGCCGAAGCGCGGCTCGAACACCGGCGGCCCGGTCGTGATCCAGGCGAACGCTGCGTCGAGGCACGCGCCGATCAGCATCGCCATCGCGAGCGTCGGCGCCATCGGATAGCGCTTGGCGAACGCACTGCCCTGGATGACGTTGGCGACCGAGGCGGCCATCACGCCGCACAATGTCAGGACGATGCCGATCGTCGCCGAGCGTGGCCCGTGCGGATCGACCCGCGCTTCGTTGACGAACAGCAGCGCGACCCCCGCCATCGCGACCGCGCAGCCGACCATCAGCTGGCGACCGAGGCGCTGCTTGAGGAAGATGCGGCCGAAGATCGCGTTGGGGACGAGCAGCAGTGCGAACACCACCGCGACGAGCCCCGAAGTGACGTAATGTTCGGCGCGGTAGACGAAGTTGAAGTTGAACGTGAACAGCGCGATGCCGATCACGGCCGCGAACGCGTAACCGCGCGCGTCGAACTTGAAGCTTTCGCGCTTGATGCCTGCGTAGATCGCCATTGCGATTCCGGCGACGAGAAAACGGTAACTGATCGACCAGCTCGGCGGCACCACCGCGATCTGGTCGCGGATGACGAGCCAGGTCGAGCCCCAGATCAGCGTGACGATACCGAACGGGATCAGTACCGCGGCGCGGGTCGACTGTGGTGGGTCGGTTAGGCCCGTGATCATAACTCCTGGATCGCGTCGGCGAGCAGGGCGACCGCGTCCGCAGGGCTGTCCCATGCCGTGACGAGGCGAATTTCACCGGCGGCCCAGTCGTAGAAGTCAAAGCCCTTCGTGCGGAGGGCTGCGGCTTCTTCCGGCGTGGCGCGAAGGAACACTTCGTTCGCCTCGACCGGGTGGACGAGGCGGTTGCCGGCGGCGGTGGCGAGTCTGGCGGCTGCGCCATTGGCAGCCTTGGCGTTGGCGAGCCAGAGGTCGTCGTCGAGCATGGCGAGGATCTGCGCGGCGAGATACCGCCCCTTCGACAGCAGCAGGCCGGCGCGCTTGCGGCGGTATTGCGTGACGGCGGCGAGCTCGGGCTTGAAGAAGACCAGCGCCTCCGCGCTCATCGCGCCGTTCTTGACAAAGCCGAAGCTCAGCGCGTCGACGCCCGCGCGCCACGTCATGTCGGCGGGGGAGCAGCCGACCCGCGCCATCGCGTTGGCGAAGCGTGCGCCGTCCATGTGGAAGCCGAGCCCGCGCTCCTTCGCCAGCGCGCCGATTTCGGCCGCTTCGTGCGGCTGGTAGACGCGGCCATATTCGGTGGCGTTGGTGATCGAGATCGCGTGCGGCTGGACGCGGTGGACGTCGTCGGGAATCGCGTCGAGGACGGTGCGGATGGTGTCGGGGGTCAGCTTGGCGCCGTCACCTTCGGCGAGGAAAAGCTTGGCGCCGTGCGTGTAGAATTCAGGCGCGCCGCCCTCGTCGTTCTGGATGTGCGCGTCGCGGTGGCAGACGATGCCGCCGTGCGGCGGGCAGAGGGCGGCGAGCGCGAGGCAGTTGGCGGCGGTGCCGGTGGGGACCCAGAGGACGGCGACGTCGGTCTCGAACAGCACGGACAGGCGGCCGTCGAGCTGCTGGCTCCACGCGTCGCCGGCATAGGCGGTGTCGAGCGTGTCTGCGGCGGCGATCGCGGCCATGACGTGCGGGTGGATCGTGGCGGCGTTGTCGGAGAAGAAGCGCATGGGTGAGGCATGCTGCGATGCGGTGGTGGCGTCAACGGGGGCTTTCGTCACGCCGGACTTGTTCCGGCATCCACCATGCCGCGCGATCTCCCGCGGGGGTATTCGGTTAGGGTAAGTCGCGACTGAAGCGGCACGCGAGCCCTCAACACAAGCACCTCCCCGGCGGAGGCCGGGGTCCAGTTGGGAAACGTTGCTGACGACGGCCGCGCGCCGTTACTGCGACCTCTCCAACTGGGCCCCGGCCTCCGCCGGGGAGGTGTACTTGTTCGACCGAATAGGCCCCAACCGAGTTCGCGATTATGGAGTCCTACTGCCCCTCGTAAGCTCCCGGGTCTTCCTCCGGCGGCCGGCGATCGTCGCGCGGTGGCGGGCCCTCATCGCGGTCGCGGCGGGAGGGGCCGACGGAGATGGTGCCGTCTTCACCCATCTTCAGGTTGAAGCCGAGGCCTTCGATCTCGCCGCCGAGCGGCAGCACCGAATTGTCCTGGTCGTCCGCAGGGAGCGCATCCGGGTCGACCTCTTCCACCGCCGGAGCAGGGGCAGCGATCGGGGCGATCCCCAGCGCGCTCTGCATGAAGTCGCGCCAGATCCGTGCGGGGATGCCGCCGCCCGACAGGCCGGGGTTCGACGAACTGTCGTCGTTGCCGACCCACACGCCAACCACCAGATCGCGCGCGAAGCCGACGAACAGCGCGTCCTTGTTGTCCGAGGTCGTGCCGGTCTTGCCGAACGCGTCGACCGTCAGGTTCGCACCGCGTCCGGTGCCGGTGCGGATCGAGGCCGCCAGCAGGTCGAGCATCTCGTCGTGGATCTTGCTCGGCATCTCGGTCGCACCGCCGGTCAGCGACTGGTACCAGCCCTTCT
Source organism: Sphingomonas sorbitolis (assembly GCF_036663875.1). Taxonomy (NCBI): domain Bacteria; kingdom Pseudomonadati; phylum Pseudomonadota; class Alphaproteobacteria; order Sphingomonadales; family Sphingomonadaceae; genus Sphingomonas; species Sphingomonas sorbitolis. Next base: position 482,041 of record NZ_JAXOJS010000004.1, on the reverse strand, counting down.
CGCGGACATCGGCGAGCCCGCGGGGCTGGACCGGATATTGCTCGCGCGCGATCGCGGCATAGGCGGCGGTCAGTTCGAGCAGCGACACGGTCGAGGTGCCGAGACCAATAGTGGCCTCGCTGGGGATCGGCGTCGAGATGCCGAGATCGCGCGCCGCCTTGATCACCGCCTTCACGCCGACCTGTTGCGTGAGGCGTGCGGCGGCGACGTTGGACGAGCGCGCGAACGCCTGACGCAGCGTGATCGTGCCCTGGTAGCGGCCGTCGCTGTTCTTCGGCGTCCAGTCGCCGATCGTCACCGGGCGGTCCTCGATCGTCGAATCGGGCGTCATCCCCTGACGCATCGCGGCGAGGTAGACGAACAGCTTGAAGGTCGAGCCGGGCTGGCGCCGCGCCTGAGTCGCGCGGTTGAACGGGCTCTTCGCGTAGTTCTTGCCGCCGACCATCGCGACGACGCGGCCGTCGGGACGCATCGCGACCAGCGCGACCTGTGCCTCCCTGAGACCGGCGCGCGCGACGGTACGTTCCGCCGCGCGCTGGAGGCGGGGATCGAGCGTCGTCTGGACGGTCGCCTCGGTCTTGATCTCACCCGCCTGGTCGCGCGCTTCGGGAAGGATCCAGTCGGCGAAATAGGTGCCGTTGGGGAGTTGCGACGGGCGGCTGCCGAGCACGCGCTGCGGCTGGACCGCGTCGCCCTCCGCCTTGGTGAGGAAGCCGGCATCGACCATCGCGCCGACGACCACTGCCTCGCGCTTGCGCGCGCCTTCGAGGTTGGAGGTGGGCGCGAGGCGGGACGGCGCCTTGACCAGCCCCGCGAGCATCGCCGCCTGCCCAACGTTCAGCTTGTCGGGCGTGCGGCCGAAATAATGCTTCGCCGCCGCGCTGATCCCGTAGGTGTTGTCGCCGAAATAGACGTTCGAGAGGTAGCGCGAGAGGATCTCGTGCTTCGACAGCCAGGCCTCAAGCCAAAACGCGATCATCGCCTCGCGGATTTTCCGCGTCGCGGTGCGGTCCGAATCGAGGAACGCGTTCTTGGCGAGCTGTTGGGTGATCGTCGAGCCGCCCTGGCGGACGCCGCCCGAGCCCATGTTGGCCCACGCCGCACGCGCGATCCCGCGGGGATCGACGCCCCAGTGCGAATAGAAGCGCCGGTCCTCGATCGCGAGGAACGCCTGCGTGACATGCGGCGGAAGCTTGGCCGCGTCGACCGGCTTGCCGATGATCGCACCGCGTCGCGCGATCGGCGTGCCATCGTCTGCGGTCAGCGTGATCGAAGGCGGGGTGGGCGGCTGGAGCGACTTCGACAAGGGGGCAGTGATCGCCAGCCAGATGATCGCGATCACGAGCAGGACGATGCCGATCCCCAGCCCGCGCAGGATCCAGCGACCGATCGGGCGCTTGCGTCGCGGGGCGCGGGGTGTCGCGTAGGGCGGCAGTGCATCGCGGTCGTCATACGGCCCGGGCTCTTCGCCATCGCGCTCGCGATCGTATTTCTGGCGCAGGCGTTCGCGTTCGGTGATCAGCCGCTCGCGCTCAAAGGCATAGGGCTCGCGGTCGCCGCTTGAGCTGGAACGGTTGGTGTCGAAGGGATCGGGGCGCATCGGTCGTTCCAGCGGGTCGGCCAAGCGGCGGACATCAGGTGTATTATCGTCATACGACAGCTCGGGCAAGCCTGTGTCCGGCGTATGCACATGCTTAACGTGTACGGGGGCTTAGCGACAGCGTTCGTGGTGGTCGTGGAGCGAGAACGGACGCAAGCGCTGTTGTCTTCGCGCGACGAAACGGGGAAGAGCGGGTGCATGACGTTCGAACAGGATGAAACCGTGACCGCTCCCGATACTCTCCCCCTGGTCGTTGGCATCGGCGGCACGATCGGCGGCGTCTCGTCGACCGAGCGCGCGCTCAGGATCGCGCTCGATGCGGTCGAGAGGCAGGGTTTCCGCACGCAGATGTTCGGCGGGGCGGACATGGCGCGGCTGCCGCTGTACGACCCGAAGGCGACGACGCGGACCGCGGACGAACGCGCGTTCGTCGAGGCCGTCCGCGGTGCATCGGCGGTGATCATCGCCAGCCCGGGCTATCATGGCAGCATCTCGGGCGTGGTGAAGAACGCGCTCGATCTGCTCGAGGAGACGTCGCGCGACGAACGGCCGTATCTGGCGGACATGCCGGTCGGACTGATCGCCACCGCTTATGGCTGGCAGGCGACCGGGAGCACGATCGCGGCGCTGCGCTCGATCGTCCACGCGCTGCGCGGTTGGCCGACGCCGTTTGCGGCGGCGATCAATACGCAGGTGACGAAGTTCGACGACGAGGGTGGCGCGAACGATCCCGCGGTGATCGAGCAATTGTGCTTGGTCGGGCGTCAGGTGGCGAGGTTTGCGCCGTTGTCGGAGCCTGCGAACTGACAGGTTGGCGCTATCGTCCGTTCGTCCGGAGCGAATTCGAAGGATATGCCCCAAGCGAGGGTGCTTCGACTTCGCTCAGCACGAACGGGGTAGGGGTGTTCTGAGGTTTCGTACCCTTTACCGTACCGCTGCGCGGAGGGTTGCTCTGACGCCGGTGTGCGTCGGGTCGTACTCCACGATCGACTGGAGGCTCTGCGCCATCGCACGGATCAGTTTCGTGCCTAGACCGGTGCCGCGTGGGACGGCGTCTTCGGGGATGCCGCAGCCGTCGTCTTCGACCGCCAGCAGGAAGATGTCGTCGTCGATCCGGCGCAGCGCGACGCGGACCTCGCCGCCGCCGGTGGGATAGGCGTATTTGCACGCGTTGGTGACGAGTTCGGTGACGATCACGCCGAGCGATACCGCGCGGTCGGTGGGCAGGCGGATCGGTTCGGCGGCAAGACTGAGCGCGCGGGGGAGGGCGTCGGTCGACCAGGTCTCGGCGAGTTCGTCGACCAGCGCACCGAGATACTCCTGCATGTCGACGCTCTCGACGTCGTTGCTGGTGTAGAGCCGGCGGTGCACCTGCGCGATCGCCTGGATCCGGCGTTGCGTGTCTTCGAGTGCCTCGCGGGCGGACGGATCGGTCAGCGCGGTCGCCTGGAGGCGGACCATCGCCGAGACCAGTTGCAGCGAGTTGGCGACGCGGTGGTTGACCTCGCCGAGGAGTGCTTCGAGCCGGGCGTTGCTGGCGCGAAGATCGGCTTCGGCCGACGCCTTCTCCTGCTCGAGCAGGGCGCGCGCGCGGACCTGTGCAAAGGACGCTGCGAGCAGGTCGAAGAAATCCTCCCCGACGGTCTTCACGACGTAATCGGACGCACCGGCCTTCAATGCGGCGACGGCGATGCGGCCTTCCTCGGAGCCGGTGACGTACACGATCGGCGGATGATCGGGCAGGCGGCGCAACGCTTCGAGCGTTTCGAGGCCGTCCATGCCGGGCATGTAGTGATCGACCGCGATCAGGTCGAAGCGTTCGGCGGCCGCCTTGACGACGCCCTCCGCGCCGGTCTCGGCGACGGTCATGCGGTAGCCGCGGCGTTCGAGCGCGCGCGCCGCCAGCCGCCGGATCCCGGCGTCGTCGTCGATGTAGAGGACGCTAGGCTTGCTCACTCGGCGTCGGGAACCTGGATTACCGAGAGGAACAGCCCGAGCTGGCGGATCGCCTGCGCGAAACTCTCATAATTGACCGGCTTGGTGATGTAGACGTTGCAGCCGAGGTCGTAGCAGCGCTCGATCTCGACCTTGTCGTCGGTAGTGGTGAGCACGACGACCGGCGTACGACGCAGCGGGCTGCCCTCCGCCTTGATCCGCGTGAGAATGTCGGTGCCGCTCATGTCGGGCAGGTTGAGATCGAGCAGGATCATCGCCGGGCCGCTCTTGGCTGGGCCATCGGCGGCGTTGAACAGAAAGTCGAGCGCGCTGGTGCCGTCGGTGAAGTGCTTGATGTCGTTCAGGATCCCTGCGCGACGGATGTTCTTCTCGATCAGCCGGGCATGGCCCTCGTCGTCCTCGATCATGACGATGCCGACGGTCTGGTGCTGGTTCATGCCGTGATATCCTGGATCGTCAGTGCGCTGGGAAGATTGAGGCGGAAGGTCGCGCCGTCGCCGAGCGTCGACTGTACGTCGATCGTGCCGTCGAGCCGATAGGCGAGTGCGCGGACATGCGCGAGTCCGATGCCTTCGCCGGGCTGGTCCTGGGGGCCGGAGCGGCGGAACAGGTCGAACACGCGCTGGTGATCGCGCGGATCGATGCCGCGGCCGTTGTCGACCACCGACAGGATGACGCGGTTGCGCTCCTTGCGCCCCTTCACGACGATCTCGCCGGGGCGGCCCGGCTTGAGATACTTGGTGGCGTTCTCGATCAGGTTGGACAGGATCTGTTCGAGCGCGAGGCGGTCGGTGACGACCGGCGGGATCGGCCGCTCGACGCGGACGACCGCGCCGCGATCGTCGATGACGTGTTGCATCGATCCGATGATCGTGTCGACCAGCTGCGCAGGGTCGATATGCTCGGGCGCGATCGTGCGGCGGCCTTCGCGCGACAGCTTGAGGATGGCGTTAATCAGCCGGTCCATCTTCTGCGTCGAGGTGCGGATAAAGCCGATCGCCTCGGGCAGATCCTCGCGCGCCGCCAGTCGGGCGTCGGCGGTGAGGATGTGCGGCGCTTCGGCTTCGGCGCGGTGTACGAGTTCGGCAAGCGGGCCGGCCGCGGTCGCGAGTTCCGCGGTGAAGCCCATCACGTTGACCAAGGGCGAGCGCAAGTCGTGGCTAACGATATAGGCGAAGCGCTGGATCTCCTCGTTCGCGCGGCTGAGATCGGCGGTGCGCGTCGCTACCTGGTCCTCGAGCGATTCGTTGAGTTCGCGCAGGCTGTCGCGCGAGGCGGCGAGATCGGCGGTGTAGCGGCGGATCACCAAGATCGCGAGGATCGCCACGACCAGCAGCAGCGCGGCGGCGAGGCCCGCGACCGAGAGGAACAGCGCGCTGCTGCGTTGCTGGCGTTGGGTACGGATCGCGAGCAAGCGGACCTCGTCGGCCGCCATCGCCTGGAGACGGTAGCGGATGCCGCGCATCAGCGGCACGCTGGCGTCGACTGCGAACCGGCGCTGTGCCTCGGCGATCTGGCCTGACGCGACCAGCGCCATCGATTGCGTCCTGAGTGCGCGCAACTGGACGAAGCGCGGCTCGATCCGATCGAGTCGCGTGATCTGTGCGGGGTTGTCGTGGGTCAGGCGGCGAAGTGTCGCGATCGAGGGGACGATGTTGCCCGCGCTGCGTGCATAGGCGGTGGCGAAGAGCGGTTTTCCCGCCAGGACATAACCACGGCGTGCGGTCTCTGATTGCTCCATCTGGATCTGGAGCGTGGCGATCGCTTGTCGGACGTCCTGCGTGTGGAGGATTTCAGCGGTGTAGGTGCGGTTGCGGATCGTGATCCAGCCGATCGCGATCGCCGCGGCGGCGAGCGCGATGAAGCCGAGCGTCATGAACGCGACCAGCCAGCGGGCGACCCGCCCCTCCGACGAGGGCAATTTCAGTCGTACGCTTACCATTGGAGTCCGATCTACGTCACGGCCGGTCGTTACGCCAGCGATACTGACTAGACATGGAGCAAGGGGGGGGCGTGCGTTACGTTCCTCCCCCGCCAGGGGGAGGTGGCACCGCAGGTGACGGAGGGGGAGGACACGGAACAGAGGTTTCATCTTACCTCCCCCTCCGTCTGGCAAGCGCCAGCCACCTCCCCCTGGCGGGGGAGGATCGTAAGGGGTGCTACAGCAGGAGGTCCTGCGCGCTGGCTTTGCCGACGCGGCCGCCGCCGCTGCGTCGGTCCATCTCGTGGTTGGCGGTGAAGCGGATGTCGGGGTCGCGGTCGGTCATGAACGCCATCAAGGTCTCGTGATCGAGCTCGGACCACTCCTTGCCGCGATCGGGGCCGTAACGGACGCGCGGGATGAGGCCGGGGTCGCGCGACCATTCGAGCAGTTGCGCCAGACTCGCCTCGTTGAGCATGTCGCGGAGGTGGAACGCGGTGACGTACGCGTCGGGGAAGGCGCGGTGTGCGGGCAGGCCGCGCTCGTGCTCCATGCCGTGCGGCTTGCGCCAGTAGCGCAGCACCTGGTTCGAGAAGCTCGGGCTATCGGGCCAGAGGCGGAGCGCGCATTTCCAGGTGCAGATCCACTCGGCATCCCGGGTCAGCGCAGACGTGCAGAATTTCTGCTCGAAATCGGCGCGGTGCGCAGCCAGCGCGAGCCGGCGCGGCCAAGGGTCGAGCACTTGCCGCGCGCAATCATGCCAATAGGGCGCGTCGGCCACCTGTTCGTCGAGGATGTGGTGGATCGCCTGCGTCACCGGCGGGATGAGGCGGCCGGGATTGACGAGGATGCTGCCGCCTTCGCCGTAGATCTCCCAGCGGCCGTCCTCGCCGAGCGCGACGTCTTGCCAGCCGATCTCGCAGACGCCGTGCGCGGGCGGGGCGGAACCCGTGGTCTCCAGGTCGACGACTCGGATCATCTGCGGTTGCTGTTTGGGCTTGGGGTAGGGGGGCGCCATGCCCGCCATGTGGGGACAAAAGCGCGCTTAATCCAGCGCGTATGCATCCTCATGGTCGATATCCATCTCGCGGACGCCGCGACGTTGGCGGGCGCGGTCGACGAGTTTGCGCAGACCCTCGCGGCGGTCGCGCGCCATCGGGATATCGCGGAGGATGAATTCGCCGCCGCTCGTCGTGCGGTCGCTGGAGGTGAGCGTGATCGTGCCGATGTCGGTCATCTGGTTGAGCAGCGAATAGCCGAGGCGGACGTCCTTGATCCGGTAGAGCTCGATCTCGTCGATCGTCTTGAACAGGATGCCGCGCTTGATGATCAGGCGCTGGTCGGTGATCTCGTAGCTGGCGCTGCGGTTCTTGAGCCAGCGGATGCCGATCAGGACGAAACCGACGCCGATCAGGCAGGTGATAAGGGTGCCCCAACCGGCAAAGCTGCCGAGCAGCCAGCGGCGCGTGCTGGAGCGGAATTCGTCGACTGGGCGCTCCACTTGGGGACTCCTTGGGGTGGTGGCGGGACGGTAGGCTGGGGCGGTCGCGTGTCAATCGTCCTCCCGTTCTCCCGCGGAGGCGGGAGTCCAGGGTTCCGGGCGCCGGCATTCGTGGCTTCTGGACCCCCGCCTTTGCGGGGGAACGGTTAGGATCTGGCTATGCCACGCATTTCGATCATAGCGCTGCGTATTGGACTGCTACGTTGCGAGCGTCCTCCAACTGCACCACCCCGGCGGAGGCCGGGGCCCAATTGGGTGACGTTGCTAACGTTGGGTAGCCCCCCGTTATGTCCACCTTTCCAATTGGGCCCCGGCCTTCGCCGGGGTGGTATTCTATTGAGCCGAGGTGGTGCGGGTCACGCCACTCGCTGCTAGGTGCGTGTCGACCTCCGCGAGCAGCGCATCGAGCGCCGCCTGATCCTTCGCCTCCGCGCGAACCGTCAGCATTGCCTGCGTGTTCGACGCGCGGAGGAGCCACCAGCCTTCAGGTGTCGTCACCCTGGCCCCATCGGTGAGGTCCATCTCCGCGCCATCCTCTTTCAACCGCGCGATCACCTCGTCGACCACCGCGAATTTGCGCGCGTCCTCGACCAGAAAGCGCAGGTCGGGCGTCGCCACCAGCGCCGGCATCGCGTCGCGCAGTTCGGTGAGCGAGCGGCCCGACAGATGCACCGCACGGATCAGCCGCACCGCCGCATACAGCGCGTCGTCGAAACCGTAATACTCGCCGGCGAAGAACAGATGCCCGCTGAGTTCGCCTCCCAAGGGCGCGCCGGTGCGGGTCATTGCTGTCTTCATCAGGCTGTGGCCGGTGGGAGCCATGACCGGCTCGCCGCCCAGTTCGGCGATTCGGTCGAACAGCGCTTGCGAAGACTTCACGTCCGCAACGATCGGCGCGCCGGGGTGCTCGCGCAGCGCAGGTTCGACCAATATGGACAGAATCTGGTCGCCCCAGATCACGCGGCCCAACCCATCGACCGCACCGATCCGGTCGCCATCGCCATCGAAGGCCAGTCCGAAATCGAGCTTCTTTTCCGCGACCAGGCGTTTGAGATCGGCGAGGTTCGCCTCTTCGGTAGGATCGGGATGATGGTTGGGAAAATTGCCGTCGACGTCGGCGAAGATCACATGATGCTCACCCGGCAGCAGCTGGACGAGCTTCTCGATCGCTGGGCCGGCGGCGCCGTTGCCGGTGTCCCAGCCGATCCGGTACGCGCCGCCTGCGTAGCCGAGCATCAGCCGACCGACATAGGCGTCGAGCACGTCGGCCGTGGTGACGTCGCCCGCGCCTTCGCTCCAGGCGCCCGACGCAGCGAGCGCGGCGAGGTCCTGGATGTCGTCGCCGAAAAATGGCGCGTGCGCGTGCACCATCTTGAAGCCGTTATACTCGGGGGGATTGTGGCTGCCGGTTACCTGGATGCCGCCATCCACCTCTAGCGTCGCTTCGGCGTAATACAGCATCGGCGAGGTGCTGAGGCCGATGCGGACGACGTCGACGCCGCCTGCAACTAGGCCGGAGACGAGCGCGGCTTCGAGTTCGGGGGAGGAGGTGCGGCCGTCATAGCCGACCGCGACGCGGGTGCCCCCGGCGGCGCGGATGCGGGTGGCGAAGCCTCGGCCGATCGCGATGGCGTCGGCGGGGCCGAGCGCTTTGCCGACGATCCCGCGGATGTCGTATTCGCGGAGCGAGGTCGGGTCGAACTGGTGGGTCATGGGCCTGTCTTTCCGTTCGTGCTGAGCTTGTCCTTCGACTTCGCTCAGGACGAACGGCGGTTTGAGGTTAGCGCGCGCGCTTCAGGAGGAGGTCGCGCGCCGCATTCACGCGGCGGGTCAGGTCGGTCGAGCCGCCGCGGTCGGGGTGGACCGAGGCGATCAGGCGGCGGTGCGCGCTGCGGATCGCGTCGGCGTTCGCGCTGCTGTCGACGCCGAGGATCGAGCGGGCCTCGGCTTCATCCGTGACCACGCGCTGTTTTGGCTTGGGGCGAAGGTAATGCCATGCCAGCCAGATGAAGACTGCGGCGACGATCCACTTCACGCAGCGACGCCCGGAACCTGCTCGACCACTTCGGGCAGCTGCAACGCGGCCATCATCTCGCGCAGTTCCTGGCGTGCGGCGACGTGGCCAAGGCCCATGCTGCCGAACGCCTTCGAGTCGATCATCGTCAGGCCGGCGGGGAACATCTCGCGGTAGATCACGCGCTCGCCGAGGCCCGGGATGATCCGGAAGCCGACGCGCTTGGCCAGCTGCGCGAGCGCGTCCGATACGCGGCGCATGTTGCGCGCCTCGATGTGCTGGAGGCGGTTGCGCAGCACGACCCAGTCGATCGTCGTGCCATCGGCGCGCGCGCGCTGCTTCCGCGCATCCCAGATCAGTTCGGAATAGAAGCTCGGGCGCGTCACCTGGTATGTCTCGGGATCGACCTGGCCGATCAGGTCGAAGTCGACGAAGCTGTCGTTCATCGGCGTGACCAGCGTGTTCGCCAGCGCCGCAGCGGTGCGGGCAAACGGATCGTCGCGGCCCGGCGTGTCGACGACGAGGAAGTCCGAGCCTTCGCAGAGCGAGTGCCAGAGATCCTCGAACTGGTCCTCGCTCTGGTCCGACAGCGTCGCGTGGCGCGGCATCGGCAGCACCGAGCCGTTACGCTTCATCGTCTCGGCGCGGTTGTCGAGATAGCGGCCGACGGTGCGCTGGCGGTGATCCAGATCGAGACACGCGACGCGCGCACCCTTCGCGGCGAGCGCGATCGCGACGTGCACCGCGGTCGTCGACTTGCCCGTGCCGCCCTTCTCGTTGGCGAACACGATGACGTGCGTCGAAGCTTGGGGTGAGTCGGGGCCCGTGGCCAACGCGCGTTTCCTTATTGATCGTAACAGTCACCCTTCATAGAAGCCGCGACCGCACTTATCGAGTAGGAGTTTCACGTGGACACCGTCCGGGACCTTAATGCGTTGCGCGAAAGCGTCGCCGCCTTCCGTGCGGCGGGGCAGCGCGTCGCGCTCGTCCCGACGATGGGCGCGCTGCACGCGGGCCATGTCGCGCTGATCGAGGCGGCGAAGCGGCCGGGGACGAAGGTTGTGGCGTCGATCTTCGTCAACCCGACGCAATTCGGCCCGAACGAGGATCTGTCGCGCTATCCGCGGCGCGAAATGGCCGATATCCGGATGCTCAACGAAGCCGGGTGCGACCTGCTCTGGCTGCCGTCGGTCGAGACGATGTATCCCGATGGCTTCGCGACGTCGGTGCGCGTCTCGGGCGTCAGCGACGGCTTCGACGGCGCCTCGCGTCCCGGCCATTTCGACGGCGTTGCGACGGTCGTGTCGAAGCTGTTCAACCAGGTCGGGCCCGATGCGGCGTATTTCGGCGAGAAGGATTACCAGCAGCTTGCCGTCGTTCGGCGGTTTGTGGCGGATCTCGACTACGCGATCGATATCGTCGGGGTGCCGACGCAGCGCGACGACGACGGCCTGGCGATGTCGTCGCGCAACATCTATCTCGACGACGAGCAGCGCAAGCAGGCGGTGGCCCTGCCGCGCGCGCTGGGCGTCGCCGCGCGTGCGATCGCGAAGGGCGAGGACGTGGAGTCGGTGCTCGACGATGCGCGCACGACCTTGGTCGGGGCGGGGTTCACGATCGATTACGTCGCGCTGGCGGATGCCGAGACGCTCGCGGAGAACCCTGCGGCGGACCGTCCGCGACGGTTGCTGGCGGCGGCGCGGATGGGCGGGACGCGGCTGATCGATAACATCGCGATAGAGTTGTAAAAAACGCGCGTTAACCCATTAACCATTTCGTAGTCTGAATCACGGCACTCTGCCCTCACGAACATTGGGGGCAAGACCATGGGCAGCAGTTTCAAGAATGCGAATATCGGGATCGAACGCCGTCTGGCGGATGCCGCGCGCGGCGACGACCGGGCGTGTTACGAACTCGGGATGGTGTATTCGACGGGGACTTCGGGTGTCGTGCTCGACCTGATCGAGGCGCACAAGTGGTTTAACTTGGCGGCGGTGTCGGGGAACATCGCGGCGCAGGAATGCCGCGCGGAGATCGCCGAGGACATGACGGCTCGGGAGATCTCGGTGGCGCAGCGTGCTGCCCGGGATTGGATGCAGTTGACGCAACGCCGGGCTGCTTAATCCTAGGGCTCCCCTCCCGCTTGCGGGAGGGGTTGGGGGAGGGGATCACCGCGAGCGTTGCGTTCGTGGGATATTTCGGTCCCTCCCCTAGCCCCTCCCGCAAGCGGGAGGGGAATTAGGCTTCGGCTTTCTTCTTTGGCGCGGCTTTCTTGGCGGGGGCCTTTTTCGCCGGAGCCTTCTTCGCTGGCGCCTTCGCCTCAGCCTCGTCCTTGGCCACTGCCGTCTTGGCCGGTGCCTTCTTTGCCGCCGGCTTCTTGGCGGGCGCTTTCTTCTTCTTCGTTGCCGGCGCCGCGGCGGCGCGTGCGTCGATCAAGGACGCCGCTTCCTCAAGCGTCAGCTGGTCCTTTTCGATCGACTTGGGCAGCGTCGCGTTGGTCGTGCCGTCGGTGACGTAGGCGCCGTAACGGCCTTCCATCAGCTTGATCTCGGCCTCGGTGCGCGGATGGTTGCCGAGGATCTTGAGCGGTGCCTGAGCCCCGCGCGCGGTGCGTCCGCCACCGGCTGCGGCTTCGGCGAGCTTCACGACCGCGGCGTTCATGCCCGTCTCGAACACGTCCGCGGTCGTCTGGAGGCGGGCGTACTTGCCCGCGTGCTTCAGATATGGCCCGAACTTGCCGATCGTCGAGATGATCGGTTCGCCGGTCTCGGGGTGGTTGCCGACCGTCCGCGGAAGTGACAGCAGCTTGACCGCCCACTCCAGATTAAGCTCGCCGATATCCTTCGGAATCGACGCCATCTTGCGGTCTTCACCCTCGCCGATCTGCAGATACGGGCCGAAGCGTCCCGACTTGCGCTCGATCGGCTGACCCGTGTCGGGATGCGTGCCGAGCGTCGACGGGCCGGCATCCGCTTCGGCATCGCCGCCGGGCTGCGCGAAGCGGCGCGTGTATTTGCACTCGGGGTAGTTCGAGCACGCGATGAACGCGCCGAACTTGCCGCCGCGGAGCGCCAGCTGGCCCTCGCCGCAGTTCGGGCAGAGACGCGGATCGCCGCCGTCCGCCTTGGCCGGGAACAGATACGGCGCGAGGAAGGTGTCGAGCTCGGCGGTGATCGCCGAGGGCTGCTGCTCCATCACCTCGTTGGTACGCGGCTTGAAATCGCGCCAGAACGCGTCGAGCACCGACTGCCACTGCGCGCGGCCGCCGGAGACGTCGTCGAGTTCCTCCTCGAGTTCGGCGGTGTAGTCGTAGCCGACGTACTTCTCGAAGAAGCGCTCGAGGAATGCCGTCACCAGCCGGCCGGATTCCTCGGCGAAGAAGCGGTTCTTCTCGATCCGGACATAGGCGCGGTCCTTCAGCGTCTTGATGATCGACGCGTAGGTGGACGGGCGGCCGATGCCGAGCTCCTCCATCCGCTTGACCAGCGAGGCTTCGGAGAAGCGTGGCGGCGGCTGGGTGAAATGCTGCTCGGCGTCGACCTTCTTCTTGGCGGGCGCATCGCCTTCGCGCATCCGCGGGAGACGGCGGGCGTCCTCGTCGGCCGAATCATCCGACCCTTCCTCGTAGAGCGCGAGGTAGCCGGGGAAGAGCACGACCTGGCCGGTGGCGCGCAGGATGTTGCGGCCGGTGCCGTCGGCCATCTCGACCGTGGTGCGCTCCATGCGGGCGGAGGCCATCTGGCTGGCCAGCGCGCGCTTGAAGATCAGGTCGTAGAGGCGTGCATGATCGCCGCCGCCGGCCTTGTCCTTGCCGAAGTCGGTCGGGCGGATCGCCTCGTGCGCTTCCTGCGCGTTCTTCGCCTTCGACTGGTACTGCCGCGGCTTGTCGGGGACATAGCTCGCGTCGAAGCGGTTCGCGACGGCGAGGCGCGCAGCGCTGATCGCGCTCGAATCCATCTGCACGCCGTCGGTACGCATGTAGGTGATCGTGCCGTCCTCGTAGAGGCCCTGCGCAATCCGCATCGTGTGATCGGCCGAGAAACCGAGTTTCCGCGAGGCTTCCTGCTGGAGCGTGGACGTCGTGAACGGCGGCGGTGGGTTGCGACCGGCGGGCTTGGTCTCGACCGACTGGACCGAGAAATTGCCGTCTAGCACGGCCTGCTTGGCGCGCAGGGCATCGCCTTCGTTGCCGATCGAGAGGCGGTCGAGCTTGTTGCCCTCGAACTGCGTCAGCCGCGAGGTGAAGGCGGTGCCGTCATGCTCCATCTCGGCGGTGACGGACCAGTATTCCTGCGGCTTGAAGACGTCGATCTCGCGCTCGCGCTGGACGATCAGGCGGAGCGACACCGACTGGACGCGGCCGGCGGACTTGGCGCCGGGCAACTTGCGCCACAGCACCGGGGAGAGCGTGAAGCCGACCAAATAATCGAGCGCGCGGCGCGCCCGGTACGCGTCGATCAGGTCGTCGTCCAACTCGCGCGGGTTCTTCATCGCCTCGGTGACGGTGGCCTTGGTGATCGCGTTGAACGTGACGCGCTCGACCTCCTTAGGCAGCGCCTTCCTTGCCCGCAGCACTTCGCGGACGTGCCACGAGATCGCCTCGCCCTCGCGATCCGGATCGGTCGCGAGGATCAGGCGGTCGGCGACCTTGGCGAGATCGGTGATCGCCTTCAGCTGCTTCGACTTGTCCGCGTAATTCTCCCACGTCATCGCGAAGGCGTCGTCGGGATCGACCGAGCCGTCCTTGGGCGGCAGGTCGCGGACATGGCCGTAGCTGGCCAGGACGCGGAAATCGCTGCCCAGATACTTCTCGATGGTTTTGGCCTTGGCAGGCGATTCGACGATGACAAGCTGCATGGGGAAACCGGGGTCCTTACGTGTACGCGTACGAGGGTGACGGCGTCGGGGTGGCCGCGTCAACCCGGGGACGATCCGGAATGACGTGCATCAAGTGCCGTCGCGGTGGCCGGTTTTCCAGAGGGGGCGGGTAATCTCCGAGGCAAATTGGTCTTAAGAGACGGGATTGTGAGTCGAAACCGAACGATCCTCCCCCGCAAGGGGGAGGTGTCGCCGTAGGTGACGGAGGGGGAGGACAGGACGCAGACGTTATCGCTTTCCTCCCATTCCGTCTGGCCGGCGTCAGCCACCTCCCCCTGGTGGGGGAGGATCGTAAGGGGGCCTTAGAAGCGGTAGCCGATCGTCGCCTGGACGGTGCGGCGGTTGCCGTACCAGCACCAGTTATAGTTGGCGAAGCACGACGTCAGATACTTCTTGTCGAAGATGTTGGCGCCGTTGACCGCCAGGCTGAGACCGCGCAGCGACGGTGCGAACTTCTCGAGGTCGTAGCGGATCAGCGCATCGTACACCGTGTAGGACGGGCTGTTGCGGCCCTCCGTCTCGCCGGGCGTGACGCCGGCATAGACCTGATCGACGTGGCGCATCGCCCCGCCGACCGTCAGCCCTGCGAGCGGACCCTCGGGCGGGGTCCAGTCGAGGCCGAGCGTCGTACCGCCGCGGCCGACGGTTTCGAGCCCGCGGCCGACGCGCGTCGGATCGTTGGCGTCCTGCGTGACCTTCACGCGCTGCCGGCTGAACGCGACGCGTGCGTTGAAACCGTAAGGCAGCGGCGCGGTGCCTTCGAGCTCGACGCCCTGCGACCGCACCTTGCCGGTCTGCGTCGATAGCGAGAAGGTCGGGGTCGAGGTCAGGACGTTGGTCTGATCGATCCGGAACCACGCGCCCGAGAGCAGGATCTGCGTGCCCGGAACCGTGAATTTCGCACCGGCCTCGAGCTGCTTGCCGAGCGACGGATCGGCGATCCCGAGTGTCCCGTCGGGGCGCAAGACGGTGCCGCCCTGCTGCTCGAACGATGTCGAATAGCTGACATACGGCGCCAGCCCGAACGGCAGCGTGTAGAGCGCGGCGGCGCGATAGGTGAACTTCTCGTCGTGCTTGACGCCGAGGTCGACCTGCTCCGCGCGCGCCCAATCCTGGCGGCCGCTGAGGACGACGCGGAGATCGCCGAGCGCCATCTGGTCCTGCGCGTAGACGCCCTGCTGCCGCTGGCGGATGTTGATCGGAAACTGGGTGCCAATCGCTTCCGGCGTGGTCGGTACCGTTGTCGTGCCATAGACCGGGGCAAAGCCGTTGAGCGAAGGCGCCGTGCCGAACGCGACGACCTCGGTCGAATGCGCGACCTGGCGATCCGTGCCGAACAGCAGCGTGTGCTTGATGGGGCCGGTCTGTACCGTTCCGGTCAGCTGGTTGTCGAAGGTCCAGTTGTTGAGCTGTTCGCGGGTCGCGTAGGAGGCACGAAGATAAGTCTGCCCGGTCGGATCGCTCGCATCCAGCCCGCCCGCGGTGTAGACCAGGCCAAGGTTCGCCTTCACATACTGATACCGGCCCGACGAACGGAACGCCCAGCCGCCGCCGAAATCATGGCGGAAGATGTAGGTGAGCGCGGCCTGTTCGCGGCTGAAGCGGTTGCCCGCTTCGCCGCCGTCGAAGCTGGTCGGCAGCTTGCCATTGGGGTTCGCGAGCAGCGTGCCGCTGGCGGGAAACACGCCGTAATCGCCGTTGTACGGATCGTGCGAATAGGCGCCGAGCAGCGTGAAGCTGGTCGAGCTGCCTGCGCCGGCGGTCACTGCGGCGGAGACGGTCTGCCGCTCGCGTTTGCCGAACTTCTGCTGCGTGTCCGCGCCGTTCGCGCTGCCGTTGATCCGCCACAGCACGCCGTCGCCCGCGCGCCCGCCGATATCCGCATCGACGCGGTAGAGATCGTAATTGCCGTAGGTCCCGCTGATCGCGCCGTACAACGCCTGGTCGATCGGCAGCTTGCTCGATTCGGCGACGAGGCCGCCTGGGCTCGACTGGCCGTAGAGCACGGAGGCCGGACCCTTGATGACCTCGATCCGGTCGAGCCGCGAGACATCGACCTGTGGCACGGCGTAGCCGGATGGGCTGCCGAATTGCTTGAGGCCGTCGAGATAGACCGGCGCGTCGAACCCGCGCAGCTTGAATTGGTCGTAGACTTCGGCGCTCGCGCCGCGCGTCTCGGGGGTCACGCCCGCAACGAAGCGGAGCGCCTGGTTGAGGTTCTGCAGGCTGCGGCCGGTAATGTCGTCGCTGGTGATGACGCTGATCGACTGCGGCGTTTCGGCGAGCGGCGTGTCGGTCTTGGTGCCCGACGAGGCCTGGGTGCGGGGATGCTGGCCTGTGACGACGACGATCCCGGTATCGACGCCGTTGGCATCGGGTGCGGTCTGTGCATAGCTCGGGGCGGCGGCTGCCGAGGCCAGCAGGACGGCCAGGCCGAAACGTCGTGTCATGAGTTCCCTTTCGTAATGATGGCCCGCTACCGCTGATGATAACTATTATCAATAGCGGAGAGCGTCCTTCCATCATGCGAGCGCAAATTGTGGCATTTGCGCACCAGTTCGTGGCGAAGGCGTCCGCAAACGCTTGCATCCGCTGCGATCCCGCAGCACCGCGGCGAATGGCAGGATCGAGGACGACATGAACGGACGGGATTTGGCGATCGAGATCGCGACTGCGGGCGACGCAGCATGGTTCGCCAAGGCGGCGGACCGGCGGTTGCGGATCCGCAACATGGTTCCGGGAGAGTTTGCCGACGTCACGGGTGCGCCGCCGGTCGGGATGGCGTGGCGGACGATCGTGCTGGAGGCGCAGCCGGGCGCACGCAGCCGCCAGATCATTGCGTTGCCCATCGGCACCGCGCTGGAGTCGTTCGACGACGAGGCACTTTTTGCGCTGTTCCTACAGGCCGCGCCGGCGGGCGCTCGCGACGTGATCGCCCGTCTGCGAAAGCTGAAGATCCATGATCCGACGGCCCCGCAGATGATCGCAGGCGACTGAAGATCAGCCGTTAACAAGCTCTTGGCGGCAAAAACGCGCGCCAATGGCCATGATTTGGACACATATCGGACCAAGCGAGCCGCACGCGTGACGGGCTGTGCTTCCGCTGTGAGAATCTGATGCTAGCTTATGGCCAGCGATGCGCGCCTCAAAGCGCTGCGTCCTTGGCGCCCCGCCCGGATACGAGAGTGTCGCACGGACGGGCGGGGCGCCATCGTTCACCAAAAATTCACCAAGTCCTTGCAAAGCGGCCGCAGAGGATTCGCTGAGTAACGCGTACCTTCTGCGCTCCGCCGGTTTCAGTCACACGGGCAGGCGGAGCGCAAAATCCTGCTCTGCCCGTGTCCCTGCTCTACCTGTACTTACGCAAGCCCCTGTCGCGACAGGCGCGCATCGATCAGGTCGAGCTCGCGGCCGAGTTGCTCCGCCAGCGTCACGCCGATTTCACGCCGCCTTGCCAGATCGAAGATCGCATTGCGTTCCGCGCGGACGGCGGCGAGCCGCATGTCGCGCTCGATCGGTGCATCCGCTTGCCCGGTGCGATCCTCGGGCAACGTCGCCAGGCTGTCGATCCGTTCGCGATACTGATCCATCAGCCGAGCGGCGATGTCGGTGAACCGGTCGGGATCGTCGCGGCCTTCCGCCATCTGGTGCTGGACGCGGTCGAGTTCGGCGATCGCCGCCTTGGCCGACACCAGCCGCGCCCGATCGCGCGCCGCCGCCACGCCCTCGTCGGGCGGCAGGTTCAGATTGCGCAACAGCAGCGGCAGCGCGACCGCGGCGATCACCAGCGACGACAGGATGACCCCTGAGGCGAGGAAGATCACCAGATCGCGCGCGGGAAACGGCGTGCCGTCGTTCAGCGTGAGCGGCAGCGTCAGCGCGCCGGCCAGCGTGATCGCGCCGCGCGCGCCCGCCGCCGACATCGCCGCGATGATCCGCCGCGGCGGGCTGACCGCCTCGTCGTTGCGGCGACGCGCGCGCAACACTGTGAACTGCATCGACACCCACACCCAGCCGAACCGGAGCAGTGCGAGCCCCGCGACCACCGCCAGCACGTACACCGCCAGCCACCACGGGCTGACATGCCCGGTCGTCGTGACCGTATCGCGCGCGCGGACGAACACCTCGGGCAATTGCTCGCCGAGCAGCACGAAGATCACACCGTTGAGCGTGAACTGGAGCATGTCCCACACCGCACGGCGACGGATCCGCGTGCCCGCCGCGACGCTGGTGGTGGCGCCGGTGAAGGTCATCGCGATCCCGGCAGCGGCGGCGGCGAGCACGCCCGAGGCATGGACATGCTCGGCGGCCAGATAGGCGGCGAACGGGATCAGCAGGCTGACGAGGATGTTCGAGCCGGTCTCGTCGCCGAACTTCCGCGCGAACGCCGCCTTGCTCGCGACGATCGCCCAGGTGATGCCGACGCCGATCGCGACGCCGGCGAGCGCCATCCACGCGAACGTCAGCGTCGCCTCGCCGAGCGAGAAGCCACCGGTCAGCACCGCGGCGATCGCGAACCGCACGCAAACCAGCCCCGACGCGTCGTTGAGCAGCGCCTCGCCCTCGAGGATGTGCATCATGCGCTTCGGGATCGGCGCCTTCTGCGCGACCGCGGAGACCGCGATCGGATCGGTCGGCGACACCACCGCCGCGAGTGCGAATGCGACACCGAGCGGCATCGTCGGGATCAGCCAGTGGATGAACACGCCCATGCCGAGCAC
The DNA here is from genome assembly GCF_036663875.1 of Sphingomonas sorbitolis. Lineage (NCBI taxonomy): Bacteria > Pseudomonadati > Pseudomonadota > Alphaproteobacteria > Sphingomonadales > Sphingomonadaceae > Sphingomonas > Sphingomonas sorbitolis. The sequence goes on along the minus strand of NZ_JAXOJS010000004.1, from coordinate 463,450 downwards.
GGTCAGGAAAACGAGCCCGAGCGCCAACCCAAGCACCGCGCCGCGATCGCGGAACAGCTCATCTTTGGGGATGCGCCAGCCATCGAGGAACAGCAGGGGCGGCACCAGCAGCAGGAAGAAGAGTTCGGGATCGAGCTCGACGCGGACATGCGCGACCATCCCGATCAAGGCGCCTAGCGCGATCTGGACGAGTGGCCGCGGCAGTGCGGAGGGCAACATCCGCGACGCCATCCCGCTGATGACGACCGCGAGCAACAGGAACAGGCACAAGGTAACGATCTGCAAAACGGCGGGCCCTCGGGTGACGTGGAGGTGTCCCTATACACGGATCGATGGCGTTTTGGGGATCGCCTGGTGAGCGCTCCCGTCTGGTCTCGCCCGGGGTCGGACGTTCGCCGCAACGATCCCATTTGCCACTAGCGGGCGTTCTTGGTCGTATCGATGTTCTGCAATGATCGACGGGAGTGGGTATAGATATGCCCTACGCAGTCGAACGGGCTAATGCAAAATGGGGGTGTGCGGTGTAACGCGAGCGACGGGTGCATGGTTCGGCGCGCACCGGGACTGATGAATATAGAATGTTCCGCTGATCGCGTCTGCGCTTATCGGCACCTTACGGTGCCGGATGACTGCGCGCCATCAAAGCGTCGATCTTGCTCTTGGGTATATTGATCAAAAGCCCGTTCTTGTTCTTTGCGAAGGACGGAAAGTCTACTTCGACGCTACCAATCGTGCTCGTCACGGTCGCAAAGCCTGTACCGACGGTTCCGACTTTGCCGATGACAAGACCTTTTGCGTCATGGACCTCCAGCCCCTGCACGATGTCCCCCGGCGATACCGGGACAGGCCGCATGGTCAATCGATTGGAGTCGACAACGCCTACTTGGAAATCTCGGAAATTCTGCTGACGGTTGAATTCCCCGGGGCCGCTGTTGTTCGGCCCAGTTCCCTGCCCCGCTTGCCGAGCCAGTGCGCCGGTTGAAAATGCGAAAACAGACGCGATAAAAATAAGAAAAAATCCGCGCATGTCTTCGTCTCCCTAATATTTATAACGCCATTTTATGTTAATTGTAATCTATATACAATATCGGAAAGTAATCTTGCAAAAAAGCAAATAAAGAAACTTCGTAAGTATTGATACAAGTTAGAAGTTAGCCGTGCCACAAGTTGCCCGATCGCCCGCTTAGCGCCTGTACGAAGAATTGGAGGATGCGTTTGCGCAGGCAGATGCCTAGACCTACCATCAGTAGCTCTGCAGATCGCGGAGGCACAGGAGAAGCTCGGGCCACGTGAGGACGGCAACGCGCGGCAGCTCGGCTAGCACCAACGGAGGCAGTACGAACGTTCAACGGCAGATTGGGTGGGTCTTGAACGAACGCCTACGCTGACTGACTGTCGCTCCAAAGCCGCCTGTCCGCTTTCCTTCCCACTCCGGACAGTCCGTGGAAGACCCGCTGACCCTATTGCTTGCCCGCTTCCGCATGGCGGACGATGTCTTCGCAGAGACGGTGGGTGGCTAGGATGTCTTCGGCGGCGGTGGGACGGGCTTCGCGGACGCCGGCGAGGAAGTTGGTGCACATCGCTTCGAAGCCGCGCTGGCGGGTGACCGGGGTCCAGTCGCCGCGACGGGCGTGCGTGTCGGTGCCGTTCTGGTCGCGGGTCTCGGACAGGTTGAGGACCGAGCGGCGGCGATCGCCACCGATGATATCGAGCCGCTCCTCGTCGAGCCCGGAGTCGCGCTGCATCGTGCCGATCGCGTGATGGCCATCGCCGGCGAGCGTCAGCGTGATGCCGCTCAGCAGACCGTCGCGAACGATCGTCTCGATTTGCGTCCGCTCGATCGGGCCGGGGGCGAGGAAGCGCAGCGTGTCGATGACGTGGATGAAGTCGTCGAATACGACGGTGCGGGGCGTGTCGGGTTGAGCGTGGCGGTGCTTCTGCATCAGCGTGAACGTGCGGGGTTCGCTGCGCAGCGCGGCATAATCGGGGGCGAAGCGGCGGTTGAACCCGATGGCGAGCAGGCGGCCCTGGCGGTGCGCGAGATCGACCAGCCGTGCGGCCGCGTCGAACGTATCCGCGAGCGGCTTGTCGACCAGCACCGCGGCACCGTGGGCAATCAGCGTCTCAACCATCGCGGGGTGCGCGGGCGTCGCCGAATGGACGAACGCGGCATCGAAGCGCGTCGCGGACAGCGCCGCGTCGAGGCTGTCGTGGCGATGCGCGATCCGGTAGGTCGCGCCGAGTGCGGCGAGCACATCGCGGTTGCGCGTGGCGAGGTGGAGCTCGATCCCCGGCATCGCGGCCAACACCGGGAGATAGGCTTTGCGCGCGATGTCGCCGAGCCCCGCCATCACGACGCGCATCGTCCGCTCGCTCAGGCGACGACGTCGACGGCGTGCGTCTGGATGATCACCGGGCGCGCGGCGGCGAGATCGCGCGCGGCGAGGCCGAACGCCTTGAAATGATCGGACGCCATGTGGTGCTGGACCGCGGTGTCGTCGGCGTAGAGCTCGTTGAAGACGTAGCGGCGTTCGCCATCCGCTTCGCGCCACAGGTCGTAGTGCAGCACGCCCGGCTCGGCGCGCGACGCGGCGACGCAAACGCGGGCGGCTTCGACGAACGCATCCTCGCTGCCGGGCTTCACGGTGACGAAGGCGATGATCTTCACGGACATGGCGGCATCCTCTTTGAGTTTGCCCGCGTTCTGGCGGGATCGGGAGAGCGCGGCAAGCGCCGTGATTCCGGCAGGCCGACTTCACGTCTGGCGACCTGCCGATCCTCCGCGTGGCGGGGGACGATCGATGTCCGTTAGAACTGCCCGCCGACGTTGAAGGTGATCAGCTTGCTGTCGTCGCCGGGCGCCTTGAGGAGGGCCTTGGCCAGATCGATCCGCAGCGGGCCGAACGGCGAGGTCCAGTTGACGCCGACGCCGACCGACAGGCGCGGGCTGGCGGTGTTGCCCGAATAGGTCTCCTTATAGGTGCCGAGCGAGTAGGTGTAGGGCGTGCCGGTGTTCGTCGTGGTGCTGGCGCCAGCCGAATCGAGATACAGAAGGTCGCCCGCGGTGTTGGTATATTGGCGCGTGCCGGCAACGCACGCGACCGACGTCGCGTTGGCGGTCGCGCAGGTGTCGGTGAGCGTCGGGGTCTTGCCGCCGAACACCGCGCCGACGTCCATATAGATCGACGGACGAAGCCCCAGCTCGCGTGCGCCGGCGCCGAGCGGCAGTTCGAGCTCGAGGCGGGCCTGGTAATAGGCGGTGCCGCCGAGCGCAGTCTGGGTGTTCGAGCTGTTGGTGCTCGACAGCGTCGCAGGCACCGTCGACGTATCGTAATAGGTCCGCGTCACGCGCGGGCCGACGCCGCGGATGTCGAAGCCGCGCATTTGCGGATCGCCGAGATAGAAGCGGTCGGTCAGCCGGACGTCTTGACCGAGGCCCTTGATATACCCGCCCTCGGCATGCGCCGACAGGATGAAGCTCGACCCGAGGTTCATGTACTTGGTGTAGTTGGCGGTGCTGCGGATGTATTTGGTGTCGCCACCGAGCCCGGCGAAGTCCTGGCTGACGCTGAACTTGCTGCCCTTGGTCGGGCGCAGGCGGCTGTTGGTGTTGTCGAACACCAGCGAATAGCCGATCGACGAGGTCCAGCGATTGCCGACCGCGTCGCACAGATACGTCCCGGCGATCGCGGGATCGCAGACGCCGTTGGTGTAATAGGTATCCTCGTCGAGCGTGACCTGATCGTAGGACAGCCCATAGCGCGCAGTGGCCGACCAATATTCGGTCAGCGGCACGGCGGCGCGGATCTGGAAGCCGGTCGAGACCTGTTCGTAAGTGGTGTCGTTGCTGTCGCCGGTGGTGCTGTACGAGCTGTAGTCGCGGCGGAAGATGTCGCCGCCCAGCGCGACGTTGGTGTCGAACATATACGGCTCGGTGAAGCCCAGGCTGACCGATTTCGAGTAGCTCGACAGGCTGGCGTTCGCGCGCAGTTCCTGGCCCATGCCGCGGAAGTTGCGCTGCGTGATGCTGGCGGAGGCGATGAAGCTTTCGAGGCTCGAATAGCCGGCCGACAATTGCAGCTCACCGCTGGATTTCTCCTCGAGGTTGGTTTCCAGGATCACGCGGTCGGGCGCGGAGCCCGGCAGCTGCTTGATCGTCATCTTGTCCTGGAAATAGCCGAGCGAATTGATCCGGTCCTCCGAGCGTTTCACCTGGAAGCTGTTGAACGCGTCACCCTCCGCGAGGCGGATCTCGCGGCGGACGACCTTGTCCTTGGTCTGCGTGTTGCCGTTGATCTCGACGCGCTCGACGTACGTGCGCTTGGCTTCGGCGATATTGAAGTTGATCCCCATCGTCAGCGTGTCGGCGTCCTTCTGGAACTCCGGGTTCACTTCGGAAAAGGCGTAGCCGAACAGACCTGCGGTCTGGCTGAGGTTGTCGACCGAATCCTCGACGAGCTTGGCATTGTACCAGTCGCCTTTCTTGAGCGGCAGCGTGGCGGCCAGCTTCTTGCTGTCGAAGTCGCGGATCTGGCTGTCCACGCTGACGTCGCCGAATTTGTAGCGTTTTCCCTCCTCGACCACATAGGTGATGATGAAGTCCTTCTTGTCCGGCGTCAGTTCGGCCACCGCGGAGGTCACGCGGAAATCGGCATAGCCTTGCGTCAGATAGAATTGGCGAAGCTTCTGCTGGTCGTAGCTGAGGCGATCCTGGTCGTAGCTGGTCGCCGACGACAGCAAACGGCTGAAACGCGCCTGCTTGGTCGCCATCTGCGCGCGGATCTGCGCCTCGGAGAACACTGCGTTGCCCAGGATGTTGATCTGGCGAACCTTCGACTTCGGGCCCTCGCTGACGACGAACACGACGTCGACGCGGTTCTGGTCGAGATTGACCATCTTCGGGTCGATCACCGCCGCGAACCGGCCCTGGCGGCGATAGAGTTCGAGGATCCGCGCGATATCCTGGCGGACTGCGGTGCGGGTGAAGATCTGACGCGGCGCGAGCTTGATCTCCTTGGTGATCTTGTCGCTCTTCAGCGCCTTGTTGCCCTCGATCAGGATGCGGTTGACGATCGGGTTCTCGCGTACGCGCAGCACGATGTTGCCGTCGGCGACGCCGGCGATCGAGTAATCGGCGAACAGATCGCTGGCCTGCAGGTCCTTCAGCGCCTGGTCAAGCGTTTCGGCGCTATAGGGCTTGCCGACGCGCAGCTTGGTATAGCTCAGGACGGTTTCCGGTTCGATCCGTTGCGAACCCTCGACGCGCAGGGTCTTGATGATGCGGCCGACGGGCGCAGGCGCGGGCGTCATCTGGTTCGGTACGGCGGTCTGCGGGGCAGACTGCGCGGGTGCGACCGGCGTCGTCATCGTTCCAGCCATGGCCAAAGCCAGGGAACCGGCGCCTAAATCGAACATCATGCCTGCGTCTCCGGGAGTGAACCGCGGCGCTATGGGGGGCATGTTTCCCCGGAATGTTCCGATATGTCGCAAGTTCGCAGCCGTGCAACATATCGCCTGGGGTGGACCTGGGACCCGGGACGCTCGCCGGGCGCCTGGGGTGATATGTCTCAGTCGTGTCACGGATCGCTGGCGGGGACATTTCCAGGACATTCGTGATCGGTAGCGACCGCGGTGCAGGCCAATGCTGCGCCTGTCTGAAGAAAGGCCGATCATGCGCGTTGCCATCAAGGGTGTCCCGGCACCCGAACCCATCCGCCCCGCCGCCTCGCCGCCGCTCGTCGACAATCCCTTTGCGCCCGAGATCTTCGCGACCGGGTTTGCCGGGTTGGCGAACCTGAGCGGCGTGATCGTGCTGACGCTCGAGAGTGCGCGCTGCGACCATGCGCGCCAGCCGCCGAGCGTCGACCGCGTCGTCGTCGGCCGGATCGCGCTGACCAGCAGCGCCGCCCAGGATCTGGTCGCGGGGCTCAACCAGTTTCTCGAACAGCAGGGGCTGAGCCCGTCCAAGGCGATCGCCGCCGGGGCGACGTTCCAGTGAGCGCGGCTGGGTATCCCTCGATCCGCCGGACTGTCCGGTTCGACGACATTAAGCGCTCAGGCAGGGCGGCTGCGAAGCGCGTCGTCTGGAGCGCGCCGACCACGCCGGACGTGCGGGTCCGGCGTATCGTGTTTGCCAAGAGTATTGCGGGACCCGCGCTGCGTTACGAGCCTGTAACAACCGTCACGGTATGACAGTTTTATGAAAGGCGATGAATAGAACCGTGTTCGCAAGACGACACCTTGCGGCGTAATGAGGAGAACACCGGAACACCGCTTGTCGAGCGGGAAATCGCACCGCAAACCTGAGTGGCGGACCTTATCCGTACCCCACAACATCTGCCGCGGCGGTCAAGGATCGCGGTTCAGGGAGTATATTCATGCGTCTCGATTTCCGCGCACGCCTTTTGGCGTCCTCTCTCCTGTTGGGTATCGCCGGTCCGGCCTGGGCCCAGACTGCAGAGTCTCTGCCCGCCGATCCTGCCCCCGCTGCCCCCGCTGCCGTCACACCCGCCGCCGGTCAGGCCGAGCCAGCGGACGGCGACACGATCGTCGTGACCGGTTCGCGCCTCGGTGGCGACAGCCTGAAGCAGGCCTCGCCGATTTCCGTCGTCAGCGCCAAGGAGATCGCGCTGTCGGGCCAGATCAACGTCGAGAGCGTCCTCAAGGACCTGCCGCAGTTGATCCCCAGCACGACGGGTGCCTCGAACAACCCAGGCGGCGGCGTCGCGACCGCGGATCTGCGCGGGCTTGGTTCGACGCGTACGCTCGTGCTCGTCAACAATCGCCGGTACGTCGCGTATGATTCGAACCAGGTCGTCGATCTGAACACCATCCCGGCGGCGCTGATCGAGCGGGTCGACATCGTCACCGGCGGTCGCTCGGCGGTCTATGGGTCGGATGCGATCTCGGGCGTCGTCAACTTCGTGATGAAAAAGGACTTCAGCGGCGTTCAGGCCAATGCGAACTACCGCATCAACGAGGCGGGCGACGGCGGCACCTTCAACGGCAACCTGCTGCTCGGCGGCAATTTCGAAGATGGCCGCGGCAACGCGACGATCTATTTCGATTACACCAAGCGCAACGGCATCCTTCAGTCGGCGCGCGACTATTCGAAGCAGGCGCTGGTCGACGACGGCGACGGCAACCTGATCGCGGGCGGCTCGGGCTCGATCGAAGGCACGCGCTTCGCGCTCGGCGGCGTCAACCGCAAGTTCGAGACCGACGGCAGCTACACGCCGTACAACGCATCGACCGACGCGTATAACTATGCCCCCGCAAACTATCTCCAGGTCCCGCAGGAGCGGTTCCTGATGAGCGCGCAGACGCATTACGAGGTCAGCCCGGCGCTGAACGTGTATGCCGAGGGCCAGTTCATCAACAACCGCGTGAAGAACCAGCTCGCGCCGACGCCGTTCACCGGATCGGTCGCCCTCGACGTGGACTCGTCGTTCCTGTCGGCCGGCTCGCAGTCGCTCCTTCGCGGTCTCGACACCGACGGCGACGGCTATGTTACCTCGACGATCTACCGTCGTCTCACCGAAGTCGGTTCGCGTGTGTCGAACCTCGACAACACCGCCTATCGCGCGGTGCTCGGCGCCAATGGCGATATCGGTGGCGGCTGGAACTACGACGCCTATTACAGTTACTCGCGCACCAAATCGACCGAGACCCAGTCGGGCAACGTTTCCCGCAGCCGCGTGCTGCAGGCACTGCGCACGACCTATGATGCCAGCGGCAATCTGGTCTGCTCGGATACCAGCAACGGGTGTGTACCGCTCAATATCTTCGGCACGGGCAACATCAGTGCGGCCGCCGCCGATTTCATCACCATCCCGGCGCAGAACACCAGCACGATCAGCGAGCAGGTCGCCAGCGCGTCGATCTCGAACCGCAACCTGTTCGATCTGGGCGCAGGCCCCGTCGGTATCGTGTTCGGCACCGAATATCGCCGCGAGCACGGCAGCTACAATCCCGACTTCGCGCTGTCGTCGGGCGACGTCGTCGGCTTCAACGCAGGCGAAGGCCTGAGCGGCGGCTATGACGTCAAGGAAGCCTATACCGAAGTCGCGGTGCCGCTGCTGGCGAACATTCCGCTGATCAAGAAGCTCGAGGTGAACGGCGCGTACCGCTATTCCTATTATTCGACCGCGGCGAAGTCGGTGAACACCTATTCGGGTGGCGTGGTGTGGTCGCTGATCGACGACCTCTCGCTGCGCGGCCAATATTCGCGCGCCGTCCGGGCACCGACCGTGTCCGATCTCTACAGCGGGTCGTCGCAGGATTTCCCGGCGGCAACCGATCCGTGCACGACCGCGGTAGCGGTGACGAACACCAACCTCAACGCCAGCTGCCTCTCGACGGGCGTCCCGGCCTCGCTGATCGGTACCGCCTATGACGGCGGCAGCACGCAGATCCAGACGGTCAACGGCGGCAACCCCGCGCTGCGCGAGGAAACCTCCGATACCTATACGGGCGGCATCGTGCTGCAGCCGCGCTTCCTGCCGCGCTTCTCGCTCACGGTGGATTACTACAAGATCAAGATCGCCAACTACATCTCGACGGTCGGCACCACGAACCTGATCCGTGCCTGCTACGGCGATGCGGACAATGGCTATACGCCGTACAACGCCAGCTATTGTGCGTCGCTACCGCGCGATTCCAACAGCTATGCGATCACCGATGCGGTCAATACGCTGGCCAATACCGGCGGCGTGACCACCCGCGGCGTCGATTTCGAGGCACGCTACGGCCTGCCGCTCGGTTTCGGTGCGTTCGGGGCTGATACGAGCAAGCTCGACTTCCGGCTCAGCGGGACGCGGTTGATCGCGTTCAACTACAACCCGCTCGCCGCCATTCCCGATCTGACGATCAACTGCGCGGGCAAGTTCGGCCAGACCTGCGGCAATCCCTATGCAAAGTGGCGGCTGTCGGGGCGGACGACCTATTCGACCGGTCCGGTGACCGTGTCGGTGCTCTATCGCTATCTGTCGCCGGTGAAGGACGACGACAGCGGCACGATCTACGCGGTCGAGCGGATCAAGGCGTATCACTATTTCGACCTGACCGCGGCGTTCGACATCAAGCCGGGCTTCACCTGGTCGGTTGGCGTCAACAACATCTTCAACAAGCAGCCGCCGATCATGGGTGACAACCAGCAGCAGGCGAACACCTACCCGTCGACCTACGACCCGTACGGCCGGGCGTTCTTCGTCAGCACGAACGTCAAGTTCTAGGAGACCCTGTCCCTCTCCCCCCGCAAGGGGAGGGGGCAGCGCTGATAGACACGAAAAAGGGCGGGGTGGTCACCACCCCGCCCTTTTTCGTGCGCCGCCTGTTCGGCGACCCGATGCGAAGGCCGCCCCGCCATCCCGCAGGAGTCAGCCAGCAGGACGATGGGGCGGTGTGGGTCAGAACTCGAAGTGGACCGAACCGATCACGGTGCGCGGCGCGCCGAAGGTGTAGCGCGTGGTGCTCGCCGACGAGGTGCCGGTGCTCAGATTGCCGAAATAGCGTTCGTTGAACAGGTTCGAGACGTTCAGCTGGAAGAACGTCTTGTCGAGCCCGGCAAACGCCAGATCGAACCGCGCGTCGAGGTCGACCGTGGTGTAGCCCGCGGCGATCAGGTCGTTGACGTCGGTGACGTAACGCTGGCCGACATGCTTGACCTGGGCGCCGATCGACACGGGGTCGAACGATGCCTGGACGCGGCCGCCATATTGCCACTTGGGCGTCTCGACGACGAACTTGCCCGCGGTCGCCGCGGTGATCGCGCCGGTGGTCGGGTCGACCGCATCGTCCTGCAGCTTGGCGTCGATGTACGAGGCGAACCCGTAGAGCGAGATGTTGCGGATCGGGGTGATGCCGAGGCTCGCGTCGACGCCCTTGCTCTTGACCGTGCCGACGTTGCGATCGGTGGTCAGCGTGCCACCGCCCTCGAGCGTGGTCAGCGTCGAGATGATGCGGTTGTCGTAATGGATGTACCAGCCCGCCAGCTGCGCCTGGATCAGCCGCGACGAATAGCGCAGCCCGAGATCGAACGAGTCGGTCTTTTCGGGCTTCACCTCCGCGACGGGCGAGATCTTGACGTCGTCGAACGCGTACAGATTGTCGGTGCGCGGTGCCGAGAAGCCTTTGGCATAGCTGGCGAAGATGCTCGCATTCGGGGTGAAGGCATAGGTCATGCCGACGTTCGGCAGCACCGCGTTGTACGACTTGATGCGGTTCTTGTAGGGCGCGCCGTACGTGGCCGTGGTCGCATTGGCGGCAACCTGCTCGGCGGTTTGCGACGTGCAATAGCCGTCGCTCGAATTGCCCGGGATCGTGTAGCAATAATTGGTGAGGTTGCGGCGGAAGAACGGTGCGCGCAGGCCCAGCGTCAGCTTCAGAGCATCGCCGAAATACGACCCGCGATACTCGCCCGAAACCTGGTGGAGGATCGCGTAGGACAGGCGGTTGCGCTTGTTGACGACGTTGCCGGCGGCATCGAGGATCGCCGAACTGCCTTCGCCGTCGAGCGCGCTGAACACATCGTACGGATTGCCGTTTGCATCGAGTAGGCTGGCCTCGCCGGTCTGGCGATGGCGGGCGCGGTCCCACGTATAGGCGAAGCGGACCGCGTTGTCGGCGTCGATATCATAGCGCAGCCCGGCGATCGCGGTGAAGCGCTGCGTGCGGGTGTTCGACGGGAAATACGCACGGACATAGTCGAGCGTGTCGCCATCGCCGTTGATGTCGACGCCCGCCGCGGTCCCTGCACCCAATCGCTGGAGCTGATAGGTGTAGACGCTGGTCGCCGCCGCCGTGCCCGCAGCATTGGTCGCGTTCGCATTGCTCTCGGCGAATACCGCCGACCCGCCGCCATTGGCGCGCGTAAAGCTGTAGGCACCGTCGAACGTGAAGACGAGCTTGTCGGTCAGCGTGTAGCGCGAGTTGACCCGGAAATTGCCGGTATTCGACGGGGTGATGGCGGTAGACGCCGCATTCCCGCACGACGACCGGTCGTTCTGGCTGGTGCCGTTGACGCCGCTCGCCGAGGGCAGCGAACAGCTGGCGTCGTAGAGATACGCGTTGGTCTTGTCGTCGAAGACCGTGTCGTATTGCGCATTGTTCAGGTCGAGCGTGTACGGCGTCGCAGCGCTGACCCCGGTCGTCGGCACGACCGTCGTGCCGAGCGTGGTGCGGATGTTGGCCAGCGTCGGGTTGCTGTACGAGCTGTTGCGGTTCTGGTTGTAGTTCGCGCCGAACGCGATGAAGTCGCCCTTGCTGCCGATCGGCTGGTACAGCTTGGCATTATATTGCTGCCGGTTGATCTCGCCCGAGCCGCGGAACTGGTCGTAGCGTTGCTCGCTGGCGGACACCCAGGCCTTGGTACCGAACGAGGTGAACACGCCGGTATCGATCTTGGCGAAGACGCGGTTCATGTCGTTGGTGCCGTGTGAATAGGCGACGGTCGCGCCCAGCTTGTCCTTCGGCATCACCGACCGGTAATTGACCGTGCCGCCCGACGCGCTGGCGGTCGGTGAATCGACGTCGGTCGCGCCGAAATTGACGTTGACCTGCTCGATCAGCTCGGGATCGAGCTGCTGGTTCGAATAGATCGCGTAATTGCCCGAATCGTTGAGCGGAATACCGTCGAACGTCAGCGAGATGCGGTTGCCGTCGAACCCGCGGATCCGCAGCTGACCGCTCGAGCCGCCATAGGGATCGCTGTTGGTGAAGTTGACGCCGGGCACCAGGTTGATCGTGTCGAGGATCGTCTGGCCGGGCGTGCGACGCTCGATCAGTTCCTGCGTCAGGACCGCCTTCGCCTTTGGTGTATCGGGCGTCTGGATGCCGTTGACGTCGGGCTTGGCCCGCGATCCGCTGACGACGATGTCCGATTCCGCATCCACCGTGCCGGTCGACTGCGCCTGCGCTATCGCCGGCAGGACCAGCGTCGCGAGTGCCGCGCCGCAGAATAAAGTCTTACGCATCTAAACCCCTTTAAAGATCGATCGAGCTGCGACGCGATGATTGCGGTCGCAGTGCGATCGATCCGATATGGAGCGAAGATGACAGTATAGGGTCTATTGGCGGGCGCCGATGTTTTCGCGGCGTGCTGTTGTAGCGATATCCCGGTATGTGTCCGAACGTGTCACATATTTTGCAGTGGTGCTTTGATATCGTCGGACTTTGCTACGGATGCATCATGCAACGACCGTCGCGTGCGGGGTCGTCAGCAGATGCAGCAGCCCGGGAGCGGGGCGGGCGATCGCGTGAACGCCGAGGGCCTCGAGCGCCGGAGCCGAAGCGCGGTCGGCGTCCTTGAGGCGAATGCGCAGGCGCGTGCCGTGCTGCGTCGCCGCCTCGACATTGTCCGCGCCCCCGAGCGCTGCGAGCGTCGCCGGGGTCAAGCGGATGTCGGCGAGCTTGGCGGCGGGGGCGATCGCTGCCGGTGCCGTACCACCTGCTGCGATGGAATCGCGGATCTCGACCGCGACCGAATCGGCGATCGGGCCGAGCACGATCTGGAGTGCATTGGCCGATGGACGGATCAGGCCACGGGCGCCGAGCGCCTTGAGACGGGCTTCGTCGACCGCACCCTGGTCCGCGACGATCAGGCGCAGGCGGGTCGTGCACGCGCCGACGCTGGTAAGGTTGGCCGCGCCACCTAAGGCTTCGGCGAAGGCAGCACCGCGCTCGCTCTTGGCGACGGTCGCCGCAGCGACGGGCGCATCGCGCTCGCGGCCGGGGGTGGGCAAGTCGAGGCGCTTGATGACGGTGCGGAACAGGACGTAGTAGATCGCTGCATAGACGAGACCGACCGGGAGCAGCAGCAGCGGCTTGGTCGCCTTGCCGTAGTTCAGCACGTAGTCGAACAGCCCGGCGGAAAAGCCGAAGCCCAATTTCACGCCGAGCGCATCCATCAACGCCATCGATACGCCGGTCAGGACCGCGTGGATCGCGTAGAGCACGGGTGCGAGGAACATGAAGCTAAACTCGATCGGCTCGGTCACGCCGGTCAGTGCCGAGGTGAGCGCGAGGCTCAGCAGCATGCCGCCGACCGCTTTGCGGCGCTCGGGCAGCGCGGCGTGGTACATTGCCAAACAGGCGGCGGGCAGGCCGAACATCATCACCGGGAAGAACCCGGCCATGAACGCGCCCGCGGTCGGATCGCCCGCGAAGAAGCGCCGCAGGTCGCCCGTGGTGCCCTGGTAATCGCCGGCGACGAACCAGACGATGTTGTTGAGCAGATGGTGCAGCCCGGTGACGAGCAGCAGGCGATTGAGCAGGCCGAACGCGAACAGGCCGAACCCGCCGGCACCGCTGATCCCGTAGCTGAGGCCGTCGATGCCCGTGCTGAGCGCGCCGAAGCCGAGGCCGACGATGATGCCAAGCGCGAGGCCCGCGACGCCGCTGACGATCGGCACGAACCGGCGTCCACCGAAGAAGGCGAGGTATTCGGGCAGCGCGATCGCCGAGAAGCGGTTGTAGAAACTGCCGCCGATCAGCCCGGAGAGGATGCCGATCGGCACGTCGAGGCGGGCGATCGCCTTGGCCTTCCACGCCGCGGTGGCGAGCGCGATCGTGTCGCCGGTCAGGCCTTTGAGCGCGTCGGCGGGGACGGTCATCAGGGCTTGCGCGCCTTGGGTGGTGACGAGGTAGCAGACCACGCCCGCGAGACAGGCAGCGCCGTTGCCGTCGCGCGCGAAACCGGTCGCGACGCCGATCGCGAAGAGCAGGCCGAGGTGCGAGAAGATCGCGTCGCCGGCGGCGCTGAGCACGGCGATGTCGAGCAGGTCGGGTTGGCCCAATCGCAGCAACAGGCCGGCGACGGGCAGCACCGCGATCGGCAGCATGAGCGCGCGGCCGAGCGGCTGGAGGGCTTCGAGCAGCGACTTCATGGGCGGAAACTCCGGGCGAGCGTTCGCACGTCCGCGGCTGAGATGCAGTTCATCGCCGCCGCGGCATGCGCGCGGCAGGCGTCGATCGTGAGCGTCGCGACCAGTGCCTTGATCTCGGGGACGAGCGCGGGCGCGGACGACAATTCGGTGACGCCGAGGCCGATCAGGATCGGTACCGCGAGCGGATCGGAGGCGAGGCCGCCGCATACGCCGGTCCATTTGCCGTGGACCGCGCCGCCTTCGCAGGTGCGTGCGATCAGGCGCAGCACCGCGGGGTGGAGTCCGTCGAGGTCGCTCGCGACCGCCGGATTGCCGCGGTCCATCGCGAGCGCGTATTGCGTCAGATCGTTGGTGCCGATCGAGAGGAAGTCGGCTTCGCTGGCAAGCAGGTCGGCGGTGACTGCGGCGGCGGGCGTCTCGATCATGATGCCGAGCGCGACGGGATCCGTATGCCCGGTCGCGGCGGCTGCGGCGTCGAGTGCTTTGCGAACTGCGCGGAGTTCGGCGAGGCTTGCAATCATCGGGACCATGATCCGGCACTGGCCCGCCGGGCGGACCGCGAGGATCGCGCGCAACTGGGCGTCGAGCATCTCGGGATGGGCTAGGCCGACGCGGATGCCGCGCAGGCCGAGCGCCGGGTTCTCTTCCGCGGCGATGGGCAGGTAGGGGGCGGGCTTGTCGCCGCCGATGTCGAGCAGGCGGACAATCAGCGGGCGACCGTCGAGCGTGTCGGCGATGCGCTGGTAATCGGCGGTCTGTTCCTCGACGCTGGGCGCGCTGTCGCGTTCGAGGAACAGGAATTCGGTGCGGAGTAGCCCGCAGCCTTCGGCGCCGTTGCGGACTGCGGCCTCGGCATCGTCGGCCGAGCCGAGATTGGCGAACGCTTCGATCCGGACGCCGTCCTGCGTGCGGCATTCGCGTGCGGCGTTGGCGAGCGCGACGCGGCGGCGTTCGGTTTGCGCGTCGAACGCGGTTTGCGCGGTTGCCTGCGTTTTGGCATCGGGCGCGACGTGGAGCAGGCCTGCGCCGGCGTCGAGGATCAGCGGCGTGCCGGCGGCGATCTCCGCGAGCGCGGGACCTACCGCGACGAGCGCAGGGAGCCCCATCGTCGCGGCGAGGATCGCGACGTGCGAGGTCGGGCCGCCGCGCTCCACGCAGAAGCCGACGATCGAGGCGGTGTCGAGGCCGAGCAGGTGAGAGGGGAGCAGGTCGTCCGCAAGTAGAATCGTGCCGGGCGGGAAGCTGAGGCGTTCGTCGAGGTCTTCGCCGGCGAGCGCACGCAGCACCTGGCGTTCGAGATCGAGCATGTCGTCGGCGCGCTCGGCGAGGCGCGCGTCGCCGGTCGCCTTTAGCGCATCGGCTTGGGCGCGGATCGCGGTGCGCCATGCATAGGCGGCGCTGTCGCCTTGCGCGATCGATGCGTGGGCGGCGTCAGTGAGGGTCGGGTCGTCGAGCAGGGCCGAATGCGCCGCGAGGATCGCGCGTTCGGCGCCGGTCGCGGTTGCCGATTTGGTGGCGAGGCGCGTGGTGACGGTGGCGAGTGCGGCATCGAGCGCGGCGCGTTCGGTGGTCGGGTCGGCGCCTTCGCGAACAACAGCGATTTCCGCGAGGCGGAAGAGCCCGGCCTGGCCGATCGCGATGCCGGGGGAGGCGGTGACGCCGGGCAGGCGGCCGTCAGCGGGGAGGGTGGTGGCTTTAGCGGCATCGCCCTTCTGTTCCCCCGCGGAGGCGGGGGGCCAGGACCCAGCAGCGCCATCGTTCTTGGCTCCTGGGCCCCCGCCTTCGCGGGGGAACACGGAAGTGGACGGTGCTGCTGCCGGGGGCTTGAGGGCACCGGACCCCGCCTTCTCACCCATGCCGCCGAGGATCAGGTCGCCTATCGCCGCGAGCGCGTCGGTGGCATCTGGACCGGTGGCGGCGAGGGTGATCTCGTCGCCGAGCTTTACGCCCAGCGCCATCAGCGCGACCGGGCTGCGGACGTTGCCTTCGCGCTCGTCCTTCGTAATCTTGATCTCGGACACGAACTTCCGTGCGTTCTCGCCGATCCGGGCCGCCGGCCGTGCGTGGATCCCGTGGACCAGCGGCACGACGATCGTGCGGCGGACGGTGTCGCCTTCGACCACGGCCACGTCGGCGGCATCGACGCGGGGTTCGAGCGTCATCATCGCCTCGCCGACGCCGACGAGCTTCCCGGTCTCGCGGCGGACGATCGTGAAGCGTTCGGGGTTGGTGACGATCACCGGCGTGATGACCGCCCGCGCTTCGCAGACCAGCAGGTCGAGGTCGAAGCGGATCAGCGGGTCGCCGCGCTGGACGGTCGCGCCCTCCCTCACGCAAGGGCTGAACCCGCGCCCACCAAGCGCCACCGTGTCGAGTCCGATATGCATCAGGATCTCGGCGCCCTCGGGCGTGCGCAGCGTGATCGCGTGGCCGCTGGCATGGACGCTCAGCACGACCCCGTCGCACGGCGCGTGCAGGCAGTCGCCGGTCGGGTCGACGGCGATCCCGTCGCCCATCATCCGTTCGGCGAAGACCGGGTCGGGGACCGCCTCGAGAGGCGATGCCCAGCCCTGGAGGGGCGACGTCAGGATGATAGGCTTCATGGCTTTACGTCCTGCCTGCGACCAGTTGGCCGCCGATCCATGTGCCCGCGGGCATCAGGTCGGCGGTGAGCGCGACCCAGTCGGCGCGCAGCCCTGGGGCCAGGGCGCCGCGTTCGTGCGCGAGGCCGAGGAAGGCGGCGGGGTTGGTCGCCGCCATCGCCGCTGCGGTGGCGACATCGGTATGAGTCCGCGCGACGAAATTGCGGACCGCGCCGGCCATGTCGAGATCGGAGCCGGCGAGCGTCCCGTCCTCGCCGAAGCACTTGCCATCCTCGACATGGATCAGGCGCCCTTGCAGGCGGAAATCCTTGTCGACCGCGCCGACCGACGGCATCGCGTCGCTGACCAGCATCAACCGGTCGTTGGGCCGGGCGTTGAGCGCGAGCCGGAGCGCCGCGTCGTGGACGTGGAGACCGTCGGCGATCAGCCCGCAATAGACGTGGCGATCGTCAAGTGCGGCGCCGACCACGCCCGGCGCGCGGTGGAGCAGCGGCGACATCGCGTTGAACAGATGCGTGATCCCGCTGAGACCCGCGCCGACCGCATCGATGATCGTCTCATAGTCCGCATCGGTATGGCCCGCGCTGACGATCACGCCGCCGGCGACCAGCCGCGCGATCGACGCCGCGTCGGTCAGCTCGGGTGCCAGCGTCACCATCACGCGACCCTTGCGCGGACGGATCAGCAGCGCGATCATCGCGTCGTCGAGCAGTCGGAATTTGGCGGGGTCGTGGATGCCCTTGCGCGACGGGTTGATCCACGGGCCCTCGATGTGCGCACCGACCACGCCGGGAACGCCAGCCAGAATCGCGGCGTCCATCGCGTCGAGCGTCGCCGCGATCACGTCGGGGGTGTCGCTGATCAGCGTCGGCATGAACGCGGTCGTGCCGTACGGCGCATGCGCGGCGCCGATCGCGGCGATGCCTTCGACGGTCGGCTGGTCGTTGAGCAGCACGCCGCCGCCGCCATTCACCTGCGTGTCGACGAAGCCGGGGACGAGCCAGCCACCGTCCAGGTCGATCGCCTCGGACGCGACCCGCTCGAGCGGGGTGATCAAGGCGATCCGGTCGCCGACGACGCGGATCGTCGCGCCGTTCAATAGTCCGTCGCGGGTAACGACGGTGCCGTTGACGACGTGGAACCGGGACTCGTTCATGTCATGCGCACTCATACCGTTCCCGCTCATACCGTCTTCGTCACCTTGCTGAGATGCAGAGGCGCATCGGGATTGAGGCCGCGACGCAGCGACAGGGCATTGGCCATGCGGTAGAAGCTCTGGATCATGAGGATCGGTTCGATCGCCGGATGCGCGGTGTAGGCGGCGGGGGCGGTGTCGCCGTTCGCCTTGGCATCGGCGAGGCAGACCACGGCGCCGCGTGCGCGGAACTCGGCGGCGGCCTCGCGCACGCCGTCGCCGGCGGTGTCGGAGGTGGCGAACGCGATCACCGGGAAGCCGTCATTGACGATCGCCATCGGTCCGTGGCGGACTTCGGCGGCGCTGAACGCCTCGGCATGGAGCGCGCAGGTTTCCTTGAGCTTCAACGCCGCTTCCTGCGCGATGCCGTAGCCATAGCCGCGACCGATCACGAACAGGTTGTTGGCGTCGGCCAGCGCATCGACCACCGACGTCCAGTTCGCACCGAATGCGAGCGTCAGCATGTCGGGGAGCGTGTCGATCGCCTTGGTCAGCGCGTCGTTCTGCGACCATGCCGCGGTCAGCGCCGCGAACGCCGCGAGCGCGCAGATATAGGATTTGGTCGCCGCGACCGAGCGCTCCGGCCCGGCCTTCAGCGCGATCATCGTGTCGGCCATCTCGGCGAGCGGCGAGCCCTCGTCGTTGACGAACGCGACGACATGCGCGCCGGCAGCCTGATAGGCGGATACGGTGGCGAGCAGATCGGGGCTGCGGCCGCTCTGCGATACCGCGATCACCAGTGCGGTGCCGGGCGCCATCGGCGCGGCATAGACCGACGATACTGACGGTGCGGCGGACGCGACAGGCACGCCGAGCAGCGTCTCGATCAGGTATTTGCCGTAAGTCGCAGCATGATCCGAAGACCCGCGCGCGCACGTTACGACCACCGCTGGCGGCGCGGCGCGGAGACGCTCGCCAAGTGCCGTGAGCGCCTCGCGATTTGCGGCTAGCAGTCGCGCGACCGCGTCGGCGGCCTCGGCGGCTTCGCTGTACATCAGCGTCTGCGGCGACGCAGTAGTCGCGGTAATAGTCTCGGTCACGGTAAGCCCCCCGGCCGGCGCCCGTGCGCCGGCGTCAGATGTCGTTGAGTTCGGCGACGAGGTCGTAGGCGTCGCCACGATAGTAGGATTGGGTGAATTCGGCGGCCCGGCCATCGCGCAGGAAACCGCGGCGTTCGATGAACAGGCCGGCATGGCCTGCATCGACGCCGAGCATCTTGGCATGCTCCAGGCTGAAATGGACCGCGCGCAGGCGTTGCAGCGCGCGGACCGGACGGTTGCCCGCCGTCTCGAGCGCTTCGTACAACGAGTCCTGGACGGCATCGATCGTCGGCAGGCAGTAGCCGGCGATCGTCGAGTATTCGAGCGCCATCGGCGTGTCGTCGGCGTAGCGGATGCGCTGGAACCGGTACACCGCCGAGCCAGGCGACAGTCCGAGCGACAGCGATTCTTCAGGCGTCACCATGCCGATCGTCCGGCTGACCCACGCGCTGCTCGGCGTCCGGCCGCGCGACTGCATGTCTTCCGAGAAGGACGACAGCTTCGAAAAGCTCTTCTCGACGCGCGTGGCGACGAACGTCCCCGCGCCGCGGCGGCGGGTGAGCAACCCCTCCTCGACCAGCCCGCCGATCGCTTTGCGGACGGTGATGCGCGACACGTCGTATTCTATCGCAAGATCGCGTTCGGCCGGCAGTGCGTCGTCCTTGGCCAGCACGTTGCGGTTGATCGCATCGCGGATCAGTTGCTGGAGCTGAACGTACAACGGCGCGGGATTGCCATCCCGGAACCTGCCAATGCTTGTCGAAAAGGACATGGACGCGACTTTCAATGGTGTCGGCACGAGCATTGGGAAGCGCGGACCAACAGCAGGGGAATGGGATACGTTATATATTGGTATTGTTCAAGCGGGTTGCGGATCGAAGGAACCGAGTACCATCTTCAGGTCGCGGACACGGTGTGCATCGGTGACCCTTCGATGGGGGGCGGAGAACCCGAATTGGCGTTCGCGGGTATCGTCATCCGTTTCGGTGGGCGAGAGCGTGGCGCCGCACGACGCATGAACCTCGCGCAGGCCGACATCGAGGAAGCAGGTCGCATTGCCCGCATCGATGCCGCTGCCGGGCAGAATGACGATCCGTCCGGCGGCAACGCGATGGAGCGTCTCCAGCATCCGCACGCCTTCGATCGCCTTGGGCGCGCCGCCGGAGGTCAGGATCCGATCGAAGCCGAGCGCGATCGCGGTCTCAAGCGCTGCGGGAAGGTCCGGGCAGAGGTCGAACGCGCGGTGCAGCGTCAGCGAGAGCGGTGACCCGCGTGCCGCGCCACGGGTTCGCGCATGGTCGACGAGGTGCGCGAGAAGGGGGATATCGAGACTATGATCCGCCGCGCTGGCGCCGATCACGACCCCCGCCAGCCCCGCGTCAGCCGCCGCGGCGATGTCCGCAGCGATCAGTGCCGCCTCGCGTGCGCTGTACCGAAAGCCCCCTTCACGCGGGCGCACGAGCATATGGACAGGAATAGGCAGGTCGCGTGCCGCGGCGATCAGCGAAGGCGTAGGGGTCAATCCGCCAAGCGCCAGCGCGGCGCAGAGCTCGAGGCGATCGGCGCCCCCCGAAACCGCGGAATCGACGCCGGTGATGTCGTCGACGCAGATTTCGAGGGTCATTCGTCGGCTTTCGATTGGTCGTAATTTTATTACGTCTGGCCGATCGAGTCGGTGTGTTCAACGACAAAGTGGCAATCACAAAGCAAGAAAAGGTATTGCGGTCATGACCGATCCTGGACGGCTGCCAATCCATCGCGAACAGGTTCGTCACATATAAATCGCTATTAAACAGCGACTTAACCGATCGTCGCAAAAGTTCCGCCGCATGGTAACCAAACTGTAATTACCGATGGATTTCGTAATCAAATTGGTTATACGATATCCGTACCAGACCGCACATATAGCGACCAAAATAGTACCAGCGGTAAGGGTGGATGTGACGCGGAGTTTCCGGGTCGGGATGACGCCGCGGCGTCGATTGGGAAGGGGCTTTGACGATGGTTTTCCGTAAGCAGGTTTTGTTGGCGTCGAGCGCGATCACGTTCGGTCTTGCAGGCTCCCTCTTCGCCCCGTCGGCGATGGCGCAGGTCGCGACCACCTCCACGACAACGACACCCCCGACAACCACGCCTGCGGGTTCGGATACGCAGAACGGTGTACCCGCCACGGTCGATGCCGACCAGGACATCGTCGTCACCGGTATCCGTGGGAGTTTGCGTAGCGCGATTGCGGTTAAGCGTAACGCCAACGCGGTCGTCGACGTGATCTCGGCCGAGGATATCGGCAAGTTCCCCGATCGCAACGTCGCTGAGTCGCTGTCGCACATCCCCGGCGTCAGCATCGATCGTCGTTTCGGCGAGGGCGAGAAGGTCGCGATCCTCGGCACCGATCCCGCGCTCAACCGCATGCTGCTCGACGGCCACGCGCTCGCCTCGGCCGATTGGGGCGGCAACGACAACGATCCGTCGAGCCGCACCTTCAACTATTCGCTGCTCGCACCCGAACTCGTCGATCGCCTCGAAGTCTACAAGTCGCCCGAGCCGCGCATCGAGGAAGGCAGCCTCGGCGGTACGGTCATCGTCCGCACCCGTCGCCCGCTCGACCTGAAGGCCAATGCGATCTTCGCCTCGGGCGGCTATTCGTACAACGACCGTTCGGACAAGGGCAACGTCCGCGGCTCGGGTCTGTACAGCTGGAAGAACAAGGACGAGACGTTCGGCATCCTCGTCGCCGCGACCTACGACAAGCAAAGCCTGACGCGCTCGGGTGTCGAGTTCTTTGGCTATGATAACGTCGCGGCGAATGCGGACGGGACGCGCAACAGCCCGTTCGTCAACCGTGCGCAGGACGGTACGCTGAGCCTGAAGAGCCCGGGCGCGACCATCACCGGCGGCACGATCGCCGATCTCTACAATGCGGCCTCGCCGTTCGGGATCAACTACGCGTATTTCCAGCAGACGCGCGAGCGCAAGAGCGTGTCGGGAACGGTGCAATATCGTCCGTCGTCCGATCTGACGTTCACGCTCAACGGCCTGCACATCGACGGCAACTACAACAACTACAGCCAGTCGATGTACACGATCCCCGGCGCCTGGACCGGCGACGTGCTGCAGTCGGCGACGATCAGCAACGGCGTCGTCACCGGCGCATCGTTCGGCGCGGCGAACAGCCAGTCGGCACAGCTCGACACGCTGGTACGCAAGACCAAGCTCAAGACCGACAACCTCAATTTCTTCACCGATTGGGAAGGCGATGGCGGCGCCAAGGTCTCGTTCGCGGGCGGCTGGAGCAAGGCGACCGGCGGGCGTAACCCGGAATATCTGTTCAACGTCCAGACCAAGCTGCCGTACAGCTATGCGTTCACCGACACGACCGCGACGGTGAATTTCGTCGGCGACCAGACCAACCCGGCGAACTATTTCACCAACCCCAACAACAACCCCGCGCAGATCGAAGGCCGTCCGGTCGTCGTCAACGGCACGCAGCTGAACGCCGCGCAGATCGGTGGTCTCGACTATAGCGTCACCACCGACCGCGACATCTTCGGCGGCTATGACGCGACGATCCCGGTTTCGTTCGGGCCGTTCACCGAAATCCTGCTCGGCAGCCGCGTGACCGACCATGTCAACAAGATCGATGCGCGCGGCATCAATACGTACCTGACCAGCTCGCAGACGATCGCGCAGCTCGGCGTGCCGGTGCTGATTACGCCGGGCGGCACGTTCGACGGCAGCGGCGGCATGGGCAACGCGACCAGCTATCTGAACCTGCCCGAGCAGTCGGTGATCGACATCCTCGCCGGTGCGATCAACAGCCCGCTGGTGAACAAGGTCGGCGCCTCGACCAAGGTTAAGGAGACGGTCATCGCCTCCTATGCGCAGGCCAATTTCGACCAGGGCGGGTTCCGCGGCAATATCGGTGGCCGTCTGGTCTATACCCGCGACATCTCGAACTTCGCGACGACGCCGAGCGGCGTGGTGAACCCGCAGCCGGTGCCAACGCGGACCTCGACCGACTATATGAAGTTCCTGCCGAGCCTCAACATCGCCTATTCGGTCAACCCGCAGGTGATCATCCGCGGTGCGGTGGCGCGCGTGATCTCGCGGCCGCGCTATCAGGATCTGGCCGCGGCGACGTCGCTCAACGACACCACGCTGGATGGCGGCGGCGGCAACCCGAACCTGAAGCCGTATGAATCGACCAACTACGAACTGACCGCGGAATGGTATCCGCGCGCCGGTACGCTGCTCGCGGTCGAGCTGTTCCGTCGCGATATCGAGAACTACATCATCAGCTCGCGCCAGAACGTCGATTACTTCAACGCGCTGCAGAACCGGATCACGACCTACAACGTCAGCCAGCCGATCAACGGCGCCAAGGCCAAGGTCAACGGCGCGCTCGTCTCGGGCCAGGCGGAGATCTGGGGCGGTTTCGGTCTCCAGGCGAACTATTCGTACCAGGACAGCAGCACCTCATCGATCGACGTGACCGGCGCCGAGCTCAACCTGCCGTATCTGTCGAAGCACACGGTCAACATCATCCCGTATTTCGAGAGTGGGCCGTTCCAGGCACGGCTGAGCTATAACTACCGCACCGCGTATTTCCGGACGATCGGTCGTCTGGGATCGCGCGAGATGGTGGCACCGTACAACCAGCTCGATTTCTCGGCCGGGTTCAACATCACGCCGGCGATCACGCTGTCGGTCAACGCGCAGAACCTGCTCGACGCGACCTATCTCCAGTATAACACGACGCGCGATCGCCCGACCGCGTTCTACAAGAATGGTCGTACCTTCGCGGCATCGGTATCGTTCCGGATGTGACGTCTCGGCGCGTCGCGATGGCGCGCTTTTCTCTTCGACGGAAGTACGACGGCACGCATGATATCGGGATGTATCAGGGCAGGGTTGCGGCGGATCGGGCATCATGGTGTCGGGTTCGCCTCGGCCGTCCTGATGCTGGTGCCTCTGCCCGCCGCGGCCGAGCGGATCGACCTCGATGCGGGGTGGAGCTTCTGGCTGGCGAAGGACGCGCCGGCCGAGGCTGCATGGCTGAAGGCCGATCCGGCGGGCGCGGAGAGCGTTGCGGTCCCACATAGCTGGTCGCTGTCGCGCGGCGCTGGTGCGGAGGGTGTCGGTTGGTATGCGCGGACGCTCGTGGTGCCCGACGCGATCGTCGGCAAGCATCTCGAATTGCATTTTGACGCGGTGTTTTACGCCGCGCGGGTGTGGGTGAACGGGACGCTCGTCGGTAGCCACGAGGGCGGGCATACCGCGTTCGATATCGACGTTTCGAAGGTGTTGAAGCCCGGCGCGAACCGGATTGTCGTCGCCGCCGACGACCGGCCTGGGTTCGCGACGATTCCGGGCTATGCGATGCGCCTCGCTGGCTCTGGGAACGTCTGGTACGACTGGTGGCATAGCGGCGGGATCACGCGCGACGTGTCGCTGCGGATCGCCGAGGGCGGGCTGATCCGCCGTCAGCGTATCCGCCAGGTCCTGAAGGCCGACAGCGCGATCGTCACGAGCGGCGTTGCGATCGAGAATATCGATGCCAAGCCGCATGATTATTCGCTGACGACGACCGCGATCGATCCCGACGGCCGCGTGGTTGCACGGGCTTTCACAGGGGTTACGGTGGCCGCGTCGTCGGCCGCTATGCCGGATGCCGCGCTGACGATCGCCAAGCCGCAACTGTGGCAGATCGGTGCTGGCAAGCTCTACCGGATCGTGGCCGAACTACGCGACGAGAAGGGCGTGGTGCTCGACCGGCGCGAGGACACCGTCGGTCTGCGCACGCTCGCGCTCCGTGACCGGAAACTCTACGTCAACGGTGTCGCGGTGCGGCTGACCGGGGTGACGCGGCACGAGGATTCGCCGTGGGAAGGCGCCGCCGAAACGCGCGGTACGATCCTCCACGACATGCGCGATCTGAACGCGCTGCATGTGACGCTGACACGGCCGGTGCATTATCCGCAGCCGCAGAGCGTGTTCGACGCCGCCGACCGCGCGGGGATGCTCCTCGTGCCCGAAATCCCGATCTGGCAGATGACCGCGGCACAACTGGGCGATCCCCGGCTGCTGGTGCGTGCCAAGGCGATGATGGCCGAGATGATCGCCGAAAGCGGCAACCATCCGAGCGTGCTCGCGTGGAGCGTGATGAACGAGAGCGAGGCCGCGACGCCGCAGGGGTTGGCGTTCGTGAAGGCGATGAAGGCGCATATCAACGCGATCGATCCCGGTCGGTTCGTGACGTTCGCGGATTCGCAGATCGCGGAGCGTGCCGTACGCGTGCCCGCCCTGGTCGAGGCGGACTTCGTTATGGCCAACGCCTATTTCGGGACCTGGAGCGGCGCCGCGGACAAAGTCGGGCCGTGGCTCGACGCGTTTGACAAGGCGTATCCGGACCGGATGCTGGTGATCTCCGAATTCGGCTGGCCGGGGCCGTTCTCGCACGATTCTGCGAGCGCGGACGTCGCGCGCACCGAAAACCTCAAGGACCAACTCGCGGCGTTCGCGACGCGGCCCTGGGTCGGTGGCGCGATCTTCTGGAGCTATGCGGACTATCGCTCGAACAAGAACCTCTTCGCCGGCATGGCCGATGGCTATGTCGATCACGGTCTCGTCGATGCCGATCGCCAGCGCCGCCCGAGCTATTTCGCGTGGGAAGCCGCCAACCGCGACGTTTCCGCGAAGGTCGATCTGACGATGGCGGGCGAGACGCCGACCGGCTTCACTGCCACCGTGATGGGCGCCGCGAAGGCTGCGTTGCCCTCCTATCCGCTGGTCGGCGCGCGGCTGCACTGGCGGGCGATCGGCGGCGATCGCGTCGTGCTCGGCGAGGGCGAACAGGCGCTTCCGGTCATCGCACCCGGCGGCACCGCGACGGTGTCCGCGGCCTGGACCGGTCGTCTTACACCCGTCACCGTGACCGTCGATATCCTCACTGCGGAGGGTGCGCGCGCCGGCGGCGTCGTCCGCGAGTACGAACCGTTCAAGGCCGGCTCCGCCGTCTACCCACCCGATCCAGCGCAATTGCCGAAGGACCCTAAATGATCCGTTTCCGCCCTCTGGTGCTCGCGCTGCTGATGTCCTCGACCGCGGCGGTGGCCGAAGGGCCGAAGCTCATCCCGATGCCCGCGTCGAGCGAGACGCATGCCGGCACGCTGACGATCGGCGAAGGTGCCGGGATTGTCGCGAGCGACGCAGGCGCGAAGACCGCGGCCAAGCTGCTCGCGCAACAGGTCAAGGTCGTGCGCGGGCTCTCGCTCGCGAGCGACGCCGGCACCGGCCCGATCCGGTTCGTGCGCGACGCGAGCGTGGCGGGTGACGAGGCCTACACGCTGACCGTCGATGCGAAGGGCGTGACGATCGCAGCGAGCGGCGATGCGGGGCTCGTCCACGGCGCGATGACGCTGGCGCAGTTGCTCAGCCCCGATGCGGCGGTCGGCAAGCCCGTGACGCTCGCGGCGATGACGATCCGCGATGCGCCGCGGTTCAAATGGCGCGGACTGATGATCGATCCGGCGCGGCATTTCGTGCCGATGCCGACCTTGTACGCGATGGTCGATCAGCTCGCGGCGCAGAAGATGAACGTGCTGCATCTCCACCTGACCGACGATCAGGGCTGGCGCGTCGAGATCAAGCGTTATCCCGACCTGACCCGGATCGGCGCGTGGCGGACGCCGCCGTCTGCGGGTGGCGCGCCGGGCGAGAAGGTCGGCGGGTTCTACACGCAGGCCGAGCTCAAGGCGCTGGTCGCGTATGCGCAAGAGCGCGCGATCACGATCATGCCGGAGATCGACCTGCCCGGCCATGCGCAGGCCGCGGTCGCGTCGTATCCGGCCGAAGTCGGCGTGCTCGGCGATCGGCCCGCGGTCGGTCACGACTGGGGCGTGAACCCGTGGCTGTTCAGCCCCGAGGATCGCAGCATGACCTTCATCAAGCACGTGCTCGACGAGCTGATGGACGTGTTTCCGTCGCAGTTCATTCATCTCGGCGGCGACGAGGCGGTCAAGGACCAGTGGGAGCGTTCGCCCGCGGTGCAGGCCAAGATGAAGGCGCTCGGGCTGAAGACCGAGATGCAGATGCAGAGCTGGATGATCGACCAGCTCGGCGAGTATCTCGCCAAGCACGGCCGCCGGCTGATCGGCTGGGACGAAATCCTCGAGGGTGGCTTGCCGCCATCGGCCTCGGTGATGTCGTGGCGCGGCGAGAAGGGGGCCGTCGATGCGGCGAACCAGGGGCATGACGTCGTGCTGAGCCCGGCGCCGATCCTGTATCTCGACAGCTTGCAGAGCATGCGGAGCGACGAGCCGCCGGGCCGTATCTCGAACGGCGATGCGATCGTGCCGCTCGCCCGGCTCTACGCATATGAGCCAGAGCCGGCGGGGCTCGCGCCCGACAAGGCGAAGCATGTGCTGGGGGCGCAGATCAACGCGTTCAGCGAGTATTTCGTGACGCCCGAACAGCTTCAGCACGCGACGTTCCCGCGGCTGTCGGCGCTGGCCGAGCGGACCTGGTCGCCGAAGTCGACGCAGGATTTCGCGAACTTCGTGGCGCGGCTCGAGCCGCAGATGGGCCGCTATGCCCGCGCCGGTATCGCCGCGGCGGACAGCGCGTTCGCGGTCGACTTCGCGATCCAGGGCACGCGCGGCGATGCGCTGCGCCGCGGCAAGGTGCCGGTGACGCTGGCGACGCAGACGGGTTACGGCACGATCCGCTACACGCTCGACGGCAAGGTGCCGACCGCGCGATCGAAGGCCTATGCCACGCCGTTGTCGCTCAGGCCGGGGACCACTGTCCGCGCGGCGGCCTTCACCAGCGACGGCCGTCCGACCGCGGAACCGCGTCTGTTCGAGACGAGCCGGGTCGCGCTGCTGCGGCGGTCGAGTTCGGAGCTGGTCGCCTGCCCTGATGGCGCGATCGGGCTGCGCGTGCCGCTGACGTCGGAGGCGACGGGGAATACGCCGGTATTCAACGTCAACATCTTCGACACGTGCACGATGTATCCCGCCGCACCGCTGGATGTGGCGCGGAGCTTCACCGTCGATGTCGCGCGGTTGCCGCGGCATTACGGGCTGGCGCATGACGAGAAGGCGCTGCGGCGGCATTATGCGGTGACGACGTACGGCGAACTGGTGGTGCGCACCGGCGGGTGCACGGGCACGATCGCGGCGACCTTCCCGCTGCCGAACCCGGCGACGAGCCCGAACCGCATGAGCTT
The DNA here is from genome assembly GCF_036663875.1 of Sphingomonas sorbitolis. Classification (NCBI taxonomy): domain Bacteria; kingdom Pseudomonadati; phylum Pseudomonadota; class Alphaproteobacteria; order Sphingomonadales; family Sphingomonadaceae; genus Sphingomonas; species Sphingomonas sorbitolis. Next base: position 435,500 of record NZ_JAXOJS010000004.1, on the reverse strand, counting down.
CCGCGGCACGCTGCCCGAGGGGAAGGGCGATGCGGACATCTGCCTGTTGTTCACGGCGTCGATGGAGTCGCCGTTCTACGCGGTCGAATCGATGCAGCTGTCGGAGAAGAAGTGATGCGGCGTACGGCTGTTCTGCTGCTCGCCGCGATCGTTGCGACGCCCGCCTGGGCGGCACCACGCACGAGCGTCGTGCTCGACAAGGGCTGGTCGATGCGGATCGATCCCGCTGATACCGCTGCGGCCAAGGCGCATCCGAAGGCGGCACGCTGGCTCCGCGCGACCGTGCCGGGCAGCGCGCAGACCGACCTGATGGCGGCGAAGATCGTGCCGGATCCGTACGAAGGCCTGAACGAGGCGAAGATCCAGTGGGTGGGGCTGACCGACTGGCAATATCACACCGTCGTCCGCGCGACGCCCGAACTGCTGGCGCGCGATCATATCGATCTGGTGTTCGACGGACTCGATACCTTCGCCGAGGTGCGGCTGAACGGGACCAAGCTGCTGGCGGCGGACAATGCGCATCGGCGCTGGCGCGTGCCGGTCAAGGCGGTGCTGAAGCCGGGGGCGAACGACCTGCTGATCACGTTCCGCTCGCCGATCAGGACGTTGCAGCCGATGGTGCTGAAGGCGAAGAACCCGCTGCCCGGCGAATATGATTCAATCTATGGCGACGAGCCGATGGGCAAGCAGACCTCGCCCTATATCCGCAAGCCGAAGTATCAATATGGGTGGGACTGGGGTCCCCGGATCGTCACGCAGGGGATCTGGCGGCCGGCGCGGATCGAGGCGTGGGACGACGCGCGGATCGAGGCGTTTCGCGTGACGCAGGAGGGGCTGACCAAGTCCGAAGCGCGGTTGTTTGCCGAACTCGACGTGGTCGCTGGCGAGGAGCGTCCGGTCACGGTGCAGGTCGCGGTCACCGGTCCCGACGGCCAAGTCACGCAAGCGGCGCGGACCGTCACCGTCGCGGCGGGTGCGAGCCATGTCGCGGTACCCGTGAGCGTCGCCAATCCGCAGCGCTGGTTCCCCGCGGGCTATGGCGCGCAACCGCTCTACACCGTGAAGGCGACGCTGACCGACGGAACCACGACGATCGATACCGCACAGCGCCACACCGGCCTGCGCACCGTCGAACTGCGTCGCGAAAAGGACGCACAGGGGCGGGGCTTCGCGTTCGTCGTCAACGGCATCCCGGTGTTCGCCAAGGGCGCGAACCTGATCCCGTTCGACATGTTTCCTGCACGTGTTCCCGAGAGCCAGATCCGCACCGTCATGGCGGGCGCGCGCGATGCCAACATGAACATGATCCGCGTGTGGGGCGGCGGCTATTATCTCGACGACGCGTTCTACGACCTCGCCGACCAGATGGGCTTGATGGTGTGGCAGGACTTCATGTTCGGCGGCGCCGTCACGCCGCCCGATCGCGACTTCCGCGAGACCGTCCGCATCGAGGCGGAGGAACAGGTCGACCGGCTCCAGGCGCATCCCTCGATCGTGTTGTGGTCGGGCAATAACGAAGTGCTCAGCGGATGGGCGAACTGGTCCGACCGGATCGCGTTCAAGAAGGCGGTCGGTGCGGACGAGCAGGAGCGGATCGGCGTGGGCATGGCGGTGATCTTCGACCGCGTGCTGCGCGATGCCGCCGAACGCCGCGATCCCGATGCGGTCTATTGGCCGGGTTCGCCGAGCAACAATTACGAGGACAAGCCCGACATCGATGGCGACGGCGACCGGCATTACTGGGACGTCTGGGGCGGCAAGAAGCCGGTCGAGGCGTATCTCGACAGCTGCCCGCGGTTCATGTCCGAATACGGCCTGCAGTCGATGCCCGAGATGAAGACGATCCGGACGTTTGCGACCGACGCCGACTTCTCGCCGACCTCGCCGGTGATGAAGGCGCACCAGAAGTTCCTCAAGGGTGAGGGCAACGACCGGCTGCTGTTCTACATCCGCGAGAAATACCGCGAGCCGCACGACTTCGCCGAGTTCGTGTATCTGAGCCAGGTGATGCAGGCCGAGGGGATCGAACTCGCCGCGCTGCACCACCGCGCGTGCCGGCCGGTGACGATGGGGTCGCTGTTCTGGCAGATCAACGACGTCTGGCCGGGCGCGTCATGGGCCAGCATCGATTATTATGGCCGCTGGAAGGCGCTGCAATTCCGCGCTCGGCATTTCTACGCGCCGCTGGCGATCGCCGCCGAGCGCAAGGACGGCGCGACCAAGGTGAGCTTGATTTCGGACGCGACGGTGTCGACCGAGGCGAAATGGCGCCTGCGGACGCTCGACGTCGACGGCAAGGTTCTTGCGACGACGGAGACGCCGACGACGCTGGCGCCGTTGTCCGCAACGGCGGTCGCGACGCTGCCCGATGCGACACTGTTCGCGGGCGGCGATCCAGCGCGGACGATCGCGGTGGCAGAGTTGCTCGTCGATGGCCGCGTGACGTCGCGCGTGCTGGTGTCGGCGGCGCCCAAGACGATGACGCTGCCCGATCCGGGACTTGCCGCGACGTGGGACGGCGATCGTCTGACGCTGACCGCGACCAAGCTGGCGCGCGCGGTTTGGATCGATTTCGGAAAGGTCGAGGCGACGCCATCGGACAATGCGTTCGATCTGTTGCCGGGGGAGAGTGTTACGGTGACTGTTGCTTCGAAGGCGTCGGCTGCGGCGGTGCGGCGTGCCTTGTCGGTCCGAACACTGGCCGGTGTCGCGGCGGTGAAGTCGTGATGCGCGATCACGCCACCACCGCCTCGTCGGCCCAGAGAGTGCGCGAGCATGCCACCCCGCCGCCATCCCAGCGAACGCTGGGATCCAGAGTTACGGACGCCGCCGCCCGTGGCTCTGGATCCTGGGTCGAGCCCAGGATGACGGAGGGGGGGATGGTGCGCCTCTCGACCAGGTTTGCCCGGCTTGCCTTCGCTCCCGGCCTGTTGCTCGCGTCGTCAGCGCTCGCCCAAACTGTAGATCCGGCGGTGCGGAGCATGACGCTCGACGAGAAGGCGGCGCAGTTGCAGAGCGTCGCACCGGCGATCCCGCGGTTGAACCTGCCCGCGTATGATTACTGGAACGAGGGGCTGCACGGGCTCGCGCGCAACGGCGTGGCGACGGTGTTTCCGCAGGCGATCGGCCTCGCCGCGACGTGGGACGAGGCGCTGCTCCGGCGCGTCGGCGATGTCGTGTCGACCGAGGCGCGCGCGAAGTCCAACGCGCTGCCGGCGGGGAACCGCGAACGCTATCAGGGGCTGACGATCTGGTCGCCGAACATCAACATCTTCCGCGATCCGCGCTGGGGTCGTGGGCAGGAAACCTATGGCGAGGACCCGTATCTGACGGGGCGGCTCGGCGTCGCGTTCATCGGCGGGTTGCAGGGGCCCGACCTCGCGCATCCGAAGGTGATCGGCACGCCGAAGCACCTCGCCGCGCATAGCGGTCCCGAGGCGGGGCGCGACGGGTTCGACGTCGATATCTCGCCGCACGACCGCGAGGCGACGTTCCTGCCGGCGTTCCGGCTTGCACTGACCGAGGGCAAGGCGCTGTCGACGATGTGCGCGTACAACGCGATCCACGGCGTGCCGGTGTGTGCGTCGGAGCCGTTGCTGACCGAGACGGTGCGGAAGCAATGGGGCTTCAAGGGGCTGATCGTGTCCGACTGCGATGCGGTCGGGAATATCTCGAACTACCATTATTATCGCCCCGATACTGCGAGCGGATCGGCGGCGGCGATTTCCGCTGGTATGGATTTCAACTGCGGGAAGACCTACGCGGCGCTCGGCGATGCGGTGCGGCGGGGACTGGTGCCCGAAGCGACGCTCGACGCGAGCCTGACGCGGACGTTCGCGGTGCGGCGGATGCTCGGCGGGGCGTTCGGGACGACGAGCCCGTGGGACAAGATCAAGCCGACCGAGTTCGACACGCCTGCGCACCGCGCGCTGGCGCTGGAGGCGGCGCGGAAGGCGATGGTGCTGGTCCAGAACAACGGCGTGCTGCCGCTGAAACCCTCGGCGAAGATCGCGGTGATCGGGCCGAATGCGGACAGCGTCGACGTGCTGGAGGCGAATTATCACGGTACGGCCGCGGCGCCGGTCACGCCGCTGGCGGCGCTGCGCACATCGTTTGCGGGCGTGCGGTATGCGCAGGGGTCGAGCATCGCCGAGGGCGTGCCCGTGCCGGTACCCGATACCGCGCTGTCGCTGCGTGGCGAGTATTTCCGGACGAGCGATTTCACCGGGACATCGGTGGTGCGCGCCGACCGGCTGATCGACTTCGACTGGGACCGCACCGCGCCCGCGCCGGGGATCGATCCGGCCGCGTTCTCGGTCCGCTGGACCGGTACGATCACCGCGCCGGCCGCGGGCGAGTATGTGTTCCGGCTCGACGTGCCGCGGTGTTTCGACTGCAAGGGGCATGATCCTGCGCGGTTATGGATCGACGGCAAGCCGGTCGCCGACGACGATGGCAGCGGCAAGAACGTCGAGGCGGCGGTGACGCTAACTGCCGGCCCACACGCGATCCGCGTCGAGCTTGCGCATAGCGGCGAGGATCAGGGGCTGCGGCTGACCTGGACCGCGCCTGCGGAGGCCCAGGTCGCGGAGGCGGTTGCGGCCGCGAAGGACGCCGATGCGATCGTCGCGTTCGTCGGGCTGTCGCCCGCGGTCGAGGGCGAGGCGTTGCAGATCGAGGTCGCCGGGTTCTCGGGCGGCGATCGGACCGATATCGGGCTCCCGGCCGCGCAGGTGAAGTTGCTCGAAGCGGCCAAGGCGACCGGCAAGCCGCTGGTGGTCGTGCTGATGACCGGCAGCGCGGTGGCGATGACCTGGGCGAAGGCGCATGCCGACGCGATCCTGGTCGGCTGGTATCCGGGGCAAGCTGGCGGGCAGGCGATCGCCGATACGCTGGTTGGCAAGAGCAATCCGGGCGGGCGACTGCCGGTGACGTTCTACGCGAAGACGCGCGATCTGCCCGCGTTCATCGACTACAACATGCGTGAGCGGACCTATCGCTACTTCACCGGCACGCCGCTCTGGGGCTTCGGACACGGGATGAGCTACACACAGTTCGCCTATGCCGCGCCCAAACTCGCGCGCACCACGATTACGGCGGGGGAGAGCTTCACCGTCGAAGTACCGGTGCGCAATGTCGGCAAGGTTGCGGGCGACGAGGTGGTGCAGGCGTATCTCGTGCCGCCCGAGCCCACGGTAAAGCCGCGCTTCAACGATCCCGTCCTCCAGCGCCAGCTGGTCGGGTTCAGGCGCCAGACAGTGAAGCCAGGGCAGACGGCACGCGTGGCATTTACGATCGATCCTCGCGGCATGAGCAGCGTCGATGCGGCGGGAACGCGCCGTGTCGTACCGGGCGAATACCGGCTGCATATCGGTGGCGGCCAGCCCGGCGACGGGCCGGGCGTCGATACCGTCTTCACCGTGACGGGAACGCAGGATTTGCCGAAATGATCGATCGCCGGATGCTTATCGCGGGTGCTGCGGCACTCGGGCTCGCGGGACCGCTGCGCGCGGCCGCACCGTCGTTCGTCAGCAAGCGCCCGAAGTTCGGCGATCGGCGCTACACCAGTCGCGCGGTCGAGGCGGAGATCGCGCGCATCTCGGCGAAGATCGCCGATCCAGAACTCGCGTGGATGTTCGGGAATTGCTACCCGAACACGCTCGACACGACGGTGTTCATGGGGGCGGTCGACGGCAAGCCCGATGCGTTCGTCATCACCGGCGACATCGACTGCATGTGGCTGCGCGACAGCTCGGCGCAAGTGCATCCGTACTTCCCGCTGGCCAAGCGCGATCCGGCGTTGCGGACGCTGTTCCGCGGGCTGATCGCGCGACAAGCGCGGTGCATCTTGATCGACCCCTATGCCAACGCATTCATGCATGATCCGTTGGCGAAGACGAACCTGAGCTGGTCGCTGACCGACGACACGGTGATGAAGCCGGGCGTCGGCGAGCGGAAATGGGAGATAGATTCGCTCTGCTACCCGATGTGGATCGCGCATGCGTATTGGCAGGCGACCGGCGACACCGCGCCGTTCGATGCGCTGTGGGCGGACGGTGCGCGGGCGTCGATCCGGACGTTCCGCGAGCAGCAGCGCAAGGACGGGCCGGGACCGTATCGCTTCCGCCGCTCGTCGCCGATCGTCGGGGAAAGCATGCCGCTCGACGGCTATGGTCCGCCGTCGCGACCGGTCGGGCTGATCCATTGCGGGTTCCGGCCTTCGGACGATGCGTGCGTGCTCCCGTTCCTGATCCCGTCGAACATCTTCGCGGTTCGCGCGCTGCGCCAGCTGGCGGAACTCGCGACGCGCGCACGGCCCGATGCGGCGCTGGCGGCGGATGCGTCTGCGCTGGCGGACGAAGTCGAGGCGGCGTTGCGGTTGCATGGGCTGACCAAGGGCGCGGATGGCCAGCCGGTCTGGGCGTATGAGGTCGACGGCTATGGCAACGCGATCTTCATGGACGACGCCAATGTGCCGAGCCTGTCGGGGCTGGCGTATCTAGGGGCGGTGAAGGCCGACGATCCGCTCTGGCAGCGTACCGCCGCGCGCGCCTGGAGCAAGGACAACGCGTATTTCTTCACCGGCAAGGCGGCGGAGGGGATCGGCAGTCCGCATACTGGCCTGCGCGAGATCTGGCCGATGTCGATCGTGATGCACGCGCTGAACGCACTCGAGACCGGCGACGATGCGACCGTGGCGCGGTCGCTGGCCGCGCTGAAGGCGACGCATGGCGGCACCGGGTTCATGCACGAATCCTTCAACCAGGACGACGGCGCGAAATTTACCCGCGCCTGGTTCGCCTGGGCCAACGGGCTGTTCGGCGAACTGGTCGTCGACATCGCTGCCAAACGTCCCGCCCTTCTCGGAGTCCGCGCATGATCTCCCGCCGTATGCTCCTCGCCGGTAGCGGCGCGCTTGCGCTGACGGCGCGCGCGACGTTTGCCGCCTTGCCGCGCACGACCACCGCGTCCGATCTGTTCGTCGGGACCGGCGGCCACGGCCACACCTATCCGGGCGCGACGCTGCCGTTCGGGATGGTGCAGCTCAGCCCCGATACCGACGTCGAGCGCTGGGATGCGTGCTCGGGCTATCACCGCACCGATACGTCGATCATGGGGTTCAGCCATACGCATTTGTCGGGCACCGGGATCGGCGACATGCTCGACGTGCTGGTCGTGCCGAACCGGGGGCCGGTACAGCTGATTCCGGGCACGCTTGCCGATCCCGATGCGGGGTATCGCCAGCGCTTCTCTGCCGAGCATGCCGAGCCCGGCTATTACCGCGTGACGCTGGAGTCCGGCGTGCGTGCGGAACTGACCGCGACCGAGCGGACCGGCATCCAGCGGCATGTCTTCCCGGCGGGCGCGGGGCATATCCTCGTCAACCTGTCGCACCTGATTCTCGACAAGTCCGATCAGGGCGTGCTGATCGACGACGCGTCGCTGAACCTCGACGCGACCGGCGTGCTGACCGGCAGCCGCCGCGTGTTCCGCTGGGCGAAGGGGCGGCGGATCCATTTCGCGATGCAGCTTTCGCGGAAACCCGACCGGATCGTGTTCTACGGCGATGGCGACGCCCTGCAGCCAGCGGGCGCGAAGGGCGTTGCGGGCAAGCGCGTCAAGGCGGTGCTGCATTATGACGACGCCGGTGCCGCGCCGATCGTGATGCGCACCGGAATCTCCGCGGTCGACGTCGCCGGCGCTCGCAAGAACCTAGCGGCCGAAGCGCGGCATTGGGATTTTGACCGCTACCGTGCCGAGGCGACCAAGCTTTGGGCGCCTGCGCTTGCCGCGGTCCGCGTCGAGGGCGGCACACCCGCGCAGCGCACGATCATGGCGAGCGCGGTGTACCATTCGCAGCTCGCGCCGACGCTCTTCTCCGATGTCGACGGACGCTATGTCGGGCTCGACCGGCAGGTGCACACGGTGACCGGCAAGGACCGCGCGTACAGCACCTATTCGATGTGGGACACGTATCGTGCGCTGCATCCGCTGCTCACGCTGATCGAGCCCGAGCGTACCGCGGAGCTCGTCGGCGACCTGATCCGGCAGACGCAGCAGAGTCCGTACGGCCCGCCGGTCTGGCCGTTGCAGGGCGTCGAGACGGGCTGCATGATCGGCTGGCATTCGGTGTCGGTGATGGCCGAGGCGCGCGCGAAGGGCGTGCCCGCGAACTATGCCGCGGCGTGGCCGAACGTGAAGCGCCGCTCGTTCGATTTCGCGATGCCCGACCTCGACAACAGCCTCGGGATCAAGCCGTACGACACCATGGGCTACATCCCCGCCGACACGGTGTTCGAGTCGGTCTCGCGCACGCTCGAATATGCGTATGACGATTACGCGTCGGCACATCTGGCCGATGCGGCGGGCGCGAGTGCCGATGCGGCGCGGTTGCGCAAGCGGAGCGGCAACTGGCGCAACGTGTTCGATGCGTCGATCGGGTTCGCGCGGCCGAAGCTTGCGAACGGGACATGGACCACGCCGTACGATCCGATCGCGCTCGGCCATTCGAGCAAGTGGCGCGATTATACCGAGAGCAATGGCTGGCAGGCGACGTTCCTCAACCAGCACGACGTCTACGGCCTGATCGCGGCGATGGGCGGCGATGCGCAGTTCGAAGCCAAGCTCGACGACCTGTTCAACGCGTCGTCGATCCTGCCGAAGGATGCGCCGCCCGATATCAGCGGGCTGGTTGGCCAGTACGCGCACGGCAACGAGCCGAGCCATCACGTTGCGTATATGTATGCGTATTGCGGTGCCGCCTGGAAGACGCAGGCGATGGTCCGCCGGCTGCTGACCGAGATGTACAAGGACGATCCCGACGGCATCATCGGCAACGACGATTGCGGGCAGATGAGCGCGTGGTTCGTGCTGAGCGCGCTCGGGCTGTACCCGGTCGATCCGGTGAGCGCGAACTATGTGCTGGGCTCGCCGCTGTTCGACCGGGCGGAGATGCGCGTCGGGGGCGGCAGGACGCTGGTCGTCGAGGCGCGCGGCAATGCGGCGGACCGGCCTTACGTGCAGTCGGTGACGTGGAACGGTCGGCCTTGGACGAAGAGCTGGATCGCACATGCCGATATCGTGCGCGGCGGGCGGCTCGTGTTCGAGATGGGCGCGACGCCCAACCGTGATTTTGGCCGCGCGCCTGCCGATCGGCCGCCAGCAACCACCGGAGTTTCGCGATGACGTTAGACCTGAACCGCCGCGCGTTGATCGCCGGTACGCTCGCTACCGCCGCGGCAGGCCGAGCGAACGCCGCCGCCCCAGTCGGCGCGCCTGCTCCCTGGGGCGCGACACCGAGCGTCCGCCAGCTCGCGTGGCACAAGCGCGAGCGCTACGGCTTCGTCCACTTCACGCTGAACACCTGGACCGACAAGGAATGGGGCTATGGCGACGAGGATTCGAAGCTGTTCGACCCGACCGCGTTCGACCCGGACCAGATCGTCGCGGCGGCGAAAAGTGCGGGGCTGACCGGCCTCGTCCTGACCGCTAAGCATCATGACGGCTTTTGCCTCTGGCCGACCAGGCTCACCGAGCATTGCATCCGCAACAGCCCGTACAAGGGTGGCAGGGGCGACATCGTCCGCGAACTGGGCGACGCGTGCCGGCGCGGCGGGATATCCTACGGGCTGTATCTGTCGCCGTGGGATCGCAACCGCGCCGACTATGGCACCCCCGCGTACGTCGAGTATTTCCGCGCGCAGCTGACCGATCTCTGCACCAATTACGGCGAGCTGTTCGAAGTCTGGTTCGACGGCGCGAACGGCGGCGACGGCTATTATGGCGGCGCGCGCGAGGCGCGGAAGATCGATGCGCCGAAATATTACAACTGGCCGTCGATCATCGCGCTGGTCCACAAATTGCAGCCTATGGCGTGCACCTTCGACCCGCTTGGCGCGGATATCCGCTGGGTCGGCAACGAGGACGGTCATGCGGGTGATCCCTGCTGGCCGACGATGCCGAACCATCCCTATGTCCAGTCCGAGGGCAATTCGGGCGTGCGCGGGGCGCCGCTCTGGTGGCCGGCGGAGACCAACACGTCGATCCGTCCCGGCTGGTTCTATCATGCCGACGAGGACCTCCAGGTGAAGTCGCCGCAGCGGCTGATGCAGTTCCACGACGAGTCGGTCGGGCGCGGCACCAACATGATGCTCAACCTGCCGCCCGATCGTCGCGGGCTGATCGCCGAGCCCGATCTCGCGTCGTTGAAGTCGTTCGGGGATGCGTTGCGTGGCAGCTTCAAGACCGATCTGGCGAAGGGCGCGGTGGCGAGCGGTCCATCGCGCGGGAGCCGGTTCGCGCCGGCCAACGTGCTCGACGGCAATCGCGAGACGTATTGGAGTACGCCCAATGCGGTGAAGACGCCGTCGCTGGTGCTCGACCTGCCGCCGGGGCGCCGGTTCGATCTGATCCGGATCCGCGAGGCGCTCGACCTCGGTGTGCGTGTGACGAAGTTCGCGATCGATGTGGCGGATGCGAAGGGTGCGTGGCGCGAGGTCGCGGTGCACGAGTGCATCGGCGCGCAGCGGATCATCCGACTGCCCGAGCCGGTGACCGCACGGCGCGTGCGGTTGCGCATCGTCGAGGCGCCCGCGTGCCCGGCGATCACCGAGCTGTCGCTGTTCCTGAGCGTCCCGCCGGTCGCGATCGCGGCCTCGCAGGCGACGGGCAACAAGATCATCTCGAAGACCGGGTGGACGATCGTCAGCGCGATCCAGCACACTCTGGCGATGAAGGCGGGCAAGCCGGATTTCGCGGGCGAGATGTCGCTGGCCGGGGTGGTCAAACCGGGGCTGCCGGGTGCGGAGGCGGTGCTCGACGACGATCTCGCGACCGTCTGGACGACGCCTGCGCCGACGCCGACGAGTGTGGTGATGCTGATGATCGACATGGGCAAGGCGGAGCAGGTCGCCGGGTTCAGCCTGACGCCGACCCGTCAGGCGTTGCCCGATGCCGGCCCGCCGGGGCGCTACCGCGTCGAGACGAGCGAGGACGGCAAGACCTGGACGCCGGCGGGCGAGGGCGAGTTCGGCAACATCGCCTATGCGCGGGCGACACAGCGCATCACCTTCGCGAAGGCGCGATCGGCGCGGTACCTGATGCTGGGGTTCACCACTGTCGCGACCACGCAGCCGAAGATGGCGATCGCGGGCATCGGCGCGTTCCGGCCTTAGGGTAGAGGCAGGCGGACACGACTCCGTCATGATCGCCGTCACCCCGGACCTGTTCCGGGGTCCACCGTTCCGCACACTCGTAAGGGCTGATCCGGCGGAACGGTGGATGCCGGAACAAGCCGAGCATGACGGGGGGTGAGAGGTTTCTCTCAGTCCCGTCATCCTGACGAAAGTCAGGATCCAGGGTAACGGACGGCACGCTTGCGGCTCTGGATCCTGACTTTCGTCAGGATGACGGAGATTGCTGGGCACGCCTTTTGGCACCGGGGCTGGGCTAGCCGGCTTCGATCGGGCATGGCCTTCCGCGACACTGCGGGTGAGCGTACAGATGGACCAATCAGCAACTATGCCGCGGATCGCGGGGCCCGAGGATCATGTGGTGGTCGTCGGGGGCGGCTTCTCCGGCGCGCTGTTCGCGGTCAATCTGATGCGGCACGCGGGGCCGCGCGTGACGTTGATCGAGCGCCGCGACCGGCAACTCGCGCGCGGTGTCGCGTATAGTGCGGCGCATCCGGATCACCTGTTGAACGTCCGTGCCGGCAACATGAGTGCGCTGCCGGACGATCCCGACCACTTCGTCCGCTGGCTGGAGTCGCATGGCAAGGGCGACCGCAAGACTTTCGTCCCGCGGACGACCTATGGCGCGTATCTTCGCGAACTGCTCGACGCGGCGATCGCGGAATCGAGCGGCCGGTTGGTGCATGTCGAAGGCGAGGTCTGCGCGATCGATCCGGTCGAAGGCGACGGCGTGACGCTGACGATGGCGGATGGACGCAAGATCGCGGCCGATACGGCAGTGCTCGCGCTTGGCAACCTGCCACCGCATACGCCGCCCGGGCTCAAGCCGGATGCTTTGCCGACCGGCGTGTATTACGCGGATCCCTGGGCTGCGAACCTCGCCGAGGGGCTGGGTGCGGACGATACCGTCGTGCTGGTCGGGACCGGGCTGACCGCGATCGATGCGGCGCTGCTGCTCGATGCGCAGGGGTTTGCTGGCCACATCCTGGCGATGTCACGTCGTGGGTTGTCACCGCGCCGCCATGTCGATGGCGCGCCTGCGCACCGCGGCGTTTCGGATAAACCGCAGGGCGGGCTGACCGACCTCGTCCGCCATGTTCGTTCGCGGACCGAGGAGGGCGGCTGGCGCACTGCGGTCGACGAATTGCGGCCAGTGACGCAGATGCTGTGGTCGGCGGCGTCGCAGGAATTGCGCGGGCGTTTCCTGCGGCATCTGCGGCCCTATTGGGATGTCCACCGCCACCGCCTCGCGCCCGCGGTCGCCGATCGCGTCGAGGCACTCGTCGCGAGCGGGCGACTGACCTTCGCAGCGGGCAAGATCGTCTCCGCCGAAGCCGACGGGGCGCAGGCAAATCTGACGTGGCGACCGCGCGGCGAGACCGATCCGGTCGTCACGCGGGCCGCGCGGATCGTCAATTGCACGGGGCCGCAGGGCGATCTGTTGCGCTCCGAGGAGCCGCTCGTGAAGCATCTGCTCGCGGCCGGTGCGATCCGGCCCGATCCGTTGCGGCTCGGCGTCGACGTCGATGCTCAGTCGCGGGCGATCCGCGCTGACGGCACGCCCGACGACCGCATCCACTGTATCGGGCCGATGACCCGCGGCGGGCTGTGGGAGGTCGTCGCGGTGCCCGATATCCGCGTCCAGAGCTGGGATCTCGCGCGCCGCCTGTCCAACGCGCAATGGGTTGGCGGCGAAGGGCTTTGACCGCGGTGAGGCGGTTTTTCGCCGGCGAGGCGGCAGGGGCCATCGTGCTGCTCGCCGCGACGATCGCGGCATTGCTCGTCGCCAATTCACCGCTCGCGCCGGCCTATTTCGCGACGCTCCACCATGAAGTCGCCGGTCTGAGCGTTCATCACTGGATCGACGATGGTGCGATGGCGCTGTTCTTCCTGCTGATCGGGCTGGAGGTGAAAAGCGAGTTCATCTCGGGGCATCTCTCGACCTGGGGGGAGCGCATCCTGCCCGGCGCGGCAGCGCTCGCGGGCATGGTGGTGCCGGCGTGCCTCTATCTGCTCGTCAACATAGGGACGCCCGCCAATCTGCGCGGCTGGGCGATCCCGGCGGCGACCGACATCGCGTTCGCGCTCGGCATCCTGGCCCTGCTCGGATCGCGCGTGCCGACCTCGTTGAAGATATTGCTGACGGCGATCGCGGTGATCGACGACCTTCTCGCGATCCTCGTCATCGCGCTGTTCTACACCGGCCAGATCGCGCTGCTGCCGTTGCTTGGTGCGGGCGTGGGGCTCGGCGTGCTCGTTGTCCTGAACCTGTCGGGGGTGCGGTCGCTGGTGCCGTATCTGCTGATCGGCGTCGGGGTCTGGTACGGCGTCTTGCTGTCGGGCGTGCATGCGACGCTTGCCGGCGTGGCGGTCGCGTTGACGATTCCGTTGCGGACGGGGGACGGCCAGCCGCCGCTGAAACGCCTCGAACACGCGCTCCAACCTTGGTCGAGTTTCCTGATCGTGCCGGCGTTCGGGTTCGCCAATGCGGGTATCGCGTTCGGCGGGATGGTGGCGGCGGACGTGATCGCGCCGCTACCGGTCGGGATCACGCTCGGGCTGTTCCTCGGCAAGCAGGTCGGCATCTTCGCGATGATCCGCGGGCTCGTGATGGTCCGGCTGGCCGTAGCGCCCAGGAACGCGAACTGGGCTCAGGTCTACGGCATGGCGGTGCTGTGCGGGATCGGTTTCACGATGAGCCTGTTCATCGGCGGACTCGCGTTTGCGGACGCGCCGCACGCGCTGGATTCGGTCAAGATCGGCGTGTTCGCGGGCTCGATCCTGTCAGGCGTCGCGGGCTGGCTGATTCTTCGCCGCACCGCACCATAATTCTGACAATACTACGCGAAACATATGCTTCGGCCCGGCAATCGATCTCGAATTGCTACGTCGCCGGAGCCTAATTGGCAGGCCTCGCGAACCGCCATCCTTCCGGCGGCACGCGCATGGGGACCGCAATGCACATTCTTCGTTTCACCGCCGCCGCCGGACTTCTCGCCGGTCTCGCCACGCCCGCATTCGCACAGGATACCGCGCCGCCTTCGCCCGTCACCGTCAGCGGTTCGGTCACACTCGCGACCGACTACCGCCTGCGCGGCGTGTCGCAGTCGGACAAGGACGGCGCGATCCAGGGCGGGCTGACGATCGCGCACCAGAGCGGCGTCTATGTCGGCGCCTGGGGCTCGAACCTGTCGGGCTGGGGCACGTTCGGCGGCTCGAATATGGAGCTCGACCTGATCGGCGGCTACAAGCACAAGCTCGCGGACAACGCGACGCTCGACGTCGGCCTGACCTGGTACATGTATCCGGGCGGCGCGTCGAAGACCGATTATGCCGAACCCTATGTGAAGCTCAGCGGTACGACTGGTCCGGCGACGCTGACCGCGAGCGCCTTCTACGCACCGAAGCAGCAGGCACTCGGCAAATGGTATCGCACCGGCGCCGATGCCGCCGCGGGCGTCTACACCGACGCCGGCGACAAGGAGGACAACCTCTACCTCACCGGCGACGGTGCGTTCGCGCTTCCCGGTACGCCGATCACCGCCAAGGCGCATATCGGCCATAGCTGGGGCAATGACGGGCTCGGCCCGAATGCCACCAGCGCGGCGCCGACCGGCAGCTACTGGGATTGGTCGCTGGGTGCGGACACTACGTATAAAAATCTGACGCTGAATGTGAGTTACATCGACACCGACATCACGCGTCGCAGTGCAGCGTATCTCCAGCCGAGCTTCTCCCGCGGACAGGACGGCACCAGATCGATCGCCGACGGCACCGTGGTTGCCTCGCTCACCGCCGCGTTCTGAAAGGACCCTAGCTATGCAGGACCTACTCTGGATCGCGATCATGATCGGACTGGTGGCGGCGACGCTCGCCTATGTCCGCCTGTGCGACAACGCCTGAGCCCCGTGAGGACATCATCATGACCCTCGACCTCTGGCTCGCCGCGATCGTCGCGCTCGGGCTGCTGTTTTACCTCGTGGCGGTGCTCATCCGCCCCGAACGCTTTTAGGAGCGCGCCCTCATGACATTCGAAGGATGGATCCTCATCCTGGGCTTCGTCGGCATCCTGCTGGCGTTGACCAAACCCGTCGGCCTGTGGCTGTTCGCCTTGTACGAAGGCCGCCGCACGCCGATCCACGCGGTCCTCGGCCCCGTCGAGACCGGCTTCTACAAGCTCAGCGGCATTGATCCGAAGGCGGAGCAGGGCTGGCGCCGCTATGCCCTGCACATGATCGTTTTCAATGCCGTGCTGATGGCGCTGACCTACGCGGTGCTGCGTCTGCAGGGCGTGTTGCCGGGTAATCCGCAGGGGCTCCCAGGGCTCAGCCCCCACCTCGCGTTCAATACCGCGATCAGCTTCACCGCGAACACCAACTGGCAAAGCTATGCCGGTGAATCGACCATGTCGAACTTCAGCCAGATGTTCGGGCTGACGATCCACAACTTCCTGTCGGCGGCAACGGGCATCGCGCTGGCATTCGCGCTGTTCCGCGGGTTCGCGCGGCGATCGAGTGCGACGATCGGCAATTTCTGGGCCGACATGACGCGCGTCACGCTGTACGTGCTGCTGCCGATCTGCGTCGTCGTGACGATCTTCTACATCGCCAGCGGCGTGCCGCAGACGCTTGCCGGCACCGTCGACATCACCACGCTCGAAGGGCTCAAGCAGACGCTGACGCTCGGACCCGTGGCGAGCCAGGAAGCGATCAAGATGCTCGGCACCAATGGTGGCGGGTTCTTCAACGCGAACTCGGCGCATCCGTTCGAGAACCCGACCGCGCTCGTCAACCTCGTGCAGATGCTGTCGATCTTCGTCATCGGCTTCGGGCTGACCTGGACCTTCGGCAAGGCCGTCGGCAACACCAGGCAGGGCTGGGCCATCCTCTCGGCGATGCTCGTGCTGTTCCTCGCCGGCGTCACCCTCACCTATGCCCAGGAGGCCGCGGGCAACCCGATCCTCCACAGCATCGGCGTCGCAGGCGGCAACATGGAAGGCAAGGAGGTCCGCTTTGGGATCGCCGCGTCCGCCTTGTTCTCGGTCGTCACGACGGCGGCATCGTGCGGCGCGGTCAACGCGATGCACGACAGCTTCACGGCCTTGGGCGGCATGATCCCGCTGCTCAACATGCAGCTCGGCGAAGTCGTCATCGGCGGCGTCGGCGCGGGCATCTACGGCTTCCTGCTGTTCGCCATCCTGGCCGTGTTCGTCGCAGGCCTGATGGTCGGCCGCACGCCCGAATATGTCGGCAAGAAGATCGAGAGTCGCGAAGTGAAACTGGCGGTGCTGGCGATCGCCATCCTGCCGCTCGTCATCCTCGGCTTCACCGCGCTCAGCGCCGTGCTGCCCGACGGGCTCGCAGGGCCGCTCAACAAGGGGCCGCACGGGTTCAGCGAGATCCTCTACGCGTTCACCAGCGCGGTCGGGAACAACGGGTCGGCGTTCGCCGGGCTCACCGCCAACACGCCCTATTACAACGGCCTGCTGGGGGTCGCGATGTGGCTCGGGCGCTTCTTCATCATCGTGCCGATGCTCGCCATCGCCGGTGGTCTCGCGGCCAAGAAATACACGCCCGAAAGCGCAGGCTCGTTCCCGACGACGGGTGCGCTGTGGGTCGGCCTGCTGGTCGGGATCATCCTGATCGTCGGCGGCCTGACCTTCCTGCCGAGCCTCGCGCTCGGTCCCATCGCCGATCATCTCGCGATGATCAGCGGCAAAACCTTCTGACGGGACAAGCCAAAATGGCACGCACCCCTACCAAGTCGCTGTTCACGGCCGACTTGATCGTACCGGCGATCGGCGACGCTTTCCGCAAGCTCGATCCGCGGCAGTTGATCCGCAACCCGGTGATGTTCGTCACCGCGGTCGTCGCCACGCTGTTGACGATCCTCGTCAACGTCGGCGGCGACGGGCTCTCGGTCGGCTTCAAGATACAGCTGGTGATCTGGCTGTGGCTGACCGTGCTGTTCGGCACCTTCGCCGAAGCGCTCGCCGAAGGCCGCGGCAAGGCGCAGGCTGCGTCTTTGCGCGCGACCAAGGCCGAGCTGACCGCACGCCGCATGAAGGGGGATCAAGTCGAGTCCGTCCCCGCCAGCATGCTCCGCGCAGGCGACATCGTCCTCGTCACGATGGGCGACCTGATCCCGGCGGACGGCGAAGTCGTCTGGGGCGTCGCCTCGGTCAACGAAGCCGCGATCACCGGCGAGAGCGCGCCGGTGATCCGCGAGGCGGGCGGGGACCGCTCGGCGGTGACCGCGGGCACGCGCGTCATC
This sequence comes from Sphingomonas sorbitolis, assembly GCF_036663875.1. Taxonomy (NCBI): domain Bacteria; kingdom Pseudomonadati; phylum Pseudomonadota; class Alphaproteobacteria; order Sphingomonadales; family Sphingomonadaceae; genus Sphingomonas; species Sphingomonas sorbitolis. Next base: position 418,035 of record NZ_JAXOJS010000004.1, on the reverse strand, counting down.
TCCGACGAGATTCGCGTGAAGGTCACCGCCAACCCCGGCGAAGGCTTTCTCGACCGCATGATCGCACTCGTCGAGGGCGCCGAGCGGCAGAAGACGCCGAACGAGATCGCGCTGACGTTGCTGCTCGTCGGCCTGACGATCATCTTCCTGATCGCGGTCGGCACGATCCCCGGTTTCGCCAGCTATGCGGGCGGCCGTGTGCCGGTCGCGATCCTCGCGGCGCTGCTGATCACGCTGATCCCCACCACGATCGCCGCGCTGCTGTCGGCGATCGGTATCGCGGGCATGGACCGACTGGTGCGCTTCAACGTGCTGGCGAAGTCGGGGCGTGCGGTCGAGGCGGCGGGCGATATCGACGTCCTGCTGCTCGACAAGACCGGCACGATCACGATCGGCGACCGTCAGGCGAGCGAGTTCCGCTCAGTCGGTGGCACGCGTGACGAGGAACTGGCCGAGGCGGCGTTGCTGGCGAGCCTCGCGGACGAGACGCCCGAGGGCCGCTCGATCGTGGTGCTGGCGCGTGACAAGTTCGGTGTGACGACGAGTGCGTTGCCGGACGATGCGGAAGTCATCCCGTTCACCGCGCAGACGCGCATCTCGGGCGTGAAGGTAAACGGTTCGCTGATCCAGAAGGGCGCCGTCGACTCGATCCTGAAGGCCAATCCGGGGGCAGGGGCGACCGCCGCCGCCACCGAACTGCGCCGCATCACCGACGAGATCGCGCGCGCTGGCGGTACCCCGCTGGCGGTGGCGATGGACGGGCGCTTGCTGGGGGCGATCTTCCTCAAGGACGTCGTCAAGGCGGGCATCCGCGAGCGCTTCGGCGAACTGCGGGCGATGGGCATCCGCACGGTGATGATCACCGGCGACAACCCGCTCACCGCCGCCGCGATCGCGGCCGAGGCGGGCGTCGACGATTTCCTCGCGCAGGCGACGCCGGAGGACAAGCTCGAGCTGATCCGCAAGGAACAGCAGGGGGGCAGGCTGGTCGCGATGTGCGGCGACGGCACCAACGATGCGCCGGCGCTCGCACAGGCCGACGTCGGCGTGGCGATGAACACCGGCACGCAGGCCGCGCGCGAGGCGGGCAACATGGTCGACCTCGACAGCGATCCGACCAAGCTGATCGAGATCGTCGGCCTCGGCAAGCAACTGCTGATGACCCGCGGTGCGCTGACCACCTTCTCGGTGGCAAACGACGTGGCGAAGTATTTCGCGATCATCCCGGCGATGTTCGTCGCGCTCTATCCGGGGCTCGGCGTGCTGAACGTGATGCGGCTCGGCTCGCCCGAAAGCGCGATCTTGTCAGCGATCATCTTCAACGCGATCATCATCCCGATGCTGGTGCCGCTCGCATTGAAGGGCGTGGCGTACAAGCCGATGGCCGCGGGGCCGCTGCTCGCGCGGAACCTCGCGGTGTACGGGCTGGGGGGGCTGATCGCACCGTTCGTGGGGATCAAGCTCATCGACCTTCTGGTCGGTGCGTTGGGGATGGCGTGATGACGAAGCCTAACCCGTGGCGTGTACGTGCACCCTCGCACCGACCCCCAACACCACCCCGGCGAAGGCCGGGGCCCAGGTGGAAAGGTTGCGGTAACGAAGCGCACCCGTCGTTAGCAACGTCACCCAACTGGACCCCGGCCTTCGCCGGGGAGGTGCCTGGCAGGCTTGGGCGAGATGCGAAGCGTGCCGCCCTCACCCCAAAGAAATGTTCACCCGCGAAGGCGGGTGCCCAGACTGGGTCCCCGCCTTCGCCGGGACACATGGAGACGACAGAATGACCTCCGATTTCACCTCCGCCCTTCGCCCGGCGTTCGTCATGACGATCCTGTTCGCGCTGCTGCTCGGGATCGTCTATCCCCTCGCCATGACCGGGATCGGACAGGCCATCTTCCCCAGCCAAGCGAACGGCAGCCTCGTCATGGCCAACGGCAAGGCGATCGGCTCGACCGTCGTAGGCCAGGCCTTCACCACCGACCGCTATTTCCAGACGCGTCCGTCTGCAGCTGGCAAGGGCTATGACGGCCTGGCCTCGTCGGGCTCGAACCTGGGCCCAACCAGCCAAGCGCTTGTCGACCGCACCAAAGCCGACGTCGCCAAGCGCCACGCGGAAGGCGTAACCGGGCCACTCCCAGCCGATCTCGCGACCGCATCTGGTTCGGGTCTCGATCCCGACCTGTCGCCAGCCTCGGCCTATGCACAGGTCGCCCGCGTCGCGCGTACCCGCGGCCTCTCCGCCGACAAGGTCCGCGCGCTCGTCACCGCCAACGTCGACGGCCCGCTGCTCGGCATCCTCGGCGAACCACGCATCAACGTCTTCGCTCTCAACCGCGCCCTAGACGCCGCACGTTGAACGAGGAAGGACGACCATCCCCTGAGGCCCTTCTGCGACAGGCGTCGCAGGAGGGTCGCGGCCGTCTGAAGATCTTTCTCGGCGCCGCTCCCGGTGTCGGCAAGACGTACGAGATGCTCTCCGAAGGTGCCGAACGTCGCCGCGCCGGCGTCGATGTCGTCATCGGAGTGGTCGAGACGCACGGCCGCGTCGAAACCGAAGCGCTCACGCGGGGCCACGAGATCGTCCCGCGCAAAGCGATCCCCTACGAAGGCCGCACGCTCGACGAGATGGACCTCGACGCCATCCTCGAACGCGCCCCCACGCTCGTCCTCGTCGACGAACTCGCCCATACCAACGCGCCCGGCAGCCGCCACCCGAAGCGCTATCAGGACGTCGAGGAACTGCTCGCTGCGGGCATCGACGTCTATTCGACGATCAACATCCAGCACATCGAGAGCCTCAACGATGTCGTCGCCTCGTTCACGCGCGTCCGCGTCCGCGAGACCGTGCCCGACAGCATCGTCGAGGCCGCCGAGATCGAAGTCGTCGACATCCCGCCGGACGAACTGATCGAGCGGCTGAAGGCGGGGAAGGTCTACCTGCCCCAGGAGGCGACCCGCGCCCTCTCGCATTTCTTCTCCAAGTCGAACCTGTCGGCCTTACGCGAGCTCGCGCTCCGCCGCGCCGCGCAGGCTGTCGACGCGCAGATGCTCGAACATGTCCGCGCGCTCGGCGTCGGCGGCACCTGGGCGGGCGGTGAGCGGATCGTCGTCGCGATCAGCGAACTGCCCGGCGCGCTTGGCCTCGTCCGCGCCACCAAGCGGATCGCCGACGCGATGCATGCTCCCTGGACCGCGGTGTATATCGAGACACCCCGCGCGCAGACCTTCGGCGAGCCCGAGCACCGCCAGCTCGCCGCAGTCTTCAACTTGGCGACGCAACTCGGCGGCGACGTCGCCACCGTCCCCGCGACGTCGGTGGTCGACGGCCTGAAGACCTTCACGGCCGAGGCGCGCGCGACGCAGCTCGTGGTCGGCAAGTCCACCCGCTCGCGCTGGTTCGAGCTCCGCCACGGCTCGGTCGTCGACCAGATGGTCCGCGAGTCACCCGGCATCGCCGTCCACGTCCTGCCGATGGACCCACCCACCGCGCCCCGCGGCACGCGGGTGCGGACCGGCGGATGGGGCAGCAAGGCCGGCTACGCCTGGACGACGGCGATGGTCGCGGGTGTCACCGGCGTCGCGAGCGCGCTGTTCCACATTCTCAACCTCGGCAACGTCGCGCTGCTATACTTGCTGCCGGTGATGGCCGCGGCGAGCCTGTTCGGCCTTCGCACCGGGCTGTTCGCAGGTGTGGTTTCGTCGATCGCGTACAACTTCTTCTTCCTGCCGCCGACCGGTACGCTGACGATCAACAATCCCGAGAACGTGATCTCGATCCTGGTGCTGCTCGGCATCGCGTTCGTGACGAGCCAGCTCACCTCGCGAGTCCGCGCACAGGCCGACATCGCCGCCGCCAGCGCCCGCACCAACGCCGCGCTCGCCGGCTTCCTGCGCCAACTGACCTCCCTCAACGACCCGGTGGCGCTGGCCCGCGCGATTTGCGAGGAAATCGGACGGCTGTTCGGCGTGCGCGCGGTCATCCTCGTCGCGGAGGACCCCGGCCTTGCGGTGCAGGCAGCGAACGGCGCGGATTACCGGCTCGAGACGATGGAAATGGCGGCCGCGCAATGGGCCTATGATACGGGTGCGCCTGCGGGCCGCGGGTCGAGCACGCTGGCGGCGTCGGAGTGGTTCTTTCAGCCGCTGCGGTCGGGCGAGCGGACGCTGGCGGTGCTCGGCCTCGCGCGCGAGGCGGGTGGAGATCCGGTGCGGTCGGACCAGTTGCCGCTGCTGATGAGCCTGGTCGATCAGGCGTCGCTCGTGCTCGAACGCGCGCGGCTGGAGGTCGAGATGCGCGACGTCGATGCGGTGCGGGAGCGCGATCGGTTGCGGCAGGCGTTGCTGTCGTCGGTCAGCCACGATCTGCGTACGCCGCTGACCTCGGTGATGGCGGCGGCGGCGGAATTGCACCGCGGCGTCACGCCCGCGCTGATCGACACGATCGAGACCGAGGCGGCGCGGCTCAACCGGTTCGTCGGCAATCTGCTCGACATGGCGCGAGTCGAGGCGGGCGCGCTCCGGTTGCGGCTGGAGCCCACCGACCTGACCGATGCGGTGGCGGGTGCGGTGCATGATACGAAGCGCGTGCTCGAAGGCCATGCGATCGAGCTCGACGTCGCACCGAACCTGCCTTTGGTCCGCGTCGATCCGCAGTTGCTGCATCATTGCCTGCTCAACCTGCTCGACAATGCCGGGCGCTATGCCGATCCGGGCACGCCGATCGTGGTGCGTGCGGAACACCGCTTCGGGATGCTCAGGCTGTCGGTGATCGATCAGGGGCCGGGCCTGCCGCCCGGCCGCGAGAAGGAGGTGTTCGAGACGTTCCGCCGCCTCGAAGGCTCCGACCGCGCGATCGGCGGGACGGGGCTCGGGCTTGCGATTGTGAAGGCGTTCGCCGAAGCGATGGGGATGAGTGTCGAAGCCAGCAACCGCGAAGACCTGACGGGCGCTCGGTTCAGCCTGTGCTTCCCCGTGGCCCTGCTGGTCCGCGACACCGATGGAGCGAATCTGTGAGCGCACAAACGGTCCTGATCGTCGACGACGAACTGCATATCCGGCGGCTGTTGAAGAACACGCTGGAGCGCGCGGGATACGGCGTCGAGGAGGCGGTCGACGCGCGTGCTGCGCTGCGGATCGCGGGGAGCCGGCCGTTGACCGCGGTACTGCTCGATCTCGGGTTGCCCGATCGTGACGGGCTCGAACTGGTGCCGCTGCTGAAGAAGCTCGGCGATCCGATCATCCTGGTGGTCTCCGCGCGCGAGGCGACCGACCAGAAGGTAGCTGCGCTCGATCTGGGGGCCGAGGATTATGTGACCAAGCCGTTCGATACAGAGGAACTGCTCGCACGGTTGCGGGTCGCGTTGCGGGGGCGCGGCGAGGCGACGTCGCGGCCGACGGTGCTGCGTGCGCAAGGGGTGGAGATCGATTTCGAGCACCGCCTCGTCCGCCGCGGGAACGAGGAGGCGCATCTGACGCGGAAGGAGTTCGACGTGCTGTCGGCGCTGGCCGCGCATCCGGGGCGGGTCGTGACGCATCAGCGGATATTGGAAGCGGCGTGGCCGACCGATCATGACCGCCGGATCGAATATCTCCGCATCGTGGTGCGAAATTTGCGGCAGAAGCTGGAGGGGACGGGGGGCGTAGGGACCGTCATCGCGAACGAGCTCGGGATCGGGTACCGGCTCCTCGTCGAGGCCTGAGTGAAGAAAGCATGTTTCCCCGCGAAGGCGGGGACCCAGTCTGGGCTCCCGCCTTCGCGGGATAACAAGGAAACGGGCGGTCTGCTCTTTATTCCGCGCAACCAGCCGTCACGCTACCCAACCCAACCGTCACCCCAGCGAAAGCTGGGGTCTCCCTGCCATAGGTCGCCCCTGCCGCGAGAGGTCCCGGCTTTCGCCGGGATGACGAAGTTGCGCACTACGCGAACACTATGGCTCCCCCGCAAAATCGATCTCGAACGCTTATGCGGCTAGCGATAGCTGAAGCGTCGCATGACCGACGCCCGCCGCCTTCGCACCGACCTCAGCCTCCGCGCGAGCGGCTTCCTGTCGCTCGCGCTCGCCGCCATCGCAATCCACACGCTGGCCGGTCTCAAGCCATCGACCAGCGTACTCGCATTCCTGCTCGCCACGATCGGCTTCCTCTGCGCGAGTGGCGGCGCGATGCTGGTGATCGTCGGCCACCACATCCACGACCGGGTTAAGGTCAGCGCTCGCTGGCGACGCGTGGCGCGATAGGCCGCGCCGGGGGCGGGACCTGTCGACGCGCGCGCCCGATGTCCTTATGCTACCGCATTGCAGCATGATGACGAGGGAGCGCTCTGCATGATCGGTCGACGCGAAGTAATGACCGCGCTGGGTCTGTTGGGTGTCCTGCCACAGGCCGCCGCAGCGATTCGCGCAGCGCCCGGCAAGGCGGAGCCGTTTTCGTGGGAAACGCTTCAGCAACGCGCCGCAATGTTTGCAACGAAGCCGTACCGGGCCCCCGCCAAGGTCGCTGCCGCCGCGGCGATCGATTACGACAAGGTCGGCAGCATCCGCTTTCGCGCCGACAAGACGCTCGCCGGCGGCATCCGGCTGTTCCCGCTCGGTCGCTATGCGCCGATGCCGGTCGCGATCAACGTCGTCGAGGGCGGGCAGGCGCGCCGTATCGAGTTTTCGCGTGACCTGTTCGAGGCCGAAGAGGGGCATGCCGCCGCGCTCGGCATCGCGGGTTTCCGCGCGATGGCGCCGGGCGGGACCAGCGACTGGATGGCGTTCCAGGGCGCATCCTATTTCCGCACCGCCGGCGCGCAGGATCAATATGGCCTGTCCGCGCGTGGGCTCGCGATCAACACGGGGCTGCCGGGTCGCGAGGAATTTCCCGACTTCACCGAATTCTGGATCGAGCGGACCGGCGCCGACGCGTACACGATCTACGCGCTGATGGATGGAGCCAGCGTCACGGGGGCGTACCGGTTCCAGTCGCGGCATGTCGCGGGCGCGGGCGTCGAACAGCAGGTTTCATCCGTACTGAACATCCGCCGCGACATCGAGCGGCTCGGCGTCGCGCCCGCGACCAGCATGTTCTGGTACGGCGAAGGCAACCGCTCCGCCGCGGTCGATTGGCGGCCCGAGATCCACGACTCCGACGGCCTCGCGTTGCTCACCGGCGCGGGCGAGCGCATCTGGCGACCGCTCAACAATCCGCCGCACGATACGCTCGACAGCTTTGCGGATCAGGCGCCCAAGGGCTTCGGTCTGATCCAGCGCGACCGCAATTTCGATCATTATCAGGACGACGGGGCGTTCTACGATCGCCGGCCGAACCTATGGGTTCAGCCGCAGGGCGATTGGGGCAAGGGTGCGGTGATGCTCTATGCGTTCCCGACCAACAGCGAGACGGTCGATAACGTCGTCTCGTTCTGGACGCCGGCTGCGCCTGCCAAAGCCGGCCAGCGGTTGCAGTTCGATTACACGCTTTCGTGGCAATCGAGCGACCCGACCGCGGTCGCCAGTGCGGCGCATGTCGTCGATTGCTGGCAGGGCGTCGCCGGCCGACCGGGTTCCGAGCCGGTCAAGGGCGCGCGGAAGCTGGTGGTCGATTTCATCGGCGACGGTCTTGCCGGACTCGACCGGCAGAGCGGCGTGACCGCGAAGATCGACGTCGTCCGCGGCAAAGTTCTCGCCAACGCGGCGTATCCGGTGGTCGGCCAGAAAAACCACTGGCGCGTGACCGCCGACATCGCGCCCGATGCGCAGGGCCCGGCCGACGTCAGGTTGTTCCTCACGCGCGGCGGTCGCGCGCTCAGCGAAACCGTGCTGACGCCGATCTTCTGATGCCCGCACTTCCCGCTATGATGCCGGGCGAGTCACCGATCGAGATGCTCCCGCAGCGTTTCGACGGTCCGCCGCCGCCCTGGTCCGCGCCCGAGCCGGGGCCGGGCATGGTCGTTTCGAACGACGATATGCTTGCGCGCCGGATCATCCTCATCCTGATGACCGGGCTGCTCGCCACCGCGGCATCGTCCGCGGTGCAGGAATCGCTGCTCGCCGACGGGCTGAGCCTGTGGGACGCGGTGTTGCTGGCGCTGTTCTTCCCGTTGTTCGCGTGGATCGCGTTCGGCTTCATGAACGCGGCGATCGGCTTCGTCCTGTTGATGACCGGCGGGCATCCGGGCTTCGTGCCCACGCCGCGCCAGTCCGAACCGCTGGAGGGTCGCACCGCGATCCTGATGCCGGTTCACAACGAGGATATCGATGCGGTGTTCGAGCGGATCGCGTGGATGGCGCGCGCGATCGCCGCGGGCGGTGTCGCCGACCGGTTCGATATCTTCATCCTGAGCGACTCTGGCGAAGCGGCGGAGGCGGTCGAGGTCGCGGCGTGGCACAGGCTCGCACCGACGCTCGATTGCGCGCTCTATTATCGTCGTCGCACCGAGAATGTCGGCCGCAAGCCGGGCAACGTCGCCGAGTGGATCCGGCGGTTCGGCGGCGGCTATCGCTATATGCTGATGCTCGACGCGGACAGTTTGATGGGCGGCAACACGATCATCGGCATGGCGCAGGTGCTCGAACGGCGGCCTGCGGTGGCTCTGCTCCAGACCGTGCCGGCGGTGATCAACGGCGTCACGTTTTTCCAGCGCTGGATGCAGTTCGCCAGCCGCCTTTATGGCCCGATCTCTACCGCGGGACTCGTCTGGTGGTCGGGTTCGGAGGCGACGTTCTGGGGCCACAACGCGATGATCCGGATCGAGGCGTTCGCGTCGAGTTGCGGCCTGCCCGATCTCCCCGGTCGCGCGCCGTTCGGCGGCGTCATCATGAGTCACGACATGGTCGAGGCGGCGTTGCTCCGCAGGCGCGGCTGGCGCGTGCACATGCTGATGACCGAGGAGACGTTCGAGGAATATCCCCCAACGCTGATCGACGCGGCGGTGCGCGACCGGCGCTGGGCGCAGGGAAATATCCAGCATCTCAGCCTGCTGACGTCGTCTGGGTTCCACTGGGTCAGCCGGCTGCAACTGCTGATGGGCGCATCGGCGTTCATCACCTCGCCGGTGTGGCTGTTGATGATCGCGACCAGCGTGGTGCAGGCATTGCTTGGCGAGCGTAATATCGTCGAGGCGCAGACCTCGTTGCAGGTGCTGTTCGTGACGCTGCTGCTGCTGTTCGGGCCGAAGCTGCTGAGCGTGATCTGGGCGTTCTCGAATGCGGAGCGGCGCGCGGGGTTTGGCGGGCGGCGGGGGATCGTGCGGTCGGTGCTGGTCGACGTGCCGTTCTCGATGTTGTCCGCGCCGGTGATCGCGTTGACGCAGACGATGGACCTCGCCGGGATATTGATGGGGCGCAAGTCCGGCTGGGCGCCGCAGAACCGCGATGCGCAAGAGTTGTCGCTGGCGGACGTGATGCCGCGCTATCGCTGGCATGTCGGGGTGGGCGTCGCGCTGCTAGCGGTGACGCCGTTCGCGCCGGTGACCGCGGCGTGGCTCGCGCCGGTGACGCTGGGGCTGTTGCTCAGCCCGTTCCTGACGATGCTGACGGCGAGCGAGAAGGCGGGGAAGTGGGCGACCGGTCACGGTATGTTCGTCGAGCCCGGCGAGCATGTGTCGGTTCTCTCGCGGCCGTCGCTGCCGGCGCACAGCGGGTAGCCCCGCGCGCCCTCCGTCATTCTGACGAAAGTCAGGACCCAGGGTCACAAGCGGTGCTATTCGTGGCTCTGGGTCCTGACTTTCGTCAGGATGACGATAGGGGTGTCAGGACGGCCGACTAGGCGCGGTGTCCGCTCAGCTCCGCCCCGGCATCCACCTCGAACCGGCGGTTCCAGATCGTCGCCGACGCCGACACCGCGGTCACCATGAGGAACGCCAGCGTGAAGTCCGTTAGCGCCGGCCGAGTCGCGCCGGTGCCGAGCATTCCGACATGCAGCGACGCCGCCCCCACGCAGATCCCGAGCGACAGCATCAGTTGCTGGAACGTCGCGTAGAAGCTGGTCGCGCTGCTCATCCGCGACGAGGGAATCTCGTCATACGCGATCGTGTTGTACGCCGAGAACTGGAACGACATGAAGAAGCCGGATAGCATCAGCACGCCGAAAATGACGGGGATCGGCCAGTCGGGGCGGAAGAGGCCGGCGACCGCGTAGCCCGAACTCGCGCATAGCCCGCCGACGATCAGGCTGTTGCGGAACCCGAAGCGGCGCAGCACGCGCGGGGCGAGCCCCTTCATTCCCAGCGAGCCGATCGCGCCGGCGATCGTGATCGCGCCGCTCGCCGCTGCGGTCATCCCGAAGCCCAGTTGGAGCATCATCGGCAGCAGGAACGGCTGCGCGCCTTGCGTGATGCGAGTCAGCGATCCGCCGATCACCGACAGGCGGAAGGTGGGGATCCGCATCAGCGACAAGTCGAGGATCGGGTCGCTGCGGTGTTTCGCGTGGCGGATGTAGGCGACGCCGGCAATCAGTCCGACCGCGATGAGCACCATCGCGCGCGGCAATTCGCCTGTCCTGCTCGTCATCTCGAACCCGAACAACAGGCAGCCGAGCGATACGCCCGACAGGATGAAGCCGGGGACGTCGAACCGCGCCGGTTTGTCTTCGCGCACCTCGCCGATGAAGCGCGTCACCAGCACCACGCCGAGCAGGCCGATCGGCACGTTCAGGTAGAAGATCCAGCGCCAGTCGAGATAGGTGACGATCGCGCCGCCAACCGGAGGGCCGAGTATCGGGCCGATCAGCGCGGGCATGATCAGCCACGACATCGCCTGGACCATGTCCTCCTTGGCGACGCTGCGGAGCAGGACGAGGCGGCCGATCGGGATCATCATCGCGCCGCCGAGACCTTGCAGGAAGCGGGCGACCATCATGAACGGCAGGCTGGTCGCCTGGCCGCAGAGCATCGATCCGCTGACGAAAATGAGGATCGCCGCACGGAAAATGGTGCGCGAGCCGAATCTGTCCGCGAGGCGTCCGCTCGCCGGGATGAAGATCGCGAGCGCGAGCAGGTATGAGGTCAACGCGGAGCTCATGCTGGTCGCGGGCACGCCGAAATCGCGTGCCATTGTCGGCAGCGCGGTGGCCAGCACGGTCGAGTCCATCTGTTCCATGAACAGTGCACACGCGATGATCAGTGCGGTGATGCGGTAGTTGCTCGGCGTATGCGGCAGCGCGTCCGGATCCTTGGCGACGCGCGCGATGGTGTCGGCGGCAGGCATGATGCCGTCGCGGATCTCGCTGTTGATCGAGGCGAGCCCGCGTCTGCGGAGCCTCATGCCTGCCACCCCCCGCCGAGTGCCTTGAACACGTCGACCTGGCGATCGACGAGCAGCGCGTCGGATGCGGCTAGGTTCGCCTGCGCGGTGGTGAGCGCGGCCTGCGCTGTCAGCAGCGACAGGAAGTCGGTGCGGCCGAAGCGGTAAAGCGTGCCGGCCTGATCCGCGGCGCGCGCGGCGCTGGACTGCGCGCGGCGGAGGGCTGCATTGCGGTCGCCTTCGCGGGCATAGGCGGACAGTGCCGTCTCGGTCTGGCGCAGGGCTTCGAGCGTGGTCGAATCGAACTGCGCGAGCGCCTGGTCAGCGGTGGCGCCGGCTTGGGCGATCTGGGCGCGAACAACCGGGCGGTTGGGGAAGCTCCAGCTTATCAGCGGCCCGAGCCCGAGGTGGAACGCGTTGGTCGAGCCTAGCGACGACACCGGCCCGGTGAAGCCTGCCGAACCACCGAGGCTGACCTGCGGATAAAGGTTCGCGGTCGCGACGCCGATCCGCGCGGTGGCGGCGGCGAGCGTGCGTTCGGCGCCGCGGATATCGGGGCGGCGGCGGATCAGCGCTGCGCCGTCGCCGATCGGGAGCGGACGGTTGAGCGCGGGCGGCTTTGCGCAGGTGGCGACGTCCTTCGGGTAATCGGCGGGTGCACGGCCCATCAACGTCGCCAGCCGGTATAGCGCGGCGGTGCGGGTTGCGACCTGGGCGGGGATCAGCGCTTCGCTCTGGTCTACCGCGGTTCTGGCGCGCGTCACTTCGAAGGCCGTCCCGCGGCCGCCGCGTTGCAGGCGTTGCGTCACGTTGAGAGTCTGGCGTTGTAGGGCGAGGATGCGGTTGTTGGCGGCGAGCACCGAATTGGCGGTGCACGCGGCGGCATAGCTGCGCGCGGTTTCGGCTGCGACGGTGACGCGGACGTTGTCGCGTGCGGCGGCAACGGCCTCTGCGTCGCCTTGGGCCGCCTCGATCCCGCGGCGGATGCGGCCGGAGAGGTCGAGCGGATAGGCCAGCGTGATGCCGAGGTTATAGTCGAGCGTGCCGGGGAGGCTGCCGCCGGTCGTGTACGGGCGGTCGAGCGAGGTGCCGCCGCCGAGCACGGTCGACAGCGTACGGCCGGCGGCGACTTCGGCGACGACCGCATCGGCGCGGCGCAGGTTGGCGTCGGCGGCGCGCAGGTCGGTGTTGGCGGCGAGCGCTTCGGTGACGAAGCTGTCGAGGCGGGGGTCGCCATAGAGCTGCCACCAATGGTCGGGGAGCGGGGTGTCGACGAACGCTTTTTCGTGGCCGCTGTCGAACTGGCCCTGGGCGGAGGGGTTGTTGACGGCGGCGCGGTCGGGGAGGGCGTAGTTCGGGCCGGCGGTGGTGCAGGCGGCGAGGGCGAGTGCGGCAATGACCGTCGCGAGACCGTGGCGGCCAATACGCGCAATGCTCCCTCTTCCGTCATCCTGACGAAAGTCAGGACCCAGAGCCACGCAGGACATCGCTTGTAACCCTGGGTCCTGACTTTCGTCAGGATGACGGCGGGGGGTGGGGCGGAGGGGGACGAGCATCATGCCGTCGTCCCCGGCGCGACGCGCGGCTCGACCGTCACCGTTGCGGTGCGGCCGACGATCAGCTGCGTTCCCTTCGGCACCTGGGTCAGCTTCACGCGCACCGGAATGCGCTGCGCCAGGCGCACCCAGTTGAAGGTCGGGTTGACGTTCGGCAGCAGGTTCGTCGTGTTCGTCCGCTCGCTGTCATTGATACCCGCGGCGATGCTGTCGACGCGGCCGTGCAGCGCCTGCGGCTCGCCCATCAGGTGCACCACTACGGGGTCGCCGAGATGGATGCTGCCGAGCTTGGTTTCCTCGAAATAGCCCTCGACGCGGAGTGAATCGGTGTCGACCAGCGCCATCGCCTGCGCGCCGGTCGCGATGTAGTCGCCGGGGTGGAGATCGAGGTTGGTGACGATCCCGTGCACCGTCGCGCGCACCGTCGTCCTTGCGAGGTTCAGTGCCGCGGTCGACCGCGCGCTCTGCGCCTGGGCAAGCGCGGCGGACGCGGTGGCGACGCGCGCGACGTTCTGCTCGTGTGTTTCCTTCGCTACCAGATCGCCGAGCGCCAGATCGCGCTGCGCTTCACGGCGCGCCTGCAACAGCGTCGCACGGGCGCTTGCGATCGAGGCGTCGGACTGCGCCAGCGTCAGTTGGAAGCGCGGGCGATCGACCACGAACAGCACGTCGCCGGGCTTTACCGCCTGATTGTCGTGCACCGCGACCTGCGTGACCAGCCCTGCGACGTCGGGCGTCACGCGGACGATATCGGCGCGGATATGCCCGTCGCGCGTCCACGGATCGGTCTCGTAGCGCTGCCATAGCCACAGCGCGACCAGCACCGCGAGCGCGACGATGATCAGCGTGACGGCGGAGCGACCGAGTGGGGCAAGCAGCGATTTCAGGCGGGTATTCATGCGGAAGGTCCGGTCAGCAGGGCGAGCAGCCCGAGGATGAGGATGAACAAGGCGAGGTCGACGAGCGGTCGATAGGTGACCGCGCGATAGGCGCCGGCGAACGCGAGCAGCCGCGTGGCGACGCCGGTGAGGAAGACGGCGGCGACCGCGAGCAACAGGATGCTCGGCAGATAGACGCCGCCGATCGAGATTTCGCCGGTCATGCGGCCACTCCGTACGCTGGTGCCTGATAGGGGGACGCCGACGGGAACAGGTTGCGACGCAGCGAGGTCAGCGCGAGTATGCTCGTCCGGTGGCGATCGGGCGTGGATGTGGCCATCGCCGCCATCGCGGTGTCGATCCCGGCGAGCAGATCGGGTTCGGGGGGCGCAGGCTCGTTGGGGCGCAGGGCGCGGTAATGTGCGCCGATCCCGCGCAGCACCGGCGTGATCATCGCGGCCTCGTCGGGCGTACCGTCGAGCCGCAACTGCTTGAGTTCGCCGACCGCAACGCCGACGCGCAGATCGGTCAGCGCGTCGAGCAGCGGCTTGCCCGGATCCTCGCCCTGCAAGGCGAGCCGCGGCGCGAGCAGGCCGATCCGGTCGAGCATCCGCGCGATCCAGCCGGCCGCATCGGGGCGGCTCATCGAGTCGCTGCGCACCGCCAGTTCGCGCCAGCCTGCACGGATCAGCCGCCGCGCGCTGGTGTCCGCGCCGATCGTCTGGAACAGGCCGACCGTTACCACCGCGAACAACGTGCCGACCAGCTGGGCGATGCCGCCGTTGATGAAGCTGTTGAAATCGGTGCCGAAGCGGTCGTTCAGCCCGACCGTGTTGAGGCCGCCGAGCAGTGCGCCTAGCGTTACGAGCAGAGTCGTCGGGCGCGCGAGGTACATCCCGCCGATCAGCATCGGCGGCGCGAGGACCGCGACCAGAGTCACGAAATCGGTCACGCGTGGCAGGATCGCGAAGGCGTAGATCGCGGATATGACGAGGCCGAGGATGGTGCCGTAGAAGAACGCCTTGATCGCCGGCGCGGGATCGTCGCTGTTGCCGAACAGCGCGCAGCACACGCCCGCGATCAGCACCGCGCCGGCGCCGTCGGCCCAGCCGGTACCGATCCAGAAGACGCAACCGAGCAGGATCGTCGCGACCGTCCCGGCGGCGGCGCGCAGGGCGATGCCGCGGTCGCGGTGGAGCGGGCGCCTGGCGATCCGGGCGAGCAGGCGGGCGACTGCGGGGGTGACCGGCGCGCGCGACGGCGAGCGCATCTGGTCGCGCAGGTCGCGCGCGTTGCGGTGCGCATCGACCAGCTCGCCGAGCCGGGCGAGCAGGCTGAGCCGCAACGCATCGCGCCAGATCAGCGTGTCACCGACCGGCGGCTCGAGCGCGCGGGCGCGTTCGATCAGCGCGTCCGCGGTCGAGCCGCGGTCCGCTACAGGCGGAGGTTCGCGCAGCCACTCGCGGACGTCCTCGATCAACGCGAGGGCCTCGGGACGGGGTGCGTCGGCACCGCGTTTCAGCTCGACGATGCGGTCATCGACCGCGCTGGCCAAGGGGAGCAGCATCGACAACTCCGCCTGCAACGCGCGGAGCGTTCGCGTGCGGGGCAGGAGCCGCGCAGTGTCGAACGGGAGGTGGATCGAGAGCTGGTGGAGCTCGTTGATGTCGAGCGCGAGCCGTCGGCGATCGCGGTCGAGCGCGGCGTCGGACGCGCCGGCGAGCGAATCGCGCGACCAGCGTTCGGCATCCGCGAGGATCGCGTCGATCCGGGCGAGCAGAGTCGCGGTCACGGTCTGCGGAAAGACGAAGCCGTGGATCAGGCTGCCGCAGAGAATGCCGATCGTGATCTCCTGCACGCGCAACGCGGCGATCGTGAACACCGCGCCCGGCGTCGTGACAGCGGGAAAGCCGATGATGCTGGCCGTATAGCCTGCGAGCAGGAACAGGTACGCGCGGGGCGTCCGGTCGAGCAGCGAGATATAGAGGCACAGCCCGAGCCACAGAGCGAGGCCGAGCGAGAGCAACTCGGGGGCGTTGACCAGATTGGGTACCAGAACGACCGCGGCGACCGCGCCGAGCACGGTGCCGGCGACGCGGAACACCGCCTTCGACAGCACCGCGCCCGCGAGCGGCTGCGCGACGATGTACGACGTCGTCACCGCCCAATAGGGGCGCGTCAGCCCGATCCTCAACGCGATGTAATAAGCGAGGATCGCGGCGACGAAGCATTTGACGGAGAAGAGCGCTTCCTTCCCCCCGAATCGGGCGAGGTTCATCGCGCGCGATCCGCCATGAAACGTGCGCCGAGCCGTTCCGCGACGTGGAGCGCGGTGGCGAGATCGGCGTCGGACACGTCGTCGAGCATTGCCGCGCGCAAGGTCGCGAATTTCGCTTCGATCGTGGTCACGAGGGCGCGGCCGTGTGTGGTCAGGCGGATACGGCTGACGCGAGCGTCGGCGGGGTCGCGCCGACGCTCGACCAGGCCCGCCGCGGTCATCTGGTCGATCGAACGGACCAGCGAGGCCTGCGTCACGTCGAGCTGGCTGGCGAGATCGGTCTGGCGAATGTCGTCGCCGAGCCGCCCGACCTGGACGAGTGCCCAGCCGGTCGACGCGGAGACGTTCATATCGCGCAGCGCACGATCCGCTGCCTGCCGCCACATCTTCGCGAGCGGGAGCAGCGTGCGCGCGTAGGCGGATTCGAGGGCGGCACGGGGGGAAGTCATTAGCGTGCTAAGTAATGCCGTTTACTTATGCTGCAATGCGGAATCGGTTTGTGACGGAAAAGTTAGAAACGTCCGCGGACTGATCGGCACCACCCCGGCGGAGGCCGGGGCCCAAGTGGAAAGGTTGCAGTAACGGAAGGCCGAACTCAGTTAGCAACGTTACCCAATTGGGCCCCGGCCTTCGCCGGGGTGGTATCGGGTAGAGCGAGCGGTGTTACTCGACCGCCAAGATCACATGGCTCGCCTTGACCAAGGCCAGCGCGCGCGTGCCGATCTGCAGGTCGAGCGCGTCCGCACTCTCCTTGGTCAACGTTGCGGTCAGCGTCTTGCCGAGCGTGAGTTCGAGCGTCACTTCGCTGGAGATCGCGCCGTCTTCGCGCGCGATGACCGTCCCCGCCAGGGTGTTGCGGGCCGACGTCCGTAGGTTTTCGTCGCCTCGCGCCAGGATGACGAAGCTCGACTTGATCAGTGCCAGCGCGGTCGCGCCGGGCACCAGCCCGAGATCCTCCGCACTGCCGCGCGTGATCGTCGCGACGATCTCGACACCCTCGGCGACGGCCAGCGTTACCTCGGCATCGATCGTTCCCGGCGTCACCTGCGATACGGTCCCCCGCAAGACGTTACGCGCGCTCGTCTTCATCCCAATCCCCCATAGCAAAGGCTTCAACGACAACCCGTTCGACACGCTCGCCTCGATCCGTGCCATCGCGCTGGCTAGTTCGGTCTCGGCGACCGCATAGCCGTCGAGCACGGCGATGCCCGCCTCGGTGATCGGGCTCGCGCCGCCGTCCTTGCCGCCCGCTGCGGGGAGGACGAGCGGGCGGTCGAACAGGTTGTTCATCACCTGCACCGCGTCCCACGCCGCCTTGTAGCTCAGCCCGACGACCTTGGCCGCGCTGGTGATAGAGCCACCGTCGCGGATCGCGCGGAGCAGCGCGATCCGGTCGGCGCCGACGCGACCGGTCTGATCCTTGGCGAGCAGGATTGTGGCGTGAAGGGCCGGGTCCGTCATCCCTGCGTCATACTCACTGGCGGATGCGGAAGGTAAGCCCGATCGTGCGCGCGTGGCTCGGCGTGGCGAGGATGACGGCGGGTCAGGCTAGGAGCGCTACGATCTCCGCCGCGATCTCCGCGGGTAACCGCGACGCGCCGCCCGTCACCGTCGACACCGTCGCCCAGCGCCCGAGTAGACCGGCCTCGGCCATCGCCGCATAGTTAATCCGCACGCGGTCCTGCAGCCCGGTATCCGCCTCGTACGCATCGAACGCATCGTCGGTGTAGGACCGCTTGCGCTTCTTGAGGATCAGCCCGCGGGCGATGTCGGCGGGGGTGTCGAGATATACCGAGAGATCGGGCTTCGGCAACGCGAACGAGCCCGTCTCGAGGTCGGCGATCCACGTCATCATCGCATCTGCCTCGTCAGCAGGCACCTGTGCCGCCTGATACGCCATGTTCGAGGCGATATAGCGATCGAACACCACCACCTCGTTCGCCGCCATCGTCGCCAGCAGGTGCTCGCGCGATTCCATGCGGTCGAGCGCATACAGCACCGCAGCCGCTTTCGGCGACGTGCCGCGCGGGAGCGTGCCGGCCAGCATCGCGCCGAGCGCCCAGCCGCCGACCGTTTCGGTATAGCGCGGGAACGACATGATTTCGGCGGTGCGGCCGGCGGCGCGCAGCTGCTCGACCACCAACGCCGAGGCGGTGGCCTTGCCCGCGCCGTCGGCGCCTTCGATTGCCATTAGGAAGCTCATTGGTGCGCCCTAGCAAGCCTTACCGGCTCACCAAAGCCTGCAAATCGATGAGGCCTCGCAGCAGCGACGTGCCGCCCGGCGACGCGATGTAGCGCGGCGTCCAGCTCGGGCGGAACTTCTCCTTGTACGCGCGCAGGCCTGCAAACCCGTAGAAGCGCTCGCCGTGGCGGAACAGGAACGCCGCCACCTTCGACCAGGTCGGTGACAGCCGCCGCGCCTCGATCCCCGACAGCGGCGCCATCCCGAGCGAGAAATGGCGATAGCCGTTCTCATGCCCCCACAGCATCAGCCGCGTGAACAGAAAGTCCATGCCGCCCTGTGGCATGTCCTTCGAATGGCGCATCAGATCGACCGACAGCTCCTGTTTGTTGGGCGTGCCCCAGACGTTGGCGAAGGCGACGACCTTGCCCTCGATCCGCACCACCGCGCAGTCGAACTTGGCCATATAGTCTGGCTCGAACCGGCCGACGCTGAAGCTTTTCTCGGCATGATCCTTGTCGGCCAGCCACCAGTCGGAGATCTGCTGCAACTCGGGGATGATCGCGGGCATCTCGGCAGCGGGGACGACCGCGAACTGCGCGCCCGCGCGTTCCGCGACCCGCGCCGCTTTGCGGACGCTGCGCATCTCGGGAGTCTCCAGCGTGAAGCCCTCGAGTTCGACGGTTGCCTCTTCGCCATATTTGACGAGCTTCAGCCCCATCTCGATCGCGATCGGCACGATCCTGAGGCCGATCTGGTAGAGCAGCAGCCGGCCCTGTGCGGCATCGGCGCGCGCGCGGATCGCCCAGAGCAGTTCTGACCACGCCTCGCTTGGGCCGACAGGGTCACCAAGCACGATCCAGCTCGCGCCCTTGACCTGGTACATCAGGAACGCATCGCCGCTGTCCGATACCAGGAAGCGCTTGTCGCCGGTGAAGGCGAGCATCGCGTCGGTGCGGTCGGCGTGCGCGAGTGCTGCCTGAGCCACGTCGTCGGGCAGCGTGTCGTGGACGACCGGCACCGGCGCCGCCGCAAACATCCGCCAGATCGCCGCACCGATCAACAGGAGCCCGACCGCGAGACTGGTGCGCAGGAACCGCGACGCATTGGCATTGGTCTCGAATTGCCACCACAGGTCGCTCGAATAGCCGACCCGGCGGTACGCGAAGAACCCGATCAGCACCGACAGACCGATCGCCGCGCCGACGCCGACCAGCCATTCGGGCGACAGCGGCTCGGCGGTCAGTCGCGTTCGCCGATAAAAGGCCGCGCGCGTCCATTGCAGCGCGACGGCGGTGAGCAGCAGGATCGTCGCCTCCTCATAATCGAGGCCCTTGGCGATCGATAGCAGCGTGCCCGCGACGAGCAGGGTGCGCGCCGCCCAGAACGCGCCGTCGAGCCGCCGGTACAGCCCAAGCGCAACGAACAGCAGCATCACCCCGACAAGGCTGGCAGCAACGTGCGCCATCTCGCTGATCGGCAGCGGCAGGATCGTCGCCAGCGTGTCCATCCGGCCGGGCGCGGCGGGCAGCGCACCCGACACGAGCAGCATCGCCCCGCTCAGGAACACCAGCACGCCGAGCAGCAGCGGCGCGAGCGGTAGTGCGATCGTCAGCGGATCGGTGCCGCGACCCTTGCCGCGATCCCGATTGCGCCATTGCCGCCCCTCGTGAAACGCCATCAGCATCGCCGCCAGGATCAGCGGCGCGACATAATAGATGATCCGGTAGGCAAGCAGCGCGGCGAGAACCGTGGCGTTGTCCTGCGGCATCGTCGCGATAATCACCGCCTCGAACACGCCGAGCCCGCCGGGGACATGGCTGATCAACGCGACGACGATCGCGACGGCATAGCCGAGAAACAGCACTGGATAGAGGTCTGGCGATGCGTTTGGCAGCAGCACGAACAACGCCGCGCTCGCCGCCGCGAGGTCGACGGTGGACACCAGCAGGAGGGCGATCGCCTGTCGCCAGTTCGGCAAGGGCAGCCGCCAGCCGAACAGTCCGAGTGCGCCGCCATGCCGATACCGCAGAACGATCCCCAGCATCGCCAGCGGGATCGCGATCCCGATCGTCCGCTCAAGCAGCGGTGGCATCGTCCAGTGGACGATCGGCAGCATCCCCGGATGGATCGCCATCGACAGGCTCGCAACGGCGATCACTCCTGCCCAGAAGGTGACCCCTGCAATCAGCACGACCCGCGCCACCGCCGCCTCGTCGAGACCGGCGCGGCTATAGACGCGATAGCGCGCGGAGCCCCCGGTCAGCATCGCCAGACCGAGATTGTGGCTGATCGTGTAGCTGGTGAACGAGGCGACCGCCGCGGTCCGCCATCGCAAGGGGTGGCCGATCACCTTCAGTGCGATGGTGTCGTAGAAGGTGAGCGCGATATAGCTGACGACGGTCAGCGCGATCGACGCGGACAATTCGGGCCAGCCGAGCGCCGCGAAGGCCGCGCGCACCTCCGATAGACGGATCTCCGCGGTCAGCTTGTGGATCGCGGCGAACCCCAGCACGGCGACGACCAGCACCGCAAGCGCGATCAGCGTGCCGCGACGATGCGCGATCCAGTCGCGGATACCGGTCATGTGCGTCAACCGCGGTGCCACGTCTGTGTCTTGCAGAAGAAGCCGCCGATCAGACAGCCCTTCACCGTGATCGTGTTCGTGTCGACCAGCTTCAGCGTCGATCCGAACGTGCGTCCCATGTCGGGGACGAAAATCTGCCCCGACCATGTGTCGCGTCCACTGGGGCGATACTCGCGGAGCAAGGCAGTCCCGATCAGTTTCGGCGTGCCACCGTCGCGGGCATCGGCCTGCGCCTCGTCATTGGCGCGGACGACCCAGCCGCAGAGTTTGTCGCCACACGCGCCCGTCTTCACGGCCACGCTGTTCTTCGGATTGTGCCAGACTCCCTCGACTGCAGACGCGGGAGCGGCAGACGGGGGAGCGGGGCTTCCCGCGATCATCGCGAGCGCCAACAGTGCAGCAACCATCAATCGATCCTCAAGCTGCGGAGACGAACCGCCATATCACGTCGTAGAGCGCATCGGCGTCGCGGTGAAGCGGATGCCCACCGGGCAGCGCGACGCGTCTTGCATTGGCCTGCGTTAACAGCGGGCAAAGACTATTCGTCTCAACGATGCCCTGGACGCACAGCAGAGGGGCCCAGGTGAGGTGGCGCGCGGTGGGCAGCGCCGGCGTGGTCGGCGTCCAGAGATCGAACACCTCGCTCGGCGAGGCGCGGAACTGGACGTTGTCCTCGGGCACGATCAGCGCGACGCGGGCGATTTTCGCGCGCAATGGCTGAGGAAGTCCGACCAGCCCGACATGGAGCATGTCTGCGCCGAACGACTGGCCGATCAGGATGACCTGGTCGGTATGGCCGAGCCGCAACGCGCGCTGTTCGGCACGCGCGATCAGCGTGGTGATGTCCGCGGGCGTCCGGGTTTTGCGTAGATAGGTCAGCGTGTTGACCGCGACCACCGGCACGCCGTCTGCGGCCAGCCGCCGCGCGATCTCCGGCGCCATGCCGATCTTCAGCCCGAGGTCGCCACTCAGCAACACGACCGCATAGCGGCGCTGGGGTTTGGAAGGCGCGATGTCGGTAAACACAGGTCCACCGAAATAGCCGAGCCAGGCCATGAAGCCGACTGCGGCGACACCGAATACGGCAAAAGCGAGCAAGGATCGGCGAAACCACATCATTTGCAACCGATTGCGCCCGACCGGATGATCGGCACGTGGAGCAGACATGACGTTTTCGTCACGCATTTTGGCCGTATCGCACTTTGTCCGGGCGCCGAAAATGCCTGTTTGAGAAGCTCCACCCGGCGAAGGCCGGGGCCCAATTGGCAAGGTGGTCGTAACGGCGCGCCGCGCCTCGTCATTGCCGTCCCCCAATTGGGCCCCGGCCTTCGCCGGGGTGGTAGGTTTCGGTGGAGCGTGAATTTCGCCGACGCGGTAGTTTGAAGGCGAGGCATTTCGACACGTTTTGGTCGTTGTCTCCCGCCTCACCCCGGATCGTGCGCGAGGCGCTCGTGATGGCGGATCACCTCGTCGATGATGAAGCGCAGGAATTTTTCCGAGAATTCGGGATCGAGTTGCGCGTCGGTCGCCAACTGCCGCAGCCGGGCGATCTGGCGTTCCTCGCGACCCGGATCGGCGGGCGGCAGGCCGTGCGTCGCCTTGTGGCGGCCGACCGCCTGCGTCACCTTGAAGCGCTCGGCGAGCATGTGGATCAGCGCCGCGTCGATATTGTCGATGCTCTGGCGGTATCCGTTCAGCAGTTCGTCAGCCACGCGAAGCACCCTTTCATTGGTTCGCCGCGCCTTTTGCGGGCGGGGACGACGAACGGCAAGGGGCACCAAGGGTTGCTTTGCCGGGGCATAGGCGGCAGAGGCTCGGGAAGATGAGCGCCACCGTCCACCGCCTCGAAACCGTACGTCCCAATCCCGAGTCCCAGCCGTCGCTGGACCCGATGGTCAAGCTCGTCTCGGGCGATATGGACCAGGTGAACGCGGTGATCCGCGGCCGGATGGAGTCCGAGATTCCGCTGATCCCCGAACTCGCCGGTCACCTGATCGCGGGCGGCGGCAAGCGGATGCGGCCGATGCTGACGCTCGCGAGCGCGCAATTGATCGATTATGCGGGGACGCAGCATCACCTGCTCGCCGCCGCGGTCGAGTTCATCCACACCGCGACCCTGCTCCACGACGATGTCGTCGACGGCTCGGACCTGCGCCGTGGCAAGCGCACCGCCAACATCATCTGGGGCAACCCCGCCAGCGTGCTGGTCGGCGATTTCCTGTTCAGCCGCAGCTTCGAACTGATGGTCGAGGCGGGCAGCCTCAAGGCGTTGAAGATCCTCTCGTCGACCAGCGCGGTGATCGCCGAGGGCGAGGTCAACCAGCTGACCGCCGCCCGCCGCGTCGAACTCGGCGAAGAGCGGTATCTCGACATCATCGGCGCCAAGACCGCCGCGCTGTTCGCCGCCGCCTGCCGGATTTCCGCGGTCGTCGCCGAACGCCCCGAAGCTGAAGAGGCCGCGCTCGACGCCTATGGCCGCAACCTCGGTATCGCCTTCCAGCTGGTCGACGACGCGATCGATTACGTCTCGGACGCGGACACGATGGGCAAGGACGCGGGCGACGATTTCCGCGAGGGGAAAATGACGCTCCCGGTGATCCTGGCTTACGCGCGCGGCTCGGCCGAGGATCGCGCGTTTTGGAAGGACGCGGTCGAGGGCCGCCGCGACAGCGACACCGACCTCCAGCACGCGATCCGCCTGATCCGCTCGACCCGCGCGGTCGACGACACCTTTGCGAGAGCGCGGCATTATGGGCAACGCGCGATCGACTCGATCGCCGGTTTTGCGAACGGCGACGCCAAGGATGCGATGATCGAAGCCGTCGAGTTCGCGGTCGCCCGCGCCTACTAGACCCTTTCGTTCGCCCTGAGCGAAGTCGAAGGGTCTGACCAGAGCGCAGGTGCTTCGACTTCGCTCAGCACGAACGGCATATTTTGTAGATACAAAAACGGCGGCCGATCGCTCGGCCGCCGTTGTTTCTAGAACCGGTTAGGGCTCAGCGGCACTTCACGTTGCCGCGGTCGACCGAGCGGCCGAGCAGTGCGCCGCCACCGGCACCCGCCAGCGTGCCGAGCGTGCCGCCACCGATCAGGTTCGCCAGCGCGCCGCCGCCGAGTGCACCGATCACCAGACCGGTCGTGCCGTCGTTGCGCTTGCAATAGGCGCGGCCATCGCGACCACGATAGATCCGGTCGTTACGGCCGAGGCGGCGCTCGCGGTACTTGCCGTCCTGGTAGCTGCGCGACGGATCCCAGTTACGGTCGTCACCACGCCAGTTGCGATCGCCACCGCGACGGTCGTCACCACGTCGGTCGTCACGGTCGCGACGGTCGTTGTTGTCACGGCGGTCATCGTACCGCTGGGCGGTCGCGGCGGTCGGCAGCATCGCCGGCGCTGCGACGGCGACCGACATCAACGCTGCTATAAGATGCTTCTTCATGAGATACTCTCCTGATCTGTGTCAGGGTAACCCGCACCGCACCGGAAAAGTTCAAACCGCCAGATTCAGACGGTCGCCGCGTCCGCCATCGAGCAATCATGGCCGCTGCCCGTCTCGACCTGCAACGTCGCATGGCCGATCCCGAATGTGTCGTGGAGCATCGTCCGCGCATCGCTGAGGAACTGATCGCCCGGATGACCACCCGGCATGACCAGATGCGCGGTGAGGACGGGTTCGGTGGTGCTCATCGGCCAGATGTGGAGATCGTGGATCTCTGTGACGCCGGGCAGGCCGCACAGAGCCTCGTCGACGTGATCGAACTCGATCCCGCGGGGGACGGCGGACAGCGACATCTCGACGGTCTCGCGGAGCAGGCCCCAGGTCTGCCAGAAAATGAGGATCGCGATGACGATGCTGACCGCCGGATCGATCCAGGTGAAGCCGGTACGCCAGATCACGATACCCGCGATCACCACGCCCGCCGAGACCAGCGCGTCGGCGGCCATGTGGAGGTACGCGCCGCGGATGTTGACGTCGCCTTTGCGCCCGCGTGCGAACATCCAGGCGGTGATCGCGTTGACCGCGATGCCGACGCCGGCGACCATCGAGACGGTGAGGCCCGCGGTCGGGGCGGGATCGGAGAAGCGTTGCGACGCCTCCAGCACGATCGCGCCGAGTGCGACCAGCAACAGCAGCGCGTTGGTCAGCGCGGCGAGGATCGTCGAGCCCTTCAGCCCGTAGGTGAAGCGCTTGGTCGGTGCCGTGCGCGCGAGCATCGTCCCGCCCCAGGCGACGACGAGGCCGAGCACGTCGGAGAGATTATGGCCCGCGTCGGCGAGCAGCGCGACCGAGTCGATCCGCAGGCCGACGATCGCCTCGACCGCGACGAACACGATGTTGAGCCCGATCCCGATCGCGAAAGCGCGGTCGAACGAGGCGGGGGCGTGGCTGTGGCCGCCGTGGGAGTGGCCTCCGGCGTGGCCCGCGTGCGCGTGGCCATGGTCATGAGAATGCCCGTGATGATGTCCGCCCAAGGCCCGCGCTCCGCTAAATCCGGCCGCCGCCTAGCATCGACGTATCGTGAGATACTAGGACGCGCGCATTCTTAGTCGGTTGCGCCCTGTCCCCTCCCACTCCGTCACCCCGGCGGAGGCCGGGGCCCACCGTACCGCATACTCACCTGTTTCGGATGTGCGGAACAGTGGATGCCGGAACGAGGCTCCCGTGAGCGAAGCCGAAGGGCCCGGCACGGGGAAAGGATCACCCCTCGTTCGCGAGGGCCTTCAACCGATACAGCGCGTCCAGCGCATCGCGCGGACTCATCGCGTCGATATCGAGTTTCGCCAGATCCTCGCGCAGCACGTCGCACGCAGCCTCCTCGACATGCGCCGCGGCGGCGAACAACGGCAGGTCGTCCAGCCCCGCCGCGAGCCCCCCCGTCTTCGCACGCCCAGCCTCGAGCTTCGCCAGCACCGCCTTCGCACGCGCCACCGTAACCGGCGACATCCCCGCCAACCGCGCGACGGCCAGTCCGTAACTACGATCCGCCGGGCCGTCGGCGAGTTCGTGGAGCAGCACCAGCTCGCCCTTCCACTCGCGCGCGCGGACGTGGTGCAGTGACAGCGCCTCGCAGCGTTCCGCCAACCGCGTCAGCTCGTGGTAATGCGTCGCGAACAGACACCTGCACCGGTTGTCCTCGTGGATCGCCTCGACCACCGCCCACGCGATCGCGAGGCCGTCATAGGTCGACGTGCCGCGCCCGACCTCGTCGAGGATCACGAACGAGCGCGGCGTCGCCTGCGCGAGGATCGCCGCGGTCTCGACCATCTCGACCATGAACGTCGAGCGCCCGCGCGCGAGGTTGTCCGACGCGCCGACGCGGCTGAACAGGCGGTCGACCAGCCCCAGGGTGGCCTTGGTCGCGGGCACGTACGACCCGGCCTGCGCGAGGACCGCGATCAGCGCGTTCTGGCGGAGGAAGGTCGATTTACCGCCCATGTTCGGGCCGGTGACGAGCCACAGTCGCGAGGCCTCCGACAGGTTACAGTCGTTGGCGACGAACCGGTCGCCCGACTTCGCGACAGCCGCCTCGACCACCGGATGCCGTCCGCCCTCGATCTCGAAGCATGCGTGATCGACCAGCGAAGGCCGCGCCCAGGCGCCTTCTGCGGCGCGCTCCGCCAACCCGGCCGCGACGTCGAGCCGCGCGAGCGCATCGGCGGTTGCCGCAATCGCCTCGCGACCGGCGAGGGCTTGTGCGGTGAGTTCCTCGAGATGCGCCGCCTCCGCCGCCAGCGCATGCGCGCCGGCCTGCGACACTTTCGCCGCGACTTCGTGCAGGGCAGGGGTGTTGAACCGCACGACGCCCGCGAGCGTCTGGCGATGCGTGAAGCCGCTCTCGGGTTTCATCAGCGGATCCGCTGCCCGCGCGGGAACCTCGACATGATAGCCGAGCACGCCGTTGTGGCGGATCTTCAGCGCGGTGACGCCGGTCGCGGTGCGGAACTCCGCCTCCAGCGCGGCGATCGCGCGCCGCCCACCAGCGCCTGCATCGCGCAGGTCGTCGAGTGCGGCGTCATAGCCTGCCGCGATATACCCGCCGTCCGACGCCTCGATCGGTGGCGACGGCACCAGCGCGCGCTTGAGCAGGTCGATCAGCGCGCCGTGCCCGCGCAATCTCGGCGCGATGTCCCGGAGCAGCACCGGCGGATCGACGATCGCGTCCATCCGCTCGCCGAGGCTCCAGGCGCCGTCCAGCCCGTCGCGCAACTGCCCGAGATCGCGTGGGCCGCCACGCCCTGCCGCCAGCCGCCCGAGCGCGCGGCCGATGTCCGGCAGTGCGCGCAAGGTCGAGCGCAACCGCTCGCGCGCCGCCTGGTCGTCGTGGAACAGCCGCACCAAGTCGAGCCGCGCGTCGATCGCCGCCTTGTCCATCAATGGCGCACCGAGGTCCGCGCCGAGCAACCGCGCGCCGGCGCCCGTGACGGTCCGGTCGACCGCGTCGAGCAGGCTGCCTTTGCGCACGCCGCCGGTGGTGCAGGTCAGCTCCAAGCTCTCGCGAGTGGCGGCGTCGATCGCCATCGTCTCCGCCGCGCGCCCGATCCGCGGGGGGCGGAGGAAGGGCATCGTGCCCTTCGCGTTGTGCTCCAGATACGCAACCAGCCCGCCCGCTGCGGCGAGCCCCGCGCGTCCGAACTGCCCGAACCCGTCGAGCGTCGCCACGCCGTACAGTCGCTTCAGCCGAGCCTCGCCCGCGCCGCTGTCGAAGTCGATCTTCGGGCGCAACGTGGTAGCGGCTTCCTCGAAAGCGCTCGCCTCCGATGCCACGACTTCGGCCGCGCCGAGCCGCGCGAGTTCCGCCTCGACCGCATCCCCTGCAACCTCGACGATCTCGAACCGCCCGGTCGACACGTCCGCCGCGGCGATCGCCACCGATCCGCCAGCCTCGCCGATCGCCACGCACCAGTTATCCGAGCGCGCGTCGAGCAGCGCCTCCTCGGTCAGCGTCCCCGCGGTCACCACGCGGACGATCGCCCGCGCGACGAGCGCCTTCGATCCGCCGCGCGCCTTGGCTTCGGCCGGGCTCTCGACCTGCTCGGCGATCGCGACGCGGTGGCCCGCCTTGATCAGCCGTTGCAGATACACAGTCGCCGCATGCACCGGCACGCCGCACATCGGGATCGGCTTGCCCTCATGCTCGCCGCGCGCGGTCAGCGCGATATCGAGCACCCCCGCCGCGATCCGCGCATCGTCCATGAACAGTTCGAAAAAATCGCCCATCCGGTAGAACAGCAAGCAATCCTGCGCCTCCGCCTTCAGGCCGAGATACTGCGTCATCATGGGGGTAGGGGCGGGGCTCGACATCACGGTGCGGGTAGCGAAAAGCCGCGCCCCGTAAAACCCCTCTCCCCTTGGGGAGAGGGAGGGGCCCGCGCGAAGCGTAGGAGGGTGAGGGGGCGTGAGGCTCGGGCGCGCACCCCAACCACCCCTCATCCGGCGCAGGCGCGCCACCTTCTCCCCGAGGGGGAGAAGGCCGTTCCAATCGCAACCCCCTCTCGCTTTAACGGCACCACCCCGGCGGAGGCCGGGGCCCAGTTGGAAAGGCCGGAGTAACGACGGACCGCCCTTCGTTAAATCCGTCCTCCAACTGGGCCCCGGCCTTCGTCGGGGTGGTTCTGGTTGGCGGCGGCCACCCAATAGAGCGAAGTGTCCGGGGTGACGAACCGCGGCCACCTGCCTAGAAGGTCCTCCAAACCTAACGACCGCGCGAGGCCCGCCCATGTCCGACGAAACGCTGCAATTCTCCGAACGCGAAGCCTTGCTCTTTCATTCGGAAGGCCGCCCGGGGAAGATCGAGATCATCGCGTCGAAGCCGATGGCGACGCAGCGCGACCTCGCGCTCGCCTATTCGCCCGGCGTCGCGGTGCCCGTGCAGGCGATCTACGACGATCCCGCCACCGTCTACGACTATACCGCCAAGGGAAACCTCGTCGCGGTGATCTCGAACGGTACCGCGATCCTCGGGATGGGCAATCTCGGCCCGCTCGCCAGCAAGCCGGTGATGGAAGGCAAGGCGGTGCTGTTCAAGCGCTTCGCCGACGTCGACGCGATCGATATCGAGCTGAAGACCGAGGACGTGAACCGCTTCATCGACGCGGTCGAGCTGATGGAGCCGACGTTCGGCGGCATCAACCTCGAGGACATCAAGGCGCCCGAATGCTTCATCATCGAGCAGGCGCTGCGCGAACGCATGAACATCCCGGTTTTCCATGACGACCAGCACGGCACCGCGATCATCACCGCCGCCGGCCTGATCAACGCGTGTTTGCTGACCGGGCGGAAGCTCTCCGAGGTCAAGATCGTCGTCAACGGTGCCGGCGCCGCGGCGATCGCCTGCACCGAACTCGTGAAAGCGATGGGCGTGCGCGGCGACAACGTCATCCTCTGCGACCGCAAGGGCGTGATCTACCAGGGGCGCGAGGGCGTCGACCAGTGGAAGTCCGCGCACGCCGCGGTGACCGAGACTCGCACGCTGACCGAGGCGCTGGTCGGTGCCGACGTGTTCCTAGGGCTCTCCGCAGCGGGCTCGCTGACCCCGGAGATGGTCAAGGACATGGCCCCCGCGCCGATCATCTTCGCGATGGCCAACCCCGAGCCCGAGATCCGCCCCGAACTGGCGATGGCCGCGCGTCCCGATGCGATCGTCGCGACCGGCCGCTCGGATTATCCGAACCAGGTCAACAACGTGCTCGGCTTCCCGTTCATCTTCCGCGGTGCGCTTGATGTCCGCGCGACCGGTATCAACGACGCGATGAAGATCGCCGCCGCCAACGCGATCGCGGAGTTGGCGCGCGAACGCGTGCCGGAGGAAGTCGCGGCGGCATACGGCGTCAGCCACAGCTTCGGCCCGGCCTACATCATCCCCGCGCCGTTCGATCCGCGGTTGATGGAAGTCGTCCCCGTCGCGGTCGCGAAAGCCGCGATGGCCTCGGGCGTCGCGACCAAGCCGATCCTCGACATCGAAGCGTATCGCCATTCGCTCCGTGCACGCCTCAACCCGACCACGTCGGTGCTGTCGATGGCGTACGAAGGCGCGCGCGCGCATCCGAAGCGCGTGATCTTCGCGGAGGGCGAGGAGGAAGTCGTCCTGCGCGCCGCGATCGCGTTCAAGGAGGGCGGCTACGGCACGCCCGTCCTAGTCGGCCGCGACGACGTGCCCGACCGGCTGCGCGCGCTCGGCGTCACCGATCCGGAGAGCTTCGAACTCCACAACAGCCGCGTCTCGCCGCTCGTCCCCCGGATGGTCGACTTCCTGTATTCGCGGCTCCAGCGTCGCGGCTATCTGCGCCGCGATTGCGAACGGATGGTCAACCAGGACCGCAACATCTTCGGCGCGCTGCTGCTCCAGCTCGGCGAGGGCGACGCGATGATCACCGGCATCACGCGTACCTATGGCGAAACGATGCGCCAGATTTATCGCGTGATCGATCCGGCCGCGGGTAAGACGCCGTTCGGTATTCATCTGCTGGTCGGGCAGAGTCATACGGTGTTCATTGCCGACACGACGGTCAACGAGCGTCCGACCGCCGAGCAGCTGGCGGACTTCGCCGAGCAGACCGCGGCGGTCGCGCGGCGGATGGGGCATGAGCCTCGCGTGGCGTTCCTCAGCTATTCGAACTTCGGCAATCCGAAGGGTGAGTGGCTCGACAACATCCGCGATGCGGTGACGGTGCTGGATGGCCGGCAGGTTGGCTTCGAATACGAAGGCGAGATGGCGCCGGATGTGGCGCTGAACCCCAAGCAGCTGGCGAACTATCCGTTTGCGCGGCTTTCTGGCCCGGCGAATGTGCTGATCATGCCGGGGCTCCAGTCGGCGCATATCTCGGCGAAGTTGCTGCGCGAACTGGGCGGGGACTCGGTCATCGGCCCGATGTTGATCGGGATGGAGAAGCCGGTCCAGGTTGCACCGATGACATCGACAGCCAGCGAACTGGTTACCCTGGCAGTCCTCGCAGCCGGTGGTATCGCGCGATAAACTCCCTCGCCCCTACGGGGAGAGGGAAGGGGCCCGCGGCGCTTGCCGTGGGAAGGGAGAGGGGCGTGAGGCTCGGGACGGTTCATCCCAAAGCCCCTCTCCCTTCCGTCGCAAGCGCTCCTCCCTCCCTCTCCCCGGAGGGGCGAGGGAATCAGCTCAGGCGTCGATGCTTGTGCCGAGTGACGCGTGCACCAGGCCGCCGTCCACCGTGATCGTCTCCCCGATCACATAATCCCCCGCGCGGCTCGCCAGATAAATCGCCGCACCCGCCATATCCTCGTCCACCCCAACGCGCTTCGCCGGAATCCCCTGCGCCACCGCATCGCCGTGGTCCCGTGCCGCCTTGTTCATGTCGCTGGCAAACGCGCCCGGCGCGATCGAGGTCACGTTGATCGAATCCGTCACCAGCCGCGCCGCCATCCGCTTCGTCAGGTAGATCAGCGCCGACTTCGACGCATGATAGCTGTACGTCTCCCACGGGTTCAGCCGCTGGCCGTCGATCGAGGTGATGTTGATCACCTTCGCCGGCTTCGCGCGTGATCCCGACGCCTTCAACGCGGCATGCAGAGCCTGCGTCAGGAAAAACGGCGACTTCACGTTCAGGTCCATGACCTTGTCCCAGCCGACCTCCGAAAACTCCTCGAACGGCACGCCCCACGCCGCGCCCGCATTGTTGACGAGGATATCGAGCTTCGACTCATGTTCGGCGAACTGCGCGGCCAGCGCCTTGCACCCCGCCACCGTCGAGACATCCTGCGGCAACGCGATGCAGTTCGGCCCCAGTTCCGCCGCCGCCGCCTCGCAGACATCGGCTTTGCGCGACGAGATATACACCTTGGCCCCCTGCGCGATGAAGCCGGTGGCGATCATCTTGCCGATCCCGCGGCTGCCGCCGGTGATCAGCGCGACGCGGCCGTCGAGCCGGAACAGGTTGGTCGTATCCATCACGCATCCTCCGAATGTTTGGCCGCTTGGTATCGCCGAGCGGCGCCCGCCGCAAACCCGTTTTTCGAACGCGCCATCATTGACGAGTGCAGAAGCCATACTATGCTCGCAAAAAAGAGCAGGAGAGAGCGTGTGAGGTTTTCAGGCAAGCGTGCCGTCGTGACCGGCGGCGCGTCCGGCATCGGCCGGGCGACCGCACTCCGACTCGCCGACGAAGGCGCCACCGTCCTGATCGGCGACATCGACGAGACCGGCGGCCACGCGATCGCCGACGCATCCGGCGGCCGCATTCTCTTCCAGCGTACCGACGTGCTCCAGGCGGGCGATATCGAGGCGCTGATGCAGACCGCCGACGACGCGGGCGGACTCGACATCCTGTTCAACAACGCCGGCGCCGGCGGTTCGCGCGACCCGATCGGCGAGATCTCCCCCGAGGATTGGGACCGCACCCAGGCGCTCCTCCTCCGCTCGGTCGCGCTGGGCATCCGCTACGCAGCACCGCTCATGGCGAAACGCGGCGGCGGCGCGATCGTCAACACCTCGTCGGTATCCGCGCTCGGCACCGGCTACGCGCCGACCGCCTATTCCACCGCCAAGGCGGGCGTCCTCCACCTCACCAAACAGGCCGCCGCCGATCTCGCGCAACACAAGATCCGCGTGAACGCCGTCGTCCCCGGCTTCATCGTCACCAACATTTTCACGCGGGCACTCGAACTCGACGCCACCAAGACGTCGCAGGCGGACGCGATGATCGCGCACATCGCCGCCGACGCACAGCCGATCCGCCGCCCCGGCACCGGCGAGGACATCGCCGCCGCGGTCGCGTTCCTCGCCAGCGACGATGCGAGCTTCATCACCGGCACGCACATCCTGGTCGACGGGGGCATGACGATCGGCACGCGGCCAAGCTGGGACCCGGCGCAACCCTCGCTGTTCGCCATGCTCGACAAATTGAAATGACCGCCGCGTCATGAGTGCACCCGCCCGCCGCCTCTCGACCGGCACGATGGCGAGCTACGGCTTCGGCGCGGTCGCGTACGGGGTGAAGGACGCCGGGTTCGGCACGTTCCTGCTGCTGTTCTACAACCAGGTCGTCGGGCTGCCCTCCGCCACCGTCGGCCTCGTCATCATGATGGCGCTGCTGATCGATGCGTTCGTCGACCCGGCGGTCGGCTTCTTCTCGGATCGCACGCGGACCAAATGGGGCAGGCGGCATCCGTGGATGTACGCGTCCGCGCTGCCGATCATGGTCGGCTGGCTGCTGCTGTGGAACCCGCCCTCGGTCATGTCGGAGCCGCAGACGCTGGTCTGGCTGTTCGTCATGGCGGTGATCGTGCGCAGCGCGGTGAGTTGCTACGAGGTGCCATCGGTCGCGCTGACCCCCGAACTGACCTCCGGCTATGACGAGCGCACGCGGATCATGGCGTATCGCTATCTGTTCGGCTGGGTCGGCGGTCTGCTGATGCTGCTGTCGGCGTACCAGTATTTCCTCGCGCCGACGGCCGCGTTCCCGAACGGCCTGCTCAATCGCGCCGGCTACAGCGGCTTCGCGCTGGCGGGGGCGATCTTCATCGGCGTTGCGATCCTCGTCTCCGCGCTCGGCACGCACCACGAGATCAAGCATCTCCCCAACCCGCCGATCGCCAGGCAAACTCTCCGCGAATCCTTCGCCGAACTGCGCCAGACCGTAAGGAACCGGGCGTTCGCGATCCTGATGGCGGCCGGCGTTTGCGCGTACACGATCCAGGGCATCAGCTATGCGATGTCGAACTACCTCTACACCTATGTGTGGGGCTTCAAGGGGCCGGTGTTCGTCTACCTGACGATCGCGTTGTTCTCGGGCGTCTTCCTCGCGTTCCTCGCCGCGCCCCGGCTCGGCAGGACGGGGAGCAAGCCCAAGGCGGCGATGGGCGCGGTGCTGCTCGGCGCGGCGCTCAACACGTCGCCCTACTGGCTGCGGATGCTGGGCGTGTTTCCGGAGGTCGGCGACCCGCTGCTGCTGCCGATGCTGTTCGGCTTCTTCATCCTGGGCACCGCGTCGAACGTCACCGGGTTCATTCTCGGCGCGTCGATGATGGCGGACGTGGTCGAGGATTCGGAGGCGAAGACGGGGCGAAGGTCGGAAGGCGTGTTCTTCGCGGGCTCGTTCTTCGTTCAGAAATGCACGAGCGGGATCGGGATATTCTTCGCCGGCATGATCCTCGCGGTGGCGGGGTTCCCGGCCAAGGCTATGCCGGGGACGGTGCCGGTGGAGACGATCGACCGGCTGACGTTGATCTACGCCGGCCTTTATATCGTGCTGGCGTGCGTCTCGGCGTTCTTCTTCTCCCGCTTCCCCTTCGGTCGGCGCGAGCACGAGGCCCGACTAGCGAGACTGGCCGGAGCGCCCATCGTCGACGCAGCCCCACGCGAATCCTAATCTTCCCCCCTCCCTGGAAGGGAGGGGCCGGGGTCGGTCGGCTGCTTGTCGATCGCTCCGTCGGCCAACAGGCCGACCCACCCCCAACCCCTCCCTTCCAGGGAGGGGGGCAGGACGGTGACAGCCACCCTTCCAGCGAGCGGGGCGGCACGGTAGGACCGACGCCTGGCCTTCCCCCTTGGAACGGCGACATCGGAGTTCCCATGCGCATTCCCGCTCTAGCCACCGCCCTCGGTCTCGTCCTCGCATCCCCCGCCGTCGCGCAGACGATCGCCCCCGTCCTCACCACCCCCGACGCGCGCGACCCGCACAGCTACGCCCGCCCCGCCGAGGCCCGCGTTACGCATGTCGCGCTGGATCTCGCCGCCGACTTCGACACGCACGTCATCCGCGGCATCGCCACGCTCGACATCCTCGCCGTCCCCGGCGCGAAACAGGTCGTGCTCGACGACAACGGCCTGAAGATCGTCAACATCACCGACGCGAACGGCAAGCCGCTCCCCTACTCGGTCGGCGCGGTCGACAAGATCCACGGCGCACCGCTCACCGTAACCCTGAACGGCGCCAAGAGAATCCGCATCGCCTACGCCTCGTCGCCCGACGCGAAGGCGCTGCAATGGCTCACCCCCGAGCAGACCGCAGGCAAGAAACAGCCGTTCCTGTTCAGCCAGGGCGAGGCGATCCTCAACCGCAGCTGGATCCCGACGCAGGACTCCCCCGGCATCCGCCAGACCTGGGAAGCGAAGATCGCCGTTCCCAAGCAGCTTACCGCCGTGATGAGCGGGCTCGCGACCGGCAAGCCGACCTGCGTCGCGGATCGCTGCACATTCCAGTACAAGATGGACAAGCCCGTCGCCCCGTATTTGATCGCGCTCGCGGTCGGCGACATCGCGTTCAAGTCGACCGGCCCGCGCACCGGGATCTGGGCCGAACCCGCGACGCTCCCCAAGGCCGCGTACGAGTTCGGCGAGCTCGAGAAGTTCGTCGCCGCCGCCGAAGGGCTGTACGGTCCGTATCGCTGGGGCCGCTACGACGTCCTGGTCCTGCCGCCGTCGTTCCCGTTCGGCGGCATGGAGAACCCGACGCTCACCTTCGCCACGCCGACCGCGATCGCCGGCGACCGCAGCCTCGTCTCGCTGATTGCGCACGAGCTTGCGCACAGCTGGTCGGGCAATCTCGTGACGAACGCGACGTGGGACGATTTCTGGCTCAACGAAGGCTTCACCAGCTATTTCGAGAACCGGATCATGGAGGCGCTCTACGGCAAGCGCCGCGCCGACATGGAGGCCGACCTCGCCTGGACCGACATGCTCGCCGCGGTGAAGGACGCCGGTGGCCCCGCCGCGAAGGACACGCAGCTCCACCTCGATCTCGACGCGTCGCGCGATCCCGACGACGGCATGACGCAGATCGCCTACGACAAGGGCGCTGCGTTCCTCCGCACGATCGAGAAACAGGTCGGCCGCGCCCGGTGGGATGCGTATCTCCGCAGCTATTTCGACCGCCACGCCTTCCAGCCGCAGACCAGCGCCGGCTTCCTCGCCGACCTCAAGTCGAAGCTGCTGACCCCTGCCGAAGCCAAGACGATCGGCGTCGATGCGTGGGTCTACAGCCCCGGCATCCCCGCGAACGCGGTGCATGTAACGTCCGCCGCTTTCCCCGCGGTTGACGCGGCGGCCAAGACGTATGCGGCTGGCGGTCCCGTCTCGGGCGTGCCCGGCAAGGCTACAACGCAGGAGATCACGCGGTTCATCACGCAGCTCCCGCGGAAACTCCCGGCCGAGCGGTTGAAGACGCTCGATACCGCGTTCGGGTGGAACACGACGGGCAACGCCGAGATCCGCTTCGCCTGGCTGCAACTCGCGCTTGCCAATCACTATGCGCCCGCCGATGCGTCGGCCGAGCAGTTCCTGACCTCGCAGGGCAGGCGGAAGTTCGTCGCGCCGCTGTTCCAGCAGCTGATGGACTCGGGCGACTGGGGCCACAAGCTGGCAATGGAGATATATGGCGAGGCGCGGCCGGGCTATCATGCGGTCACGCAGGTCACCGTGGACCGCATAACCGGTTGGAAACTCATGAACTGAGCCGCCCTGAGCGCCCATTCGGGGCGTTGGTCGGCGCGGTAACACGCTTCGTCGGATATGGTTCCCGCACGGGTTCCAATTAAATCGAACCTCCCGTAGCCAGAATGCGACAAACGGGTTTTGGCCGGGGGGTCTCGATGAATTTCAAGGCGTTAGCAGCGCGTTTTGCGCTGGTGGTATCGTGCGGCCTGATGACGGCCACCCCTGCTGCGGCTCAGTTCTGGCAGTGCGTGACGTTCGCTCGCTCGGTGTCGGGCATCGAAATCCGCGGCAACGCGAACACCTGGTGGAGCCAGGCCGAGGGTCGCTATGAGCGTGGCCACACTCCGAAGGCCGGCTCGGTCCTCGCCTTCTCGCCGACCTCGCGGATGCGCGTTGGCCATGTCGCGATGGTCTCGAAGGTCGTCAGCGACCGCGAAGTCCTCCTTACGCATGCCAACTGGTCGCGCCCCGGCGCAATCGAGACCAACGTTCGCGCGGTCGACGTTTCGGCTGCCGGTGACTGGAGCATGGTGAAGGTGTGGTATGGCCCGCAGGGTGACCTCGGGACCTCGGCCTACCCGACCAAGGGCTTCATCTACTCGGGCCATGCGCCTGCTGGCGACACGCTCGACGCGCAGCCTTCGTACCAGATGGCCAGTGCCACCCACACCATCACCGCAACGCAGCGCGCCAACGCCGCGCAGCTCGCGACGATCCAGCACGGCCCGACCGATCCCCGCGGGATCTTCACGCTGGTGAACGAGGCGAACTGAGGTTCGTCTTTCGGTTGGCGGCTGGGTTCGTTCCGGCATCCACTGCCTAGTCCCCCCACGTCAGCAATTTACCGTTTCGCTACTGATCGCCTATGACAGTTAAGCGCCTCAATTTTGACCAACAGGCACCACCCCGGCGAAGGCCGGGGCCCAATTGGAAAGGCCGCGGTAACGGAATGCGGCCCTCGATCATCAATGGTTCCCAATTGGACCCCGGCCTTCGCCGGGGGGGGGCAAAATAGGACACCGTCCGTCCCCTTGTTCTCCCGCGAAGGCGGGAGCCCAGTCTGGGTCCCCGCCTTCGCGGGGAAACAAGCTTACGCGCTCAACGGCGATACGCGGTGGCCGCCTAGCGGGAGCACCCGCTCAAGCAGCCTTAAACGTCAGCGCGTCGCCATTCATGCAATAGCGCTTCCCCGTCGGCTTGGGCCCATCGTCGAATACATGCCCGAGATGCCCGCCGCAGCGCCGGCAATGCACCTCGGTCCGCGCCATTCCCATCGTCGAATCCACCCGCGTCCGCACCGCGTTCGGCAAGGGCTGCCAGAAGCTCGGCCACCCCGTACCGCTCTCGAACTTGGTCTTCGACGAAAAGTTCGGCAACGCGCACCCGCCGCACGAGAAGATCCCCGCGCGATGCTCGCCGTTGAGCGGGCTCGAATAGGGCCGCTCGGTGCCCTCCTTGCGGAGCGTATCATACGCATCCGGCGACAGCTTCTTGCGCCACTGCGCGTCGGTCAGCGTCACCTCGAACCGCTCGGCGGCCTGCGCGGGTTGCGACGTGCATCCCCAGAGCGCGAAGCCGGCGACGCCAGCTCCGGCAAGCGTGAGGAAAGCGCGGCGGTCCTGGGTCATGTTCGTCTCCATGGTTCGGATATAGGTACGACCGAACCACCCGATAAGGTTACGCCAAGACTCAGTATTTGCTGATTTCCACCGGCAGCGTGCGATAGCCGTGGACGAAGCATGCGGCGACGCGCGTCGGTTCGGCGAGCACGTTGATCCGCATGCGGCGAGCGGCCATTTCCTCCAGCAGGATCGCGATCTGCATTTCGGCAAGTCGTGCGCCGACGCAGCGATGGATGCCGTGCCCGAACGCCAGGTGCCGCCGCGCGTTCGGGCGATCCACCACGATCGCGTCCGCATCATCGCCGAACACGCTCTCGTCGCGGTTCGCCGAGATGTACCAGAGCGCGAGCTTGTCGCCGGCCTTGATCCGCTGGCCCATCAGTTCCGTATCCGCCGTCGCGGTGCGGCGCATGTGGGCGAGCGGGGTCTGCCAGCGCAGGATCTCGCTCACCGCGTTGGGGATCAGCCCCGGATCCGCCTCCAGCTTCGCGCGCGACTCTGGAAACTTGTCGAGGCCATACGCCAGCGCCGACATCGAATTGCGCGTCGTGTCGTTGCCGCCGACGATCAGCAGGATGAGGTTCCCGATGAACTCGTTGTGATCCATGTGGCTCATCGCGTCCGAGTGGATCATCATCGAGATCAGGTCGGGCGTCGGATCCTTGTCGATCTTCGCGTCCCACAAGCCTTTGAAATACGATCCGCATTCGAACATGTACGCGAGCCGCTGGCCGCGCAGTTCCTCGTTCTTGACGATCTCGATATCGCCCGCCCAATCCGACCACAGGGTCAGTTTCCGCCGGTCGGCCCAGGGGAAGTCGAACAGGATCGCGAGCATCTGCGTGGTCAGCTCGATCGCGACGGTGTCGACCCAATCGAACGGCGTGTTCCACGGCAGGCTGTCGAGCATCGCGGCAGTACGCCTGCGGATATCGCTCGACATCCGCGTCATCTCGCTAGGCGTAAAGGCGGGCGCGACGGTGCGGCGCTGACCGGTGTGCACGGGGCGGTCGCGCGCGATGAACATCGGCATGCGGACATCGCGCTCGGCGACGAAATCGGCGATCGTGATCCCGCCGGCTTCGGAAGAATAGAGATCGGGGAGCGATTCGACCTCGACGATGCCCTTGTAGGTCGAGACGGACCAGTAGGGGCCATAGTCGGAATGCTCGACATAATGGACCGGGGACTCGGCGCGGAGTTGGGCGAATGGCGCCTGCCAGAGGTCGTCGCGGTAGAGTTCGGCGCGGCTCACGTCGAGCGGATCGACCACCGCGCTCACGTCCACGTCGCGTACCAGAGTCGCCATCGTCTCTCTCCCGTATTTTGCCGTAAGAGAGGCTTTGCTGACACTTATGTCAATAGGATTGGGTTGAGTGGTGTAGTACCTCTTACCAACCCCGTTCGTGCTGAGCGAAGTCGAAGCACCTGCGCGCGGGGCGTACCCTTCGACTTCGCTCAGGGCGAACGGATACGGGGGGCGGAGGGGGTCTCAGACCGCCTTCACCTTCCGCCGCCAGAACGGCCGGGCACTCCCCGATTGCAGCACGCCCCGCCGAAACAGCCGCGCGCCCACGGTGATGAAGATCGTCACCCACAACGCCTGCCACGCGAGCGCCGCGACGTGCGGCCACAGTTCGGGCGAATTCGCCGCGCGGCCCGCCATCGCGAATGGCGACGACAGCGGGAACAGCTCGGCGGCGGTGGCGATCCAACTTCCGGGGTGCGAGACCGCCGCCGAGGACAGCCCGAACATCGCGACCTGCAGGATCGTGATCGGCAGCGACAGCATCTGGATTTCACGCATCGTCGACGCTTGCGCACCGACGCCGAGGAACACCGAGCCCAGCAGCAGATACGCCATGCTGAAATACGCGGCGAACAGCAGCGCGAACATCGGCGCGCCGACCGCGGGCGTCAGGTCGCCCAGCGCCACCGCAGCGGCGGCGGGCATCAAAGACGTGATCTGCGTCACGACGGTGCCCCAGAACGCGACGAACAGCACGGCCACGCCGAACATCCCGATCAGCTTGCCGAAGAATACCGACTCGAGCGGCACCGCCGCGGCGAGCACCTCGATCACCTTGTTGTTGCGCTCCTCGGCCATCGTTCCGACGACTTGGCCCGAGAGGAACAGCGTCAGGAAGAAGATCCCGAACACCGCGAAGAACGCCGACTGGTGCTGGCCGCCGACCGAGGTGGTCGAGCGCGTGATCTGCGTCTTGGTCGCGGCGATCGTCGGCAGCGTGCCGCCCAGTTTCTGCGCCGCCAGAGTCGTCTGTGCGAGCATCCCCAGATAGTCCGCCGACCTCGCGCCGCGCGGCCCGTACAGGATCTGCGGCGCGTTAAGCGGGCCGTAGAGAACTGCGGACGCGTCGATATCCTTCGTCTCGAACGCCGCGCGCGCCTGTGCCGCCGGGTCGGCCGAGGGCGCGACGGTGGTCAGCCCTGGGGGCGCTTCGTCGTCGCGGAACATGCCGCGCAGCCGTGTATCGGCCTCCGCGATCGGGCGTGTGACGGTGGCAGGGACGATCGCAATGATCCGTGTCTTGTCCTGCGCGCCGCCGCTGACGCTTGCCGCACCCATCCCGCCGATCGCGCCGAACGATCCCATGATGACCGGCGCGAACAGGAACAGCAGGAAGATCGGCGTGAACACCGTGGCGATGAAGTCGCGCCGCGCGATCGTGAAGGTCTGGCGGAGGGTTCGGCGGAAACGCGTCATGCCACGACATCCTTCGCGACGTCGGCATCCTGCCCAACGATCCTTACGAACGCTTCGTGCAGGCCGGGCCGCTCGATCGACAGCCCTGAAATCCCGTATCCCGCGTCGATCAACCTCACGAGCAAACTCTCGATCCCCTCGTTCGGCAGCTCGAACCGCCAGCTATCCCCGTCCTGCACCGCGTCCATCGGCAGCACGCCGCGGATCGCAGGATCAGGCCGATGCGGTGTGTAATGCACCCGCTGCGGCAATATCCCACGGGCGTCGGCCACCGTGCCTTCGAACCGCCGTTTGCCGCCGGCGATGATCGCCAGCCGATCGCACAGTCGCTCGGCATGGCTCATGATATGCGTCGAGAACAGGATCGTCGCGCCGCGGTCGCGTTCGGCGAGGATCAGCTTCTCGAGCCGCTCCTGGTTGACCGGATCGAGGCCCGAAAACGGCTCGTCGAGCACGAGCAAGTCGGGCTGGTGGACCACCGAGCCGAGCAATTGAACCAGCTGCGCCATGCCCTTCGACAGTTTCCGGATCTTCTCGTCGACCGCATGGCCGAGCCCGGCGGCTTCCATCAGCACCACCGCACGCTCGCGCCCGGTCTTCCAGTCGAGGCCACGGAGCGCCCCCAGGAACGCGATCGCCTCGCGCGCCTTCATTGCCGGATACAGTCCGCGCTCCTCGGGCAGATAGCCCACCTGGTCGCTCGCATCGCGTGGATTGTCGTAACCGAGCAATGTGCGCGATCCCTCGTCGGGCTCGATGATCCCGAGCAGCATCCGCAGCGTCGTCGTCTTGCCCGCGCCGTTGGGCCCGAGCACGCCGTACACCGATCCGCGCGGCACCATGATGTCCACCCCGTCGACCACGCGCCGATCGCCGAACCGCTTCACGATCCCGCTCGCGGTGACCGCCCATT
Organism: Sphingomonas sorbitolis; assembly: GCF_036663875.1. Taxonomy (NCBI): domain Bacteria; kingdom Pseudomonadati; phylum Pseudomonadota; class Alphaproteobacteria; order Sphingomonadales; family Sphingomonadaceae; genus Sphingomonas; species Sphingomonas sorbitolis. The sequence goes on along the minus strand of NZ_JAXOJS010000004.1, from coordinate 376,670 downwards.
CATCGTTCACGCGCAATCTTCCTACCGAGGGTGACGTCGTGGTAGCGGGCGTACGTGGCGCAAGACAAGCTGGAACACCGACTTAAGGCCAAAGCGGCCGAATTGGGTTTTGCCGCCTGCGGAATCGCGCATGCCGACGCCGCGCCGCGTGCGGGCGAACGCCTGCATCAATGGCTTGCGGACGGCCGCCACGGTGACATGATCTGGATGGAGGAGCGCAAGCACCACCGCGAAAGCCCCGCCGGCCTCTGGCCCGAAGTCCGCAGCGTGATCGCGCTCGGCATGAGCTATGCGCCGAAGGACGACCCGCTGCGATTGGCGGATGAGGGCGGGGTAGGGCGCATCTCGGTCTATGCGCAGGGCCCGGATTATCACGATGTCGTGAAGCGGCAGTTGAAGGCGCTCGGGCGATGGCTGGCGGCGGAGGCGGGGCGCGACCTGCCCCCGTTCGACTTGAAGGTGTTCGTCGACACCGCCCCCGTCATGGAAAAGCCGCTCGCCGAAGCCGCCGGGCTGGGTTGGCAAGGCAAGCACACCAACCTCGTCAGCCGCGAGCATGGCAGCTGGCTGTTTCTCGGTGCGATCTACACGACGCTCGACCTGGCGCCGGACCGCGGTGGCGTCGACACCTGCGGCAGTTGCGACGCGTGCCAGAGCGCCTGTCCGACCGACGCCTTCCCGAAGCCGTTCCAGCTCGATGCCCGCCGCTGCATCTCCTATTTGACGATCGAGCATGCCGCCCCGATCCCGCACGAGTTCCGCGCCGCAATCGGGAACCGCATCTATGGCTGCGACGACTGCCTGGCGGTGTGCCCCTGGAACAAATTCGCCGCCTCGGCCAACGCGAACCTCGCGTTTCACCCCCGCGCGGAACTGGTCGCGCCGGAACTGGGGGACATCCTCGCGCTGGACGATGCCAGTTTCCGAACCGTGTTCGCCGGCTCCCCCATCAAGCGCATCGGCCGCGACCGCATGATCCGCAACGCGCTGATCGCAGCGGGCAACAGCGGTAATCTGGAGCTAGTCGAGCCTGTCGTAAAGCTGCTGGCCGACGAAGCCCCGGTGGTGCGCGGTGCCGCAATCTGGGCACTCGGGCGTCTGGATGCCGTGCGCTATCACAGCGAACGCAACGGGTTCTCGACCCTGGAGCACGACCTGGACGTCACTGCCGAATGGGCCGCCAGCGTCGCCGCCGACTATCAAGCCTAGTTTTCGACACGTCCGGTTTGAGGAGGAGAGCAGACTGGCCGCTTTTGACAGGGATAAAACGTGGTTGAGCCCAACCGCCTAACCGACAACAACGGTGTCTTGCTCAATGAAGGCGGCACGCAAGCCGAACATCCATGGGACCCAAAGCGCCGTGTACGCTGGCCATAGATATTCGTACCATGGGAGCGGGTGTACAAGCTGGGCGATCGAACCGAGCATCAGGACGAACCCCGCACCACCCAAAAAGATCGTCGCAAGAGCACTCCGGAAAGGTCGGTCGCGCCTGTAGGCGGTCAGGCGAACTGGCTGATTGTATCTTCGCAGGCAAAGACCGGTGATACCAATTACGAACGGTGACGCGATAATCGCGATCAGAACGCTGCCATACATCGGTATGCCAATACTATCGCCGTCCGGCTGCAACCGGCCCGAGCGCAGTAGCTGAGGCCAGTACACAAAATTTAGAATTGGAAATGCAGCAATTAGGAATGCTGTCAAAATCCATAAGGGGCGAGCAGCTGCGGGCAACGAACGTCTCCTTTTGGAGATGCTACTGTGCAGAGTGATTGTCGGAAAGTAGACGATCTCGCCCGTTACTTGCCCCCCTCGCGGCGCGTCAGTGCGGCGACGCAACTTGCGCGGTCGATCGTGCTGCCGTCGGGTTCGCGCGCGTCGAGATAGGTGACGCGGGGGGCGTCGGATCCCTTGGGGTAGAGATACGCGTCGAGCACGCAGATGCCGCTCTGGAACTGCAGTTTTCGCGCGCTGCCTTCGCGGACGTCGGCGTCGGGCTGGCCGAACAGCTTGGTCAGGCCGGCGGCGTCCTGGCCGAGGACGCGCTCGAGCCCGACGCTTGTGTAGGGGATTGCGGGGCGGCCGACTGCCGGCTTGGCCACCGGAGCGGCGCAACCCGCGAGCCCGCCGCCGAGCGCTACGGCGATCGTTATGGTCGTCAATCGCGTCATGATCGGCCTTTACGGGAATACTGGGTGTGGAAATAATGCGTCGCCATCGCGGCGCCCAGAACCGGCGCAGCGATGTTGACGATCGGAACCACGAACAGCCCGGTGTTCGCAAGCCCCAGCACGGACCGCCCGCTCTTGGTCGTCGCACGCCAGCCCCGCATCGCCGCTGCGTCCATATGTCGCGCTGCCACCATGTCGCCGAGATCGCGCCCGAGCAGCCAGCCGTTGACGACGAAGAACGCCGCGGCGGTGCCGACACCGGTGACGAGCAGTGCGATATAGACCGGCAGCATCAGCAGGTTGACGAGCACGACGCGGGCGGCGGAGCGGAAACCCATTGCGAGGCTGCGGGCGAGGGGCACGGGGCGGGCGGTTTTCAGCGCCTCGGGATAATGCCGCGCTTCGACGGCTTCGACGACCTCGTCCGCAAAGATCCCGACGACCGCGATCGCGACGGCGCGGAACAGGAGCCATAACGCGAGGATCGTGACGAACAGCGCGAACGCCGCGGCGAGTCCGTCGGCCTGCCGGCCGAGCCACGTGGCGAGTGCGGCCTGCGTGCCCCACCATGTCCCGACGCCGAGCAGTGCGAAGACGAGCAGCGTGACGAGCATCGACTTCACGAACACGCGGAGGACCGGCGGATCGGTGAGTTGGCCGAGCGAGAGGAGGAGGGCGCGGAGCATCGGTTCGGGATGACGCGCGGTGGTGGCAAGGTCAACGAAGCTTTGGCGTTGATGGTGGCTACGACGTTCCCCCTGAGCGTTACGTTCCCCCGCGGATGCGGGGGGCCAGCGCAACCACGCACACCGCCCGAGACTCTGGACCCCCGCGTTCGCGAGAGAACAGGAAAGGCGGTGTGTCTGTGCTGTAGATATCTATTATGCGAGAACCGCTGCAACTGTTCGAACCGCCGTAACCGTTGCAGCAGCCCGAACCATGATCTCCACCCCGGCGGAGGCCGGGGTCCAGTTGGGAGACAGCGGTAACGACGGGCCGCGTTTCATTACGACCACCTTTCCAACTGGGCCCCGGCCTCCGCCGGGGTGGTACCTATCCCCAGACGACATACTGTTCCGGCGGCCCCGCAGACCCCGCCTCCGCAGGCAGCGGCACCCCCACACCAGTTGCACCAATCCCGCCCGGCATTTACGGCAAGCGTTTTCCCGCACCCCGGAGTCTCGCCTTGCCCAACCCAACCTACGACGTCGTCGCGATCGGCAATGCCATCGTCGACATCCTCGCCACCGCAGACGACGCGTTCATTGCCGAGATCGGCGTCGCCAAGGGCTCGATGCAGCTCATGTTCTCGTCCGAGGAAGCCGACGCGCTCTACGCCAAGATGGGCCCGGGCATGGAAGTCTCGGGCGGGTCGGCCGCCAACACCGTCGCCGGCATCGCCGCGCTCGGCGGCAAATGCGGGTTCATCGGCCAGGTCGCCGACGACCAGCTCGGCCAGGTCTTCGCCCATGACGTCCGCAGCATCGGCATCGAGTTCGCCACGCCCGTACGCGCGGGCGACCCGACCACCGGCCGCTGCCTGATCTTCGTCACCCCCGACGGCCAGCGCACGATGAACACCTTCCTCGGCGCGGGCCAGTTCCTGCCCGCCGCCGCGATCGACACCACGATGATTGCCGACAGCGCGATCCTGTATCTCGAAGGCTATCTCTGGGATCCCGAAGAGCCGCGCGCCGCGATGCGTGCCGCGATCGATTGCGCACGCGGGGCAGGGCGTAAGGTCGCCTTCACGCTCAGCGACGTGTTCTGCATCTCGCGCCACGGCGGCGATTTCCGCCAGCTGCTCAGCGACGGCCTGATCGACATCCTGTTCGCCAACGAGAGCGAACTCGCCGCGCTTGCCGAGACGGAAGACTTCGACGCAGCGGTCGCCAAGATCTCGGCGCAGGTCCAGACCTTGGTCGTCACCCGCGGCGAGCACGGCGCCTGCGCGCTCCAGAACGGCACGCGCGCCGAGGTGAAGGCCGAGCCGATCGCCAAGGTCGTCGACACCACCGGCGCAGGCGACCTGTTCGCGGCGGGGTTCCTCCACGGCCAGGCACAGGGCTACGACCTGCACGCCTCGCTGAAGCTCGGCGCGGTCTGCGCGGCCGAGATCATCAGCCATGTCGGCGCCCGCCCGATGGTCGACATGAAGGCGCTCGCCGCCAAGCACATCGGCTGAACGTGGCCCGCCGCGCCGTCATTCCCGCCTCCGCGGGGATGACGCGTTGGCGACGAAGCACAAAAAAAGGGCCGCGGGAGTTTCCTCCCGCGGCCCTTTCTACGTCCGGTCTCAGTGACCCGGCGTCAGGTCGATGTCGGTCTCGCCACCATCGGCCATTCCGCGACCCAGATAGCTCTTCCGGTAGCCGTACAGGAAATAGATCACGAGCCCGACGGCGCCCCAGATCGGCAGCACCGCCATCGCCTCGTACGGCAGCGAGAAATACAGTCCGATGCAGCCGACGATCGTCAGCGGTGCGACGACCCAAGCGGCCGGTGTACGGAACGGACGATGCCGGTTCGGCTCGCGCTTGCGCAGGATCAGCAGCGCGATCGCGACCATCATGAACGCGTACAGCGTGCCCGCATTGGCGATGTCCGCGAGCTGGCCGACCGGCAGGAACGCCGCGGCGAACGCCACGAACACGCCGGTGATCGCGGTGACGATATAGGGCGTCTTCCACTTCGGATGCACGCGGCTCAGCACTTCCGGCAACAGGCCGTCACGGCTCATCACGAAGAAGATTCGGGTCTGGCCGAACATCAGAATCAGGATCACCGACGGCAGCGCGAGCCCCGCCGCATAGCCCATCCAGTTGCCGACGTTCGCATAGCCGATCTGGCGAAGGACGTGCGCGAGCGCTTCGTTCGAGCATACCAGCGCCTGCGCGTTGGCCGGAATGAGGCATGCGCGCGCCAGTTCGGGCGAGCCCGTCGTGAACGGTACGCCCGCCGCATCGAACAGCGGCTGGCCACCGATCGTCCCGATCGCGCCTGCCGCGACCAGCATGTAGAACACCGTGCAGATGCCGAGCGACGCGATCAGGCCGATCGGCACGTTGCGTTGCGGATCCTTGGTTTCCTCCGCGGCGGTCGAGACCGCGTCGAAGCCAACATAGGCGAAGAAGATCGTCGCCGCCGCACCGACCACGCCCAGGCCGTTGCTGCCGAGGATGCCGGTGGGAAGGAACGGCTCAAAATTGCCGCCATGCGTCTTGGGCAGCGTCAGCGCGACGAACGCGGTCAGCGCCACGACCTTGATCGTCACCAGCACCGCGTTGACGCGGGCGCTCTCCGTGGTGCCGATCATCAGCAGCCATGTGACGAGCAGCGAGATGACGACCGCGGGCAGGTTGATGAACCCGCCGGGCACGTACGGCCCCGCTGCCAGCCAGAGCGGCAGGTCTATCCCGAACGTTTCTCGCAGGATCGAGCCCGAGAAATAGCCGGACCACCCGACCGACACGGCGCTCGCGGCGACGGCATATTCGAGGATCAGCGCCCAGCCCACGGTCCAGGCGAGCAGCTCGCCCATCACCGAATAGGTGTAGGTGTAGGCGGAGCCGGCGACCGGCGCCATCGCCGCGATCTCGGCATAGCAGAGCGCGGCCACGACGCAGACCGCGCCGGCGACGATGAAGCTCAGGATCATGCCCGGCCCCGCCTTCTGCGCGGCGGCGGAGGTCAGCACGAAGATGCCCGTGCCGATCACGCAGCCGATGCCGAGCATGGTAAGCTGGAACGCGCCCAGCGATCGGTGGAGCGATTTCTTCTCCGCCGTCGCCAGGATGGCGTCCAGTGATTTTACGCGACCAAAAATCAATTCGGTACCCCCCGGGGATTGCAGGGGCCCGGTCAGAAGGCCCCCTTGCTCAATCCCCAGAGCCTAATGGCAATTTTATTACGTGCAATCCTTTAGTGCGGCAAAGCTGCCCTATCGCGCCAGCATCGGCCCCAGAGGACGCCCGCCGAAGACATGAACGTGCAGATGCGGCACCTCCTGGTGCCCGTCTTGGCCGATGTTCGCGAGCAGGCGATAGCCCGGTTCGACGAGGCCCGCAGCGCGCGCCACGGCCCCGACGGCCCGGATGAACCCGGCGATCTCGGCATCGGGTGCACGCGCGGAAAAGTCGTCCCACGACACGTACGCACCCTTGGGGATCACGAGCAGGTGCGTCGGCGCCTGCGGGTTGATGTCGTGGAACGCGATCGCGAAGTCGTCCTCGTAGACTCGCTGCGACGGGATCTCGCCGCGGAGGATCTTCGCGAAGATGTTCTGGTCGTCATAAGGCTGGGTGGCGTCGATCGGCATATATTCCCCTCCCGCTTGCGGGAGGGGTTAGGGGAGGGGCTGGGCCATCCCGATCCCGGCGGAGCATGTGCGTCATGCCCTCCCCCGACCCCTCCCGCAAGCGGAAGGGGGGCGGATCAGCCCGTCCGCCCGGCCTTTTCGACCAGCCCGCCGACACCCTCGCGCCGCTCCAGTTCTGCGCGCACGTCGTCCAAACTCAGGCCTGCATCGGCCAGCAATACCGCGAGGTGGAACATCAGGTCCGCCGCCTCCGGCACGATGCTCGCCTCGTCGCCCGAACACGCGGCGATCACCGTCTCGACGGCTTCCTCGCCGAGCTTCTGCGCGATCTTCGGGCGGCCCTTGGCGAACAGGCTCGCGGTGTAGGAGGTGTCGGCGGGCGCATCGCGTCTCGCGCGGATGGTCGCCTCGAGGCGGTCGAATACGGGGTCCATGCGCGGCGTGCTGACGCAGCAGGGCAGGCGGGTCAATCCTCCGCGGGCGGTTTGCTCTTCGCGAACCGCTTCCGCAGCGCGCGTCGTACCAGGAACACGCCCATCACCGCGAACACGAACAGCGCGATGTCCGACAGTTCGGGCGCGGTGCGCGGATGGACGATGCCGTCATGCCCCGACTGGACCGCGAGGAGGGGCAGGGCGGTCATCTGATCAGGCTGCCCGCAACGGTGAAGCGCGAACCGGCGTCCGCACCGGGATCCCCGCCGCCGCCAGCGCGGCATGCGCATCGCCGATCGACGCCTGCCCGAAATGGAAGATCGACGCCGCCAGCACCGCGCTCGCATGCCCGTCGCGGATGCCGGCGACGAGATCGTCGAGCCCGCCGACGCCGCCGCTGGCGACCACCGGTACGCTGACACGGTCCGATATTGCGCGGATCAGCTCGAGGTCGTAGCCGCTGCGCGTGCCGTCGCGGTCCATCGACGTGACCAGCAACTCGCCAGCGCCCAGTTCGGCGAGCTTCAAGGCATGCGCGATCGCATCGATCCCGGTTGCGCGGCGGCCGCCATGCGTGAATACTTCCCAACCTTCGCCCGACCTGCGCGCGTCGACACTCGCCACACAGCACTGGCTGCCGAACCGCTCGGCGATATCCGCGACCAACTCAGGCCGCTCCACCGCCGCGGAGTTCACGGCCACCTTGTCCGCCCCCGCCAGCAACAGCGCCCGCGCATCATCCGCCGTCCGTACACCGCCACCGACCGTCAGCGGCATGAAGCACACCGCCGCGGTCCGGCGCACGACGTCGAGGATCGTCCCCCGACCCTCATGGCTCGCCCCGATATCGAGGAAGCACAGTTCGTCCGCGCCGGCCGCGTCATACGCCCGTGCCTGCTCGACCGGATCGCCGGCGTCGCGCAGTTCGACAAAGTTCACGCCCTTCACTACACGCCCATCGGCGACGTCGAGACACGGAATCACGCGCGCGCGGACCGTCATGTGCTTGGCCGAAGGTTTTTTTCACGCGGAGACGCGGAGACGCGGAGACGCGGCGGAGCCGCTAAGAAGAATATTTCGCGCAGGGGCGCAGAGGCGCTGAGAGAGAGGTTACTCTCCGCGCCTCTGCGTCTCTGCGCGAACAAGTTTCTGCCTGCGGCGCTCAACTTCTCTCCGCGTCTCCCCGTCTCCGCGTGAATCATCCTGCTGCCTTCGCCACACTCAACGCCGCCGCAAGATCGAGCCGCCCGTCATACAACGCCCGCCCCGTGATGACCCCCTCGACTCCGTCCCGCACATGCAAAGCCAGAACGTGGATCTCGGCAATCCCCTTCACCCCGCCGCTGGCGATCACCGGAATGTCCACCGACCGCGCCAGATCGACCGTTGCATCGACGTTGCACCCCTTCAGCATCCCGTCGCGCCCGACATCGGTGAACAGCAAAGACGCCACCCCCGCATCCTCGAACCGCCGCGCCAGATCGACCGCGCTCGTGGTCGAAACGTCCGCCCAGCCCTTGGTCGCGACCATGCCGTCCTTCGCGTCGACCGCGACGACGATGCCGCCGGGAAAATCCTTTGCGACGCCGCGCACGAACTCTGGGTCCTCCAGCGCCGCCGTCCCGATTACGACGCGCGACACGCCCAGATCGAACCAGCCCTCGACGCTCGCCCGTGTCCGGATCCCGCCGCCAAGCTGCACATGCCCCGGAAACCGCGCGACGATCGACCGCACCGCATCGCCGTTGACCGAAGCCCCCGCGAACGCCCCGTCGAGATCGACCACGTGCAGATGCTCCGCGCCCGCCTCGGCGAACAGCATAGCCTGCGCCGCGGGATCGTCGCCATAGACGGTCGCGCGGTCCATATCGCCCTCGGCGAGACGCACCACCTGACCCGCCTTGAGGTCGATCGCGGGGAAAATGATAAGGCTCGCAGGGGTATCTATGGCCGCCACTCCAGGAAACGTTCGAGCAGGGCCAGGCCGTAGCGCTGGCTCTTCTCAGGGTGAAACTGCACGCCGATCATCGTGTCGCGACCGATCGCCGCGGTGACGGGACCGGCATGGTCGGTCGTCGCGAGCACGTCGGCGCCTTCGAAGGCAAAGCTATGCAGGAAATACGCCTCGCCTGGCTCGATCAGCGGGTGCGCAACGGACGGAACGACGTCGTTCCAGCCCATATGCGGCACCTTGGCCTCCATCGTACCGGGCTCAAGCCGCCGCACGCGTCCGGAGACCCAGGCGAGTCCCGCATGCGTTCCCATCTCTTCGCCTGCATCGGCCATCAACTGCATGCCGACGCAGATTCCCAGAAACGGCGTACCCTCGTCGCGAACGCGCCGGTTCAAAGCCTCGACCATCCCCGGCACCGCGCGCAACGCCGCCGCGCAAGCGCCGTACGCGCCCACGCCCGGCAGGACGATCCGGTCGGCCTTCGCGACGACGTCGGCGTCCGACGTCACGACCAGATCGACACACCCAGCCGTCCGCAGCGCGTTCTCGACCGAATGCAGGTTCCCCGCACCGTAATCGATCAGCGCGAGCGTCATGCTGTATCCCCGCGACCCGGTACAAGAAGTCCGTCACCCCAGCGGAAGCTGGGGTCTCGTCGTAACGGGGATACCCCAGCTTTCGCTGCGGTGACGGGCTTTTGAGCTGACGGAGTCAACGCGCTCACAGCATCCCCTTGGTCGACGGAATCGCGTCGGCCTTGCGCGGATCGATCTCGATCGCGGTGCGCAGCGCGCGCGCGACGCCCTTGAATGCGGCCTCGGCGATGTGGTGGTTGTTCGACCCGTACAGCGTCTCGACGTGCAGCGTGATCCCCGCAGCCTGTGCAAAGCTGTGGAAGAAATGCTCGAACATCTCGGTGTCCATGCCGCCCAGGCGCTTCTGCGAGAACAGGTCCTTCCACACCAGCCAGGGCCGCCCGGAAATATCCAGCGCCACCCGCGTCAGCGTCTCGTCCATCGGCGACAGCGCATCGCCGTACCGCGCAATCCCGCGCTTATCGCCGAGCGCCTGCGCGAACGCCTGGCCGATCGCGATCCCGGTATCCTCGACGGTGTGATGCTCGTCGATGTGCAGGTCGCCCTTGGTCCGCACGCGGATGTCGATCAGCGAGTGGCGCGAGAGTTGCTCAAGCATGTGATCGAAGAAACCGACCCCGGTCTCGACGTCGTACACGCCGGTCCCATCGAGGTTCACGGTGACGTCGATCGCCGTCTCGGCGGTGGAGCGGGTGATCGTGGCGGTGCGCATGCCACCTCCCATAACATCCGCCACGACGCATGCAATCTTGACCGGCATCCGAATGGCGCTACCCAAGGGATATGACCGATGGACTGCCCGATAGCCTGATTCCGTACGACGAGATCGTACAAGAAGCCCTGCGTGCCGTGGTCGGCCGCGTACTCGGTTCGGTCGCGGAGGCCGGCGGGCTTCCCGGCGAGCATCATTTCTACATCACCTTCAAGACGCAGGCCCCCGGCGTCGACATCCCCAAGCGCCTGATCGAACGTTTCCCGGACGAGATGACGATCGTCATGCAGAACCGCTACTGGGATCTCATCGTCGACGACGAGCGCTTCTCGATCGGGCTGAGCTTCAACCAGGTCCCGTCGAAGCTGGTGATCCCATACTCGGCGATTACCGCGTTCCAGGATCCCGCGGTCAGCTTCGAACTCCGCTTCCAGGCGCAGGAGGGTGCGGAGGACGCGCTCGGCGACCATGACGAAGCCGAGAACGACGGCCCGACTGCGGTGCCGATCGAGGACGGCTCGAACGTCGTCGCCGTGGATTTCAAGCGGAAAAAGTGACCCAAACTCCCTCGCCCCTACGGGGAGAGGGAAGGGGCCCGCGGCACTTGCCGTGGGAAGGGAGAGGGGAGTGAGGCTAAAGCCGCTTCCTCCCAAAACCCCTCACCCTTCCGTCGCAAGCGCTCCTCCCTCCCTCTCCCCGGAGGGGCGAGGGACCCACGCACGCTACGGAAGGTTCTCCCAGCATGACCACCCGCACAGAAACCGACACGATCGGCCCGATCGAAGTCCCCGACGCCGCCTACTGGGGCGCGCAAACCGAACGCTCGATCGAGAACTTCCCCTTCGCCACCCGCGAACGCATGCCGATCGAGATCGTCCACGCCCTAGCCCTCGTCAAACAAGCCGCCGCCCGCGTAAACCGGTTGCACGGCCTCGACGAAACCATCGCCGCCGCGATCGACTCCGCCGCGCAGGAAGTCATCGACGGCAAGCTCGACGACCAGTTCCCGCTCGTCATCTGGCAGACCGGCAGCGGCACGCAGTCCAATATGAACGCGAACGAGGTCATCGCCGGCCGCGCCAACGAAGTCCTCACCGGCACCCGCGGCGGCAAGTCGCCGGTCCACCCCAACGACCACGTCAACATGAGCCAGTCGTCCAACGACAGCTTCCCGACCGCACTCCACATCGCCGCCGCGATCGCCACCACCCACCGCCTGATCCCCGCCCTCGACAAGCTCCACGCCGCGCTCGACGCCAAGGCCAATGCCTGGGACGACATCGTCAAGATCGGCCGCACCCACCTCCAGGACGCAACTCCGTTGACGCTCGGCCAGGAATTCTCCGGCTACGCGAACCAGCTCTACCGCTGCCGTCACCGCATCGAGCCTGCGATCAGCCACGGCATGGTCATCCTAGCGCAGGGCGGCACCGCGGTCGGCACCGGCCTCAACGCGCCTGCCGGCTTCGGCGACGCGATCGCGCACGAACTGGCCGAGATCACCGGCCTGCCGTTCGTCAGCGCGCGCAACAAGTTCGAGGCGCTCGCGTCGAACGACCCGCTCGTACACCTGTCCGGCACGCTCAACACGCTCGCGGTCGCGCTCACCAAGATCGCTAACGACATCCGTCTGTTGGGCTCGGGCCCCCGCTGCGGCTTCGGCGAGATCGACCTTCCCGCGAACGAGCCCGGCAGCTCGATCATGCCCGGCAAGGTGAACCCGACGCAGTGCGAGATGCTGACGATGGTCGCGGGGCAAGTGATGGGCAACCACGTCGCGGTCACCGTCGGCGGGATGCAGGGCCATCTCGAGTTGAACGTGTTCAAGCCGTTGATCGGCGCCAACGTGCTCCGCTCGATCGACCTGCTCGCGACCGCGATGGAAGGGTTCGCGGAGCGCTGCGTCGACGGCATCGAACCCAATCGTGGGCGTATCGCAGACCTGCTCGATCGCTCACTGATGTTGGTAACGGCACTGGCCCCCGAGATCGGCTACGACGCCGCCGCGAAGATCGCCAAATACGCGCACGCCGAAGGGCTGACGCTGAAGGAAGCCGGCCTCGCGCTAGGCCTCGTCGACGCCGAAACCTTCGACCGCGTCGTCAAGCCCGAATCGATGCTCGGTCGCTAACGCCCGCCTCGCTCCGCCCCCCTCCCGTTCGTGCTGAGCGAAGTCGAAGCACCTTCGTTTGGGGCACACCCTTCGACTTCGCTCAGGGCGAACGGGACGGATGGGGCGGGCAGCGGCAGCTCGCCGGGAGCTCATCGGAAACTCCGCCGGGAACCCAAACGCCCCTCGCGCGCTAACCCGCCACACGGACAGGAGAAATTACGTGGGCGCAACGACCATAGGCGCGCTGATCGGCGCAGGCATCGACTCGCTCAGCGGCGACGACGGCAACGCGGACGGCGCGATCATCGGTGCGATCACCGCCAACGTACTCAAGGTCGTCGTGCCGCTAGCCGTGACCTACGCGACCGGCTGGGCAGTGCTGCGCGGTGCAGCGGAACTCAAGGACCAGGTTTTCGGGGAGTCAGAAGCATGATCGGACGTATTATCAGTGCATTGGTCGGCCGCGAAATGGGCCGTCGCGACGGTTCGGGCGGCGCCTCGGGCGCAGTAAAGGGTGTCGTGGCGATGGGCCTGATGCGCCGCATGGGCCCACTCGGCATGATCCTCGGCGGTGGTTACGCAGCCAAGAAGGCCTACGACCGCAATAAGGCCCGCAAGGCCGGCTATTAATCCGCCTTCGTAATACCACGCGCGGGCCGCGCATGGGTTGACGCCCATACGCGGTCCGCGGCAAGGGCGCGCATGCCCCACACACTTCCGTCCGACCCGCATGGTTTCCGTCGTCGCGGAGTCCTGTTCGTCCTGTCCTCGCCGTCCGGTGCCGGCAAGTCGACCATCGCGCGCAGATTGCTCGCGGACGAGCACGAACTCGAGATGTCGGTCTCGGTCACGACCCGTTCGGTGCGACCCGGCGAAGTCGACGGCAAGGATTACCATTTTACCGACCTCGAGGGCTTTCGCGACATGGTCGCGAAGGACGAGTTCCTGGAGTGGGCGCACGTCTTCAACCATCGCTACGGCACGCCGCGCGCGCAGGTCGAGGAGATGCTCGCGGCCGGCAAGGATGTGCTGTTCGACATCGATTGGCAGGGCGCGCAACAGCTGTTCCAGATCGCCGGCGGCGACGTCGTCCGCGTCTTCATCTTCCCGCCCTCGATGGAAGAACTCCACCGCCGCCTCACCAGCCGCGGCACCGATTCGGAAGAGGTGATCGAAGCCCGCATGTCGCGCGCGGCAAACGAGGTGAGCCACTGGGACGGCTATGACTATGTGCTGGTCAACGACGACGTCGACAGCTGCATCCGCGGCGTGAAGACGATCCTGGCCGCGGAGCGCCTGAAGCGCTCGCGCCAGACCGGGCTGATCGGTTTCATCCGCAGGCTGACGCGCTAACTCATCCCAACCGTCATCCCAGCGAAAGCTGGGATCTCCCCGTTCCGGGTCGCGGCATCCGCCAATCGGGATACCCCAGCTTCCGCTGGGGTGACGGACTTGGAGGGGGTGGGTAAACTCCTAAGGCTAGAGCAGCCCCAGAAACTCCACCCCCAACCCAAACTCCTTGCGCTTCAACTCGCGCAACTGGGTCGCCTGCCAGTCCTCGCCCCACATTTCGACCGACCAGTCCTCATCGATCCCCGCCGCCGCCCAGGCCGCATCGGCATCGATCTCACCCTCGATCAGCGCCAGCCCGATCACCAGCGACCCGGTCAGCGTCACCACCGGCGACAACCCCGCCAGCCGAAAATCGTCATACGCCGCGACCGCCTCATGCAGCCGCGCGATCGTCGTCGCCGGTTGCGCGACGTGCATCACGCCGGTGGTGACCGCGAACGTCACGTCATACCGCCCCCGCGCCCACGCCAGCAGCGGATCCCAGGACGCCGCCTGCCGCTCGACCAACAACGGCGGCCCCTCCGCGCGGTAGCAGAGCAGGTCGCTCTCGCCATACGCCGCCAGCCGCGCGGCGAACTGCGCCGGATCGTTCGCGATCGGATCGGTCGCCGCATTGGCGAGCCCGGTCAGCGGCATCGTCCGCGGGTCGATCGTCTCACCGACCGCGCGCCATTCCGCCGCAACCGCCTCGGCCAGCGCATCGCTTGGCAACGCAAGCGGTCGCCGCCCGGGCGTCCGCACCGGCTTGCCGTCGAGCGTCACTACCCGATCCGCATCGATCGCGACGTCTTTCCAGAACCGCTTCATGCGCCCATTCCGTTCATTCAGGCGTACTCCGCCAGCGATGCGCCAAGCTACGCGGCACGATCGCGATCATCGCCATCGCCGACAACACGATCGCCGTCCCGAGGATCTTCGGCCCCAGATCATGCGCGCGCGCGATCAGGATCAGCCCGAGCAGCGCGCCCGCAACCCCCGCCATCCGGACGACGACCAACACGAACCAGCGCCGCTGCGCTACCTTGTCCGCGTCGGTCATCGCGGCGCCACCATGTGCAGCAGGTCGGGTACGGTCGTCGCAACGACGTCGGCACCGGCATCGGATAGCTCGTGCACGGGGTGATACCCCCATGCGACCCCGACCGCGCGTACGTGTGCCGCTCGGGCCATTGCCATGTCGAAGCTCGTATCGCCGATCATCGCGGTCGTCTCCGCGCTAGCGCCTGCCTCGGCGATCGCCGCGAACAGCATCGCCGGGTCGGGCTTCGACGGATGCCGGTCGGCGGTCTGCAACGTCACGAACCTCTCGGTGATCCCGTGCGCGGCTAGAATATGCGCGAGGCCGCGGTCGGATTTGCCCGTCGCCACACCCAGCAGCCAGCCGTCGTCCGCGAGCGTCTCGATCACCTCGGCGATCCCGTCGAACAACGGTTCGTCGGCCAGTTCGCCACTCGCGCGCATCGCATGGAACGCGTTCTTGTAGTCGGTGGCGAGCGACCGGTGCAGCGCCTCGTCCGCCTCCGGCAGCAACACCTGCATCGCCTCGACGAGGCTAAGCCCGACGATCCGCCGAATGTCCGCGCGCGGCGGCGAAATCAGCCCGGCGCCCTCGAACGCACGCTCGCACGCGACGCAGATATTCGCCTGGCTGTCGACGAGCGTCCCGTCGCAATCGAACACAGCAAGACGGGTCATGAAATTTTCCAACGCATCGCCGCCTCGTAGATCACGCGTGCACGCGAGGGAACGCCAAACCGGAACGCGCGCGCCTGCGAACGGTTCGTGTCGGATACCTCTGGAGACTCAACGATGGCGCACGCACAAACCGACACGCCGAACATCTGGGCCGCCGCCGCCGCGGGCCTCGTCGCAGGGCTAGCGGCCTCGTTCGTGATGGACCGCTTCCAGGCCGGCGTCGCCGCGCTGTCCTCGTCGGAGAGCGATGCGGAACCTGCAACGGAGAAGGCGGCGGACAAGGTGTCGCAAATGGTGGTCGGCCACGACATCCCCGACGGTCGCAAGCCGCTTGCAGGGCAGGTTGTGCACTACGCGCTCGGGGCAGGGCTGGGGATCGCCTACGCGGTGGCGGCGGAATACCGGCCTTCGGTGACCGCCGGCTACGGCACCGCGTTCGCTGCGGCGACGACGGCGTTGCTTGATGAGGCGGCGGTGCCGGCGGTGGGGCTTGGCGACGCGCCGTGGAACACCGCGCCGACGACGCATCTGTATAGCGCGGCGTCGCATATCGTGTTCGGGACGGTGACGGAGGGCGTGCGGCGGTTGCTGCTGGGGTGGCTGAAGTAGGGCGCGACTAGTTGTCCCGCGAAGGCGGGGGCCCAGGAATCAAGCAGCGACGCGATCGTTGCCCCTGGACCCCCGCCTTCGCGGGGGAACAAGAGTGAGCAGAAGCCTCCAAACAAACCACGCCACCCCGGCGAAGGCCGGGGCCCAATTGGGGGACGTCGCTAACGGAAGTCATCGCTCCGTTACCTCAACCTTTCCAATTGGGCCCCGGCCTTCGCCGGGGTGGTGTGAAAGGTAAGGGTCGTCTCCGACGTCTCACCCTCGCCCCTCGGGGGAGAGGGAAGGGGCCCGCGGCCGCTTGGCCGTGGGAAGGGTGAGGGCACGCGTCAGCCGAAAGCCATCAGTTACCGAGTCCCAGGCCCACTCCGAGGCCCAGGTTTCCCAGCGCCACCCGGACGCCCGCGCCCAGCCGGCTTGGCCCCCTCAACCCGAGGCCCGCTCCGCGGCGCCCCGAACTTCGACCCAGCCCCGGTCCGAGGCCCACCCGTCTTCGCTGCAGGCTTGCCCGTCGCCTTCTCCTCGACAACCCCACGTCCACGCCGCTCACCTTTACGGTCTTTCCGCACCGACTTCGCATGCGCCTTCGCCCGCGATTTCATCTGCTCACGCGTCGGCGCGGTCTTCTCGTCGAGCACCAGGTCGTCGCCCAGCTTCTCCTCGAAACCCAATTGCTTGAGGCTCTCGGCGAAATGCGTCGGCAGTTCCGCGGTTACGTCGATCGACCCGCCATCCGGATGATCCACCTTGATCCGCCGAGCGTGCAAATGCATTTTCCGCGAGATCCCCCCGGTCAAAAACGCAGCGGCCCCGCCGTACTTGCCATCGCCGACGATCGGATGCCCGATCGCCGCCATGTGCACGCGCAACTGGTGTGTCCGCCCGGTAAACGGCTGCAACTCGACCCACGCCGCGCGGTTGCCCGCGCGCTCGATCACGCGGTAGCGCGTCCGCGCTGGTGCGCCCTCGGCCTCGTCAACGTGCATCTTCTCGCCGCCGGTGCCCGGCTGCTTCGCGATCGGCAGCTCGATCATGCCGTCCTCGATCGACGGCACGTCTACCACCAGCGCCCAATAGACTTTTCGCGCGGTCCGCCCCGAAAATGCCTTCGCAAAGAACGCCGCCGCCCGCGACGTCCGCGCCACCAGCAACGCGCCGCTCGTGTCCTTGTCGAGCCGGTGGACCAGCTTCGGCCGCCCCTCGTTGTCGTACTGCAACCCATCGAGCAGCCCGTCGACATGCTGCGTCGTCTTGGTCCCGCCCTGCGTCGCGAGGCCCGGCGGCTTGTTCAGCACGAATGCCTGGAAATCCTTGTGGATGACCATGGACTGCGCGAGTTCGGTCTCCTCGTCCGACAGGATCACGCGTTCGCGGACGCGCCTGGGCTTGTCGACGTCGGCGGCGGCCTTGTCGGCTTCGGGCGGCGGCACGCGCAGCATCTGGCCCGCCGCGATCCGGTCGCCCGGCGTCGCACGCGCGCCGTCGACGCGGAGCTGTCCGGTGCGCGCCCACATCGCCACCGTCGTGAAGCTGGTCTCAGGCAGATGCCGCTTGAACCACCGGTCCAGCCGGATGCCGTCATCGTCGAACCCGACGTTGAATTCCCGAAAGCCGGAATCGCTATCGCTTTTGCCCGCAGTCATGCGACGGCCCTTACTGCGGAGAGACCCGCGAACAACGCGGCGACCGAACCGATCACCGACACCAAAACATACCCGAACGCGACGCCGATCGCGCCGCGTTCGATCATCGTGACGACGTCCAGCGAGAACGCCGAAAACGTCGTGAATCCCCCCAATACGCCCACGCCGAGCAACAGCCGCCACGTTTCCGAAGCGGTATTGCGGGCAAGCACGCCAACCAGCACCCCCATCAGCAACCCACCGATCAAATTCACGGCAAGCGTACCAAAGGGATAGTCAGGGCCGAGCAACGACAGCATCGCGCGGCCAGTCAGATAGCGCGCGCCGGACCCGACCGCACCACCGACCATGACATAGAGAAGGGGAAGCATTCTCGCGCCCTAGCGTGAATCGGGCAAAACGGAAAGGTGCGCCGCAGGGGAGGCCTGTGGCGCTCCATTGCGTTGGTTTTAGATCACCGCGCGAGCCCTGTCTCAGATTGTTTCCCCGCGAAGGCGGGGACCCAGACTGGGCTCCCGCCTTCGCGGGAGAACAAGGAGGGGAAGGGGACGTCACCCCAAAAAGCACCACCCCGGCGAAGGCCGGGGCCTAGTTGGCAAGGTCGCAGTAACGAAGGACCGCGCTCAGTTAGCGACGTTCCCCAACTGGGCCCCGGCCTCCGCCGGGGTGGTGCAGTTCAATGCACTTCAGAGCGACGGCGGAGGGAGCAAACTCACCGGCCAGCCTCACCGCCCAGCGTTGGACACCATATCAACATCGCTCCCGCCACCAGCCCGCGCCGTCACGTACACCACATACGCGTCGTTCCCGCGAACCCCGCCCAGCACATGCTGTTTGCCATCGGTGCTATGCCCGGCCGAATACCCTGCCGTCCGCGCCTTCGTGAAATAATAATCGAGCATCTTCTGCATCGGCGCCGCACTCGCGAAACTTACCACGCGTAGCCGACAGCCGTCCCGATCCGCCCCCGCAGCCTCGGTCAACCGCGCGCCCGGATATAGCGGCAGATCCGCCGGCAACCGGTTCGCCCACCCGGCCGAATAGCCGATCTGGCGCGCACACGCCCCTGCATCCGGCGTCTTCTGCCGTTCCGCCAGCGCCCCCAGCGTGAGCGCGCCGTTCGCGGTCTTGCACTCGGGGCAGTCGTTCGATGGAGCCGGCGCGCGCTGTAAGGTCTTGGCATCGACCGGATCGGCGTTGAGCGGGCCCTCGGGCGATACTGCGCCGCTATCGGGGCGGGGCGGCGGGCGCACCGCGTCGGTGTTCGACGACTGCGCCAGCCGCGGATCGACCATGATCTGGCTCCCAAGCGACTCGGCAACGGCGGGATCACGCACCGCGCCGTTGGTCAGCTCGGCATCGAGGCTGTTGAGATCCTGTTGGTCGGTCGACGACCGGTTGCAGGCGGCCAGCGCCAGCGGGAGGAGAAGTGCGGAGCGCAGGGAAAAAGTCATCACCCGCATCCTATGCGCGAAGGACGGTGAAGAAAGCGTTTTCCACACACATCCGATCCTCCCCCGGCAGGGGGAGGTGGCTGGCGCTTGCCAGACGGAGGGGAAGGGCAGGGAAACGTCTGTTACGTGTCCGCCCCCTCCGTCACCTTCGGCGACACCTCCCCCTGGCGGGGGAGGATCGTACGGATCCGCCCAAGTCTTGCCCGAACCCGCCCGACTCGCCATGTTCATCCCATGCTGAACATCGTCTCGATCCTCATCGGCCTCGTCACCCTGGTGCTCGGCCTCGTCGCGTTCATCCCGCTGCTGGGCTGGATGAACTGGCTCGTCATCCCGATCGGGATCGTCGGCGCAGCCGTCGGCGCGCTCTCGTCAAGCAGCGGCGGGCGCAACCTCAACATCGTCCTGATCATCATTTTCGCGCTGCGCCTGAGTCTGGGCAGCGGTATCATCTGACGCAGATAGGGCCCGGTGTTTCCACCGGGCCCTATCGTCTCACGCCAACCGCGTCTTATCGGCAGCGCACGTTGCCGCGATCGATCGACGACCCGAGTACCGCGCCACCGCCTGCCCCGATCAGCGTACCGAGCAGCCGCGAACCACCGCCCGCGATCACGTTGCCGAGCGCACCACCGGCAAGCCCGCCGACGATCAGCCCGGTCGTCCCGTCGTTGCGGCGGCAGTAATAGCGCCCGTTGCCGCCGCGATAGATGCGGTCGTTACGACCCAGGCGGCGCTCCTGATAATAGCGGCCGTCGCGGTAATAGCGGTCGGCGAGATAGCCACGCTGGCCGGGTTCGTAGCGGTTGTAGTCATAGCCGCGATACTGCTGCCAGTTGCGCCCGTCATTGCGACGATCCTGACGGATGTCGCGAATGTCGCCACGGCGGTCCTGGCGTGCGTCGCGCACCTCGTCGCGGTAATCGCGGCGCGCATCGCGGACGTCGCCACGTGAGTCGGCGTTGCGGAGATCGCGGCGATAGTCGCGCCGTGCGTCGCGCACCTGGTCGTTATATTCCTGGTTGGCGCCGCGTACGGTCGATTGCGCGCCGGCGGGAATCGCGCCGAACGCGGTGGCGGCGAGGGCCGCCGAGAGAATGGCGATACGCATGTTTGGTCTCCTGACTGGATACGCAAACAACGGCCGGCCGAAGCGCGAGTTGCGTGAACCGCAAACTACGTCGCATTCAGCCGGCCGACAGACTTAGGTCATTGATAACAGGCGAGGTTGATATCAGGCGAGGGTGTGCTCCAGCGTGATCTCGGCGTTGAGCACCTTCGACACCGGGCAGTTCGCCTTGGCGTCCGCGGCGATCGCCTCGAATTCTTCCTTCGAGATGCCGTCGACCTTGGCGTTCAGCGTCAGCGCCGACTTGGTGATCTTGAACCCGTCGCCGTCCTTGTCGAGCGTCACCTTGGCGGACGTCTCGAGCGTTCCCGCCTCATACCCCTTGCCGGCGAGCGCGAAGCTCAGCGCCATCGTGAAGCACGATGCATGCGCGGCCGCGATCAGCTCCTCGGGGTTGGTGCCGGGCTCGTTCTCGAACCGCGTGTTGAAGCCGTAGGGGCTGTCGGACAGCACGCCCGACTGGGTCGAGACATGGCCCTTGCCGCTCTTGCCGAGGCCTTCATACTTTGCCGAACCGCTGCGTGTGGTCATCGTTTTGATCCTTCATCGGACAAGAAAAAAGGCGTCGCAGTTTCCCACGACGCCCTTCCACAACGCGCAACTATTGAAATAGCGGCATTGATTTAGCCGATGAGTGTCAGCGGCAACGACGGTTGTTGTTGCTCGTGCCCTTGTCGATCGCGCGGCCGGCGAGGCCGCCGAGGACGGCGCCGCCCAGCGTGCCGACCGTGCGGTCGCCGCGGGTGTCGACCGTGCGGCCGAGCAGGGCGCCACCGACGCCGCCGATGATCGTGCCGGTCGTGCCGTTGCTCTTCTTGCAATAGACGCGGCCGTCACGACCACGCCATTCGCGACGATCGCGCGCGTCTGCCGCCGAGACGGGGACGAGCATGGTCGGCAGGACCATTGCGCTGAGGCCCATGGCCAGAACGAACTTACGCATGATGTAACTCCCTAGTGAATTGATCTGCTGGTGTAACGAAGTGACTATAGCGCCAGTTGCATGAACCAAAAACAACACCGCGTTCATGCTGGCGTTCATCTTTGCAGCAGGCGTTGGGTCACTGCGTTTGCGGCACGGGCGACATCATTCCGCGGTCCCGCTTTACGCTGGATGGCAGGCCGGTTACGCCGCCGCGATGTTGCCCGTGCCCTTGCCCGTCGAGATCCTGCCCGTCGCAGCACCCTGGTTCGACCTCGCGGGCCTGGCAGTGTTCGCCGCCTCGGGTGCGCTCGCGGCGGCCAAGCGTGGCCAGACGTTCGTGACGCTCGTCTTCTTCGGGCTGATCACCGGCGTCGGCGGCGGTACCGTGCGCGACTTGCTGATCGGCGCGCCGGTGTTCTGGGTACATGACGCGCGCGCTGCCAGCGTGTGCCTCGGGGTTGCGCTGCTGATCTGGGTGACGCCCGAGCGGTGGTGGAAGGACGAAGCGCTCGGCTGGTTCGACGCGGTAGGGCTTGCTGCGTATGCGGTGTACGGCGCGGCGAAGGCGCTCGGCTACGGCGTGCCACCGGTGCCGGCGGCGCTGATGGGGGTGATGACGGCGTGCGTCGGTGGCATCATCCGCGACGTGCTGGCGGGGGAGCCGTCGATCCTGATGCGGCCGGAACTGTACGTGACCGCGGCGGCGTTGGCGGCGGCGAGTTATGTCGGGCTGGTGTTGCTGGGCGTGCCGCTGGCTTTGGCAGCAGTGATCGCGGCGAGTGCCGGCTTCACGCTCAGGGCGGCCGCCATCCGCTTTCATCTAGCGCTGCCTGCGTACGGTGGACGGCGCTAACTCATCAAGTTTGCCGCGCAATAACCTTGTGTCCCCGCGAAGGCGGGGACCCAGTCTGGGCTCCCGCCTTCGCGGGAGAACAAGGTAGAGCGGGCCAGCAGTTGGACTTGAACGGACAGCCCGATCTAGCTCGTTCTGATGCTGAGGCTGGTCTCCGTCGGTTGGCGAAGCACTACCCTACACCTCAAACCACCCCGGCGAAGGCCGGGGCCCAGTTGGGGGACATCGCTGATGTGTGTTGCGCTCCGTTACGCCAGCTTTCCCAACTGGGCCCCGGCCTACGCCGGGGTGGTGGCCTCCGCCGCGGTGGCGTCGCTTTGACTACGGTCACGCCATCCAGAGGAAGCTCTACCCCCGCACAACCCCGACATCGGCAAACCGCCGCGGCTCCACCGGCGGCACCGCAGGTTCGTTCAACTCGCACTGCCAATGCCCGACATCGATCCACTGCCCATTCTTGTACCCGACCTCGCGGTACACCCCCGCCCGCCGAAACCCGACAGCCTCATGCAGCTTGATCGAAGAATCGTTCGGCAACGCAATCGCCCCGATCGCCTGCGTAAACCCCTGAGCCCGCAGCGTATCGATCAGCGCCTCGTACAACAGCCGCCCCGCACCCTGCCGCTGCGCCGCATCCGCGACATACACCGTGGTCTCGCACGCGAACCGGTACGCCTCACGCTTGTGGAACGCCGAGGCATAAGCGTACGCCAGCACGCCACCCTCGGAGCCGATCGTCGCAACCAGCCAAGGATACAGCCCGTCCGACGCCTCCATCCGCGCGCGCATCTGTCGCGCATCCGGCGCCTCGGTCTCGAACGACACCGTGCCCACCAGCACGTGCGGCGCATAGATCGCCGCGATCGACGCGGCATCCTCCGGCACCGCCGCCCGGATGACGATCCCACCGCCGTTGCCAGTTGCGGGGATCGCCATCAGAACCCGATCCGTGCCAGCAGCAGGTCGAGCAGCTTGGCATCGCCGATGCCCACTGTCGTCGGCCCCATCCCGCCACACTCGAGACAGCGCGCCTGGATCGAACCCGACGTCGCCAGTCGCTTCATGTCGCCGACCGCCCGCGCGAGCATCTGGCGCCGGTCCGCCGCGACGTGCGCGAACGCATCACCGCCGGCTGCCCCGTCTGCGGCATCGTCCTCGTCGCCACCGAAATCCTGCGCGATCGTCGCGAGGAAGCCCGGCTTCTTCTCCAGATACTCGGCATGCACCTTGGCGGGATCGAGCTTGGCGCGCTTGGCGGCCTCGTCGATCGCGTCCTGCAACGTCCCGAACCGGTCGACGAGCCCGATCTGCCGCGCGGTGCCACCATCCCAGACGCGCCCCTGGCCGATCTCGTCGACCCGCGCCGGCGTCATCTTCCGCGATGCCGCCACGCGCGAGACGAACTGGCGATAGCCGTTCTCGATCCCCGCCTGCGCGATCGCGTCGAACATCGGCGTGGTGCCGCCGGTGATGTCGGGCTGGCCCGACAGCGGCGTGGTCTTCACGCCGTCGCTGGTCACGCCGATCTTGGCGAGCGCGTTCTCGAAGGTCGGGATCACGCCGAAGATACCGATCGAGCCGGTGATCGTGCCGGGCTCGGCGAAGATCACGTCGGCCGGCGTCGACACCCAGTATCCGCCGCTCGCGGCCAGCCCGCCCATCGATACGACGACGGGCAGCTTCTGCCGCTTGGCTTCGAGGATCGCGAGCCGGATCTGCTCCGACGCCATCACCGATCCACCCGGCGAGTCGACGCGCACTACCAGCGCCTTCAAAGTCTTCTTGGCGAGCCCGTCGAGCACCGCCTTCTCGATCGTCTTGCCCGCCGCCTTGCCGGGGCCGCTCTCGCCGTCGACGATCTCGCCGGCGATCGTCAGCACGCCGATCGCGTCGCCCACGGTGGGGCGGGGGTTGGCCTTCACCCACGCGTCGTATTTGATCGCATTGTAATTGCCTGCCGGCTTGGTCGCGTCGCTGTCTGCATATTCCGCCACGCGACGCCCGAACGCGATCCGGTCGCCAAGCTTGTCGACGATGCCCGCGCGCATATTCGCCGCGGCGATGTTGCCGTTCGAGGCAAGAATCAACTTGTCGGGCGCGCTCATGAACTGCGCGATCTGCGCCTTGGGGCGTGCTTTCGCGACGGCCTCGCGCCACTGCGCGAACAACGTGCCGTACAGCGCGGTGCTCGCCGCGCGCGCGTCGTCGCTCTGGTCCGCCCGCGTGTAGGGCTCGACGAACGACTTGTAGCGGCCGACGCGGTAGACGTGCGCATTGACGCCGAGCTTGTCGATCAGGCCCTTGTAATAGAGTTGGTTGCCACCCGGCCCCATGAAGATCGTGCCACCCAGCGGGTTGACCCAAATCTCGCTCGCATTCGCCGCGAGCCGGTATCCGCCATCGGTGTACGCGGTCGCGTAAGCAAGCACCGGCTTGCCGCTCGCGCGCACCCGCGCCAGTGCATCGCCGACCTCGCCGAGTGCCGCCGGATAGGCGCCGCCGAAGCTGTCGAGATCGAGCACGACCACTTTCACGCGCGCATCGGTGCGCGCGGTATCGATCGAGCGGACCACGTCGCGAAGGCGAAATTGCCGCGTCCGGCTCTGCCCCGATAGTGCGGCGAACGCGGCCTGTTCCTCGGGCTGCTCGACGATCGAGCCGTTCAGGTCGAGGACGAGAGCACCGTCCTTGATCGCCGTCGTGCTCTGCCGCGCATTGAGCGCCGCGAAGATCAGCCCGAAGAACAGCAGCATCGCGATCAGGACGAGCGCATCCTTGATCGCCACGAGGAACGTCCACACGCCCCGTACGAGCCGCCATTTCTTCCGCGGCGGGCGGGCTGGGTCGACATAGGAGGGGGCGTAGGACGGCGCAGCGGTATCGGTCATGGGAGGAGAGCTAGAGCATGCGCGGACCGAGGTAAATGCCCTGTATTACGCGTCCAACACAGGAAGCGTTCTAGTCCGCACATCTACCCAAAACACCACGCAATCCCCCTCCCGCTTGCGGGAGGGGTTAGGGGAGGGGCGTCCCACGGGCACCCGCCCGAGAAACCCCTCCCCCTACCCCTCCCGCAAGCGGAAGGGGAGCAGAAGGGAAAGTTTGCCCAGCCTTGTTCTCCCGCGAAAGCAAGCGCCCAGGCGCATCCCAATTCCACCACCCCGGCGGAGGCCGGGGCCCAGTTGGGGAACGTCGCTAATGGAGCGATGCGCGCCGTTACTGCAGCCTTGCCACCTGGGCCCCGGCCTCCGCCGGGGTGGTCCTTTGGGTAAACACGCGCAGGTGCCCGAATACCACGTCCGCCCGAAAAAATTTCACCCCCGGAACCTTTGACATGCAGCACCACGAGGCACATATGCCGTCCGTTGGCACTCGATAACCTTGAGTGCCAGAAATCTGTCACAATCCAAAAGGACATGGACCCCATGAACTTTCGTCCGTTGCATGATCGCGTGCTGGTGAAGCGCCTCGAAGCCGAAGAGAAGACGGCTGGCGGCATCATCATCCCCGACACCGCCAAGGAAAAGCCGCAGGAAGGCGAAGTCGTCGCCATCGGCACCGGCACCCGCGCCGAGAACGGCACGATCACCCCGCTCGACGTCAAGACCGGCGACAAGATCCTGTTCGGCAAATGGTCGGGCACCGAGGTCAAGGTCGACGGCGAAGACCTGCTGATCATGAAGGAATCGGACATTCTCGGCATCGTCGGTTGACCCGACGGGCTCGGGATCGTCGGCGTCATGCTGACGTGAACGGGCCGAGAAATGCTGGCTGCGATATCTGCGCCAGCGTCTGCACTTCCTGTACTTCACTTTTTTGAAAGGGCAGCTGACATGGCTTCCAAGGACGTAAAATTCGGTCGTGACGCGCGTGAGCGCATCCTCCGCGGCGTCGACATTCTCGCCGACGCGGTCAAGGTGACCTTGGGCCCCAAGGGTCGCAACGTCGTCATCGACAAGAGCTTCGGCGCACCGCGCATCACCAAGGACGGCGTCACCGTCGCCAAGGAGATCGAGCTCAAGGACAAGTTCGAGAACATGGGTGCGCAGATGCTGCGCGAAGTGGCCTCGAAGACCAACGACATCGCCGGCGACGGCACGACCACCGCGACGGTTCTGGCGCAGGCCATCGTCCGCGAGGGCATGAAGTCGGTCGCAGCGGGCATGAACCCGATGGATCTGAAGCGCGGCATCGATCTCGCCGTCATCAAGGTCGTCGAGGACGTCAAGGCGCGTTCGAAGCCGGTTTCGGGTTCGAAGGAAGTGGCGCAGGTCGGCATCATCTCGGCCAACGGCGACCGTGAAGTCGGTGAGAAGATCGCCGAAGCCATGGAGAAGGTCGGCAAGGAAGGCGTGATCACCGTCGAGGAAGCGAAGGGTCTCGAATTCGAGCTCGACGTGGTCGAGGGCATGCAGTTCGACCGCGGCTATCTGTCGCCGTACTTCATCACCAACCCCGAGAAGATGACCGTCGAGCTTCAGGACCCCTACATCCTGATCCACGAGAAGAAGCTGTCGAACCTGCAGGCGATGCTCCCGATCCTGGAAGCTGTCGTCCAGTCGGGTCGTCCGCTCCTGATCATCGCCGAGGACATCGAGGGTGAGGCTCTGGCCACGCTCGTCGTCAACAAGCTGCGCGGCGGCCTGAAGGTCGCAGCGGTCAAGGCACCGGGCTTCGGCGATCGTCGCAAGGCGATGCTCGAGGACATCGCGATCCTGACCAAGGGCGAGATGATCTCGGAAGACCTCGGCATCAAGCTCGAGACCGTCACGCTCGGCATGCTCGGCACCGCCAAGCGCGTCACGATCGACAAGGACAACACCGTCATTGTCGACGGTGCCGGCGATCACGACACGATCAAGGGCCGCACCGAAGCGATCCGCCAGCAGATCGAGAACACGACCAGCGACTACGACAAGGAGAAGCTCCAGGAGCGTCTCGCCAAGCTTGCCGGCGGCGTTGCCGTGATCAAGGTTGGTGGATCTTCCGAGGTTGAGGTCAAGGAGCGCAAGGACCGCGTCGACGACGCGCTGCACGCAACCCGCGCAGCCGTCGAAGAAGGCATCGTCCCCGGCGGCGGTACGGCTCTGCTGTACGCAACCAAGGCTCTCGACGGTCTCGAGGGTGCGAACGACGACCAGACGCGCGGTATCGACATCGTGCGCAAGTCGCTGACCGCTCTGGTTCGCCAGATCGCGCAGAATGCGGGTCATGACGGTGCGGTGGTTTCGGGCAAGTTGCTCGACGGCAACGACACGTCGATCGGCTTCAACGCCGCGACCGACACGTACGAGAACCTGGTGGAAGCCGGCGTGATCGATCCGACCAAGGTCGTCCGCACCGCGCTGCAGAACGCAGCATCGGTCGCAGGCCTCCTGATCACGACCGAAGCGGCCGTGAGCGAAATGGCCGAAGACAAGCCCGCCATGCCCATGGGCGGCGGCGGCATGGGCGGCATGGGCGGCATGGACTTCTGATTTTCGACCGGGGCAGGGCAACCTGCCCCGGACAGAAGATCAGAACGGCCGGCGGGCTGGGCGGCGAAGCCCCCAGGCCCGTCCGACGAAAAGGGCCGGCTTTGCCGGTCCTCCGTTCCGAACACACCGACCAAAGCAAAGGGCCGGGGAGCAATCCCCGGCCCTTTGTTTGTCCCCGCGAACGGTATACCGTCAGCCGATGACCGCCCTCCACCTCGATCCCGCCTACCGCCGAGTCGAAGTCGACGAATTCCTCGACATGGATTTCGGCGGCGCGAAGGCTGAATTGGAAGATGGCCTGATCTACATGATGGCCGGCGGCAACGAAGCGCATGCCCGCATCGCCGCCAATCTCCTGATGTATATAGGCCCCAAGTTGCGCGGCACCGGCTGCCGCCCCTACGGCTCCGACTTCGCCACCCGCACCGGCGAGCGGTCGGTACGATTTCCCGACCTCAGCATCTACTGCAACAACCCGTCCGCCCCCGGCAACGACCGCAAGAAGCTTCTCGGCGACCCACAGGTCGTGTTCGAGGTACTCTCGCCATCGACCTCCTCCTACGACCAGAAGGTCAAGCTCGAGGAGTATCGCGAGCTCGAAGGCACCCGCGAGATCGTCCTCGTCGACCCGACCGACGAACGCATCCGCCTTGTCCGGCGCACGCCGAGCGGCGGATGGACCGACGACTGGCTGCGCGATCGTACCGATCTCCACATCCCATCGCTCGACCTGACCATCCCGCATGACGAGATCTTCGCCCGCGATTGAGGCGCTCGACGTCCCACGACTGCCGAATGCAGGCAAGAGACCGACAAAGGCTGGCCCATCCAGCAACATGAGTTGCTGCCAGTTCCAACACGTTGCGCCGTCGTGCGGCTGGAACGCCATCCTGATGTAAGTGAAGGGTGCAACTGCGCCGCGTTCGCGCTACCATCACGGCATGACCGCAGGACGCAACGAGCAGTTGACCGAAGCCCAGCGCGCCTGCCTGCGATTGGTGTTGACCCACCATAACTCGAAGGAGATCGCCGCGATCTTCGGTGTGTCGCCGTCGGCGATCGACAAGCGGATCGAGCGCGCCATCCAGATTCTCGGCGTCGGCACGCGGTTCGAAGCCGCGCGGCGCCTGCAGGAGCACGAGCAGGGCGTGACCGGCGACACCGTGCTGGTTCGTGAACCAACCGAGGCGGAAGAGCCTGCGCTCACATACGAACGGCTACCATCCGAACCATTCGACGTTCCCAATCTCCCCTCCAGCACTCCAGACAGAGCTCAGATCGAGCCGTGGGGGCTTGTTCGCCGCTTCTTCGGAATCTCCGGGGAAAGCGGATCGACGGGAGTGGCCCGCAATCGATTTTCGGTTGGCGACAGGATAATCAGACTTCTCGCTCTCATGGGCCTGATCGCCGTCACCTCGATGGCGCTCGTGAACATGGCGATGACGATGACCAGCCTGTTGCGATCGAACCGAGATCGCGGCGCTCCCGTACACGGCACCGCAACGACGGTGCCAACGGGGAGAACGACGATGCTGAAACAACGACGCGACGCGACCGACAAGGTCACGATCGATTTTCTGAAGGCCGAGGCGGCCGTCGATCACGCGGCGATGCTCGCGGCATCGTGCGTATCGACGTTGTTGCAGCAGCGTGTCGCCGCCAACCTGCCTGTCGGCACCGGCGTCGCGGCGTTGCAGATGGTATCGCAAGCCTCGCTCGATATCATCAACGCCCGCCAGCGCTTCGTCGAGGCGCATCGTGCGCTAGTCGACGTGCGCGCCGAAATCGGTCTTGGGCAGTTCTACGGGTATGGCGACACCGCGGAATGTCCGCCGAACGAAGGTGCGTTGCGCGCCGAGACGCCGGTTCGCCTCGCGGCAGTGGCCTGAACGGCCGGTTTCGGTCCTGCTTTGGAGGTAAGAGTTGGATCGGGTCTGGTTGTTCTACGCGATACAGGTGGCCGCGTCCGGCTATGCCCTTCTGCGGGGCGGGGCGCCGGAGCGATTGACAGGGTTGGCGCTGCTGCTCGCAGCGGTATCGACCGGCCTCGTCCAGCGGGATATTCCGGTCCTGTTCGTAGGACTGGAGGGAGGCGTGATGATCGTCGACCTCGTCCTGCTGGCGGTGATGATCGCGATCACGCTCAAGGCCGATCGGTTCTGGCCGGCTTGGGCAACCGCACTTCACGCGTTGGGGACGGGGGCTCATCTGGCTCGAGCGATGAGCCCTGACGTCATCCGGCTCGTCTACGCTGTCCTCTCCGCGGCCTGGAGCTATCCCATCGTCCTGCTTCTCGTGATCGGGACAGTCAGGCACTCGCGCAGGATCCGGGCACGTGGCTGGGATCTCGACTGGAGTCGCCAGGACCCGACCCTCCGCTGAAGCATATTCGGAAGACGTTTATGACTTACGCAATTGCTGTGGTGCCCATCACGGCCGCCAAGCGCGTGGCCTTTCTACCGGTCGGCGTGTCTATTGCCGATCCGGCGCCCGGTGGGGTCTCCTCGCCGGCACTGGTGGAGGTGGCCAAGCGCCTGTATACCATGAGAAAGGTTCGCGACGACCTGCTCGGCGAAACGCTGTTTTCGGAACCCGCATGGGACATCCTGCTGGATCTGTTCATTTCGGATCACGAGCGTCGCCAACTCAGCGTCTCGGCCGTCTGTATCGGTGCGCGTGCGCCTTCGGCCACCGCGCTGCGCTATTTGGCAATGTTGCAGGACGCCAATCTGGTCGAACGGACGCGCGACGAGCGCGATGGGCGCCGATCGCATGTCCAACTGACGGTGCTTGGACGGCGACGGATGGCCAACCTGTTGGGGCAGTTGGTCGCAAAATAACGATTGGAAGCTCAGCCGCAGCGGTAGCTGACACGTCGTGGCAACGGTCAAGGGACGACGGGCGAGCCGTTTTTTGGAGCGGGTAACGGGAATCGAACCCGTGTATTCAGCTTGGAAGGCTGCTGTACTACCATTGTACTATACCCGCCCGACGCCTGAGCGAGCGATTGGACTAGCGTCGCGATGCGCTCGGCGCAAGCGTCCGTATAGGTGCTGCCGAACATGCTTCACGCCTTGATTACCATATTGCGCTAGGCCGACGGGATGGACCACGACCCAGCGATTACCGTTCCCGCCACCATCGATCCCCGGCCGAAATCGGCGGTCAGCCACGGCGCTGGGCTGTCGGGACTGTTGGGCGTACTCGTCTGGATCGCCGTCGCCCGCCATTACGGCATGGACGGGCCGTATTCGGCGCTGATCAACGTCGCGGCGTGCGGCTTGCCGATGATCGCTTGGTCGCTACTGGTCGACAAGGTGCATTTGAGCCCGAGCACGGGAGTTGACTGGACGGCTGGCAAATCGTGGCGCGAGATGCTCGACACGAGTCTAACCAAGCTGGCCGGACTTTGGGCGACCTGGGCCGCGATCGCGGTGATCTATGGCGCCGGGCGCTTTTATTGGCAGGGTAATTTCGCGTTTGCGATGTGGTGCTTCACCAATGCCGCGCCGATCCTGTTCGTGGTCTCGATCCCCTACGTCCTTTGGATCGACCGCTATCTGGTCGAGCCGCGCGACGGTGCCTGGCATCTCGGCGGGTGGATGACGGGGCAGGCGGGTGTCGACCGTGAGGCGATCTATGGCCACCTCCGCGCCTGGGGCGTGAAGACGTTCTTCCTCGCCTTCATGCTCGCGATCGTGCCGCCGGGGTTCGGCGATTTCGTCCGCGGTGACGCCGCATCGGTGCTGCGCGATCCGGTCGCCTTGTCGAGTTGGCTGGTAACGCTGATGTTTCTGATCGACGTGGCGTTCGCGACGGTCGGCTATCTGCTGACCTTCCGTCCGCTCGATTCGCACATCCGCAGCGCCAACCCGTTCGCGGCGGCGTGGATGCCTGCACTGATGTGCTATCCGCCGTTCATCCTGATGACCCCCGGCGGACCGCTCGATTATCATCCGGGCACGTCGGATTGGGCATATTGGTTCCAGGGGCATCCGATCCTGTTGGCGCTGATCGGCGCGGTGCTGGTCGGGCTGACCGCGATCTACGCATGGGCGACGATGGCGTTCGGCTTTCGCTTCTCCAACCTCACCAACCGCGGGATCCTGACGCATGGGCCCTACGCGGTGTCGCGGCATCCTGCGTATCTGTCGAAGAACGTCTTCTGGTGGATCTCGACGATTCCCGTGCTGACGCTCGGCAGCGTCGTCGACGCGGCGCGCGCGACGCTGCTGATGGCGGCGGTCAGCGGGGTGTATTACTGGCGCGCCAAGACCGAAGAGCGGCACCTGAAGCTCGACCCGGACTATCGCGCGTATTTCGACTGGATGACGCGCAACGGCTTGGTGCCGCGGCTGTTCGCGAGACTGCGCGGCTAATTTCCCCCCTGTTTACGGGAGGGGTTAGGGGAGGGGCCGACCTCTATACTTCTAAGCGCAACGCCAGCGGCCAAGCCCTCCCCCGACCCCTCCCGCAAGCGGGAGGGGAGGAGTTAGAAACTCGCTTCGTCGTAGACCTTCGAGACGTCGCCGTTCCATACGCCATGATAACGCTCGAGCAGCACTTCGGCGGGCACCTTGCCGCTGCGGACGATCTCGCGCAGCGGGTCGAGGAAGCCCGTCTCGTTGTCGCCCGCCCGATTGAATCGCGCCCGCGCCGACAGGCCCGCACCGGCGATATCGAGCACTTGCCCCGCGATGTCGCGCAGCTTGCCGCCGCCCGCGATCGGCGCGTTTAGTCCCAGCTTGGGCACGCTGTCGCGCAACGCCTGACGCTCGTCGATCGTCCAGTCCTTGACCAGGTCCCACGCCGCATCGAGCGCACCCTGATCGTAGAGCAGCCCGACCCACAGCGCCGGCAGCGCGCAGATCCGGTTCCACGGGCCACCATCCGCACCGCGCATCTCGAGGAACGTCTTCAACCGCACCTCGGGGAACGCGGTCGACAGATGATCGGTCCAGTCGTCGAGCGTCGGCTTCTCGCCCGGCAGCACCGACAATTCGCCCTTCAGGAAATCGCGGAACGACAGCCCGGCGGCGTCGATATACTTGCCCTCGCGGTAGACGAAGTACATCGGCACATCGAGCGCGTACTCGGCGTAGCGCTCATAGCCGAAGCCATCCTCGAACACGAACGGCAGCATGCCGGTGCGGTGCGGATCGGTGTCGGACCAGATATGGCTGCGATACGACAGCATGCCGCTGGGCTTGCCTTCGGTGAACGGAGAGTTCGCGAACAGCGCGGTCGCCAGCGGCTGGAGGGCGAGCCCGACACGGAATTTCTTCACCATGTCCGCCTCGGATGCATAGTCCAGGTTCACCTGGATCGTGCAAGTCCGCAGCATCATGTCGAGCCCCATGCTGCCGACGCGCGGCATGTGCCGCAGCATGATCGCATAGCGCCCCTTGGGCATCGTCGGCAGTTCGGCCCGCGTCTTGTCCGGCCACATGCCGAGCCCGAGGAAGCCGATGCCGAGCTTCTCGCCTGCCGCCTTCACCTGCTCCAGGTGACGCCCGGTCTCGGCGCAGGTCTCGTGCAACGAGTCGAGCGGGGCGCCCGAAAGCTCGAACTGGCCCGCGGGTTCCAGGCTGATGCTGCCGTCGGGACCCGACATGGCGATCGCGTTTCCGCCTTCCATGACCGGCTTCCAGCCATATTGCTCCAGCTCGCCGAGCAACGCGCGGATGCCGCTCGGCTCGTCGTAGGACGGCGCATGATGGTCGCCGTTCGCATAGACGAATTTCTCGTGCTCGGTGCCGATCCGCCACGCATCCTTCGGCTTTTCGCCGCCCGCGAAACTGGCGATCAACTGGTCGCGCGACTCGATTGTCGGGCTGGTCTTTTTCGGAGCGGGAATCGTCGTCATCGCCGCGCCTTACGCGTCGATGAACGAGGGTGCTAGAGGGTATCCGGACCAATCGGTAGCAATGTCGTATCGATCAATCGCCGCGCCAATCTCCCGCCGCCGCCATCCACAAGGCAACGGCTGCACCTGCCGCGGTTTCGGCGCGAAGAATCCGCGGCCCCAGCCCGATCCCGACGGCGTTGGGATGCGCGCGGATCGCCTCGCGTTCGTCGGCATCGAAGCCACCCTCGGGCCCGATCAGGATTGCCGCCGGTCCCGGTCGCGCCCGCATCGCCTCCAGCGCCGGTACGCCGCCGGTCTCATCCGCAAAGAACAGCGCGCGGTCCTCGGGCCAGTCGCGCAGTAACGCGGCGAGCTTCACCGGCTCGGCAACCTCGGGCAGCGCGGTGCGCCCGCATTGCTCGGCCGCCTCGATCATCTGCGTGCGCAGGCGCTCGGTATTGGGCTTGTCGACGATCGTCCGCCGCGTGACCACCGGCACCAGCCGCGCGACGCCAAGCTCGCACGCCTTTTCCGCCATCCAGTCGACCCGGCCTTTCTTGAGCGGCGCGGCGCACAGCCACAGATCGGGCACATCCTCGCGCGGCCGCAGCAATTCGGTGACGTCGAGCATAAGGTCGCGCTTGCTGACGCTCGCCGCGACGCCGAGCCATTCCCCAGTCCGATCGTCGAACAGCTTCACCGGATCGCCGATCTTCATCCGCATCACACCGACGAGATAATGCGCCGCCGGCCCATCGACGTGGAGCGGACCGGCTGCGAGCGGGGTATCGACGAAAAGGCGCGGCGTGGATTGCGGCGGCCAGGCTGGGGTTGCAGGCATAAGCGTCGCCCTAGCAAATCCTCCCCGGCACGGGGAGGGGGACCAGCGAAGCTGGTGGAGGGGGGCTTCCACGCGAGAAGCGCTTGCGTTCAGCGTCTTCCACTAGGGTTGCGCCCTTCGCTAGCGTTACGTTCGCGGCGGTCCCCCTCCACCCTTCGCCGATGGCGAACGGTCCCCCTCCCCGTGTCGGGGAGGATTTGAGGACGCGCCGTTGCGGGAAGGGGCGTTCAGCGTCTCCGCCGCGCCCACATTTTTCGCGCGATCACCCAAGCCACGACCAAAACCACAACGCCGAGGATCAACACCCCCGCGACCGCGCCCGCAACCCGAAACATTCCCCAGAACAACGCCTCGACGAAGCGGCCGACCGCGACCGAAAGGCCGATCATGCGAGAGGGTCCGAACGCGTCACGCCCCACCGGTACCCGGCAAAGGCTTGCGCGCCAAACCCCGTCTTCCTACGCCCCCATCATGCAGACCAAGCCGAGCCACGCTGAAATCGTCCCCGACAGCGAGCACAGGGGTTTAGTCGGCCGCCTCCCGCCAACCCTTCGCGGCATCGCGCTGCTCGCCCGCTTCGACCGCCCGATCGGCTGGTGGCTGCTGTTCTGGCCAGGCGCCTGGGGAGTCGCGCTAGCCGGCGGCGCGGTGCAGCGCTGGGACCTGATTCTCTGGCTCCTCCTCGGCAGCATCGCGATGCGCGGTGCAGGCTGCGTCTTCAACGACATCGTCGACCGCGACCTCGACGCGCAGGTCGCGCGCACTCGCGCCCGGCCAATCCCGAGCGGACTCGTCTCGATCAAGCTCGCCTGGGTCTGGCTCGTCGCGCTCTGCCTGATCGGCTTTGCGGTCCTGCTGCAACTCACCTTCTTCGCCGCGATCGTCGCACTCGCCAGCCTCGCACCCGTCGCCGCCTACCCGTTCATGAAGCGCATCACCTGGTGGCCGCAGGCGTGGCTCGGCATCGTCTTCTCCTGGGCGCTACTCGTCGGCTGGAGCGATATCGCCGGCGCGCTCGATACGCCGATGTGGCTGCTCTACGCGGGTTCGATCGCATGGGTGATCGGCTACGACACGATCTATGCGCTGCAGGACCGCGAGGATGACGCGATGATCGGCATCCGCTCCTCCGCGCTCCGGATGGGCAGCCACGTCAAGGCCGGCGTCGGCATCTTCTACGTCGCCGCCGTCGCGTTATGGGCCGCAGCCTTCTGGCAAGTCCGCCCGGATCCGCTCGCGATCGCCGCGCTCATCCCCATTGCGCTCCACCTCGCATGGCAGGTCGTCACGCTCAAACCGAACACGCACGAGGGCGCCGGCACCGCAGCACTTGCCCGCTTCCGCGCCAACCGTTTCGCCGGACTGTTGATGTTCCTCGCCTGCGTGGTTGTCGGCACGAGCCTGCATCCCTAACTCGCTGATATGCTGACCCCAGACCAAGCCCGCGACCGCGCCCACGACATCGTCCAGCGCGCGAGGGCGGCGGGCGCCGACGCCGCCGACGCAGTCTTCGCCGCCGACGCAGCGCTCGACGTGTCGATCCGCCTCGGCAAGCTGGAGGATATCGGCCGCTCCGAAAGCGAGGACCTCGGCCTGCGCGTGTTCGTCGGCCAGCGCTCCGCCAGCGTGTCTACCTCCGACCTCTCGACCGCCGCGATGGACGCGCTGGTCGAACGCGCGGTCGCGATGGCGCGCGAGGCCCCTGAAGACCCCTGGGCAGGTCTGGCCCCCGCCGAACGCCTGCTCCACGGCATCACCCCGATGCTCGGCCTCGACGACGGCGGCGAAGCCAGCCCCGAGCAACTCCGCGACGCCGCGCTCGAAGCCGAAGACGCCGCCCGCGCCGTCCCCGGCGTCTCGAACAGCGAAGGCGGCGGCGCCAGCGCCTCGCGCAGCGTCTGGGCATTAGCCACCAGCCACGGGTTCGCCGGCGCCTACGCCGCGACCGGCTACGGCGTGTCGGCCAGCGTTTTGGCAGGCGAGGGCGGCAATATGCAGCGCGACTATGCGCACAGCAGCGCCCGGCTCCGCGCGCATCTCGAAGCCCCCGAAGCGATCGGCCGCCGCGCCGGCGAACAGGCCGTCGCCCGCCTCAATCCCGGCCGCCTCGTCAGCGGCCCCACGACGATCGTCTACGACCGCCGCGTTGGCGGATCGCTGGTCGGTCACATGCTCGGCGCGATTTCGGGGCAGGCGATCACGCGGAAGACGAGCTTCCTGCTCGATTCGCTCGGCAGCCAGGTGTTCGCGCACGGTATCACCATCCGCGACGATCCGCACCGCCCGCACGGCCTGCGCTCGCGTCCGTTCGATGGCGAAGGCCTGCCCGTCTCGCCGAGCGACATCATCGAGGACGGCATGCTCGAACGCTGGCTGCTCGACTCCGCCTCGGCGCGGCAGCTTGGCCTCGAGCCGACCGGCCATGCCGCGCGCGGTGTCGGCGGCGGGCCTGGCGTATCGACCAGCAACGTGTTCATGGAACCGGGCCATGTGCCGCTCGAAACGCTCATTGCGGACATCGAGTCGGGCGTCTACGTCACCGAACTGATGGGCGGCGGCGCGAACGGCGTGACCGGCGACTATAGCCGTGGCGCGGCGGGCTTCCGGATCGAGAACGGCCAGATCACCACGCCGGTCGCCGAGTTCACGATCGCCGGCAACGTCAAGGACATGTTCCTCGCGATGACCCCCGCCAACGATCTCGAATTCCGCTACGGCGTCAACGTGCCGACTCTCCGCGTGGAGGGCATGACGGTGGCGAGTGGCTGACCGGTATCGAGGCCCGGAGCGGTCGCCGGCATGGCTGCGCGCTATGGCGGACGCAGTAGCGAGCATCGCCGCGGAGGCCGGCGCGATGGCGCTCGACCGCTTCGACACCGACTTCCAGCGCTGGGAAAAGACCCCCGGCAGCCCGGTCTGCGAACTCGACATCGCGATCGACCGGATGCTCAAGGCGCGGCTGTCGACGTTGCTCCCCGAGGCTGGCTGGCTGTCCGAGGAAACCGCTGACAACGCCGACCGCCTCGCGCACGACCTGCTCTGGGTGGTCGACCCGATCGACGGCACGCGCGACTATATCCGCGCAAGGCCCGGCTGGTGCGTCTCGGTCGCGCTGGTCGACCGCGGCAAGCCGGTAATCGGCATCCTCGAAGCGCCGTCCCGCGACGAACGCTGGCACGCGGTCGCAGGGCAGGGCGCCACCCGCAACGGCGTGCCGCTAAAGGCCGGCAATCGCACCGACTTCCCCGGCAGCCGCACGCCCGTAGACGCCCTCCCCAAAGCCGACCGCGACCTCATCATGGTCCACAAACCCAACTCGATCGCCCTACGCATAGCAATGGTAGCCGCCGACGAAGCCGACCTCGTCGCCACCCTCCGCTGGGGCAACGAATGGGACATCGCCGCCGCGGTCCTGGTCGCGAGCGAGGCCGGCGCGGTAGTTAGCGATGCATTGGGTGCGCCGCTGGTATTCAACAAACCTCGCCCGCAGGCGTTTGGTGTGCTGACGTCGACCCCCGGCATTCATCCCGCTGCGGTCGCGCGCCTGGCGGACCGGGCTCGCGCGATCGGCGGTTGATCGACTCGGTCAGCGGCTTGCCGTCATCGTTTTATCCGGCTGGGTCAGGTCGAGCACCTCCAACTCGGAGGGGCCGCTCCGCCGACGGATATTACTGTCGACGGGCGTTTGATACGTACCGCGCAGCGAGAACCGCTCGATCCGGTAGACGCCGTGACTGCCTGCCGCGGCGAGTGTGCCGGTGTAGCGGCGTTCGGATACCTGCTTGAGCAGATACCCAGCCCATCCAGTCGATCGCGATCCGCGGAGGATCTCGGCGTCGTCGGTCTTGCCGTCGGGCTTGATCCAGAACCCGATATCGACCCACTGAATTGGGTTTAGGTCGGACGATCTGGGCGGCACCGGATTGAGGAAGTCGAATTTGGCGGCTGCGTCCCTTGCTGCTGCCTGTGCCGTCGGCTCGTACGGCGGCCCCCAGATCAATACCGGGCGGGTCGCAGTATCGTGGCCGATCTCGCGGACCAGGCGGTCGACCTGGTCGTCATCGGCCCGCTGCGCCGCGATCCGCAAGCGGACCACCTGCAACACCGATCGGAGCGCGGGATCGGCGGCGGCGGACCTTGCCTCCGCTTCCGCTAGTAGCCGTGCCGCGCCCGCGGGATCGTTGCGCGCATTAGCAAGGCCGACTCGCCGCAGCGTCGCCAGCATCGCCAGCGTCGCATTGCCATCCGCCATCGCTTGGCGCTCGACTGCCCGGTACGAACTCTCGGCCGCGCGTCCGTTGCCGAGTGACACCCACATATCGCCGGTGGCGAATGCCGCGGCCATCACCGCTGGGTCGTTCGCCGGCAAGTTCTCGCGCAAGGTCCGGACCTGCCCGGCAACGGCCCTTTTGAACACGTCCATCTCGCCATCGTGCAGCGAGACCGTCGCATAGGCCTCGTACAGCGCGGCGACCGGTTTCGGATCGGTCGCGGCATTCTGTTTGTTGCGGGCAACCGCCGCGGCCAGCGTCTTTCGCGCCTGCTGATACGCGCCTTGGCGGAATTGCTGCTCGGCATACGCGATTGAAACTTGCGCATCGCGTAGGGGCGGACAAGTCTGCTCGACGCAGGATTTGTACGCGGCTGCCAAACGCTTGCCGGACACGACGATATCTGGAGTGGCAGCTTGCATCGTCAACGCGAACAGCAACGCGATCATGATTTAGTCCTCCGATACTCGTCGGTAGTTTGCACGATTATACAAGCGCGCTAAAGCAGGATATGATCTGTTTCCGATGTCTAGCGCGCGTTCTTGCCCTTCGTCCGGCTGGTCAGGTGGAACTGTAGGCACCGGTCGCACCGATACACTCTGAGCGGCACGCGGCCGGTCTGCGCCACCACCAGCGCGTCGACCTCCGACACGAAGCGCGCCTTGCGGCGGCAGACGCTGAGGCGGGTGCGCTTCACTCTCTCAATCCTTGTACTTCATCTCCAGGAAGCGGCCGCGGGTGGAGAGGTTGTCGAGGTCGCTCTGCGCGAGGCGGGCGGTCATTTCGCCGATTTCCTGTTCGATCAGCTTCAGGCCGTCGACCAGCTCGGCGTCGGGCGAGCGGCCGTTGCGCGGGGTGGTGCGGAGCGACGCCGGCACTTTCTCGTAATCCTTGACGAAGGCAGGCAGTTGCTCGCCGATCAGCTTCCGGACGTCGACCGCTTCCTGCGTGTTCGCGTCGAGCGTTGCGAGTTGCGGCGTCAGCGTTTCGAGACGCAGGCCGATCCGGTCGACCAACGTCATCGCCGGGGCTGGGAGGGCGGGGCGTTGCGCTTCCAGCCAGCGTTCGGTCTGCGCGGGGAGGGCGCGGATGTCGACCGCCGCGAGGCGCTCGGGCGTGGGCGCGCGTTCCGCCGGCCAGATCGCGAACAGCACCGTGGCGGCGACCAGCAGCGCCATGACCACCATCGCGCCGCCGATCCCGAGCGGCACGATCCAGCCGATCACCATCGCCGCGATCAGGATCGACACGTCGGCGACCGCGATCCGGGTCAGCCGCTTGCCGATCGCCTGCGTCTGCCGCGCCCGCCCCCGCGATGGGACGCGTGCGATGACGGCGCCCGTCCGGTCGTCGGAAATGCGCGACCAGGAGGCGCGGGCGCTGGCGATGGCGTCGTCTACTTCGCTCACGAGGGTTACATCGCCTCCAGCTTGAACGGGCTAGGCGAGGGTCCGCCCAGCTGGCCTTGAGTCGCCCCTTCAGCACGCGCGATATAGCCGCGGGACTTGTCGACCTCGTTCGACAGCGCGCCGACCGTCACCTTCATCGAATCGAGCGCCTTCAGCTTGAACACGTCGATCGCGTCCATCGTGTCGTAGATATTCTGGAATGCGCGTTGCAGCGTCTCCAGCGGGATGGTGGCCGACGCGGCCTGTTCGTGGATCTGCGCGGTCTGCGATTTGAGCAGCTTGCCGGTCGAATCGATGATGTTCGCGGTCGTCGTGTTGAGCGCGGTGATCTGCTCCAGCACCAGCTTCTGGTTGGTCAGCGCCTGCGCCACCGTCACCGCGGTGCGCAGCGCCGAGACGGTCGTGGTCGACGCGCGATCGACGCCTTTCACCAGCTCGACATTGTTCTTCTTGACCAGATCGAGCGCGAGATATCCCTGCACGGTCACCGCCATCTGCGTCAGCAAATCCTGCGTCCGTTGGCGCGTGTAGAACAGCGCGGTCTCGCGGATCGCCTTCGCCTTGGCGGGATCGCTGTGGTCGAGATCGTTGGCGACGTCCTCCAGCTTGGCGTCCATCGTCTTCGACAGGTGGATCATCTGCTCTAGCCGACCCATCGCCGCCCACAAATTGGCGCGCTCGGTATCGATCGCGGCATTGTCCATCAGCAGTTCGTCCTTGCCCGAGCCGAGGCTCTTCAGGATCTGCGCGATGTGCGTCTGCGACGATTTATAGCCGTCGAAATAATTGCGCATCTTGCCACCGAACGGGATGATCCCGAACAGCTTCTGCGGCGCGGTCAGGTTTCCCTTCTTGCCGGGATCGAGATCCTCGACGACGCGGCGTAGCTCGGCGAGGTCCTTGCCGACGCCGGTCTCCTGATCCATCGCCTTGACCGGGCGATCGAGGAAGCGGTTCGACTGGCCGGCGGCGTCGCGGATTTCCTTCGCGCCCATCGCCGTGATCGCGTCGACGCGCTTGCCGAATTCGGGGGAATTGACGTCCTGCGCGACGAGGTCGGTGACGAAGCCCGACACGCGCTCCTCCAACTGCGACTTCACGCCGGCATCGACGGGCACGAGCCCGGACGCCTTCGCGGCCGCGACCGTGGGCACCGGATCGGGCGGGGTCAGCACCAGGCCCGGCTCTTCCGTCAGCGTGTTCGGGGTCGTCGCCATGCTTGTCTCTCCGTTCGGTGGGGCATGGTGGCTGCAACCCGCCCCGCGTTCAAGTGGCGTATATAGATAATACACCCTGGCTTGCCAACAGCTCTCCTTGAAACCGGGCGGCCGCGTGGACAGCTTGTCGGCGACATCACAGGAGTTCCAGCATGCGCGCCATCGGCTATACCAAGTCGCTCCCGATCGAC
The DNA here is from genome assembly GCF_036663875.1 of Sphingomonas sorbitolis. Lineage (NCBI taxonomy): Bacteria > Pseudomonadati > Pseudomonadota > Alphaproteobacteria > Sphingomonadales > Sphingomonadaceae > Sphingomonas > Sphingomonas sorbitolis. Next base: position 335,457 of record NZ_JAXOJS010000004.1, on the reverse strand, counting down.
GACCGGCAGTCGCTCGTCGACCTCGACCTCCCCAAGCCCGAGGCGTCTGGCCGCGACCTGCTGGTCGAGGTGAAGGCGGTGTCGGTCAACCCGGTCGACACCAAAATCCGCCAGCGTCGCGAAGATCCGGACGGCAAGCCTCAGGTGCTGGGCTGGGACGCATCGGGCGTCGTCGTCGCGGTCGGTCCGGACGTGACCGGGTTCACGGTCGGCGATGACGTGTTCTACGCGGGCGCGATCGACCGACCCGGTACCAATTCGGAGTATCATCTCGTCGACGAACGCATCGTCGGCCACAAGCCGGCATCGCTAGACTGGGCGCAGGCGGCGGCGCTGCCGCTGACCTCGGTCACCGCGTGGGAAACGCTGTTCGACCGTCTCGACGGGCGTAAACCCGTCCCCGGCGCGGCGAACGCGATCCTGATCATCGGCGGGGCAGGCGGGGTCGGCTCGATCACGATCCAGCTCGCGCGGCAGCTCACCGACCTGACCGTGATCGCCACCGCGTCGCGCGACGAGACGCGGGGCTGGGTCGAGGAGCTCGGCGCGCATCACGTGATCGACCACCGCAAGCCACTCGCCGCGCAGGTCGAGGCGCTCGGGCTCGGCGCACCGGGGTTCGTGTTCTCGACGACGCATACCGACGAGCACATCGCCGAGATCGGCGAACTGCTGGCGCCGCAGGGTCGGCTCGCGCTGATCGACGATCCGAAGACGCTCGACATCGTGCCGCTCAAGCAGAAGTCGATCTCGGTCCACTGGGAGCTGATGTACACGCGCTCGCTGTTCCAGACCGCGGACATGGGCGAGCAGGGCAAGTTGCTCGACGAGGTCGCGCGGCTGGTGGATGCAGGGACGATCCGGACGACGCTGGCGGAGAATTTCGGGCGGATCGACGCGGCGAATTTGCGGAAGGCGCACGAGCGGATCGAGAGCCACACGGCTAAGGGGAAGATCGTGCTGGAAGGGTTCTGACGCACCGCGCCATGCCGGAGTTGTACCGTTAACCTAGGCCACCCCCCGGCGAAGGCCGGGGCCCAGTTGGGGGACGTTGCTAACGGATGGCGGCACCTCGTTATTGCCACCTTTCCAACTGGGCCCCGGCCTTCGCCGGGGTGGATAGAATGGAGGGTGGGGCGTTGCATGTCGCCGCCACCTCACGATCCTCCCCCGCGAGGGGGAGGTGGCAGGCGTAGCCTGACGGAGGGGGCGGCAAGCGACCAAGCCGGTTCCGTGTCCTCCCCCCTCCGTCCCCTTCGGCGACACCTCCCCCTGGCGGGGGAGGATTGCAATATCCGCTCTGGCGCCCTGGCGAACACGCGATACTCTGCACCATGCTTCGCCCGCTGATCCTCGCGCTCGCCCTCCTCCCCGCGGCGGCCACGAATCGTCCCCCGCCAGCCGACCCGCTAACTGCAACGATCCACACCGAAGACGCCGACCGCTTCGCGACCGTCTTCGCCAAAACCAAGGGCAAACCCACCGCCGCGCAACTGAAACGCGACTATCTCGACAAGGGCAGTTTCGGGATCGGCGTCTTCACCCCCGGCCGGATCGTCGACGCGGACACGCTCGCGCACGCCATCGCGGGCAACCCCACCCGCTACGCGCAGGCGATCAAGACCTGCCTCCCCGCCGCCAAGGCCGCCACCGCCGATCTCCGCGCGCTCTATCTCGGTCTCCACGGCGCGCTCCCCGATGTGAAGCTCCCACAAGTCTATATAGTCTTCGGCGCGAACACGTCCGGTGGCACCGCCAAGCCCGGCGCGCAGGTGCTCGGGCTCGAAGTGCTTTGCCGCATGTCGCCAACCCCGGAAAAGCTCCGCCAGACGCTGCGGCATTTCTTCGCGCACGAGACGGTGCATTCCTTCCAGCAGGACGCCGGCATGACGCTCGCCCGCGACCCCCTGCTCACCGCGATCCTGGTCGAGGGCGCGGCCGACTTCATCGCGCAACTCGTCACCGGCGAGGAGCCCGACGCCGCCCGCGCCGCCTGGGCCACCCCGCGCGAGGCCGAACTCTGGCGCCAGATGCAGGCCGATATCGCGCTCACCCGAAAGCTCACCGACAAGGATGACCCCGAGCAAGGCTCACCGGAAGCCAAGGCCTATGCCCGCTGGATCGGCAACTACTCCACGCCGCCCGCCGGCTGGCCGCCCGAACTTGGCTATTGGATGGGGCTGAGGATCTGGCAGCGTTACTATGTCGCCGCACCCGACAAACGCGCTGCGCTGAGGGCAATGCTGGCGGTCCGCGATCCCCGTGCTATTCTCGCCGCCGGAACATACAAGCGCCGTGGAGGTTCCCTCTAAAGGCGACGAAATGCCGCTGCGTCTTCCCGCGGCGCAACAATTACGCTATGGCGCGCGCCAACCCCGTTCCTCGATCAAGAGAATACATTCATGAGCCTCCGCAACGTGGCGATCATTGCGCACGTCGATCACGGCAAGACGACGCTGGTCGACCAGCTCTTCCGCCAGTCCGGCACCTTCCGCGACAACCAGCGCGTCGAAGAGCGCGCAATGGATTCGAACGACCTCGAAAAAGAGCGTGGCATCACCATTCTCGCCAAGCCGACCTCGGTCGACTGGACCCCTCCCGGGGAGTCCGAGAGCATCCGCATCAACATCGTCGACACGCCCGGCCACGCCGATTTCGGCGGCGAAGTCGAGCGCATCCTGTCGATGGTCGACGGCGTCGTCCTGCTGGTCGATTCGTCGGAAGGCGCGATGCCGCAGACCAAGTTCGTCACCGGCAAGGCGCTGGCCCTCGGCCTGAAGCCGATCGTCGTCGTCAACAAGGTCGATCGCAACGACGCGCGCATCCAGGAAGTGCTCGACGAAGTGTTCGACCTGTTCGTGTCGCTCGACGCGAACGACGACCAGCTCGACTTCCCCGTGCTCTACGCATCGGGTCGCAACGGCTATGCCTCGACCGACATGGACGCGCGCGAAGGCACGCTGATCCCGATGTTCGAGACGATCGTGAAGCACGTGCCCCCGCCCGCCGTGGAAGTCGCCGGCGTGCCGTTCACCTTCCTCGTCACGCTGCTCGACCGCGATCCGTTCCTCGGCCGCGTCCTCACCGGCCGCGTCAATTCGGGTACCGTGAAGACCAACCAGGCGATCCACGCGCTCGATAACGACGGCAAGATCATCGAGACCGGTCGCGCGTCCAAGATCATGTCGTTCCGTGGTCTCGAGCGCGTTCCCGTCGACGAAGCCAAGGCCGGCGACATCATCTCGCTGGCAGGTCTCTCGGTCGCCACGGTTGCCGACACGATCGCCGACATCACGGTGACCGAGCCGCTGCACGCGCAGCCGATCGATCCCCCCACGCTGTCGATGCGTTTTGCCGTGAACGATTCGCCGATGGCGGGCCGTGAGGGCAGCAAGGTGACGTCGCGCATGATCCGCGAGCGCCTGTTCCGCGAAGCCGAGTCGAACGTCGCCGTGAAGGTGACCGAGGCGGCCGACAAGGACAGCTTCGAAGTCGCCGGCCGCGGCGAGCTTCAGCTGGGCGTGCTGATCGAGACGATGCGCCGCGAAGGCTTCGAGCTGGGCATTTCGCGTCCGCGCGTGCTGTTCGGCGAGGACGAGAACGGCAAGAAGACCGAGCCGTACGAGACCGTCATCATCGACGTCGACGAGGAGCATTCGGGCACCGTCGTCGAGAAGATGAACACGCGTAAGGCCGAGCTGACCGACATGCGTCCGTCGACCGGCGGCAAGACCCGCATCACCTTCTCGGCCCCGTCGCGCGGGATGATCGGCTATCATGGCGAGTTCCTGTCCGACACGCGCGGCACGGGCATCATGAACCGGCTGTTCGAGAAGTATGGTCCGCACAAGGGCGCGATCGAAGGCCGCAAGAACGGTGTTTTGATCTCGAACGGTTCGGGCGAGGCGAACAACTACGCACTGGGTCCGCTCGAAGAGCGCGGCATCCTGTTCGTGGGCCACGGCGAGGCGCTCTATGAGGGCATGATCGTCGGCGAGAACGCCAAGCCGGACGACCTCGAGGTCAACCCGATGAAGACCAAGGCACTGACCAACTTCCGCGCGTCGGGCGGCAAGGACGACCAGGTCCGCCTGTCCCCGCCGAAGCGCGCGACGCTGGAGCAGGCGATCGCGTACATCGACGACGACGAGATGGTCGAAGTCACGCCGAAGTCGATCCGCCTGCGCAAGCGCTTCCTGGATGCGAACGAGCGTAAGCGCGCTAGCCGGGCTAAGCAGAGCGCGTGAGCCTGGCACGGCGAAGCCGGCCAAGCTTACAAGCTCGGCCGGCCTCGCTCAGGCGAGGTCCGACGACGCGGCTTTGCCGCGGCGCGCTGGCTAGGAAATGCAGAAGGGCCGGGGGGAAACCTCCGGCCCTTTTGTTTTGTGCTAGAAAGAACGAGGGCAGCACTCACGCCGACGGCAACGCGAGCGCTCAGTACTCAAATCGGTGCACCTCCCCGGCGAAGGCCGGGGCCCAGGTGGAAAGGTCGCAGTAACTGGGCGCTGACCTTCGTTAGCGACGTCCCCCAACTGGACCCCGGCCTACGCCGGGGAGGTGCCGATTTCCAGGATATGAAGGCGTTCCCAAATTCCTCTCCCGCGGGGAGAGGAAGAGACGCCAAAGGCGGCGAAAGGTGAGGGCACGGCGCGCTACCGTCCGAAACCGCGCCCTCAAGCAGCAGTAATCCGCCCGCCCCGCGCCAACATCTCCCCACTCGTAACGATCACCCGATCCCCCAGCTTAACCTGCTCGAAAATCAGCTTGGCAAACGCCGTAGGCACCCCAACGCACCCATGCGTAGCGTACTTCCCATCCATCAGCTTACTGCCATGGATCGAAACCCCATCATTCGTCAGCCGCAGCATGTACGGCATCGGCGCCCCGTAAAGGTTCGACACATGATGCGCGTCCTTCTGCGTGATCTTGAACACGCCTAGCGGTGTCGGTTTCTCGTCAGCGCCATAAATCACCGCAGCCGTCCCGATCTCGTAGCCCGCGCGAAAAATCGACAAGGTTTGCGCGACGAGGTCGACGGTTATCACGATAGGTCCCTCGGGCACGCCCTCAGTATCCCAGTAATAGGCGCCGTGCCGGAGCGGCTCAGGCACGTCCAGCACGCGCTTGACGACATACCCCTCGGCAGGGTCCGGCGCTGCGTTCGCCGGCGGCGGCGCTGGTACGGGCTTCGACGCTACGGCCACGGGTTTGGCGACCGACGTCGGTTCTGTTGCGCGCACGCGAACGGGCGATCCGGATAACGCTAGCCCGCCGATCAGCACGGCACTGCCACTCAAAACGGAAAAGGCTATCGCTTGCATCGGCAGGATCGTGCGCATCCCGCCACCCTATCCCATATTCGTAAACGAAGCCGAGTGTCGCGGCACAACGCCGAGTCCCCTCGCGGGACCGACCGCAGCAGGGGTGGGCAGCTATACCGTGGGTTAACAGCCCGTTCCGATGCAGTTCAGACCGAGTCGCCTAAATCCTGAAACACGGTCGGACACTTATGCGTTTGTCCCAAGCGGACCGGGCGTAACTAGTAACGGAGTTCGGAAGAGATGAACGGATTTTTCAAGAAAGTAGGCCTCGGCGTAGCACTCGCCGCAACGGCTTTGACGGCAGCAGCACCAGCCGACGCGCAGCGTTGGGGTCGCGGTGGTTATGGGCGCGGCTACGGCGGCGGCTGGCACGGCCATCGTGGCGGCGGCAATGCAGCCGGCGCAGCGGTGCTCGGCGGCATCCTCGGCCTCGGTGTCGGCGCAGCGATCGCCAGCAGCAACAACCGCAATCGGTACTACGACCGCGGCTATTACAACGGCGGCTATTACGCGCAGCCACCGGTGGCGTATTACAGCCCGCCGGTACGTACCTACTACCGCGAGGATTACCGCCCGCGGTGCTGGAACGAATGGCGGGTCGACCCCTATTATGGCGACCGGGTCGCGGTGCAGGTCTGCAGCTGATCCGACCATAAGGTCGCACGGAGGCGTCGGGAGCAATCCCGGCGCCTCTTTTGCGTCCGGTGCCTTTTTTCTGGCGCGTGCCCGGTGCTTGCCGCTAGACGCGCGACCATGACCGACACGCCAAACACGCCCGAGACCGAAGCCGCCGCCACCCCGGCCGCAACCGGCGACACGCCCCCCGATCGCCTGTCGATCAACCAGCGCAGCCCGTTCTTCCAGCAGGACCTGCTCGAGCGCGGCATCGGCATCCGCTTCAAGGACAAGGTACGCCACGACGTCGAGGAATATTGCATCTCGGAAGGCTGGATCCGAGTCGCGCTCGGCAAGAAGGTCGACCGCAACGGCAACGCGCTGACGCTCAAGCTGGTCGGGCCGGTGGAGGCTTGGTTCGAGCGACCGGCAGCGGGCGCGGACACCGACGAGGGCTGAGCCTGAAGAGCGCGGAGCCTATTCTCTGAGCTGAGAGAAGGATGTTTTCCCGCGAAGGCGGGGACCCAGACTGGGCTCCCGCCTTCGCGGGAGAACATAGCAGCGCGGACCATCGCTGAGTCACTGGCGCGCTGGAATACGGCTGCCCCTCCCAAATCTCGTCACCCCAGCGGAAGCTGGGGTATCCCGCTTGGCGGACGCTACGACTCGAACGGGGAGATCCCAGCTTCCGCTGGGATGACGGCGAGGGACGTTACGCGGGGCGCGGCGCTTACGCCTCCACGCCCTCCAGCGCCTCGCTAGCCTCCAGCCACTTCGCCTCGCTAGCCTCAAGCTTCGCATGCACCTCGGCCCGACGCTTGCTCAAATCCCCCATCGACATCCGCGAGAACCGCGGCTCCGCAGTCGCCGGATCGACCATCGCGCGGTCCAGAGCATTCCGCTCCTTGGTGAACTTGGCCGTCTGCTCCTCGATCTCGCGTAAAGCCTTGCGCAGAGCTGCGTCATTACTCTTCGCCTCGGCCGCAGCCTTCTTGCCGGCCTTCTTGTCGGCCTTCGACGCCGCATCGCCCTTGCCGCCATCGCCCTTCAGGACGAACGCGATGTAATCGTCGAGGCTGCCGTCGAATTCCTTCGCCGTCCCGTCGTCGACCAGCACCAGCCGATCCGCGGTCAGCTCCAGCATATGCCGATCATGGCTGACCAGCACGACAGCGCCGGTATACGCGTTCAGCGCTTGCACCAAAGCCTCGCGCGCATCGACGTCCAGATGGTTGGTAGGCTCATCGAGGATCAGCAGATGCGGCGCATCGCGCGTGATCAGCGCCAGCGCCAGACGCGCCCGCTCGCCACCCGACAACTTGCCGACCCGAGTCGTCGCCTTGTCGCCCGAGAAGCCGAAGCGCCCCAATTGCGCGCGCACGGCCGCCGGAGTCGCGCCCTTCATCAGGTGCGACATATGCTCGATCGGCGAATCGGTCGGATCGAGTTCCTCGACCTGATACTGCGTGAAATACCCGACCTTCATCTTGCCCGACGACGACATCTCGCCGTCCATCGGCGTCAGCTGCGCCGCCAGCAGCCGCGCGAGCGTGGTCTTGCCATTGCCGTTGCGCCCGAGCAGCGCGACCCGGTCGTCGGGATCGAGCCGCATGTTGAGCCGCTTCAGGATCGGCACGTCGGCATAGCCCACCGTCGCCATGTCGAGCGTGATCAAAGGCGGGCGCAGCTCGGTCGGATTGGGGAAGCCGAACGACAGCGTCGGATCGTTATAGCTCTCGGCGATCGGCTGCATCTTCGACAGCATCTTCTGCCGCGACTGCGCCTGCTTCGCGGTCGAGGCGCGCGCCGAATTCTTGGCGATATATTCCTGCAGCTTCTCGCGCTGCACCGCCTGGTTGGCGCGCGCCGCCTCGATCTGCGCAAGACGCTCGGCGCGCTGGCGCTCGAACGCGTCGTAGCCGCCGGGATACAGCGTGATCTTGCCGCCCTGCAGATGCAGGATGTGATCGACCACGTTGTTGAGGAAATCGCGCTCGTGGCTGACCACCACGATCGTCGCCTTGTAGCCCTTGAGGAAGTCCTCCAGCCACATCACCGCTTCGAGATCGAGATGGTTCGAGGGCTCGTCGAGCAGCAGCAGATCCGGCTGCGAGAACAGCAACGCGGCGAGCGCGACGCGCATCTTCCAGCCACCCGAGAAGCTGTCGAGCGTGCGCGCCTGCATGTCCTCGTCGAAGCCGAGGCCGAGCAGGATCTGCGCGGCGCGGGCGGGCGCGGTGTAGGCATCGATCGCGATCAGCCGCTCGTACACGTCGCCGAGCCGGTCGGGATCCTCGCTCGTCTCGCTCTCGATCATCAGCGCGGCGCGCTCCAGGTCGGCTTCGAGCACGGTCTCAAACGGGGTCTTCACGCCGTGCGGCGCTTCCTGCGCGAGGTACCCGATCCGCGCGCCCCGCGGCATGTCGGCGGAACCGTCGTCGGGCTCCAGCTGCCCCGCGATCACGCGCACCATCGTCGACTTGCCCGCGCCGTTGCGCCCGATCAGCCCGACGCGCGAGCCCGGCGGCAACGCGGCGGTGGCGCCATCGAGGATAACGCGTCCGCCCAGGCGCACCGTGATATTGTTCAGGTTCAGCATGCGCGTGCCGTTAGCAGATGCAGCATGGTTTTGCGAGGGGAGGGGTGTCTCTCGCGATGGAGCGGCGAGAGCTCCTTTGGAAGAAGCTGTTCCCCCGCGAAGGCGGAGGCCCAGGACCACAAACGCCACCGCCCGATACCCTGGACCCCCGCCTCCGCGGGGGAACAAGAAGGGGCAGTCCCGCCACCAAAACTATCCCGCATTACTACCACCCCGGCGAAGGCCGGGGCCCAAGTGGAAAGGTGGTCGTAACGGAGCGCCATCCGCCGTTAGCAACGTTCCCCAATTGGGCCCCGGCCTCCGCCGGGGTGGTATCCTCGGAGTGGTTAGATTTCGTCTGAAACGACCGCGGCGCCCCCGGTACCACTACCGATCATCGCAGCTGCCCGCCCACCAACGTGAACCCGCACCCCCGAAACCAACCGCGTCTGCACGACCGCAGCGCCGGCCATTGTCGAGCCGGAGCGCGGCAAACCCCGGTGCACCGTCACCCCATGCAGCGCATCGGCCGGCTCCGCACCCGAGTCCGCAACGTCGTCCCGGTTGCCGTAATGCACCGAAACGCCAGCAACCGGCGCCGCGGCTACCGCCACACCACCATCGCTCGCCAAACCAACACTCCGGACCCCAGGCTCCACCCCAGCATAAGCCTGCCGAAACGTCAGAGCCCGCTCCAACGCCCCCTGCCAGCGATAGAACACATGCGCCCCAACCGTCGTGATCCGCGCAAGACTAGACGCCCACCAAGGCAAAATGCTGGTCGTATGAAACGACGTCGCCGCCCCGACTGGCGCATAAACGCTCCCCTCAAGCGCTGCCGCCGCAACCGCCCGCGCGCGATTCCAAGCCCCCGGCTCGCGCACACGGTTCATCGAGCCGTCGCAGGTAAAGCTGAACTGGCACCCGGTCCGCCGCTCTGCCCCCTGGTACACCACCCCGCAAACGCTGTTCGGAAAGGCCCGGTCGCGCACGCGGTTCAGCACGACCTGCGCCACTGCACGCTGGCCGTCCTCCGACTGCGACCGTGCCTCGTAATATACAGCAGCGGTCAGGCAGTCGGCCGCGCGCGAGGCATCGTCGGTCGATTGCGCGACGGTCGAGAATGGTGGCGCGACGACCGGGGCGGCCCCGGCAAACGCGGTATCCGTAGCGGCCTGTGCCGCCTTCGCCGAAATGTCGTCAGGCACATGCAGCGCCATTCGCGCCAACAACGCGCGAGAGTTCCGCTCCGGCTGGGCCCGGGCGATCGCCGCAGGGCGGTCCGCCGGCACGCACGACGTCGCCATCACCAAAGCGGGCAGGCTGATCAGCGCATGGGGATAAAGGCCGTAACCCGACGTCTTCATCCCCCCGCTCTAAGCCGCGGGGTTTAGGGACTGGTTAATGGCCACGGGAAACGGGGGAACCGCCCGCTAAGGGAGCGCACCCCCGTCATCCCGACGAAAGTCGGGACCTCGATCGGCAAGGACGGACGTGGAAGAGCACGCTCCCGAAAGCTCGCCCCGACCACACCCCCCCGCGTTCGTCAGGATGACGGGGACGCGGCTAGGACGACGGGCTCGAACTCAGTGAACGAACCGCGCAACCACATCGCGGTACGACCGGGACACCTTCACGCTCGCCCCGGAATTCAGCACTAGGAAGCATTCCCCGTTCGTATGCGGCTTGACCTGCTTGACCAGATCCAGGTTCACGATAGTCGACCGATGCACCCGCTGGAACCGCCGCGGATCCAACCGCTTCTCCAGATCCTTCATAGTCTCGCGCAAAATCAGCGTATTATCGCCAGTATAGATGCACATGTAATCGCCGGCCGCATCGATCCGCTCGATCGTATCCACATCGACGCGGAAGATCTGCCCGCGATCCTTGATGTTGATGAGCTTCTCGAACCGATTGGCCGACACGGCATCCCCATCCGGCATGTCCGCCGCCGCATCCGGCGCGACATCGGCGAGCACTTCGCGCAACCGATCGACCTCCTCGACGCCGCGCTTCTCGCTCAAACGTTGCCGAACCCGCTCGATCGTATCCGCCAGACGGGACTCTTCGACAGGCTTCATCAGATAATCGACCGCCTGCGCCTCGAACGCGCGCAACGCATGGTCCGAATACGCGGTGACGAACACGAACAAAGGCGGCTCGACCTCCATCAGCCCCTGCACGACGGAGAACCCGTCGAACCCCGGCATCTGGATATCGAGGAAGACCAGGTCGGGCTTGTGCGTCTTGATCGCGCGAATCGCCTCGCGGCCGTTCGAGCATTTTTCGATGATCTCGACGTCTTCATGGGCCTGGAGTCGGAGTTCCAGCCCCTGGATCGCCAGCGGCTCGTCGTCGACGAGAATGGTACGGATGGTCATGCGGCCTCTCTGTTCACGTCTTCAAGCTGATACGGAATCTCGATCTCGACCGAGAAGCCGCCAGCGGGCGTGGAGCGGGTTTCGAAACGATGGTCGGGCCCATATGCCTGAGCCAACCTGTCTCTAATATTAGCGAGCCCCACGCCTGTGGATTGGCTTGAACCGATCCGGCCCTCGATCAAGCCCGGACCGGTATCGGATACGGCGATCTGCACGCGTTCCCCGGCGAGCCGCACTTCGACGCAGATTTCGGCGCCTTCCTCCTGCGGCGTGACGGCATATTTGATCGCGTTCTCGACCAAAGGTTGGAGCAGCAGCGACGGCAATCTCGCCCGTTCGGCGCGCGGATCGATGTCGAACTTGGGCCGCATCCGATCCTCGAAGCGCATCTTCTCGATCTCCAGATACAGCTTCAGCTGGTCCACTTCCTGCGCGACGGTGACGTGCGCGGTCGGCTCGTTCGCCAGCGTATAGCGCAGGAACGACGACAACCGGCTGAGCATCGCGTTCGCCCGCTCGGTCTGCTTGAGCAGCACCAAGGTCGAGATCGAGTTTAGCGTGTTGAACAGGAAATGCGGGTTGAGCTGATACCGCAGCATCGCCAGCTGTGCCGACGACGCCTGGTTCTCGAGATGCTCCATCTGGTCGATCTGCTGCTCGACGATCAGGTAGAAGTTGATCCCGAAATACAGCGCCGACCACCCGAACAGCACCGTGAAGGTGACATACACCGACCCGAGCAGCCGCGTGAGCGTCACCCCCGGCGTCGCGGTCGCGATGAACGAGAACGTGAACGCGTCGAGCACCGCATACAGGAACGTCGCCGCCGCCAGCGTCGCGATCGTCAGGAAGATGCCAACCAGCCGGTTCATCCGGCGGTACTGGCCGTACATCGTCGAGAGCAGCAGCGTGATGCAGTAGCCTACGATCGCCTCGACGATCACCGGGATCACGCCGTCGAGCGACAGCCCGTTCGAGATCGACACCACCCCGCGCAGCAACAGATACCCGCTCCAGCCAACCGCCTGGAGGATCCAGAACGCGCGCGCCTTGTTCTCGAAAAACGGTCGCGCGGTGAAGGGCAGGCGCCGGGCCGAGTTCAGGGCGGATGAGCCGGGGGGCGGGGCGGGAGTGATAGCCATTGGCTTGCCGCCTTACACGTGGCGCAACGGACACGCAAAACCCGTGGGTCGTGGATATCTGGCGTTGCCTCGAACGAAAAGGGCCGCCGCTCCCTTACAGGAACGGCGGCCCGGTTCGACCAAATGGGTCGAGCTTGGTTTAGAATGTGAAGCGTGCGCCAATACGGATCAGGTACAGCGAACCGTTGAATACCGGCGAAACCGCCGTGCTCGGCTCGCGGAACGACGAGTAGCGATACTGCGCACAGGCCTGACCGGCGTTGGTCGCGGCGACGCCCGTGGTTCCGGTCGGTGTTGCGGCAGCAAGGCACTGCACCTGCACGACCGAAGCCGTCGACGGGAACGCCAGCTGACGGAGACCGCCCCACTTGCTGTTGAGCAGGTTCGGAAGGTTCTCGATATCGCCGAAGATCGTCACGCGCGACCCGCCGATAAACGTCGGAACCTGCTGTTCGAGATGGAGATCGATGCGCGTGAAGGCGCGGCTGCGGGCAATGTTACGGCCCGCGATCTTGCCGCGATAATCCTTCAGTTCGGTGTTGTTGATCAGGCCATCGAGCGCGGTCTGCGTTGCCGCAGAGTCGTAGCTGACGATCGGATCGTTCGCGCCGGTCGGAACGTACAGCAGGTACCGACCATTGTTCGACAGCGTGCCGAACACCGCACTGCGCGTGCTGGTACCGCCACTCTGATCGATCATCGTAAAGCTGTAGTTACGGCCTGCACGGGTCTCACCAAACAGCTGGATCGCGGTACGATAATCACCAAAGAACGCGTGATCGAAGCCGATGTTGTACTTGAACGCCCAGCGGGTTTCGTCGTTCGACCGGCCATAGGCGGCAAAGTTCGGGTCGAGCATCGCCGCGTTGCCGTAGTTGGACAGAGCAGTCGACGACGTCGCCGGCGTCGCGTCCTTCACGTCCTGCCAGGTGTAGCTACCGCCGAGCGACAGACCCCAGTCGAACGTCTTCGAAGCGCGGACGTCCCACACATGACCGCGACCGCGGCTGGTGTTGCCGAGCACGATATCCGTGTTCGGATCGGTTACGCCGATCCCGCCGGCGTTGTTACGCGCGCCGTACCGGGGGCGACCATCGGGCAGGCGCCCGATCACGACCGAGCGGGCGTCGCTGAACTGAACCTGCTGGATGACGTTCGAATAGATGTAGTCGGCGCCGAACTGGATGCCGAACAGATCATAATCGGCCGAGAAGGTGGCCTTCAGCGTCGACGGGATGTCGAAGCTTGGGTCGATCGCGTTGACAGGCGCGGTGCTGAGCGATGCCGTGTTGGTCGACAGATAGTTTGCCAGGACCGCGGGGATGGCGGCGCCGTTGACGTTGTTGAGCGCGGCGTCACCGATCGCGATCGGCTGGTTGTAGACGGATGCGCCGCTGGTGTTGCGGTTGACCGTCACCGAATTGGTGACGACGCCGGTGTTCGAGAAGCTGTTCGACAGGTACACGTCGGGTGCGCCGCCAGCGAAGATGCCGGCACCGCCGCGCAGCTTCAGACGCGAGATCGGCGGCTTGAAGTCGAAGCTGATACGCGGCTGAAACGCGCCCAAGCCCTTGAAGTTCTTGGTGTTCGCGAAACCGACGCGGTTCTGGAAGTTGGCGTTGTACGGGATGCGGCTCTGCATGTCGTACAGGTCGTAGCGTGCGCCATAGGTGAGGTTAAACGTATCGCTGACGCGCCAGCTGTCCTGCGCGCCAAAGGTATATTGCTGATACCCGAAGTTAGCCGCGGCGTCGTTCGTGTTGAGCGATACGGCGTCCTGATAGGTCACCTGGTTCGCCCGGCGCGCCTGGAAATCGGCGAGCGAGTCGAAATAATACGAGCCGGCCGTGTTCTGCAGGAACAGGTTGTTGATCGTCACGTGCGAGAATTCGCCGAGCAGGCGAATGCTGTGATCGCCGACCGAGACGTTGGCCAACGCCGATCCGCCGAACGTTTCCGTCGCGAACGTGTTCGACTGGCTGGAGATGTCCGGGCCGAACGCGATGACCGGCGTACCGGTGCTGCACGACTGAGCCTGGCCGTTGGTGCCGAGCGAGGTCGGATCGAGGCAGACACGGAACTGGGCGAAATCATTGCCGCGCAGCGGATCGCGCGTGCGGGTGTACTTCTTGTACGTGCCGCGGACTTCGGTCGAGAACGTGTCGGACCAATCCGAGTTCAGCTGCGCGATGCCGGCGCGAAGCAGTTCCTTCAGCGTGTAGCCGTTCGAGTCGAGCGAGAAGCCCGGCGTCGTAACCGACTGCGAATTGGCACCGCTGACGACGAACGAGTCGAACGCGTTGACGTAGGACAGTGCGAGCTTCTGGCCGTCGGTGACGTTCCAGTCGAGCTTGCCGACGATCTTCTCGTCCTTCTGCTGCGCGATCGACAGGACTTCGCCCGGGTCGTAGCCGTAGACCGACTGCGAGATCGCCGCGACATTGTCGACCTGCGCCTGGGTCAGGAAGCCCGAGCCGAACGGCACCTGCGACGCGGACGAGACCGTCAGCGGGCGGGCTTCGGTGTTGCGCTCGGCCGAGACCATGAAGAACAGCTTGTCCTTGACGATCGGGCCCGACAACGTCGCGCCATAGGTTTCCGACTTGAAGTTCGTGTCGGGGCGCGTGAACGAGCCGATCTTTTTGCCGTACAGGCCGTCGGTGTTCTGCGAGTAGAAGCCGGTGCCGTGGAAGTCGTTGGTGCCGGACGCGAGCGTCGCGTCGATTGCGCCGCCCTGGAAATTGCCCTGGCGGAAATCATACGGTGCGATCGAGACCGAGACCTGTGCGATCGCATCGTACGGAATCGGGCCGCGTGCGGTCGGGCTGGCATCGACGTTCAGGCCGAAATTGTCGCTGACCGACACGCCGTTGATCGAGAAGCGGTTGAAGCGCGGGTTGCTGCCGGCGAACGACACGGCGCGGTTGTTCGACAGATCGAGCGTGGCGAACGGATCGCGGCGCTGGATGTCGCGGATGTCGCGGTTGACCGAGGCGACCTTGCTGATGTCGCGTGCACTCAGCACGGTCTGCGGGCCATCCGACGACGTCCCGGCGCCACGGATCGACGAGGCGGTGACGACGATCTCATCGCTGCTGGCGGTGCCGCCCGCTGCGAGTTCGATCGGCAGGTCGAAAGGCTGGCCGATGACGGTGAAGACGTCGGTAACGCTGGTGCTGCCCTGCGACGAGGCGACGTCGACGGTGAACGGGCCGCCCGCGCGCAGGCCGGTGACGATGAACGTCCCGCTCGCATCGGTCGTCGCGGTCGAGCGCGTGCCTGACGGGACGTTGGTGATGACCACCGTGGCGCCGTTGACGGGTACGCCGGCGGACTGGACCGAACCGCGGATCGTCGCCGTCGTGTCCTGCGCCATGGCGGCGGCAGGTGCGACGAGCGCAACGACTGCCACACCCAGGAAAAGGTTGTTCCGCATCAGTAATTACCCCTTTGAGAGCCCGCGGCTCCGAACTTCGCGACTTCATGTCGTGTTAATCCGGCCCTGCACTTCGAATATTTCGGATATGTGACATTGGCGAGTCGGGAAGTGTCATGGACACACTCGGTCATACCGCGTTGCAAAAAAGCCACGCAGTGGAACCGTTTCGGCCGGGATGGAACCGCCGACCAGCAGTGTCGCGCGCCTTAGCTGGCGGCGACGATCTCCGCCCATTCGGCTTCGGTGATGACGCGGATGCCGAGGTCGGTGGCCTTTTTCAGCTTGGAGCCCGCCCCCGGACCCGCGATCACGAGGCCGGTCTTGCTCGATACCGACGCAGCGACTCGCGCGCCGAGCGCTTCCGCCTGCGCCTTCGCCTCGTCGCGGCTGAGCGTCTCCAGGCTGCCGGTGAAGACCAGGATCTGGCCGGTGACCGGCGATTCGCGCGTCTCGTGGACGACGTCTGCGGGCTTCACTTCGCGCAACAGGTCGAACACCACGTGGCGATTATGCGGCTCGGCGCAGAAGCCGACCAACGCGCTCGCGACCTCGGGGCCGATGCCGGCGGTTTCGATCGCGCCGACCAGCAGCTTATCGCGGCGGAGCACGAACTTCCGCTCGGGTTCGCCGATCACCGGCTCGATTTGGCTGCGCAGGAATACCGCGTGCCGCAGCACCGCGCCGAGTGCTTTCGCCGACACATAGCGTCGTGCGAGGTCACGCGCGGTAATCTCGCCGACGTGGCGGATGCCGAGCGAGAACAGGAAGCGGTCGAGCGGGATGGTCCGCTTGGTCTCGATCGCGGCGATGACTTTGGCCGCCCACACGCGCCCGTCTTTCTTCCTCGCCGCTAGCTGTTCCTCGGTCAGGCGGAAGATGTCGGCGGGCGATTCGATCAGGCCGTCGCGGAAGAACGCTTCGATCAGCGTCTGGCCGAGACCGCCGATGTCGAAGGCATGGCGCGAGGCGAAGTGGATAAGCCGTTCGACGCGCTGCGCCGGGCAGATCAGTCCGCCTGTGCAGCGATAGACGACCTCGCCCTCCTCGCGCTCGGCGGCGGACCCGCATTCGGGGCAGGTATGCGGGAAGACGTAAGCCTCGCGCTCTGCTTCAGGCGTAAGGTTTTCGACGATCTGCGGGATGACGTCGCCGGCGCGCTGGACGAGCACGCGGTCGCCCGGCCGGACGCCGAGCCGCTCGATCTCGTCGGCATTGTGGAGGGTCGCGTTGGTTACGACGACGCCACCGACCGTCACGGGAGAGAGGCGCGCGACGGGGGTCATCGCGCCGGTGCGGCCGACCTGGATGTCGATCCGCTCGAGCAAGGTCTGCGCACGTTCGGCGGGGAATTTGTGCGCGATCGCCCAGCGGGGGGCTTTGGCGACCTGGCCGAGCCGCGCCTGCCAGTCGAGCCGGTCGACCTTGTAGACGACGCCATCGATATCGAAGGGCAGGTCGGCGCGCTCGGCTTCGATTTTGCGGTAGACGTCGAGCGCCGCCGCCGTTCCCTCGACCCGTGCGAACCCCTCGGCGATCGGGAAGCCCCAGCCGCGTAGCGTGTCGACGACCTCGGCCTGGGTATCACCCGGCACGACGCTGGCCTCGCCCCAGCCGTGCGCGAGGAACCGGAGCGTCCGGCTCGCGGTCACGCTCGCGTCCTTCTGGCGCAGCGATCCCGCAGCGGCGTTGCGCGGGTTGGCGAACTGCCGTGCGTCTTTGCCGCTCTCCTCCGCCTCGGCGAGCAGGCGCGCGTTGAGCGCAGCGAAGTCGTCCTTCGCCATATACACCTCGCCGCGAACCTCGAAGATCGCGGGGATTCTCCCGGCTTCCTCAGAAGTTTGTTCCCCCGCGAAGGCGGGGGTCCAGTCTGGGCCCCCGCCTTCGCGGGGGAACAAGGTTTGCGGGATGTCGCTGATGGTCCGCACGTTAGCCGTGACGTCCTCGCCGACCTGCCCGTCACCTCGGGTCAACGCCTGCATCAGCCGCCCGTCTTCATACCGCAACGAACACGACAGCCCGTCGATCTTCGGCTCCGCGGTGAGCGCCACCGGCGAGTCGTCCGCCAGCTTCAGGAACCGGCGCACGCGCGCGGCGAACTCCTCGACCTCCTCGTCGGCGAACGCGTTGTCGAGGCTCATCATCGCCTTGGCATGCGCGACCTTCGCCAGATGCCCCGCCGGCGCCGCCCCCACCGTCCGGCTCGGGGAATCGCTCCGCACGGCGCCCGGAAACGCAGCCTCGATCGCCGAATTGCGCCGCACCAGCGCGTCATAGTCGGCGTCGCTGATCTCGGGCGCGTCGTCGGTATGATAGCGGGCGTTATGATACGCGATCTGCGCGGCGAGCGTCTCCAGCTCGGCGGCGGCTTCGGTCTCGGTCGCGGGAAGGTCGGTCATTGCGCCGGGTTAGGGGAGGGGGGCGTCTTTCGACAAGACCTGGATCAACATGTCGTGAACATTCGCGTTACTTAAACGCTGACATCGCAAGGTAATTTTCCGGGAAGCGTAATCATGACAGACACCAGCCGCCGAGACCTGTTCAAGGGCGCCGCCGTCACCGGCCTCGCCGCTGCCGCCGCGCCTGCTTTCGCCCAAGGGCAGCGGGCGGGGCAGGCGCCACTCGCCGATCCGCAGACGCGCTTCGTTTCGACGCCCTTCCCCGAACAGCGCCAGAAATGGCCCGCGCTCCAGCGCGACATGCGCCCGGTCCCGGATTGCGGCGAGGCGAGCTATCGCGGCTCGGGGCGTCTTGCCGGGCGGAAAGCGCTGGTCACCGGCGGCGATTCCGGGATCGGCCGCGCGGCGGTCATCGCGTTCTCGCGCGAAGGTGCCGATGTCGCGATCAACTATTACCCGACCGAGGAACCCGACGCACAGGACGTGGCGAAGCTGCTCCGTGCCGAGGGCCGGAAAGTCGTGCTGATCCCCGGCGACCTGACCGATGCGAAATTCTGCAACGGCCTGATCGCACGCGCCGCGCGTGAACTCGGCGGGCTCGATATCCTGGTCAACAACGCCGCCTACCAGCAGTCGAAAGCGTCGATCGCGGAGATCAGCTTCGAACAGTTCGATCGGACGATGAAGACCAACGTCTATGCGATGTTTCACCTCTGCAAGGCGGCGATCCCGCTGATGAAGCCGGGCGCGTCGATCATCAACACGGGGTCGGTCAACTCGGTCGATCCGGGCGAGGAATTGCTCGATTACGCGACCACCAAGGGCGCGATCCTGATCTTCACCAAGGGGCTGGCCAAGCAGCTCGGTAAAAAGGGGATCCGCGTCAACATGATCGCGCCGGGTCCGGTCTGGACGCCGCTGCAGGTCGCGGGTGGACAGCTGCCGGGCAAGATGGGCGAGTTTGGGCAGGACACGCCGCTGGGTCGCGCGGGTCAGCCGGCGGAACTAGCGTCACTGTTCGTAACGTTGGCGGAGACGGGGACCAGCTTTACGAGTGGTAGCGCGTTTGCGGCCACGGGTGGCAGCGGGGTTCTGTAACGGGAGCCAACGATCCTCCCCCGCAAGGGGGGGCACCGAAGGTGCCGGAGGGGGAGGACCGAAAACGCTGGTTGCTCGTGCCTCCCCCTTCCGTCTGGCAAGGGCCAGCCACCTCCCCCTGGCGGGGGAGGATCGGAGACCGCAGAGCCTCACTCCACCCCGGCGAAGGCCGGGGCCCAAGTGGAAAGGCCGCAGTAACGGAGCGATGCGCATCGTTATCACCGTCCCCCAATTGGGCCCCGGCCTCCGCCGGGGTGGTGCTATTCATGAGGCGCGACGACTCACCCCGCACCCAACCGACGCAACCCTTCCGCATCCACGACCCTGATCCGCGCATATTCGACAGCAATCACCTCTTCGCGTTCCATCGCCTTCAGCGCTTTGTTGAGCGTCTGCCGCGACACGCCGATCATCGTGGCGATATCCTCCTGGCGAAGTTCGATGCTGCTCCCGCCCGCGGCGCGCGCGAGGCCCCCCAGCGTCCTTGCCAATCGCACCGGGATCGGTTGCGCCAGCGTATTCATCATGAACGCCAGCGACGCACGCTGGTGCGCGCACGCCAGCAGCGCGATGTCCCACCATAGTTCGGGCGTGGCGCCCGCCAGCCGCCGGAACGCCTCGATCCCGATATGCAGCACGCGCGCCGGCCCGAACGCGACCGCATCATGCGGCCTCGGCCCCGCGTCGAGCGTCGACAGCTCACCGAACCACGTCCCCGGTCCCATCATCAGCACGACGAGTTCGGCGCCGACCGCGGGATAGCCGATCAGTCGGACCTGCCCGTCGAGCACCGCCCATAGCCCATCGGGCGGATCGCCGACGCCGTACAACCGCGTCCCCGCCGCGACAGATCGCACGCTCGCCTGCGCCAGCAACAGCGCGCGCCGCTCGGCCGGCACCGCACCGAACCAGGAGTCCGATTCGAGCTGCGCGTGATCGATCGACGACATCGCAGAAGTGTCGGCCGATCGCCGGGATTGTCAATCTGGTGACATTTCAGGGGCCTGCACCATGCTATGCCGAGCCCATAAAAACAGGAGATGGATGATGGCGACCGCACTCAGGACCGAACCGACCGTACGCGATCTCGTTTCGCCCGAGGAATGGGCGCTGCGCGTCGATCTTGCCGCCGCATACCGTCTGGTGGCGCATTATGGCTGGGACGATTTGATCTTCACGCATCTGTCTGCGCGCGTGCCGGGGCCCGAGCATCATTTCCTGATCAACCCCTACACGCACATGTTCGAGGAGATCACCGCGTCGTCGCTGGTGAAGATCGACGTGAACGGCGACAAGGTCATGGATACGCCCGCGCCGGTGAACCGTGCAGGGTTCGTGATCCACTCGGCGGTCCATGCCGCGCGCGACGATGCGGTCGCGGTGCTGCATCTGCATACGCCGCACGGCCAGGCGGTGTCGGCGATGGCGGAAGGGCTGCTCCCGCACACGCAGACCGCGATGATCGCCGGGCACGACGTCGCGTATCACGACTTCGAAGGGATCGCGACCGAGCTCGAGGAGCGCGAGCGGCTGGTCGAGGATCTCGGCACCAAGCACAGCATGATCCTGCGCAACCACGGCACGCTGACCGTCGGCGAGTCGATCCCGCAGGCGTTCCTGCGGATGTATTTCCTCGAGCGCGCGTGCGAGGCGCAGGTGCTGATGCTCAGCGCGGGTCGCGAGAATCTCAACACGCCGAACCAGGGCGTGGCGGAGAAGGTCGAGGGTCAGTCTAGCGGGCCGGGGATGCGGATGCTGGCGGATGGGCTGGCGTGGCCGGCGCTGTTGCGGAAACTCGACCGGATCGATCCGAACTATCGCGATTGAGGTAAGGGGCGGGCTGCTTGGGGGCTGCCACCCCGGCGGAGGCCGGGGCCCAGTAGGCAAGGTCGTTGTAACGGTTCGTAGCATTCGCCAAATACTGTTTCCCAGCTGGGCCCCGGCCTCCGCCGGGGTGGAAGGAGAGACGCGTGTGATGCAAACGACGTCCGTTGTTTTGTCGGCGCTGTGTCTCGCCACCCCCGCCATGGCGCAGCAAACCCATGTCTCGCCAAAGCCTGCCCCGGCGATCGGCTATGATTGGAACGATGATTCGTCGGCCGACGACCGCGTCCAGCAGACGCTATGGCCGCGCTCGGACGCCAGCGCGGCGGGGCTCGACGACATGATCCACACCGAGCAGACGCCCATCCACGCCGCGATCCGCGAAGACGGCGGCTTCGGCAGTCGCGCGCTGCACGGCATCCGCAAGGTAGGTGGTGACTATATCGTCGTGCCGGTGTTGAAGATTCATCTGGGGCATCCGCGGCAAGCGACGCCTTGATTTCAAACGTCGGTCGAGAGATTCGCCGTAAGATCTCGGCCAATGGGTCGCTCGAAGTGGATACGCAGCCGGCAGTCTAGGGCCCGAAACCTCAGGCCCGCTCGAGCAACCGCTCCGCCTGCGCGCGCGCCTCGTCGGTGATCTGCGCGCCGGACAGCATCCGGGCGATTTCCTCGCGCCGTTCGTCCTCGGACAAGGCGCGTACACCCGTTCGCGTGACCGTGCCGTCGCTACTTTTCGCGATCAGCAGGTGCTTGGCGCCGCGTGCTGCAACCTGCGGGCTGTGCGTCACCACCAGCAGCTGCGTGCTCTGCGCGAGCCGCGCCAAGCGTTCGCCGATCGCGCTGGCCACCGCACCACCGACGCCGCGGTCGATCTCGTCGAACACCATCGTCGACGCGCCGCCCTCTTCCGCCAGCGCCACCTTCAGCGCGAGGATGAAGCGCGACAATTCGCCGCCCGATGCGATCTTGGTCAGCGCCGCGAACGGTGCGCCCGGATTGGTCGAGATCTCGAACTCGACGCGGTCCTTGCCCGCCGCCGACCAGCCCTCTTCGCCAAGCGGCGCGACCACGGTCTGGAACCGCGCCGCGTCGAGCTTCAAGGGTGCCAGTTCGCCCGCAACCGCAACGTCGAGCCGCTTGGCCGCCGCCAGCCGCCGCTTCGTTAGCGCGTCCGAGGCCGTGTCATACGCCTTGCGCGCGGAAGCAACGCGAGCCTCCAGCACGGCAATGCCGCCTTCGCCCGCATCGAGGCGCTCCAGCCGCGCGCGCATCTCGTCCGCCAGCGCGGCGAGATCATCCGGTTGCACACGGTGTTTGCGCGCCATTGCCCGCAACTCGAACAGGCGCGCCTCGTCATCCTCCAGCGCACGCGGATCATAGGCGAGTTCCGCCCGCGCATCGCGCAACTGTTCTTCGGCGACCGACGCTTCGATCACCGCGCGGTCGACCGCTGCCAGTGCCTCGCCCAGCGCGATATGATCCTCCGCGATCCGCTCCAGCACGCGCGCCGCCTGGCGTAGCTTTGCCAGCCCGCCATCCTTGCCTTCGAGAAAATCGTCGATCGCCGCCAGATCGTCCGCGATCTTTTCCGCGCGCTGCATCGACCGTCGCGTATCTGCCAACGTCTCTTCCTCGCCAGCGACCGGCGCCAGCGCATCGAGTTCGGCGACGGTATGCTCGAGCCATTCGCGATCGCGCGCCGCCGTCTCGATATCCGCGCGCGCCGCCGCCAGTTCGGCCTCGGCCGCACGGAACCCGGCATAGGCCTTGCCCGTAGCGCCTGGCTCGGTCCGCCCGAAGATGTCGAGAAGCGCGCGATGTCCGCGGGCATTCAACAGCCCCCGTTCGTCATGCTGGCCGTGAATCTCGACCAGATGCGGCGCCATCTCGCGCAGCAGACCCGCCGACGCCGGCTGGTCATTGACGAATCCGCGACTGCCGCCATCCGCCTTGACGATCCGCTTCACGATCAACGGCTCGCCGCGTTCGATCTCCAGCCCGTTTTCATCGAACAGCAGTGCGAGCGGCGATTCGGGGGCAGGGGCGTCGAACGTCGCGGTGACGACGGCCTGCGTCGCGCCGTGCCGCACGAGCCCGCTATCGCCGCGTCCGCCAAGCGCAAGCCCCAGCGCATCGAGCAGGATCGACTTGCCTGCGCCGGTCTCGCCGGTCAGCACGCCAAGTCCTTCGCCGAATCCCAGATCCAGCGCCTCGATCAGCACCACGTCGCGAATGGAAAGGTCGGTCAGCATCGTGCGCGTCTTAGACGATCAGCGCGCGAAAATGATCCCCTATTGTTCTCACGTCCGTGTTCTCATGGCGGTCCGGCGATCAGTTGCCGGGGCCGGTCCGCGTCGCGCTGCCCGGACCGACCGGCGCAGGGCTCGAAACGCTGCCTGCACCGGTGCCGCCGGTGTTGCCGTTCGCCTTGGGAAGCTCCAGCACGCCGGTACCCGGCGTCCCCGCGGTCCCGGTCGGAATGATCGCCTCGCCCGGTGCCAGCGGTGCGATCGGCTTGACCGGATGCTCCTGCATCAGCTTGTAGGCGTGATCGTACCAGTCGGTGCCGGGATAGTTGCGGCCGAGCACCGCCGCAGCCTTCTCGGCCTCGATCGGCACGCCGAGCTGCAGATACGTCTCCGTCAGCCGCATCAGCGCCTCGGGCGTGTGCGTGGTCTGCTGGAACTTGTCGACCACCGTGCGGAACCGGCCGTTCGCGGCGAGCCACTGGCCGCGCGTCTCATAGAACCGCCCGATTTCCATCTCCTTGCCGGCGAGATGGTCGTTGACCAGATCGATCTTGAGGCGTGCATCCGACGCATAGCGCGTGTTCGGGTAGCGGCGCATCAGTTCGCCTAGCGAATCGAGCGCCTGGCGCGTAATCTTTTGGTCGCGCGTGACGTCGGTGATCTGCTCGTAATAGCCGAGCGCGATCAGGTAATAGGCGTAAGGCGCGTCGCGGTTGCCCGGATGGACCGCGAGGAAGCGCTGCGCCGAGCTGATCGACGCGGTGTAGTCCTTGGCGAGGTAATAGCTGAACGCCGACATGATCTGCGCACGGCGCGCCCAGATCGAATAGGGGTGCTGGCGCTCGACCTCGTCGAACAGCTGCGCCGCTTCCTTGTAGCGTCCCTGATCGAGCCGTGCCTTGGCGGTCGAATACAGCGTGCCGACGTCGCGCGCGACATAGGGCAGATCGCCCTTGGCGGCGCGGCCACCCGCACAACCGGCCATGGGGAGCGCAAGCGCGGCGAGGAGCGTGACCGCGAGGGCACGAGACTGGGTGATACGCATTGGCGTGATCCTTAGCGTAAGCGGATAGCCACGAACAATCCTTTTCGCCGGGCGGGTCTTGCCCCTTTCCTGGAGCCGGATCGCACGGCAATAGTCGTGCGTTGGTGCTCGCCATTCGAAGCGCCATTCACGTCGAGGATCATGTCATGCCGGCCACATTGTTGCACACCCACCGCGTCGAGAAGCCCTGGGGTCGCGACACGCTCTGGCCCGGTTTCGAGGATCCGGCCGAAGGTTCGCCGCCGATCGGCGAAGTCTGGTTCCAGGAGCCCGGCAACACCACGCCCGATCTGCTGATCAAGTATCTGTTTACCAGCGAAAAGCTGTCCGTTCAGGTCCATCCCAACGACGAGCAAGCGCATGATCGCGGGCTGCCGCGTGGCAAGGACGAGTGCTGGACGATTCTCGCCGCCGAGCCGACCTCGACCATCGCGGTCGGTACGAAGCAGCCGATCTCGAAGGACGCGCTGCGCCAGTCGGCGATCGACGGCACGATCGAGGACAAGCTCGACTGGAAGCCGGTCAAGCCGGGCGACTTCATGTATTGCGCGTCGGACACGATCCACGCGATCGGCGGCGGGCTGACCGTGATCGAGGTCCAGCAGAATTCCGAGACCACATATCGTCTTTATGATTATGGCAGCGATCGCGAGCTGCATTTGAAGGACGGCATCGATGTCGCCGATCCG
Organism: Sphingomonas sorbitolis; assembly: GCF_036663875.1. Classification (NCBI taxonomy): domain Bacteria; kingdom Pseudomonadati; phylum Pseudomonadota; class Alphaproteobacteria; order Sphingomonadales; family Sphingomonadaceae; genus Sphingomonas; species Sphingomonas sorbitolis. The sequence continues at coordinate 310,674 of NZ_JAXOJS010000004.1, read as the reverse complement.
ACCCCGTACGTCCCCGTCGCGCCGCCGATCGAGGTCGAAACCGGCCGGACGATCATGGTCGAGGGGCCGAAGTTCGTACTCGAGCGCTGGAAGGGTGGCGATCATGTCGTCAATTTGCCCGGGGGTACGACCGGCTGGGTGATCCCGATCACCGGCTCGGGCGATGTCGCGGGTGTGGCATTCAAGGCCGGCGAATGCGCGACGATGACGGGGAGCGAGACAGTCTCGACGAGCGCGGATGCCGACGTGCTGTTCGCCTATCCTTTGGCGAAGCGGATTTAAGCCAAAGTCCGATTGAACGGGGAGACCCAAGCCCCGTTCGTCCTGCGTTTCCTTGTTCTCCCGCGAAGGCGGGAGCCCAGTCTGGGTCCCCGCCTTCGCGGGGAAACAAGGCGATGAAGCGCACCACATCCCAGACTGCGACCACCCCGGCGAAGGCCGGGGCCCAATTGGATAGGTGGAAATAAAGATGGGCAGCGGTCAGTCAGTCCCGTCCTCCCAATTGGGCCCCGGCCTCCGCCGGGGTGGAGCGTGTTACCGGAGAAGGTTGGCATATCGCCTCACCCCCCGTTAACCCCCGTCGACCTAAACTCGCGGCGACATGCTCCGCATCCTTACCCTCTCGACGCTGTTTCCCGACGCCACGCGCCCGAATTTCGGCGTGTTCGTCGAGCGTCAGACGTTAGGGCTCGCCGCGCATCCCGACGTCAGCCTGAAAGCGGTCGCACCGATCGGCCTCCCCCCCGGCATACTGAAACGCATCGGTCATTATGCCAGGCTGGCAACGCTGCCGGCGCGCGAACGATGGAAAGGCATCGACGTCCATCGTCCGCGCTTTGCGGTGCGCCCGCTGCTCAAGGGGCGCCGCCACCCTGCCGAACTCGTCCGCGCGCTTGCTCCGGTGCTCGACGCGATCCGCGAGGATTTTGCGTTCGACGTGATCGATGCGTCGTTCTTCTTCCCGGACGGACCCGCTGCGGTGGCGCTCGGCAAGCGCTACGGCGTTCCCGTTTCGATCAAGGCGCGCGGTGCCGATATCCACCATTGGGGCACCGCGCCCGCCACTGCAGCGCGCGTTCGCAGCGCCGGGCGGGACGCCGCCGGGATGCTCGCGGTCAGCGCGGCGATGAAGGCCGACATGGTCGCGATGGGCCTCCCCGCCGAGCGTATCCGTGTCCACCACACCGGTGTCGATCAGGACCGATTCCGTCCCCTCGACCGGACCGCAGGCAAGACCGCGCTCGGCATCGCGGGGCCGCTCGTCGTGTCGGTCGGCGCGTTGATCCCGCGCAAGGGGCACGACATCGTCATCGATGCGGTGTCGGCGCTCCCCGGCGTCACGTTGCTGATCGCGGGCGAGGGCCCCGAACGCGCAGCACTCGATGCCCGGATCGCGCGCTACGGCATTGCCGACCGCGTTCGACTACTCGGCGCCGTTCCGCACGCCGAATTGCCGAAGCTGATTGCCGCCGCCGACGTCAGCGCGCTTGCCTCCAGTTCGGAAGGACTCGCCAACGCCTGGGTCGAGTCGCTCGCCTGCGGCACCCCGATCGTCATCACCGATGCCGGCGGCGCGCATGAGGTGGTAAAATCCGCCGATGCCGGTCGGGTCACGATCCGCGACGGGCTGGCGTTTGCCGCCGCGATCGACACGCTGCTCGCAGACCCGCCGGCGCCCGAAGCAACGCGTAAGGCCGCGGCGCCGTTCACCTGGGAGGCCAATACCGCCGCGCTGTATGATCACCTTGCGACGCTAGCCGCAGAACGCCGCTAAACGATCCTCCCCCTGGCGGGGGAGGTGGCTGGCCCTTGCCAGACGGAGGGGGAGGAAAGGGGAAACGGCCGTTCCGTGTCCGCCCCCTCCGTCACCTACGGCGACACCTCCCCCTGGCGGGGGAGGATCGAAAATCCTGAGATCACCCCTCGAGTGGGTAAAGCGCCGCCACGATCCAGCGACCTTCGCCGCGGAGTACCGCCCACGCCCTGGCAGCAGCGCGACTATCCATCGCCTCGATCCCAAACCCGCGCGCCTCGACCGCACGCTTGAACGCAAGCGGCGGCTGGCGCAGCGCATTGCCGGTCCCGAGCAACAGAAACTCGGGCGGAGGATCGAGCGCGAGCAATGCCGCCACGTCCGCCTCGCCCAGCGCCTCGAACGCCGGCGGCTCCCAGCCATCCGCGCGTTCGGGGCTGATCGCTAGCGCGGTATAATAGCCGTCGTCGACCTTGAACCCGCCGCGACCGAACGCCGAGATCATCGGCCCATCGGTCTTCTCGCGGTCCATCCTCATCTAGCGTTCGACCTTCGGACCCACGCGCTCGGCACCGTCCTGCACGCCGCCCTTGCGTGGCGCAGGATCGGCCCGCAGCCCCAGCGTGATCAGCAGCGACGACGACACGTAGATCGACGAATAGGTCCCGACTACGATGCCCAGGATCATCGCCGCAGTGAACCCGCGCAGCACGTGGCCGCCCAGCACCAGCATCGCGACCAGCGCGAGCAGGATCGTCACCGAGGTCATCACGGTCCGTGGCAGCGTCTCGTTCACCGACAGGTCGATGATCTCGCGCATGTCCATCTTCCGGTACCGGCGCATGTTCTCGCGGATACGGTCGTCGATCACGATCTTGTCGTTGATCGAATACGAGATGATCGTCAGCACGGCGGCGACGATGTTCAGGTCGAACTCGAACTGCGTCAGCGCGAAGAAGCCGAGCGTCATCAACAGATCGTGGACGATCGCGACGACGGTCGACACGCCGAACTGCCACTCGAACCGCACCACCGCGAACAACGCGATGCCGAGGATCGCGAGGCCGACCGCGAGCAGACCCTTGCTGATCAGCTCGTCCGAGACCTTGCCCGAGATCGTATCGTACTTCGAGAACGTCGCGCCGGGGAACTTGACCGCGAGATCGTCCGACACCTTCTTGACGAGGCGGTTGGTCGCCCCTTCATCGCCCGCCGGGACGGGCAGGCGGATCGATAGCGTCTTCGGGTCGCTGAACGACTGGATCGAGGCTTCGCCGACGCCGAGCCGGTCGACTTCGGTCCGGACCGCGTCGATCGACGGCGCGGTGGCGAACTTCTCCTCGATCAGGACGCCGCCGACGAAGTCGACGCCCATGTTGAGGCCCTTCGTCACGACCAGCCCGATCGCGAGCAGGGACAGCAGCAGGGTCAGCCCGAACGCCCATTTGCGGAGCGAGACGAACTTCAGGTTCGTGTTGTCGGGTACGAGTTTCAGCAGGCGCATGGTTATCTCCCGCCTCAAATATTGATCGTGGTGGGGCGGTTCTTCCGCAGCCACAGCGCGACCATCATCCGCGTGAACGTGACGGCGGTGAACACCGACGTGCAGATCCCGATCAGCAGCACGACCGCGAAGCCCTTCACCGGACCCGAGCCGAGCAGCAGCATGATCACGCCGGTGATGGCGTGGGTCACGTTGGCCTCGAAGATCGTCCGCGATGCTTCCTTGTAGCCGAGCTCGACCGACTGGATCACACTACGCCCGCGCCGTCGCTCCTCGCGAATACGCTCGTTGATCAGCACGTTGGCATCCACCGCGGTGCCGATCGTCAGCACGAACCCGGCGATACCGGGCAATGTCAGCGTCGCGTTCAGCATCGCCATGACCGCGACGATGACCAGGATGTTGATGACCACGGCGAGGTTCGCATACAGGCCGAACCGGCCATAGGTGACGAACATGAACACGATCACCGCGAGCGCCGCGATGATCGACGCCAGCACGCCGGCACGGATCGAATCCTTGCCCAGATCGGGGCTGACGGTGCTCTCGGCAATCGTCTTCAGCGCGACCGGCAACTTGCCCGAGCGCAGCGTGATCGCCAGCGCGTTCGCTGACTCGACGGTGAAGTTGCCCGAGATCGACGCGCGACCACCAAGGATCGGCTCGTTGATGTTCGGAGCAGAGATCACCGAATTGTCAAGGATGATCGCAAACGGCTTGCCGGTGTTATCCGTCGTGACCTTCGCGAAGCGACGCCCGCCGACCGCGTTGAACGTGATCGCCACCTGCGGCGCGTTGGTCTGCGGCTCAAACTCCTGGCGCGCATCGGCGAGCTGGTCGCCCGAGATGATCACCGAGCGCTTGACCGCGATGAACGGCACGCCGCGCGGATTGCCGGGGTAGGGGAGAACCTGGCTGCCGATCGGCGCGATACCCTTGACCAGATCGGCGGGGTTCGCGGTCTCGTCGACCAGCTTGAATTCGAGCTTGGCGGTCTTGCCGAGCAGGTCCTTCAGCGCCTGCGGGTTCTTCAGCCCCGGCACCTGGACGACGATCCGCGTCGCGCCCTGGCGGACGATCGTCGGCTCCTTGGTGCCGAGTTCGTCGATGCGGCGGCGGACGACTTCGGTCGCGTCCTTCATCGCCGTGTCGACCGCCTGCGTCAGGCCAGCCTCGGTCGGCTTGAGCACGAACCGGCTCGTGTCGACGACATTGATGTCCCACTCGCGCTGGCCGCTCATCCCGGCGCCACCGCCGGTGATCGCCAGCAGGCGCTCGCGCGCCGCATCGACCTGCGAAGGATCACGCAGCAGGAAGCTCAGCTGACCGCCCCGCGTCGAGATATCGCCGATCTCGATCCGCGGGGTCCCATTGCGCATCGTCCCCGCGACGCTGTCGCGCATCGCCTCGATCCGCGTCGCGGCGAGGTCGGCGGTGTCCGCCTCGAGCAGCAGATAGCTGCCGCCGGCGAGATCGAGCCCGAGGTTGATGTGCGGATGCGGGATCCGCCCCCATTGGCTCGTGGTGCTCTCGGGGAGGAAACTCGGGATGGCCAGCAGGCACAATGCCGCCAGCAGCCCGATGATCGATCCGATTTTCCAGCGCGGGAAATCGAGCATCAGTCGTTCGCCGGCTTCGTGTTCGGGCTGGTGATGTCGGTCAGCGTCGCCTTGACGACGCGCACGCGGACATTCGGCGCGATCTCGACCTCGACAAAGTTATCTTCGACCTTGGTTACCTTGCCCAGGATCCCGCCCGAGGTGACGACGCTGTCGTTCTTCTTCACCGCCGCGACCGACGCCTGCAGCGCCTTCATGCGCTTTTGCTGCGGGCGGATCATCAGGAAATAGAACACGACGAACACGAGGAAGAGCGGCGCGAGGCTCAGGAACGAGGCGATCCCGCCCCCCGCCGTCGTGGCGCCGTCTGCGGCCTGGGCATAAGCTGGTGAGATGAACATGAAGGTCCGTATCTGGCTGGGCCGTGGAAGGCGCAAGGTTGGGTCGGGCCGGACGTCGCGCGTCGCGCCCGCATTGGTCCGCCCGCTATCATCGCTTGGAACCTCGCGCAACAGATCGCCACAGGATGAGACGTGGGCGCCGTGCGACCGGGCGCATCTGACGCCCTAGCCGTGTTCCTACTTGCATCCAGCGCAGACCCCGCGTAGTGCGCCCCCCTCGGGTCGCCTTGCGGCCCGTTCGGTCGGAGCGTAGCGCAGCCTGGTAGCGCACCACACTGGGGGTGTGGGGGTCGCAGGTTCGAATCCTGTCGCTCCGACCATTTTCTTACATCGATGAAAAGACGGACTCGTGCACCGCTTGTACGAGCGCATCCCGATACATTCGTCGTCATCCCCGCGGAGGCGGGGACCCATAAACTCGAACGTTGCCCGTCACCAGCAACGCCAGCCCGTATGGATCCCCGCCTGCGCGGGGATGACGGAACTTGGAATGGGGCCGACTCTGATGCCGGCCCCGTCCGGTGATCTTACGCCGTCTCGCTCACCGTCGCCGCATGACCCACGGCCACCGCGCTGAGGTTCACGATCCCCCGCGCGGTCACGCTCGGCACCATCATCTGGAGCGGCTTGGCGAGCCCCAGCAGCATCGGCCCCAGCGGCAGCGACTCGGTCGATGCCGACAGCAGCGACACCGCGATGTTCGCCGCGTCGATGTTCGGCATCACCAGCAGGTTCGCCGATCCGGTCAGCGGGCTGTCCGCGACCAGCCGCCGCCGCAGCGCCTCCGACAGCGCCGCATCGCCGTGCATCTCGCCGTCGAACTCGAACTCCGGCGCGAACTCCTTCAGCAACGCATGCCCCGCGCGCATCTTCTGCGCCGACGGCGACCGCGACGCACCGAAGCTCGAATGCGACAGCAACGCCGCCTTCGGCTCGATCGCGAACGCCCGCACCGCCTCGGCCGCCAGCAACGTCATTTCGGCGATCTGCTCGGCGGTCGGATCGACCGTCACGTGCGTATCACAGAAGAAGAGGCTGCCGGTGCGCAGGATCACCGCCGACATCGCATACAGCCGCGAGACGCCCGGCATCCGCGGGATCAGCGGCATGACGTACGTCATCTGCGTCCACCAGTCGCCGATGCCGCCACACAAGGCTGCGTCGACGCGCCCCTCGCGCAGCAGCATCGCCGCCGCCACGCTCGGTCGAGTCCGCAGCGCGCGCTCGGCGCTATCGGGCGGCGATCCACGACGGCCGACCAGCGCGTTAAACCCGGCAAGCAACGGATCGAACACTTCGCGGTCCGTACCCGGATCGAGCACCTCGACGTCGGTGCCGATCGCCATCCGCAACCCGCTCGACTGGATCTTCTCGGCGATCACCTCGCGCCGGCCGATCAGCACCGGCCGCCCGATACCTTCGTCGATCACCGTCTGCACCGCGCGCAGCGTGCGGTCGTCCTCGCCCTCGCCATACGCGATCGACCGCCCCGCCTGCTTGGCGCGTGCGAAGATCGGCCGCATCAGCTGGCCAGAGCGATACACGAACACTTCGAGATCGCGCAGATATGCGTCGAAATCCTCGATCGGCCGCGTCGCCACGCCCGAGTCCATCGCCGCCTTCGCCACCGCCGGCGCGACGTGCAGGATCAGCCGCGGATCGAACGGCTTGGGGATGATGTAGGTCGGCCCGAACACCGGCGTAGCGCCACCGTAAGCGGTGACCACCACATCCGAAGCGGTCGCGCGTGCGAGGGCCGCGATCGCGTCGACCGCCGCCACCTTCATCGCCTCGTTGATCTCGGTCGCGCCGACATCGAGTGCGCCACGGAAGATGAACGGGAAGCACAGTACGTTGTTGACCTGGTTCGGGAAATCCGAACGCCCGGTCGCGATGATCGCATCGGGCCGCGTCGCATGGACCAGCGCCGGCTGGATCTCGGGCTCGGGGTTCGCTAGCGCAAGGATCAACGGATCGGGCGCGAGCAGGTGCAGCCATTCCTGCTTCAGCACGCGCGGCGCCGACAGGCCGAGGAAGATGTCCGCCCCCTCCAGCACGTCCGGCAGGGTCCGCGCATTCGTCTTGCGCGCATACCGCGCCATGTTCGGCGGCATCACGTCGCCGCGATCGGCATGCACCACGCCGGCGATATCGGTCAGCGTCACGTTCTCGGGGTTAAGCCCCATCGACACCAGCAAGTCGACCGTCGCGAGCGCCGCCGCGCCGGCGCCCGACGTCACCAGCTTCATCTGGTCGAGCCGCTTGCCGCGCAGTTCGAGCACGTTGCGGACCGCGGCGGCACACACGATCGCGGTGCCATGCTGGTCGTCGTGGAACACTGGGATGTTCATGACCTCGCGCAGCTTCGTCTCGATCTCGAAGCATTCCGGCGCCTTGATGTCCTCGAGATTGATCCCGCCGAACGTCGGCTCGAGCACGCGGACCGCCTCGATGAACGCCTGCGGATCGAGCTGGTCGATCTCGATGTCGAAACAGTCGATCCCGGCGAATTTCTTGAAGAGCACCGCCTTGCCCTCCATCACCGGCTTCGACGCTAGTGCGCCGATCGCACCGAGCCCGAGCACCGCGGTACCGTTGGTGATGACCGCGACCAGGTTGCCCCGCGCGGTGTAATCCCGCGCCTTGTCCGGATCGGCAGCGATTTCCTCGCACGCGGCAGCGACCCCCGGAGAGTACGCGAGCGCCAGATCGCGCTGCGTCGCCATCCGCTTGGTCGCTTCGACCGAGAGTTTCCCGGGCTTTGGATAGCGGTGATAATCGAGCGCGGCTTTGCGGAAATCGTCTTCCATGGTCTTCCTAACCTGTCGGCCGCGGCGGCGACCGGGTGGGCGCGGGCAAGGCCCGCGGCGAATGTTCAAGGGAGCGCATAGCCTTAGGGGCACCAATCCGCCAACCCCGCACGGACGTAGCGTCGGTTTGGATGGGGAGGGTGGGTGGCGACCACACCCGGTACCCCACAGCACAGCACCACCCCGGCATAGCACCACCCCGGCGAAGGCCGGGGCCCAATTGGAACGTCGGACATAACGAAGCGCCGCCCTCAGTCAGCACCGTCCCCTCCGCCGGGGCGATGCGCGCCCTAGCAATCCTTCCCCGCAAGGGGGAGGTGGCGCCGAAGGTGACGGAGGGGAGGCAAGCGATCACGTCCGTTGGGTGTCCTCCCCCTCCGACCGGCAAGTGCCGGCCACCTCCCCCTGGCGGGGAAGGATCGAAGATCCTGACCTCCACAGAATCCCCTGTCCTACAGCGAACCAATATGGTTCGCTCCATCCCCAAACAGGGCGGGACCCACATCATGACCATCGACCACCTCATCGACGCCGTCATTGACCGCGAAGGCGGCTACGCCAACCACCCCGCAGACCGAGGCGGCCCCACCAGATACGGCATCACGCAACAAGTAGCCCGCACCAACGGCTACCCGGGAGATATGCGAACCTTCCCCCGCGATCAGGCCGAAACCATATACCGCCGCCTCTACTGGACCCGTCCCGCCTTCGACCAGATCGCCGCACGCGCGCCAAAAATCGCCGAAGAACTCTTCGACACCGGCGTCAACATGGGCCCCGCGGTCGCCGCCACCTTCCTCCAGCGCGCGCTCAACGCGCTCAACCGCGGCGCCACCGACTACCCCGACATGACCCTCGATGGCCGTATCGGCCCAGCGACGCTCACCGCCCTCGACGCCTTCCTATCCCGCCGCAAACCCGGCGGCGAAACCGTGCTCCTGAAAGCGATCGAGGCGCTCCAGGGCGAACGCTACGTCGCGCTCGCCGAGACCCGTCCTGCCAACGAAGCCTTCCTCTACGGCTGGCTCGCCAACCGCACATGACGCTCGCGACGAAACGCTCCCAGCGTCTGCACTTCCTATACTTCACTTTTGCCGGAGGCAGCCGATGACCCCGCAACCCCTTGATCCCGCACCAGATCCCTGGATCACCCGCGCTCGCCCGACGTTCCTCTACGTGATGTACACATTGCTGCTCGGCGCGATCCCCGCAGGCCTGATCGCCGCCGTCCGCCCGCAAACGGCGCAGGCAATCGCGGCAGGGATGGCAGCGTATTTGAACGCAATCCCCGAACCCCTCTACGCGCTCTTCGGCACGGGCTATCTCGGCTACACGGTGGCCCGGGAATGGGGGAAGGGGCGCTAACCTCCTTCTCCCGTCATCCTGACGAAAGTCAGGATCCAGAGCCAAGAGCGTAGGTGCCCGTTACCCTGGATCCTGACTTTCGTCAGGATGACGGCAGTAGGGGAAACGCGGACCAACCGTAGACGTGTCCGTAAGCAGCGGCGCCAACGCCCGACCGTTGCACCCCCGAAACCGCACCCTACATCGCGCTTATGAGCAACGACCCCCACGCCATGCCGACCTGGCACGGCACCACGATCCTCTCGGTCCGCCGCGGCGGCAAGGTCGTCGTCATCGGCGACGGCCAGGTCTCGATGGGCCAGACCGTCATGAAACCCAACGCGCGCAAGGTCCGCCGCCTAGGTGACGGCAGCGTCATCGGCGGATTCGCCGGCGCCACCGCTGACGCCTTCACGCTGTTCGAACGCCTCGAACGCAAACTCGAAGCCCACCAGGGCCAGCTCCTCCGCGCCGCGGTCGAGCTCGCCAAGGACTGGCGCACCGACAAGTTCCTCCGCAACCTCGAAGCGATGATGATCGTCGCCGACAAGGACGTGACGCTGATCCTCACCGGCAACGGCGACGTGCTCGAACCCGAGAACGGCGTCGCCGCGATCGGCTCCGGCGGCAACTACGCCTTGGCCGCTGCCCGAGCGCTGGTCGAATACGAGACCGACGCCGAAGTCCTCTGCCGCAAGGCAATGGGCATAGCGTCCGAGCTCTGCGTCTACACCAACGACCGCCTCACGGTCGAAACGATGGATTCGACCACGTAATCCCCCTCCCGCTTGCGGGAGGCATTAGGGGAGGGGCTGAAATACACCCCACCCACGCCTTCCGCTGCGGCCACGCCCTCCCCCGACCCCTCCCGAGCGGGAGGGGAGAAGGTAACAAAATGAACGACCAGCTCACCCCCAAGGCAATCGTCGCCGCGCTCGACGCCCACATCATCGGCCAGGCCGCCGCGAAACGCGCGGTCGCCGTCGCGATGCGCAACCGCTGGCGCCGCCAGCAGCTCAGCGAAGACCTCCGCGACGAGGTCACGCCCAAGAACATCCTGATGATCGGGCCGACCGGCTGCGGCAAGACCGAGATCAGCCGCCGCCTCGCCAAGCTTGCCGACGCGCCGTTCGTGAAGGTCGAGGCGACCAAGTTCACCGAGGTCGGCTATGTCGGCCGCGACGTCGAACAGATCGCCCGCGACCTCGTCGAGGAAGCCATCCGCCTCGAAAAGGAACGCCGCCGCGTCGCCGTCAAGGACAAGGCGGAAGAGGCAGCGATGTCACGCCTGCTTGACGCGCTCACCGGCAAGAACGCGAGTGAAGCGACGCGCGAGAGCTTCAAGCAGCGCTTCCTCGACGGCCATCTCAACAACGCCGAAGTCGAGATCGAGATCGAGCAGGCCCCTGCCATGCCGTTCGACATCCCCGGCGGCGCGCCGCAGATGATCAATCTCGGCGAGATGATGAAGTCGTTCGGCGGAGGCCAGCAGCTCAAGCGCCGCAAGCTGACGGTCCACGCGGCGTGGGACAAGCTCGTCGAGGAAGAGGCCGACAAGCGCCTCGACCAGGACGAGGTCAGCCGCGCGGCCCTCGCCGACGCGGAGGCCAACGGCATCGTCTTCCTCGACGAGATCGACAAGATCGCGGTCTCCGACGGCCGCGGCGGTTCGATCAGCCGCGAAGGCGTGCAGCGCGACCTGTTGCCCTTGATCGAAGGCACGACCGTCGCGACGAAATACGGCCCGATGAAGACCGACCACATCCTCTTCATCGCCAGCGGCGCGTTCCACGTCGCCAAGCCGAGCGACCTGCTCCCCGAACTCCAGGGCCGCCTGCCGATCCGCGTCGAGTTGAAGGGCCTCACCGAAGCCGATTTCGTCGCGATCCTCTCGGACACCAAGGCGTCGCTGCCGCTGCAATACAAGGCGCTGATCGCCACCGAAGGCGTCGGCATCGAGTTCACCGAAGACGGCATCGCGGCCATCGCGCGCATCGCCGCGGAGGTGAACTCGGAGATCGAGAACATCGGCGCGCGGCGTTTGCAGACGGTGATGGAGAAGCTGCTGGAGGAGGTGAGCTACAACGCGGAGGACCGCGGTGGCTCGAACCTCGTCATCGACGGCGCGTACGTCGACAGCCAGCTGAAGGAAATCGCCCGCAACACCGACCTCAGCCGCTTCGTGCTGTAAGTGTTTTCCTGCGAACGCAGGAATCCAGGGTAACATGGCAAAACGCTCGTAACCCTGGACTCCTGCGTGCGCAGGAGAACAGAATTGAAGAAGGGCAAACCATGGACGTGACCGAAGCCATAGCCGCTCGCCGCTCCGTCCGAGGCTTCCTAGGCACCCCGGTCGATTCCGCACTCCTCCGCGACCTCGCGATAAAGGCGTCCCGAGCAGCAACCGGCGGCAACCTCCAACCCTGGCACATCGCCATCGTCCAAGGCGAACCCCTCGCCCGCCTCAAGGCGACGATGGCCGAAAAGATCGCTGCCGGCGCCACCGAAACCCCAGCCTACGACATCTACCCAAAAGACCTGACCGCCCCCTACCGAGACCGCCGCTACGCCGTCGGCGAAGCGATGTACGCCCACCTCGCCATCCCCCGCGACGACAAGACCGCCCGCCGGGACTGGTTCGCCCGCAATTTCGAATTCTTCGGCGCCCCCGCCGCCTATTTCTGCACAGTCGACAAGCGCATGGGCCCGCCGCAATGGTCGGACCTCGGCATGTATCTGCAAAACCTGATGCTGCTCGCGGTAGACGCCGGCCTCGCCACCTGCCCGCAGGAATGCTGGGCGATGTATCCGGCAACGATCGGGACGTTTCTCGGGATACCCGAAGACCGCATGCTCTTCTGCGGCATGGCGATCGGCTACGAGGACAAGGCCGCCCCGGCCAACGCGCTGCGCACGGAGCGCGCGGACGAAGCGGAATGGCTGACAACGATCCGCTGATTCAAGCCCTCACCACAAACCCAAAACACCACCCCGGCGAAGGCCGGGGCCCAATTGGGAAACGCTGCTGATGAACTCACGCCCGATTACGCCGGCCTCACCAATTGGGCCCCGGCCTTCGCCGGGGTGGTAGGGAGCGGAGGGCGCTAAGTGTGCGTACGCCAAGCGTGTTCACCCGCGAAGGCGGGTGCCCAGACTGGGTCCCCGCCTTCGCGGGGAAACAAACGTTTAGAGGACTACCGTCTGGGGCTTGGCGCCCTTGATCCCCGCAAGGATCATCGCTTCCCAAACTGCCGGATCACCCGCCGCGGCCATCGCCTTGTCAGGCTCGCGCAGCGTCTTGAGCACCGCCAGCGCATCGGGCAGATAGTCCGCCCACGCATCGTCGATCAGCCGCGACGCCGACTCGGCATCGCCGCCGGCGTTCGCGCTGATCCGCTGTCCCGCCAGCACGCGTGCGACGCGTTCGGCGACAGGTGTAGTGGAAACGTCCATGAGCATTCTCCTCGCGGGACCGGTCTACACCAAACCCGCGAGGCGAACGAATGCTCCTTAGCGTGCCGGGCCTGAACCCGCGCCACGGCTCGGACCACGGCCACCGCCGCCGGCTGGACGACCGCCGCCCTGACCGCCGGGACGACCACCGCCCTGGGGACGACCGCCGCCGCCTTGGCCGCCACCGCCACCCTGGCCACCACGACTCGCACCCGCATAGTTACGACCAGTGGTTCCCGTCGCCCTCGGCGAATGCGTCGCGCGCGGCCGTGCCGGATCGCGCGGACGGTCGATCCGGACCTCGGGATCGGCACCCATCGTCTTGACGCGCGTCTGCTTGATCTGGTTCGACAGGTTGACGAAATCGTCCGGCAGCGACCGGACCTGGACCTTCTGGCGGGTGATCCGCTCGATATCGCGCAGGTACGCCTTCTCGTCATCCGCGCAGAACGCGACGGCGATGCCGCTGGCGCCCGCACGCGCGGTACGGCCGATGCGGTGGACATACTGCTCGGCGACGTTCGGCAGCTCGAAGTTGATGACGTGCGAAACGCCCGAGACGTCGATGCCGCGTGCGGCGATGTCGGTCGCGATCAGGACCTTGACCTTGCCCTGCTTGAACTCGCCGAGTGCGCGCTCGCGCTGGCCCTGGCTCTTGTTGCCGTGGATCGCATTCGACGCGATGCCGTTACCCGCGAGCAGCTTCACGACGCGGTCGGCGCCATGCTTGGTGCGCGTGAACACGAGCGCGCGGTCGATCGCCGGATCGGCCAGCGTGATCGTCAGTAGCGCCTGCTTCTCCGACTGGTTGCAGAAGGTGACATACTGGTCGACGCGCTCGGCGGTCGTCGCGGCTGGCTTCACCGACACCGTCTTCGGGTCGAGCAGGAACTGCGAGGCGAGCTCACGGATCGCGACCGGCATCGTCGCCGAGAAGAACAGCGTCTGGCGCTTCTTCGGCAGCATGCGGACGATCTTCTTTAGCGCGTGGATGAAGCCGAGGTCCATCATCTGGTCGGCCTCATCGAGCACGAGGATCTCGATCATCGACAGGTTGACGAAGCCCTGCTCGATCAGGTCGATCAGGCGGCCCGGCGTGGCGACGAGGATGTCGACGCCGCGGCTCATGTCCTGGCGGTTCTTGTTGATGCTGGTGCCGCCGAACACGGTGGTCACCGACATCTTGCTGAACTGGCCGTACGCGCGGGCGCTGTCGGCGATCTGGCTGGCCAGTTCGCGCGTCGGCGCGAGCACCAGCATGCGGCAATGCGTCGGCAGGACGCGCTTCTGGTTTTCGGTCAGGCGCTGGATCGACGGCAGCACGAACGCCGCGGTCTTGCCGGTGCCGGTCTGCGCGATGCCGAGCAGATCGCCGCCCTCGAGCAGGATCGGGATAGACTGTGCCTGGATCGGCGTCGGCTCGGTATAGCCCTTGGCTTCGAGCGCACGGACGAGCGGCTCGGCAAGGCCGAGGTTTGCAAATGACATGTAGAGTCTCTCAATAGATGCCGGGCTCGCAAATCCACACAAGGACGCGCGAGGGGCGGTGGTGTTTTGACACCCCGCGTGAAAAGGGAAGCCCGTTGGAAACGACCGAGGCGGAGCTAAGACCCTAGGGTCCAATCACGCTGCATTACGCCTCGATGGCCGCCATTTGGCGAACCACAGTCGAAAAGTCAACCTTCGGCCCCTTTTCGCACCCCTGGCGACGTCAGGTCCGGATCTGGCCCAGATGCAGATAGCGCTCGTTGAACTCCGCGGCGTCGCGCAGGCGGGGCCAGTCGGTCACGCTTACCTGCCGCTTCTTGCGCGCGATCAGCCCGTCGTTCTCGAGCGATTTCAGGACACGGTTCACGTGCACGGGGGTCAGCCCAAGCGCGTCGCCAAGCTGTTCCTGAGTCATCGGCAACTCGTAGGCCATGGCATCCCCGAGCGTCGACTTCTTGAACCGCACGGAAAATTCACAGAGCAGATGCGCCAACCGGCTGCGCGCGTTGCGCCGACCGACGTTGAGCAGCCACTCGCGGTGGATCGATGCCTCGACCAGCGCATCGATCCACAAGGCCTGACCCGCGGTCGGGCACGCCTCGATAAATTGACGCAGCGCCACGATCGGCACTTCGGCCAACGTCAGCCGGGTCAGCGCCTGGATGTCGTGATCGGATTCATCGAGGAACAGGTTCTGCAGGTCGACGAACTCGCCGGGCATCAGGATCGACACGATCTCGCGCTCGCCATTGGGCGTCAGCTTTTGACGATAAGCGAGACCAGCAAGGATGAAGGCGCACCGGGTCGGACGTTGGCCTTCGCGCAGCATGTAGGTCGACGCATCGATCGTCCGCACCTTGAACGGCAGCGCAGCGATCTGAGCACGGTCATCCGCACGCAGCGCCATCCGCGACTCGAACTTCCGTGTAACCTGGTCAGTCACGGTGGACATATCCACGTGCACTCTCCGCATCAGGGCAGGAGCACTCGTTTCTCGCTGTCACCCTCACTGGGATAGCGCGTTGGCGGATGTCGCACCTTATCCCAGGATTGAGCGGACTGACAAAACCCATGTTATATTATTGCGGGGCGTTCCGATGTCCTTAGGGCACGGCGCCCGGTCGACTCCCGCGTCAGGCATGTAATGAACCGGAGGCGCCCGCATGAGGGCTTCCCGGTTCGTCTATCGTGACCGCGACGGCGAGCAGCACATGCCCCTGGTCGTTGCGGACCGCGACACGAAAATGTGCGCCGTGGCGCGCGATCGCGGGATGATCGCTAAGATAATCGCCCGCGAAAATGACCGCCTGGACACGCGCTACCTCGTCGTCGGCCAAATCGGTGCCGTCGTCGTCATTGACGTGTTTATGGTTGTCGATGTCGAAGAAGTATCTGGGCATGCTCGACTTCCTCAACCGTTACGCAAGCCCAATTCCTAGCAGGCCGGCGCTCCCTGCGCTCTTACCAAAATCAGTTTCGGTGCGCGCAGCAAGCTCGACTTGACCAGCGTCGCGGGCGTAGGATGCGTGCAAACAATAGAGGATCCGCTGCATGAAACTGGCCAGCCTGAAGCATCCCGACGCCACCCGCGGGCGAGACGGCAAGCTTGTCGTCGTCTCCAACGACCTCGCCTGGTACGCCGATGCCAGCCACATCGCGCCGACGCTGCAGGCCGCGCTCGATGACTGGGATCGGCTTTCTATCGACCTCAAGAACCTGTCGACCGATCTCGAGCACGAGATGATCCCAATGCGGCGCTTTCACGAGCATGACGCCGAGTCGCCGTTGCCGCGCGCGTATCAATGGGCGGACGGATCGGCCTACGTGAATCATGTTGCGCTCGTGCGACAGGCGCGTGCGGCGGAAATGCCCGACAGCTTCTGGCACGATCCGTTGATGTACCAAGGTGGCTCGGACGGGTTCCTCGGGCCCCGCGATCCGATCCCGCTCGCCGACGAGTCCTGGGGTTGCGACATGGAGGCCGAGGTCGTCGTCGTCACCGGCGACGTGCCGCTTGGCGCGAGTCGCGACGAGGCGCTGGCGGCGATCCTGCTGGTCGGGCTGACCAACGACGTGAGCTTGCGCAACCTGATCCCCGGCGAGCTCGGCAAGGGCTTCGGCTTCTTCCAGTCGAAGCCGGCCAGCGCGTTCTCGCCCGTCTTCGTCACCCCCGACTCGCTCGGCGACTGGTGGAAGGACGGCAAGTTGCACCGCAAGCTGATGGTCGACCTTAACGGCCAGCCGCTCGGCCGCGCCGAGGCCGGCGAGGACATGACGTTCGATTTCGGTACGCTGGTCGCGCACGCCGCCAAGACCCGCAAGCTCGGCGCGGGGACGATCGTCGGCTCGGGCACCGTCTCGAACCGCGGCCCCGATGGTGGCCCCGGCAAATCGGTTGCCGAGGGCGGCGTCGGCTATTCCTGTCTCGCCGAAGTGCGGACGATCGAGACGATCCAGGGCGGCAAGCCCGTCACGCCGTTCCTCAAGCAGGGCGATGTCGTGCGGATCTGGGCGGAAGACGACAAGCGCCATCCGATCTTCGGCGTGATCGAGCAGACCGTCGGCGGCTGAATTCTGCAAAGGGGGAGAAAAAATCCGCGCGGCACATCGTGAATGCGCAACTCCCCCTCGCAATCTACGTTGAAATTTAATAACAAGCCTCGGTAAGAGTGTTCCGCGGTCACAGCGGCCTCATGGAGATGGAATGACGATGGCAAGCGAGCATCCGCGCGCCAATTTGCAGCCACTTACGCTGCATATCCCCGAGCCGAAGTTCCGCCCCGGCGACGCGGTGGACTTCGCCGAAGTCGACGTGCCGCCCGCCGGCGAGGCGCGCCGTCCCGACACCGCGGACAAGGCGTCCGACTTCATCGATCTCGCCTACACATTGGTCCGCGTGCTCGACGACGACGGCAACGCGGTCGGCCCCTGGGACCCCAAGCTTTCGCCCGACGTGATGCGCCGCATGTTGCGCAGCATGGCTTTGCTCCGCGCGTTCGACGAGCGCATGTTCCGTGCGCAGCGTCAGGGCAAGACCAGCTTCTACATGAAGGCGCTTGGCGAGGAGGCGGTCGCGGTCGCGGCAGCCTACGCGCTCGATTACGAGGACATGTGCTTCCCCTCGTACCGTCAACAAGGCCTGTTGATCGCGCGGGGCTGGAGCCTCGTCGACATGATGAACCAGATTTATTCGAACACGGCGGACCGGCTCGGCGGCAAGCAGCTGCCGATCATGTATTCGGTCAAGGAAGCCGGCTTCTTCTCGATCTCGGGCAACCTCACGACGCAGTATCCGCAGGCTGTCGGCTGGGCGATGGCGTCCGCCGCCAAGGGCGACACGCGGATCGCCGCCACCTGGTGCGGCGAAGGCTCGACCGCGGAGGGCGACTTCCACTCGGCCTGCACGTTCGCCGCGGTCTACCGCGCACCGGTGATCTTCAACGTCGTCAACAACCAGTGGGCGATCTCCAGCTTCTCCGGGTTCGCCGGTGCCGAGGCGACGACGTTCGCGGCGCGCGCGGTCGGCTATGGGATTGCCGGACTCCGCGTCGACGGCAACGACGCGCTCGCGGTCTACGCAGCGACCGAATGGGCCGCCGAGCGCGCGCGCACCAACCAGGGCCCGACGCTGATCGAGCACTTCACCTATCGCGCAGAAGGCCATTCGACCTCCGACGACCCCGGCCAGTATCGCAGCGAAGGCGAACCCAATGCCTGGCCGCTCGGCGACCCGATCAAGCGCCTCAAGGATCACCTGATCGCGATCGGCGAATGGGACGAGGAGCGCCACGCGGCACAGGACAAGGAACTCGCCGAGCAGGTCAAGGCCGCGCAGAAGGAAGCCGAGAAGAACGGCATCCTCGGCCACGGCCTCCACCAGCCGCTCGAGTCGCTGTTCGACGGCGTGTTCGAGGAGATGCCGTGGCATCTGAAGGAGCAGCGCCAGCAAATGCTCGACGAGGAATCCGCGAGCGGCCGCCCTTGGGATATCAAGGCATGAGCGCCCAGCCCAACCAGGCCCCACCAAACTCCGTCATCCCAGCGAAAGCTGGGATATCCCGGTTATCGAGCGTGCCCTCGCGGCATGAGACCCCAGCTTTCGCTGGGGTGACGAAGGTGTTTGTATGAGCGACGTGACTGAAGCACGTGGGTCGGGCGCAACCGAAGCAGCGGAAGCGGCTGCGGCCTCGTCGAGCCACGCAGGTACCGAACCCACCGCACGCATGAACATGATCCAGGCGATCAACTCCGCCATGGACATCATGATGGAGCGCGACCCGGACGTGATCGTCATGGGCGAGGACGTCGGTTATTTCGGCGGCGTGTTCCGCGCGACCGCCGGCCTTCAGGCCAAGCACGGCAAGACCCGCGTGTTCGACACGCCGATCACCGAATGCGGCATCATCGGCGTCGCAGTCGGCATGGGCGCGTACGGCCTGCGCCCCGTCCCCGAAATCCAGTTCGCCGACTATATCTACCCCGCGCTCGACCAGCTCGTCTCCGAAGCCGCACGTCTGCGCTACCGTTCCGCCGGCGAGTTCACCTCGCCGATCACGGTGCGCTCGCCGTTCGGCGGCGGCATCTTCGGCGGCCAGACGCACAGCCAGTCGCCGGAGGGGCTTTTCACCCACATGTCGGGCATCAAGACGGTGATCCCGTCGACGCCCTATGATGCCAAGGGCCTGCTGATCGCCGCGATCGAGGACAATGATCCGACGCTCTTCTTCGAGCCCAAGCGCATCTACAACGGCCCGTTCGACGGATACTGGGATCGCCCGTCGCAGAACTGGTCGAAGCATCCGGCCGGCGAAGTCCCGACCGGCTATTACAAGATCGAGCTCGGCAAGGCGAAGATCGTCCGCGCGGGCGAGGCGCTCACCATCCTCGCCTACGGCACGATGGTCCATGTCTGCGCGGCCGTCGTCGCCGAAGCCGGGATCGACGCGGAGATCGTCGACCTACGCACGCTCGTCCCGCTCGACATCGAGACGATCGAGGCCTCGGTGAAGAAGACCGGCCGCTGCATGATCGTCCACGAGGCGACTCGTACCAGCGGGTTCGGCGCGGAGCTGTCGGCGATCGTCCAGGAACGCTGTTTCTACCATCTCGAGGCGCCGATCGAGCGCGTGACCGGGTTCGACACGCCGTACCCGCACAGCCTCGAATGGGCGTATTTCCCAGGGCCCGTCCGCATCGGCGAAGCCCTCAAGAAGATCATGAAGGACGCATAATGGCCCGCTTCACCTTCAAGCTGCCGGACATCGGCGAAGGCATCTCCGAGGCCGAGATCGTCGCATGGCACGTCGCCATCGGCGACCGCGTCGAAGAGGATTCGCCGATCGCCGACATGATGACCGACAAGGCCACCGTCGAGATGGAGTCGCCGGTGACCGGCGTGGTCGTCGAACTCGCGGGCGAGGTCGGCGACCAGGTGTCGATCGGCGCTGCGCTGGTGGTGATCGAGACGGACGCGGTCGACGCCGCGGACGAAGTCGTCGCCGCGCCGCTGACCTCCGCCCAGGCCGAGACCGCCGAACAATACGAAGCCGAGAACCCGGGCGTCGAAGAGGTGGTAGAGGCAACTCCCTCTCCCCTCCGGGGAGAGGGTCGGGGTGAGGGGCAGCCCCAAGCGGAAACGCCAGCAACTGCCCCAACCCCTCACCCCAGCCCTCTCCCCAACGGGGAGAGGGAGCAGCAAGCACGTGCTCTCTCCGCAGGGGAGAGGGAGCAGAAGGCGCGAGCCGTTCCTGCGGCTGACGCGGAGCAGAAGACCCACGCGCTCGCATCCCCCGCAGTCCGCGCACGCGCCCGCGACCTCGGCATCGACCTCGCCTCGGTAAAGACCGACTCCGACCGCGTCCGCCACGCCGACCTCGACGCCTACCTCCGCTACGGCTCGGGCGAAGGCTACCACCCCCCGCATGCGTCGCGCGCCCGCGAGGACCAGCCCATCAAGGTCATCGGCATGCGTCGCCGCATCGCCGAGAACATGGCCGCCTCGAAGCGCGCGATCCCGCACTTCACCTATGTCGACGAGATCGACGTCACCGCCTTGGAAGCGATGCGCGCCGACCTCAACGCCAACCGCGGCGGCCGCCCGAAGCTCACCATGCTGCCGCTGATGATCGTCGCGATCTGCAAGACGATCCCCGACTTCCCGATGCTCAACGCGCGCTACGACGACGAGGCTGGCGTGGTCACGCGGCACGGCGCCATCCATCTCGGCATGGCCGCGCAGACCGACGCGGGGCTCACCGTCCCCGTGATCCGCGACGCACAGGACCGCAACGTCTGGCAGCTCGCCACCGAGATCACGCGCCTCGCCGAAGCCGCACGCGCCGGAAAACTCGCACCCAACGAAATGGGCGGCGGCACGATCACCGTGACGTCGCTCGGCCCGCTCGGCGGCATCGCGACCACCCCGGTCATCAACCGCCCAGAAGTCGCGATCATCGGCCCCAACAAGATCGTCGAACGCCCGGTCTTCCGGTCTGATGGAAGAGGGGGCGACGAAGTCGTCCGTGCGAAACTGATGAACCTGTCGATCAGCTGCGACCACCGCGTCGTCGACGGCTGGGACGCGGCAAGCTTCGTCCAGGGCCTCAAGAAATACCTCGAAACCCCCGTCCTCCTCTTCGCCGACTGAGGCCGGCAACTGTTCGCTTCCTTCCCCCCCTCCCTGAAAGGGGGGGGCGGCGTGGGTCGGCCGGCTTGAGCAGCGCAATAATTTCACGGCGCAACAACCGTCACCCCAGCGAAAGCTGGGGTATCCCGATTGGCGGGTGCCGCGGCTCTCACGGGGAGATCCCAGCTTTCGCTGGGAGGACGGTGATCGGCCTCACTATTCTGAACCCCACGGCAGCCAACCCACCCCCAACTCCTCCTTCATTGAGAGGCGAGGAAGATCACACGATTTCGAACAACCCCGCGGCGCCCATGCCGCCTGCGGTGCACATCGACACCACGACATAGCGTACCCCCCGCTTGCGCCCCTCGATCAGCGCATGGCCGACCAGTCGTGAGCCGGTCATCCCGAACGGATGCCCGACCGCGATCGCGCCGCCATTGACGTTGTACTTCTCCGGATCGATCCCAAGGAAATCCCGGCAATACAGGCATTGCGACGCGAACGCTTCGTTCAGCTCCCAGAGCCCGATGTCGCCGACCGACAACCCCGCACGCTCGAGCAGTTTCGGGATCGCGAAGATCGGCCCGATCCCCATTTCCGCCGGGCTGCACCCCGCCGCCTGGAACCCGCGATAGATGCCGAGGATGTCCTTGCCCTCAGCCTCAGCAGTCCTGCGATCCATCAGCAGCTGCGCCGACGCGCCGTCGGACAGCTGGCTCGCATTGCCCGCGGTGACACTCGACCCCGGCCCGGAAAACTCGCCGCCCGGCCACACCGTCTTCAGCCCGCGTAGCCCTTCCAGCGTCGTGCCGGCGCGGATGCCCTCGTCCTGCGACAGCGTGACGCTCTCGATCCCGGCATGCGCGCCCTGTTTGTCGTACAGCGCTTTCTCGACGGTGATCGGCACGATCTCCTGGGCAAACGCCCCGTTCGCCAGCCCGGCGGCGGCACGCTGCTGGCTCATCGCCGCATAGGCGTCCTGCGCCTCGCGGCTGATGCCGTATTTCTCCGCAACGATCTCAGCGGTCTCGATCATCGGGATATACGCCGCCGGCTCCTTCGCGATCACGCTGGCGTTGACGAACCGCGGCGCGTCCTTGGTGACGGTATAGCTGATCGACTCCATCCCGCCGGCCAGCGCGACGTCGGCCTCGTCGCAGATGATCGTCCGCGCCGCGAGCGCCACCGCGGTCAAGCCCGACCCGCATTTCCGGTCGAGCGTGAAGGCGGGGATCGACTCCGGCAGTCCGCCGGCGAAGATCGCCATCCGGCCGGCATTCCCCCCTTGCGTGCCCCATTGGTTGCCGACGCCCCAGAACACCTCGTCGATCCGCGCCGGATCGATCCCCGCGCGCTCGACCACCGCGTTCATCACATGCCCCGCCAGCACCGGCGCCTCGGTCGCATTGAACGCGCCGCGATACGCCTTGCCGATAGCGGTACGGGCGGTCGAGACGATGGCGGCTTCACGCATGCTGGAACCTTTCGAGGATCGGGTATGCGCCCGATCTACCGTGTCGTTCCCGCAACGCAAAGCCCGAAGGTCTCACTTCATCAAGACAAGCTCTTCCGCCATCGTCGGATGCAGCGCGACGGTCGCGTCGAAATCGGCCTTGGTCAGCCCCGCCTTCACCGCGACCGCGGCGGACTGAAGGATCTCCGGGCAGTCCGGACCGATCATGTGGATGCCGACCACCTGGTCGGTCTCGCCGTCGCAGATCATCTTGTACAGCGAGCGCTCCTTGCGGCCCGCCAGCACGTTCTTCATCGGCCGGAAGTCGGACGTGTAGACCTTCACCGAACCGAGCGCCTCCTTCGCCTGCGACTCGGTCATGCCGACGCCGGCCATCGGCGGGTGGCTGAATACCGCGGCTGGGACGTTGGCATAATCGACCCGCGTCGGCTTGTTGCCGAAGAAGGTGTCCGCGAACGCCTGCCCCTCGCGGATCGCGACCGGGGTCAGCTGGATCCGGTTGGTGACGTCGCCGACCCCGAAGATCGAGTCGCAGCTCGACCGGTTGTCCTCGTCGACGATCACCGCGCCCGCCGCGTCCATCTCGACGCCCGCGCTTTCGAGCCCGAGGCCCTTGGTGTTAGGCAGGCGGCCAGTCGCGAACATCACGAGGTCGACGGTGATCGGCTCGTGTCCGCTCATCCTGACCGTGAGACACCCGTTCTCGTCCTTCTCGATGCTCTCGAACGCGGCGTTGAAGCGGAAATCGATGCCCTTGCTCATCGAGATCTGGAGCAGGCGGTCGCGGATCGACTCGTCATAGCCGCGCAGGATCACGTCGGTGCGGTTGACCAGCGTGACGTGCGATCCGAACTGGTGGAAGATCCCGGCGAATTCGTTGGCAATATAGCCTGCGCCGGCGATCAGCACGCGCTTCGGTACGTCGTCGAGATGGAACACTTCGTTCGAGGTGATGCCGTGCTCGGAACCGGGAAACTCAGGCACCAAGGGATGCGCGCCGACCGCGATCAGGATCTTGGCTGCCGTTTTTACGGTGCCGTCGGCGAGCGTGACTTCGTTGGGGCCGGAGACGACCGCGCGTTGGTGGATGATGTCGACGTGATTGTTCTGGAGCGTGGTCGTGTAGGCGCCGTTAATCCGGTCGACCTCCTCCATCACGTTGTCACGCAATGTCGGCCAGCTGAACGCACAGTCGTCGGGTACCTGCCAGCCGAACCGCTTGGCGTCCTTCAGATCCTCGGCGAAATGCGCGCCGTAGATCAGCAGTTTCTTCGGCACGCAGCCCCGAATGACGCAGGTGCCGCCGACCCGATATTCCTCGGCAACCGCGACGCGTGCCCCGTGGGCGGCGGCAACGCGCGAGGCTCGTGTACCGCCCGAGCCTGCGCCGATGACGAAGAGGTCGTAGTCGAATTGGGTATCGGTCGCGGATTCGGTGTCGGTCACGGGCAGTCCTTGTACGTCGCGTGCCGCTTGGGAGCGGCTTTGCATGCCATCTGGGGCAGGGGACGCGACGCCACAACCCCGGCGCGGCGATCACGCTGATCGCCGCACTCTATCGCTGGCCGGCCTTGCGCATCGGCATCGCATCGATCGTCGCCTCCAGTGCGGCGGCAGGAAAGGGCTTCGCACTGCGGAGTTTTTCGCCGCCGTCCTTGCCGATCAGGATCGCGGTGAAGGCGGCGGGGAGGCGGTATTTGCGGCGGAGGCCGGCGGCCGTGTCGGAGGTGCCGCGGACCGTGTCGCCGACGATTTCGACGATGGTGAGGTCGCGCGCGTCGGCGTTGCTCTTCCAGTTGGCGAGGATGCGGCGCTGCTCGGCAAGTACCGTGTCTTCGGCGGAGGGCGCCGCAACGATCAACACGCGCCGCTCCCACCTCATCTGAGCGATAGTCGGGGAAGCGGCGAGCGCTACGGCGAGGATGATGGGCATGAAACGGGAACGCCCCCGCTTCACCAAAGCTCCCGTCATCCTGGGCTCGACCCAGGATCCAGAGCCGCAGACGTTGTCGCTCTTGGCTCTGGATCCTGGATCAAGTCCGGGATGACGACGGGGCTTTACCCGAACGCGCGCTTGATCAGATCGTCGGTCGAAGGATCGAACGTCTGCCCGCCCTTCTCCGCCGCCTTCGCCATTTCCTTCCCGAGTTCGACCCCGAACTGGTCGAACGAGTTGATCCCCAGCAGCACGCCGTTCACGAACACCCGGTGCTCATAAAACGCGATCAGCGCGCCGAGCGTGTGCGCGTCGAGGTCGTCGAGCAGCAACGTCGACGACGGCCGATCGCCCGAATAGCTCCGCGCCGGATCCTCGACCTGCTTGCCGGCCATCAGCGCCGCACCCTGCGCAAACGCGTTCAGCAACAGCGCGCGGTGATGCTCCTCGGGCAAGGTGTCGCCCGACTCGATCACCGCGATGAACTCAACCGGCACGAGATGCGTGCCCTGGTGGAGCAACTGGAACACCGCATGCTGCGCCTCCGTACCGACGCCACCCCAGGTGATCGCCGCCGACGGACGCCCGAGCGGCTGGCCGTCGACCGTCACGGACTTGCCGTTCGACTCCATCTCCAGCTGCTGGAGATAGCTCGGCAGCAACCGCAACCGCTCGTCATACGCGAACGGCGCGCGCGTCTCGGCATGGCGGATCTGCGTGTAATACAGGTCGGCGAACGCCGCGAGCGCCGGCGCGTTCTCGTGCAGCGCGGAGAGTCGGAAATGCCGGTCCATCTCGGCCGCACCCTCGAGCAGCTCCTCGAACTTGTCCCAGCCAAGCGCGATCGCCGCCGGGAAACCGATCGTCGACCACAGCGAATACCGCCCACCGACGCTCTCCGCGAACGGCAGGATGCGCGTTTCGTCGACACCCCATTCCATCGCCTTTTCGGGCGACGCGGTCAGCGCGATCACGCGGCCATAGGGGTCCTCGACATTATGCTCGGTCATCCACTGCAGCACGCTTTCGGCGTTCATCAGCGTCTCGGTCGTGGTGAACGTCTTCGACGCGACCACCAGCAACGTCGCCGCCGGATCGAACTTCGCGAACACGTCCTCCAGCGCGACGCCATCGACATTGGCGACGATCGCAACGTCATAACGTTTGTCGTCACGCCCCAGCGCATCGACCAGCAACTGCGGCCCCAGCGCCGACCCACCGATCCCGACATGCAGGATATGCCGCACCGGCCCGAGCGCTTCCGCCTCGATCGCATCGATCAGCGTCCGCATCCGCTGGTGGCTCGCCTGCGCGATCGCGACGCTCTCGGGCTTGCCCTCGCCGCGCTCGGCAGTGTGCTCGACCGCGCGGCCCTCGGTGACGTTGACGACCTCGCCCGAGAACAGCGCCTGGCGCTTGCCGGCGAGGTCCTGTGCCTTCGCCATCTCCTCGAACGCCGTCACCATGTCCGTCGTCAGGTGAGTCTTCGACCAGTCGAAGTGGATCCCCGCGACATCGAGGCTCAGCTTCGAGAGGCGCTCCGAGTCCGCTGCGAACAGGTCGGTCAGCTTGGTGGCGGGCAGGGCTTCGATCTTGGACCAGTCGGCGGTCATGCTGCTTCTCCGAATAGACGTGCGCGCCGGTCATGCTGCAAGCGCGAGACCGCGACAACGCTCTTTCGGTGACACGTATCCCGCACACGCTTGACGATAGGCGCGGTCTGCGCAAACCCGCGCACATGGCAAATGACGTTAAGACCAAACCCAAGCGCTCTGAGACGAGCGAAACGTTCCGCTTCCTGCTGAAACTCGCCGTGGTCGTGCTGATCCTGCGCAGCTTCATCTTCGCGCCGTTCAGCATCCCGTCCGAATCGATGCTCCCCCGGCTGCTGATCGGTGACTATCTCTTCGTCTCGAAGTGGAACTACGGCTATTCGCGCTGGTCGCTCCCCGCCGGTATCCCGCTGATCCCCGGCCGCATCTTCGGCAGCACCCCGACCCGCGGCGACGTCGTCGTCTTCCGCGCGCCCGAAGTGCTCGACCACGACGTCATCAAGCGCGTCATCGGCCTGCCCGGCGAGACCGTCCAGATGCGTCAGGGGACCGTCTACCTCAACGGCAAGGCGATCCCGAAGCTCCGCATCGCCGACTTCACGATCCCGCTGACCGAGAACTTCAACGCCGAGAAATGCGGCGCGCCGTTCGTCGACGTCGTCGCGAACGTTCAGATCTGCCGCTACCCGCGCTTCCGCGAAACGCTTCCCGGCGGCCGCAGCTACGAAGTCCTCGACCAGGCCGAACTTCCCGACCGCGACGACACCGGACACTACACGATCCCCGCCGGCCACATCTTCGTGATGGGCGACAACCGCGACGACAGCGGCGACAGCCGCTTCCCCGCGCCGCAGGGCATGGGCTACGTCCCGCTCGCCAACGTCGAGGGCAAGGCCGTCGTCAATTTCTTCTCGACCGACGGCGATGCCGAATGGCTGAAGCCCTGGACCTGGGTCAGTGCCGCGCGCTGGAGCCGTATCGGGGAAGGCTTTTGAGCGACCTCGCCGGCTGGCTGAAGACGCTCTTCGGCCGCGCACCGACCAACCTCGCCCCCTATGAGCGTGCGCTGACTCACGGCAGCCAGGCCGCGGCGAACTACGAGCGTCTCGAGTTCCTAGGCGACCGCGTGCTCGGCCTGATCATCGCCGAATGGCTGTACGAACTGTTCGCGACCGACCCCGAGGGCTCGCTGTCGAAACGCCTAAACGCACTCGTCACCGGCCCCGTCTGCGCCGACGTCGCCCGCGAACTCGGCGTCCGCGCGCACCTCAAACTCGGCAAGCAGGCGCGCGACGACGGCGCCAGCGACAGCGACAACGTGCTCGGCGACGTGATGGAGGCGCTGATCGGCGCCTGGTACCAGGAAGCCGGCCTCGACGCCGCGCGCGCCTTCGTCCGCGGCGCATGGGGCGACCGTGTCCAGGCGGGCGCAAAAGCCCCGCAACACCCCAAGTCCGCGCTCCAGGAATGGGCCGCCGCGCACAACCGCAAGCCCCCCGAATATACCATCGTCGAACGCACCGGCCCCGGCCACGCCCCCAAATTCACGATGCTGGTGTCAGTCGGCAAGCTAGCCGAAGCGACTGCGACGGGCTCCAGCAAACAGGAAGCCGAAACCGCGGCAGCCAAGGCGCTCCTGGAGAAGCTGGGCTGAGAAGGCAGTTTTGTTCGCGCAAAGGCGCGGAGGTGGTGTGGATGGGGCTCGCGCGCGCCGCAATCATGCGCCGCCGAGTATCTCGGAGCCGTTTGGGGCGATACCTGATTACCGCTCGCAACCCCTCCGCGCCTTTGCGCCTTTGCGCGAACAAAACTGCCTTCTTCGACCTTCTCGCGACGCGATGACGGACGGCCATTTTCCCTGTACAGCCGAACGCAACACCAGTTCGAAAAGAGCATATGTGACTGAAACGAATACCAAGCCCGATACCAAGCATTGCGGCCTAGTCGCCATCGTCGGCGCGCCGAACGCGGGCAAGTCGACGCTCGTCAACGCGCTCGTCGGCCAGAAGGTCGCGATCGTCAGCCCCAAGGCGCAGACGACGCGCGCGAAGCTGATGGGCGTCGCGATCGAGGGAGACACGCAGATCCTGCTCGTCGACACCCCCGGCATCTTCGAGCCCAAGCGCCGCTTCGATCGCGCGATGGTCGCCGCCGCCTGGGGCGGCGCGGAGGGCTCCGACATCATCGCACTGGTGGTCGACGCCAAGGGCGGTATCGGCGGCAAGGTCACCACGATCGTCGAATCGCTGGTCGGCCGCACCGAGCCGATCTGGCTGATCCTCAACAAGGTCGATCTCGCCGACAAGACCAAGCTGCTGATCCACGCCGAGAAACTGAACGCATTGCTCCCGTTCGCCGAGACGTTCTTCATCAGCGCCGGCACCGGCGACGGCCTCGCCCACTTCAAGACGCAGCTCGCCAAGGCGATGCCGGAAGGTCCGTGGCACTATCCCGAAGACCAGGTCTCCGACTCGTCCGAACGCGCACTGGCGTCCGAAGTCACGCGCGAGCAGCTCTATCTCCAGCTCCACGCCGAGCTGCCCTATGCGAGCACGATCGAGACCGAGCAGTATATCGAACGCCAGGACGGGTCGCTGGAGATCCACCAGCAGATCCTCGTCGAACGCCCCACCCAGCGCGCGATCGTGCTCGGCAAGGGCGGCGTCCGCATCAAGGAAATCGGCGCCCGCTCCCGCATCGAACTCGCCTCGATCACCGGCAAGCCCGTGCATCTGTACCTGCACGTAAAGGTAAAACCCGGCTGGGACGAAGACCGCGAAGTCTACCGCGACATGGGCCTCGACTGGGTCGACTGACCCTCACCCAAGAGACTGTTCCCCCGCGAAGGCGGGGGCCCAGCCTGGACTCCCGCCTTCGCGGGAGAGCAATCTTCCGTCGTTCACGAGGGGTACTGAAGCTACTAACCCACCACCACCCCGGCGAAGGCCGTGGCCCAATTGGGGGACGCCCATAACGGCGGGCAGTGCACCGTTACTGCGACCTCTCCAATTGGACCCCGGCCTTCGCCGGGGGGGAAGCGGTGTGGCGTAGCGGTTAAAAGCAGGATGGTCCCCCGTGAAGGCGGGGGACCAGTCTGGGCCCCCGCCTTCGCGGGGAAACAAGCTTAGGACAGCACCTCCTCCACCCAAGCCGGTACAAGCACGCCCGCCGCACCGATCCGCGTTTCCTCGAAAAACACGCTCCCCATCGACGGATCGAGGTTCAGCTCCAGCGTCCGCGCCCCATGATACGCCGCGGTCTGCACGAACCCCGCCGCCGGATACACCGCCCCCGAAGTCCCGATCGAAACGAACAGATCGGCCTTCGCCAACGCCGCCTCGATCCGCTCCATCTGGTACGGCATCTCCCCAAAGAACACGATGTCCGGCCGCAACGCCGCCGCCCCACACGCGCCGCACACCGACCCCTCCGGCAACGCCCCCGTCCAAGCCTCACGCGCGCCGCAAACGGCACACAAGGCCGACAACAACTCGCCATGCATATGCAGCATCCGCGTCGCCCCCGCCCGCTCGTGCAGGTCGTCGACATTCTGCGTAACGATCAGCAACTCGCCCTCCCAAGCCGCATCCAGCCGCGCCAGCGCGTGGTGTGCTGCGTTGGGCTCGACCGTCGCCAGAGCCGCACGCCGCAGATCGTAGAACCGGTGCACCAGTTCCGGATCCGCCGCGAGCGCCTCGGGCGTGCACACGTCTTCGACACGGTGCCCTTCCCACAAGCCGCCCGGCCCGCGAAACGTCGCGATCCCGCTCTCCGCCGAGATGCCCGCCCCCGTCAGGACGACGATGTTTCTGATATCCTGCATCGGCACATTCTAGGCGGGGCAGCGCCGCGCGGAAAGCCGAAGTCGCCTTGCCGCCGCGGAAATGGCCCGACATTCACTCGTCGACGCTGCCCGTAGCATGCGACCGATTGCCCCTTCCGGCGTTGACCCACATCGACCATATCATCATGGCCGTCTGCGAACCGATCGCCGGTGCCGTCTCGGCGCTACGCTTTGATATTGTGAAGGACTTACTGCGATGTTGACGAAAAAGCTGATGCTGCTGGGCGGCGTGATCGCGGTCCTCGGCGGCTGTGGTCAGACGACTTCGACGGACTCGAACACCACGACCGCGAACATCGCCATGGGCAACACCAGCGCCGCGGCGAGCGCGACCCCGGCGGTCAACCGCGTCCGCGGCGTCATCACCGCGATCGGCACCGATGCGCTGACAGTCCAGACCTATGACGGCAAGTCGGCCACCGTGCCGCTCGACGCCAACACCAAGTTCGCCTGGGTGGTGAAGTCCGACCTGTCGACGCTCAAGGACGGCGACTTCATCGGCACCGCGACGACCGGCCCCGACGACGCGTTGCGCGCGGTCGAACTGGTCATCTTCCCCGAGGCGATGCGCGGCACCGGCGAAGGCCATTATCCCTGGGACGTCCCCGGCGCGGTCGCGGCTGCGGGCGGCGGCACGAACGGGTCCAGCGCAATGACCAACGGCACAGTCGACGGGCAGAGCGCGATGACCAACGGTACGGTCGATGGCCAGAGCGCGATGACCAACGGCACGGTCGCGCAGCAGAGCGGCATGACCAACGGCACCGTCACCGGTGGCGCAGGCAAGCCCGGCGAGACCAAGCTGAGCATCTCGTACAAGGGCGGCAAGGCCCAAGTCGTCGTCCCCGTCGGCACGCCGATCGTCCGGTTCGAGCCGGCCCAGCGCACGGTCCTCGCCAAGGGCCAGAAGCTGTTCGCGATCATCTCGACCGACTCCAAGGGCGCCAGGTCGGTCGCCGTCGGCAAGGACGGCCTGACGCCACCGATGTAATCTGATTAAGCCTTTGATATAATTGATAAAGGTCGGGGTGGCGGTGAAGCCATCCCGGCCTTTTCCGTTTGGTGGCATCGGATACCCGAGGGCACGTTGGTGTGACCTTATCGTAACCTTTGGCTGTTTGCGCCCCGATTACCGCAACGGCCCCGTCTTCATAAATCGCGCGATCACCGCTAAGACGCCTGCAAACCTGTATCCGTAAAGGCGCTGCATGACCGTCATCACCGAAGCCGACCTGATCGAAAGCGTCGCCGACGCACTCCAGTTCATCAGCTACTACCACCCGATGGACTACATTCGCGCGCTGGGCGTCGCGTACGAAGCGGAGCAATCGCCCGCCGCCAAGGATGCGATCGCGCAGATCCTGACTAACAGCCGGATGTGCGCGGAGGGCCACCGCCCGATCTGCCAGGACACCGGCATCGTCACGATCTTCGTCAAATGGGGCCAGGATTGCCGCCTCGAGTCGACCCGCAGCTTGCAGGAAGTCGTCGATGAAGGCGTGCGAAAAGCCTATCTCAACCCCGAGAACAAGCTGCGCGCGTCGATCCTCGCCGACCCCGCCTTCACCCGCCGCAACACCAAGGACAACACGCCGAGCGTGATGCATGTCGAGATGGTGCCCGGCAACACCGTCTCGATCGACGTCGCGGCGAAGGGGGGCGGCAGCGAGAACAAGTCGAAGTTCAAGATGATGAACCCGTCCGACTCGATCGTCGACTGGGTGCTCGAGATGATCCCGCAGATGGGTGCCGGCTGGTGCCCGCCCGGCATGCTCGGGATCGGCATCGGTGGCACCGCCGAGAAGTCGATGATCCTCGCCAAGCAGTCGCTGATGGGCTCGATCGACATGGCGCAGCTGAAGGCGCGCGGGCCCAGGAACGACATCGAGGCGCTGCGGATCGAGATCTACGACAAGGTCAACGCGCTTGGCATCGGCGCGCAGGGGCTGGGCGGGCTTTCGACTATTCTCGACGTGAAGATCTTCGACTGGCCGACGCATGCCGCGTCGAAGCCGGTGGCCATGATCCCCAACTGTGCCGCCACGCGCCACGCGCACTTCGTGCTCGACGGCTCGGGCCCGGTGTATCTGGAGGCGCCAAAGCTGGAGGAATGGCCCGACGTCAACTGGACGCCCGACAGGGCCGCGATCCGCGTCGATCTCGACACGCTGACGCCCGAAGTCGTGCAGACGTGGAAGCACGGCGACCGCTTGCTGCTCAACGGCAAGATGCTGACCGGGCGCGATGCGGCGCACAAGCGGATCAAGGACATGCTCGATGCGGGCGAGCCGCTGCCGGTCGATTTCAAGGGTCGCGTGATCTATTACGTCGGCCCGGTCGATCCGGTCGGCGAGGAAGTCGTCGGACCTGCGGGCCCCACCACGGCGACGCGGATGGACAAGTTTACGCGGATGATGCTCGACCAGGGCCTGCTGGCGATGGTCGGTAAGGCGGAACGCGGCGGCGATGCGACCAAGGCGATCGCCGAGGCCAAGTCCGCGTATCTGATGGCGGTCGGCGGCGCGGCGTATCTGGTCGCGCGCGCGATCAAGGGATCGAAGGTCGTCGGCTTCGCGGATCTCGGCATGGAAGCGATCTACGAGTTCGAGGTCAGCGACTTCCCGGTGACCGTTGCGGTCGATTCCGCGGGCGAGAACGTCCACCAGCTCGCACCGTTGGTCTGGCGTGAGAAGATCGCGCGTGAGGGGTTGCTGACGCCGGCATGACGACGCGCGCAGGCAGAAGGGGGCGGGGGCCCGTCCGGTGGGTCGTGGCCTTCCTACTTCTGCTTGTTGTCGCGGTCGTCTACGCGCCGCAGTTGCTAGCGTTTCCGTATGAGCAGCGAATCGGCACCGTCACCGTCTATGCCGAGCGTCCGATCGATCCTCGGATCGCAGCGAACTGGCGCGCGCGGAAGGGTTGCTGCGCGCCAGTCCGATCTACACCGGCTCGCTCGATCGGTCGCTGTTCCTGACGGACGGAGGCTGGCGCTGGCGGTTTCTCGCGATCCAGTCGCCGGACGCCTTCGCGTTCCGCCGGCCCTTCAGTTCGGCGATCATCTTAACCGCAGCGATGTCGCCGCCGACCGCGTGACGAACGGTCGTGCGATGGGCGGCACTCGCACGTTGTCCGGCGTGATCGCGCACGAGACGACGCACATTATGCTCGCCAACCATCTTGGCGAAGTGCGCAGTGTTATGCTCCCGACTTGGCAGCAGGAGGGGTATGCGGATCATGTCGCGGGCGAGAGCAGCCTGACGGACGCGGAGGCCTCTCGTCTTCGCAAGACCGTCCGGGCGCGACGGCGCTGGTGTATTACGATGCCCGCCGACGGGTGGCGGCGGCGTTGAGCGCCAAGCGCGGATCCGTCGACGCGTTCTTTGCGGGCGGTTGAGCGAAGCCGAGCTCGGAACGCACCCCGGCCAGTCCTGTTGGTAACACGACCTTATCGGAGCTCCGTATCATGCCCAAGACCGCAATCGCCCTCGTCGCAGCCTTCGCCCTCGCGACGTCCGCATCTGCGCAGACCACCGCACCGGAGTCGGCGTCGACTCGAAACGGTCTTGGCGGTCTTGGTGGACTCGGCGGCCTGGATGGCTTGCTGGGTGGTGCGTTGCCGAGCGTCGGATCGATCGGTGCCGGTAACGCCGCCGGCCTGCTCGGTTATTGCCTTAAGAACAATCTGCTTGGGCAGGGTGGTGCGCTTGGCGCGCTGACCGGCGGACGGAATGCACCGCGAGCGGGCAGCACCACGAAAGCCCCGGATACTGGCGCGCAATCGATCCTCCAGCGTCTGATCGGGCGACAGGGGGTGCAGACGTCGCCGGGCTATGCCGCCGGACAAGACGGCGAAGTGCAGGCGCCGAACGGACAGGCGTTTTCGCTCGACGAGCTCGGTGGGCAGGTGAAGACGCGGATGTGCAGCATCGTGCTCAACCGGGCTAAGTCTTTCCTGTAGGGGTAGTTACGGACCAAGGGCGGGGCGCGGTAATACAGATGGTAGATCAGGTGCTTGCCCAAGCAGCCCACTCATTCCTGCGTCTTTCCCGTCATCCTGACGAAAGTCAGGATCCAGAGTAATCAAACGCAGCCCTTTGCGACCCTGGATCCTGACTTTCGTCAGGATGACGGCGGGGGCGGGGCATGCACTTGTAACGCTTCGGCTGGTGCAGCGTTGGCCTAATGCGCGCTCGGTTGCCTGGTCCTAACCGTAAAGCGGAACACAAAGGTGATGGGTGCGGAGGCGAAGCGAGGCACCGGCTCGGCCGGCACCTGTCGACATCGTCAGCTCGAAAAAACCGGGGTGACTTCGACGGACAGCGAACATAGTCCCGTTCGACGCAATCTCGTCGCAGATGGCAATTGGGTCGACCACCATCGTCAACCCACCACCCCACAAATGAAAAGAGGCTGCCGGATCGTCTCACGACGAACCGACAGCCCCCTGACATGGTCAGCGGCCGGAGAGCTCCAGCCCGGAGGACCATGCGTACCGCCTATCCTATGGACCACGTGTTGACTGGGAGAGGATACTCCCCACGCGGACCGGCGGCGTTAGCGGTGCGTCCCCCGAACGAACCGAACCGAACTCACTGCTGAACCATGAGACATCGGATCACCTCCTTTCGCTTGTTGAAACAACGCGGCCAAGCCTGACCGCAACGCCAATGTGTGCCGAGCGCGCCTGCGATACAAGCCTTGTTTTACGGAAGTTTTTGATCAATCCTGTGGGACCGCCGGTTCGTCGAAATCAGCCGCGGCAATCCTCGGTAACGCGCTCGATCTCGGCCCAGGCGGGCACGACGAGCGGCGCCAGTCCGGCCTGCTGGACGACGAACCGCCCGCGACTGAACCCCATCGCCTCCAGCAACGAATCGTTCGGCATCAGCGTAGCCGCGACATAGGGCGGCGTGCCCCCGGTCGGCTGTACGGACACGGCGCGCGTAACGCTTGATGTGCGGATCGTCAGCGGCGTCGGCGTACTGCCCGCGCGCGATAGATAGACTTGGCGCGCCGTAGTGTCGCACCGCACCGTCAGCGACGCGTCGGCATTGGCTGGCCCGAACAACGCGATCGAACCGCGCGCATCCCGGCGATACACCCACGTCCCCGGCGAATACGGCCAGTCGCGCCAGTCCGCAGCGATCGGCACCGGACGTGGCGCCGGAGCGGGGGGGGGCTCACGCGGGGGCGGCGGCGCTTCAACACGTGGCGGCGCAACGCAGCCGGCGATCGAGGCAAGAGTCGCTAGACCAGCAAGCCGTGCCAGGGCGATAGGGCTGGCAAGCGATCGCAAGCCGACGAGGGGAGGGGACGGAGTGCGCATCGCATCGCTATGCGGCACGCCCGGCGGTCGCTCAAGTACGACGAAGAGCGGCCGGCGGGAACCGCCGCACGGTGATACCGGTTCAACGACGGAAGAAATCAGGAGAACGTCCATGTCCGATACCGCCGCCCAGACGCCAACCCAGCTGCTCGTCCAGTCGAACATCTCCGGCACGATGAAGGTCGAGAGCCGCGACGGCGACAATGTCGGCTCGGTCCACGCGTTCATGGTCCACAAGGGCACCGGCCGCGTCACCCACGCCGTGCTCAGCCTCGGCGGCTTCCTCGGCATGGGCAAGAGCTTCTACCCGCTGCCGTTCGCGCTCCTCCAGTTCGACGCGGTCCGCGACCTTTACGTGGTCACGATCGACAAGCGCGTCCTCGAAGGCGGCCCGAGCTGGGCGAACAACGCACCAGTGTTCGACCAGGCATATGCCGACCGTGTAGCAAGCTATTACGGGTCGAGCAGCGAAGATCTCGTTGTCGGCTAAGCTACATTTCGACCGGTGCGGGTTAAGTTGCCTGCACCGGTGACGTCCGCGTTCACCGCGACCGCGATCCCCCCATCCGCATTTTCTGGCTCTTGCCGTAACGCGTTTTGCGCGTCCCTGGCTTGCCCTCGTTCGAACGTCCCATGACCGGCGCCTTCTGCTGGTCAACCGGGAGACCCAGTTCCTCGTTTTCCAGCTGGCGGATCTCGTCGCGCAGACGCCCGGCGGTCTCGAACTCGAGATCCGACGCGGCCTTGCGCATCTGCTTCTCGAGGTCCTCGATGTACGCGCGCAGGTTGTGGCCGACCATGTGCGGGCGGTCCTCGTCGATCGGGATCGTCACCTGATCCTGGCTCGCGACGTGCGCGATGATGTCGCCGATGTTGCGGCGGATCGTCGTCGGGGTGATGCCGTGCTCGGTGTTGTACGCGACCTGTTTCTCGCGACGGCGCGACGTCTCGTTCATCGCGCGCTCCATCGATCCGGTGACGCGGTCGGCATACAGGATCACGCGGCCGTCGACGTTGCGCGCCGCGCGACCGATCGTCTGGATCAGCGACGTTTCGGAGCGCAGGAAGCCCTCCTTGTCCGCATCGAGGATCGCGACCAGCCCGCATTCGGGGATATCGAGCCCCTCGCGCAACAGGTTGATGCCGATCAGCACGTCGTACACGCCCAGCCGGAGATCTCTGATAAGTTCGATCCGCTCCAGCGTCTCGACGTCGCTGTGCATGTAGCGGACCTTGATCCCCGCCTCGTGCATATATTCGGTCAGATCCTCCGCCATCCGCTTGGTCAGGGTGGTGACTAGGGTGCGGTAGCCGAGCGCGGTCGTTTTGCCGACTTCGACGATCAGGTCCTGGACCTGCTCCTCGACCGGCTTGATCTCGACGGGCGGATCGATCAGCCCGGTCGGGCGGATGACCTGTTCGGCGAACACGCCGCCGGTCTGCTCCATCTCCCAGCTGCCCGGGGTCGCCGAGACATAAGTCGTCGGCGGGCGCATCGCGTCCCATTCGTTGAAGCGCAGCGGACGATTGTCGATCGCGCTCGGCAGGCGGAAGCCGTATTCGGCGAGCGTCAGTTTGCGACGGTGATCGCCGCGCGACATGCCGTTGATCTGGCCGATCGTGACATGGCTCTCGTCGACGAACAGCAAAGCGTTGTCCGGGAGATATTCGAACAACGTGGGTGGCGGCTCGCCGGGCATGCGGCCGGTGAGGAAGCGCGAGTAATTCTCGATCCCCGCGCAGGATCCGGTCGCCGCGATCATCTCCAGGTCGAAGTTGGTGCGCTGTTCAAGCCGCTGCGCCTCCAACAGCTTGCCCTCCAGCACCAGCTCCTTCAGCCGCTCGGCCAGCTCGTGCTTGATCGCCTCGCCCGCCTGCTTGAGCGTCGGACCGGGCGTCACGTAATGCGAATTCGCGTACACGCGCACCGAGTTCAGCGACGCGACCTTCTTGCCGGTCAGCGGATCGAACTCGATGATCTCCTCGATATCGTCGCCGAAGAACGAGATGCGCCACGCGCTGTCCTCGTAATGTGACGGGAAGATCTCCAGCGTATCGCCCTTCACGCGGAAATTGCCGCGCTGGAACGCAGCGTCGTTGCGCTTGTACTGGAGCGCGACGAGCTTTCGCACGATCTCGCGCTGGTCGACCGTCGTACCCTTCTTGAGGTCGAAGATCATCGCGGAGTAGGTCTCGACCGAGCCGATGCCATACAGGCACGACACCGACGCGACGATGATCACGTCGTCGCGTTCGAGCAGCGCGCGGGTGGCGGAATGCCGCATCCGGTCGATCGACTCGTTGGTCGACGATTCCTTCTCGATGTACGTGTCCGAGCGCGCGACATACGCCTCGGGCTGGTAGTAATCGTAGTAGCTGACGAAATATTCGACCGCGTTGTCGGGGAAGAACGACTTCATCTCGCCGTAGAGCTGCGCGGCCAGGATCTTGTTCGGCGCAAGGATCAGCGCGGGGCGCTGGACGCGGTTTATGACGCTGGCCATCGTGAAGGTCTTGCCCGAGCCGGTGACGCCTAGCAGCACCTGATCCTTCTCGCCGTTGCCGATCGCGGAGACGAGTTCGGCGATCGCGGTGGGCTGGTCGCCCGCGGGTTCGTATTCGCTGACGAGGTTGAATCGCTTGCCGCCCTCGACCTTGTCGGGACGCGCGGTCGGGCGGTGCGGGACGAAGCTTTCGCCGGTTTCGGGCTCGGCGAGACTGGTGCGGATCTGAATGGCCATCGAGGGGGAATATGGGGAACATCGCTCGAGTCGGCAACGGCCAGTGATCACCGGGATAGCCAACTTCGTTCTCCTGCGAACGCAGGAGCCTAGGGTTACTGAGGGACGCCGTTCGTGATCCTGGGCTCCTGCGTTCGCAGGAGAACGGGGAGATGCGAGGCGGTGGTTTGGGGCAGGCCAAGTTTAGCTGTTGTTGACCCGTCTGGCTCACGCCCATAATGCGACCGTTTCGCAAGCCATCGATCCGCCAACGCCTGCGCGTAGGCCAAGGAATAGACGCATGACCGCCCCGACCGTCGAAGCAACCCGCGCGCCCGCGCTGATCCCCGAGACCCCTGCGTTCCTCAACGCCAAGGTGCTGTGGGTGCGTCACTGGAACGAACATCTGTTCAGCTTCGCGATCGAGCGGCCATCCACTTTCCGCTTCCGGTCGGGCGAGTTCGTGATGATCGGTCTTCCGCAGGAAGGCGGCAAGCCGATCATGCGCGCCTATTCGATCGCGTCGCCGCATTATTCGGAAGAGCTCGAGTTCCTGTCGATCAAGGTCGAGGACGGCCCGCTGACCTCGAAGCTCCAGCTGATCCAGCCTGGCGACGAGGTGTATCTCGGCAAGAAGCCGACGGGCACGCTGGTGCTCGACGCGCTGTTGCCGGGGAAGCGGCTATTCATGTTTTCGACCGGCACCGGCCTCGCGCCGTTCCTCAGCCTGATGCGCGATCCCGATGTGTATGCCGCGTATGAGCAGGTGATCGTCGTGCATAGCGTGCGCCGCGTGAGCGATCTTGCGTATCATGACGAGATGGTCGGGCTGCTCTCGGAGGACCCGCTGATCGCCGACGAGGCGCAGACGCAGTTCCACTACATCCCGACCGTGACGCGCGAGCCGTTCCGCACCACGCGGCGGATCGGTGCGCTGATCGAGGACGCGTCGCTGTTCGGCCACCCGGTCCGCGGCGAGCAGAAGCTCAACCCCGAGACCGACCGCGCGATGCTGTGCGGCTCGACCGAGATGATCAAGGAATTCGCGGTGATGCTCGAGGCGCAGGGTTTCGAGGAGGGGGCGAATTCGAAGCCGGGTACGTTCGTCATCGAGCGCGCTTTCGTTGGCTGATCCACGACCGCAACGCCAGCTGTTCCCCCGCGAACGCGGGGGCCCAGGGATTACATCACCGTTGAATGCCGGGAGGGTTCGGGCCTGGACCCCCGCCTTCGCGGAGGAACAGCTAGTTGCGTCCCCCGTGTAACCCTCCGATATCGCTCCTTATTCATAAGAGGAGAGACCCATGATCGGTTACGCGACGCTCGGCACCAACGACCTCGATACCGCGCTGACCTTCTACGACGCGCTGTTCGTGACGGTCGGCGGCAAGCGGCTCATGCAGATGCCCGACGAGCGGAAACTCACCTTCTACGGCGCGGGTGCGGACAAGCCGATGCTGGTGTTCGGCAGGCCCTATGACGGCGCGGCGGCGACCGCGGGCAATGGTACGATGGTCGCGCTGGCGGCGGACTCGCGCGAGCAGGTCGATCAGGTTTACGCCAAGGCGATCGAACTGGGCGGCGCGGACGAGGGTGGTCCTGGGTCTCGGGGGCCCGAGGAAATGGGTTTCTACGGCGCGTATTTTCGCGATCCGGACGGCAACAAGCTCTGCGTGTTCAAGATGGGGTGAGGGGCGGGCGCGATTGAGGAAAATACTACCCCGGCGAAGGCCGGGGCCCAATTGGAAAGGTGGCAGTAACGAAGAGCTGTCCACCGTTAGCAGCCTTCCCCAATTGGGCCCCGGCCTTCGCCGGGGTGGTAGGATGGGGGGCGGCGTCACTTTTCTCTATCGTTGTTCTCCCGCGAAGGCGGGAGCCCAGTCTGGGTCCCCGCCTTCGCGGGGAAACAGGTTTACTCGGTCGAAGGGGATAACCGCCGAACTTCTCCGAGGTGACGGAGAATTTAGCGCAAGTTCCGCACCGTCGGCGTATCAAGACA
This sequence comes from Sphingomonas sorbitolis, assembly GCF_036663875.1. Taxonomy (NCBI): domain Bacteria; kingdom Pseudomonadati; phylum Pseudomonadota; class Alphaproteobacteria; order Sphingomonadales; family Sphingomonadaceae; genus Sphingomonas; species Sphingomonas sorbitolis. The sequence goes on along the minus strand of NZ_JAXOJS010000004.1, from coordinate 270,882 downwards.
CTGCAGCAAAGCCGCCCGAGCCATCGGCGTTACCGCCGCAGGCTTCACATACGCCCCAACCTCCACCGGCCGTCCAATCGCAACCGGCGCGAACCCAGTCTGCCCCGTGCACCGCATCGCTGCCGCCAGCAGTTTCGGCGGCGTATCATACCCCTCGAACGACAGCCGGAACGTCCCCCAGTGGATCGGGATCGCGTGCGCCGCGCCCAGTCGGCGATAGACCTCGACCGCGTCGACCGGCCCGATATGGCTCCCTGATTCCATCTGCCCGTCGACGAAGCGGAACGCGCCGATCGGGATCAGCGCCAGCCGGATCGGGCCGAGCGCCGCCGCTTCGACCGGCCACTTCCCGTCGCCCATCCCGGTATCGCCCGCAAAGAACACGTTCCCGCCCGGCAGCGTCACGACGAAGCTCGACCACAGCGCGCGATTGCGATCGGTGAACCAGCGGCTGCCCCAATGATGGTTGCGCGTTACGGCGACCGCGACGCCCGGCTTGATCGCCACCCGCTGTCCCCAGTCGAGCGCGGTCGCTTCCGCCCCGGTCTGGCCGATCACGCTGTCGTTGCCCAAACTCGTGACGATCCGCGGCCGGTCGCGCTGCCACAGCCGTTGCAGCGTCGCTTTGTCGAGATGATCGTAGTGATTGTGGCTGACCAGCACGACGTCGATCTTCGGCAGTGCGTCGAACGCGATCCCCGGCTCGGCGACACGACGCGGCCCGGTGCCAAGCGGTCCGGCCTTCTCCGCCCAGACCGGATCGGTGAGGATGTTGAGCCCCTGCGTCTGGATCAGCACGCTCGCATGGCCGATCCATGTCACGATCATCCGCTCGCCCTCGACGCGCGCGGGTGGTGCGATGCGGTTTACCGCGACCGTCTTCGGCCAGGCGGGACGGCCATCGCTGCCGGTGAAATAGCGCCAGAAGAAGCTCGCACGCCCTCCGCCGGCCGGTTGGATCTGCTGCGTGTCGGCGTCGTTGTCGGGGTTGGCAAAGTGTGCGCCGTCGAAATGTCCGCTTGCCGGCCCGCGGTAGTAGATGCGGTCGAGAAAGCGCGGCACGATCGTCACCGCCAGCGCGACGACCACGACCGCCAGCAGCACGATGCCCCCGACGATCTTCAACACGAGACGCACGCCATTCCCCTATCCGTTGCCGATCCGTAACGCATCGTGTCGAGCATCGTTCAGACCGCTTGGCTTGGATGCGCAACCCCGATAGCCTCGCGCCAAAGGGGATTCGCAAAATGCGTAAGTTTATCATCGGGCTATTGCTCGCAACCGCCATTCCAGCCGTCGCGAGCGCCAAGACCGTCGCGGTCGAGGAACAGTCGATCGATCAGCTCCAGGCGGCTATGACGTCCGGCAAGGCGAGCAGCGTCGACCTCGTCCGCACCTATCTCGCGCGGATCGCGGCGATGGACCGCAAGGGCCCTACTCTCCGCGCCGTTATCGCGCTCAACCCCGACGCGCTGGCGCAGGCAAAGGCGCTCGACGCAGAACGCAAGGCCGGGCGCATCCGTGGGCCGCTCCACGGCGTGCCGGTGCTGATCAAGGACAATGTCGAGACTGCCGACGCTATGCCGACGACGGCCGGCAGCCTCGCGCTGAAGGATAACATGACCCGTCGCGACGCGCCCGTGGTCGCGCAACTCCGCGCCGCGGGGGCGGTGATCCTGGGGAAGACCAACCTCAGCGAATGGGCGAACATCCGCTCGACCCGGTCGATGAGCGGCTGGAGCGCGGTCGGTGGCCTGGTCAAGAACCCCTACGCGCTCGACCGGACCGCGTGCGGATCATCGAGTGGGTCGGGCGCGGCGATCGCGGCGAGCTTCGCGGCGGCGGCGATCGGCACCGAGACCGATGGGTCGGTGGTGTGTCCGTCGTCGATCAACGGGCTGGTCGGGTTGAAGCCGACGCTCGGCCTCGTCAGTCGGACGCACGTCGTGCCGATCAGCCACAGCCAGGATACGCCCGGCCCGATGGCGCGGAGCGTGCGCGACGTGGCGACGATGTTCTCGGCGATGGTCGCGGTCGATCCTGCCGATGCCGCGACCGCGGAGGCAGGGGCGTACAAGCGCGACTATGCGGCGGGGCTGTCGACCAGCGCGCTGTCGGGTCTGCGCATCGGCGTGCTCCGGCCGGAGATGACCGCGGACCTTGCCGCGAAATACCAGGCCTCGCTTGATGTGTTGAAGGCTGCGGGGGCGGTGCTGGTCGAGGTGAAGCAGCCTAAATTGGATGGTCTTGGCGAGGCGGAACTGCTGGTGCTCCAGACCGAGCTGAAAGCCGACCTCGACACGTATCTTGCGACCACGCCGGGCGCGGTCCGCGCGCGGACGCTCGATCAGGTCATCGCGTTCAACACCGCCAACGCGGGCACGGAGATGCCGTTCTTCGCGCAGGAGACGTTCGAGGCTGCGGCGAAGACCAAGGGGTTGGGCGATCCTGCGTACAAGGCGGCGCGCGCGAAATCGCTGCGGCTGGCGGGTGCGGAGGGGATCGATGCTATGCTCAAGACGGCGGGCGCAAGCGTCCTGGTCGAGCCGACTTACGGCCCGGCATGGCTGAGCGAACCGGTGTACGGCGATCAGTACGGCGGGCCGAGTTCGAGCGGGCTGCCGGCGATCGCGGGGTACCCGAACCTGACGGTGCCGATGGGGTTGGTCCGTGGTCTGCCGGTTGGGTTGTCGTTCATCGCGACGAAGTACGGCGACGCGGCGGTGCTGGGCGCGGGCTATGCGTTTGAGCAGCGGGCCAAGGCTCGCGTGGCGCCACGGTATCTGCCGACTGCCGACGTCGGCCCCGGATTGGACGCTGCTCGCTGAACTGACGATCCTCCCCCTGGCGGGGGAGGATCGTCAGGCTAGGGCCGCCCGCTTCGCGAAATTCCACTGCCAGAGCATCAGCAACGGCACGACCACCGTCTCCATACCCAGCCCGAGCACATGTCCTTGCGACGGCACCCCTACCGCTAGCAGCGAGATCCCGCGCGATACGCCGCCGACGAAGATCAGGCCGCCGAGCAGCCGGAAGCGCGGCCCCTTGCGCTCGATATCGGGGATGCAGCTCAGAAACCCCAATCCGGTCGCGAAGAAGATCCCCGAGATATACCGGAAATGGCTGTCCAGATCGCGCGGTACCTCGGCGAGATGGCCGAACGGCGCGGGGCCGTGCAGCACGCCCTGGCCGCCGACGATCAGTGGCAACAGGCACGCGATGGCGATCACCGCCTGCAGGATGCGTTTCTCGATCACGACAGGTCCTTCAGCAGTTCGGGCCGGATCCGGAACGCGCGCAGCGAAATCCGCACCTCGACGATGAACGAGACGAGCGCGGCGATCAGCAGGATCATCGCCAGGATGAAGCACAAAGCCACCGCCGTGCCGAAATGCAGCTTGGCCAGTTCGGCGATGAACAGCAGTGCGATCAGCACGCAGGTCATGATCGCGCTCGACACCGCGAGGAACAGCGCGGCGTTGATGATCGTCATCCGGCGGTCGAGAAGGCGCAGCTCCCAGACATAGCGATGATGGTCGGGCCCGGCGATGCTGCCGTGCAGCAGTTCCAGTTTGCGCGCCCGGTCGATCACCCGCGACAGGCGTCCGGCCAGCACGTTGAGCAACTGACCGATGCCGGCGAGCATGAACACGGGGGCAAGCGAGAGCTGGATCGTCTGAGCGATCGTCGAGATGGCGGGGATCGTCGGCATGACCGTCACCATGATGGGGAATGGCCGAATGCAAAAGGGGGCGATTGCAAAAGAGCATGCAATCGTAACCTTCTGCGCGGTATCTAGCGGGCAATGTCCAAGCCGATGCTCCTGGCCGACTTCGTCCGGCTGCCGCCCAACGTCCGCGCCGATGTGGTCGAGGGGCTGGCCGCCGCGATCGACACCGTCGCGGAGCGGGGCGCGCAGAGCCACCGCTTCCTCCGCTTCGGCTGGTACGCCGCCGCGCTCGCTGCTTATGGTGGCCAAGCCAAGACCCTGGTGGTCGAGCAGGACGATGCGCCGGTGCTGACGCTGCCGTTCGTGCCGTTGGGGCCGGGCCTGCTCCGGATCGCGGCGATCCCGGGTTGCTACTGGCCGTTCCGCAGCTTCGGCCTCGCGCTCGAAGCCGGTGAACCTGCGCTAAAGGCCGCGCTGTCGACCCTGGCGCGCAACGTCAACGGCATCAGGATCGGCCCGGTCTACGACACCGACCCCGCCGCCGCCGCGTTGATCGCCACCGCTCGCGGGCAAGGCTGGACGACGGTCGATCGCGCGATCGGCGATAGCTGGTCGCTCGACCTGCCACGTGCGCGCGAAGGCGAGCCCTGGCCACGCACCTCGACGCTGCGCAAGAACCGCTTCCACGAAAAACACCTCGCCGAGCATGGCGCACCCGACTGGCGCTTCCTCTCGGGTGCGGACTGGCCCGCCGCATTCGCCGACCTCGGCGCGGTCGAACAGACGAGCTGGATCGCGCACGCTACCGATCGCACCGGCATGAAGTTCACCGCCGACGGTCATCTCGCCTTCTGGCAGGCCGCGGTCGCCGACCCGGTGCTTGCGGGCATGTTCCGCGCCGCGCTGCTGACGGTCGACGGTGCGCCTGCCGCCTTCTCGTTCGATATCGATACCGGCGAACTCCTGTACGCGATCGCCAACAGCTACGATCCGCATTTCGCGAAGCATTCGCCGGGCAAGCTGCTCTATTGGCGCAATCTGGTCGCGGCCCAGGCGCGAGGGATCCGCCGGGTCGATTGGGGCGCAGGCGATAGTGGCTACAAGCAGGTCATCGGCGCGACGGTCGACGCACCGATCCGCGACTGGCTGCTGTTCCGCCCTGGACTGCCGGCGCTGACGGGACGCCTGCTCGGCTGGTTATGGCGCAGGAGCGGCCAGAGCCGCGGGTGACGAACAGTGTCTCCGAGCCGCTCACGCCACGCTCGCCGAGAACCCGTCCGCCGCACCCCGCAGCACCCCCAGCTGATCGTCGACCTCGCCGAACGCGTGGCCGAGCTGGTCGATCTCGGAGGCCACAGCCTCGGTATCCTCGCGGATCGTGGCGATGGTGTGCGACATCGAATCCGCCGCCAGCGCGGTTTCGTCGACCGCGGCGGTGATCGCGCTGACGGTCTGCGCCTGAGACTCCATCGCGTGACGGATCCGCGCGGCGCTGCGCTGCACCTCGGCGACGGTCGACTTGATCTCGGCGTTGGTCGCGACCGTCGCCGCGGTCGCCGACTGGATCGTGGCGATCTTCGCGGCGATGTCGTCGGTCGCCCGCGCAGTCTGGTTGGCGAGCGATTTCACCTCCTGCGCGACCACCGCGAAGCCGCGCCCGGCATCGCCCGCGCGCGCCGCCTCGATCGTCGCGTTCAGCGCAAGCAAATTGGTCTGCCCGGCGATGGTGCGGATCAGCCCGAGGATCGATTCGATCGACTTGGCATGTTCGCTTAGCGCCTCCGATACGCCGACTGCCTCGCCGGTCTGGGCCGAGGCGCGGTCGGCGATCTTGCCTGCGGCCTCAACTTCACCGCGCGCATCCTCGATCGCGCGGATCAGCCCGGCGGTGGTGTGTGCCGCCTCGCGCATCGCCACCGCGGACTGTTCCGCCGCCGCCGCGACCTCGCTTGCCCGACCGAGCATGCCGCGGGTCGAGGCCGACGCGCCCGCCGCCTGCACGCGAATCCGCGCGCCCAGCGCCGCGGTATCCTCGATCGATGCGGCAATGCTGCTGCGAAAATCGGTCGCGCGCGTCTGGCGTTCGACCCGTGCCGCCTCCGCATCGCTCGCGCCGAGATGCGACGCCATGATATCCGCCTCGATCAGCGCGAGCCGCTGGACCACGTCGCTCAGCGTCCGCATCGCCGACAGGTCCCCGCCGAGCCGATCCGCGAGCAGGTTGAGCGTCACGCTGTGCGCGAATGCCAGCGATGACAGCAGCGCGGGCAGGGGGACGCCCGAGCGATGCGAATTCTCTGCATGACTGATCGCCATCGCCTTCCACGCATCGTCGTTGGGGGCACCGTATTTCAGGCCGACATATTCGGTGCTCAGGGCGATCCGCTGATCGAGCAGTTCGGGGGTGAAATGCCGCTGAAGGTGCCGTGCCGACTCGAGCGAGAGATAGTGCCGCCAGAACGTCTCGGCGATCCGGCGACGATCGGCCGGTTCTAGCAACGCGCTGAGCGTCGCGCAGGCGGGTTCGATCAGCCCGTCCCAGTCGTAATCATGCACGCGCTCGCGTAGCGGCCGTTGATCGCCGCCCCAGTTGCGCACCGGGTTCCGGGTCTTGGTCTCGCCGGCCGCAAAGGCCATCCTCTCCTGGTGTTCGATCATCGCCCCCTCCTGAGGGTCCTTTATGCAGCGACCTTCGCGACGAAATCCCCGGCGCTGTTCTTGAGATTGCCAAGCCGCGAGTCGAGCACGTCGAAGCCGCGGCCGACGCCGTCGATCTCGGTCGCGACCGTCTCGGTATCCTCGCGGATCGCGGCGATCGTGGTCGACATCGAATCCGCCGCCAGCGCGGTCTCGTCGACCGCCGCGGTGATCGCGGTCACGGTCTGCGCCTGTGCCTCCATCGCATAGCGGATCCGGTCGGCGCTCTCCTGCACCTCGGCCACGGTCGACTTGATCGAGGCGTTGGTCTCGACCGTCGAGCGCGTCGCCGACTGGATCGCGGCGATCTTTGCGGCGATGTCGTCGGTTGCGCGTGCGGTCTGATTGGCGAGGCTCTTCACTTCCTGCGCCACGACCGCGAAGCCACGCCCGGCATCGCCGGCGCGCGCCGCCTCGATCGTCGCGTTCAGTGCGAGCAGGTTGGTCTGCCCGGCGATGTCGCGGATCAGCCCGAGGATCGACTCGATCGACTTCGCATGATCGCTGAGAGTCTCGGACATGCCGACCGCCTGGCCTGCTTGCACCGAAGCCCGGTTGGCGATCTCGGCCGCAGCCTCGACCTCGGTCCGCGCATCCTCGATCGCCCGGATCAGTCCAGCGGCGGTCTGCGCGGCTTCGCGCATCGCGACCGCGGATTGCTCGGCGGCGGCGGCGACTTCGCTTGCCTTGCCCAGCACCGCGCGGGTCGACGCCGAACTGCGCATCGCCTGTTCGCGGAGCATATGCCCTTCGTCGGTCGCGGTCTCGACCATTGCCGCGATGCCGTCGCGGAACTCCGCCGCCAGCGTATCGCGTGCGTTCTGCGCGGAGTGCGTCCGGTATGCGTTATAGATCGCGACGGTGATCTCGCCTTCGAGCGCCGACAGCCGCATCAGCGTGTCGATATACACCGGCAGCTTGGCGTCCGACCGGTCGACCCGGCGCATCAAGACTTCGAGCGCGGCACGGTCGCTCGCGCTGATCATCGACAGCAGCGCCATCGGCGACACATCGGCGACATAGGCGGCGGCGACCGAGCGTTCGACCGACTCGACCCAGGCACGACCGCTCGTCTCGAGGAAGCGATTGCGCAGGAACGTGCAGCCGACCTCGATCATCCGCTCGGTTTCGTGCGCCGCCCAGATCCGCTCGTCGGAGAAACAGCGCAGCCATTGCTCCCAATACGCCTTCGAGACGTGCGTGATTTCGGGAGCGAGCGCGGCCCAGACTTCCCGACTCGCGCCAGCCAGCGATCCGTCGAAGTCGAACGCCCGCAGCCGGGCTGCCAGGTCGACGGAAGCGGCAATCGCGCCGGGTACCGGCAGGTCGGTGGTGGTCAAGATGCTGGGCTCCGGATCGGGAATACCGGTCCAGCGCTACACGGCATATCTTAAGAGCGGGTTAGGGATGGGGGCCGCGTCGACCGTGTTGCGGATTATTTCGAAACCGCAATGAAGTGGATCGGCGCTCCCATGTCGCGTGGAGGGCCAGCGGTGTCATGGGTTATCGGACCGCCCCCAATGGGTTGCATCGCAGCACGTGGTGGCTAATAGGTCGCCCGATCTATATATTGTGGACCAAGATATTTTTGGTTCGTCATCTTCTGGTTCGAGGACTCCGCCCTTGGCATCGCGCAACCCGGCACGCCCGCTTTCTCCCCATCTGCAGGTCTATAAATGGGGCCCGCACATGCTGGTCTCGATCCTGCACCGCGCGACCGGCAGCGGGATGGCGACCGTCGGCAGCCTGCTGCTCGTCTGGTGGCTCGCCGCGATCGCATCGGGCGATCAGGCCTATGCGACCTTCGTCGACGTGTTCACGACCGATACCGGCCGTCTCAACATCCTCGGCTACATCGTCGCGGTCGGGCTGACACTGTCGCTGTTCCAGCACATGATGACCGGCATCCGCCACTTCGTGCTCGACACCGGCGCGGGCTACGAACTGAAGCGGAACAAGATGGGCGCGCTCGCGACGATGGTCGCATCGGTCGCGCTGACGATCGTGTTCTGGCTCTACATGGGGATCAAGTAATGGGTTCGGGTACGGCAATCGGTCGCGTCCGCGGCCTCGGCAGCGCGAAACACGGCGCGCATCACTGGTGGCAGCAGCGCCTGACGGCGGGCGCGAACCTGTTCCTCATGCTCTGGCTGATGATCTCGGTCGCGCGGATGCCCGGCTATGACTATGCCGCGGTCCATCTGTGGCTGCAATCGGCCTGGGTCGCGGTGCCGATGGCGCTGCTGATCCTCTCGGTGTTCTATCACTTCCGTCTCGGTCTTCAGGTCGTGATCGAGGATTACATGCACGACGAAAGCCGTGTCGTGACGATGATCCTCCTCAACCTGTTCATCTTCACGCTGGGCGGTATCGCCCTGTTCGCGATCCTGAAGGTCGCCTTCTCCGGAGCCCCCGCGTAATGTCTGCAGCCTACAAGATCATCGATCATACCTATGATGCGGTCGTCGTCGGTGCCGGCGGGTCCGGACTGCGCGCGACGATGGGCATCGCCGAGAGCGGCCTGAAGACCGCGTGCATCACCAAGGTCTTCCCGACCCGTTCGCACACCGTCGCCGCACAGGGCGGCATTGCCGCCTCGCTCGGCAACAACTCGCCGGATCACTGGACCTGGCACATGTTCGACACCGTCAAGGGTTCCGACTGGCTCGGCGACCAGGACGCGATCGAGTATCTGTGCCGCGAAGCCCCGCAGGCGGTCTACGAGCTGGAACATGCCGGCATGCCGTTCAGCCGTAACGAGAACGGCACGATCTATCAGCGTCCGTTCGGCGGTCACATGCAGAACATGGGCGAGGGGCCGCCGGTCCAGCGCACCGCCGCGGCCGCCGATCGTACCGGCCACGCGATGCTCCACGCGCTGTACCAGCAGAGCCTGAAGTACAACACGGACTTCTTCGTCGAGTATTTCGCGCTCGACCTGATCATGGAGAACGGCGTCTGCCGCGGCGTCATCGCGCTGTGCATGGAAGACGGCTCGATCCACCGTTTCCGCAGCCACCAGACGGTGCTCGCGACCGGTGGCTATGGCCGCGTCTATTTCTCGGCGACCTCGGCGCACACCTGCACCGGCGACGGCAACGCGATGGTGCTCCGCGCCGGCTTGCCGCTGCAGGACATGGAGTTCGTCCAGTTCCACCCGACCGGCATCTACGGCGCGGGCGTGCTCATCACCGAGGGCGCACGCGGTGAGGGTGGTTACCTGACCAACTCCGAGGGCGAGCGCTTCATGGAGCGCTATGCCCCGTCGGCGAAGGACCTCGCCTCGCGCGACGTCGTCAGCCGCTCGATGGCGCTCGAAATGCGCGAAGGCCGCGGCGTCGGCAAGAACGGCGACCACATCTTCCTGCATCTCGATCACATCGATCCCAAGGTGCTCGCCGAGCGCCTGCCGGGCATCACCGAGACTGGAAAGGTCTTCGCCGGCGTCGATCTCACGCGTCAGCCGCTGCCCGTCACGCCGACGGTGCATTACAACATGGGCGGCATCCCGACCAACTTCCACGGCGAGGTCGTCAACCTCGTCGACGGCAACCCCGACGCGGTCGTCCCCGGTCTGTTCGCGGTCGGTGAAGCGGCGTGCGTCTCGGTCCACGGCGCCAACCGCCTCGGCTCGAACAGCCTGATCGATCTCGTGGTGTTCGGCCGCGCGACCGGCCTGCGGATCAAGGACACGCTGAAGCCCGGTACGGCACACGCGCCGCTGCCCAAGGGTTCGGAAGACCTGGCGCTGACGCGCCTCGACCATTTCCGCAACGCGAGCGGCGGGTCGCCGACCGCGCAGATCCGTCTCGACATGCAGCAGACCATGCAGAAGCATTGCGCGGTGTTCCGCGACACCGAACTGCTCAACCAGGGCGTCGAGAAGATGGCCGGGATCTACAGCCGGATGACCGACGTCGCCGTGAAGGATCGCAGCATGATCTGGAACACCGACCTGGTCGAGACGATGGAGCTCGACAATCTGATTGGCCAGGCGGTCGTGACGATGAACTCGGCGGCCAACCGCACCGAGTCGCGCGGCGCGCACATGCACGAAGATTTCCCCGAGCGCGACGATGCGAACTGGATGAAGCACACCATCACCACCTTCAACGGCTGGGGCGGCAAGGGCGGCGAGACCAAGATCGATTTCCGCCCGGTCCACGACTACACGCTCACCGACGACATCGACTACATCAAACCCAAGAAGCGGGTATACTGATGACCTGGGCCATCATCGCGATCGGGTTCCTCGTGCCCGTCGCGGTGGGGCTCCTGACGCGCTTCCAACCGATGATCGCCGGCTTCCTATGGCCGGTGGTCGTCGCGCTACTGACCACGATCTACGTCTTCGCCATCGAACCCCGCGGCGTGGGCGAAGAACCCCAGAAGATAGCGATCACCTTCTACGCGCTATTTTCGCTCGTGGGCGGAGTGCCAGGCGGTTTGGTAGGCTGGATCCTCCAGCACAAGCGCTCGGCCAAGCAGGCAAACTAAGCGTTGTTCTAAAGTCCCGTTCTCCTGCGAACGCAGGAGCTCAGGATCACAAACGCCGCGCTCCGTTACCCCGGGCTCCTGCGTTCGCAGGAGAACGGCTGTTGGGTGTAGTCCGCATCCGACCCGGCAAAACCGCACCTGTGGCGCCAAACCGCATTCCCGCGTACACCATCCGCGGAAAGACGAGGTTGGACATGGCGCACTGGACGATCCGTGCAGACTACGACCCCGAAGCCAGCGTCTGGTATTCGGTAGACGGCGACATCCCCGGTTTCGCTGCCGACGCCGCCACGCTCGAAGCACTCGTCGAAAAAGCCGCGGCGATGCTGCCCGACCTTCTCGATATCCACGCAGACGATATCGCCAATCCCACGCGCCTCGCCGGCCCGCACCGCATCCGGATCATCGCACACCACGAACGTGATTTCGAGATCGCGGCCTAACGCATCATGGTTCGAGGATACGCCGCGCAGGTTCGCGATATCCTCACGGCCAACGGATGCACCTTCGTGCGCAGCGGCAAGGGCGATCACGAAATCTGGCGCAGTCCCCATGCGCCACGCCCGGTCGTCGTCGACGGCACGATCCTGTCCCGCCACACGGCCAACGCCATCCTCAAACAGGCGGGGCTTGCCACGAAGCTCTAGGGCCTAGGGCTTTTGTCCCGTCCCTCGGAACCCACCGCCCCCGCAAAAGTTTGCCGCGGCATGACCGACACATCCACCGCCTCGAACGCCCGCAACTACCCGCTGCTGGCCGCCCCCCACATCCACCTCCACGGCCCCGTCGACGACGCGATGTACGACAATTTCAAGTCGCAACTCGTCGCCGCCCCCACGGAAGGCCCGCTGGTCGTCTCGATCACCACGCTCGGCGGCGACCCCGAAGTCGCCCGTGCGATGGGCGACAACATCCGCCTGCTACGCGAATACACCGGCCGCGAGACGCTCTTCCTCGGCAAGGTCGCAGTCTATTCCGCCGGCGCGACGTTCATGTCCGCCTTCCCGGTCGACAGTCGCTTCCTCACCCGCAACAGCCGCATCATGATCCACGAGCGCCAGATGCAGAGCACCATCGAACTCAACGGCCCGCTCAACACGCTGTCCTACACGCTGAAGGCCAAGCTTCACGAGATCGAGGACTCGATCAACATCCAGGAAGAAGGCTTCCGCGCGATCGTCGAGGGCTCGAAGGTGTCGCTCGAGGACCTCAAGAAGAAGGCCCCCTCCAACTGGTACATCGAAGCCGAGGAGGCCCGCGACCTCGGCCTCATCCTCGACATCATCTGACCCGCGACGCGCAGGTGACGCGACAGCGGGTGTGACGCATGTTGCACCCGCGAAGCTAAGGATTTGCGGGGAGGGCCCCTGTCATGTATCGGCTCTGACAACCTATAATCACACCACGGACGGACCGCTCGCAATGGCCGAATTCTCGCTCCCGAAAAACAGCGTCGTCAAGAAGGGCGTCAAGCACGCCTCGACCAGCCAGGGTTCGGGGGACAGCAAGCGGCTGAAATCGTTCAAGGTCTATCGCTACGATCCCGACAGCGGTGAGAACCCGCGTTACGACACGTTCGCGCTCGATCTCGACGATACTGGCCCGATGGTGCTCGACGCGCTGATCAAGATGAAGAGCGAGCAGGATTCCTCGCTGACCTTCCGCCGCTCGTGCCGCGAGGGGATCTGCGGCTCGTGCTCGATGAACATCAACGGCAAGAACGGCCTCGCCTGCACCACCGCGATCGAGGATTGCAAGGGCGAGGTCCAGATCACCCCGCTGCCGCACATGGACGTGATCAAGGATCTGGTCCCCGACTTCACGCATTTCTACGCGCAATATTCGTCGATCAAGCCATGGCTGCAGACCGTCACCCCGCCGCCCTCGGGCAAGGAGCGTCTCCAGTCGCCCGAAGATCGCTCGAAGCTCGACGGCCTGTACGAGTGCATCCTGTGCGCGTGCTGCTCGACCTCGTGTCCGAGCTACTGGTGGAACGCCGACAAGTTCCTTGGCCCCGCGATCCTGTTGCAGGCCTATCGCTGGCTCGCCGACAGCCGCGACGAAATGACCGGCGAGCGCCTCGACGAGCTCGAGGATCCGTTCCGCCTGTATCGCTGCCACACCATCATGAACTGCGCGAACGCCTGTCCCAAGGGCCTCAACCCCGCCAAGGCGATCGCCGAGATCAAGAAGATGGAAGCCGAACGGATCGTCTGACCCCTTCGATACGGGCCTTCGACTTCGCTCAGTCCCTACTCAGGACGAACGGGGGGTATAAATTTCCGTTCGTCCTGAGTAGCTGCTGAGCTTGTCGAAGCGGCGTATCGAAGGACAGGTTGTTGACCACCCCTCATTTCGTCGAAGCCGAAGACCCAGCCAACCCAGGCTGGCACAGCTGGTCGCTCTCCGACCCAACCCGCTTCAACACCCTGCTCGGCCCCATGCTCTACCGCGTCGACGGCCACACCGTCCGCGTCCGCATCACCCCCGAGCATCGCCACTCCAACCTCCAGAACAACGTCCACGGTGGCGCGCTCCTCGCGTTCATCGACGTAGCCCTGTTCGCCGCCGCCAGAGGCTTCGGCCTGATCACCGCCGGCACCGCGGTCACGCTCGATCTCAACACGCAATTCATCGGCGGCGGCCGCATCGGCGAACCGATCGAGGCGCAGGTCGAGGTGCTCAAGGAAACCGGCCGCCTCTTGTTCCTGCGGGGTCTCGTGGTGCAAGGGGACGACGAAACCAAGATCGCCGCCTTCTCGGCCACGATCCGCAAGCCGTCCGGCAAGCCTCTACGGGCTGACACCGCCACCTAACACCACCCCGGCGAAGGCCGGGGCCCAATTGGGAAACGATCAGTGTTGAAGCGTCCCGCTCCGTTATCGAAACCTTTCCAATTGGGCCCCGGCCTCCGCCGGGGTGGTATAGGGTTAGCGGCGTGACCGTCCTCAAGGCCTACGAAGCGCTCGTAGCGTCAGGCGAACTCCGCCCCGACCCGGAACAAGCCGCCGCCGCCGCGCGCCTCAACACCCTCGCGACCGAACTCGCTACCCCCAAATCCACCGGCTTCTTCGCCCGCTTCTCCAAGAAACCAGACCCCCGCGGCGTCTACCTCTGGGGTGGCGTCGGCCGCGGCAAGTCGATGCTGATGGACCTGTTCTTCGCCAACGCGCCCGTCGAGAAGAAGCGCCGCGTGCATTTCGGCGAGTTCATGCTCGAGGTCCACGCGCGCATCGCCGCCGAGCGCCGCAAGGAAGTCGGCGACCCGATCGTCCCCGTCGCGACCGCGATCGCCGACGAGACGCGGTTGCTCGCGTTCGACGAGATGATGGTCACCAACAGCCCCGACGCGATGATCCTCTCGCGGTTGGTGACGTCGCTGCTCGATTCCGGCGTGACGATCGTCACTACCTCGAACCGCCCGCCCGCCGATCTCTACAAGAACGGCCTCAACCGCGAGCATTTCCTGCCCTTCATCGCGACCATCGAGCACCGCCTCGACGTGCTCCCGCTCAACGGCCCGGTCGACTATCGCCGCGACCGGCTCGGCAGCCAGGACACGTGGCTCGTCCCCAACGGCCCCGAAGCGACCGCGCAGTTGTCAGCCGCGTTCTTCCGCCTCACCGACTTCTCGACCGACGACAGCGAGCACGTCCCGGCCGAAGACCTGATCGTCCAGGGCCGCACGCTGCGGGTGCCGAAATCGCTCAAGGGCGTCGCGGTGTTCAGCTTCAAAAAGCTGTGCGGCGAGGCGAGGGGGGTCGCCGACTACCTCGCCATCGCGCGGAAATTCCACACCGTCATGCTCGTCGGCATTCCCAAGCTCGGCCCCGAGAACCGCAACGAAGCGGCGCGCTTCGTGGCGCTGATCGACGCGCTGTACGAGCACAAGGTCAAGCTCCTCGCCGCCGCCGATGCACAACCCGGCGACCTCTACGAAAGCGGCGACGGGCGCTTCGAGTTCGACCGCACGATCAGCCGTCTCGAAGAGATGCGGTCCGAGGACTATCTCGCCGAAGGCCACCGCTGAGCTTATTGCACATGCGAACTACTCGCAATAACAAGCTGCTTTTGTCCTTTTAGCGGTTGCCGTAGCGGGATAATGCGCGTAACCGGCGTCACCAATCACCCCGCACATCAGACGGAGACGGATTGGAATGGCTCGCAAGAAGATCGCGCTGATCGGCGCCGGTAACATCGGCGGTACGCTCGCGCACCTCGCAGCACTCAAGGGCCTTGGCGATATCGTCCTGTTCGACGTCGCCGAGGGCATCCCCCAGGGCAAGGCGCTCGACCTGTCGCAGTGCGGCCCGGTCGAAGGCTTCGACTCGCAGATTACCGGCTCGAACGACTATGCCGACATCGCCGGCGCGGACGTCATCATCGTCACCGCCGGTGTAGCCCGCAAGCCCGGCATGAGCCGCGACGACCTGCTCGGCATCAACCTCAAGGTCATGAAGGCCGTGGGCGAGGGCATCAAGGCGAACGCACCCGACGCGTTCGTGATCTGCATCACCAACCCGCTCGACGCGATGGTCTGGGCGCTCCGCGAATTCTCGGGGCTGCCGCACCACATGGTCGTCGGCATGGCCGGCGTGCTCGACTCGGCACGCTTCAGCCACTTCCTCGCCGACGAGTTCAAGGTCTCGGTCAAGGACGTCACCAGCTTCGTGCTCGGCGGCCACGGCGACACGATGGTCCCGGTCATCAGCTACTCGACCGTGTCGGGCATCCCGGTTCCCGATCTCATCGCGATGGGCATGTCGAGCCAGGAAAAGATCGACGCGATCGTCAAGCGCACGCGCGGCGGCGGCGGCGAGATCGTCGCGCTGCTGAAGACGGGTTCGGCCTATTACGCGCCGGCGACCAGCGGCATCGCGATGGCCGAGGCGTATCTGTACGACCAGAAGCGCGTGCTGCCGGCCGCGGCGTATGTTTCGGGCGAGTACGGCCTTACCGATCTGTACGTCGGCGTGCCGGTGGTGATCGGGGCTGGCGGCGTCGAGAAGATCGTCGAGATCAAGCTGGACGACGAAGCCAAGCAGAACCTCACCGTGTCGGTCGACGCGGTGAAGGAGCTGATCGTCGCCTGCAAGGGTATCGATGGTTCGTTGAACTGATTTGAGGTGAGGTAAGGATCGCACCACCCCGGCGAAGGCCGGGGCCCAATTGGGAAGGCCCCGCTGATGGAAGAACAAGCGTTTGTCTACATCATGGCAAGTGGGTTTAACGGTACGATCTACCTCGGCTCGACGCTGAACCTGGCGAAGCGCGTGTGGGAACACCGCAACGCCGTCGTCGCCGGGTTCACAAAGAAATACGACTGCAAGCTGCTCGTCTGGTATGAGTTAGCCGGTAGTTGGGAAGCCGCCCGGCAGCGCGAGCTGCACATGAAGGAGTGGAAGCGAGACTGGAAGCTGCGTGAGATCAACGGTTTCAATCCCTCTTGGGACGACCTTTACGATCGCATCGCACTACCATGACCGCTTTCCCAATTGGGCCCCGGCCTTCGCCGGGGTGGTAAGGAACGAGACAAGATGAGCATCCTCGTCGACAAGAACACCAAGGTCATCACGCAAGGCATGACCGGCGAAACCGGCAGCTTCCACACCAAGATGGCGCTGGAATACGGCACGCAGATGGTCGGCGGCGTCACGCCCGGCAAGGGCGGTACGACCCACCTCGACCTCCCCGTCTACAACACCGTCGCCGAAGCCAAGGCGATGACCGGCGCAACGGCCAGCGTAATCTACGTACCGCCCCCCTTCGCCGCCGATTCGATCCTCGAGGCGATCGACGCCGAGATCGCGCTGATCGTCGCGATAACCGAGGGCATTCCCGTCCTCGACATGGTCAAGGTCAAGCGCGCGCTGTCGGGCTCCAAGTCGCGCCTCATCGGCCCGAACTGCCCCGGCGTGCTGACCCCCGGCGAGTGCAAGATCGGCATCATGCCCGGCTCGATCTTCAAGAAGGGCTCGGTCGGCGTTGTCAGCCGTTCAGGCACGCTGACCTATGAGGCGGTGTTCCAGACGTCGAACGCAGGCCTTGGTCAGACGACCGCGGTCGGCATCGGTGGCGATCCGGTCAACGGCACGAACTTCATCGACGTGCTCGAGCTGTTCCTCGCCGACGACGAGACCCAGTCGATTATCATGATCGGCGAAATTGGCGGCGACGCAGAAGAGCAGGCGGCACAGTTCCTCCGCGACGAAGCCAAGCGCGGTCGGTCGAAGCCGATGGCAGGCTTCATCGCCGGTCGTACGGCGCCTCCGGGCCGTCGCATGGGCCATGCCGGCGCGATCGTGTCGGGCGGCAAGGGCGACGCGGAGAGCAAGATCGCGGCGATGGAAGCTGCCGGGATCAAGGTCTCGGAAAGCCCCAGCCTGCTCGGCGAGACGCTGCTGAGCGTGTTGAAGGGTTGAACTGACTACCCCTCTCCCTTCGGGGAGAGGGAAGGAGCCGCTTCTTAGCGGCGGAAGGGTGAGGGCACGTGACCGCCCGTGCCCTCACCCTCCCACCCG
The DNA here is from genome assembly GCF_036663875.1 of Sphingomonas sorbitolis. Classification (NCBI taxonomy): domain Bacteria; kingdom Pseudomonadati; phylum Pseudomonadota; class Alphaproteobacteria; order Sphingomonadales; family Sphingomonadaceae; genus Sphingomonas; species Sphingomonas sorbitolis. The sequence continues at coordinate 253,497 of NZ_JAXOJS010000004.1, read as the reverse complement.
CAAGTGCGGGCGGGCCCCTCCCTCTCCCCCGCGGGGAGAGGGACACTGAGGACGAGAACGATGGGCTACGAAGGCCAGGATTTCAGCGATATCGCAGCCGGCGTCAGCCCGGCGTTCGTGGAGACGCTCTACGCCAAGTTCAACGCGGACCCGGCCTCGGTCGAATCCGGTTGGCGCGCGTTCTTCGAGGGTCTCGAAGGTTCCGCGCAGGGCCCGAGCTGGGAGAGCGCCCGCTGGCCGCTCACCACCACGGACGACCTGACCGCAGCACTCGATCCGACCCAGATGGAGCCCGCGCCGAAGCCCGCAAAGGGGAAACCAGCCCCCGCAGCAGCAGCGCCCGCGCCCGTCTCGAAGGAAGAGATCGCCAAGGCCGCGGCTGACGCGATCCGCGCGCAGTTGCTCGTCCGCACCTACCGCGTCCGTGGCCATCTCGCCGCCAACCTCGATCCGCTCGGCCTGTCCAAGCGCGAGATGCCCGAGGATCTGAAGACCGAATATCACGGCTTCTCCGACGCCGACATCGACCGGAAGGTCTATCTCGGCGGCACGATGGGCTTCGAATGGGTCTCGATCCGCGAACTCGTCGACACGTTGCGCAAGAATTACTGCGGCAATGTCGGCCTCGAATACATGCACATCTCCGACGTCGAGGAGCGCCGCTTCCTCCAGGAGCGCATGGAGGGCCAGGACAAGGCGATCGAATTCTCGATTGACGGCAAGAAGGCGATCCTCACCAAGGTGATCGAGGCCGAGCAGTGGGAGAAATTCCTCGGCAAGAAGTATGTAGGTACGAAGCGCTTCGGCCTCGATGGCGGTGAATCGATGATTCCCGCGCTTGAGAGCGTGATCAAATATGGCGGCCAGATGGGCGTGCGCGAGCTCGTCATCGGCATGGCGCATCGCGGTCGCCTCAACGTGCTCGCCAACGTGATGGCCAAGCCGTTGCGCGTGATCTTCCACGAATTCGCCGGCGGTTCGGCCAACCCCGACGACATCGGCGGTTCGGGCGACGTGAAGTATCACCTCGGCACCAGCACCGATCGCGAGTTCGACGGCCACAAGGTTCACATGAGCCTGGTCGCCAACCCGTCGCATCTCGAAGCCGCCGACCCCGTCGTGCTCGGCAAGACGCGCGCGATCCAGACGCTCAACAACGATCTGAAGGACCACGTGGCGAGCTTGCCCGTGCTGATCCACGGTGACGCGGCGTTCGCGGGGCAGGGGATCGTCTGGGAGTGCCTCGGCTTCTCCGGCATCCGCGGCTACAACACCGGCGGCTGCGTCCACTTCATCATCAACAACCAGGTCGGCTTCACGACCTCGCCGCAGTTCGCGCGCTCGTCGCCTTACCCGTCGGACGTCGCCAAGGGCGTCCAGGCGCCGGTCTTCCACGTCAACGGCGACGATCCCGAAGCGGTCACCTTCGCAACCAAGATGGCGATGGAATTCCGTCAGAAGTTCCACCGCGACATCGTCATCGACATGTGGTGCTATCGCCGCTTTGGTCACAACGAAGGCGACGAGCCGTCCTTCACGCAGCCGCTGATGTACGACATCATCCGCAAGCACCCCGGCGTATCGTCGGTGTACGGCGATCGCCTGATCAAGGAAGGTGTGATCGACCAGCCCTGGATCGACGAGAACGTGAAGCAGTTCACGCTCCGCCTCGAGGGTGAGTTCGAAGCCGGCTCGTCGTACAAGCCCAACAAGGCCGACTGGTTCGGCGGTCGCTGGACCGGCCTCAGCGCGCCCACCGATGGCGCGTCGGCACGCCGCAACGTCGAGACCGGCCTCAGCACGAAGCTGTTCGACTCGCTCGGCCGCACGCTGACGACGATCCCGGACAGCGTGAAGATCCACAAGACGCTCAACCGCGTGATCGATGCCAAGCGCGAGATGTTCAAGTCCGGCAAGGGCTTCGACTGGGCGACCGGCGAGGCACTCGCGTTCGGCGGTCTTCTCTCGGAAGGGTACGGCGTCCGCCTGTCCGGCCAGGATTCGGGTCGCGGCACCTTCTCGCAGCGCCACGCCGTCTGGGTCGACCAGACCGACGAGCACAAGTACGTGCCGTTGCAGGAAATCGAGCATGGCCGCTTCGAAGTGCTCGACAGCCCGCTCAGCGAATACGGCGTGCTCGGCTTCGAATATGGCTATGCGCTCGCCGACCCGAAGACCTTGGTGCTCTGGGAGGCGCAGTTCGGCGATTTCGTCAACGGCGCGCAGATCATGATCGATCAGTTCATCACGTCGGGCGAGTCGAAGTGGCTTCGCGCCAACGGCCTCGTGATGCTGCTGCCGCACGGCTATGAGGGGCAGGGGCCTGAGCACAGCTCGGCACGTCCCGAGCGCTTCCTCCAGTCCTGCGCGGACGACAACATCCAGGTCGCGAACTGCACCAGCCCGGCGAACTATTTCCACCTGCTCCGCCGGCAGATGCACCGCAACTTCCGCAAGCCGCTGATCGTGATGACGCCGAAGTCGTTGCTGCGGCACAAGCTGGCCGTGTCGAACGCCGAGGATTTTCAGAGCGACAGCCACTTCCGCCGCCTGTTGTCGGATACCAATCCGGCCGCCGACGTCGATACGAAGCGTCTGGTCCTGTGCACCGGCAAGGTCGCCTACGACCTGATCGAGGCACGCGATGCGGCGGGTGACACCGACACGCAGATCGTCCGCGTCGAACAGCTCTATCCCTTCCCCGGCAACCCGATCGCCGAGCGCGTCGCACGGATGCCGAACCTGGAAGAGATCGTCTGGGCGCAGGAAGAGCCGAAGAACAACGGTTACTGGTTCTTCGTCGAGCCGCTGATCGAGGAGGCGTTGGCAACGGTAGACTCTCGCGTGAAGCGCGCGCGCTATGCCGGGCGCAACGCCTCGGCATCGCCCGCGACCGGCCTGATGAAGCGTCACCAGGCCGAACAGGGCGCGCTGGTCGCCGACGCGCTCGGCCACTCCGTCCGCGACGAAATCCGCCGCACCCGCGCAAACTGATTGAACCCGGACCCTGCTTTCCTGCGAAAGCAGGAACCCAGGGTCCGGCAGAGTAACCCTAGGCCCCTGCGTCCGCAGGAGCACAAAAGGTAGAAGTAAACATGGCAACCGAAGTCACCGTCCCCGTCCTGGGTGAATCGATCACCGAAGCCACCCTCGGCGAATGGCTGAAGCAGCCCGGCGAGCCCGTCGCGGTCGACGAGCCGATCGCCAGCCTCGAGACCGACAAGGTCTCGGTCGAGGTCCCGTCGCCGGTCGCCGGCGTCATGGGCCAGCACGCGGTCGCCGTCGGCGACACCGTGCAGGTCGGCGCGATGCTCGCCACGATCGACTCCGGTGACGGCGCCGCAGCTGCGCCCGCCCCCGCTACCGCAAAGGCGCCCGAGCCAGCCGCGACCGCGACGCCGTCCGCACCCGCCAAGGACGAGTCCGGCGCAGGTTACGGCGACCAGCCCGGCGCCGGCACCAGCGACTCGCCCGCCGCGCTTTCCCCGTCGGTCCGCCGCGCGGTCCTCGAGCACGGCGTCGATCCCGGCACCGTCAAGGGCACCGGCCGCGACGGTCGCATCACCAAGGAAGACGTGACCGCGGCTGCATCGAGCAAGCCCGCACCTGCTCCGGCCGCAGCCCCCGCTCCGGCAGCAGCCCCCGCCGCCGCTTCGGGCCGCGGCGAAGAGCGCGTGCGCATGACGCGCCTCCGCCAGACGATCGCCAAGCGCCTCAAGGAAGCGCAGAACACCGCCGCCATGCTGACGACGTTCAACGACGTCGACATGACCGCGGTGATCGAGGCGCGCGCCAAGTACAAGGACCTGTTCGAGAAGAAGCACGGCGTCCGGTTGGGCTTCATGGGCTTCTTCGTGAAGGCCGCGACGATGGCGCTGCGCGACATCCCGTCGGTCAACGCATCGATCGACGGCGACGACATCGTCTATCACGACTATGCCGACATCTCGGTCGCGGTCTCGTCGCCCGGCGGCCTCGTCGTCCCGGTGATCCGCGATGCCGACCAGATGTCGGTCGCGACGATCGAGAAGACGATCGGCGACTTCGGCAAGCGCGCCAAGGAAGGCGCGCTCAAGATGGACGAGATGAAGGGCGGCACCTTCACGATCTCCAACGGCGGCGTGTTCGGTTCGCTGATGTCGACCCCGATCATCAACCCGCCGCAGTCGGCCGTGCTGGGCCTCCACCGCATCGAGGAGCGCCCGGTCGTCGTCAACGGCCAGATCGTCATCCGCCCGATGATGTACCTCGCGCTCAGCTACGACCACCGCCTGATCGACGGCCGCGAAGCCGTGACGTTCCTGGTGGCGCTCAAGAACGCGATCGAGGATCCGACGCGCATCCTGATCGACCTCTGAGGTCGATGAACGACGGTACGTTCTGAACGAAAAGAAGGTACACCAAAGGTATCGCATGACTTAAACCGTCATCCTGACGAAAGTCAGGATCCAGAGTAACGGACGGAACCGCTCGTTGCTCTGGATCCTGGGTCGAGCCCAGGATGACGGAAAGTACCGGGGGCAAACGGAGGTCGAGATGACGGCACCAGATCGAACGCCACGGGACGGTATCATCGTGACCGACCCAGATGTTTGCTTCGGCAAGGTTCGCATCGCCGGCACCCGAATGTACGTCGATCACCTCCTGGAGTTCATCGAGTATGGTGGTTCGATCGATAGCTATCTCGCGGATTATTCCCATATCACTCGGGCACAGTTGCAAGCTGCACTCGGGTTCACGCGCGATCTCGTTGCGGCGAAGCGCAATAAGTTAAAAGGTGAGTTGAGGCATGGCTGACTACGACTATGACGTCCTCGTGATCGGTGCGGGCCCCGGCGGTTACGTCGCAGCGATCCGTGCAGCGCAGCTCGGCCTGCGCACCGCTTGTGCCGAGTCCCGCGAGACGCTCGGCGGCACCTGCCTCAACGTCGGCTGCATCCCGTCGAAGGCGCTGCTCCACGCGTCCGAGATCTACGAGGAGGCCAAGGGCGGCCACATGACGAAGTTCGGCATCGACTTCCAGGGCGTCACGCTGAACCTCGACCAGATGCACGCCGAGAAGGCCAAGGCCGTCAAGGAACTGACCGGCGGCGTCGAATTCCTGTTCAAGAAGAACAAGGTCACCTGGCTCAAGGGCAAGGCCGCGTTCCAGGACGCGCATACCGTCGACGTGAACGGCCAGAAGGTCACCGCGAAGAACATCGTCATCGCCACCGGTTCGAGCGTCATGCCGCTCCCCGGCGTCGAGGTCGACCAGAAGACCGTCGTCGACAGCACCGGCGCGCTCGAGATTCCGAAGGTCCCCGAGCACATGGTCGTCATCGGCGGCGGCGTGATCGGTCTCGAGCTCGGCAGCGTCTGGCGTCGCCTCGGCGCGAAGGTCACGGTCGTCGAGTTCGTCGACCAGATCCTCCCCGGCTTCGACGGCGAAGTCCGCCGCGAGACCGCCAAGCTCTTCAAGAAGCAGGGCATGGAGCTCAAGCTCTCGACCAAGGTCACCGGCGTGACCGTCGACAACGGCGTCGCGACCGTCACCGTCGAGCCCGCCGCGGGTGGCGCATCCGAGACGCTGACCGCCGATGCGGTGCTCGTCTCGATCGGGCGGAAAGCGAACGTCGACGGCCTCAACCTCGAGGCCATCGGCCTCGAACTCAACAAGCGCGGCCAGATCGAGACCGACCATTCGTTCCGCACCAAGGTCGACGGAGTCTGGGCGATCGGCGACTGCATCCCCGGCCTGATGCTCGCGCACAAGGCCGAGGACGAGGGCGTCGCGGTCGCGGAAAACATTGCCGGCCAGACCGGCATCGTCAACGAGGACGTCATCCCGAGCGTCGTCTACACGATGCCCGAGATCGCCGGCGTCGGCCTCACCGAAGAGGCGGCGAAGGAAAAGACCGAGATCAAGGTCGGCAAGTTCCCGTTCGCCGCGAACAGCCGCGCCAAGACCAACCGCGACACCGACGGTTTCGTGAAGATCATCGCCGACGCCAAGACCGACCGCGTCCTCGGCGTCTGGATCGTCTCGAGCCTCGCGGGCACGCTGATCGCCGAAGCCGCCATCGCGATGGAATTCGGCGCGACCAGCGAGGACATCGCCTACACCTGTCATGCGCATCCGACGCATGCCGAGGCGATCAAGGAAGCCGCCATGGCGGTGCAAGGCAAGCCCATTCACATCTAGCAAGTGCTAGATATGATCTAAAGGGCTTGCCCGGCCGGCGGCGCTCCAGCGCCGTCCGACGACAGGGGCTTTGCCCCTGTCCGGCCAAGCAAAGCCCAAACTGAATTTTGAAAGGGCGTCGGTGGTAATCCACTGGCGCCCTTTCTGCGTCTACAGAGCAAGGGGAAAAGGTGGCTCGGGATTGAATGGCAGTTTGCGCGAAGCCCCGTACGTTCCTCAAAACCCATCCGACACCCACCCCCAATCCGTCATCCCGGCGAACGCCGGGACCCACGGTTACGGCGAACCCGGCGATACCGTGCTGCCATGACCCTGTTCGCGACCATGGGTCCCGGCGTCTGCCGGGTTGACGGAAGGAGTGATGAATGGGGAAGCCCGATTAAAAGGGGACGCGAGCTCGGGTAGACCATGATTGGCCCGGCCTATCACGACGCCGAACGCGCCTCGCACACCCCCCCATCCGTCGTCTCGGCGAACGCTGGGAACCCCCGGTTACGGCGAACCTGGCGATACCGTGCTGCCAAGACCTGGTCCGCTACCATGGGTCCCGGCGTTCGCCGGGATGACGGGGGAGGAAAGCGCGGCGAAAGCGGAGGGCGTATGCCTGACGAGGCGCGTCGCGCTAACGACCTCTCGCCCAAGCCATACCGCGCGCGCACCCCGCGCACCCCCCGAACACTCCAACCCCCAATCTCTAAACGTCCGCCGTTCCACCCAACCCAAACGAATCCTTAGCAAAGCCAGCCTATTAGCCGCCTAACGAACGAACAAGCAGGTGTCCGTGGCGCTCGATCTCACTACCCTTTACGTGGTTGCCGCGCTTGGCATGCTGGTGGCGGGGTTCGTCCACCTCGTGCCGGTGGCGACGGGGCGGTTCGGCACATGGGCGCTGCTATGGGGCGCAGGCCATCTCGTCGTCGGGTTCGGCACGATGATGGCGGTACTGAACGACAGTATCGGCATCGCCTGGGCGCCGAATACCGGCAATCCCGCCGCGGTGATCGGGTATGCGCTGATCGCCGGTGCCGTGCTCCGGTTCGCTCGGCCCGAGGCTCGCCTGACGCCGCTTTTGGGAATTGCCGCCATTTTGGCCGTACCCTTGGTGTTTAGTGACGATCCCGCACATTTTCACCTCCGCGTCGCCTATCTCAGCGTCGTTCGCGCGAGCTTCGACGTGGTCGTCGTCATTGCTGCACTCCGGCTGGCGCGGCGTGAATCGCTCCAGACCGGCTGGATCGTGGCGGCTCTGTTCGCGATCACCGTGCCGCTCTTTCTCGGCCGCGCCTGGCTCGCCTATCACGACCGGATCGGCACGCAACTGACCGGCATGCACAACGGTCTTGGCGCCTGGCTCGCCGCGGGCCAGATCGCCTTCATCATCTTCCGCACCTTCTCGCTGCTGATCCTGCAAGCGGAGCGCGGCCAGACGGCCCTGCGTGACCAGATGGAGCGCGATCAGCTTACCGGTGCACTCAATCGCGTAGGCCTCGACCGCGTCAGTCGGACGTTTGACCCGCAGACACCGCTCGCAGTCATGATGTTGGATATCGATCGGTTCAAAGCATTGAACGATACGCTGGGCCATGCCGCAGGCGACGCGGCGTTGTGCACGTTGGCAGACATTGCGAGGACGGCGCTCGGTCGGAACGGTCATCTGGTTCGATGGGGTGGAGACGAGTTCGTCTGCCTGCTGCCCGATACCGCTGTCGATCAGGCCATCATGCTGGGCGATGCCATCGCCGCGGAGTTTGCCTTGGCTATGCAACGTGATGCACCGGCGGCGGGTTTGATAGGTGTCAGTATCGGCACCGTCGACGGCGTCTGGGCTGGCCAGATTGCCGACCTGATCTCACGCGCCGACGCGGCAATGTATCGTGCCAAACGCGCGGATCGTCGCACATCGATCGGGTACGAGAAGGCCGCTTGACGATACTGAGGCTTGACCAGGCCCCACCCCGATCGTGACGACGCCGGCATTATTGGGCCGTAGGATGGGCTACGGTCAGCCGGAAGAGGGCGTTTCCTTGTCCGGCTTGGCGCCTGCCCGGCTTGCGAACCCGGCAAAAAGCCGTTCGAGTCCACCAGCGACGCTGTCGAGGACCTTTGCCATCTCGGGCGACAGCGCAGGTGCATCGCTGCGGGGCGGTTCGGGGGTGTCGCCTGCGAACGGGCCGGATCCTGCATTTAGTTCGGCTGCTGCAGGCTCCGGGTCCGGCGATCCGTGCTTGACGGAGTCAGTATGGCCCGATCCCTGTACGGGAGAAGACTTGTCAGCACCGGATGCAGCGATGTCTTCGGTCGCGCTAGTTGCGGGTGCGGCGGGGGCGGGGGGCGACGATCCAGCCCGGGACGGCGATCCGCCTCCACATGCCTGGTCCGACCCTGGCGAAGCAGGCCGCTCTCCCGTCGATCGCGTACCCTTGCTGGCGATCGCCGCGGCGGCCGCCATGAGCCCAGCGGCGAGGACCTGACGCCCGGCGCCCTTTGCCAGCACGCCGAGAACGATGTCCCGTCCTACCGGACTAGCCATGCTTTCGATCAGCGTGTTTCCCGTCTTTCGAAGGTCTTTCGGGATCTTCACGCCGCCGATCCGCTTGGGAATCCTGGCTGTCTTCGTCTTTGCCATATCAGTCTCTCACGCTGTGTCTGATATAGATAAGACACCGGACCTAGAGTGCAACACACGCGCTCAGCGGATCGGCTCCGTCGATGCTCCTGCGATTGCGGGCGCAGGGCGTTCATTAGTAAATCCGATCGGGCGTTACGACCCGAACACGCTGAACGGGACGCCGACGAACAGACCAAGCGTGAAATCGTCTTCGCGGCCACCGGTGCCGTCGCGACGGTTCAGATAGACACCGCGTACGCCGCCGCGCAGCTTGCCGGTGCCGTCGCCGACGAAATACACGGGCACGTCCAGCGAAAAGGCCTTGGACTTCAGATCGACGCTGACCTGCGGCGCGATCGCCAGCGTCGCGAACTGTCCGACCGCTGCGCCAAAGCCATGCCGCGCTTCGACTGCGACGATCGCCTTGTCCTTCCGCACCGGTGCGCCGTCCGCGTTCGTCAGGCACTGCGTCTGTGGTGTCGTGATCGGTTGGCAGAGCGTCACCGGATCGTTTTCGGCATAGCGGCGGCCATAGGTGAAGGACCCGGTCAGCGCCGATTGGCCCAGTCCGAGTAGGACACCGCCAAACGCGGTGGCCTTGAAACCCAGCCTCGACTGGTCGCGGGTCGTGAATGCGGCGCGATCGAGATAGGTAAAATCGATCTGGCTCGCCGCCACTCGCACACCATAAAAATCGATGTTTCCGGGCAACGCGGCCTTGATCATCGAGCGCAGCCCTTGCGGATAATAGCGTAAGACAAACATCGATACGCCGGTCGGAAAGCTATAGGGATCGCACAGCTGGGCCACGTCGTCCTTGTCGCCATTCGCGTTCAGGCAACTCTCCCGCGCACGCTCGACCTCTGGCTTTTCCGTACCATTCAAGTCCGCCTCGGTTGAATAATGGATATAGGATAGGGCGATCTCGGTGCCGCCCGAAAACCCGTCCAAACCTAATATCTTCGCTTCATGGCTCGAATCGAGATCGCTCGCGGCGGTGATCGTCAGATGATCGGCTGCCAGCCGCTTCCCGGTCTGCACACCGCTGATGTCGAGCGTCCAGGACAGGCTCGCGATCTTGTCCTCGCTTGATGCGATGAATTGCAGATCGGGCGTTGGGCTGGATTTCAGGAAGCGGTCATTGGGCCCGTTTGCGGAGCCGGATTCGACCGCTTCCACAGCCAGAAGCCTGTTGTCCGCGATATGATCGACGATCATGTTTCCAATTGTCGATCGCTTGCCCTGCGCATTGGCTCCCGTGACGACGGGCGCATCGGCCCCCGGCACGACCTTACCCACGGCCCCAGACGTTACCGACGATGCATCGGCCGTCATGCCGCTGGCGATCAGGCGCAGGTCCCGCGCCGCCGCCTCGGCAGCCCGGGCGGCTCGCGTCGCCGCCTGCGCCGCGCGCTCAACTGCGGCGAGTGCGCGGTGGTAATCTGCCATCGTCGGCGCCGTGACAGGCTCTGCCGGTTTAGCGCCGGCCGCAGCGGGTGTGGGAGGCGAAGACTGTGCCCAGGCATCGCCATGTCCCGCCAGGCCAATGGCGAAAGCGAGAGCATTGATCGCACGCATCCGGACCGGCAGCATCAGCGCACGTCGATCAGGAAAGCATCATAGGCCTTCCCGAGTGGGGGCGGGATCGTCGATGCATCGCGGGTATAGATCGCCGCGCCGTTGCGCAGGATTTCGACCTTCATGGTGGCACCGGGATCACCGATCATCACCCATTCGAGCAATTTCTTGCGGTCAGGTACGGCCTTGAAGATACCTTTACCGCCGCTCGTCGCGACGGGTTGCCCGTCGAAGGCAAAGCCATAATCGGCGATGCCGTTCAGATGCGACACTACGATTTCGAGGACTGTGCGCAGATCAGCCATGAAAATACTGCCCCTGTAGGGCCGAACGGGCGAGGACCGCGTCGAGTGTGCGGTGGGTCGAGGATCGGCCGGTAAAATACACGCGGCACGCTACGAACTGGACGCCCTGTGGAGCGTTGACCCGTGGATACCCTATTCACCGCCAATCACAGCGGCGAGATAGGTCCGTTTCGGGGATTTGGCATCGAACGCGTGACGGACGTGGTGCGCTGGCGGAATCCCGTTGCCGTTCCTATCTCCCGCACTGGTATCCGGCCAAGAACAGAAGTAGAACTCACCTTATGCTGACCAAGATTTCCGTACGCGGCGCGCGCGAGCACAACCTCAAGGACGTCGACATCGACATCCCCCGCGACACGCTCACGGTGATCACCGGGCTGTCGGGTTCCGGCAAGTCCTCACTCGCGTTCGACACGATCTACGCCGAGGGCCAGCGCCGCTACGTCGAATCGCTCTCCGCCTACGCCCGCCAGTTCCTCGAACTGATGCAGAAGCCCGACGTCGACCACATCGAGGGCCTCTCGCCCGCGATCTCGATCGAGCAGAAGACGACGTCGCGCAACCCGCGCTCGACCGTCGCCACCGTCACCGAGATCTACGACTACATGCGCCTCCTATGGGCGCGCGTCGGCATCCCGTACTCGCCCGCGACCGGCGAGCCCATCGCGGCGCAGACCGTCAGCCAGATGGTCGACCGCGTCATGGCGCTCCCCGAGGGCACGCGCCTGTACCTGCTCGCCCCCGTCGTCCGCGGCCGGAAAGGCGAGTACCGCAAGGAACTCGCCGAGTGGCAGAAGGCGGGCTTCGCGCGCGTCCGGATCGACGGCGAGATCCACGACATCGACGAAGCTCCCGCGCTCGACAAGAAGTATAAGCACGACATCGAAGTCGTCGTCGACCGCCTCGTCGTGGGCGGCGAAATCGCCACGCGCCTCGCGGAGTCGTTCGAAACCGCGCTGAAACTCGCCGACGGCCTCGCCTATGTCGACCCCGCCGACCCGGTCGAGCCGCACACCCCCAAGTCGGAAATCCTCGGCAACAACGCCCCCGACGGCCGCATCGTCTTCTCCGAAAAATTCGCGTGCCCGGTCAGCGGCTTTACCATCTCCGAGATCGAGCCGCGCCTGTTCTCGTTCAACGCCCCGCAAGGCGCATGCCCGGCCTGCGACGGCCTCGGCGAGAAGTTGCTGTTCGACGAAGACCTCGTCGTCCCCAACCACATGCTCAGCATCAAGAAGGGGGCGGTCGTCCCCTGGGCGAAATCCAACCCGCCGTCGCCCTATTACATGCAGGTCCTCGGCAGCCTCGCGCGCGAATTCAAGTTCGACATCGAGACGCCCTGGTCCGACCTCCCGCCGGAGGTCCAGAGCACCATCCTGCACGGCTCGAAGGGCAAGCCCGTCACGCTCACCTTCATCGACGGCAAGAAGAAATACGACGTCTCGAAGCCGTTCGAGGGCGTCATCGGCAACCTCAACCGCCGCATGCTCCAGACCGACTCCGCCTGGATGCGCGAGGAACTCAGCAAGTACCAGTCCGCCGCCCCGTGCGAAGTCTGCGGCGGCGCGCGCCTGAAACCCGAAGCGCTCGCGGTCAAGATCGCGATGAAGGACATCTCCTACGCCACGCATCTCTCGGTGGTCGACGCGCTCCAGTTCTTCACCGACATGCCGCAGCACCTCGGCGACCAGCAGAACGCGATCGCCGAACGCATCCTCAAGGAGATCGTCGAGCGTCTGGGCTTCCTCAACAATGTCGGCCTAGACTACCTCAACCTCGACCGCACCTCCGGCACGCTCAGCGGCGGCGAAAGCCAGCGCATCCGCCTCGCGTCGCAGATCGGCAGCGGCCTGTCCGGCGTGCTCTACGTCCTCGACGAGCCCTCGATCGGCCTGCACCAGCGCGACAACGACATGCTCCTCAAGACGCTCCGCCGTCTGCGCGATCTCGGCAACACCGTGCTCGTCGTCGAGCATGACGAGGACGCGATCCGCACCGCCGACTACATCATCGACATGGGCCCCGGCGCCGGCGTCCGCGGCGGCCAGGTCGTCGCGCAGGGCACGCTGAAGCAGATCCTCAAGTCGAAGGGCAGCATCACCGCCGACTATCTCAACGGCACGCGCGAGGTGCCGGTCCCAACCACGCGACGGAAAGGCAACGGCAAGAAGCTCACCGTACACAACGCGGTCGCCAACAATCTGCGCGGCGTCACCGCCAGCCTGCCGCTCGGCACCTTCACCTGCATCACCGGCGTCTCCGGCTCGGGCAAGTCGAGCTTCACGATCGACACGCTCTACGCCGCCGCCGCACGCGAGCTGAACGGCGCGCGCATCGTCCAGGGCAAGCACGACAAGATCACCGGCCTCCAGTATCTCGACAAGGTCATCGACATCGATCAGTCGCCGATCGGCCGCACCCCGCGCAGCAACCCCGCCACCTACACCGGCAGCTTCACGCAGATCCGCGACTGGTTCGCCGGCCTGCCGGAATCGCAGGCGCGCGGCTACAAGCCCGGCCGCTTCAGCTTCAACGTCAAGGGCGGCCGCTGCGAGGCGTGCCAGGGCGATGGCGTGCTCAAGATCGAGATGCACTTCCTCCCCGACGTCTACGTCACCTGCGACGTCTGCCACGGCGCGCGCTACAATCGCGAGACGCTCGAGGTGAAGTTCAAGGGCCATTCGATCGCCGACGTGCTCGACATGACGGTCGAGGACGCCGCCGAGTTCTTCAAGGCGGTCCCCCCGATCCGCGACAAGATGGCGATGCTGGTCGAGGTCGGCCTCGGCTACGTCAAGGTCGGCCAGCAGGCGACGACGCTCTCGGGCGGCGAAGCGCAACGCGTCAAGCTCGCCAAGGAACTCTCGCGCCGCGCCACCGGCAACACGCTGTATATCCTAGACGAACCCACCACCGGCCTCCATTTCGAGGACGTGCGGAAATTGCTGGAAGTCCTCCACGCGCTGGTCGAGCAAGGCAACACGGTCGTCGTGATCGAACACAATCTCGACGTCATCAAGACCGCCGACTGGGTCCTCGACCTGGGCCCCGAAGGCGGCGTCAAGGGCGGCGAAATTGTCGCGGAGGGGACGCCGGAGAAGGTCGCGAAGGCCAAGGGAAGCTTTACGGGGAAGTATCTGGCGCCGTTGCTGGAGAAGCGGTGAGATCGGTCGTTCATTAAACGACCGATCGGTTAAGCAATAGCTTTCGCGTCGAGGACATTCCTTTAAGAATGTATTGTCGAGCCGGTGAACTCATGCCTTCCCACACATCCTCGGCTGTAGTCAGTAGAAAAGTGTAATTTATTATTTGTATCACTCTAGAAAATTCACGTAGTGCAACCTTCATCGGTTTCACACTGTGGGTGGTATTCCCGAGAGACGTTGAGCTCCATACCCCGGGAATCTGCCCGTGAATTATTGCTGATATTTCGCTATACCAAGAATTCAATTCTGAGGAAAGTCCAATAGGATCCTGTTTGTCTTTGAAAAATGGGGTGTGGGCCCCATGATACTTTATGATCTCGCTTTTTGACATATAGAACGACGTATCTCTTATGAGAGTGCGTAATTCTATTTCGTGGTCACAAAAGTATGAAAAATAAAGCGCATTTTCAACTGCGGCTCTCATGCTCGACGCGGCGGGCTTGTAAAGTCCCACCGCAAAGCAGGCGGGCACAAAAGACAGTGACGCTTTCATCTCTTGTAAAAAAGAAAGGGCGGGGTTGGTATGGTACTGAAAACTGAGTTCGTGGTTCCAGACGGAGACGAGGCGACAGCCTCGTTCCAATGTCTGAACCGATGCAGCTTCAGAAATCAGTCCATTCGCACTATTCTGCCATTGAATTAAGCGCAGAGTATCTGAGAGAGTCATTCTACCGGGTGGTCATTTTATTTAAAAATGGATCTAAATTGGCCCCCATTCGAATAATATCTACTAAAAAGTTCCAGTCATCTGGCGTTGAACCTTTTTTGAATTGAACAAGTGCTTCGCGCATTGAAAGATCAGAGTCTATAATATGCGAATCCGGAGGACTCACTTGCCGGAAAAGCTCAAATAGCTGCGCCTTTGTTATCTTGCGGCGTTTTACATCTTCAAATAGCTGATTAGCTGGAGTGTCGCGCGCTTGGCTTTCCGCAGAAATCCTAACAGATTTTCCAGTTGAAAAGCTTTTTTTAGGAGCGGCTGGTTGGCCATGTGTGTCGGATTTATTGTTGAACGGAGTAGGTACAAGTCCGTCGAGCAGCATAGCAAGGCGATGACCAATATCGCCCGCCCGCAAGGCGGCCGCTCCAGCGCGCGCCTCATTTGGCGTCAGATTCATGCCTAAAATTGTGCTCGCGCACGCCTTGAAGATGGCGACGTTTGCTTCTGCCTCATCCATTACATGATCCTCCCAACGAGTTCAGTGCAAACTCGTCTTAAATTGTCCATAGCAGCTGGTTGATTGGCAACTTTCCGATCCCAAACAAAATTTCTACCTTCATTCGCTTTTGTAAAGTGTGATCTTTTTCGTAGTGTATTTCGCATGCATAATGGGCCATACTTTGGATCGAGGCGGATTGAATTCTCTTCGGTTGACCGATTGGGCCCTGTCATATTGAATAAGATGTGAGACTTCACCTTTGGCTCTGCAGGTCCACGTCCGTCTACAAATTGCCTCATTAGTCCCAGCCCCCTAACAGCAAAGCTCTCTGGCTTAACTGGTATTAAGACGTGATCAGATACCCCAAGTGATGTTTGTGTAAAAACTGATCCTGCG
This sequence comes from Sphingomonas sorbitolis, assembly GCF_036663875.1. Lineage (NCBI taxonomy): Bacteria > Pseudomonadati > Pseudomonadota > Alphaproteobacteria > Sphingomonadales > Sphingomonadaceae > Sphingomonas > Sphingomonas sorbitolis. The sequence continues at coordinate 238,060 of NZ_JAXOJS010000004.1, read as the reverse complement.
GGATGGCAGTCTAGAATTATAAGATCGTATGCACTTCGTGCTTGAGCGATAAAATTTGAGAATCTATCTCGCATTAGGGGTAGGCTTCGTCCGGGCTGACCTAGCGCGACATACATTAGCTTTAGCGTTGAGGGAATAATGTCCAGTACACTTTCGCCTCCACCAAAAACGTTATGAGTAATATCGCTATGGCGGGGTGGTGGAAATGAGCCAATTTGCTGAATTCCGAACGGATCGACGGCAGTAGAATCATCCATTAGTATTGCTAAGGTTGTCTTGTACTCCTCTTCAAGGCGAAAATAGGTGCGATGCGTCAAAAACATTTGAGATGCGTTATATTGTGGGTCGTAATCGATCAACAGAACCCTTGATGCGCTAGGCCTGCCCAGCGGTTCGCGCGCGGCGAGCGCGGCGAGATGACATGCGACCGTAGTTTTACCAACCCCGCCCTTCATATTCATTACCGTTAAAACTGTAGCCAATTCGCCCCCCTTTTTTTCCACGCTACATCATCACGCGGGGTCTGCAAGACAGCAGTATGAGCCTGTCCGTCGCGTAGAGTTTGACGGAACTCACATTAGCTCGATCCGTTTTGATCGAAGAAGAAGGATCGCAAGAATGACCAAGGTTCACCCGCATAAACCCGCCCCCAGCCCCAAGCCAAACGCCAAGACGTTCGGCATCAACGCGCTGTCGATCGGGGCCGCGGCGATCGGTCTTGGGGGCGCGTTGCTGGCGGTGTTCCTGCGCTCGAAGGCCAACCCCGCCGAGCATGCCGCGCCCGATCTCGCGCTCGACAAGCCCCGCCCGGGTGCGACCGATCGCGCGCCGGACGCCTTCCGCCCCGATCCCACCGCGGTCCCCACCAAGGCCGAGCGCGAGTCGCTCCGCCCCGCCACCGGCCCGGCCCCGTCGTTCGCCGCGGATCGCGGTTCGACGCTCGGCTGAGGCACCTTCCTGATCCTCCCCCGCAAGGGGGAGGTGGCTGGCGTTTGCCAGACGGAGGGGGAGGGGGCGTTTACCTTCGTTGCGTATCCTCCCCCTCCGTCACCTGCGGTGCCACCTCCCCCTTGCGGGGGGGATCGGAAGAGCCCGACGGTCGAAACTGATCCCGACGCCACCGCCCGCGCTACGTCACCCCGGACTGGTTCCGGGGTCCACGGTTCCCCGAACTCGATCGCGGCGGTGTGCGGAACGGTGGATACCGGAACAAGTCCGGTATGACGCGGGAGGGCGCCACGCCAGTCGGTCACGCCCCCGTTGCCGAGCCCACGTTGCCGACGCCAGCCTCCATCCCCCTTCTCCGTCATCCTGACGAAAGTCAGGACCCAGAGCCAAAAGCGCCATACCCCGTAACCCTGGGTCCTGACTTTCGTCAGGATGACGAGGGTGGGGCGTCAGGACGAGGCCCCCCCGAAACCGCTGTCCTACACACCCCGATCCGGCATACCTGATCGGTCCTCTCCGCAACGAGGATCGATCATGGCGAACGCACCCACCCCGGCCGACCCGCCCCCATGCTACATCGCAACGCGCGCGATCCCCGCACCCCGGCCACGGTACGAACCCCCGATCCCCGACTATTTCCCAGACGCGGTCCGCCACGTCATGGCCTGGCAAGCGCATGTCGACGCCGGCCGGATCGGCACCCGCATCCCCGTCTCGCCAGAGATCGCCGCCAACCGCGACCGCTGGACCGCGCTCGCCCGGACCATGCGCAAGTGACCGCCGCTCTCCAGGAGCCCGGCTTCGATCAAGCCACCGAGCAAAGCGTCGAACCCGAAGCGCCCTCGCAAACCGCCCCCGATCACCCCGCACCCGCGCAAGCCGACCCCGCCGCGCGCGCCGACAACGCCCCGCGCGCCTACATCCCGGCCACCCCGACCCGCTACACCCAGCGCAGCGACGGCTGGACCCCGGATCGCCAGCGCGGCTTCCTCGAACGCATCGCCGAGGGTGCCACCGTCGACGAAGCCAGCGCCAGCGTCGGCCTCTCGCCCGGTGCCGCCTACACGCTGCGACGCCGCGCGGCAGGCGCAGCGTTCGCGCTCGGCTGGGACGCCGCCAAGCTGGTCGCGCGGCCGATCGTCGCCGAAACCCTCTTCCTCCGCGCGATCGCCGGCCAGACCGAGCGCGTCACCAGGCCCGACGGCGAAGTGATCGAGCGCCACCGCTACGACAACCGCCTCGCCATGTCCTTGCTCAACCGCCTCGATCGTCCCCTCGCTGCTCGCAGCGATACTGCGAATGGGCCGACGCCACCGAGACCGCCAACGCCGCCACCCGGATGGTCGCCGCCGAATTCGACGCCTTCCTCGACATCATCGCGCGCGACGCCGGCCCCGCCCGCGCCGGCCTGTTCCTCGGCGAACGCCTCGATGCCGACGCCATACAGGCGGGCGCGGGGCCAGGAACGGGATCAGCGCCGAGCGCAGCCGAAGCGGCGATGGCGCCGATCCTCGCGCTCGCCCGCGCCGACCGCTGGCTGCGCAGCGCCGCCGGCGTGGCCGCCGGGATCGACGTCAGCGATCTCGATCCCGCCGCCCGCGCCGACTGGACCGCGGCGCAATGGTCGCGCGCCGAAGCCGCCGGACTGCTTCAGCTCGCGCCGGATCCCGTGCCCGAACCGGCACCCGACCCGGCGCTCGATCCGGACCTGAAGCCCGCTGCCGAAAGCGCGCCAGCGTCTGCACTTCCTGTACTTCACTTTGACCAGGATGGTCGCGACGGCGTTCATCCGGTCTGGTTCGACTCCATTACGCAGGGCTGGCGGACCTGTTTTCCGCCGCCGGATCCGTATTTCAACACCGAAGACGGCCTGTTCGGCGAAGACATGTACAGCCGCGAGTGTTCGGACGAAGAGGCGATCATCCTCGACGCGCCACGCGACCGCGAGATCGCCGAGCGGACGATCACCGAGGGCGTCGACCGCGATACATGGTTCGTCGCCTATGCGATCGACGGCGGTCTCGTCGACGAAGCGGGCGCCGAGGCGGCCGGCGCTACCGACGCGGATCGCATCACCACGTTGGCGGCGAGTTTCGATCCTCTCGGCTGCGACGAACCGGTCGCACCGGCGCCCGGCGCGCGCGCGGGTCTCGATCCCGTCCAGCCGCAGCGCCCGGACGTTCCGTCGCCCCCGGTCGCGGCGCCTGCACCCAAATCCCCGATCGGGCGTTCTCCCGCCGTCAGACTCTTATACGACAGGGATCCCCATGAGCATCTTCAGCAAGATCAAGTCCGCAATCTTCGGTGAGAAGGGCCCGCTCGGCAGCGGCCATTTCGGAACGCCCAAGGCCGACGCACCAGCGCCCGCGCCGCAGACCACTGCCGCACAGCCCGCGCCGACGCCAACGCCCACCGCCCCGACTCCGCAGGCCGCGCCCGCAGCGCCCGCCCAGGCTGTCGACGTCGAGGCCGTCCTCTCGGGCATCGCCTCGAAGAAGGGTTCGGATCTCAACTGGCGCACCTCGATCGTTGACCTGATGAAGCTGCTCGATCTCGATTCGAGCCTCGACAACCGCAAGGAGCTCGCCACCGAGCTCGGCTATACCGGTGCGAAGGACGGCAGCGCGGAGATGAACATGTGGCTGATCAAGGCCGTGATGCGCGAGCTGGAAAAGAACGGCGGCACCGTGCCCGCCAATCTCAAGGACTGAAGCCATTTCGGCGCCGGCAACCAAACCCCGGCGCCGATCATTACGCCTTCAGTATCAACCCCCTGAAAGGACACGACATGCGCGTTGCGATGCTGGGCCTGCTGGCCGCCTCCACCCTTGTTGCCGGCTGCGTCGGCGATGGAGGCAGCCGCTACGGGGTCGACCCGCGCTATCGCTCCTACGACTATAACCGCCCCGATCCGGCGTACGGCAGCTACGACGCGGGCCGCTATTACCGCGACGACCGCCGCTATCGCGAGCGTCGCCTGTCGCGCAACGAGCGCGTCTATCGTGGCAACGACGGCCGTTATTATTGCCGCCGTAATGACGGCACCACCGGCTTGATCGTCGGCGGAGTCGCGGGCGGCGTGCTCGGCAACGTCATCGCTCCGGGTGGCTCGGGCCTGCTCGGTACCGTCCTCGGTGCAGCCGGCGGTGCGCTTGCCGGGCGTGCGGTGGATCGTTCCAGCAACGACACCCGCTGCCGTTAAATCCCTCGACCGGCGTCGAAATATCGGCGCCGGTCGTTCTAAATCATCGCCATTGATGGCGGCGCGCGCGAAAATATTATCTGCGATAATCGACGCAGTTCTTGACCCATTTTACCGGCAAGATTTGCAATTCCGGCGATCTTGGCCCATATAGCGCTCAGCTACAGTCGCATATCGACGGTTCTTGGCGCTTTGCGGCACCTTTCTCCTTCTTTCCCTGCTCCGCGGCACGGGTCGCCCGAACGTCGGGTTACTCTTTACTAAGAAGGAGCCACTTCATGGCTATCACCGGAACCGTCAAGTTTTTCAACGCCGACAAGGGCTATGGCTTCATCGCGCCGGATGGCGGTGGCAACGATGCATTCGTGCACATCACCGCGGTTGAGCGCGCCGGCATGCCGACGCTGAACCAGAACCAGCGCGTCACCTACGAGCTCGAGCCCGACAAGCGTGGCAAGCAGTCGGCCGTGAACCTCCAGCCAGCCGATTGATCTCGCTGGCGGATCACGGTCCGCCAACCTGATCTCGGTTGCGATGCGGCGGCCATCATGGTCGCCGCATCACCCCTTTGAAATTTCCCGCAGGAGCGCACCAGCATGGCCGATAATCCAGAATTTTACCGGGCCCGCGCTGATGAAGAGCGTCGCAACGGCGATGCCGCCCTCCTCGACAACGTCCGCGATCGCTGCCGCCGCGCCGAAAAGGCCTGGGACGACATGGCCTCACGCGCCGAACGCACCCAGATCCTCCGCGCCGCGCGCGAAGCTGCCCCTCCCGGTGGCGAACGCATGATGATCGGTACGCCATCGATGGTCCCCGCTGAGTAAGCGCGTACGGATCTCGGTTGAGGTAGATTGAACCCGGGTGCAGCGATGCGCTCGGGTTTTGCTTTGGTGGCCCGGAAGTAAAAAGCTGAAGGCAGAAATGGGTTCGCGCAGAGGCGCAGAGAGCGCGGAGGTTCCCAGCCGAACCGGAGGTTCTCAAAACTCTGGTAAAACCAGCTCCATCACCCCGAGCGAACCACCTCAGCGTCCTCCGTGCCTCTGCGCGCACCAATCTTCTGTCGGAACGCGACTGATCGGTACTGTCGTGACCACCGGAAGCTGAACAAGCTCTCTCGCTATCTCAACAGAGGGAGAACGTCCGCCGCGAAGCTCGGTAGCAAGGTTGAGCGGCGTTCAGAACGCCCCCTGATCAGGTAAGGATCGACGCCGCCGCTATTTCAGCGGCTTACCGGAGTCTTTCCACCGGTCGAGGATTTGCGATTCAGGTGGCAACATGTCAGCGGCAACGGCAGCAGTCGTCTTGGCGTCCGCAACCACCACCGGTGCAGACGGTGCCGAGACCGCAACTGCCGCCGCCGTTGCCGCGGCGATCATTTGCGGCGTCGGCGTAAAGGGGGAGACCGGCTGCACCATCATGTGCGGTCCCGGCAGCGGTTCGCCACCGGCATAGCGCTGGGTGAACGCCGCCGAAGTGCCCCAATACCCCTTCCAGCGATGGAAGAAATGCGCGCCGACCACGTCGGTCATCACCATGCCGCGGTTCCATGCCGGCGTCACCGCATAGGTATGGTAATGCGTCGCCAGCCCGACCGGCGCGTAGACATAGCCCGCGAGCGCCATGCCCGCCGCGCGCGCCGCGCGTAGCCACGCCGCCCGCGCCGGGATACGCGCCATCGCCCCGTCGCAGGCGAAGCTGAACTGGCAGCCGGCATGCTCGGAGCCTTGGTACACCACGCCGCATACCGTCCTTGGAAAGGCAGGATGGCGCGCGCGGTTGAGGATGACCTGCGCCACCGCCTGCTGCCCTGAATCGGGTTCGGAGGCGGCTTCGTAGTAGATTGCGGCGGTCAGGCACTGGATCGCGCGGTCGCGGTCGATCGCCGACGCGCCCGCCATCGAGAAGGGCCGCGCCGGGACCACGCCGGCATCGAGCGCCGCCCCGGCTGGAATCGGCAAGGCGGGCAGGTCGATCGTGCCGGTGACACCGCTTGCAGGTGCGGCGATTTCCTGATCGGGGGATGGGGCCGACACCGGAATGGGCGTCGCCGTCGCGATCATCGCCCTGTCCCGCGCGGCATTCCGGGCAGAGATTCCGCGCAGCGCGGCGTGCGCAGACATGCCGGCGCCGATCACCAGCACCGTGGCGACCATCGCCAACCATATGCGATGCATCGCCCGAACCGTCTGCACCCGAACGCGCACCCTGCCACCTCGAAATCTGTCCACGGGGGAAATGCCCCGACGAGCATGAAGATTCCGTGTAACCGATATCGCGCGCAGGATCGCCCGCCGATTCCGTCCGTCCCACCGCGGGACGATCGTCCCAATCGGCAGCGGAATGCTACACGAGGCGGTGCGTTCAGGCGAAGATCGTCAGCGCAAGGTTGCGGTATCGAGTTTCAAGGCAGCCTCGGGGATCACCTCGACGTTCGGATAGGCCTTGCGCAAGGGCTCGATGAACTGTTTGGCATCGCCGACGACGACGACACTGGCCGCTTTCGGGTCTAGCAACGCGACCGCAGCGGCCTGCACCGACGCCGGATCGACCGCACCGACCGCACCGGTGTAGCGTTGCAGTTCGCCCAGCGGCACGCCGTTCTGGACATACGCCCCGAGGATCCCGGCAACCCCCGACGTGGTCTCGATTCCGCGCCCGAAATTGCCGACCAGCACCGCCTTGCGCGTGTCGAGTTCAGCGGCAGGGACGGGGGCGGACCCCATTCGCGTCATCTCGGCGGCGATCAGCGTCACCACCTCGGCGGCGGTCGGGTTCTTGGTCTGCGTCCGCGCCGCGACGGTGCCCTGCGTCTTGCCCGCATCGAGCCCGCTGCCCGCGCCATAGGCCAGCCCGCGCTTGATCCGGATTTCCTGGTTCAACCGCGACGAGAAGCCGCCGCCGAGCACTGTGTTGCCGACCGCCAGAGGATAATAGCGCGGATCGTTCCGCGCGATTGCCGGCCGCGCCACCACGACGCCCGCCTGACCCGCTTCGGGCATGTCGACGACGATCACGCGAGGCTTCGGGTAGGTGACCTGGGGCGCGGCGGCCGCCACGGCGCCGCCCGATCTCCACCCGCCGAACTGTGCCTCGGCAAGCGTCTTCGCTTGCGCCGCGGTGACGTCGCCGACCATGATCAGCGTCGCCTGACCCGGCTGGAAACTCCGCGCATACGCCGCGGTAATGTCGTTTCGCGTCATCGCCTTGAGCGACAGCGGGGTGCCTCCGTTCGGTGCGCCATAAGGCGACGCGCCGAGGACGGCCCGGTCCGCGACGAGCCCTGCGACCTGCGCCGGATCCTTCAACGTCAGCGTTACCGCGTCGATCTGTTGCGTCCGCGCGCGTTCAATTTCCTCGGACGCAAACGCCGGGTTGATCGCGACATCCGCGAGGATCGCCATCGCCGGTGCGAGCTGGTCCGACTTCACGGTCACGTCGACCGCTGCGCCATCGCTCCCCGCCGAACTGCCGATCGAGCCGCCAAGCCCCTCGACCGCGCGCGCGATCTGCGTGGCCGAGCGCGTCTTCGTACCCTTGGTGAGCAATTCCGCCGACAGGCTGCTGACGCCCGCGCGGTTCGCCGGATCGGTCGCCGCACCACCGGCGGTCACCAGATACGCGGTGACGATCGGCAGGTCGTGCCGCTCGACCGTCACCAGCCGCATGCCGTTCCTGAGCCGCGTCTCCACCGGCTGCGGGATCGTCGGGGAAACCGACGCGCTCGGTGCGGGCGGCTGGACGCGCTGCCCCTCAGGCGCGGGCGTCACGATTGCGATGTTCGCAGGCGCCTTCAGGTCGGCAATCTGCACGGTGGGCGCTATCGCGATCGTATCGGTAACGCCGGCCGCGGGCTTGGCGGCAAGCGGCATGTACCGGATCGTCGCCGACTGATTCTCGCCCAGATACTTCCGCGCCACGCGCTGGATATCCGCCGCCGTTACCCGCGCAATCGCCGCGAGCTGCTTGTCCGCTGCCTGCGGATCACCGTCGACCAGTACTGCCGACGCCAGCGTACTCGCTTTCCCCTCGGCGGTCTCGCGCGACTGGATCGACTGGGTCAGGATCTCGTTCTTAGCCTCGGCCAGTTCGGCAGCGGTCACCGGCGTATCGCGGAACCGGGCGATCTCGCGCTTCAACGCGGTTTCGCCCGCCTCGACCGTCTTGCCGCCCGCAAGGATGGCGTAGACGACCATGTTGCCGGTCGCCTGCTTGGTATCGAGGAACGCCTCGGCCGACTGCGCGAGCTGGTCTCGGTACACGACACTCTCGTACAGACGCGAACTTTCGCCCGTTGCCAGCACGGCCTTCAGGACCATCAGCGCGGGAATGTCGGGGTCGCGATCCGGGGGCAGGTGATAGCTGACCAGCACCGCGGGCAACGGCGTGTTCGGCTCGTACACCGTCCGCGTGACGGCCTTTGTCCGCGCGGGCTCCGCTACCGTCACGCGCGGGATCGCCGCGGTCGGCTTCTTGATCCCCGCGAAATACTGGTCGACCCAGCCGTTCAGCTGCGCCGGATCGAAATTGCCGGACACGACGAGGATCGCATTGTCCGGCCGATAATAGGTCGCATGAAACGCGCGGACATCGTCGATCCCCGCGGCTTCGAGGTTCTCCAGGCTGCCGATTCCCGGCCGTGCGTAGGGATGAACCTGATAGGCGAGCTCGGGATAATAGATCGAGAACAGCTTGCCGTAAGGCTGGGCGAGAGTCCGCTGGCGCAGTTCCTCCTTCACCACGTCGCGCTCCGACCCGAAGCTCTTGGGTTCGACGACGAGGCTTGCCATCCGATCGGCCTCCGCGAACAGCAGTCGCTGGAGGTGGTTGGCGGGGATCACCTCGTAATAATTGGTATAGTCGTCGTTGGTCGACGCGTTGTTGTAGCCGCCGACGTCCTCGGTCAGCCGATCCATCTGCTCCGACACGAGGTTGCGCGTCGACTTGAACATCAAATGCTCGAACATGTGCGCGAACCCGGACTTGCCCTTGGGATCGTCCTTCGAGCCGACGTCGTACCATACCTGGACCGACACGTTTGGCGTGCCCGTGTCACGGATCGCATAGACGCGCAGGCCATTCGGCAAGGTGCGCTCGGTGTAAGCGATCGGCTTTACGGAGACCTGCGAAGGCGCGGCCTGCGCCACCGCCGCTACGGGGAAACATGCTGCGGACAGCAGCAACGCGGAGCGGAGGAGGCGCATCGGGATCCTTACTTGTTGCGGTTCGCGAACAGCACCGCGCCCGCGATCGCCGCCGAGCCGATGCCGACGCCCAGACCGATCTTCGCGAGCGGCCAGCTCTTGGCCTTCTCGGCGGCGTTATGCGCGGCGGCTTCGGCCTGCAGCTTCGCCTCCTTCGCGGCGGCGAGGATTTCGTTCGGGGTGTCGCTGTCGATCTTGATGGTCACTTGGGCTCTCCTTCACTCTTCCGGGCATACACGCCACGGAAATCATTCGCGAACTGCGTCAGCGTGCCCGAGGCGATCGCCGCCCGCAGATCCGCCATCAGCGTTTCGTAGAACCAGATGTTATGCTCCGTCATGAGCATTGCGCCAAGCATTTCGCCCGACCGGACGAGATGATGCAGATACGCCCGACCCCAGGTCGCGCAGACCGGGCAGGGGCAGGCGGGATCGAGCGGCCCCATATCCTCGGCGAACTTCGCGTTGCGGATGTTGATCGGCCCGGTGCGCGTAAAGGCTTGGCCGGTGCGACCGGACCGTGTGGGCATCACGCAATCGAACATGTCGATCCCACGCTCGACCGCGCCGACGATGTCGTCGGGCTTGCCGACGCCCATCAGATAGCGCGGCTTGTCGACCGGCAACTGGTCCGGCGCGAAATCGAGGCAGCCGAACATCGCTTCCTGCCCCTCGCCGACCGCCAGCCCGCCGACCGCATAGCCGTCGAAGCCGATATCGATCAGCGCATCCGCCGACGACTTCCGAAAGCCCTCGTTCAGGGCGCCCTGCTGGATCCCGAAGATCGCGTTGTTCTCGGCGTGCTCTTCGCCGCTGTCGAACGCCGCGCGCGACCGCTTAGCCCAGCGCATCGACCGCTCCATCGCCGCGGCCTGCACCTCGCGCGTCGAGGTCGTGGGCACGAGTTCGTCGAACGCCATGACGATGTTCGAGCCGAGCAGCCGCTGGATCTCGATCGACCGCTCCGGGCTGAGCAGATGCCGCGTGCCGTCGAGGTGCGACTTGAACGACACGCCTTCCTCGGAGCGCTTCGTCAGGTCCGCGAGACTCATCACCTGATAGCCACCGGAATCGGTCAGGATCGGCTTCGACCACCCCGAGAACGCGTGCAGCCCGCCGAGCCGCGCGACCCGCTCGGCGCCCGGCCGCAGCATTAGGTGATAGGTGTTGCCAAGGATGATGTCCGCGCCCGCACCAACGACGTCGGCGGGCTTCATCCCCTTGACGGTCGCCGCGGTCCCGACCGGCATGAAGGCGGGCGTGCGGATATCGCCGCGCTGCATCGCGATGACGCCGGTGCGCGCCTTGCCGTCGGTGGCGGATATGGTGAAGTCGAAGCGGGGACGGGTGGTCATATTACTTTTTCTTGCGGATGCCGTAGCGATCGCCGACCGGCGCGCCGCGGATGGTGATGAGTTCGGCGCGGGTCAGCACGCCGTCCTTGTCGCGGTCGAACCGCGTGAAGAACTGCGCGAACCGCGCCTGGAGTTCGGCGAGCGTGATTCGGTTATCGCCGTCGCGATCGACTTCGAACGGGCTCGGCAACGCGTTGCGATCGCCTAGCCAGGCTTGTGCCCAATCCGCGTAGGCGATGTACCCAATAGAACCGGTCGCAGCGCCCTCGGCGGTGGCATAGCTGCGCGCGACGCACGCGGTCAGCTCGGCCTGCGTCACGCGGCCATCGCCATTCGCGTCGCACGCGGCGATGAACAGCGCGGCAGGCTCGGCGAAGATCGTCGCGGGCGGCTGCGGCGTGCCGGCGGGCGGCGGTGCGGCGACGATGGCCTGGAGCAGGGCGAAAGCAAGCAGCATGCCGCCCGTCATGGCAGCAGAAGCGAGGCGTCGCCATAGCTGTAGAAGCGATACTTCTCAGCGATCGCATGCGCATACGCCGCCTGCATCCGCTCGCGACCCATCAGTGCCGACACCAGCATGAACAAGGTCGAGCGCGGCAGGTGGAAATTGGTCATCAAGCCATCGATGCCACGAAACCGGTATCCCGGCGTGATGAAGATCGCGGTGTCGCCATCGAACGGGCGAATGACGTCGTCCTCGCCGGTCGCGCTCTCGATCAGCCGCAGCGACGTCGTCCCGACCGCGATCACACGACCACCGTTCGCGCGAACCGCGTTGAGCCGATCGGCGGTCGCGGCATCGATCCGACCCCATTCCGCGTGCATCTTGTGCTCGGTCGTGTCGGTCGCCTTGACCGGCAGGAACGTTCCCGCACCGACATGCAGCGTCAGCGTCGCATGCTCGATTCCCGCCGCCTCAAGCGCCGCCATCAGCTTCGGTGTGAAATGCAGCGCCGCCGTGGGCGCGGCGACCGCCCCCGGCTCGGACGCGAACATCGTCTGGTAATCGTCCGCGTCGCGTTCGTCGGTCGGGCGTTTGCCGGCGATATACGGGGGCAGGGGCATATGGCCCGCGCGTTCCAGCAACAGCTCGACCGGCTCGTCGCCCGCGAACACCAGCGCGTAGCTGCCATCGTCCTCGCGATCGACCGCCGCCGCGCTGACGTCGTTGCCAAAGTCGATCACGTCGCCGTCACGCAGCCGCCGCGCGTTGCGGATGAACGCGCGCCACCGCCGCGGCCCCTCGCGCTTGTGCAGGGTCGCGCCGATCTTCGCATCCCCGCGCCGCCCGTCCAACTGCGCCGGGATCACGCGCGTATCGTTGAACACGAGCAGATCGCCGCGCCGCAACAGCGACGGCAGGTCGGACACGCCTGCATCCGTGGTGCGATCACCTTCGAGCACCAGCATCCGTGCAGCATCGCGCGGCGCCGCGGGGCGGAGCGCGATGTTTTCGGTCGGCAGGTCGAAGTCGAAAAGGTCGACGTTCAACGTGGAGTCACTTCTTTGCAGGAGCCTTCTTTACCGGCGCCTTGCGAGCGGCCGGCGCGAGCTTGGGCTTGGCCGCGTTCGGGCCCGAAGCCGTACCCGGCAACGTCACCGGTGCACCCAGCGCAGGTGCCGGCGGGCCAGCGACATACGCCGGCGGATTGTCCGCCGCGATATAGGCATGGACGATCCGCGACGGGTTCGCCGGCGGCTCGCCACGCTCGATCGCGTCGACATACTGCATCCCGTCGAGCACGCGACCGAACACGGTGTATTTCTTGTCGAGGCTCAGCCTCGGCTGGAAGACGATGAAGAACTGGCTGTTCGCGCTGTCCTCCTTGTCCGAGCGTGCGGCCGAGACGGCACCACGAACATGCGGCAGGTAGTTGAACTCGGCCTTCAAGTCGGGGAGCGTCGAGCCACCGGTGCCATCGCCCTTGGGATCGCCGCCCTGCGCCATGAACCCGTCGATCACGCGGTGGAACGCAAGGCCGTCATAGAAATGCTGGCGGGTCAGCGTCTTGATCCGCTCGACCATCAGCGGCGCGACATCGGGCCGCAGCCAGATCGTCACGCGCCCACCTGTCGACAGGTCGAGCAGCAGCAGATTCTGCGTATCCGTGGTCAGCGGCGGCGTCGCGCGAACGGCAGGCGCCACGACTTCCTTCTTCTGCGCCGCGACCGGCACCGTGACCAGGCACCCGAGCAACGCGAACATTCCGACGAAAAAGCGCATCAAATTCCCACTCGCAAGAGGCCCGGCGCAACCGGGCTGCCGCCACTTAGAGCAAATCCCCGCTTGCGCCAATCTGAACGTGACCGCGTCTCGGACGCCGACGAGGCAGGTTCGAAGGTGACGGGTCAGGTTTGAGGGCGACGGGTCAGGCGGCGACGATCTCGGGCAGGATCGCGTCGAGCAGCAACGCGCCCGCGTCGGTGACGCGCAGTCGACCGGGGGTATGCACGATCAAACCAATAGCCTCGAGCCGTGCCACTGCGGCGATATCCACCGGCACGATGCTGTCGTTGAGCGCGGTGATGCGGTCGAGATCGACGCCTTCCGCGAGCCGCAATCCCATCAGCAAAGCCTCGGTAGCGCGCGTCGATGGCGTCAGCGGATCCTCGATTTCCATGCCGTGACCATTGCGCTCGATCGCGGCCAGCCAGTTCTCCGGCTTCTTGCGCCGCACCGTCGCCAGCCCGCCCCGCCGGCCATGCGCACCCGGCCCGATCCCGGCATAATCCTGGTAGCGCCAGTATGCGAGATTGTGGCGGCTCTCCGCTCCCGGTCGCGCATGGTTCGACGTCTCGTACGCGGGCAATCCGGCCGCTGCGGTATCGGCACGCGTTGCCTCGAACAGATCCGCCGCCGAGTCGCCGTCCGGGATCACGATCCGCCCCGCCAAAGCCTCGGTGGCGAATCGCGTGCCGGCTTCGATCGTCAGCTGATACAGCGAGAGATGCTCCGTCCCCAGGCTGAGCGCGCGCGCCAGTTCAGCGCGCCAATCGTCGAGCCGCTGGCCGGGGAGCGCGTAGATCAGGTCGAAACTCACGCGCGGGAATACGCTCTGCGCGGTAGCGAGCGCGGCTTGGCCCTCGTTCACGTCATGCGCGCGGCCGAGGAATTTCAGCGCTTGGTCATCGAGTGATTGTAGCCCGAGAGACACTCGGTTCACGCCAGCGTGCGCCAGGTCCGCAAATCGCGCTGCCTCGACCGAAGATGGGTTTGCCTCCAGGGTGATCTCGATCCCGTCGGCGAATCCCCAAGCCTTCTCCGCTGCATTCAGCACGGCAGCCACGGTCGAGGGCGGCATCAGCGAGGGCGTGCCACCGCCGAAGAAGATCGACTGCAACTTGCGCCCCGGCAACACCCGCGCTTCATGCGCGAGGTCGGTGAGCAGCGCATCCCGCCAGGCTGCCTGGTCGACCTCTTCGCGGACATGGCTGTTGAAGTCGCAATACGGGCATTTCGACACGCAGAACGGCCAATGGACGTAGAGCGCGAGGTCGCCCGGGGAATCAGAGCGGGGGCTTGGTGTTTCGAAGATGGGCATTATCTCGCGCATATGGTCGCACGGAGCGGTCGAAGGAAGCGCAATGACGGCACGGATGGGTTTGGCGATCGTCGGGGCGTTGTTGCTGGCAGGCTGTGCGCAGGGACCCGAGCGAGTCGTCGAGCCGCGCGAATCGATGGCGCCGGCATCGCGCGGGGCGAGCCTCCTCAAGACCGCGATGATGGACGGCCACAACGCCGCACGCGCTGCTGTCGGCGTGGCGCCGCTGACCTGGAGCGACACGCTGGCGACCACCGCCCGCGCCTATGCCGAGGAGATGGCGCGCACGCGGAAATTTGCGCACGCGCCGCAACCGCAGGGGATGACGCGCGAGGGCGAGAATTTGTGGACCGGCACGCGCTACGCCTATGCGTATACCGAGATGATGGGACACTGGGTCGCCGAGAAGCGCGATTTCATCAACATGCCTACGCCCGGATTCAGCCGCACCGGCAAATTCGAGGACGTCGCGCACTATACGCAGATCGTGTGGCGTGGCTCGACCCAGGTCGGCTGCGCGATGGCGAGCAACAAGACCGACGACTATCTGGTGTGCCGTTACTCCCCGCCCGGCAACGTGTTCGGCGAGCGCGCTTATTGATCTGAAGCAAGCTGGTAGTTCTGGAGCGGTGGTATTTTATTAAGTGGTTTCGGCTAACCTGCTTTAATGAAACCACTACCCCAACCCGATGTTCCCCGTATCGGTTGCGTCGGATGTCGTGATGGCGCTGGCCTGTCGTTCGCCTTCTCGATGGCGTTCCAACCGATCGTCGATGTCGAGACGGAGACGGTCTTCGCCTACGAGGCGCTGGTGCGCGGGCCCGAGGGGCAGTCGGCGGCGAGCGTCCTGGGCCAGGTCGACGGGCAGAACCTGTACGCGTTCGACCAGCAATGCCGGGTGCGCGCGATCGAGGCCTCGGTGAAGGCCGGGCTGCTCGACACGCCTGCACGGCTGTCGATCAATTTCCTGCCGAACGCGGTCTATTCGCCGGCGGCCTGTATCCAGTTGACGCTCAAGACCGCGGGCGCGGTTGGGATGCCGACCGATCGGCTGATCTTCGAGTTCACCGAGAACGAGGAGATGCTCGATCCCGCGCATGTCGCGAACATCATCGCGACCTATCAGAAGATGGGTTTTGGCACCGCGCTCGACGATTTCGGTGCGGGGCATGCGGGGCTGAACCTGCTCGCGCGGTTCCAGCCGGACATCATCAAGCTCGACATGGAGCTGATCCGCGACATCGACACGAGCCTGCCGCGGCGGATGATCGTCGAGGGGATGCTGCGGATGTGCGCGGGGTTGGGGATTGCGGTGATTGCCGAGGGGGTCGAGACGCTTGGCGAGTTCGAGGCACTGCGCGCATTGGGCGTGCGGTACATCCAAGGGTATCTGCTGGCGAAACCGGCGTTCGAGGCGCTGCCTACGGTGAACTGGCCAGTGAAGCAGGCGATTGCAGTCTGAACCACACCCCTCCGTCATGCTGACGAAAGTTAGGACCCAGGGAAATCAAGGGCAACGCCCGTTACCCTGGGTCCTGACTTTCGTCAGGATGACGGGACGGCGAGGGGGCTCCCCCGCCGGGCCGCTCAGAACACCGCAGCTTCGAGCAGCTTGAACGCCTCGTTGCGGTGGCTGATCGCGTTCTTCGTTTCGTGCGGGAGTTCGGCGTAGGTCTGGTCGTAGCCGAGCGGCACGAACACGGGGTCGTAGCCGAACCCGACATTGCCGCGCGGCGGCCAGACGAGCGTCCCCTCGGCGCGGCCCTCGAACCATTCGACATGACCGTCGGGCCACGCGAGCGCGAGCACGCTGACGAAATGCGCGCCGCGCGTGACGTCCGGACCCTTGGCGGCGACCGCGTCCTCGACCTTCTGCATCGCCATCATCCAGTCGCGACCGTTCGGCGTCTCCGCCCAATCCGCCGTGTAGACGCCCGGATCACCGTTCAGCGCGTCGACGCACAGCCCGCTGTCATCCGCGAGTGCGGGATAGCCCGACAGGTCGGCCGCCGAGCGCGCCTTCAGTTCTGCGTTAGCGAAGAAGGTCGTGCCGGTCTCGACGGGTTCCGGCAGGTCAAGTTCGGCGGCGGAGACGACTTCGAGCCCGCGTCCTTCGAGAAGCGCGGCGATCTCGCGGACCTTGCCCTTGTTGTGGCTGGCGATGACCAGCTTGCCCGGCTGGAGCTTGCGGATCGCCTGCGGCTCTTTCCCCTCGCCGCTCACTTGGCGACGGCTTTCGCCTGTGCCGCGAAGATGTCGGTGCAGCCGATCCGTGCGAGACGCAGCAGGCGGAGCAGCGCCTCCTCGTCATAGGTCGCGCCCTCGGCGGTCGCCTGTGCCTCGGCGATGTTGCCGTTTTCGAGCAGGACGAAGTTCGCATCCGCATCCGCGCCCGAATCCTCGATATAGTCGAGGTCGAGCACCGGATTGCCCTGGTAGATCCCGCAGCTGATCGCCGCGACCTTCTGCGTCAGCGGGTCGGCGGTCAGCTTGCCGCTCGCGAGCAGACCGTCGATCGCGAGCCGGAGTGCAACCCAGCCGCCCGAGATCGATGCGGTGCGCGTGCCGCCATCGGCCTGGATCACGTCGCAATCGATCACGATCTGGCGCTCGCCGAGCAGCTTCAGGTCGACGACTGCGCGGAGCGAACGACCGATCAGCCGCTGGATTTCCTGCGTGCGGCCCGACTGCTTGCCCTTGGCGGCCTCGCGGTTGTTGCGCGTGTTGGTGGCGCGCGGGAGCATGCCGTATTCGGCCGTCACCCAGCCTTCGCCCTTGCCGCGCATGAACGGCGGCACCTTCTCCTCGACGCTGGCGGTGACGAGCACCTTGGTGTCGCCGAAGCCGATCAGGACGGAGCCCTCGGCATGCTTGGTGAAGCGCGGCTCGATCGTGATCGCACGCATCTGGTCTGGGGCGCGGCCGGATGGGCGCATAGTCTTATCCTAACGGGAGTGAGTGGTTGCCCGCTGCCTAGCCTTTCGTTTGGTCGCTCGCCAGCCTTCCCCGTCATCCTGACGAAAGAGCCCGTCATCCTGACGAAAGTCAGGGTGACGGCGTGTGGGACGGGTGGTGGTGGCGCGCATTCCCCTTTGTAGGACGCGCCATCCGCCCTAGATCAAAGCGATGGCCACGCCCCCCGTCACCGAACTGACCGATCGCGCGCGCGACATTTTTCGTGCGGTGGTCGACAGCTATCTCGCCAGCGGTACGCCTGTCGGGTCGAAGACGATCGCGCAGCTTACCGGTCTCAGTCTCTCGCCCGCGTCGATTCGCGGCGTGATGGGCGAACTCGAAGGCCTCGGCCTGCTCGCCAGCCCGCATACCAGCGCCGGTCGCATGCCGACTGACCGGGGCTTGCGGCTGTTCGTCGACGGCATGATGCAGGCGATGGAGCCATCGTTCGAGGAGCGCCAGACGATCGAGGCGCGCGCCGGCGTCGGTGGTCCGGTCGAGGAGGCGCTCGCTGCGACCACGCTCGCGCTGTCGGGGCTGTCGGCCTGCGCCGGGCTGGTGATGGTGCCCAAGCGCGAACTGAAACTCCGCCAGATCGCCTTCGTCGCGCTGTCGCCCGAACAGGCGCTGGCGGTGCTGGTCAGCGAGGACGGCTCGGTCGAGAACCGCGTCATCGCGCTGCCCAAGGGCATGTCGCCGTCCGCGCTGGTCGAGGCGGGCAATTATATGTCGGCGACGCTCGGCGGGCTGACGCTGGCCGAAGCGCGGACGCGGATCGAGCGCGAGTTGGCGGACGGTCAGGCGGCGCTCGACGGCGCGGCGCGGACGCTGGTCGAGCGCGGGATCGCGGTGTGGAGCGAGGATGCGGATCGCCGCCCGGTGCTGATCGTGCGCGGGCAGGGACGGTTGATCGATGCCGCCGCCGCCGCCGATCTCGACCGGGTCCGCGATCTGCTCGACGATCTCGAGGGAAAGCAGGAAGTCGCATCGCTTTTGGACAGCGCGCGGGCCGGTGATTCGACACGGATTTTCATCGGCGCGGAGACCAAATTGTTCGCGTTGTCAGGGTCTTCGGTGATCGCGCGACCGTTCCGTGGATTGGACGGCCGGGTGGTTGGCGTGGTCGGTGTCATCGGCCCGACGCGGTTGAACTATGCGCGCGTCGTGCCCATGGTGGATTTCACGGCTGCAACGCTCGCCCGGTTGATGGGTTGAGCCGGCCCAATTTATAGGGAAAACTATGTCCGACATCGACCAGAACACGCCTGCAGACCTGCGCGAAGAGACCGCCGAAGCCGCACCGGAGGTAGCTTCGAACGACCGCGTCGCCGAGCTCGAGAACCAGCTCGCCGAAGCCAAGCAGAACGTTCTCTACGCGCAGGCCGAGATCCAGAACGTCCGCCGCCGCGCTGAGAAGGAAGCGCAGGACGCCCGCGCCTATGCCGCGACGGCTTTCGCGCGCGACGTGTTATCGGTCGCCGACAACCTGTCGCGCGGGCTGTCGGCTATTCCGGCGGACCTGCGTGCGGACGAGAAGATGAAGGGCCTCGTCACCGGGTTGGAGGCGACCGGTCGCGAGCT
Source organism: Sphingomonas sorbitolis (assembly GCF_036663875.1). NCBI lineage: Bacteria > Pseudomonadati > Pseudomonadota > Alphaproteobacteria > Sphingomonadales > Sphingomonadaceae > Sphingomonas > Sphingomonas sorbitolis. The sequence continues at coordinate 219,274 of NZ_JAXOJS010000004.1, read as the reverse complement.
GGAGAGCGTGTTCCAGCGCCACGGCATCACCAAGATCGCCGCGGAGGGCCAGATGCTTGATCCGAACAAGCACCAGGCGATGCTCGAAGTGCCGAGCGACCAGCCTGCCGGGACGATCGTCCAGGAGATGCAGGCGGGCTACATGATCAAGGATCGCCTGTTGCGTCCCGCCATGGTCGGCGTCGCCAAGGCCGGCTGACACCGTCTTGCTCCCCTCCCTGACAGGGAGGGGCTGGGGGTGGGTTGGCCGGTTGGCTATCGGTTCGCCCGCCCCAGACCGACCCACCCCCGACCCCTCCCTTTCAGGGAGGGGGGAGAGATGCACATGAACCAGAACCTCACGACCGATCGCCAGACCTTCGTCACGCATCTCGAATGCTCGATCACCGGCGAGCGGTATGAGGCGGACCAGCTTCATGGGCTGTCGCGCGCCGGGCGACCGTTGCTGGTGCGCTACGACCTCGACGCGGTGCGGTCTGCGGTTTCTCGCGACACGATCGAGGCGCGGCCTACCGATCTGTGGCGGTGGCGTGAACTGCTCCCCGTGCGTCACACGTCCAACATCGTCAGTCTCGGCGAGATCGAGACGCCACTCGTGCCGTTGACCAAGTCCGGCGGCCCCAACGTGCTCGTGAAGGACGAAGGCCGTCTCCCGACCGGTTCTTTCAAAGCTCGCGGGCTAGTCATGGCCGTCGCTATGGCGAAGGAACTCGGCGTTACCAAGATCGCGATGCCGACCAACGGCAATGCGGGCGCGGCGCTGGCGGCGTACGCCACCCGCTGCGGGATCGAGACAATCGTGTTCTGTCCCGACGACACGCCCGAGATCAATGTCCGCGAGATTGCGATGCAAGGCGCGCGCGTCTGGCGGGTCAACGGCCTGATCGACGATTGCGGCGCGATCGTGGGGAAGGGCGCCACTGAAGGGCGTTGGTTCGATTTCTCGACGCTCAAGGAGCCCTACCGGATCGAGGGCAAGAAGACGATGGGGCTCGAACTCGCCGCGCAGTTCGGCTGGAAACTGCCGGACGCGATCTTCTACCCGACCGGCGGCGGCACTGGGCTAATCGGGATGTGGAAGGCGTTCGACGAGTTGGAAAAGCTTGGCTGGATCGGCTCGGAACGCCCGAAGATGTTCGCGGTGCAGGCGAGCGGCTGCGCGCCGATCGTCCGCGCGTTCGAAGCGGGCGAGGAGCATGCCGAGCGTTGGGAAGACGCGAGCACGGTCGCGGCGGGGATACGCGTCCCTAAGGCGGTCGGCGATTTCCTGATCCTGCGCGCGGTTCGCGAGAGCGGCGGGCAAGCGCTCGCGGTCGGCGATCCGGCGATCCTGAAGGCGGTGGACGCGGCGGCGAAGCAGGACGGGTTGCTGCTATGCCCCGAGGGTGGCGCGACGTTGGCCGCCTATCATCAGGCGCTGAATACCGGGCTGGTCGACGAGGACGACAGGGTCGTTCTTTTCAACTGCGCGACCGGACTGAAATATCCGATGCCGGAGGCGCCGCAAGCGCTTGATAGAACACGACCTATCGATTTCGACGCGCTGTAAACGGCGCATTTCTGCCGATCGGGTGGATTGAGATCTACCAGATCGGTGGTTGAAATTGATCCATGTTGGCTGCAACGGGGCGCCCTTCTTTACAAAAGGGGTTCCCAATGCAGAAAATCGTTCAGGTCGTTTGTGTCGTGCTCATCACCGCAGCGGTGATGTTTGGCGGGCGTTGGTACATGTACGTCGCGCAGGGCTCGAGCCCGTATGACGAGGTCGGCATCGCGTTGAACGGCTATGCACCGGGGCCGATGCGCGCCTGGGGCTGCCACAAGATGCAGGCACGGTTCCCGGGCCAGTTGCCGCCTTACGGCTGTGCCGGGCCGGATGGTCGTAACTGGCTCTGATCCGCGATCGTCATCCTGACGAACGTCAGGACCCAGAGCGACGGCCGGCGCGCTGAGTTACTCTGGGTCCTGACTTTCGTCAGGATGACGTGGTGTGTCAGGATGACGGGGTGTGTTGGGGTAATGAGCAGGCGTGAACGGCAGCACCGTTTCATACTGCGCAAGCGGCGGTGCGCCCGCGACCTTCGTGCCCGCGCGCAGCAGGAAGGCGTGCCGCACGATTTCGCCCTGTTGCTCGATGCCGTAGCGGTGCAGCGCCACGCCGGGGCGGAACGCATAGTCGTACCGACACCACGGATGCCGCGCCAAGGGCAGGAACACGCCGCGCTGGTGCTGCCAGATGTGCGTCATCTCGTGGATGAACAGCCCCTGCAACGTTAGGTTGGCGTGCGCGAAGTCGTCGCACCACAGATCACCCTTGGGGTGGAAGTGGATGCAACCGCGCGGTGCCATCACCGTATCGCGCGGCTGGAAGAACGCCCATTTGCTGTGGGCCAGACTTACCTGGGAATACTCGATCGCGCCCCCGAATACCGATGCCGCGAGCGCCGTCTCTCCCTCGGTAAGCGCGCGCCGTGAGCCTGCTCCGATCACTTCCCTACCGGGGCCCCCGCCGCGACCACGGTCGCGTTGTTTATGATCCGCGTCCCATCGGCAAACGCGAACGTGAGCGTCACGCGATCGGCGGGCTTGATCCCCGAATTCATGTCGAACAGCATCACGTGCCGCCCACCCGGCGCGAACGCCACGTCCGTGTTCGCCGGAATCTCGACCTTCGCGAGCGGCGTCATCGTCGACATGCCGCCCTTGTCCATCGTCTCGTGCATCTCAGACCTGATCGCGACGTCGGTGGTGGCCGAAATCAGCGTCGTCGGCGTAGGCCCCCCATGCACCGTGAAATACGCCGCCGCGGGCCGCCCGGTGACCGCGCCGAGCCGCACCCAGGCCCCGTCGACGGACAGTTCCTTCGGCGGCGAGCACGACGCCAGTGCCATCGCGGCAACACCCAGTCCGAAAACGATACGCATAGGTTACTTTTCCCCGGGCCCTGCCTCTTGCGCATCCTATGACCGGTACAATCTTGCGGCAAGCGCGAGGCCACCTATATCGCGCCCATCATCAGAAAGGTTCCACTGCCGTAACGGGGTGGAACCGGTTTCGTATTTTCGTTTCAAGTGAGGGGCTAATCAGAACTCATGGCTAAAGTAATCGGTATCGATCTCGGCACGACCAACAGCTGCGTTTCCGTCATGGAAGGCGGCAAGCCCAAGGTCATCGAGAATTCCGAGGGCGCGCGCACCACGCCGTCGATCGTCGCGTTCGCCAAGGACGGCGAGCGACTGGTCGGCCAGCCGGCCAAGCGCCAGGCAGTGACGAACGGCGACAACACCATCTTCGCGGTGAAGCGCCTGATCGGCCGTCGCTTCGACGATCCGATCACCAAGAAGGACACCGAGCTGGTCCCGTACAAGATCTCGCGCGGGCCAAACGGCGACGCATGGGTCTCGGCAGGCGGCAAGGATTACTCGCCGTCGCAGATCTCGGCGTTCACGCTGCAGAAGATGAAGGAAACCGCTGAGTCGTATCTCGGCGAGACGGTCACGCAGGCGGTCATCACCGTGCCGGCCTACTTCAACGACGCCCAGCGCCAGGCGACCAAGGACGCCGGCCAGATTGCCGGCCTCGAAGTGCTGCGTATCATCAACGAGCCGACTGCGGCGGCGCTGGCTTACGGCCTCGACAAGCAGGACGGCAAGACGATCGCGGTCTACGATCTCGGCGGCGGCACGTTCGACATCTCGGTGCTGGAAATCGGCGACGGCGTGTTCGAGGTGAAGGCCACCAACGGCGACACCTTCCTCGGTGGTGAGGATTTCGATAACAAGATCGTCCAGTATCTCGCCGACGAGTTCAAGAAGGCCGAGGGTATCGACCTTGCCAAGGACAAGCTGGCGCTGCAGCGTCTGAAGGAAGCCGCCGAGAAGGCGAAGATCGAGCTCAGCTCGGCACAGTCGACCGAGGTCAACCTGCCCTTCATCACCGCGGACCAGAACGGCCCGAAGCATCTGGTGAAGTCGATCACCCGCGCCGACCTGGAGCGGATGGTCGAGGACCTGGTCAAGCGTACGCTCGAGCCTTGCCGCAAGGCGCTCGCAGACGGCGGCCTGAAGCCCGAGGACATTTCGGAAGTCGTGCTGGTCGGCGGCATGACGCGCATGCCGCGCGTCCGTGAAGTCGTGAAGCAGTTCTTCGGCAAGGAGCCGCACACCGGCGTCAACCCGGACGAGGTCGTTGCAATGGGCGCCGCGATCCAGGCCGGCGTGCTGCAGGGCGACGTCAAGGACGTGCTGCTGCTCGACGTGACGCCGCTGTCGCTCGGCATCGAGACGCTGGGTGGCGTGTTCACCCGGATGATCGATCGCAACACGACGATCCCGACCAAGAAGTCGCAGACCTACTCGACCGCCGACGACAATCAGGGCGCGGTGACGATCCGCGTGTTCCAGGGCGAGCGCGAGATGGCGGCCGACAACAAGATGCTCGGCAATTTCGATCTCGTCGGCATCCCGCCCGCACCGCGCGGCGTGCCGCAGATCGAAGTCACGTTCGACATCGATGCCAACGGCCTCGTCAGCGTCTCGGCCAAGGACAAGGGCACCGGCAAGGAGCAGCAGATCCGCATCCAGGCGTCGGGTGGTCTTTCGGACAACGACATCGACCAGATGGTCCGCGATGCCGAGACCTTCGCCGAGGAGGACAAGAAGCGTCGTGCGGGCGCCGAGGCGAAGAACAACGCCGAGTCGCTCGTCCACACCACCGAGCGTCAGCTGGCGGATAACGGCGACAAGGTCGACGAGTCGCTCAAGACCGAGATCCAGGCTGCGATCGACGCGACCAAGGCTGCGGTCGAGAGCGGCGATGCGGACGCGATGACCGAGAAGAGCACCGCGCTCGCTCAGGTCGCGATGAAGCTCGGCCAGGCGATCTACGAGAAGCAGGCCCAGGCGGACGCATCGCCGTCGGCCGATGGCGACGCGGCGAAGAAGGACGACGACGTCGTCGACGCCGAGTTCTCGGAAGTCGACGACAACCCGAAGGCTTAACCGACGTCCCCCTCTCCCCGTTGGGGAGGGGGTCGGGGTGAGGGGCAGTACCGAGAGGGGCCGCGTGTGGCGCCCCTCTCCCAACCCTCTCCCCGGAGGGGAGAGGGCTTAAGATTATGGCGACCCAGACAGATTATTACGAACTGCTCGAATGCGAGCGGACCGCGGATGCGGGGACGATCAAGTCGTCCTACCGCAAGCTCGCGATGAAGTATCACCCGGACAAGAATTCGGGCTGCAAGGATTCCGAAGCGCAGTTCAAGGCGGTCAGCGAGGCTTATGAATGCCTCAAGGACCCGCAGAAGCGCGCGGCCTATGATCGCTTCGGCCACGCCGCGTTCCAGAACGGCGGCGGTGGCGGCCACGGCGGCGGCGCGCAGGACTTCGGCGGCTTCAGCGACATCTTCGAAAGCGTCTTTGGCGAATTCATGGGCGGCGCACAGCGCGGCGGTGGCCGTTCGGCGGCACGGCGCGGCGCCGACCTGCGCTACGACATGGAAGTCAGCCTGGAGGAAGCCTTCCACGGCAAGACGACCGAGATCACGATCGACGTCTCCGCGCTCTGCGACACCTGCGACGGCTCGGGCGCGAAGGCCGGGACGCGCGCGAAGACCTGCCAGCATTGCGGCGGTCACGGGAAAGTCCGGGCGCAACAGGGTTTCTTCGTGGTCGAGCGCGCCTGCCCGGTCTGCAACGGCGCTGGCGAAGTCATCGCCGATCCGTGCCCGGACTGCCGCGGCGAAGGCCGTGTCGAGAAGACCAAAACGCTCTCGATCAACGTCCCCCCCGGCGTCGACGAGGGCACGCGCATCCGCATGTCGGGCGAGGGCGAGGCGGGCGCCCGCGGCGCGCCGTCCGGTGATCTCTACATCTTCCTCCACGTGACCAAGCATAATCTGTTCGAGCGTGAAGGTACGACGTTGTTCGCGCGCGCACCGATCAGCTTCACGGTCGCGTCGCTCGGCGGGGCGCTGTCGATCCCCGGCCTCGATGGTCGCACGCACGAGGTGAAGATCCCCGCCGGCATCCAGTCGGGCAAGCAGCTCCGTCAGCGCGGCGCCGGCATGCCCGTCCTGCAAGGCCGCGGCTTCGGCGACCTCGTCGTCCAGATCGACGTCGAAACGCCGACGCGCCTCAGCAACCGCCAGAAGGAACTGCTCGAGATGTTCCGCGAGACGGAGACGGGTGATGAGTGCCCGGCGAGCCAGGGCTTCTTCGCCAAGCTCAAGGGCGTGTTCGCGGGCGAGTGATACTACCACGGGCGGGCGTTATGCCGGCCCGTACGTTACCGAACCGCATGCCTAGCGCCTTTACCCCGCACTGTCGTCATCCCAGCGAAAGCTGGGATCTTCCTGTTTGTGTCGCACTGCGTACCAATAGGAATACCCCAGCTTTCGTTGGGGCGACGGGGTGACGGGTAGTTGGGAGTTATCCCGGGTCGAGCAATATTATGGCCGACTGTCACCAGCATAAGGCGACAATCTTCGACTCGCGATTGTCCTTGAGGCCCATGTCGGATGATACGCGTAAGTTCGAGCTTGCCTGATCCGCGGCATCCGCCAGAATGAAAAGCGAACATCGAGGAATGACATGCGCGGACAGGTTTTAGGCGTCGATCCCCGCACGGGCGAAGGCATCGTCGCGGGGCAGGACGGACAACGCTATCGGTTCGCGCCGGAGGATTGGGCGCATCGCGGTGAACCGGCGATCGGTATCGAAGTCGATTTCGAAGCCGCCAACGATCGTGCGCTCAGCGTCTTCCCGATGCCGACCGCGCCTGGCCCGCGTCGCGCGGTGCCGCCAGCCGCTGTCGTCCCGGCCAACGACCGCAACAAATATGTTGCCGCTGTCATGGCGTTCGTGATCGGCACGCTCGGCATCCATCGCTTCTATCTCGGCCGGACAGGCTCGGGAATCATCATGCTGGTGCTGACTATCACCGTGGTCGGCCTTGTGATCAGCGCACCTTGGGCGCTGATCGACATGATCCGCTATCTGATGATGTCGGACGAGGAGTTCGCCGCGCGGTATCCGCGCACGCGGTAACCGCCGTCGATCTGATGAATTGAACGTCGTCTAATCCTCCCGCCAGGGGGAGGTGGCTAGCTCTTGCCAGACGGAGGGGGAGGTAAGCGATAACCTCGGCTCCGTGTCCTTCCCCTCCGTCACCTTCGGTGACACCTCCCCCTTGCGGGGGAGGATCGGTCGAGCCGCCGTTTGCTTGTCGGACTGGGCCGCCGCCTTCACTTCGTACGAATGACGACGCCGCGTGCGTTCCACTCGGACCGGGTCTCGCAGATCGTCTCGGGCAGCGTCTTGTCCGCCTTGCGACCCAGAATGGTGCGCGGCATGCAGACGCGGCTGGTGTCGTCCTTGAAGACGCTCGCGGGCATGGTGACGGAAATCGGCTTGTCACCGGCCGCGAATGCGGGAGCGGAGGCGCCACCGAGCACGACGATGCTGGCTACCAGAAGAGCGGCAGGGCGGAACGAGAGGGACTGGAACATGGAATGCCTTTCACAGAGAATGACGCCGAACTGCGCCATCGTCTGTGTCACTGCATTAATGATGCCAAACACCTACGCGTCTGGGATCGCTTTAATTAATTGGAATAGTCAGATTTCCGATAAGGCCGGCAAGCCAAAATGCAGGGCAGGCCACCAGATATTGGCGGATCTCGCGCTGCTCCTCCGGCCTAGCCGCGCCCCCTCGGAAGGGGGCGGGCGGGCCGATGGATCAGAAGGCGGTGATGACCACCCCGACCACCAGCGCTTGAGCCGCGATCGCCAGCATGGTGCTGGTCACGGTTTCAAACATGCGCATGGGTAGGTCTCCGATGCCGGAAACATATCCGGCAAGGGCGATATGGCTATAGTTGCGCGTTGTCGCAATTTTGTAACACGTAATCGCAATTGCGTTGCGTGCATTTGACGCAGTTTTCGGACGGTCCACCGTCTAACTCCACTCGTCATCCTGACGAAAGTCAGGACCCAGAGCCAAGCAGGACAGCGGTTTGTCACTCTGCCTCCTGACTTTCGTCAGGATGACGGGGGAAGCCGGGATAATGAGGGGAATCAGGCCGCGCCGAAGACCCGCGCGAAGATCGTGTCGACATGCTTCAGATGATAGCCGAGGTCGAACTTGTCCTCCAGTTCGGCATCCGACAGCGTCACCTCCGGATCGGCCTTCAGCAGTTCGAGCAGCGACAGCGCGCCATCCGAATCCCACACCTTCATCGCGTTGCGCTGGACCAGGCGATACGCGTCCTCGCGGCTGACGCCCGCCTGAGTCAGTGCCAGCAGCACGCGCTGCGAATGGACCAGCCCGCCCATCTTGTTGAGGTTCTTCAACATCCGCTCGGGATAGACGACCAGCTTGTCCATCACGCCCGTCAACCGCGCGAGCGCGAAGTCGAGCGTGATCGTCGCATCCGGCCCGATGTACCGCTCGACCGACGAGTGCGAGATATCGCGCTCATGCCACAGCGCGACGTTCTCCATCGCCGGCGTGACGTAGCCGCGCACCATCCGCGCGAGACCGGTAAGGTTCTCGGTCAGCACCGGGTTGCGCTTGTGCGGCATTGCCGACGAGCCCTTTTGGCCGGGCGAGAAGAACTCCTCCGCCTCAAGCACTTCGGTGCGCTGCAAATGGCGTACTTCGGTCGCGAGCCGCTCGATCGAGCTGGCGATCACGCCGAGTGTTGCGAAGAACATCGCATGGCGATCGCGCGGGATGACCTGCGTCGAGACCGGCTCGACCGACAGCCCGAGCTTGCCCGCGACATACTCTTCGACGAACGGATCGATGTTCGCGAACGTCCCCACCGCGCCCGAGATCGCGCAGGTCGCGACGTCCTCGCGCGCCGCCACCAGGCGTGCGCGGTTGCGCGCGAACTCGGCATGCGCCTGCGCGAGCTTCAGCCCGAACGTCACGGGTTCTGCGTGGATGCCGTGGCTGCGGCCGATCGTCGGCGTCATCTTGTGCTCGCGCGCACGGTGTTCGAGCACCACCAGCAGCGCGTCAAGATCGGCGATCAGGATGTCGCTCGCCTTGGCCAGCTGTACCGCGAGGCAGGTGTCGAGCACGTCCGACGAGGTCATGCCCTGGTGCATGAAGCGCGCCTCGGGACCGATATGCTCGGCGACGTTGGTCAGGAAGGCGATGACGTCGTGCTTGGTCTCGCGCTCGATCTCGTCGATCCGGTCGACCTCGAACGCGCCCTTTTCCCAGATCGCGGCGGCGGCTTCCTTGGGCACGACGCCCAGTTCGGCGAGCGCGTCGGTGGCGTGCGCCTCGATCTCGAACCAGATCTTGAAGCGCGCTTCGGGCGTCCAGATCGCGACCATGTCGGGGCGGGAATAGCGGGGGACCATAGGTTTCCTCGGGGCTGGTGAATGGCACGGTTCGTCGCGTGCTCCCCTCGGGAGACGCCTGCCGAGCGCCTAGCAGGCCATCGACGGGGGTACAAACTGCAATGCGTTCGGCCTATATCCGTTGCCGGCGATCATCGTTTTGCAGCATCCGATCAGTATCGATGAGGATGTGGCGGTGATGATCGAGTAAAGATTTCGAAGTATCGATGGAGAATGGCAATGCTTAAATATGCTCTGCTCGCAGCGACCATGACGATTGCTGCACCGGCGCTCGCGCAAACCAGCGCGACATCGCCGCAGACTGCGCCGACCGCCATGCCAGGCGTCGCCGATCCTTCGATGTCGCCCGCCCAGACCGCGCCGAGCCAAACTTCCGCACCCGCGCAAACCGCGGAGGCGACGCAGCCTGCGAGCGGCACTCAGGTCGCGCAGGTCGTCGACACGGAATTCCCGACATACGACACGAACAAAGACGGTAAGCTCAGCACGGTTGAGTTCGCCGCATGGATGGTCGCGCTGAAGACCAAGACTGATCCGACCACCAAAGCGACCGCGCCCGAAACCAAAAAATGGGTCGCTGCCGCGTTCGCACAGGCCGATACCGACAAGAACAAGTCGCTGTCGAAGCCGGAACTGACCAGCTTCCTGTCGCAGGGCTGATCGTCCGCTTCCGGATCTACGCCATAGAAAAGGCCGCCTGGTTCGCCCGGCGGCCTTTCGCTTATCGGGCTCAGATCGCGCCGTTCCGCATGATCGACAGGAACCGCACGCGGACCTGATCCGAGGCGCGCGACATCAGGCGCTGCATCCGGATATCGTAGACATCGACGGCATCGATCGTGCGCCGATGCGCCATCGACCAGCGGGAATGGGCTGATTGGACAAAAATCCCCACGCACGCCGACTGATATGGCCCTTGTTTGGCCTTGGACGAGGATGGCAGAGCGGATTGGATGTCGTAATTCAGTACGACATAGGACCGCTGGCCCGCAGATAACGCGACAGTCAGCCAGCCTTGCGTGCTGCATGTTCCTTGTCGGCCAGGGTCATCGTCAAAATCTGGCCCTGCGCTTCGACCGCCGCTTCGAGAAGCCGGTCGGATGTCTCGACTGCAGCATCGGGTGTCAGCGATACCGCAACGCCGTCCGGCCCATCGACCAGGACCTGGCCATGTTCCGCGGTCACGGTCGAGGGTTCGTCGTGTAACTTGTTGTCCACATGAAATTCCTTCGGACGGACAACGAAGGCGCGGGGGAAACGTCCCGCCTTTCCCGAAACTATCTAGTTGCGTCAGATTAATCCCTGCGCGCGCAGGCTGACATGGCCGCCGGTACCCATCACGATATGGTCGTGCACGGTGATGCCGAGCCGCTTGCCCGCCTCAGCGATCGTCCGCGTGATGTCGATGTCGGCGCGGCTGGGTGAGGGGTCGCCGCTCGGGTGATTGTGGACGAGGATGATCGATGCGGAGCCGAGGTCGATCGCGCGTCGAATGACTTCGCGGACGTACACCGCGGCCTGGTCGATCGAGCCCTTGCTCATCACCTCGTCGCGGATCAGCATGTTCTTCGTGTTCAGATGCAGCACGCGGAACCGCTCGATCGCGTGGTGCGCCATGTCGGCACGTAGATAGTCGAGCAGCGCCTGCCAGTTGGCGAGCACCGGGCGGTCGCTGACGTGCGATTGCAGCAGGCGGATCGCGGCGGCGTGTGCGATCTTGATCGCTGCGGTCGAGATGTCGCCCATTTCCTTTACCCGGCCGAGCGCCTCGGCATCCGCGGTGAGGACTCCGCCGATACCGCCAAACTCGCGCATCAAGGCCTTGGCGAGCACCTTGGTGTCGCCGCGCGGAATCGCGATCGCGAGGAGATATTCGATGAGTTCGTGGTCGAGCAATGCGTCGCTACCGCCTTCGAACAGGCGTTTGCGGAGGCGGCCTCGATGGCCCTTCAGATCGTCGATCTCGTCGTCCGGTTCGGCCATATCTTGAAGCTAGCACATTTGCGCGCAATTGCATGACGCCCCCGCACCCGCCTATGCAGGGGGCCTGAGCGTGGCGGAGTGAGTAAGTGAGCGAGACGAGCGAGACGGGGGCCGACCCCGGGGCCGACCCTCGCCGTCCCGCGACGGCCCGCCGCGTTGCGCTGGTGATCGCGCTGATTGTGCTCGCTGGGCTGGTGGTGCTCTGGCTGGTGCGGAAACCGATCGCCGGAGGGTTCATCGACCGTGAACTCGCCAAGGCCGGCGTGCCCGCGCGCTATGACATCGCCGACCTCGCGCTGGGTGGCCAGCGATTGATCAATGTCGTGATCGGCGATCCGGCACATCCCGATCTTGTCGCCGACTGGGTCGAGACGCGGACCGGCGTTGGGTTGTCTGGACCGTATCTGGAGGGCGTTCGCGCGGGGAAAGTGCGGCTACGTGGGCGGCTGGTCGATGGGAAGGTCTCGCTCGGTGCGATCGACAAGTTGCTGCCGGCCTCGTCGGGGAAGCCGTTTTCGCTGCCCGCGCTCGACGTGTCGGTGGCCGACGGGCGGATGCGGCTGGAGACTCCGCAAGGTGTCGTCGGCTTGAAGCTGGCAGGCTCTGGCAAACTTGACGACGGGTTCCGCGGCACGCTGGCGGCGATCAGCGAGCGGCTCGATGTCGGTGGGTGTGTGATCGACCGGCTGGCGGCGACGGTGAAACTGCGAATCGACGCAGCCAAGCCAACGATAACCGGGCCGGTACGCGTGTCGCGGCTCGCCTGCGGCACGACGCAGGCGGCGCGGATCGTGGCCGATCTCGACGTCGGCCTCTCTGCCGCGCTCGATCGCTGGCAGGGCAAGGCGACGCTCAAGACGGGCGCGGCACGAACGCCGGGGGCGACTTTGGCTGGCGTTAGGGGCACGATCGACTTCACCGGCACCGCGGCGGCGACCGGCGGCAACGCGGACATCGCCGCCGACACGGTTCGCACCACCGAGGGCGGCGCGCGCCGGGTTTCGCTCGCGGGCGCCTACCGGATCGGCAAGCAGATCGGGTTCGACGGGCGTATCCAGGCGAGCGGGGCGGCAGTGGCGCAGAAGCGACTCGCGGGGTTGGCGGGCATCGGTGATGCGGGCGCCGGGACGCCCGGCGCGCCGTTGGCGGCCGCGCTGACCCAGGCGGTCCAGAAGGCAGGCCGCGCATTTGCCGCGGACGCCGACCTTCGCGTGCGGATCGATGGGGGACGCGGAAAGGCCGTGCTGTCGCTTCTGGCGCTCGCCTCCGCCAGCGGTGCGCGTGTAGCGCTAGGTGGCGGCAGCGGGGCCGCGTTCGGCTGGCCGAACGGCGGCGTGCGGCTCGACACGGTGCTCGCGATGCGTGGCGGTGGCTTGCCCGAGGCGCGCGTGTCGCTGGCGCAGGCGAGACCGGGCGCAGCGATCCGCGGCGTCGCCACCATCGCGCCTTATGCGGCGGGTGGCGCGCGACTGGCGCTGACGCCCGTCACCTTCAGCGCGACGCCGGGAGGGGCAACCTCGATCGCGACACGTGTCACGCTCGGCGGGCCGATTGGCGCGGGCGGTCCTGGCAACCGAGTCGACGGCTTGTCGATGCCGGTCGCTGCGGTGTGGAGCGGTCGCGGGCGGCTGGTCGTCAACACCGGTTGCGCGCCCTTGGCCGTCCAGCGCCTGGCGATATCCGGTTTGGTGCTTGATCCGTCGCGGCTGACCTTGTGCCCTGTCGACGGCGCGCTGGTGCAGGTCAACGGCGCGCGGGTCAGCGGCGGCGCGAAGATCGCCGCAGCTAAGCTGGGTGGGCGACTCGGCACTACCCCGATCACGCTCGCGACCACGGGAGCGACCGTGCGGCTGGCGGATCGCGGCTTTGCGATCGACGGCGTGCAGACCTGGATCGGTGCGCCCGAACGTGTCACGCGACTCGACTTCGCCACCGTCACGGGCCGTATGACGGAGCAGGGCGTGGCGGGTGCGTTCACGGGTGGCTCGGGACAGATCGCCAACGTGCCGCTGTTGCTCGGCGAGGCTGCCGGCGACTGGACGCTCGTCAATGGCGCGCTGAACCTCACCGGCGCGATGGGGGTATCCGATGCGGCGCCGACGCCGCGGTTCAAGCCGCTCGCCGCACGCACCGTGACGCTTCAATTGGTCAACGGCACGATCACCGCGGCCGGCACGCTGTTCGAGCCGACCACCAATACCAAGGTCGCCGACGTCACGCTGACCCACGCACTCGGCGCCGGGGCAGGCAAGGCCGACCTCGCCATCCCCGCGATCGCGTTTGCCAAGGACAAGCTGCAACCCGACGCCCTGACCCCACTGACGTTCGGCGTCATCGCCGACGTCAACGGATCTGTCAGCGGCGAGGGGCATATCGCCTGGAACCCCGACGGGGTGACGAGCACCGGCGTGTTCCGCACCGCCGGCACCGATCTGGCCGCCGCGTTCGGCCCGGTCACGGGAATCGCCACCGAGATTCGCTTCACCGACCTGCTCAACCTCCAGAGCGCGCCGGGGCAGGTGGCGACGATCCGCACGCTCAACCCTGGCATCCCGGTCACCGACGGCACGATCCGCTACCAGACGCTCCCGGGTGCGCGCGTGCGCGTTGAGGGCGGGCGGTGGCCGTTCGCGGGGGGATCGCTGACGCTCGATCCGACGCTGCTCGATTTCTCCGCGCAGTCCGAGCGGCGGATGACGTTTCACGTCGCCAACATGGCGGCCGACCAGTTCTTGCAACAGTTCGATTTCAAGAATCTCGATGCGACCGGCATCTTCGACGGTGTGCTGCCGATGATCTTCGACGAGACCGGCGGCCGGATCGAGGGCGGCGACCTGCGCGTGCGGCCGGGCGGCGGCACGCTCGCCTATGTCGGCGATCTCAGCCAGAAGGACCTCAGCATCTGGGCGAACATCGCGTTCCAGGCGCTGAAGTCGCTGCGCTACCAGTCGTTGCGGGTCGGCATGAACGGGCCGCTCGCAGGCGAGATGGTCACCGACGTGCGGTTCGCCGGGATCAGCCAGGGCGAGGGGGCAAAGGCGAACTTCATCGTCCGCCGCCTGCAAAAGCTGCCGTTCGTGTTCAATATCCGGATCAAGGCGCCGTTCCGCGGGCTGCTCGATTCGGCGCAGAGCTTCTACGACCCGAAGCGGCTGATCCAGCGCAACCTGCCGGCCTTGCTCCAGCAGCAGGCCGCGCCGCCTCCTCCGAAATCCCCGACCATTCAGCCTCCCGCAAGCAGGATCGTGCCATGACCGAAACAGGATTGAAGAAGCTGGAGCAAAGGCCGATCTTGCGCATGATGACGAGGACGATCGCGATTATCGGACTGTTGGCCGCCCTGCCGGGCTGCATCAACGTGTCGGCGCCCGACAAGCCGATCGAGATCAACCTCAACATCAACGTCACGCAGGAAGTGGTCTATCGTCTCGATGGCGAGGCGAAATCGTTGATCCAGCAGAATCCGGGGATATTTTGATATGAAGAAGGTCATTGCCATGATTGCCGCAGCCGCGGTTCTCGGCGGCCTTTCGGTGGCGGCGTCGGCGCAGCGCGATCCGGCCTATGCCGCGGCGCGTGCCGGTGGTGAGGTCGGCGAGCAGCCGGACGGGTATCTCGGCCTCGTCGGTGCGGCGAGCGGCGATCTGCGCGCGCTGGTCAACAACATCAATATCCAGCGCAAGTCGGCGTATACCCAGAAAGCGCAGGCGAGTGGTGCGACGGTCGAGCAGCTCGCGTTTACCAGCGGGTGCAACCTGATCGCCGCGACGAACCCTGGCGAGAAGTACAAGACGCCCAACGGCGTATGGAAGACGCGCACCGCCGGCGCCCCGGAACGCGATTCGCGCTGCGTTTGAGATAGTCCGTCATGCCGGGCTCGTTCCGGCATCCACCGTTCCGCGGGTTCGATAGTCGTGAGAGCGCGGAACCGTGGACCCCGGAACAAGCCCGGGGTGACGAAGACGGGAGCGTCCTCCGTCCTTCACCGTCACCCCAGCGAAAGCTGGGGTCTCGTGCGGCAAGGGGGTGCTCCATTACGGGTATACCCCAGCTTTCGCTGGGGTGACGGGATTGGGTGGAAATACGAATAGCAGGTGTCCCCTCGCGGCGCGGGGTCCCGGCTTTCGCCGGAATGACGAAGAGCGTGGCCGTATCGAGGTTCAGCACTAAAATCCTCCCCCGCCAGCGGGAGGTGGCTGGCGCTTGCCGGACGGAGGGGGAGGTAAGGAGAACCTCCGTTCCGTGTCCTCCCCCTCCGTCACCTGCGGTGCCACCTCCCCCTGACGGGGGAGGATTCAAACGCCCCATTAATGACGCCCGTGTCACACCGGTTGACTTGCACCCCCCCCTTTTCTAAACGGACCGCGCCTTGGCGGGATCGCTCGTCGCTGCTTGCTTCCTCCCCGATGCGAAATCAGGTGGAGGAACGTGCGTGGCGGAGATCGAACCCGGACAGGACCCCCAGGGTGTTGAAGATCCGCGACTTTCCGCGCTCGATGAGCGATTGCGAGAGGCGCAGCATCGGGAAACGCTCGCGAAGGGGCAGAAGGGGGCGGATGCCGAGCGGGGGTACTCGCAAGGCAATCGCGTCATTTCCGCCCTGATCGGGAGTCTCGTCGGCAGTGCGCTGATCGGGTGGTTGATAGACCATTGGTTCGGCACTGGCCCTTGGGGACTGATCGTGCTGCTGTTCCTCGGGATAGCGGTCGCGTTCAGGCAGATCATTCGAATTTCAGGCGAACGCCCGGAGTAACCGGGCGTTTGTCGTATCAAGACGGCAGGGATTCCACGTGGCGGCAGAACAGGGCGGCAAGATCGATCCGATGCACCAGTTCCTGATCGAGCCGGCGTTCGGCTCGCACTGGATCGTTGGTGGCTATGACCTGTCGTTCACCAACTCCGCATTGTGGATGGTGGTGACGCTGGTCGCGCTTTGGGCGTTTATGATCGGCGGTATGAAGCGTGAGCTCGTCCCCGGTCGCTGGCAGATGGCGGTCGAAGGCTTCACCGGTTTCATTTCGGGCATGCTCGAGCAGAATGTCGGCCCCGGCGGCAAGCGCTTCGTGCCCTACGTCTTCTCGCTGTTCATGTTCATCCTGTTCGCGAACATCATCGGGCTCCTGCCGTTCGGGATCGTCCCCGGCGTGCACCCGTTCACCGTGACCAGCCACATGACCGTCACCGGCGTGCTGGCGCTGATCAGCTTCGCGATCGTGCTGCTCGTCGGTTTCGGCAAGCACGGCTTCCACTTCTTCTCGCTGTTCGTGCCGAGCGGCACGCCCGCGCTGATGATCCCGCTGATCTTCGTGGTCGAGCTGATGTCGTTCCTGGTGCGTCCGTTCTCGCTCGGTCTGCGACTGTTCGTGGCGATGACCGCGGGGCATATCCTGCTCAAGGTGCTGGCCGCGTTCGTGATCAACGGCCTGAACCTGGGCGGGATGTATATCGGTCTGGTGACCGCGCCGAGCATGCTGCTGATGATCGGCATCACGTTGCTCGAGCTGCTGGTCGCTGCGATCCAGGCATACGTGTTCGCGTTGCTGACGTCGGTCTATCTGAACGACGCCGTTAACCTTCACTAAGTTTTCCATTACCTAACTGATTTTCAAAGGGAATTTACCATGGACGCACAAGCAGCAAAGATGATCGGTGCCGGCCTCGCAGCGATCGGCATGGGCCTCGCGGCACTCGGCGTGGGCAACGTGTTCGCACAGTTCCTCGCCGGCGCTCTCCGCAACCCGGGCGCAGCCGACAGCCAGCAGGGCCGTCTGTTCATCGGTTTCGCGGCAGCCGAGCTTCTCGGTCTGCTCGCCTTCGTCACGATGATCATCCTCGTGTTCGTCGCCTAACAACTCGCTGAATTGGCCGGGCGACCGCGCCCGGCCGTTTCACGAAGGACCGACATGCCCCAGATTTCCCAGATAGCCGCTACCTACGCCTCGCAGATCTTCTGGCTGCTCCTGACCTTCGGCATCCTGTATTTCGGGATCGGCAAGGGAATGGTGCCAAAGATCGTGTCCAACGTGGACTCGCGCGAAGGCCGAATCGCGGGCGATCTGGCGGCAGCTGTCGCTGCCCGTACGCAGGCCGATACGGTCCAGGCGAACTGGCAGGCCGAGATGGACGCGGCGCGTACTGCGGCGCAGGCCGAGACCGCAGCAGCGGCGAAGCGTGCGGCGACCGCATTCGAGCAACAGGTCCACGCGGCCGACGCCGACCTTGCCGAGCGGCTGGGTCATCACGATCTGGCGGTCGCGAACGCTAAGGCCGAGGCGCTCTCGAACTTGCAGGGTGTCGCCGCCGAAGCAGCACAGCAATTGGCCGCCAAGGTAGCCGGCCTCCAGGTCAGCCTGGACGCAGCGACCGACGCGGTACGCAGGACGACGGCGCATGGCTAATCCAGATTCGGCCGCAAAGGTCATCCACGGCGAGGGCATGGCGCCCGAGGGTGCGATCGACAATCAGGGTCTCCAGGGGCACACGGCCGCGCCCGGCGGCGTCGAGCACGTCGCGGATCCGACCGCGCTTGGCCTGACCTCGACCGGCTGGGTCGCGGTGGCGATGATCGTCGTCATCCTGCTGATGATCTGGAAGAAGGTTCCAGGCATGATCGGCAAGATGCTCGACACGCGCATCGCCGGCATCCGTACCCAGCTCGACGAAGCCAAGGCGCTCCGTGCCGAAGCCGAAGCGATCCGCACCGAGTACGAGGCAAAGGCCAAGACCGCGCACGTCGAAGCCGAAGCCATGAAGGCCCACGCGCACCATGAAGCCGCGGCGATCATCGCCAAGGCCAAGGCTGGTGCCGAGGACCTCATGACCCGGCGCGCCAAGATGGCCGAGGACAAGATCGCCGCCGCCGAACGCGCTGCGGTCGCCGAAGTCCGCGCGCGGGCTGCCGATGCCGCGGCCAAGGCTGCCGGTATCCTCATCGCCGAGCATCACGACGCAGCCGCCGACCGCATGATGGTCGACCGCTCGATCTCGGGCCTTAGCCGCTTAAACTAAGCGAGCCTGGCCGGCGATCTGCTCACCTGCTGTTCCCCCGCGAAGGCGGGGGGCCAGGGTTACAAGCGTAATCCTATGGGATCCTGGACCCCCGCCTCCGCGGGGGAACGAAAAAGCGCCTAGCGCGCTAAACCTCTCCAATATTGACGGCCGTCTCTTCCCGGGTTTCCGGCGGCCGAGTCTCCAATCTGAGCCCGTTGGAGAATACCCATGTCCTGGCTCATCCTCGCGGTCGCCGTCGTCACCGAAATCTGCTGGGCGCTCAGCCTCAAATGGGCCGCCACGATCGCCACGTGGCAGGCCTCCAGCGTCCCGATCATCCTCAGCTTCGTCAACATGGGCCTGCTCGCGCTCGCCATGCGCGGCCTCCCCGCCGGCACCGCCTACGCGATCTGGACCGGTGCGGGCGCGATCGGCGTCATCATCGGCGGCGTCATCCTGTTCGGCGACAAGGTCAGCGGCATCCAGGCCTGCTTCATGGCCCTGACCGTCGTCGGCATCGTCGGCACCAAGGTCTTCGCGCAGGCCTGACACACCGCGGGGCGCCCAGGAAGGGCTTCCTGCAGGCCTTCTGCCTGTCCATCTGTCTGGGGCCGCCACTGCGGCACGCAAGGCGGCCTTGCGGCTATCCCACACGACTCGACGAGGTGCGTCCACCGAACGAAGCGGCGGCGGTCGGATGATGCTGTCTGCAAGACTCGGCGCTGGGCCTGCGTAAGATTCGTCGGGGGCGGCCGTTCGAGAGCGATCAACGTCCTGGTCTTCCCGTCAGCGCATGCCGACTCATCCACCTGAACAGTTGCGATTTGAAACTAGGGTTTGCTGTCTGCCACTATGTGGCGGTTTGGAGACACAATGTTCAAAAATCGGTTTCCGTATGCGGAAATTGCTAGACGCGAACAGCGTAAGGCCTCTACCTAACGTCCAAACCATAAGTTCGAAAACATTCGAACACTCAGGAGAGAATGCCGATGCGTATGATCGCATATCTGTTGTCCGCCGCAGCAACCACGGCGATCGTCGCCCCGGCATTCGCGCAGGACGTCCCGACCTCGCAGCCCGAAGCGCAGGCGACCGCGACGACGACGTCGGGCACGGCGGCTGGGTCGGTCGATGCGGGGCAAACCCCGGTCGCCGCGGCGCCAGTCTATTCGGGTAACGCCAGCGACATCGTCATCACCGCCACCCGTCGTTCCGAGCGGCTGTCGAACGTGCCGATCGCGGTTTCCGCGGTCGGTTCGGCAGCGCTGGAGAATACCGGCGCGAATGACATCCGTCAGGCCACCCAGCTTGTCCCCTCTCTGCTGATTTCCTCGACTGGCAGCGAGGCCAACGCGTCCGCCCGCGTTCGCGGTATCGGCACCGTCGGCGACAACCCGGGCCTTGAGAGCTCGGTCGCGGTATTCATCGACGGCGTCTATCGCAGCCGCACCGGCTCGGGTCTCAACGACCTCGGCGAAGTCGATCGTATCGAGGTTCTGCGCGGTCCGCAGGGTACATTGTCGGGCCGCAATGCCACGGCAGGTTCGATCAACATCCTGACGAAGCTACCGTCGTACAAATTCGGTGGCTACGCCGAGGCGACCTACGGCAACTATAACAACGTCCGCATCGCCGGCGGGCTGACCGGTCCGATCATCGCAGACAAGCTCGCGTTCCGCCTCGATGGCGTATTCGGCAAGCGCGACGGCTATTATTACGACGTCGTCAACAAGACCGATTACAACGATCGCAATCGCTATTTCGTCCGCGGGCAGCTGCTGTTCGAGCCCTCGTCCGACGTCACCGTCCGCCTGATCGGCGACTACACGCACCGCGACGAAAAGTGCTGCGGCGCGGTTTACATCAACACGCAGGAAAAGATCGATCCGACCCCGGGCGTCCCCGGCGATTTCGCTATCAATCCCGCGGGCAACCGCATCGTCCAGGTCATGCAGAGCATGGGTGCGGTTTTCCCGAGCGCGGGCGATCCGTATAACCGCCGCATCGCCAACTCGCCCGGCCGCGCCTATTCGAACGTCACGACCGATTACGGCGGCTCGGGCCAGATCGACATCAACCTCGGTGGCGCCTCGCTCACCTCGATCACGGCATACCGCGAATACAAATCGGGTGGCGCGGGCGATATCGACTACGGCAATCTCGACATTGCCTATCGCCCCGATGACGGCAACAGCTTCCGCCAGTTCCACACCTTCAGCCAGGAAGTCCGCCTGAACGGCTCGCTGTTCAACGACAAGCTCGACTGGCTGGTCGGTGGCTATTACTCGAAGGAAGACCTTGTCGTTGCCGACAATCTGAAGTTCGGCACGCAATATGGCGCGTTCGCCGCTTGCCGCATCGTCGCGACGATCAATCCTGCTGCGGCACTGCGTAACCCGGCCAACCCGGGTTGCCTCAGCGCAGCTGGTCGCGCGGTGTTGTCAGGCCAGGTGCCCGGCACGACGCCAGCCTTCGGTGCGCTGACCAACACGGTGCTAGCCGGTATCGATCGCCTCAGTACCGTCAACAATGTCGGCGACGTCCGTTCGACCTATTATCAGGACAGCGAGAACTACGCGTTCTTCACGCACAATATCTTCAAGCTAACCGACAAGCTGTCGATCACCGGTGGCCTGCGCTACACGCATGAGGCGAAGGATTTCCACGGCGACTTCAACAACAACAACGCAGTCTGCCCGGTCCAGCAAGCCAATCTCAGCCCGCTGCTCGCCAGTGCGGCGGTCCCGGCGGCGGTCAAGACGCTCGTCGGCGGCATCGTCACGCTTACCTGCACAGGCAACTCGACGACTGCGCTCAATGGCCTCGATCTCAATAATGGCTTCAAGGAAGGTGAGTTCACCGGCACCGGCGTGATCTCGTACAAGCCGCGGACCGACACGTTGCTGTATGCGTCCTACTCGCGCGGCTACAAGGCGGGCGGCTATAATCTCGATCGTTCGGATTTGACGGCCAACGTATTCTCGTCGCCGACCAACGCTAGCGCCGCCAATCTGCGCTTCGATCCCGAGACCGTGAACGCGTACGAGGTCGGCCTGAAGTTCACGTCGAAGGATTTCACCTTCAACGTCGCGGGCTTCCGTCAGGAGTTCAAGAACTTCCAGCTGAACACCTTCAACGGCACCAACTTCATCGTCCAGAACATCAGCACCTGCGATACGAGCCTGAACGGTGCGGATCAGGATGCGAGCTCGACGACCGGTGCTTGCACGGGGAAGACGAATTACGGCGTGATCTCGCAAGGTTTCGAGCTTGAAGCCGGGCTGTTCCCGGCGCCGAACTACTCGGTGAACCTCGGCTACACCTACACGAACACGCGCTTCCGCAACAATCTGGTTGGTACCGAAAGCGGCCAGCCGCTCGACGCCGCGCTGTTCCTGCTCTCGGGCAGCAACCTGTCCAATGCGCCGAAGCACACCGTGACCGCGTCGACGGCGTGGACGCCGGATATCGGCCACACCGGGCTAACCGCGTTGTTCTACGTCGATGGCCGCATGACCAGCGACTACAACACGGGCTCCGACCTGTTCCCCGAAAAGGCACAGGACGGCTTCTTCCTGATGAACGCCCGCGTCGGCATCCGTGGGCCGCAGCAGAAGTGGGCGCTCGAGGTCTGGGCGCAGAACCTGCTCGACACCAACTATCAGCAGGTTGCGTTCAACGCACCGTTCCAGGGGGCGGGCAGCCAGGCGCAGACCCAGGCGTTCGGCACGACCGCAAACCAGATCTTCACGTCGTATCTGGCCGAACCCCGCACCTACGGCCTGACGCTCCGCTCGCGCTTCTGATCGGAGGTTTAGGGTAGGAAAAAGCCGGTCCGCACATAGATGCGGGCCGGCTTCTTCATGTCTGTTTCCTCCCCTCAAGGGGGGGTGGCAGCGCGTAGCGCTGACGGAGGGGGCGCTGCGCTCGATAGCACGATACCCTTCCGTCGCTTGGCGCCACCTCCCCTTGCAGGGGAGGATGAGAAACGCCCTACGCCGCCAAATCTATCTCTTCCCCCGCCGCTGCTGCCAGCAACCTGCGCTCCAAGGTTCTCAACCGAGCAGGCTGGGTGATCCGGTCTCCCGTGAGGTCGGTGATATAAAACGTATCCACAGCCCGCTCGCCATAGGTCGCGACATGCGCGGAGTGGATCGTCACCTTCGACTGGAACAGCGCATTGGCGAGCTGGTTGAGCAGCGCCGGCCGGTCGCGCGCATTGACCTCGACCACCGTGAACCGGTTCGACGCCTTGTTATCGACCAGCGCGTTGGGGACGATGTCGAACGCCTCGGCGCGCGTCCGGGGCAGGGGTTTTGCCACTAGCCGATCGGCGAGCTTGCCGCGGTTGGCGAGCGCGTCCTCGATCGCGGTCTTCAGCCGCGACAACTGGCCGGTTTCGTCGAACGGCCGCCCGAACGGATCCTGCACGAGGAAATTATCGACCGCCATCCCGTCTCGCGTGGTGTGGATCCGCGCGTCGATGATGTTGCCGCCAGCGACGTGGATCGCCCCGGCGATGCGGTAGAACAGCCCCGGATGATCGGCCGCATAGATCGTCACCAGCGTCGCGCCGCGCCCCGGATAGACGTGCGCGTCGATCGCCAGTTGCGCTTCGCCGGTGTTGGCGAGGAAACGCGCATTGTGCGCGAGCACGTCCTCGGGTTCGGCGATCCAGTACGCTTCGGGGAGACGGTGGACGAGCGTTGCAAACGTCGCTTCGTCCCAGCCGAGCGCATCGCGCAGATGCTCCTGCTTGGCGGCGATGCGCTCGGCACGCCCCTTCTGCTTGTGACCGAGGCGAAGGACCTCTTCCGCCGCTTCGTACAGATCGCCGAGCAACTGGCGCTTCCAACCGTTCCACACGCCCGGCCCAACCGCGCGGATGTCGACGATTGTAAGGGTGAGTAGCAGCCGCAGCCGCTCCGGGCTCTGCACCACGTCGCAGAAATCGAGGATCGTCTTGAAGTCGCTAAGATCGCGCTTGAACGCGGTCGCCGACATCAGCAAATGCCAGCGCACCAGCCACGCGACCGTCTCGGTCTCGGCGGGCGTGAGGCCGAAGCGCGGACATAGCCGCTGCGCCACCTCTGCGCCGAGAATCGAATGATCGCCGCCGCGCCCCTTGGCGATGTCGTGTAGCAGCACCGCGACATACAAAGCACGCCGCGACACGATCTGTTCGAAGATCGCGCTGGCGAGCGGATGCTCCTCCTTCAGCGCCCCGCTCTCGATCCGCGCGAGCAGGCCGATCGCGCGGATGGTGTGCTCGTCGACGGTGTAGTGATGGTACATGTCGAACTGCATCTGCGCGACGACACGCGCGAAATCGGGCACGAACCGGCCGAACACGCCCGCCTCGTTCATCCAACGCAGCACGAGTTCGGGATCGCGGGGTGAGGTCAGCACGTCGAGGAACAGAGCGTTCGCGGTCGGGCTGGTGCGCACGTCGTCGACCAGCTTCGCGTCCCGCGCGGCGGCGCGCATCGCCAGCGGATGGATCTCGACGCCGTGCTTGTCGGCGAGCTGGAAGATCTCGATCAGGCGTTCGGGATCGGCCTGGAAGAAGTCGTCGCTCGGCAGCGCCAATCGACCGCGATCGAGCACAAAGCCATTGAGCTTGCGTGGGCTACGGCGGATCGTCGGCAACCCGAACCGCCGCCCCCGCGCGGCGAATTTCTCGTCGAGATGCGCGAGGAAGACGCCGCTGAGCGTACCGACGGTCTTCGCCTGCAGGAAGTAGAACTGCATGAACCGTTCGACCTTCGACTTCCCCGGCCGGTCCGAGAACCGCATCCGGTCGGCGATCTCGCGTTGCAGGTCGAACGTCAGCCGATCCTCGGCGCGGCCGGTGATGCTGTGCAGGTGGCAGCGCACCGCCTGGAAGAAATTGTCGGCGCGGTGGAACAGCCGGTATTCGGCTTTGGTGAACAGCCCGACCTCGACCAGTTCGGCGGCGCGTTGGACGTCGTAGATGTATTTGCCGATCCAAAACAAAGCGTGAAGATCGCGCAGGCCGCCCTTGCCCTCTTTGACATTGGGTTCAACGACATAGCGGGTGTCGCCCATCTTGCGGTGGCGCGCGTCGCGCTCGGCGAGCTTGTCGGCGATGAAGGTGCGCGCGGTGTCGGCCTGGACTTCGGTCTTGAACCGGTGCGACGCCTGTTCGTACAGCTCGGTATCGCCGCAGACGTAGCGCGCTTCGAGCAGCGCGGTGCGGACGGTGACGTCGGCCTTGGCCTGGCGGACCATCTCGTCGAGCGAGCGGCTGGACTGGCCGAGCTTCAGCCCGAGATCCCACAGCGCGTACAGCATCGATTCGATCACGCGCTCGGCCCAGGGCGTCTGCTTGCCGGGGGTCAGGAAGCCGATATCGACGTCCGAATGCGGCGCCATTTCCGCGCGGCCATACCCACCGACCGCGATCAGCGTCAGGCGCTCGCCGATCGTCGGGTTGGGCAGGGGGTAGAGTCGCTGCGTCGTGAAATCGAACAGGATGCGGAGCAGCGCGTCTATCAGATAAGCCTGCGCGCTCGACGCTTCCAACCCGCGCGACGGATGTTCGACGAGGCGGCGTTCGACCTCGACCCGGCCTTTCTCCAGCGCGGCCTTCAGCAGCGCGGTCGCGTCGCGGCGGAGCGCGGTCGGGTCGACGCCTTCCAACGCGGCGATGGTTTCGGCGACGGCGCGGCGATCGATGATCGTGCGACGGTTGGGGAGGTGATCGAAGCGGCCGGACATTGCGCCCAGATAGGGGCACCGGCCGCGTGCGTCATCAGGATTGCGCAAAACGTCTGTGAAACGTAACCGGACGCGCGAGTGGAGGACGAAAATGAGCGAACCATTGCGTGTGGCCCTTGCGGGACTGGGGACGGTGGGCGGCGGGGTGATCCGGCTGCTCGATGCGAACCGCGAGTTGATTGCGCGGCGCGCCGGGCGCGAGATCGAGATCGTGGCGGTTTCCGCGCGCGATCGCGGCAAGGATCGCGGCGTCGATCTGTCGCGGTTTGCCTGGGTCGACGACACGACCGCGCTGGCGAAGCAGCCGGGGGTGGATGTCGTGGTCGAGCTGATCGGTGGTTCCGATGGCCCGGCGCTTACGCTCGCGCGCAGCACGCTGGGGGCGGGGCGGAGTTTCGTCACCGCGAACAAGGCGATGATCGCGCATCACGGGCTCGAACTCGCGCAGGCTGCGGAGACGGCCGGGGTCGCGCTGAAGTTCGAGGCGGCGGTCGCGGGGGGCATCCCGGTTATCAAGGGGCTTCGCGAAGGCGCCGCGGCAAACGAGATCGCTCGCGTGTATGGGATTCTCAACGGGACGTGCAATTTCATCCTGTCGAAGATGGAATCGGAGGGTCGCGACTTTGCCGAGGTGCTTGCCGAGGCACAGGCGCTCGGGTTTGCCGAATCCGATCCGAGCTTCGACATCGACGGTGTCGATGCGGCGCACAAATTGTCGATCCTGGCGGCCGTCGCGTTCGGGACGCAGCCGGCGTTCGACGACGTTGCGATCAGCGGCATCCGGCATTTGTTAGGCGCGGATATCGCCGAGGCGGCGGCCTTGGGCTATCGCGTGCGACTGCTCGGTCTGGCCGAGGCAGGCGCGGACGGGTTGTTCCAGCGCGTCCATCCGCATCTCGTGCCGATCGATCACCCGCTCGCGCACGTCACCGGATCGCTCAATGCCGTGGTCGCAGAAGGCAATTTTGTGGGCCGCCTGCTGTTCCAGGGCGCGGGTGCGGGCGATGGCCCGACCGCGAGCGCAGTGGTCGCCGACTTGATCGACATCGCGCGCGGGGAGTTCGGCCCGCCATTCGCGATGCCGGTGGTGTCGCTCACCGCGGCGCCGAAGGCGGACAGTGGCGAGCGGCGGGGGCGTGCGTATTTGCGGTTCACCGTCGCGGACCGGGTCGGGGTGCTGGCGGAAATCGCGGCGGCGATGCGCGATGCGGGGGTCTCGATCGAGAGCCTGATCCAGCGGGGAGCGATTGCCGATGGTAGCGTGCTGGTGGCGATCGTTACGCATGAGAGCCCGGAGCGCTCGATCGCGCAGGCGCTGGAGAAGCTGCGGGGGTCGCAGAGTCTGGTGGGGCAGCCGATGTGGATGCATATTCTGGATTGAGGGGGCTCGCTACCACGGGACGCAACCACCCGGCGAAGGCCGGGCCCAATTGGGGGACGGTTGTAACGGCGGACTGGGCGCCGTCACTGCAAACTTTCCAATTGGGCCCCGGCCTTCGCCGGGGTGGTGGATAGCAAGCAACCTTCTCCTTGTTCTCCCGCGAAGGCGGTCGTCCTGACGTGATGCGCCGCGCTACCTTACTTTACCGGGTCATCGAGCACGATCGGCACGCGGTTCGACTTGTCCGGCTTCTTTCTAAACTTCCGCCCGACGTCGCGCACCAGCGCCATGGCGTCCTTGCCCTCGTTATTCTCGCAACAGCTATGCGGATCGATCAGCGCGCCGATGCCGCGGATCAGCACGACCGGGACCGTGAACAGGTCGACGCCCGTGCATCCGCCCGGCGGACACACCGGGCCGCTATTGTCGAGCGCCGCGCGCGGATCGCCCGTCGGTTGGCGTGGGCGATCCTGCGGCGGGCGTTCGCCTGGCAGCGGCAGGCGCTGCTCGGATGCGCCTTTGCCGCCGCAGACGATCACCTCGTTCGGACTCGAGCCGGGGCGGGCGGGCGGATTGAGGATCGACCAGCTCGGCGGCGGCGGCGCGACAATTGGTCTCGCCGGGGGTGCCGATGCGGCAGCTTGCAGCAGTACCAGCAGCAGGATCATCGTGCGCCCCCGTTACGTCGCTTCACCTAGTTCACGGTGCCGACGGGGCCGTCGAGATCGATCGGCACCCGGCCGCTCTTGTCGGGCTTTTTCGCCAGCGCGCTCTTGATCAATCCTACCGCAGCCTTCGCGATCGGGGCGATCGGTGGACCAAAGCCGACCTGGCATCCTCCCTGTCGGGCGGCGCACGGTGTATCCGACAACTCCAGCGCGCGGACGGCGGTGAGGTTGGGGTTCGAGGCAACCGCGTGGTCGGGCGGGCCGCGATCATCGCGCATCGGCAGGCGAGGGGTCGTCGTCGCGGACTTGCCGCAGACGACCACTTCATTGCCGTCCTGCGTCTGCGTGGCGCACGGATCGACGAGGATCGAGAAACGCTCGGGCACGGGCGGCGCAACCGGGGCCGCGGCCACCTGAAGCAGGGCAGATAGAAGTACGGCGATCATACTGGATTCCTATGGCGCAGCGCGGGCCTTACGGCGCGGGCTTGCGGAACGACGTGCCGCCTTCGCCGCCCACCGTCATGGTGACGCCTGCCATCCCGCCGCCGACCTGGAAGGGGCTGAGATCGGCGAGCGGCGAGGTGCGGCGGAGCAGGCGGGTGCGTTCGTCCCTGAGACTTTCATGTTTGGGATCACCCGCGTCATGGACGACGAACGGCACGCGAAACCGATCGGCGGTTCGCATGCCGCAGACCGTGATGTCTGTCGCATCGACACTGGTCGGGCAGGGGCGCTCGGCTGCCATACGCGCCTTCGCGGTCGCCATCAGCGGGTCTTCGATCAGTATCGATAGCAGCATGACCAGCATCGGCATCTCCCGGACTGACACGCAGACTGGCCGCGATCGTCCGAAGGAGCAAGCGTCATTGCTCGATCTTGGTGACTCCGAGTCGGGGAATGTCGATCGCCGGGCAGCGGTCCATCACAACTTGCAGCCCTGCAGCTTCGGCGCGCGCTGCCGCCTCTTCATTGACGACGCCGAGTTGCATCCACACCGCTTTTGCGCCGACTGAAATAGCCTGATCGACCGCTTCGCCGGCTGCGGCCGAGTTGCGGAAGATGTCGACGATATCGATCGGGTCGCCCAGCTGCGACAGGTCGCGAAAGACGAATTCGCCGTGGACATGCTCGCCGGTGATCTGCGGATTGACCGGGATTACGCGGTAGCCATGCGCCTGAAGCTTGGCCATGACGCCGTAGGACGGGCGATCGGGACGGTCGGAGGCGCCGATCATCGCGATCGTCCTAGCACCTTCGAGCAAGGCCTTGATATCGGCATCGGCGGTCAACGGCATCGATGCCTCCTATGAGGGAAACCTGGTCCGCTCGTACCGTGGCAGAAGGCCACTCGGTACGACCGGTAATAAGACAACGTAGATCAGGCCCGCGAGTTTCACAGTTTTCCGAGCCATGCGACGACCTGAGCCGCAATCGGCATGAACACCGTATCGTCGGGATTCGAAGCCGGCGGCGTGCCCGCGTCGGACGCCGTGCGGATCGAGATCGTCAGCGGCACGCGGCCGAGGAACGGGATGCCCAGTTCGCGCGCCGCCGCCTCGGCGCCGCCATTGCCGAACGGGTCCGACGCTTCGCCGCAATGCGGGCAGATATAGCCGGCCATGTTCTCGACCAGACCGATGATCGGGATGCCAGCCTTCTCGAACAGGTCGATCGCGCGGCGTGCGTCGATCAGCGCGAGATCCTGCGGGGTCGAGACGATCACTGCCCCCGCCGGCCGGTATTTCTGGACCATCGTCAGCTGGACGTCGCCGGTGCCGGGCGGCAGATCGAGCACCAGCGTATCGGTCACGCCCCAGTCGGCCTCGACCAGCTGGCCGAGTGCGCCCGCCGCCATCGGCCCGCGCCACGCGATCGCCTTGCCCGGCTCGACGAGCTGGCCCATCGACAGCAACGGTACGCCGTACGGGGTCGGGACCGGGTCGAGGACCTTGTCCTTTGCGGTTGGGCGCGTGCCCTCGACGTTCATCAGCCGCGGCTGCGATGGCCCGTAGATATCGGCATCGACCAGCCCGACGCGACGACCCGCGCGCGACATCGCGATCGCGAGGTTGGCGGCGAGCGTCGATTTGCCGACGCCGCCCTTGCCGCTGGCGACCGCGATCAGCCGGCGCGTCGAGCGTTCCGCGGTCACCGCGATCCGCACTTCGGACACACCGGGTTGCGTCGCCGCCATCCGCACGGTCGTCTCCAGCGCATCGCGCGCCTGCGGGTCGAGCCCGGTCGCATCGATGATGATGCCGGCTCGCGCGCCTTCCATCCGGACGGTCGCCCGCTTGCCCGCCACTGCGGCAACCGCCGCCTTTACGCCTTCGATGTCGATCATGCGGGCCAGATAGGGCCGCTCAGGCCGCTTGGCACTGTTTTTCCGCCGCCGCACACCTATAAAGGTTGGTATGACGATCTTCTCGCGCTGGTTCCGGCGCCCCGATATCCTCGCCACCGAAACACCGAAAGGCCCTTGGGGCGGCTCGGGCGACGACGGTAACAGCGGCCCTCGCAACCCCTGGGCGCAACCTCCGGGTGGCCGCAAGCCTGCTGCCAAACCGACCGCGCTCGACGAGTTTCTGCGCAAAGCACGCGGATCGGGCGGCGGCGGTGGCGGCGGCAATGGCGGCTTCGGCGGCTTGCCGTCGGGCGCCAACGCCCGTGCGCTCTGGGCGATCGGCGTCGCGATCATCGCGGTCGTCTGGATCCTGTTCACCTCGGTCCACCAGATCGGTCCGCAGCAGCGCGGCGTCGTCACCTATTTCGGCAAATACGCGGGTACGCTCGATCCGGGCGTTCGCCTGACGATGCCGGCGCCGATCGCCGACGTGACGGTGGTCGACGTGCAGAAGATCCGCACCGACAATTTTCCCGTCGGCGATGGCGAGAACCTGACGCTGACCGGCGACCAGAACATCATCGATCTGGCGTATTCGGTGCGGTGGGATATTTCCGACCCGCGCGATTACGTGTTCCAGCTTGCCGAGCCGAATGACACGGTCCGTGCCGCCGCCGAGAGCGCGATGCGCGCGGTGGTCGCGACGACCACGCTCGATCAGGCGATCGGCACCGGCCGTACCACGATCGAACAGCGCGTCGCCGAACTGACCCAGCAGATCCTCAACGACTATAAGTCGGGCGTCCGCATCCAGGGCGTCGCGATCAAGCAGGCCGCAGCGCCCGCACGGATCGTCGAGGACTTCAACGCGGTCACCGCCGCGCAGCAGGAGGCGATCGCCAATCTCAACCAGTCTCGCTCGTATGCGCAACAGGTCGTGGCGCGCGCGCAGGGTGAGGCCGCGTCGTTCGACAAGGTGTATGAGCAGTATAAGCTCGCCCCCGAAGTGACGCGCCGCCGTATGTATTACGAGACGATGGAGGCGGTGCTCGCCAAAAGCGACAAGACGATCGTCGAGACGCCGGGCGGGGTGGTACCGTATCTGCCGCTGTCGAACGCCAAGCGCTTGCCGAACCCGGAGGCTGTCCAGTCGACGCCAGCGCCTGCCGCGGCGGCGGCTGCCCCCCAGTCTGGAGCCGATCAGTGAACGCCGTGAGTTTCCGCAATCCGATCGTCGCCGGCATCGTCGCGCTGCTGCTGGTGATCCTCGCCGCATCGACCTTTGCGATCGTCCCCGAGACCAAGCAGGCGGTGATCCTGCGCTTCGGCCAGCCGATCCGCACCGTGAACGCCTGGCAGCCGAACACCGCGTTCGGCCAGACCGGCGCGGGCCTGATCGCGCGCATTCCGTTCGTCGACCGGATCGTCTGGATCGATAAGCGCGTGCAGGATCTCGAACTCGACAACACGCTGGTGCTGTCGACCGATCAGCTCCGGCTCGAAGTCGATGCGTATGCGCGCTATCGGATCGTCGATCCGCGCAAGATGCGGAATGCGGTCGGCAGCGAGGACCGGATTCCCGATCAGCTGCGCCCGATCCTTGGTTCGGCCTTGCGCAACGAACTTGGCAAGCGGCGCTTCGTCGAACTGCTCAGCCCTGAGCGGTCCGAGCTGATGGACAACATCCAGAAGGGTCTCCAGCGCGTCGCCAGCCAGTACGGCGTCGAGATCGTCGACGTTCGCATCAAGCAGGCGAACCTCCCCGTCGGTCTGCCGCTCGAAAGCGCGCTCAAGCGTATGTCTAGCGCACGCCAGCAGGAGGCGATCACGATCCGTGCCGAGGGCCAGAAGCAGGCGCAGATCGTCCGCGCGCAGGCCGATGCGGATTCGGCTAAGATCTATGCCGAGAGCTTTGGCAAGGACGCCGACTTCTACGACTTCTACCGCGCGATGCAGTCGTATCGGCACACGTTCGGTGCAGATGGCGGTACGCCACCGACCGGTTCGACGTCGATCATTCTTTCGCCGAACAACAGCTATCTACGGGAATTCGAGGGCCGCGGGCGTTGAGCCTGCGGAACCTTTGAACCCCTGTTCATATTCAAGCATCATTCAGGACGGTGTGGCTAAGCGCCACCTGTTTCGATTGATGAAACGAGAGGACAACATCTAGTGCGTTACGCCTACGCCATTACCAGTGCTCTTCTCCTCGGCGGCGCGACCGCGACGCTCGCGCTCCAGCCGAGCGGTGCGCAGGTCGCGCAGAACGAACCCGGTGCGATCCAGGCGGTCTCGCCGAAACCCGGCGCGCCGATGAGCTTCGCCGACATGGTCGCACGGCTCCAGCCCGCGGTCGTCAACATTTCGACCAAGCAGACGATCGTCCAGAAGCAGCAGGCCAATCCTTTCGCGGGCACGCCGTTCGGCGACCTGTTCGGCGGCATGGGCGGCGGCGGCCAGGGTGGCGCGCCGGTGAAGCGCGAAGGCGCCTCGCTCGGCTCGGGCTTCCTGATCTCGCCCGACGGCTATGTCGTCACCAACAACCACGTGATCTCGCCGGGCGCGCAGGGCGCGACGGTCGATTCGATCACCGTGACGCTTAGCGACAAGAAGGAATATGTCGCCAAGGTCATCGGCAAGGATCAGGAATCGGATCTCGCGCTGCTGAAGATCGACGCGGCCAACCTGCCGTTCGTGAAGTTCGGCGATTCGAACGGCGCGCGCGTCGGCGACTGGGTCGTCGCGATCGGCGAGCCGTTCGGCCTCGGCGGCACCGTGACCGCGGGTATCGTCTCGGCGATCAACCGCGTCACCGGCCAGGGCGGCGCGTATGACCGCTTCATCCAGACCGATGCGTCGATCAACCAGGGCAACTCGGGTGGCCCGATGTTCGACCTCAACGGCAACGTGATCGGCGTGAACTCGCAGATCTTCAGCCAGTCGGGCGGCAATATCGGCATCGGCTTCGCGATCCCCGCGGCCGTCGCCAAGCCGATCATCGCCACCTTCATGAAGGGCGGCACGATCGAGCGCGGCTATATCGGCGTCCAGCTCCAGCCCGGCGGCACGATCAACGAGGATACCGCCGCCGCACTCGGCATCGCCAAGAACCAGGGCGAGCTGATCAACGACGTTACCGCAGGCGGCCCGGCGGCGAAGGCCGGCGTGCGCGCAGGCGACGTCGTGACCAAGGTCAACGGCCAGGTCGTTACCGTCGACCAGTCGCTGTCCTACCTTGTCTCGAACGTGAAGCCCGGCCAGACCGCGCGTCTCGACATTCTGCGCAACGGCAAGCCGGTGGTCGCCAACGTGGTCGTCGTACCGCGTCCGAGCGCCGACAAGCTGGCCGCGACGCTCGGTGGTGACGCGCAGGGCTTCGGTACCGACGACGGCGATGACGGCGACGATTCCGCCACCCCCGCCGCACCGACGGCAGGCGCGGCGCTCGGGATCGGCGTCCAGCCGCTGACCCCGGCGATCGCGCAGGCGGTCGGCGTCGAGACGAACACGCAGGGCGTCGTGATCGCCGTGGTCGCACCGACCAGCGATGCGTTCGGCAAGCTCAAGCGCGGCGACGTCATCATCTCGGTCAACGGCACGCCCGTCCGCACTGCGGTCGACGTCCAGAACGCGGTCAACGTCGCCAAGGCCGCCGGTCGCCCGCAGGTCCTGTTGCAGGTCAAGCGTGGCCGCAGCCCGGCGCAGTTCCTGCCGGTCAAGATCAAGTAATCCACGACCGACACGACTGATGTGAAAGGACCGTCGCTCACCCGAGCGGCGGTCCTTTTTCTTTGCGGCGCGCGGGGTTAGGGTCGGCTCCGGATACAGAGGACGAGACCCATGACCGACGGCATCTTCATCGGCGCGAGCGTGGACGGCAAGCCGCAGACGCTGGAGTTGAAGCGCGCCAACCGCCACGGCCTGATCGCGGGCGCGACCGGTACCGGCAAGACGGTGACGTTGCAGGGCATCATCGAAGGCTTTTCCGCGAACGGCGTGCCGTGCTTCGTCGCCGACGTGAAGGGCGACCTGTCGGGCCTAGCGATGGCCGGGTCGCCGACCGCGAAGACGCACGCGACGTTTGCCGAGCGCGCCAACGCGATCGGCGACGACAGCTGGGCCTATGCCGACAATCCGGTGCAGTTCTGGGATCTGTTCGGCGAGCAGGGCCATCCGATCCGCACCACGATCAGCGAGATGGGGCCGCTGCTGCTGGCGCGGCTGATGGACCTCAACGAGGTGCAGGAGGGCGTGCTGACGATCGCCTTTCACGTCGCTGACAAGGAGGGGCTGCTGCTGATCGACCTCGATGATCTTCAAGCGATGCTGACCGAATGCGCGGGCCGCGCGGACGAACTGACGGTGACGTACGGTAACGTCTCGAAGCAGTCGATCGGCGCGATCCAGCGTTCCCTGCTTCAGTTGCGCACGCAGGGTGCGGAGAATTTCTTCGGCGAACCGGCGCTCGAGATGAACGACTTTATCGGCGTCGATGACCGGGGCAGGGGCATCGTCAACATCCTCGCCGCCGACAAGCTGATGGCCGCGCCCAAGCTGTATGCGACGTTTCTGCTGTGGCTGATGAGCGAGCTGTTCGAGCATCTCCCCGAGGTCGGCGATCCGGACAAGCCGGTGCTCTGCTTCTTCTTCGACGAGGCGCATCTGCTGTTCGACGAGGCTCCGAAGGCACTGTTGGAAAAGATCGAACAGGTGGTTCGCCTGATCCGCTCAAAGGGCGTGGGCGTGCACTTCATCACGCAGAACCCGATCGATGTTCCCGACACGGTGGCAGGGCAGCTCGGCAACCGGGTGCAGCATGCGTTGCGCGCGTTCACGCCGCGCGATCAGGCGGCGGTGCGCTCGGCGGCGGAGACGTTCCGGGCGAACCCAGGCGTCGACGTCGCGACGATCATTACCGAACTGAAGGTGGGTGAAGCGCTCGTGTCGCTGCTTCAGGCCGATGGCGCGCCGACCCCGGTCGAGCGCACGCTGATTAAGCCGCCTGCCTCGCGCGTCGGCCCGATCACGCCGGCCGAGCGGAAGGTGATGATCGAGACCGATGCGATCGGTGCGAAATACGACACGCTGGTCGATCGGGAGTCGGCGGAGGAATTGCTGGCCGCGAAGACGGAGGAGGCGAGTGCTGCTGCCGCTGAGGCCAAGGCAACGACCGAGGCGGAGAAGGCTGCTGCCGCGCAGGCAAAGCTCGATGCGAAGGCGGCGAAAGAGGCGGAACGCGCGCGCATCGCGGACCAGCGCGAGGCGGATCGCCAGCAGCGTGAAGCCGACCGCGAGACGGCCAACTCGCCCTGGACCAAGATGGCATCGTCGGCGACGCGCGCCGCCAGCTCGTCGATCGGCCGTCAGGTCGCCAACGAGATCGGCAAGCAGGTCTTCGGCACCAAGTCGCGCCGGTCGTCGTCGAGCGGTGGTCTGGTCGGCACCGTGTTGCGCGGGGTGTTAGGCGGCCTCTTCCGGGGCTAGACTACCTCAGCGATCGGGGGCGGGCTGCCCCACAAAAACGCCACCCCGGCGAAGGCCGGGGCCCAATTGGCAAGGTCGATGTAACGGAGCGCCGTCCGCCGTTACCGCTGTTCCCCAACTGGGCCCCGGCCTCCGCCGGGGTGGGGCTCAAATACTAGACAGGAGTTCCCGATGTCCCTCGATTTCGAATCCGCCACAGACTGGGCCCCGACCGACTGGACTGCCGTCGGCGAAGACAGCCTCGACGACGCGATTCAACTCCGCCGCGCGATCCACGCCGATCCTGAAGTCGGCCTTCACTGCCCCCGTACCTCGGACAAGGTGAAGGCCGCACTTGCCGGTCTCCCGCTCGATATCCGCGAAGGCACTTCCACAACCGGCTTCGTCGCGATCCTGCGCGGCGGCCGAGCAGGCAATGCCGGCGGCAACGGCCGCACGGTGCTGCTCCGCGGCGACATGGACGCCCTCCCGATGCAGGAGGAAACCGGCCTGCCGTTCGCGTCGAAGATCGACGGCGCGATGCACGCTTGCGGCCATGATTCGCACACGGCGATGCTGGTCGGCGCGGCCAAGGCGCTTTGCGCGCGCCGCGACGAACTGCCCGGTACGGTCGTCTTCATGTTCCAGCCCGGCGAGGAGGGGCATCACGGCGCCCGCCATATGATCGCCGATGGCCTGCTCGACTCGCCGTTGCCCGAGGCGGGCTTCGCGCTGCACATCTCGCCCAACATGCCGATGGGCCATGTCGTCAGCCGCGCGGGCACGTTGATGGCCTCGACCGACACGCTGCGCGCTACGATCACCGGGCGTGGTGGTCACGCGGCTATGCCGCACGACTGCCTCGATCCGCTGCCGATCGCCTGTGAGATCGTTACCGCCTTGCAGACCTACGTCGCGCGCCAAGTGGCGGTCACCGACCCGGCGGTGCTGTCGATCACCAAGCTCAACGCCGGCAGCGCGCACAACGTCATCCCGTCGACGGTCGAGATGCTCGGCACGATGCGGACGCTGTCTGAGCGCACGCGCGAACAGGTTCGCGCCGCGTTCATCCGCATGGTCGAGGGCATCGCCGCCGCGCACGGCGCCGTCGGTACGCCGACGATCGAGGAAGGCTATCCGGTCACTGTCAACGACGAACGCGCCACCGACCTGCTGAAGGCGTGCGCGACCGCGATCGGTGGCGAGGGCGCGTATCAGGTGATGCCGCCGATGATGGGCGCGGAGGACTTTTCGTACGTCCTCCAGAAGCTGCCCGGCGCGATGGCGTTCATCGGCGCGGCGCCCGAGGGCAGCGATCCGCGTACCAACCCGCCGCTGCATAATACCAAGATGACGATCGACGAGCGTGTGATGGCGCATGGGATCGCGATGCACTGCGCGGTGGCGGAGCGTTTTCTGGCGAACGGGTTCGACTGAGGGCGGTCCTGTGGGGACGAATGCTCGTCTTACGTCATCCTGACGACAGTCAGGACCCAGAGCTGGATACGGTATCGCCCGTCATCCTGGGTCCTGACTTTCGTCAGGATGACGGTAGGGTGGAGTTCATCCGCCCCGATACCGCTGATCTCAGTTCGAAGGCCGCGTGGTCCCCGCATACTTCGCCACCGCCGCCGCAGCCGCCTGGATCAGCCGCTGCCGCTCCGGCATTGGCCTGATCGTATCCCCGATCATCACCGCGATCGCATACCGTCGCCCATCTGGCGCAGTGAGCAGCCCGACGTCGTTGAAGCCGGCATTGCGGCGACCCAGGTCCTGCCCGGTGCCGGTCTTGTGCGCGATCTCCCAGCCGCCGGGGAGCGCCGCACGAAGCCGGGCGCGACCGGTGACCGAACGCCCCATCGTGTCGAGGAGGATCTTGGTCGAGGTCTCCGACAAGATATCCCCCTTCGCCAGCCGCGCAATCGCATCGGCGATCGCGATCGGCGCCGCACCGTCGGGCGGATTGCGGACATACGCATTCAGCGCGGCCTCACGCACCGCCGGGGACAATCGGTTGCGTGCGGTCATGAAGCCGCCGTTGACGGCGTAGG
Source organism: Sphingomonas sorbitolis (assembly GCF_036663875.1). Taxonomy (NCBI): domain Bacteria; kingdom Pseudomonadati; phylum Pseudomonadota; class Alphaproteobacteria; order Sphingomonadales; family Sphingomonadaceae; genus Sphingomonas; species Sphingomonas sorbitolis. The sequence goes on along the minus strand of NZ_JAXOJS010000004.1, from coordinate 182,278 downwards.
ACGGCTGCCAGACGAGCCCAGCGGTGCCGCTCTGCAACAGCCGCTCGCCGGGCCCAAACCGGATTGCGCCGAGCTGCTTCCGCGCGATCATCGACCGCACCGCCGACGGCCCGCCGACCCGCGCCAGCAACCGGTCGTTCGCGGTATTGTCGCTGTGCGTCAGCGCACGCGTCAGCAGGTCGTTGATCGTGGTGTGATACCCGTCGCCTTTCACCAGCATCGCGATCGGCTGGTGGAAGAGCGTCAGATCCTGCGGGCGGACGACGATCGGTTCGTCGAGGCGCAGCTTGCCCTGGTCGCGCAGGTCCATCACGGTCATCGCGACCCACAGCTTGCTGACCGATTGCTGCGGCAGCAACTGGCGCCCGCCGGCCTCGACCGTCCAGCCGTCGTCGACCGCACGCACTGCGATCCCCGCCTTGCCCTGGAAGCCACTCTGCAATTCGGAGATCGCGTTGACCAGGCTCGCCGGCGCGGGTCGCAGCGCGCGTGGCAGCGGTGGCGGCACCGGGATCGACACGAACCCCTCGGCCTGATGCACCGGCCCGACCGCGGGAGGGCTTGGCCGCGACGCCGATCCGCATCCGGCGAGCGCCACGCCGAACAGGGACGTGGCCAAAAGACGCTTGAACGCACTCGCGGATGTCATGATCGATGGAACGCCCTGCACTGAAGCATCGACCCTTATCCGTTGATCCGGCGCGCGAAACAGCGGCCAGGCGGCGCTGCGACGAAGCGCGCCGACGGTGCGCCCAATCGCGCGGCGATCAGGGAACGAGAACCGTATCGACCGCGTCCGGCAGCGTCTCGGGATAATCGAGCGTGAAATGCAGCCCGCGGCTTTCGTGCCGGTGCAGCGCGGACCGGACGATCAACTCGGCGGTCTGGAGCAGGTTGCGCAGTTCGATCAGGTCGGGCGTGACGCGGAAATGCTGGTAATATTCGGCGACCTCTTCATTGAGCAGCTTGATCCGGTGTTGCGCGCGTTCGAGGCGTTTCGTCGTGCGGACGATGCCAACGTAATTCCACATGAAGCGGCGGATTTCGGTCCAAGTCTGCTTGATCACGACCTCTTCATCGGAGTCGGTGACGCGGCTTTCGTCCCACGGGCGGATCGGCGGGGGCGGGGGCAGCGAGTCCCACGCGGCTGCGATGCTGTCCGCCGCCGCCTCGCCGAACACGAAGCATTCGAGCAGCGAATTGGACGCGAGCCGGTTGGCGCCGTGCAGGCCGGATTCGGTGCACTCGCCTGCCGCATACAGGCCCGGAAGATCGGTCTTGCCGTGTTCGTCGATGACGATGCCGCCGCACGTATAGTGCTGCGCGGGGACGACCGGGATCGGCTGCGTCGTCATATCGATGCCGAGCCCGAGCAGTTTCTCGTGGATGTTCGGGAAGTGATGCCGGATGAATTCGGCCGGCATGTGGCTGATGTCGAGATGAACGTAGTCGAGGCCATAGCGCTTGATCTCGGCATCGATCGCGCGCGCGACGATATCGCGGGGGGCGAGTTCCATCCGCGTAGGGTCGTAATAGGTCATGAAGCGCTTGCCGGTCGACGGGTTGATCAACCGCCCGCCTTCGCCGCGGACCGCCTCGGTGATCAGGAAATTCTTGACCTCCAGATTGTAGAGGCAGGTCGGGTGGAACTGCATCATCTCCATGTTGGAGACGCGCGCGCCTGCACGCCATGCCATTGCGATGCCGTCGCCGGTCGCACCGCGTGGGGCGGTCGAGAACAAATAGGTGCGGCCCGCGCCGCCGGTCGCGAGGATCGTCGCGCGCGCGGTGTAGAGCGCGACACGCTCGGTCTTGCGGTCGACCGCGTAGACGCCCCAGACGTTGCCCGCGCCTGAATAGCGTTCCTCGTGGCGGCCGGTGGCGAGGTCGATGGCGATCTGATCTGGGACGAGGGTGATGTTCGGATGTGCTTCGGCGGCCTTCTGCAAAGCCTCCTGCACCGCCCATCCGGTCGCGTCGGCGACGTGGACGATGCGGCGGTGCGAGTGGCCACCTTCGCGGGTCAGGTGGAGCGCATTGCCTTCGGTCTCGAACGGTACGCCGAGACGTGTCAGGCGCTCGATCGCGGCGGGGGCACCCTCGACGACCATTTCGACGATCGCGCGGTCGTTGAGCCCGGCGCCGGCGACCATCGTGTCCTCGACATGGTTCTCGAACGTGTCGCCGGGTTCGAGCACGGCGGCGATCCCGCCCTGCGCCCAGGCGGTCGAGCCTTCGTTGAGCGCGCCCTTCGCCAGCACGGTGACCTTGAACCGGTCCGCCAGGTTGAGCGCCGCGGTGAGACCTGCGGCGCCCGAACCGACGATCAGGATGTCGCTCGTCATGCGTTGGCGGCGCGAGTCAGGCTGAGGAAGACGTCCTCGAGATCGGGCTCCTTGGTCGAGACGTCGACGATGCCGAAGCCGCCGGACTGGATCGCGGCGAGGACATCTCCGGCGTTTACCCGGTCCTTCGAATAGGTGATTTCGAGAGTGCGAGTGCCTTTCAGGGTGATCTTCTGGAAGCAGGCGTTCGCGGGGATGTCGGTCACGTCGCGATCGACGGTGACGGCGACGATCTTCTCCTGCGCCTTGCCGACCAGTTCGCGCGTGGGTTCATTCGCGATCAGGCGACCGTTGTTGATGATCGCGATCCGGTCGCAGAGTTCTTCGGCTTCCTCAAGATAATGCGTGGTGAGGACCACTGTCACACCGGCCTGGTTGAGGCTGCGGACATAGGTCCAGAGCTGTTGGCGCAGCTCGATGTCGACGCCCGCGGTCGGTTCGTCGAGGACGAGGACGGGGGGCGAGTGCACCATCGCTTTCGCTACCATCAGGCGACGCTTCATCCCGCCCGACAGCGTGCGCGCATAGGCGTGCGCCTTGTCCTCCAGATGCACGGCGCGGAGCAGTTCCATCGTGCGGCGCTTCGCCTTGGGGACGCCGTAGAGGCCGGCCTGGATCTCGAGCGTCTCGAACGGCGAGAAGAACGGGTCGAACAGGATCTCCTGGTTGACGATCCCGATCGACGCCTTGGCGTTGCGCGGGTGCTCGTCGATGTCGAACCCCCAGATCGCGGCGCTGCCATCGGTCTTGTTGACGAGGCCGGCGAGGATGTTGATCAGCGTCGACTTGCCCGCGCCGTTGGGACCGAGCAGGCCGAAGATCTGGCCGCGGGGGACGTCGAACGTCACGTCGTCGAGCGCGCGTTTCGGCGGCGCCGTGCCGACGGGCGCATAGGTCTTGCAGAGGTTCTTGATGGCGATCGCGGCTTCGGTCATGCCAGCGGCATAGCGGGGCGTCGCGGGCTGGTCATCCCCTCGGGCGTTGCAAAGAAGATTTGTTCGCGCGGAGACGCGGAGACGCGGAGGTGTTGCACCCAGCCTGTCGGTCGGGAGACTCAACTATCTGTTCCGCGGTCAGATGATTGGAAGGTCGCTTCGCGGCAAGCGCAACACCTCCGCGTCTCCGCGCCTCCGCGTGAACCCATTCTTCCTTCTGGATCACGGGAAGAACCAATTGCCCGGCCCGCGCACCCTTGCTATCGACCGCGCATGCATCCGCCGCTCGAAACCACCCGCGTCACCCACGCCCGCGTCGCCTGCGATGGCGCCACCGACATTCCCGGCGGCGCAGCGCTCGGCCACCCGCGCGTCTGGTTGCAGATCGACGAGACCGGCTATGTCGATTGCGGCTATTGCGACCGCCGCTTCATTCTCGTCGGCGGCGCCGCCGATGGCGCGGACCAGTCGACTTTGCGCGATCACGGGGATGGCGCAGGGCGCTAAGCTTCTTATATCTATCGGATGACGATAGCAGCAGACCCCCGTTCGTTCCTCTACCGCGATACCCTGGACCCCGAACAGGCGCAGGCGCTGACCGCCAAGGCGCTCGGCAAGGCCGATGACGGCGAGCTGTATCTCCAGTACCGCAAGGCCGAGGCGTTCGGCTTCGACGATGGTCGGCTGAAGACCGCCTCCTACGACACCAGCTCGGGGTTCGGCCTGCGCGCGGTGTCGGGCGAGATGACCGCGTTCGCGCATTCGAACGAGATGACCCCCGCCGCGATCCGGCGCGCCGCCGAGACGATGGCGCTGATCGAACCGGGTGTTGCCGCAAAGGCTGGTCCGCCGCAGGGCACCAACCAGCGCCGCTACACCGCCGCCGATCCGCTCGACCTCGTGCCGTTCGCCGACAAGGTGAACCTGTGCCAGACGATCGATGCCGCCGCGCGGGCGCGCGATCCTCGCGTCGCGCAGGTCTCGGTCAGCCTGTCCGGGACGTGGTCGGTGGTCGAGATCGTCCGCGCGGATGGTTTCGTCGCGACCGACGTGCGCCCGCTCGTCCGCCTCAACGTCTCGATCGTCGCCGAACAGAACGGGCGTCGTGAGACGGGCAGCTACGGGATCGGCGGCCGCTATCTCTACAACGACCTGTTCGAGCCTGCGACGTACAACCGTGCGATCGACGAGGCGTTGTCGCAGGCGCTGGTGAACCTCGACTCGATTGCGGCGCCGGCGGGCGAGATGACCGTGTTGCTCGGCAATGGCTGGCCCGGCATCCTGCTGCATGAGGCGATCGGTCACGGTCTCGAAGGCGATTTCAACCGCAAGGGTACGTCGGCTTTCTCGGGTCGCATCGGCGAGCGCGTTGCGGCCGAGGGCGTGACGGTGGTCGACGACGGCTCACTTCAAGATCGCCGCGGCTCGCTGACGATCGACGACGAGGGCACGCCGACGCGCGAGACCGTGCTGATCGAGGACGGCATCCTCAAGGGCTATATGCAGGACCGCCTCAACGCACGGCTGATGGGCGTCGAGGCCACCGGCAACGGCCGTCGCGAGAGCTATGCGCACGCACCGATGCCGCGGATGACGAACACCTTCATGAAGGCGGGCAACGACGACCCCGCCGAGCTTCTGTCGCGCGTCAAGAAGGGCATCTTCGCCAAGGCGTTCGGCGGCGGTCAGGTTGATATCGTGTCGGGCAAGTTCGTGTTCAGCTGCACCGAGGCGTATCTCATTGAGGACGGCAAGCTCGGTGCGCCGATCAAGGGCGCGACGCTGATCGGCGATGGCCCGAGTTCGCTGACCAAGGTGCGTGGGATCGGCAACGACTTCGCGCTTGACGAAGGTATCGGGATTTGCGGCAAGGGCGGACAGTCGGTGCCGGCTGGCGTCGGGCAGCCGACATTGCTGGTCGATGGGCTTACGGTCGGGGGGACGGCGGCCTAAAACCCGGAGATCAACATATCGAGCGCAGCCTTGATCTCGAACTGTGCTGTGTCGAGTGTCGTGACGGTATCTTCGATATCGCGGACATCGATCGCGCGCGCTAGCGGCGTGATCATGGTCAGTGCCGTGCCGTTGATAACGAAGGTCGGGGTCAGCCTCTTGAGTGCGACGGTGTCGGTCGGGCGAAGCGGCACCACGAAGCGGGTCGGCAAATCGGTCAGAAGATCAGACTGGCAATCGATCACCAGCACGTTGCCGCGAACGCGGTAGACGTCGAACTGTGCCATTCAGAGCGACCGCAAATGGGCGAGCGGATCGCCGTTCTTTTCGTACCAGTGGTTCCAGCCCTGTATCGCCTCGCGATTTTCTTCCTTCCAGCGCCGCTCCTGTTCGACCTTTGTCGCGTGCCTGATAGCATGTTCGCTGATCTGGGAGAGGTTGAGCCCTGCCTCCCGTGCCGCCGCTACGATGCCGGTATCGAGCGACATGTTGACCGATTTGCGCTTGCCGGTTGCGACGGGATCATGTTTCATGGGCATAGAGTATGCGCGTCGATGATGCGCGTCAATTCGGAGCCGAACGATGGACTTCTTCCCCGCGCTCACCGACGATCATCGCGCATTCGTGATGCGGCAACCGGTATTCTTCGTTGCCACCGCCGCGGAAGGCGCGCGGATCAATCTCAGTCCCAAGGGCATGGACAGCTTTCGCGTACTCGATCCGAAGACGGTCGCGTATCTCGACGTCGGTGGGTCGGGGAACGAGACGAACGCGCATCTGGGTGCCGATGGTCGCATCACGATCATGTTCTGCGCGTTCGGCCAGCCCGCGCTGATCTTCCGCATCTATGGCAAGGGGCGTGCGGTGTTGCCGCAGGACGACGGCTGGGCCGAGCTTTACGCGCAGTTCACGCCGTTGCCGGGTACGCGGCAGATCTTCGTGATCGATGTCGACGAGGTGCAGACGAGTTGCGGTTGGGGCGTGCCGTTCATGACTCTGGACCGCGAGCGCCAGACCCTGTCGAAATATCACGCTGCGCAGGCGGGAACCGAGCGGCTCGCAAAATGGGCTGGGCGGACCAGAAGCATCGACGGGCTGCCGGTGCGCGTTGCGACCGTCCTGCCGGAATGTGCCGGAGAATGAGCCTCGTCGAACTGGGGCGGTACGGCCGCAACGAGGCTCATATCATCGTCGGGCGGCTCGAGAGCGAAGGCATCCCGGCGATCGCGTTCGATGGCGGGATGTCGATCATGGAAGGGAGCTGGCTGCTGATCCCGGTTCGCGTGATGGTCGACGAGGACGATCTGGACGAGGCTAGGGGGATTTTAGCGGGGTGAGCGAGTGCGTTAGGCGTCAGTAAATTGGCGCCAGATTAAGCGAACACTTCTGCGCTCTCCAATAACCGACGGTATCCGTCATGCCGGGCTTGTTCCGGCATCCACGGTTCAGCAAGCTACGTGGGTTCGCGTTTGCGGAACGGTGGACCCCGGAACACGTCCGGGGTGACGGAAAAGGGCAAGACCTTTGCCCGCCTTCCGCAGAGATCAGCCCCCCGCGCTAACCCGCCAGATCGCATTGCCGACATCGTCCGCCACCAGCAGACCACCGGTCTTGTCGGTGATGACGCCGACCGGGCGGCCCTGTGCGTCGCCGTCCTTGTTCAGGAACCCGCTCAGTACGTCGATCGGCTTTGCGTTTGCAGCCGGGAAGCCGGTGTCGCCGAAGGGCACGTAGACCACCTTGTAGCCGGAGACGGGCTTGCGGTTCCACGAGCCGTGCTCGCCGACGAACGCGCCATTGGCGAAGCGATCGCCGAGCTTCGCATCCGCGGAGAAGGTCAGGCCGAGCGCGGCAACGTGGGGTCCGAGCGCATAATCCGGGCGCTTCGCATATTGCTGGAGCGCGGGGTTCTTTGGTTCGACGCGGCTGTCGGGATAGCCGCCCCAATAATACCAGGGCCAGCCGAAGTGATCGCCGAACTCGACCTGCGTCAGGTAATCGGGGGCGAGATCGGAGCCGAGCATGTCGCGCTCGTTGACGACGGTCCACAGCCCGCCCGACTTGGGGTTGATCGCCATGCCGTTGGGGTTGCGCAGGCCCGCGGCGTAGATTCGCCAGTTCTTGTCCTTGGGCCATACCTGCAGGATGTTGGCGCGGTATTTCTCGGCGTCCATGCCGTTCTCGGCGATGTTCGAGGATGAGCCGACGCCGACGTACAGCGTCTTGCCGTCGGCGGCCGCGATGACGTTGCGTGCCCAGTGATTGCCGCCGGGGTTGAGCTTGATGACGAGCTCGGGTTTGGCGGTGATCTTGGTCGAACCGTCGGTGTAGGGGACGCGGACCAGCGCGTCGGTGTTGCCGATGTAGAGCTGTCCGTCGAGCAATGTCATGCCGAACGGCGAGTTGAGCCCGGTCATGAACACCGACTTCGTTTCCGCAACGCCGTCACCGTTTGCATCGCGGAGCAGCGTGATGCGGTTCGCGGACGGCACACCGGCGCCGGCGCGGCCCATCAGGACCTTCATCACCCAGCCGGTGATCCCGCCGCCCTCGCGCGGGGGCGAGTTGGTTTCCGCTACCAGCACGTCGCCATTGGGCAGGCGGTACATCCAGCGCGGGTGATCGAGCCCCGTCGCGAACGGCTGGACCTTCAGGCCGGCCGCGGGCGTCGGCATCGCGCCGTTCTGCCAGCCGACGACCTTGGCGACTTTCACGGTCGGGATCGTCTGGATGCGCGGATCGGTGATCTTGGGCAGCTTGCCCGCGACCTGGTCGACTGACAGTTCCGCCGTATCGGGCCAGGCGACATAGGTGACGCCCGCGGCGATCACGAGCAGGATCAGGCCAAGGACGATGAGGATGTGTTTGCGCATACGGGGAGATTAGGGGGGCGAGGGGATTGGGGCAATCTCTACCACCGTCATCCCAGCGAAAGCTGGGATATTCATGAGGGAGGTGCGGTGGCCCGAACCGGGAAATCCCAGCTTTGGCTGGAATGACGGGTGAGGGGGGGCTTCCATGGGCGATGCGCTCACAGTGAGCCCCTCCACCCTGCCACTGTGCGTCGCGGTCCCCCTCCCCGTGCCGGGGAGGAATAAAAGGCCGCCGGCAATCTCGAACAGGACGGAGATCAGAACCGGATCGGCATGCCCACGAACGCTTGCCACGTCTGGTTGTCGACGTGCTTGACGTCGAAGCGGACCCCGTAACGGCGATCGAGACGGTATTCCGCACCACCGCCGACGACGAAGCTGCTGCCCCACTTATTCGTGTCGCCGATACCGAGCGCGTCGCGAATACGGTATCTGTTGCCGCCATAGCCGACCGATCCGTACGCCATGAGGCGCGGTGTCAGGACGTAGCCGGCACGCGCCGTGCCCCGAACACCGAACTGGGGCCGTTGTTCGTAGACCAGCGTCTCGAACGTCGCCCTGTTGTCCCGGCCTCCTGTGGTACCCGCAATCTCAAGGCCGAGCCGCCAGTTGCGGGATGCGGCGATGTCGTAGCCGGCGAACACGCCGCCACCAAAGCCGCTGGCCCTGTAATAGCGATCATAGCTGGCGACCAGCGTGTCATTCTCGTAGTTTTCGAACTGAAGCACGAAATGGTGTTCGAGTAGTCCGGCCTCGGCACCCACCGACGGACCGGTGAAGGGAAGCTCCATTTCCTGGGCCGACACTGGGCTTGCTACCATTATCGCTGCCATAACGCCTGCATACTTCATCGCTGATCCCCTTTTTCGAGAAGGAGATCATTGGCCAGCCGCAATGAACCGCCGTTTACAGGATAGCGAGATTGATCAGTCTTCGACCAATTCGATCACCGGTGGATGCAGGCGCAGCCGGTTGATGCGGCGCTCGTCCGCGTCGGTGATCTCCAGCTTCCACCCGCTCGGATGATCGACGCACTCGCCGATCTGCGGGACATGTCCGGCCAGAAGTGCCGCCAATCCGCCTAGCGTGTCAATGTCGCCGTCGACTTCCGCCAGACGCGGATCGATCAATTCGGCGGCGTCCTCCAGCTCGGCGCGTGCGTCGGCATCCCACGCACCGCCCTCGATCGGCGTCATTAGCACCTGCGGCGCCTCGTCATGCTCGTCCTCGACCTCGCCGACGATCTCCTCGATCAGATCCTCGAATGTCACCAGACCCTCGGTGCCCGAATATTCGTCGAGCACTATCGTCAGGTGGACGTGCTTCTGTCGCATGTCCGCTAGCAGATCGAGCGCCCCGCGCGACATTGGCGCGTAGAGAGGCTCGCGGATCAGTCCGGCGATCGACGTCGGATGCTCGGCACCGGTCGCGAGGATGTTGAAGACGTCCTTGATGTGGACCATGCCGATGATCGTATCGAGGTTGTCGCGGTACACCGGCAGGCGGCTGTGCCCCGCCTCGGCGAACAGCTTCACCAAGTCCGCGAACGGCGTGTCTTCCTCCACGGCGATGATGTCCGCGCGCGGCACGCCGACGTCGCCTGCGTCGCGCTCGCTGAAGTGGAGCAGGTTGCGGACCATCTGGCGCTCGAGCGGGGTCAGATCACCCTTTGCATCGGGGGCGGGATCGCCCTCGTGCCGGTCGATCGCATCCTCGAGCTGGTCGCGGAGAGACTCGTCTTGAGCACCGAAGATCAGGCCCTTGAGCCCGCGCCAGATACTGTCGCTACTATCGCCGTTACCGGCATTGGGGCCATCGGCCATCGTGGTCGTCAGTCCTCTGTTATCAAGTAAGGGTCGTGAAGGCCGAGCGCGGCGAGCGCGTCGCGCTCGATCTGCTCCATGCCCTCGGCCTCGTCGTCGTCGATATGGTCATAGCCTAGCAGATGCAGCGTGCCGTGCACCATCAGATGCATCGCATGATCCTCGACCGAGATATTGCGCTCGGCGGCTTCCGCGACGCAGACGCCGTGCGCGAGGATGATGTCGCCGAGCAGCACCTCGCCGTCGTCCGAGTTCTGCGTGATCGTCTCCAACAGGTCGGGCTGGACCATCGGGAAGGACAGGACGTTGGTCGGCTTGTCCTTCTGGCGATATTGCTTGTTGAGCGTATGCACTTCGTCGTCCGACGCGAGCCGGATCGAAATCTCGACCGTTGCCGCGCTGGTCAGGAGTTCGCCGTGCGGGGTCCGCTCGATCGCCGCCGTCGCCGCGCGCAGGGCGAGGGCGTCCCAGTCCTGCTCAGGCCAGGGGGCGTCGGAAGAGAGCGCGATTTCGAGCATGCGGGTCCTTCAGGCGAGATCAGGCGAGATCGGTTTGGGCGAAATCATTACCCTTGTAGAGAAGTTCCGCACCATGGGCTTTCGCACAGGCATAGGCGAAACAATCGCCCATGTTGAGCTTCGCGGGGTGGTTCCCTTTGCCGTAGCGTTCGTGAGCCATGATGGCCTCCCGGGTCTCGGTCTCGCCGATAGGGACGAGGCGGAGTGCAAAGTCGACCCTGAACGTCTCGACTTCGGCGTGCGCGACGGCGACGGGAACCTTGCGCTTGCGTGCTACGGCGCGGACCGTTTCCCATAGCGACATCGCCGAGCACAGCACCGCGTCAGCCTGACCGTATCGCTTCTCGAGGGAGAAGGCTTCAGGCTCGCCCGTAATGATCGCAACCATTGCGGATGCGTCCAGGAATGCGATCAATCGTCATCTTCGTCGTTGAGCGAATCGTAGAAGGCCTTGTCCGCTTCCAACCCCGTCGGTTCGCCTAGCGGATGAGCCGCTCGCCAAGCCGCGAATCGATCATGGATACTCGCAAGCTTCTCCGTTTCGAGCATACGCTTGCGGTGCAGGAGAGCGTCGTGGACCGCTGCCGTCTTGCTGGTGCCGAGCAGCCCAGCGACCTCACGCGCAAGATCGGCGGTATCGGCGTTCTTGATATAGAGCGATGCCATCGTCCGACTCCGGGGATATCCTGAAGATGTACTCCAGGATATCCCGTGCATCAAGCATCGGTGCCTTCGTAGGCCGCGACGACGCGACCGACGATGGGGTGGCGGACGACGTCGCCGACGGTGAAGCGGCACATCGAGATGCTTTCCACGCCCTCCAGTCGCGTGACCGCATCGGCCAGACCCGAGGCCGCTACGCCGCCGGGGATGTCGACCTGCTTGGGGTCGCCGCAGATCACCATGCGGCTGTTCTGGCCGAAGCGGGTGAGGAACATCTTCATCTGCGCGGGGGTGGTGTTCTGGGCCTCGTCGAGGATGACGAACGCGTCGGCCAGCGTACGGCCGCGCATGAAGGCGATCGGGGCGACCTCGATCTCTCCGCTGGCGATGCGGCGTTCGACTTGTTCCGCGGGAAGGCAGTCGTAGAGCGCATCGTACAGCGGGCGAAGGTACGGATCGACCTTCTCCTTCATGTCGCCGGGTAGGAAGCCGAGGCGTTCGCCGGCTTCGACCGCGGGGCGCGAGAGGATCAGGCGTTGGACGCTGCCGGTGATGAGCTGCTGCACCGCTTGCGCGACCGCGACATAGGTCTTGCCCGTGCCTGCCGGCCCGAGTGCGAAGATCATGTCGTTGTTGGCTAGCTCGCGCATGTAGTGCGCCTGCGCTGGGGTGCGTGGGACGATCGTCTTCTTGCGCGTCCGGATCATGATCGGCGGGGCGCCGCCGCCACCCGCATCGGCGCGGATGATGCCTTCGAGAACGGGCTCGTCCGCCATCGCTATCGACGCGTCGACGAGGCCGGTATCGACGTCCTCGCCGCGCTGGATGCGGGCATAGAGGTCGTGCAGCACGTCGCGCGCCTTGGCGACCTGTTCGGCGGTGCCCTCCAGGCCTATCTTGTTCCCTCGCGCGGTGATGTAGACGCCAAGGCGATTCTCGAGCGCTACCAGGTTCTGGTCGTACTGGCCGAACAGCCGGACGAGCAATTGGGGCTTGTCGAACAGCAGCTCGACACGGGCGCGGTCACCGGACTGGGCGGGAACGGGTTTACGGCTCATACGGTCCTTTCGAGATGTCAAAGGCTACGCTTGGAAGCGTCGAACCGTAACCTCTGGAAGGAAGATGAGGAGCGGGGCGCCGACCTTCAACCCGCGCCATGACGGCGGGTCGGAAGAGCATCGGATCGCGCGGGCGCAACTGCATCGCCGGCGAGTGTGACAGGGGATTGGGATGGAGGATAGGGTAATCGTGCGGGTCCGTGCGAAGGCTCGAAATCGGTGCTTTGGCGCCTCGGCAGGGAGAGGTCCTCACTGATCCTCCCTTGTAAGGGGAGGTGTCTGGCGCTTGCCAGACGGAGGGTGACGCCCTCTCGATAGCGCGGTCACCCCTCCGTCAGCCCTTCGGGCTGCCACCTCCCCTATCAGGGGAGGATAGGTTTTAGGCGGCTTCGCGCACGCGTTCGATGCCGGTCAGGGAATTCGGGCCGGCGGCGGCTAGCGTCACCTCGACCAGGTCACCTATCGCGTGGTTGCCGATCAGGTGGACCGATTGCAGCCAGGGGGACTTGCCGATCAGCTGGCCGGGGAGTTTGCCCGTGCGTTCGAGCAGGACCGTGCAGGTACGGCCTACCGTGGCTGCATTGAAGGCGTGTTGGTCGCGGTTGAGTGCGGCCTGGAGGCGCTGGAGGCGCTCGTCCATCACGGCTTCGGGGACCTGCTCGACGATCGACGCCGCAGGCGTGCCGGGGCGGGGGCTGTATTTGAAGCTGTAGGCCTGCGCGTAGCCGACCGCGTCGACAAGGCTCAACGTGTCCTCGAACTCGGCGTCGGTCTCGCCGGGGAAGCCGACGATGAAGTCGCCCGACAGCGCGATGTCGGGGCGGACTGCGCGGACGCGGTCGAGCAGGCGGAGATAGGAGTCGCGGGTGTGGCTGCGGTTCATCGCCTTGAGGACGCGGTCGCTGCCGGCCTGCACGGGAAGGTGGAGGAACGGCATCAGGCCCTCGATGTCGCGGTGGGCGTCGATCAGGCCTTGAGTCATGTCGTTGGGGTGGCTCGTGGTGTAGCGGATCCGCGCGAGGCCGGGAATGCGGTCGAGGTCGCGGATCAGGTCGTGGAGGCCGCGCCCATCTGAAGTATTGGCATTCTCGGACCACGCGTTGACGTTCTGGCCCAGCAGCGTGATCTCGCGCGCGCCGGCGTCGACCAGCGCCTTCGCCTCGTCGACGATCGCTGTGAACGGGCGGCTGATTTCCGCGCCCCGCGTGTAGGGGACGACGCAGTAGGTGCAGAACTTGTCGCACCCTTCCTGCACGGTGAGGAACGCTGAAGGGGCGACTTTGCGGCGGGCGGGGAGCGCGCCGAACTTCGACAGCAGCGGCATGTCGGTGTCGAGCGAGGGCGTACCGGCGGCGGCTTTCGCGACCAGCTCGGGGAGGTTGTGATAGGCCTGCGGGCCGACGACGATATCGACCTTGGCGCGGGTGAAGATCTCCTCGCCCTCGGCCTGCGCGACGCAGCCGGCGACGGCGATCATCGGCGTCTTGCCGGACTTGCGGCGCTGGTCCTTCCGGAGGCGACCGATGTCCGAATAGACCTTTTCGGTGGCGCGTTCGCGGATGTGGCAGGTGTTTAGGACGACTACGTCGGCGTCGACCGCGTCGGCTTGCGTGAGGCCCTGGGCGGCCATCAGTTCGGCCATGCGCTCGCCGTCGTAGACGTTCATCTGGCAGCCGATGGATTTTACGTGGAAGGTTTTGGGAGGGGACATGCGGGGGCCGTACCAAATTTGTGGGCGCGGGGGGAGGGGGCGTTGTTAGAGCGTCTTTTCGAGCACCGTCAGGGAGGCCCCGCTGGAGCACCGCCCCGGCGGAGGCCGGGGGCCAATTAGAAAGGTTGCAGTAACGGAGCGCCGTCTTCCGTTAGCAATGTCCCCCAATTGGGCCCCGGCCTTCGCCGGGGTGGTGTTTCTGTGTTGGGGATAGGTGGGAGGTTCCCTCCCTTGTTCTCCCGCGAAGGCGGGAGTCCAGTCTGGGCCCCCGCCTTCGCGGGGGAACACTCTATTGTTTGGACTACAGCGCTTCCATGCGGCGGCGGGCTTCGGCGGCTATGGCTTTTCGGTCGCCATATTCCGCGGGATCGAACGGTTCTGCGAAGTGCAGCGTCGCGACGAAGCTGCCTTTGCGCTTCAGGACGCGGGCGGCGTGGTGTTGGCCGGGCTCGTCGCCGACCCACGCGAGTTCATCGGTCGCCGCGCCATAATCGATGCGGACCGGTTGCACGCGGACGCCCGGCGGGGGCGGGTCCAGGGCCGCCAGCAATGCCGCCTTGAAAGGGAGGAGCGTCGTGCCGTCTCCCGTCGTGCCTTCGGGGAACAAGGTTACGGGCCAGTCTGCCGCAAGCGCGTCGCGGACCTGGGCGATCTGGGCGGTTACCGCCATGCGGTCGGCCCGCGACACGAAGATGGTGTGGTTGAGTGTGCAGAGCCAGCCGACCAGCGGGGCGCTGCGCAGTTCGGATTTAGCCACGAACGCGCTGCCGGTTGCGCCGGACAGGAGCAGGATGTCGATCCAGCTCAGATGGTTCGAGACGAACACGACGTCGTGGCGGAGCGGGGTGCCGACCACTCGCACCCGAGCGCCGACGATCCGCGCGACCAGTCCCAGGAACCGCGGCGGCCAAGGCGACTTCCGCCCGAACAGCCGCCACGCGCCATGTAACGGAAGCGCCAGGATCAGCGCGAGCAACAGCGCCGCCAGCCGCGCCCCAAATCGCACCCGGCCGATCGGCTCAGTCCTTGCGGGCTAGCGCGACGCCGTAGAGTTCCATGCGGTGATCGACCAGACGGAAGCCCAGCTTCTCGGCGATCGCCTTCTGCAACTGCTCGAGTTCGGGATCGACGAATTCGATCACCTTGCCGCTCTCGACGTCGATCAGGTGATCGTGATGCGCTTCGGGCGCAGGCTCGTAGCGGGCGCGGCCGTCGCCGAAATCGTGGCGGTCGAGGATGCCGGCTTCCTCGAACAGCCGGACGGTGCGGTACACCGTCGCGATCGAGATGCCGGGGTCGATCTGCGATGCGCGCTCATAGACCTTCTCGACGTCGGGATGGTCGTCCGCCTCGGACAGCACGCGTGCGATGACGCGGCGCTGCTCGGTGATGCGCAGGCCCTTCTCGTTGCAGAGTGCTTCCAGATCGATCTTGCGCGGCATGTGTCATTCCCTCGTTGCACCCCATGTAGGACGTCCGCGCTGTTGCGAAAAGGGATAGTGACTCGCAATAAGCCTTAGCTGTTGATATCTTTCGAATAGGTGTGTGCGTCATACGCGACGCCGGTCTTGCCGCGGTAATAGGCGCGGCGCTCACCGACCTTCGCGAAGCCGTGTGTAGCATACATCTTGACCGCGTCGTTACCGGCGCGGACTTCGAGGTGGAGTTTGGCGATGCTGCCGACCGAGCATTCCGCGATGGCCGCGCGGATCAGTGCGGTGCCGACGCCGCGACGACGATAGTCGGGGGCGACTGCGATCAGGAGAAGTTCGGCTTCGTCGGCGACCGACCGGGTCATCGTGAACCCTGCGGGGAAGTCGTCGACGAACGCGAGCGTGAGGTGGACGCCGGTGAGCGCTAGCACGCCGAGGCACTGGCTGCGCGTCCACGCTTCGCCGTAGCGCGGGTCGAACGCGTCGGTCATCAGTGCGTCGACGATCGCAAGATCGCGTGCGTCGCCGGTGCGGAGCGTGACGGTGCGGGTGGCGACTTGGCGGCTGGCCATTATTTCGGAACCGACGGCTTGGCGTCGGGGGCACGGCCGTAGATCGGGCTTGGTGAAAGGGCGGTCAGCGATGCTGGGAGCAGGATCGCGGAGGCTGCGTCGGGTAGCGCTTCGGTGAGGTCGAGGCTCCCTTCGAACTGGGCATCCAGTGCAGCAAGCCAGCGGACGCCGTTGCCGACCGCACGCCGCCCCGCCAGCGCGGCGAGCGCGGCGGCGGGCTTCAGCGATACCATGTCGGATCGCGGCGACAGATCGGCGGCAAAGGCCTGCATGAAGACCTCGCCATGCCCGCCTTCCATGACGACCGCAATATCGTCGGTTAAGCGGTCGGCAAAACCGGCGGCGGCGATGAGCGGGAGCGAGGAGAAGCCGGCGATTTCCGCATCCCAACCGAGTGCTAGCCCGCGGGCTGCGGCGATGCCGACGCGGACGCCGGTAAAGCTGCCGGGGCCGCAATCGACGAGGATGCGGTCGGCGCGGCCGCCGTTGGGGAGCTCGGCGATCATCGGGATGAGCCGTTCGGCATGGCCGCGGCCGACGACTTCGTGCGCACGGGCGAGGACGGCGCCGTCCTCGATGAGCGCGACCGAGCAGGCGGTGGTGGATGTTTCGATTACTAAAGTGCGCATTGTTTATTCCGTCACATCCCAACGTCCCAACGTCCCAACGCCCGTCACCCCAGCGCAGGCTGGGGTCTCCCGGTTGGCGAAGGCCCTGGCCATTAACGGGAAGACCCCAGCTTTCGCTGGGGTGACGGCCTTTGGCTAGCGCCGTTGGCTAGCGCGGTCAGGCTATCGTGTTGAACTTCGCGAAACCGGGGCGGGGCGACCGTCCGAAGATCGTCGCGGGGTCGCCGTGGCCGAGCGTCGAGATGAAGTTGGTCCGCACCGCCGGCGTATCGTGGAAGAACGCCGCATCGACCTTGCCCGCGTCGAAGCCCGACATCGGCCCGGTATCGAGCCCGAGCATTCGCGCGGCGATGATGAAATACGCGCCCTGCAATGTCGAATTGCGGAACGCGGACGCTTCGCGCAGTTCGGCGTTGCCGTCGAACCACGACTTCGCATCGACGTGCGGGAACAGCTCGGGCAGGTGCTCGTGGAAATTGGTGTCCATGCCGATGATCACCGACACGGGGGCTTTCAGGATCTTCGGCTGGTTCTGCGCGCTGCATGCGTCGGTGAGCTTCTGCTTGGCCTCGTCGCTGACCACCCAGATCAACCGCGCAGGAAGCTGGTTGGCAGACGTCGGGCCCCACTTCATCAGGTCCCAGATCGCGTGCAGTTCGGACTCGGCGACCGGCTGGTCGGTGTAGCCGTTGTAGCTGCGGGCTTCGCGGAAGATCGTATCGAGGACGGCGTCGTCCAATTTCTCGCGCATCAGACGGCTCGCACTTCGGTGACTTCGGGGACGTAGTATTTGAGCAGCTGCTCGATGCCGTTCTTGAGCGTGGCGCTCGACGACGGGCAGCCGGCGCAGGCGCCCTGGAGCTGGAGGAACACCTTGCCCTTGTCGAAGCCGCGATAGACGATGTCGCCGCCGTCGTTCGCCACTGCGGGCCGGACGCGGGTGTCTATGAGTTCGCGGATCTGCGCGACGATGTCGGCGTCGGCGGGATCGTCCGACAGCGCGGGCTCGTCCGATGGCACCGAAAAGCCGGCGCGCGCGGGCTTGAACAGCGGCATCGCGGCGGAGAAGTGATCGAGCAGGATCGCCAGCACGTCGGGCTTGAGGTCCGACCAGGCGACGCCCGGCCCCGCGGTCACCGACACGAAGTCACGGCCGAAGAACACGCCGGTCACGTCGCCGAGATTGAAGATCGCCTCGGCCAGCGGACTGGTCTCGGCCTCCTCCGGCGTGGCGAAGTCGCGCGTGCCAGCGTCCATGACGGTGCGTCCCGGCAGGAACTTCAGCGTCGAGGGGTTCGGGGTGGATTCCGTTTCGATGAGCATGCACCGCATGTGGCCCGACGGGCGCGGTGGATCAAGCGCGGAACGGGAAACGGTTTCTTTCGGGGGGTGAGGAGGGGGGACATTGCGCGGGAGAACATGCTTTGGACGGACCGGGCCTCCCCCAAATTCGTAATCCCTCAAGTCCGTCACCCAAGCGAAAGCTGGGGTATCCCCGTTGGGAAGCGCGTGGCTCGAACCGAGATACCCTAGCTTTCGCTGGGGTAACGGAGTTTGTAGTGGCGACAGAGTTTGTATTAGCGACGGGTTGGCAGGTGGGGTGAACTCAGACGTCCATCGCCTTCACTGCGGCGTTCCAGCTGCCGATGTTGCGGACCGCGTCCTGGACGAAGGCGGAGCGGCGGACGACCCCCAGGAACAGGTCGGCGATCCACTTGCCCGGGTTGCGCAGAGGGCGTTCGAACTGGATCAGCAACACGACGCGGGTGCCGGTCGTGTCGTTCCACACCTCGTGCTGATAGGTGTCGTCGAATACGAGCGTCTCGCCTTCCGCCCAACGCACGGTGCGGTCGTGGACGCGCATTCGGACGTCGCCGTCGCGCGGGACGATCAGGCCGAGGTGGCAGGTGATCAGGCCCTTGGTCACGCCGCGATGCTCGGGGATGTGCGTGCCCGGCGCGAGGATCGAGAAGAACGCGCTGTTGAGGCCGGGTATGCGCGCGACCGCGGCGGCGGTGTGTGGGCAGCGCGCCAAGCTCTCCTCAATCGGGTAGCCATAGCCGTAGAGGAAGAACGAGCGCCATTTGTCGACTTCGGCGATCGAGCGGTGATCGGGCGAGATCGTCGCGAGGCTGGGCGAGGCCTCGCCTTGCAGCGCGACGCGGACGGCTTCGTCGCGGATCGCGGCCCAGTTCTCGCGCAGGCCCGCGGTCCAGGCGAAGTCGCGGACGTCGAGCACCGGATCGTTGGCGACCAGCGAGGACGACGCGATCATCTTGTCGAATACGCCGCGCAAATGCTTGCCGACGCGGATGATCAGCGGGCGGTTGGCCTCGGCGACCATCGGCGCGCCGGATTTGGGTGCGCCCGAGATCACGTTCAGATCGGGCATTCGGGCGCTGCGCCGTACTGCCGGCCCGCCCGATTCCCGCCACATTGAAGACTGCCCCAGTTCGGCTTCGACCGTCATCTCTACCCTGTATCCCGGCGCGTCGCGCGGCCGATCCCGTTGTTAGAACACGATATACCGCCAGTGTTGGACGAAATGATGGCATCCGCACGCCGGGCGTGGAGGCAGGGCACTGGCGAGCGACGCCCGCGACCGCTACAGATGCACCATGGTGTCTTTCTCGCGCTTGTATCGCGCTCCCGTCCTGCTCCCCCTCGTGCTCGGGCTGGCCATTCCGGCAAGCGGCCAGATGGCGACGCAACAGGCCGCTTCCTCTCCCGCCAAGGAAGCGCCGACGCTTCCCGAGCTGCCGGGGATCGATACGACGGCGTGGCTCTACAAGGGCAGCGACCTTACCCGTGACCCCGAGTGGAAGTTCGGGACTCTCCCCAACGGCATGCGGTTCGCGGTGCGCAAGAACGGCGTGCCGCCCGGCCAGGTGTCGGTGCGCGTGCGGATCGATGCGGGGTCGCTGAACGAGACCGACAGCGAACGCGGTTTCGCGCATTTCATCGAGCATCTCTCGTTCCGCGGCTCCGAATACGTGCCGGACGGTGAGGCCAAGCGCGTGTGGCAGCGGTTCGGCGCGACCTTCGGGTCGGACACCAACGCGCAGACGACGCCGACCTCGACCACGTTCAAGCTCGACCTGCCCTCGGCAACCGAGGCGGGGCTCGACGAGAGCCTGAAGATCATGTCGGGCATGATGGAGAAGCCGACGATTACCGACGCGTCGGTCGCTGCCGAGCGCCCGATCGTGCTCGCCGAACAGCGCGAGCAGCCGGGGCCGCAGGTGCGGTTCGGCGATGCGATCCGCGCGACGTTCTTCGCCGGCCAGCCGCTCGCGGATCGCTCGCCGATCGGTAATATCAAAACGCTGGAAGCTGCCACCGGCGCTACGGTCAAGGCGTTCCACGATCGCTGGTATCGTCCGGAGAACACCGTCGTCATCATCTCGGGCGACATGGATCCGGCGCTGTTCGGGCGGTTGATCGTCAAGAACTTCGCCGACTGGAAGCGCACCGACCCGGTTGTGCCGGCACCCGATTTCGGCAAGCCCGATCCGAAGGCGCCGGTCTCTGCGACGATTGCCGAGCCGGCGATCCCGGCGGTGGTGACGCTCGGCGTGGTGCGGCCGTGGGAGTATAAGGACGACACCGCGATCATGAACCAGAAGCGGCTGGTCGACGTGCTCGCCACCCGCCTGATCAGCCGGCGGCTGGAGACGCGGGCGCGCGCGGGCGGCAGTTTCCTCCAGGCGGGCGTGTCGATCGACGACGTGTCGCGCTCGGCGAACCTGACCAGCGTCAATATCGTGCCGATCGGGACCGATTGGGAAGCGGCGTTGAAGGACGTGCGCGCGGTGATCGCCGACGCGCAGACCAACGCGCCGAGCCAGGCCGAAGTCGACCGCGAGTATGCCGATTTCGATACGATCATGCGGACCAGCGTCGAGACCGCCAAGGTCGAGGCGGGGTCGAAGCAGGCGGACGACATGGTCGGCGCGCTCGATATCCGCGAGACGGTGGCGGGGCCGGAGACGTCGTACAAGATTTTGCAGGATGCCAAGGCCAAGGGCATGTTCACGCCTGCCACGCTGCTCGCGTCGAGCAAGGCTATTTTCGAAGGGACCGCGACCCGAGCGCTCGTGAATACGCAGACGCCCGATGCGGGAGCTGCGAACAAGCTGGCGACTGCGCTGAAGGCGGACGTTTCGGGACTGGCGGGCAAGCGGCGCGCGCAGGCTGCGGTCGATTTCTCGAAGCTGCCGTCGCTCGGCAAGCCGGGCGTCGTCGCGAGCCGTGAAAAGATTGCCGCGTTTGACATGGAGCAGGTGAACTTCGCGAACGGGACGCGCGTGCTGCTGTTCCCGAACGCGGGTGAGACCGGGCGCGTGTATGTGCGCGTGCGGTTCGGTGGCGGCTATACCGCGATCCCGTCGAACCGGTCGACGCCGGCGTGGGCGGGTGATCTTGCGCTGGTCGCAGGGGGTATCGGCAATCTCGACCAGGGCGATCTCGACCAGCTGACTGCGGGTCGGCGGATCGGGCTCGACTTCGGAATCGACGACGATGCGTTCACGCTGAGCGCGATTACGTCGCCGGCGGATTATGCCGATCAGTTGCGGCTGATGGCGGCCAAGCTCGCGTTCCCGGCGTGGGACCCGGCGCCTGTAGCGCGTGCGCGGGTCGCGGCGCTGGCAGGGTTCGCGGGCTATGATTCGTCGCCTGATGGCGTGTTGTCGCGTGACCTTGAGGGGCTGCTGCGGGCAGGCGATCCGCGCTGGGGGACGCCGTCGAAGCCGACCGTCGAGGCGCTGAATGCGAAGGACTTCCGCGCGTTCTGGGAGCCGATCCTGAAGACCGGGCCTGTCGAAGTCTCGATCTTCGGCGACGTGAAGACCGAGGATGCGATCGCTGCGGTGGCGAAGTCGTTCGGGGCGATGAAGCCGCGGACGGCGGTGTCGACGGTCGGTGCGCCGGTCGGCTTCCCGGCGCACAACGCGACGCCGGTGATGCGCGCGCATACCGGGCCTGAGAACCAGGCGGCGGCGGTGATCGCATGGCCGACCGGTGGCGGGATCGACAATATCGTCGAGGCGCGGCGTCTCGATGTGCTGGCGCAGGTGTTCAGCGATCGGCTGTTCGAGCGGCTGCGGCAGGCGGCGGGCGCGAGCTACAGCCCCAACGTGTCGAGCCAGTGGCCGGTGGGGATGAACACTGGTGGCCGGATGGTCGCGATCGGGCAGGTCGCGCCCGACAAGGTGTCGTTCTTCTTCCAGATCGCGCGGCAGATCGCGGCGGAACTGGTGTCGACGCCGATCGCGGCGGACGAGCTGGATCGGATCAAGAAGCCGATGGGGCAGTATATCCTGCGCGCCTCGACCGGAAACCAGTTCTGGTTGCAGCAGCTTGGCGGCGCGACGTTCGACCCGCGGCGGATCGCGGCGACGCAGCGGATCGCTTCGGACTTGGTGGCAACGACGCCGGTGGAGTTGCAGGCGACCGCGGCAAAGTATCTGCGGCCGGAGAAGGATTGGACGATGGCGGTAGTGCCGGCTGCGGCGAAGAAGTGACCGCTTAATCCCTCTCCCCGTCGGGGAGAGGGAGGGAGGAGCCACTTGGCGACGGAAGTGTGAGGGGCTTTGGTCGGAGGCGTTGCGAGCCTCACGCCCCTCTCCCTCCCACGCGCAAGGGCGCGCGGGCCCCTCCCTCTCCCCGTGGGGGAGAGGGTTATTTGTAGAGCGCGTCCAGCCTCTCGCCGTAGGCCTGCTTCAACACATGCCGCCGGATCTTCAAACTCGGCGTGAGCTGCTCGTTCTCGATCGTGAACGGGCCGTCGGCCAGTACGAACCTGCGCACCCGCTCCGTTACGGTCAGGTCCGCGTTCACCCGCTCGACCGCATGGCCGATCGCGGTGCGGAACTCGCTGTTCTCCGCCAGACGTGCGAAGCTGCACGCGTCGCCGTTCCCTGCGCACCATTCCTGCGTCCATTCCGGATCGGGCACGACCAGTGCGACCATGTACGGGCGCTTGTCGCCGGCGATCATCGCCTGCGCGATTTCGGGCTGGAGCGTCAGCATACCCTCGACCTTTTGCGGGGCGACGTTTTCGCCCTTGTCGTTGATGATCAGGTCCTTCTTGCGGTCGGTGATGCGGATCCGGCCGCGGTCGTCGATCTCGCCGATGTCGCCGGTGTGGAGCCAGCCGTCTTTGAGCACTTTGGCGGTCTCGGCATCGTTGCGCCAATAGCCGTGCATGACGAGTTCGCCGCGCACCAGAATCTCGCCGTCCTCGGCGATCCGGACCTCGGTGTCGTTGAGCGGCGGCCCGACCGAGTCCATCCGCACGCCGGCCTTGGGGCGGTTGCAGGAGATGACGGGGGCGGCTTCGGTCTGGCCATAGCCTTGCAGGAAGGTGAGGCCGAGCGCTTCGAAGAACAGGCCGACCTCGGGGTTGAGCGGTGCGCCGCCCGAGATCATCGCCTTCAGTCGACCACCGAACTTCTTCGAGATCTTCGGCTTGAACAGCGTGGCGACGGCGGCCTGCATCGGGCGGTCGATCAGGCGGAGGCGACCGGCGTAGCGTTTGCCGCCGATGTCGAGGGCCTGGCGCAGCAGGTAGGCCGACGCGCCGCCCTGTTTCTCGATCGTCTTCGAGATCCGCGTGCGGAGGACTTCGAACAGGCGGGGGACGACGAACATGATCGTCGGGCGCGTTTCCTCGATGTTCGCGGCCAGCTTTTCGAGGCCCTCCGCGTAGTAGATCTGGCCGCCGAGCGAGATCGGGAAATGCTGGCCGCCGGTGTGCTCATAGGCGTGGCTTAAGGGAAGGAACGACAGGAACACCTCGTCGTCCCAGCCGAAATCCTCCGAGATGACGGACGCGCAGCCGGCGCAATTGTGGAGGATCGCGCCGTGATGTTGCATCACACCACGTGGCGCGCCGCCGGTGCCCGATGTGTAGATGATGCACGCTAGGTCTTCGCGTTCGAAGTCGGCGCGGGCGGCGGCGGTCTCGGGGGTGGTCGGGTGCGCGGCGATCAGTGCGTGCCAGTTATGGAAGTCGATTCCGGCGGGGACCTTCATGTCCTCCAGGCCGATGACGGTCTGCGCCTGATTCGATCGGATGACCGCGGGGAGGAGGGTCTTCGCGAGCTTGGCGGTCGAGACGATGATCGCGCAGGCGCCGGCGTTCTCGATGATGTGAAGGTGATCGCGCTCGGTGTTGGTGACGTAGGTCGGCACGGTGATGCACCCTGCCGCCATGATCGCGAGGTCGCTGAGGCACCATTCGGGGCGGTTCTCGCTGACCAGCATGACGCGGTCGCCGCGCTTCAGGCCGATTGCAGTGAGCGCGGTGGCGAGGGCAGCGACCTGCCGCGCGGCTTCGGCCCAGCTGGTGGCGACCCAGGCGCCGCTCGTCTTGGTCCAGAGAAACGGCGCATCGCCCTTCTCCGCAGCACGCGCGAAGAACATCGCGACGAGGTTCGGGAATCGTTCGAGCTGACGGGCCATGATCTCTCCCTGGGCGCAGCGGGAGCCGACGCGCCTCGTTGCGCCCCTTGTAGGCGAGAAGCTTCGCGCCGGACAATCACCGACACCGTCAATCCCGTCCGGCGCTTCAGAGTCCCGCTAGGCCCCGTGCACGGTCAGACCCGGACGTACCGGAAATACCAGACCTCGTGGCCCTGGCGCCGCGCCTTTCGCTCGTACCGCGTCTCGGGCCAGTCGTCGGGACGCGTCAGGAAATCGTGCGGCGTCTCGGCCTGCCAGACGAAATCGCGGCGCGCATTCATGATCATCATCGACCAGCGGCAATAGGTCGGATCGTCGGTGCCGAGCCGGAATTCGGCACCGGGCTTCAGCTTGGCGGCGATCGTGTCGAGCGGACCATGATTGACCATGCGGCGCTTGGCATGGCGTGCCTTCCGCCACGGATCGGGATGGAGCAGGTACAGCCGGTCGAGGCTGGCATCGGGCAGCCGCTCGATCACTTCGAGCGCATCGCCCATGTACAGCCGTACATTGGTCAATTCGCCATCGCGGATGTGCGAGAGCGCACCGACCACGCCATTGAGGAACGGCTCGCAGCCGATGAACCCGATCTCGGGATTGGCCGCCGCCTGGCCGGCAAGATGCTCGCCTGCACCGAAGCCGATTTCGACATGCAGCGGACGGTCTTCGCCGAACAACATCGCAGCGGTGATCGGGCCCTCTTCGGGCACCGACAGGTCGGCGAGCGTTTCCTCGACGAGCGCGGCCTGGCCGAGGCGGAGCTTATGGCCTTGGCGTCGGCCGTACAGGCGGCGGATAATGGAAGGGTCGGTCATCGCCGCGCGCTCTAGCGATCTGCGTGCCGCGCGCAAAGCGCCGTACGCGTGTTTCCGCTCGGATCGAGCCTGCCGCCTTGCGCGAGGTTGCGTTTTCGACGCTGCGGAATTTGCGCGACCGGACTCTGGCGTTGCCGCGATGCTTGCCGTACCGGATGACGGATGGGCGATCTGGATAGGCTGGTTCCATCGGGAATCATCGAACAATGGGTCTATCATCTGCGTCGCCAGCGTGCGCGGGCGGCAGATGCGATCTGGTTGATAGATCAGGGTTTTACTCTGCACGATGGGCATGGGGGCATGCCGCAGCACGATGCCACGGCGCGATGGCGGGCCGAGCAGGAGGCCGTGGTCGAGGAAGTGACCGCGTTGCTAGCGCTGTACGACGGAATCAATCTCGGGGAGATCGATGCCGACGCGACGTCGGATCATCTTTCCAGTTAATTGCTATAACTTTGCCGCATGAGCCACCCCGTGACCTGCAGCGACGAGCTTTGGGGCATCTCCGGTTCGGTCATCGCCACGACGAACTCTGCCGACGCCATCATCTGGAGATGCCGATCGGCAAGTAGGAGATGTGCCGCGCGCGCCGCCTCGGTCTTCGAGCGCTGCGCAAGCAGCTTCTCCTGAACCGCGCGGTCGCGGTGGTAGGCGACCCGATCGTGCCACGCTTCGGCCGTGGTCGGAGGGTCCGACCGTTCACTGGTCATGCTCGTGTCCTCGTCGTTGGACGTTGATCTGGATCATCGATCCCGGCCTTCGCGCTACCGGTAATCCGGGCCGTCGGATGCCGACTTGCCATGAGCCGAGGCATCGATGCGGCGAAGATAGCGCCGCGGCGTGGTCCCCAAAAACCGGTTGGCGTCGCGGAGGAAGTGCGATGCATCGAAATACCCAAAATTCGTGATCGTCGCGAAGTCCATTCCGGCCTCCTGAAACCGCTCCAGCGCGGCGATAAAGCGACGCCGCATCAACAGCGTCTTGGGGGGGAAGCCAAACCAGCGCAGCGCAATCCGGCGAAGATTATGCGGCGAGGTCGACAGATGATCGGCGGCCGTCGCTGCATCGTCGACGTCCCCTGCGTCGATCAACGCCGTCAGCTGCGCGATCAGTGCGACGGTCGTGCCATCGAGCGGCGCGATGCCGCGTGCGACCACCGCATCGGCGAGACGCGCTATCGTCCTGCCAGCGATGTCGCCCTTGTTCGTATCGGCGACGTCGTCGAGGCACGTGATTCCCAGATCGGCCGCGCCGAGGATCCGATCGGCCACCGTCGCGGCGACAACGGGCGTCAGCCGCGACCAGTCGAGCGGGCTCAGCGGGATCTCGACCGGCGCCTTGCCGTCGATCTGCAACGCGACCGGACGACTCGATGGACCGACGATGGCGACATCGGGCAGCCGATCATAATACCGGTTGCGGATCCGCGCCGAGACCCGCGTACCCTCCGGGATCACCAGGATCCGCGCGGTTCCGGGCAGTCGCGAGACATCGAACGCACCCGTCGGGCGGTGCCGCACGTTGCCTAGCGCATCGATCCGTGACCGCAATTCGCCCTCCACCGAGCGTGTTGCCACCATCACCCCGTCGACGGCCGTCGTCGAGCGCATCGGAAAAACCAGCATCGTCACATCCCATTCTCGGGTGTGCGCGACCAGCGTCGACCACTCCCTGCCAAGGCCAACACTTGATCGAGATTGTACAATGGCGAAATGTCCACGGGTCTCAAATGTGAGACGGGGAGACATGATCGGGTCATCGTAAATCCAGAGTTTTCGGGCGTTTGGCGCAGCGACCCGCTGTCGAACGGGGCCATCCCAGCGCTCACGAAACGAGCGCGATCAATTGCGCCAATCCGTTGGTGCCGGTCTTGGTGACGATCGCAGCGCGGTGGTTCTCGATCGTCTTGATGCTGAGGCCCAGCGCCCCCGCGATAGCCTTGTTGCTATGGCCGCGTACGAGCATGTCGAAGACCTGGCGTTCGCGCGCCGTCAGCAACGCGGTACGGCGTGACAGCAGGCGGCGGCTGTTCGACCATGCCACGCCTTCGGCAACCGCGGTCAGCAGGCGATCCTCGTCGATCGGCTTTTCGAGATAGTCGAGCCCACCATAGCGGCGGACGCTGTCGACCGCGTTGGCGGTGGTCGGCCACGCCGTCATGAACACCAACGCGACATCCGGATCGAGCTCGCGGACCGCATCGGCAAAGGTGAAACCATCCATGTCGCCCATCATCACGTCGGAGATGATGCAGGCGGCAGGGTCGCGGGGATAATCGTGCAGCAACGCGATCGGCTCGACGAACGCGCGGGCGGCGTGGCCATGCCGGGCGAGCAGCCGCGCGACGCTGGCCCCCAGATCGGCGTCATCGTCGAGCACGTACACCGCCGTCGGTCTGGAAGCGATCGAGGTCATGCGGCGTCTCCGACGAGCGTGCCGACCAGCGGGAGGGTGACGACATGCGCGATCCGCGCCAGTCCACGATCGGCGCGAGACAGCGTGCCGCCATGCGCCTCGACGATCGCCTTCGCCACGAGCGAGCCGACGCCCATGCCCTCATGGACGAGGGGGTGATCGGCACAATGATTGACCACGGCGATCGCGATCCGTTCGTCACGACGGGTCACGGCGATCTCGACCACGCCGTCGTCGGTAGCCTGCACGGCGTTGCGAACCAGATTGACGAGCGCCTGCGCAATTTCGATCTCCTGCGCCAGCACGGTCCACTCGGGATCGACGGGTGCGACCCGGATCGCGACACCGGCGACGCTTGCCTCGGGACGGGTCAGCGCCGTGACGGTGTCGAGCAGGGTCCCGATCGGCAACAGCGACGGCTCGTCGACCGCGCGACCGCCGAACCGGCGCAGTCGGCGGACCAACGTCGACAGCGTCGCGGTCTTGCGTTCGATGAGCCGCGCCGTCTCGGCGATATCGGGATCGGCGTTGCCGCTGATCTCGACCAGATGACGCGCCTCGATCGCGAGCGTGGACAGCGGTTGGCTGATCTCGTGGATGACCGCGACCGACATCGCCCGCAGCGTCTTGAGTCGTTCGGCCTGGAACAGCATCCGGTCGCGCCGAGCCACCGCGGCAAGCGCACGCGCTTCGGCATCGGCGAAGCTGCCTGCGAGATACCCGACCACGGCTACCGCGGCGAGGCTCATATGGAGCGCGAGCCGTTGGTCGACGGCCATCGCGCCAGTCGTTTCGGGCAGGACGAGAATCGCGGTGACGACGATCGCGGCCCACGCCGCGGCGCGGCCGAACCGCAGCCCGATCCAGGCGATCGCCAGCAATACCGGCGTCGCCGGGATGCCGAGGCCGATCGTCGCCAGCGTTCCGACCAGCCCGAGCGACACGCCGAGCACCAGCACGGCTTCCGCAATATGCCGGTGCGACGGAAACATCGCGGGCATCGCGGTCCTGCCGCTCGACAGATCGGCGATCCAGAGCAGCGGCGGCGCGATCAGCAGGACGCCGAGCATGTCGCCGACCGCAAATCCGGTCAACGACGCGATCACGTCGCGGACATTGGCGACGTTCGTGATGTCGGGCCGCATGATCGACCAGGGCAGCGCGAACGCGACGGCGGCCAGCGGCGCCAGAACGGAGGCGAGCCCGAGCGGCATCGGCGCGGTCGCCAGGCTACCGGTGGCGCCATCGGCAACCCGGCGCACCACCGCGACCGCGATGCCGTATGCGAGGACGGGGCTGGCGACACCGATTATACCGCGTGGCCATTCGGGTTGCGTGAACACGACGACCCCGGTCAGGCACTGGACGATGATCTCGGTGATCGCCGCGGCCGGTGCGAGACGCGCGCCGAACCGCCAGAACAAGGCGAGGCGAACCCCGGCAGCCGGAAACCAGAGCGAATAATAGCCAACCCCGCCCCACAGGACTGCCAGCCGGTGCAGCGCGACGAAGATGACGCCGTATCCTGCCAGCACCAGCCACTCGCGCTCGCGCGGCAACCAGCGTGCCTGGCCGTCGCGCGATGGCGCCAGTGCTGCGAGCTCGGCAGCATCGGCGCGTTCGGCGGCGCGTTCGGCGGCACGATCGGCGGCGGAAAGGGGAACGGAAGCCATCCCCGCCTCGATACCGCGAACTACGCCGGGCAGAAGTAGGGAAATACCCGGACAGGAGGCCGCCAGCATGACCGGAGGCCGTGTACCGGGGGTATTTCCCGGACTGACGCCGCCGTGTCGCCGCGCTTACCGACGGGGTCCCATCCAGTGTCCGGGAAATGCGATGTCGGCCCACGCACGATGAACTATTATCACAATATCGAGGGTGAACAGATCAGCCCGATGGTCCTGCCGACGATCTCGATCCGCGGCGACGACCTGCTCGGACTGCGGACCGTGAGTACGCCCGGCACGCATGCGCTGGCAAACCTGCGCGTCGACTACCGGCCCACCGACGCCGGCCAGCGGGCGATCGCGCGCGACGGGCATAGCGGGCCGGGGATCTATGCCTGTTTCTGGGACCGGGAGCTTTTCTATATCGGCACGTTTGCGGGTATTGGCCGACCGACCAATGGCAACGTCGCCCGTGACCGCTGGACCAAGCATATCGCGGGAATGAGCTTTCGCGGTCACGGCGTCACGATCGGCGAACGGGCGCTCAACCAGATTGGCGACGACGCGCCGTCCCGCCTCGGCGACCTGCTGTTGGCGGCGGATCGCGCGCGCCTATCGAAGACGGCTGGCGCACTGCAAATGCACTATGAAAAGTTCCGGTTCGCGGCGCGGCACTGGGACGACTTCGCGCTACTCGACGAAGCGATGCTGGCGCGGTTCGCCTTCGTGTATTTGCGACCATCGCTGCATGGTCGGCTGGCAGGGATGGACAAGGCTACGCTCGATCCGCACCTCCGCGCGATGGAGCGAGGGATCGTCGCGTTGCTCGATCCACCCTGCAACTGTGGATCGCTCAATCAGGACGGGGCGCCTGGCCCCGGTATCGCCAACACCGCAGAGGCGATGCGACAGGTCATGGATGCGCACCTGGCCGCGGTGCAGAGCGATCATCCGGAATATCGGTTGATGCCGCGCGGATCGCGTAGGATCTAGCCGCATTACCGGATTCGGGCGGATCTCGGTGCCTTGCCTCGGAGGTGCGATAGGTCGTGCTCATTGTACGTCCGGGGCAAGCGCGGTACGTCCCGCCGGGAACACGGTGCCGTCGAGCGCCGATCGGCGGCCTAACGACACGGGCGAAACATGGATTCCTCGGGCCTTGAGGCCGTTTTTCTCGCAAACCGCGATGCGCTGCTGCGGTTTATCCGCTCGCTCGGCGCGGCCGATGCGGCCGAGGATCTGCTGCACGAACTGTGGGTGCGGATCCAGACGGCGCCGAGCGGGCCGATCGCATCGCCGCTGTCGTATCTGTACCGGATGGCGAACAATCTGATGCTCGATCGCCACCGCGCGGCGCGGCAGGCGGAGAAGCGCGATCGGGCGTGGACCGAGGCGACGGGTGGCCCCTCGCTCGATCGGTCCGACGAGCCGTCCGCCGAACGCGTCGTGATCGCGCGCCAAGAGGCGGCGCTTGCGGAGGCGGCGTTGCAGTCGGTCGGCGACCGGGCCGCGCGGATCTTCCGGCGGCACAGGATCGACGGGGTCGAGCAACGCGCGGTCGCCGCGGAGTTCGGGGTGAGCCTCAGCACCGTCGAGGGCGACCTGCGGAAAGCCTACCGCGCGATGATCGATGCAAAGCGACGTTATGAGTCGTGAATCTTCAAGGGCGTACGCGATCGCCTCCGTCTTCGGCTATAGGAGGCCATGATGGCGGAGCATGACGATATCGACGCACGCGCGCTGGACTTGACGGCGCTGGACTGGGTCGTCCGGACCGGCAGCGATGCGTTCGACGACTGGCCGGCGTTCCAGGCGTGGCTGAAGGCGGACCCGCGTCATGCAGCGGCGTATCATGCGATATCGGCGGATCTTGAGGATATGGCGGCCGCCGTACCGCCTGTGCAGGCCGCACCGATCGTCGTGACGGCCGCGCGCCGCCGCTGGCCGGTCTGGGCCGGCGGGGCGATCGCGGCGTCTTTGGCGCTCTTCGTCGGCTATGAAGCGACCCAGACGAGGGCGCACCCCTATACGGTCGAGACGGCGGCGGGGGCGATGCGGACGGTTCGGCTCGCCGATGGCAGCAGCATCGCGATGGGCGGTGCGACGCGGCTGATGCTCGATCGCGACGACCCGCGGATCGCGACGCTGGAACGCGGCGAGGCGATGTTCGTGGTCCGGCACGACGATAGCGATCCGTTCGAGGTGAGCGTCGGCGGCGCGCGGCTAGTCGACGTCGGCACCGCGTTCGACGTGAAGTTCGCGCTAGGCGAGACGCGCGTCGCCGTGTCTGAGGGCGCGGTCGATTACAATCCGGGGCGCGAAGGCATCCGGCTCGTAAAGGGGCAGGGGCTGGTCGTGCGCGACGGCACGGCGACCGTCACGGCCGTCGATGTCGCCAGCGTCGGATCGTGGCGCGACAGCGTGCTGGCCTATGAGGGAGCGACGCTGGCGGAGGTGGCGGACGACCTGTCGCGTGCGCTGGGCGTCGACCTGCGCGCCGACCCAACTGTGGCGAAGCGGCCGTTCAGCGGCAGCATCGCGACCGCCAAGCTGGCGGGCGATCCCCGGCTCGCCGCGCCGCTGCTGGGTGTCGCGATCCGCAAGACCGGCGGTCACTGGGTGATGTCCACGCGCTCGTGAGGATGCGCGGATGTCTGGTCGTCGCGGCGCTCGCCGTCGCCGCTCCTGCGCAGGCGGGGCAGGGGGGCGTAGACTTGCCGGCGGGGCGGCTTGGGGATGCAGTGCTGACGCTTGGGCGGCAGTCGGGGACAAGCATCGTCGTCGGCGATCCGGCGCTGTGGGCGCGGCGCGTGCCGGCGGTGCGTGGGCGAATGAGCGCGCGCGAGGCACTAGACCGGTTGGCGTCTGCGGTGAATGCGGATGTCGTCGCGGCGGGGCCGGTCGGGTGGCGGCTCGTGACACGCGCGCCGCGAGTCGTCTCGGTCCGGGCGAAGAGGCCTAAGGTCATTCCGGTTGCCGCACCTGTGGCGGAAGGCGCGGATATCATCGTAACCGGCAGCAAGCGCGACGTCCGGCTGCGCGATTTCGCGGGACAGGTGGCGTTGCTCGACGGGGTCGATCTCGCGCTTGGCGGCGCGGGCGGGACCGAGGCGATGCTGGCGCGGCTCGCGAGCGTGTCGTCGACGCATCTCGGTGCCGGCCGCAACAAGCTGTTCATCCGCGGCATCGCCGATTCGAGCTTCACCGGGCCGACCCAGACCACGGTGGGGCAATATTTCGGCGACCTGCGGCTGAGCTATAATGCCCCCGATCCCGATCTGCGCCTCTACGACATCGCGTCGGTCGAGGTGCTCGAAGGCCCGCAGGGCACGCTGTACGGCGCAGGCTCGCTCGGCGGGATCATCCGTACCGTGCCCAACGCGCCGGAGCTGGGCGCGGTCTCCGCGTCGATCGCGGGCGGTCTCTCGGCGACGTGGCACGGCGATCCCGGCGCAGATCTGGGGGCAACGCTGAACGTGCCGCTCGGCGAGCGCGCCGCACTGCGCGTCGTCGGCTACGGCGTGAGCGAGGGTGGCTATATCGACAATCCGGTGCTCGACCGGCGCGACGTGAACCGGACGCGGATCGGTGGCGGTCGCGCGATGCTGAGGCTCGATGCGGGGAATGGCTGGACCGTCGATCTCGGCGGGATCGGGCAATGGACCAAGGGCGACGACAGCCAATATGCCGATCGCGACGCACCCGCCCTCACGCGGTCCAGCGCGATCGTGCAGGGCTTCTCCGCGGATTATGCGATGGGGCAGGTGGTCGTGTCGGGCGCGATCGGCGGGCTGAAGGTCAGATCCTCGACCGGGATCGTCCGCCAGACGCTGACCGAACGGTACGATGCGACCCTGCCAGTAGTCGATCCGACGCTACCGGTTACCAACGGGCCTGCGTTCGGCAGTCCCCTGACGACAGCTGCGGGCAGCCCGCGTGTGTTCGCCCAGCGCAATGCGACCGACATGATCGCGAACGAGACGCGGGTATGGCGGCCGATGCGGAACGGCTTCGGCTGGGTCGTCGGCGGCAGTTTCACGCACAACCGGACGCGGCTGTCGCGGTCGCTCGGGCCGGTCGATGCGCCTGCGCCGGTGACGGGCGTGACCAACAGCATCGACGAGGCGACGCTGTATGGCGAGGGGAGCATGCAGCTGGTCCGCGGGCTGACCGCGACGGCGGGCGCGCGCGTCACGCGGGCATCGCTGGCTGGGACTGGTGAGGATATCGCGCCGGCGCGGCTGGAGACGGTTGCGCTGGCCCGTGCGCGCGTGACCGCGGACCGGATCGAGACGAGCGTGCTGCCGTCCGCCTCGCTGATCGCCGCGGTGTTGCCCAAATTGTCGTTGTATGGGCGATATCAGCAGGGATTCCGCCCGGGCGGGCTGGCGATCGAGAGCGATTTCGTGCGGCGGTTCGAGAATGACCGCGTGCGGACGCTGGAAAGCGGCGTGCGCTATGGACTGGCGGGGGTCGACAGCGCGTATCTGTCGGCGAGCGTGTCGCACACGATCTGGCAGGATATCCAGGCGGATTTCATCGACGCGACCGGCCTGCCGAGTACTGCCAATATCGGCGACGGCCGGATCTGGACGTTCAGCGCGACTGGCGGGTGGAAGCCGGTCGCAGGGCTGACGCTCGACGCGGGCTTCACCTACAATGACAGCCGCGTGACCGAACCCAGCGCCAATCTGTTCGTGGCGCTCGCGCGGATGAGCCAGGTGCCGAACATCGCGCGTTATGCCGGGCGGCTGGGGGCGGATTACCGGCATGATGTCGGCCGCGATCTGGAACTGCGGGTCTATGGCTGGGCGCGCTATGTCGGTCGATCGCGGCTCGGCGTGGGGCCCGTGCTCGGCGAGGAGCAGGGGGATTATCTCGACACGGCGCTGACCGCGCGGGTCGGGAGAAGTTCGTTGGGGCTGACGCTCGGAATAACGAACCTGACGGATAGCGTCGGCAACCGGTTCGCGCTGGGGACGCCGTTCCAGGTCGGCAGTGGCCAGATTACGCCACAACGTCCGCGGACGGTGCGGATCGGGCTGGACGCTGCGTTCTAGCTAACCGTTCGATCCTCCCCCTGGCGGGGGAGGATCCAGCTTTCACACGTTCGCCAGTGCGCGCTGGTCGGCGGGGAGCAGCGCCAGCGCGGTCTTGTAGCAGTCTTCGACGTGCGAGTTGCCGACCAGCTTCATCGCGCCGAAGCTGATCGTCGCAGCCACCGCCGAGCCCGCAAACGGGATGAACTTCGCCATCGATCCGACCGCCACGCGGGCGCCGACGCGGCGGAGGAGGGCGGCGACGATGCGCTTGGTCACCATCCGGCCGATCATCGTGTTGCCCAGACTCGACGCCATCACCAGCGCCTGCTGCGCGAGTTGCGGCTCCATCGTCTTCACCTGATCGTGATCGAGGCCGAAGCGCTTGCTGATCTCGGGTAGCAGCTTGGTAAGCAGACCGATGTCCGCGACGATATCCGCGCCGGGGATCGGCACGACCGCCGCGCCCGCCGACATCATCGAGCGCGTCGTGACGAGACGCTTGCTGTCGTCGCGGATGCGGTCGAGTTCGGCGATAGTGGTGATCATGCTGGCAATTCCCTGAAATTATCGAGCCGATAACGCGCCGCCGCGATCCTGGTGCCGCGCGATAATGCACCGCAGTTCAAGGTTAGCGGGCCACGCCTCCGTCCTCTCTTCGAAAACACATCGAAAAGGGTTCCGTATGCGTCGTCTCCTGCTGACCACCACCTGCCTGTTCGCGGTCACGTCGCCGCTCCATGCGCAGACCGTCATCGACACCAAGCGGACCGATGCGGTGCGGACCTCGACGATCAAGGCAGGCGCAGCCGACAACCTCAAGATCGTCGCGGCCGGGTCGGTCACGCCGACCAGCGGCACCGCAGTGACCGTCGACAGCGTCAATTCGGTCGTGAACGAAGGCACGATCCAGGTCACCAACGCCGATGGCTCGACCGGCATCCTCGCCAACGCAGGCACTGGCGGCGGCATCACCAACGCGACTGCCGGCAAGATCATCATCGACGAGAGCTATACGGCCACCGATACCGACAAGGACGGCGACCTCGACGGCCCGTTCGCAGCAGGCACCGGCCGCACCGGCATCCGCACCGCGGGCGCGTATACCGGCGCGATCGTCAACAGCGGCGCGATCACGATCGAGGGCAACAACTCCGCCGGCATCTGGCTCGGCGGACCGCTGACCGGCGCGTTCACGCATGATGGCCAGACCTCGGTCACCGGCGACGGATCGACCGGCGTGCGGATCGCCGACGTCACCGGCAACGTCCGGCTCGCCGGCACGATCGCGGCGATCGGGCAAGGCGCAGTCGCCGCGCGTGTCGATGGCGACATCGCGGGCGCGCTCGTCGTCCAGGGCGCATTGGGGTCGACCGGCTATCGGTCGGTGACCGCGCCCGCCGATACCAGCAAGCTCGACGCCGACGACCTGTTGCAGGGCGGCTCGGCGCTGATCGTCGCCGGCAACGTCTCGGGCGGGATCATCTTCGCGGTCCCGCCAAAGGATGCGAGCACCACCGATACCGACGAGGACAAGGACGGGCTGCTCGACAGCACCGAAGGTTCGGCGGCGATCACCTCCTATGGCGCGGCGCCCGCGGTGCAGATCGGCTCGGCAACGCGTGCGGTCGCGATCGGTGCGGTGGCAGGCTCTGGCACCGGTTTCGGGCTGATCGTCGACGGCGGGATTGCGGGGAGCGGCGTCTATGGCGGCGTCGAAGGCACCGGGCTCGCGATCGGCGGGCTCGGTGGCGTGGTGACAATCGCGGGCGGGATCGGCATCAACGGGACCGTGGCGGCGGCGGCGAACGGCGCGAGCGCGACCGCGTTGAAGCTCGGCAGCGGCGCGTCGACCGCTGAGATCCGCAACGCCGGCACGATCTCGGCAGCGGGGGGCGGCACGGCGGCATCGCGCTCGACCGCGGTCCTCGTCGATACCGGCGCCTCGGTCGCGACGATCCGCAACAGCGGCACGATCAAGGCCACCGCGCAGGCCGCCGACGGTACCGCGATCGGCATCCTCGACCGGTCGGGAACGGTGACGCTGGTGGAGAATAGCGGCGGGATCGGCGCAGCGGGTGCGCTCGCCACCTCGGAACGCAACGTCGCGATCGACCTGTCGGCGAACACCACCGGCACGATCGTCCGCCAGACCGCGGTCGCGACCGGCATTGCCGCGCCCGCGATCGTCGGTGACGTGCGCTTTGGTAGTGGCAACGACCTGTTCGACGTTGCCGACGGCACCGTCGCCGGCACCGCACGGTTCGGCACCGGCAACAACCGGCTCTCGCTCTCAGGTGATGCGACCTTCACCGGCGGCGCGGTGTTCGGCGCGGGCAACGACGCGCTCACGCTCGCCGGTACGTCGGTGTTCAGCGGTGCGGCGGACTTCGGCGGTGGCAGCGATACGCTGACGCTCGGCGGCACCGCGCGCTTCGCCGGCACGCTCGCCAACGCGCAAGGGCTTGCGGTCGCGGTCAATGGTGGCACGCTCGACATCACCAAGGCTGCGTCGATCGCCTCGCTGGCGGTGACCGGCGGCGGCGTGCTGGCGGTAACGCTCGACAAGACCGGCGGCACCGGTACGATGATCCAGGTCGCTGGCACCGCAACCTTCGACAAAGATTCGAAGCTCGCGCTGAAGCTCACCAGCGTTGTCGATGCGGAGGGGCGTTACGTCGTGCTGCGCGCCGGCACGCTGACGGGGGCGGCCAATCTGACCGCGACGACGACCGCGTTGCCGTTCCTCTACAAGGGCAGCATCGCGACCAATACGGGCAACGACCTGACCGTCGACGTGCTGCGCAAATCGTCGACCGAACTCGGTTTCAATCGCTCGCAGGCGTCGGCCTATGATGCGGTCTACAAGGCGCTCGGCAACGACGCGAAGGTCGGCGGCGCGTTCCTCACCATCACCGATGGCGACGCATTCCGAGGCTCGGTCCGCCAGATGCTGCCCGAGCATGCCGGCGGCACGTTCGAGGCCGTCACGATGGGCTCGCGCGCGACCGCCCGCGTGCTCGCCGACCCGCACGGCCCGTTCAAGGACGAGGGCAAATGGGGCTATTGGGTGACGCAGGTCGCGTGGGGCACGTCGAAGAGCATCGCCGACACCGCGGGCTATGACATCACCGGCTGGGGCGTTTCGGCGGGTGCGGAGTACAAGACCGGGGTGGGCAATTTCGGCACTTCGCTCGCGTATCTCAACGGCCAGGATGCCGATGACGGCACCGACAATGAAGTGCGGTCGAACCAATATGAGCTGGCCGGATATTGGCGGGGCCACTGGGGCGATCTTCAGACCAATGCGCGCGTTTCCGGGGCACGGATAGCGTTCGACGGCACCCGCCAGTTCAGCGGCGCGATCGGCAGCGAGGCGGTCGATCGGACGTCCAAGGGCGACTGGAACGGCACGCTATACTCCGCGTCGGGTGGCATGTCGTGGGACGGCGGCAAGGGTATCTTCGTGTTCCGCCCGGTGCTCGCGATCGACTATTACAAGCTCAAGGAGGACGGTTACAGCGAGACCGGTGGCGGCAAGGCGATCGACCTCGTGGTGCGCTCGCGTACGAGTGACGAGCTGGCGGTGACGGCCAGCACGGCCTTGGGGCTGAACTTCGGCGGATTAAGCCCGGACCAGGGCTGGTTCCGGGTCGAGGCCGAGGGCGGTCGCCGCGAACTGGTCGGTGGCGGGCTCGGGGCGACGACGGCGTCGTTCGAGGGGGGGCAGTCGTTCACGCTGACGCCGGAAGAGCGGACCAGCGGCTGGGTCGGCAAACTCCGCGCGGTCGGCGGCAGCTCGGCGTTCCGGATGGGCGGCGAGTTCGGCGCGGAGCAGCAACAGGGCCGCGTCGCGCTGTCGCTGCGGGCGAGCCTGCAGATCGGGTTGTAGGGCACTTCTGCTCTCCTCCCCTTCAGGGGAGGGGTTGGGGGTGGGGCAGTTCCCCGCGTGAGCCGCCCGTGGTGAAGCCCCACCCCAACCCTCCCCTGAAGGGGAGGGAGTTTTACGTGCGCGTCTGCCAGCCGCCGCCTAGTGCACGGAACAGGTCGACTTGCGCGCCGGCGATCCGCGCGTCGGCTGCGGCGAGGTCCGTATCCGTATCGGCAAGCGTACGCTCGGCGTCGAGCACGTCGAGGAAGTCGATCTGGCCTTCGCGCTGACGGGCGCGGGTGATGCGGGCGGCGGTGGCGGCGTTGTCGTGCGCGGACTGCAACTGCGTGCGGCGATCGAGTTCGCGGGCGTAGTTCGACAGCGCGGTCTCGGTTTCCTCGAGTGCGGTGAGGACGCTGCCGTCGAAATTGGCGAGCGCGCCGCGCGAGTCCGCCTCGGCGCCGGCGATGCGCGCGCGGGCGGCGGACTGGTTGAGCGACCAGTTCAGCAGCGGGCCGAGCAGCCAGCGGATTGGGCCGCCGGTGAAGATGTCGCCCACGCTAAGCGCGGTCGAGCCGATCGATCCGCCGAGCGAGATCTGCGGATAGAGTTGCGAGGTCTGCACGCCGATCCGCGCGGTGGCGGCCGCGAGCCGGCGTTCGGCTGCGTGGACGTCGGGGCGGCGGGCTAGCAACGTCGCGCCGTCGCCGATTGGGATCGGCTGGTCTAGGCGCGGCGTCGTCGTGCGGGCGCCGGCGGTTGCGGGCAGGTCCTGCGGGGTGCGGCCGGTGAGCGTGGCGAGGCGGAACAGCGCGGCTTGGCGCTCGGCTTCGATCTGCGGGATGTTGGCGGCGCGCTGGTCGCGCAGGGCTGCGATCCGGACCTGGTCGAGGCGGGCTGCGCGACCCGCGTCGACGCGCTTGCCGGTCAGCGTGTTCGACTTGTCGAGCAGGTCGACGATCCGCCGGGCGACTACAAGACGTTCGGCGGACGAGGCTGCGTCGACATAGGCGCGGGTCGTTGCCGCGACGATCGAGACGCGGACGGCGTCCGCATCGGCCTGTGCGGCGCCGACGTCACCGCGGGCTGCTTCGACGTTGCGGCGGACTCGGCCGGCGAGATCGACCTCGTAGCTGACGTCCAGGCCTACGTCGTAGGTGGCGCGCTCGCGGTCGAGGCCGGGCAGGTTCTGGAGTTGCGAGGTGCGCGCGTAATTGCCGCTCGCGCCCGCGTTCACCTGAGGTTCGCGGTCGGTCTTCGCGCCGCGCAGGGAGGCGCGGGCGCTGTCGAGCCGCGCGACGGCGACGCGGAGGTCGGTGTTTGCCGCGAGCGCGTCCGCGACGAGGCTGTCGAGGACCGGGTCGCGGTACATCCGCCACCAGTCGTTGTCGGGCGCGGTGGTGACGGTGGCTGCGTTTGCGGTGACGAACGATGCCGCCGCCTTGGGTGGGGTGATCGGCGCGACATAGTCGGGGCCGGCGGCGCAGGCGGCGAGCGTCAGCGCCGAGAGGCTCGCGAGGAGGGCGGACTTCATGATGCTGGTCCTATTCGGCTGGCTGAAGGGTCGCGGCGGGTGCGGCGGGACGGCGGCGTTCGAACCGCAGCGCCAGCGCCCGTGCGACGACATAGAAGGTGGGGGTGAAGAGCAGGCCGAACCCGGTCACGCCGATCATCCCGAAGAACACCGCGGTCCCGAGCGCCTGGCGGAGTTCCGCACCGGCACCGGTCGCGATCACCAGCGGCACTGCGCCGAGAATGAACGCGAAGCTCGTCATCAGGATCGGCCGCAACCGGTCCTTGGCCGCGCGGACCGCGGCCTCGACGGGGGTAAGGCCGTCTTGTTCCTCGGCCTGCTTGGCGAACTCCACGACTAGGATCGCGTTCTTCGCGGCGAGCGCAATCAGCACGACCAGGCCGATCTGCGTGAGGACGTTGTTGTCCATGCCCCGCAGGTTCACGCCGGTCATTGCGGCGAGCAGACACATCGGCACGATCAGGATGATCGCGAGCGGTAACGTCAGGCTCTCATACTGCGCGGCGAGCACGAGGAAGACGAACACCACCGCCATGCCGAAGACGAGTGCGGCAGTGCTGCCGGCTGCTTTCTGCTGATAGGCGATGCCGGTCCATTCGTGCGCGTAGCCAGCGGGCAGCGACGCATCGGCGAGCTTCTCCATCGCGACCAGCGACTGGCCCGACGAATAGCCCTTGGCAGTGTCGCCATCGACCTCGACCGCGGGGAACAGGTTGTAGCGGACCACGCGGTACGGGCCGGTCTTGTCCTTGAACGTCGAGACCGAGCCGACCGGGACCATCTGGCCCGAGTTGGAGCGCGTCTTCAGGTTGGCGATGTCGGCGGTGGTGTTGCGGAACGGCGCGTCGGCCTGTGCGGTGACGCGGTAGGTGCGGCCGAGCAGGTTGAAGTCGTTGACGAACGCCGAGCCGAGATAGACCTGCAACGCCTCGAACACGCGCTCCGGTGGGACGCCAAGGAGATTGGCCTTGGCGCGATCGACGTCGGCGAAGATGCGCGGGGTGGCGGTGTCGAAGAACGTGTAGATCTGGGCGAGACCCTTGGTCTGGTTCGCCTGGCCGATCAGCGCGTAACTCGTCTTGCCGAGGTCGGCGTAACCGTGGCCACCCTGGTCCTGCACCATCAAGCGATAGCCGCCGGCCGAGCCGATACCCTGGATCAGGGGCGGCGGGACGATCAGCAGGCGCGCTTCGGTGATGTCGCCGGTCGCTTTCTGCGATTCCGCCATGATGCTCGCGAGCGTAACGCCTAGCTTCTTGCGTTCCTCAAAGCTCTTCAGCGGGATGTACGCGGCGGCCGAGTTGGGAGCGAGCGTCTGCGAGGGGCCGTCGAAGCCCGCGAGCATGACCGCGCCCTTGACGCCGGCGAGCGGCAGGATGCGTTTCGCGACCTTCTGCATGACGGCGTCGGTACGCTCGACCGACGAGCCGGGCGGAAGCTGGATGACGGTCAGGAAGTAGCCTTGGTCCTGTGCGGGAACGAAGCCCGACGGCGTGACCATGAACACGCCGACCGTGACCGCGATCAGCGCGGCATAGGCGGTCATCATCCGCTTCGGCGCGGTGACGAGGCGGGCGGTGAGGCGGGCATAGCTGTCGCTCATCCGCTCGAACCCGCGGTTGAAGGCATCGCCGGCACGCCGCACGGTGCGGGTCAGGCGGTTGCCCGAGTCCGCGGGGGCAGTCGGCTTGAGCAACATCGCGGCGAGTGCCGGCGACAGCGTCAGCGAGATCAGCAGCGAGATGATCGTCGCGGTCGAGATCGTCACCGCGAACTGGCGGTAGAACGCGCCCGACAGCCCGGTGAGGAAGACGGTCGGGATGAACACCGCGCAGAGCACGAGCACGATCGCGACCAGCGCGCCCGACACTTCGTCCATCGATGTGCGCGCCGCCTCTAACGGGGAGAGCCCGTGCTCGAGGTTGCGCTCGACATTCTCGACCACGACGATCGCATCATCGACGACGATGCCGATCGCGAGGACGAGGCCGAACAGCGACAGGTTGTTGAGGCTGTACCCGGCGGCGGCGAGCACCGCGAAGGTGCCGATCAGCGAGACCGGGATCGCCACGATCGGAATGATCGCCGCGCGCCACTTCTGCAGGAAGACGAGAATGACGAGCACGACGAGGATCATCGCTTCGAAGAGCGTGTGCTTCACCGCGTCGATCGACTGCGCGATGAACTCGGTCGGGTTGTAGATGACCTTGTATTCGAGGCCCTTGGGGAAGCGCTTCGACATGCTCGCCATCTCGGCGGTGACGGCCTGTGCCGCGCCGAGTGCGTTCGAGCCGGGGCGCTGGAAGACCGCGGCGATGACCGTGGGCTTGCCGCTGAGATAGGTGTTTGCGCCGTAATCCTGTGCGCCGAGTTCGACGCGGGCGACGTCCGAGACGCGAACCTGGCGGCCTTGTGCGTCGGTGCGGATGACGACGTCGGCGAACTGCTTGGGATCGGTCAGGCGGCCCTGCGTCTCGACGTTGAGCTGGAACGCGCTGTTGCCCTTGTCATAGGGCGGCTGGCCGAGCGTGCCCGCGGCGACCTGGACGTTCTGCGCGCGCAGAGCGGCGACGATCTCGCCGGCGGTGAGGTCTAGCGCGGCGGCGCGACCGGGATCGATCCAGATGCGCATCGAATAATCGCGCGCGCCGAACAGCTGCACGTCGCCGACGCCGTCGATGCGGCTGAGGCGATCGCGGACCTGGGTCAGCGCGTAGTTGGAGATGTAGCCGCGATCGAGCGAGTTGTCGGGCGAGACGAGGTTCACCACCATCAGGAAGTCGGGCGACGTCTTGCGCGTCACCACGCCGAGACGCTGGACGTCCTCGGGCAGGCGCGGGACGGCGACCGCAACACGGTTCTGGACGAGCACCTGCGCGGCGTCGAGGTTGGTGCCGATCTTGAAGGTCACGGTGATCGTGACCTTGCCGTCACCGGTCGATTGCGACGACTGGTACAGCATGTTGTCGACGCCGTTGATCTCCTGCTCGATCGGCGCGGCGACGGTTTCGGCGACCGTCTCGGCAGAGGCGCCGGGATAGGTCGCGCTGACGGTGACGGTCGGGGGGACGATGTCGGGATATTGCGACACCGGCAGCGTCATGTAGGCGATCGCGCCGACGATCGTGATGATCACCGCGATCACGCCCGCGAAGATCGGCCGGGTGATGAAGAAGCGCGAGAAGCGCATGGGAAATTTCCTCGGTAGAGGGGCGCGCAGCACCAGCCGTTCCCCGGCGGAGGCCGGGGCCCAGTTGGGCGAACCGCAATAATTACATCGAAACGCTATCCCACCTGGGCCCCGGCCTTCGCCGGGGTGGTGGTTACTTGGCGAGCGTGGCCTCGCCCGAGATCGGCTGGACCGACGCTGGCGCCGTCGTACCCGACGCAACCACGATCCGGCCGACCTTCGGCGCAACCGTGGCGCCTGGCATCG
Organism: Sphingomonas sorbitolis; assembly: GCF_036663875.1. NCBI lineage: Bacteria > Pseudomonadati > Pseudomonadota > Alphaproteobacteria > Sphingomonadales > Sphingomonadaceae > Sphingomonas > Sphingomonas sorbitolis. The sequence continues at coordinate 139,521 of NZ_JAXOJS010000004.1, read as the reverse complement.
CCATCTGCGTACCCTGGATGATGATCCGGTCGTTCGGCCCGATTCCCGAGCGCACGATCCGCAGGCCATCGACCACCGGGCCGAGTTCGACCGGCTTCTGGCTCACGACGTTCTTCGCATCGATCGTCAGCAAGACCTTCCGAGCCTGATCGGTCTGCACCGCGTCGTCGGGCACCAGCAGCGCCTGCCGCGTCCCCGCACTCGCGAGACGCATGTTGCCGAACATCCCCGGCGTCAGGAAATACCCCGGGTTGGCGAGCACCGCGCGGCCGCGGATCGTGCCCGAGCGCTGGTCGAGGCCGTTGTCGGTGAAGTCGAGCTTGCCCTTCCAGCGATGCTCGGTCTCGTCCTGCAACTGGATCTCGACCGCCGCCGGCGTCGCACCCGGCTGACGCGCGCGCTGCGTCTTGAGGTACAGCGCTTCCGACCCATCGAACGTGAAGTAGATCGGGTCAAGCGCGTTGATCGTCGTCAGCACCGTGCCGCCGGTGCCTTCGCCGCCCGCGACCTGGTTGCCCGCATCGACGCGACGATCGGAGATACGACCGCCGATCGGTGCGCGAACCTGCGTGAAGCCGACGTCCAAGGCGCGGGCGCGTTCGCGAGCCTGCGCCGCGGCCAGTGCGGCCTGGGCTGCTTCGAGCCGGCCGCGCAGGGCGTCGACTTCGCCTGCGGAGACCGCTTCGTCGGCGACTAGCCGCTGCGCGCGACCGAGATCGGTACGGGCCAGCGACAAGGCGCTTCGGGCGCTCGCGACATTGGCATGTGCCTCAGCCAGGGCAGCCGCAAACGGACGGGAATCGATCGTGAAGAGCAACTGCCCCTTGCTGACGATCTCGCCGTCGCGGAAGTGAATGCCGGTGACTTCGCCAGCGACGCGCGGACGGATCTCCACCGTGCGGCTCGGTGCGAAGCGGCCGACATAATCGTCCCACTCGCTGACCTGCCGGACGAGCGGCGACGCGACCGTGACGGAGGCGGGCGGTGGGGCCGCCATCGCTGCGTCGGGATGGTCGAACAGCTTCACGCCGACCGCACCGAGCAGCGCGATCGGCACGAGCACCATCGCGCCGCGCTGCCATGCGGGTCGTCGGTGACGGTCCGCGGGCGGCGACGCGACGACGTCGGCGTCGTTCGCGGCCGTGATCGTGGTAAGTTGGTTCACGCTGCGATGCTCCGCTTCTGCTGGATGCCGACGCGCATGCCGGTCACGCTCTCGACGAGCGTTTCGATCTGTGCCTCGGCAAAGCCGGCGGCGAGGAAGCCCTGGATTTCGGCCATCGGCAGCGCAAAGCCGCGACGCCAGGCGTACACGGCCATCCGCCGCAACGCCTCGAGCCGGGGATCGGCGAGCCGCGACGCGGTGCTCAGGCCGAACAGGCTGCCCATCGCCCGCGACATGCGGCTGGGGCCGGACAGGCTGCGCAACGTGTCGCGCTTGGCGAGCGCGATGACGCTCCATTCCAGCGCGGAGAAGCCGGTCGGGGCAGGGGCCGCCACCGTCTGGGCGCGGCTGGTGACGGGCGAAGCGAACATGTTGTCTAGGTCGAGATAAGCCATGGGATTGTCCCCCTTTTGATCTTGGGCAAGCGCTGGCCTTCGTCGGTGGACGGTCCACCGACGTCAGCTGGTCGCAAGGCGTGCGCGGTCGTTGCCGGCACATCCCCGTGCCGCGCTTGCCCGCTTGGAATTTTTGAAAGTTCGGCCGAAGCCTAGATTGTAACCGTGGTCATGGATTTGTGTCCCCGGTTGCCCCATCCGAAGTAGGATAGAGCTTCGATACCAGTCGGTATATAAACCTGGGGTTCATCTAGTCAACAGACTTTTGTACCGGGCGGTATTTTTTTCCGCAGCGCGGTAGAAACCGTGTCTATTTGGTCGGCCACATGAGCATGCTGGTCTCGACGAGCTGCTTCAGCTCGACGCAGGTCGCGCCCGATCCCGCCTGGATCGAGAGCCCCTGCATGATCGCGAAGAGGTAACGCATCAGCGCGTGCGACTCGAGGCCATCGGGGAATTCGCCCGCCGCCTTGGCTTCGTCGAACCGCTTCATCAGCGCGGCCTCGGACGAGGCGCGGCGCTTCGCGACTTCGGCCTTGATCGGCTCGGCTTCGGCACTGCACGCCACGCTGCTGATCACGCTGAGACACCCTTTCGGATCGCAGGTGCTCATCTGCATCTGGAGTGCACCCCGAAGGAGGTTTTCCGCTACGGCACGCGCCGTCGGTGCGGCCAGCGCAGACGTCATATAGGCCAGCTTCTCACGCTCGTAGAGGTCGAGCGCCTTGTGAAACAGCGCTTCCTTATTGCCGAACGCCGCATAGAGACTGGGCTTGGTAATCCCCATCTCTGCGGTCAGTTCGGCCATCGACGCGCCTTCGTAGCCATTGCGCCAGAACACGCGCAACGCACCCGCCAGCGCTTCGTCGAGATCGAACTCGCGGGGGCGGCCCTTGGGGGCGGTGAGCGTGCAAAGCCTATTCATACCGGTCGGTATATAGGGACGCACGGCGAAACGTCCAGCGAGTAGAACGCTTTGGGCTCGGCTCTACTCAGCGGGGGGAGCAGGCACGGGGTTGCCGTTCCGATCATCGCAGGCGAGGATACGCGCGTGTCAGGGGAGTAGATCATGCAACGTCGGACTTTCATCGCGGCTTTGCCCGCCGCCGCGCTGTTGCCGGCGATGTCTGGAGCGCAGACCGGCACGCGAGGCACGCCGGGTAGCCAGGGCGCGCAAGGGCCGGGGCAGGGTGGTGCGCCGCAACCCGCAACTGCCGCTGAAGCACCGTTGCCGTCGGGGTGGGAGGCCGGGCAGGATCGCTTCATCCGCCCCGACGTGCATGCTGGTGATCGCCCGGTCGGCGCGAGTTTCGCATCGCGCACCGCGGCTTACGGCCTGAACGGTGCGGCGGGGACCGCGCATCCGCTGGCGACGCAGGCGGGGATCGACATCCTCAAGCGCGGCGGCTCGGCAGTCGATGCGGCGATCGCGATCAATGCGTGCCTCGGGTTTCTCGAGCCGACGTCGAGCGGGATCGGCGGCGATGCCTATGCGATGATCTGGGATCCGAAGCTGAAAAAGGTCGTCGGGCTGGCGGGCTCGGGCAAGAGTCCGCGTGGCCTGAGCCTGGAGACGGTGCGGGCGCGGGCGAAGAACGGCGCGTTGCCGGCGCTGGGTGCGCTCAGCGTCTCAGTGCCGGGCGCGGTCGATGCGTGGTGGCAGATGCACCAGCGCTACGGCAAGCTGCCCTGGGCCGACCTGTTCCAGCCGGCGATCGCGCACGCCGAGGCGGGCGCGCCGGTTCCCGATATCATCGCTTATTATATCCGCCGCAGCCTGGTTGCGTTTCAGCGGCCCGGCAACGGGCTGGAGGAGGTCGCCAACGCGCTGCGTACCTATGGCCTGGCGGACGGCAAGGGACCGGCGCTGGGGCAGGTGTTCCGCAATCCCGATCTCGCGCGCACCTATCGCGCGATCGCCGCGGGAGGCCGCGATGCGTTCTATCAGGGCGATCTGGCGCGGGCGGCCGACCGGTATTTCAAGCGGATCGGCGGGTGGCTGCGGTACGAGGATCTTGCCGCGCATCGCTCCGAATGGATCAAGCCCAACCAGACCGACTATCGCGGGACGACGGTCCATGCGCTCGGCGCGAACACGCAGGGGCTGGCGACGTTGCAGATGCTCAACATCCTCGAACGCTTCGATTTGAAGAAGGCGGGGTTCCAGTCGGCGCTGTCGATCCACCTCCAGGCGGAGGCCAAGCGTTTGGCGTACGAGGACCGCGCTCGCTATTACGCGGACCCGCATTTCGCCGAGCAGCCGGTCGAGTGGCTGATCTCGAAGGAGTATGCGGCCGAACGCGCGAAGCTGATCCGGCCCGACCGGATCCTGACGCCGGTCTATCCGGGGCAGGCACCAAGCCGTGGTGACACCACCTATTTCAGCTGTGCCGACAAGGACGGGCTGATGGTGTCGATGATCCAGTCGAATTTCAGGGGCATGGGATCGGGGTTGGTGGCCGACGGGCCGGATGGACGGACGTTGGGCTTCATGTTCCAGGATCGCGGACAGTTGTTCAGCCTCAAGGACGGCCATCCCAACATCTATGCGCCGGGCAAGCGGCCGTTCCAGACGATCATCCCGGGGTTCGCGACGCGCGGGGGCGATCCATGGATGAGTTTCGGCGTGATGGGCGGCGACATGCAGCCGCAGGGGCAGACGCAGATCATCGTCAACCGCGTCGATTACGGGCTGGAGATCCAGTCGGCGGGGGATTCACCGCGCTGGCATCACGAGGGATCGTCGCAGTCCATGGGCGAGGATGCCGCGGGGCTGGGGCCGACCGGGTTGCTCAGGCTGGAAAGCGGCGTGCCGCTGGCGACGCGGAAACGGCTCGCGGAGATCGGCTGGACGATCGGCGATCCAGATGGCGGGTTCGGGCGCTACGAATGCGTCGAGCACCGCATGGATGGACCTACGCGCGTGTATGCGGCGGCGAGCGAGATGCGCGCGGATGGGTGTGCGCTGGCATATTGAGGCAACGTTAAACTGCCGGCCATAGCCCGGCCGGTAACGTTCGAACCAAGCACCGCCCTGGAGAAGGCCGGGGTCCAGTTGGGCACGTTGCCAATGAAGGGCGGCGCTCGGTTACGGCCATTTTTCCAACTGGGCCCCGGCCTTCGCCGGGGTGGTGCTATGATCGCAAGGTCCGACCCAATCAGCGCCCGACGGCGGTATAAGTGAAGCCAGCCTGTTCGACGTCGGCGCGTTGATACACGTTGCGGAGATCGACCATTACCGGCGCCGCGAGCAGCCCCTTCAACCGAGGGAGATCGAGCGCACGATACGCGTCCCACTCGGTCACGATCACCACTGCGTCGGCACCCTCGGCGGCATCATAGGCGTCGGTGCAGTACACCAGATCGGGCAGCATCGCCTTGGCCTGCTCCATGCCTTCGGGGTCATGCGCCCGTACCGTCACGCCCGCATCTGCCAGTGCGGTCGCGATCGCCAGGCTCGGGGCGTCGCGCATGTCGTCCGTGTTCGGCTTGAAGGTCAGACCCAGTAGCGCGACCGTCTTGCCGCGCGGGCTGTCGCCGAGCGTCGCCAGCACTTTGCGTCCCATCGCGCGCTTGCGGCTGTCGTTCACCTTCACTACCGCTTCGACGATGTGCACCGGGGTCTGGTAATCCTCCGCGGTCTTGAGCAGCGCCAGCGTGTCCTTGGGGAAGCACGAACCGCCATAGCCCGGGCCGGCGTGAAGGAATTTCTTGCCGATCCGGTTGTCGAGCCCGATCCCGCGCGACACGTCCTGGACGTCGGCGCCAACCGCTTCGCACAGATCGGCGATCTCGTTGATGAAGGTGATCTTGGTCGCCAGGAACGCGTTGGCCGCATATTTGATCAACTCGGACGTCCGCCGACCGACGAACAGGATCGGCGATTCGTTGAGATATAGCGGGCGATAGACGTCGCGCATCACCTGCTTGGCGCGCTCGTCCTCGGTGCCGATGACGATCCGATCGGGGCGCTTGAAGTCGCCGATCGCGGCGCCTTCGCGCAGGAATTCGGGGTTCGAGACGACCGCGACGTCGATGTCGGGCCGCTTCTCGCGCAGGATCGCCTCGACCCGGTCGCCGGTGCCTACGGGCACGGTCGACTTGGTCACGACCACGGTCGGACCCGTGATCGCCGCCGCGATTTCCTCGGTCGCGGCAAAGACATAGCGGAGATCGGCATGACCGTCGCCGCGTCGCGACGGCGTGCCGACGGCAATGAAGATCGCATCCGCGCCCGCTACCGCACTGGCGAGATCGGTCGTGAAGGTGAGGCGGCCAGCGGCGACGTTGGAGGCGACGAGCAGGTCCAGCCCGGGTTCGAAGATCGGCATGCGGCCGGCATGAAGCGCGTCGATCTTGGCCTGATCCATGTCGACGCAGCAGACGTCATGCCCGAAATCCGAGAAGCACGCGCCGGAAACGAGACCGACATACCCTGAACCGATCATTGTGATGCGCATATTCACGTTCCTCGAGACCCGACCTCCCTATTGGGATAAACGAGTGGGCATGCAAGCGACCTGCGGGTGACTTGTAAGGACCGGGGCAGGAGGGCGACGACGGATTTGCCGGGGGGGACATCGGTGCCGATGCCAGAGCCGACTGCAAAGACCGTGCGGAAGAAACACGCCTTTGGAGACCCGCCGCGATCGCGCAACCAAACGCCGCGGCGCCGGTTGATCTCACATCATTATCCTTCACCGCAAAAGGAGCGATAGCATGGCCGAGGACATCAAGAGCGCAATCGACGAGGGCGTTGCGCAGAACAAGGCAGCGACGGACCGCGCCGCCCGCGCCGCAAAGGACGCAACCGACACGATGCAGGCTGGCGCAGAGCAGGCTCGCAACGCGTTCTCCGAGAAGGTTCTCGATCCAGCCAAGCGCGCCGGTGAGGCGATGAAGGAGTCGGGCGGGAAGATCGCCGAGGGCGGCGCGACGATCGGCAAGACGATGATCGACCAGGCCGAGCAGAATGCGCGCGAGGCGTTCGCGGCGATGCGCGAGGCGGCCAGTGCGAAGGACCTGACGCAGGTCATGAAGATCCAGGGCGATTACCTCCGCGAGCAGAGTCAGCGCAGCATGAGCCAGGCGCGGGAGATCGGCGAGATGATCATGAAGTTCGGCAAGGACGCGGTCGCACCCTTGCGCGGCGACGGCCCGAAGTGACGGATCGCGGATCTGGCACTAGGCGCCGATGATCTGACGGGCGGCGGCCAGTGTCTTGTCAGGGTGGAGCGGCGTACGGACGAGCAAGAACGCCGCCGCTCCGATACGAAGACGGAGTAGTGGACCGCCAGCCTTGAAGTTTTTCTCCGCCGGTGTTGCACCCGCCACGGCAACGCGCGATTGCGACGGTGCGTAATTATCGAGTGGAAGATGGATCGGGCCGTTCCCTTATCGCGAGCTACGCGTACCAGTGTGATGCTCAAGGCCGATGTGTTTCGGCTCAATCACAGCGCCGCCGAAAGTCATCGCGTGACCAATATCTCGGAGACCGGGATCTGCATCGTGCAGCCGGATGGCCTCGCGGTGGGTAGCGTAGTGGTCGTCGCGATCGGCCAGGTCCAGTCAGCGCCCGCGGACGTCGTCTGGGTTCGAGGCGGACTGGCGGGATTGAAGTTCCATACGCCGATCGACGTCGCCCGCGCGCGATCGCGGCGGGGTGCTGACGAAAAGGTCACGCCTCCCGCCGCGGGCTGGCTTGCGGAGTTGAACAACCCCTACGAGCGGTAGCCGATGCGTTCGCCTCGTCGGCTTTGAGGTCAGTACCCAGCGTATCCGAAGAGTCTGTGCCAACGCCGGCCCGTTTCTGAGGCCGTCCATCACCCATCCCCCAGTCCGTCATCCCCCAGTCCGTCATCCCCCAGTCCGTCATCCCCCAGTCCGTCATCCCCCAGTCCGTCATCCCCCAGTCCGTCATCCCCCAGTCCGTCATCCCCCAGTCCGTCATCCCCCAGTC
>NZ_JAXOJS010000004.1:0-131902 GCF_036663875.1 Sphingomonas sorbitolis | reverse complement strand
CGTCATCCCCCAATCCGTCATCCCCCAATCCGTCATCCCAGCGAAAGCTGGGATATCCCCGTGATTACGGGTGCGAGCTGCCACACAAATATCCCAGCTTTCGCTGGGATGACGGGTTGTGGGTCGATCGACGGGTTGTGGATCGATTGACGGGTTGTGGATCGATTGACGGGTTGTGGGTCGATTGACGGGTCGTGGGTCGATTGACGATTTGGATGCCCCCGGGGGGAGCGGACAGGCCGTGCGGCGCTACCGCTCCCGCGTCCGTTACCGCCCCTGGAGCTTCCCCAGAATGCTCATCGACTGTTCAGAGCCCGACTGCGGGACGATCTCGCCCGCGCGGTCGATGATTGCGTCCCAGTGCGCGGCGACGCCCTCGACCGACAGATCGTCGCCGGTGAGCAGCTTACCCTGAGTTAGCGTGACGTACGCCGCCTGGAACACGCCCGCGCCAGCCCCGACGATCATGTTGGTGGGGGCATCCTCCGACACCAGGAATACCGCGGCTGGGGCGACCTTGTCGGGGGAGAACGCCTTGAACGCTTCCTCGGGAAAGATGTCCTGCGTCATCCGCGTACCCGCGGTCGGCGCGATCGTGTTAACCTTGATGTTGTTCTTCGCGCCCTCGATCGCGAGGGTCTTGGTAAGCCCGGCGAGCCCGAGCTTGGCGGCGCCGTAGTTCGCCTGGCCGAAATTGCCGTAGAGACCGGTCGACGACGCGGTCATCAGGATGCGGCCGTAATTCTGGCTGCGCATCGTGTCCCATACCGCCTTGGTGGCGTTGGCCGAGCCGTTGAGGTGGACGTCGACGACGAACTTGAAGTCGGCCGGTTCCATCTTGGCGAAGCTCTTGTCGCGCAGCACGCCGGCGTTGTTGATCAGGACGTGGACGCCGCCCCATTTCTCGGAGGCACGGGCGACCATTTCGACCATCTGGTCGTAGTCGGTGACGCTGCCGCCGTTCGACATCGCTTCGCCGCCGGCCGCTTCGATTTCCTCGACGACCTTCAGCGCGGCGTCGGAATGGCCGGTGCCGTCGCGGGCGCCGCCGAGATCGTTGACGACGACTTTCGCGCCACGGCGGGCGAGCTCGAGCGCGTATTCGCGGCCCAGACCGCCGCCAGCGCCGGTGACGATCGCGACGCGGCCCTCAAAACCTATAGACATGAAAAAGGCGCTCCTCTCTTATAGTTGGAGCGCCTTTCCTAGAACGTAAAGCTGGCTAGGCAAGCGGCAGGATCACCCGCCGCTTGCTGCCGGACTTACTTGCCGCCGCGGTTGCGGCAGCCATCCTTGACCGTCTTCGAGCACACCGGATACTCGGCGGGTGCCGGCGTCGGCGGCGTCACAGTCGGCTGACCGAACGTCACGCGGCCCGCGCCCGGTGCCATCGGTGCGGCTGCCATCGGTGCCGCAGCCTGATCGGCCGGGGCCGCCATTGCGGGGTCAGCAGGCGCTGCAGGATCGGCGGGTGCAGCCTGATCGGCCGGGGGTGCCTGCATCGCGGGATCGGCCGGTGCGGTCTGCGCGGCGGGGTCTGCCGGCGGCGTCGTCTGGGCGATCACGGGCGACGCAAGAAGAGCGGCAGCGGCGAGAAGGATGGACTTCATATGAATCTCCTAAATGGGTGCACCATTTTGGTAGCGCGACGTCTGAACGCACTAAGTCGCGCTTAGGTCCTTCGTTTCGCATCCGATTCCATTCGTCCCGCCGCTAGACCCATAGCGGGACAGAGTCCTCAGCCCCCCGTATCGAGTGAATAGCCTGCCGAACGGACGGTGCGGATGATGTCCGGACGCTCGCCTACGTTGATCGCCTTGCGCAGTCGCCGGATGTGGACGTCGACCGTGCGGCTCTCGATATCCGAGTCGTGGCCCCACACCGCATCAAGCAGGCGTTCGCGCGAGAATACCCAGCCTGGATGCTCGAGGAAATGCTTGAGCAGCCGAAACTCGGTCGGTCCGAGCGAGACGACTTCGCCCGAGCGACGGACCTTGTGACCGACCGTGTCCATCTCGATGTCGGCATAGCTCAGCGCTTCACCGGCGAGGGCAGGGCGGACGCGGCGCAGCACGGCCCCGACGCGGGCGACGAGTTCGCGCGGCGAGAACGGCTTGGTCACATAATCGTCGGCACCAGTCTCGAGGCCACGGACGCGATCTTCTTCCTCACCGCGTGCGGTGAGCATGATGATCGGCACGTTCTGCGTCTCGGGTGCGCGGCGAAGGCGACGGCATACCTCGATCCCCGAAAGCCCTTCGACCATCCAGTCGAGCAGGACGATATCGGGCACCTTCTCCTTGGCCAGCAGCAGCGCTTCCTCGCCATCCGGAGTATGCGCGATCTCAAAATCCTCGCGCTTGAAATGCCAGACCAGCAATTCGGCGAGGGCGGCATCGTCCTCGACCAGCAGCATCTTTGCGCGTGCCATTATGCCTGCTCCTTCTTTATGCCGCGTTCGCGATCGACCATCTGCGTGCCGGTCGCGGCGAAATAGACCATCTCGGCGACGTTGGTGGCGTGATCGCCGATCCGCTCGAGGTTCTTGGCGACGAACAGCAGATGCGCGACCTGGCCGATCGTCCTGGGGTTCTCGACCATGTAGGTGACGAGCGTACGGAATATGCTGTCGTAGAAATCGTCCAGCGCATTGTCGCATTCGACGACGCGGACGGCTTCCTCGGGGTCGCGCGCGGCGAACGCGTCGAGCACGTCGTGGACCATCTCGCTCGCCATCCGGCCCATCGCCGGCAGGATCGAGATCGGCTCGATCCGGTGCTCGCTCTCGATCATCGGCACGCGCTTGGCGATATTCTTGGCGTAATCGCCGATCCGCTCGACGACGCCGGCGATCTTCAGCGCGGCGACGACTTCGCGGAGATCGACCGCCATTGGTGCGCGCAAGGCGATGATCCGCACGGCCAGCCGCTCGACCTCCGCCTCGATGACGTCGATCTGCTTGTCGGCGACACGCACCTGTTCGGCGAGCGCGAGATCATTGCGTTGCAGCGCCTGCATCGCCTTGTCGATCGCGTCCTCGGCGAGCCCGCCCATCTGCGAGATCAACCCGCGGAGCTCGCCGATGTCGTTGTCGAAGGCCTTGACCGTATGCGTGTTCATGGTCGTTTCCCGACTCAGCCGTAACGGCCGGTGATGTAATCCTTGGTCCGCTCTTCGCGGGGATTGGTGAAGATGTCCGAGGTGTTGCCGTATTCGACCAGCGTGCCGAGGTGGAAGAACGCGGTCTTTTGACTGACGCGCGCGGCCTGCTGCATGTTGTGCGTGACAATCACCATGGCATAGCGGCCGCGCAGTTCGTGGATCAGTTCCTCGATCTTGGCGGTCGCGATCGGATCGAGTGCCGAACACGGCTCGTCCATCAAGATGACCTCGGGATCGACCGCGATCGCGCGCGCGATGCACAGCCGCTGCTGCTGGCCGCCCGACAGCGCGGTGCCGCTGTCCGAGAGGCGATCCTTGACCTCGTCCCACAGGCCTGCACGGCGCAGCGACTTCTCGACGATCCGGTCGAGATCCGCCTTGGCACCCGCTAGTCCGTGGATACGCGGGCCATAGGCGACGTTCTCGTAGATCGATTTCGGGAACGGGTTGGGCTTCTGGAACACCATGCCGACGCGGGCGCGGAGCTGCACCACGTCCATGTCGGGCGAATAGATGTCCTGGCCGTCGAGCTTGATCTCGCCGGTCACGCGCGCGCTCGCGACGGTGTCGTTCATGCGGTTGAGCGTGCGCAGGAAGGTCGACTTGCCGCAGCCCGACGGGCCGATGAACGCGACCACCTCGTCCTGGTCGACGTCGATCGAGACGTCGTTGATCGCCAGCTTGCTGCCGTACGCCACGGAGACGTTGCGCGCGGTCATTTTCAGGATCGGCGTCTTGGGTTTGGAGTTCATCACCAGCGTGTCTCGAATCGGTTACGGAGGTAGATCGCGACGCCGTTCATCGCGAGCAGGAAGACGAGCAGGACGATGATCGCCGCCGACGTCTTTTCGACGAAGCCGCGGCTGACCTGATCGGACCAGAGGAAGATCTGCACCGGCAGCACGGTCGCCGGATCGCGCAGCCCGCCGGGGGGCGCGGCGATGAACGCGCGCATGCCGATCATCAGCAGCGGTGCGGTCTCGCCCAGCGCACGCGCCATGCCGATGATCGTGCCGGTGAGAATACCCGGCAGCGCGAGCGGCAGGACGTGGTGGAACACGACCTGGACCGGCGATGCGCCGACGCCGAGCGCGGCATCGCGGATCGACGGCGGGACCGCCTTGATCGCGTTGCGCCCGGCGATCACGATCACCGGCATCGTCATCAGCGCGAGCGTGAGGCCGCCGACGATCGGCGCCGAGCGCGGCATCCCGAACGTGCCGAGGAACACGGCCAGCCCGAGCAGCCCGAAGATGATCGAGGGGACCGCCGCGAGGTTGTTGATCGAGACCTCGATCAGGTCGGTCCAGCGGTTCTTCGGCGCATATTCCTCGAGATACAGCGCCGACAGCATGCCGATCGGGAAGGCGAGCAGCAGCGTGACCGCCATCGTCAGCAGCGATCCCTTGAACGCGCCCCAGATGCCGACGCGAGTGGCGTCGGTCGAGTCGGCGGAGGTCAGGAACCCGGCGTTGAACCCGCGCGACACCACGCCGCGGGCGTTGAGGCGTGCATAGGTCGCCTCCGCCTCGGGCGTGCCGACACCCTTTGCGGCGACGTCGATCGGGCTGGAGACGGGGACTTCGAACACGGTCTTGCGCTGGAGCAGCGACGGATCGGCCTTGATCGCGTCGCGGACCACCGCCCACGCGCCGTCGGAGAGCAGATTTGCGCCGTCCTTGCCGTAGGCGGTGCTCGCCGCGGCCAGCACTGTGCCTTCGAGACCGGCGCCGGCGAGCGCGAGATCGGCGCCGCGTCCGATCAGCCGCGATGGCTCGATCGGCAGTTTTGCCCCCGCGAGATCGACCGGCAATGCGACGCGCGTCTCGACGAACCCGCTCGCGCCCTGGCTCAGCATCGAGAACAGCAGGAAGGCGAGGAATGCCGCGGACATCCAAACCGCGGCGAGCCCGGCGAAACGGAAGCGGCGCTCGGACGCGTAGCGACGCTTGATCCGCGACTGCATCGCCTGCGTCGTCCAGTCGGTCGGCACGCGGCGCACCGGCTCGGCCGTGCTGGTCGGCAATGAGGGAACGAGCGTGTCAGTCATAGGCTTCGCGGTACCGTTTGACGACGCGGAGCGCGACGATGTTGAGGAGCAGGGTGACGACGAACAGCGTCAGGCCCAGCGCGAACGCGGCGAGCGTCTTGGGGCTGTCGAACTCGGCCTCACCGGTCAGCAAATCGACGATCTGCTTGGTGACGGTGGTGGTGCTGGCAAACGGGTTGAGCGTGAGCGTGGCGACACCGGACGCGGCCATCACGACGATCATCGTCTCGCCGATCGCGCGGCTGACTGCGAGGAGCACGCCGCCGACGACGCCGGGCAGCGCGGCGGGGAGCAGCACGCGGCGGATCGTCTCGGACGAGGTCGCACCCATCGCGAGGCTGCCGTCGCGCATTGACGAGGGGACCGCTGCAATCGAGTCATCCGCCATCGACGACACGAACGGGATGATCATGATGCCCATCACGAGCCCCGCGGCGAGCGCGCTCTCCGACGACGCCCAGCTGATTCCGATCGACACCGCGAGATCGCGTACTGCGGGGGCGACCGTCAGTGCGGCGAAATAGCCGTAGACGACGGTCGGCACGCCCGCGAGCATCTCGAGGATCGGCTTCATCCATTTGCGCGTGGTCGGCTTGGCATATTGCGTGAGGTAGATCGCGCTCATCAGACCGAACGGAATCGCGACGATCATCGCGATGACGGCGCCGATGAAGAACGTCCCCCAGAACAACGGCACCGCGCCGAGCGACGCGCCCGGATCGCGCGCGTCGATCACCTGCGGGCTCCAATGCGTGCCGAACAGGAAGTCGGTGATCGGCACGACCGAAAAGAACCGCACCGATTCGTACAGCAGTGACGCGACGATCCCGACGGTGGTGAGGATCGCGATCAGCGACGCGCCGAGCAGCGCGAGCATGACGACCCGCTCGATCTGCGTCCGCGCGCCGAACCCGGGTTTGACGCGAGTGAACGCGAACGCGCCGCCGGCAAAGGCGAGCAGCAACGCGGCGGCGGTGGCGATCCAGTCGTAGCGTGATTGCGCCGCGGCGTAGGAGGGCGCGAGCGTCTGCGCGAGGCCGTGGAACGCGCCGAAGCTGCGGCCCTCGGCGAGGCTGCGCGCTTCGGACAGGATCGAGGCGCGGTCGAAGCCGGGCGGGGGAAGTTGGATCGCCGCCGGGGTGGCGAGGACGGCGTCGGTGACTAGCGCGGGCGATGTCACCGACCATACCACGAGGAAGACGAGCGGCGGGATGGCGATCCACAGCGCGACGTACCAGCCGTGATGCGACGGCAGCGAACTGAACCTGGCAGTGCTGCCGGCACGGAATCGCGTGGCGCGGACGCGCGCGGTGAGCCAGCCGATCAGGCCTAGCCCGGCGACGAGGAAGAGGAGTGCGATGGCGGACATTATGCTTCTCGCCCGCCATGATTCGTTGCGCGCATGCGCACCACCTCACCGGCCGCTACCCCGGCGGAGGCCGGGGCCCAGGTGGAAAGGTCGAGGTAACGGCGCGCAGCTTCAGCCAAATCAACGGTGCCCAACTGGGCCCCGGCCTTCGCCGGGGTGGTGGTGAAACGATCAGCCTGCATTGCGACACGCTCGTTCCCCCGCGGACGCGGGGGCCCAGCTAAGTTCCGATATCGAGCTTGGCTCCTGGGCCCCCGCGTTCGCGGGGGAACTAGGGAGGGGGTGTGGCTATGCGAGGAACCGATCACGACAACACCGCCGGATCCAGCACCGTCTCGTTCGCGATGATCGCCGCCGACCGCGCCTGGATCGCGGCCGGCGCCGCGATCAGCCCGCGCTTCACCAGCGGCCCGCTCACACCCCAATTCGCCGCATACAGCTTCAGCAAATTCCGCAGCCCTGGGATCGCGGTCAGATGCGCCTTCTTCACATAGATATATAACGGCCGGGACCCCGGATACGCAGTGTCCGCGATCGTTGCATAGGTCGGCGCGACGCCCGAGATCGATACCCCGTTCACAGCGTCCTTATTCTCTTCGAGGTAGCTGTACCCGAACACGCCGATGGCATTGGGGTTCGACTGCAGTTTCTGGACGATCAGATTGTCGTTCTCGCCCGCATCGACATACACCCCGTCCTCGCGCACCCGCGTGCAGAGCGCCTTGTGGGCATCGGGATCGGACTTCGCGAGCGGCTTGGCCGAGGGATCGCTCGCCTCGCACCCCTTGGTGAGAATCAGCTCGGCGAGCGCATCGCGCGTCCCGCTCGTTGCGGGCGGCCCGTAGACCTGGATCGGCACCGCGGGCAGGGCCGGGTTCACGTCGCGCCAAACTCGCGCGGTGTTCACCTTGCCGCCCGGATTGGCGGCCAAAGCCTTGTAGAGGTCGGTCGGCGTCAGCTGCATCTTCGGGCCGTTCTTCGCCTCGGCAAAGGCGATGCCGTCGATCCCGACCTGGATTTCCATCACGTCGCGCACGCCGTTCTCGGCGCAGCTCTTATATTCGCTCGCCTTCATCCGCCGCGATGCATCCTCGATATCGGGGTGCGCCGCGCCGATTCCTGCGCAGAACAACTTCATCCCGGCGCCGGTGCCCGTCGATTCGATCACCGGTGCCTTCGCATCGGGATCGTTGGCGACGAGCTGTTCGGCGATCATCGTGGTGAACGGATAGACCGTCGAGGACCCGACCGCGGTGATCTGGTCGCGCGAGCCTGCACCGCCGCCGTTCGCCTGATCGACGCACGCGGCCAGAGCGGTCGATACCGCCCCCAACACTCCTAGAAAAACGAACCGCTGCACCAGAATTCCCGTCATGCACCGGCCTTAGCGGTACTTAAGGCGATCCTGTGTGACAGTTGCGTTACCCTTTTATGACACTGCCTTTTACCGCCACGCCGCTCGGCGGCAGAATGACCGACACGGTGGTGCCGACGCCGACCTGGCTGGCGATATCGAGCCGCCCGCGGTGTCGCTCGACGATGTGCTTGACGATCGCGAGCCCGAGCCCGGTGCCGCCTAGCGACCGGCTGCGGCCTGCATCGGCGCGATAGAAGCGTTCGGTCAGCCGCGGGATATGGACCGCCGCGATCCCGTCGCCCTCGTCGCGGATCGAAAGGCGGATCATGCCGGCATCGTCGCGCCTCAGCGCGATCGTCACCGGCGTCCCCGCGCGGCCGTATTTCATCGCGTTGCCGATCAGATTGTGGAGCATCTGCGACAGCTGAACGCGGTCGCCCGATACCGCCGGCAGGTCCGAAGCGATCGTCGCAACCAGATCCTGCCCGCGATCGCCCGCTGCGTCGGCCAGTTCCTCGCGCGTGTCCTCGACCAGCTGCGCGAGATCGACCGCGCTGTCGGGCAGGCGGAACTTCTCCGCCTCGATTCGGCTAAGCGAGATCAGGTCCTCGACCAGCCGCTGCATCCGCCGCGCCTCGTCGTCCATCACCTTGAGGAAACGCGCGCGCACGTCCGCATCTTCCCCCGCCTCGTCGCGCAGCGTCTCGATGAAGCCGAGGATCGACGCGAGTGGCGTGCGCAGCTCGTGGCTCGCATTGGCGACGAAATCGATCCGCATCCGTTCGGCGGCATAGTTGCCTGTCTGGTCGACGAGGTGGACGATGCGCTGGCCGTCCGATGCCTCGCTCAACCGCATCTCCCAGCGCTGGTCGCGCGTGCCGAGCCCGACCAGCTCGATCGGCCGCTCGCCGTCGATCGGTCCCGGTGTTCCCAGTCGTTCCGCCGCCGCCGGATGCCGGATCGCGACGCGCGCATCCTCGCCGAGGATATGCGCGCCGAGCAACGTCCGCGCCGCGCGGTTGGCAAGCGTCACGCGCCCGTCCTGTACCAGCAGCACCGGCGCGACGA
The DNA here is from genome assembly GCF_036663875.1 of Sphingomonas sorbitolis. Classification (NCBI taxonomy): domain Bacteria; kingdom Pseudomonadati; phylum Pseudomonadota; class Alphaproteobacteria; order Sphingomonadales; family Sphingomonadaceae; genus Sphingomonas; species Sphingomonas sorbitolis. The sequence goes on along the minus strand of NZ_JAXOJS010000004.1, from coordinate 122,896 downwards.
TCGCATCGAGCACGTCGTCGAGCACGGACGGCGCGGTATGCGCCGCATCGTCGGGGGCAGGCGCCTCGTCGCCAGTCCCTGCCGCGACCAGCGCGGCGGCGATCCCGCCGACCACCGCGACGATCGCACCCTGCACGTCGCGCGTAATCGCGAACACGCCGATCGATGCGACGACGACGACGACGATCGCCCAGAAGGTACGCAGGCCAAATCCCGACAGCATTGTAATCTCCAGGGCGCACAGACTGGGCGCTCGCCCGTCCTAGTTCGGTACGGTCGGCGCGGCTATATTGTCAGCGCTTCAGGATTGTGAAAGGGCTGCACTATAGCAGGGGCATCATGGACGATACGCGATTCACTCAGGACCCGCCTAACCCGGATGCCGCCGCAAGCGCCGACGTGCCGTCGCGGCGGCGCGTGCTGGCGCTCGGTGCGGTGACGGCCGGTGCGGTGATGTCGATCCGGCCCGCACTTGCGCAGACCGCGGGGTCGGTACTGAACTGCGAAATACCCGTCCCCGATGCGAGCCGCGCAGGCAGCTACATCGATGCCGATGGCAAGGTCGTTCCCGCGCGTACCAGGGGGGCGTTTCCCTCGTCGCCACGTCCGTTCAAGGGCGAAGAGGTCAAGCGGGCGATGGCCAATGGCAGCACGCTGCCCGGGACCGACTCCGAGCGCAGCCGCGCCTATGTCAAATATATCCGCCGGTTGCAGCGTGGCCAGGGCGGCTTCACCTGTTTCGCATCGCTGCAGATGCCGCGCGGCTGAGGCCGTGGATAATGCGGTCTATCGCGCACCGCCACGCGATGGCCTGCTGATCGCACCGCTCGACGAGTTTACCGCGGTCTATCACCGTGCGTCGGGGATCACGCATCTGCTGACCGACCCCGCGCCGCAGATCCTCGTCGCCGTGCAGGATGGCGCTCGGTCGCTCGACGCGCTGCTCGTGCATCTCGAGCGCGACTATGATCTGACTGACGGCACCCGCGAGGCTTTGGCGGCGCGGCTCGAGGAACTGGTGGAGGCCGGGCTGGTCGAGCGCGCATGAGGCATGCCTTCTCCGTGCGGATCGGCCCGGTCGGCTTCCGCATCGGTTCGGACTGGCGCGTGCCGATCGCACACCTCGAGACGCTGTACCGCGATTATCCCAAGCCGCCGGACGGCGTGCCCGACTTCACCGTGCGCCTGTTCGCGCGTCGGCCTTGGCGGCGTTTCCTTCGCCCGTCGGTCGAGATCGGCGGTGATTACATGCTGCCCGAGGCTGCCCCGCTGCCGTTGCGGCAGGGGCTGCTCGCCGCCGAGATGGCGATGAACTTGCAGATGGCGCTGGGCGCGCGGCGGTATCTGTTGCTGCATGCGTCGGCAGTCGAGCGCGACGGGCGTGCGCTGTTGATGACCGGCATCTCGGGGGCGGGCAAGTCGACGCTCGCGACGCTGCTGGCGGCGAAGGGCTGGCGGTTCATGGGGGACGAGTTCGTGCTGCTCGAACCGGCGACCGGGCTCGTCCACGCGTTCCCGCGGCTGATCAGCCTGAAGAACGAGGGGATTGTCGCGGCCGAGGCGGCATGGCCCGAGGCGCGGATGGGGCCGCTGCTGCGCGCGACGCCGAAGGGCGACATCCGCCACATGGTCCCCGATGCGCGGGCGATCGCAGCGATGAACGTGCCTGCGCGGCCGGCGTTGCTGGTATTCCCGCGCTACGGCTTCGCGCCCGAGACGCGGTCGGTCCAGCCCGGCGAGGCATTCGTGCGGATGACGCAGGCCTCGACCAACTATGTCGCGCTCGGCGAGGCGGGGTTTCGCGCGCTGACCGGCCTGATCGCCGACGTGCCCGCGATCGCGGTGGACTATCCCGATGGGCCGAGCGCGATCGAACAGGTCGAGGCCTTATGGGCGGACCTGTGACCGACGCCCGCATGCTCGCGCGGGCGCTGGCCGATCCGTCAAGCGTTGTCGGGCTCGATGCGGAAGGGTGGACCGCGTTGCTGGCGATGGCGCGCGCGGAACAGTTGATCGGGACACTGGCGCTGCGGCTCGACGGTCTGGCGATGCCGAACGCGGTGAAGGCGATCCTCGCCGACGCGCGGGCCGCCGCGGAGCACGGCAGGCGCGCGGCATTGTGGGAGGCGGAGATGGCACGGCGCGCGCTCGCCGCGGTCGACTGCCCGGTCGTGCTGCTGAAGGGCACCGCGTTTGTCGCGGCGGGATTGTCGGCGGGGCAGGGGCGGTCGATCGGCGATCTCGACATCCTGGTGCCGCGCGCCTCGCTCGATGCGGTCGAGGCGGCGCTGCTTGCGGCGGGGTGGGAATGGGTAAAGCCCGACCCGTATGACGACGTGTATTACCGCCGCTGGATGCACGAGCTCCCGCCGCTGATCCACCGCGAGCGCGATCGGATGATTGATGTCCACCATACGATCCTGCCGCTGACGGCGCGGATCACGCCCGATGCGGGGGCGCTGATCGAGGGGAGCGTGGCGCTGGAGAACCGCCTGCGCACGCTGTCGCCGAACGGTATGATCGTCCACGCCGCGGCGCACCTGTTTGGCGATGGTGACCTAGCGGGCGGGTTGCGCAACCTGTGGGACATCCGCTGTCTGGTCGATGAGTTCGGGGCAGATGGGCTCGGCGCGGACGCGCTTCATCATGGCGTGCATCGCGAAGCGGCGCGATCGCTGCGGCTGGTCGATGCGCTGTTCGGCGAGGGCCGCACGCGCGGTATCGATCGCCTCTATATCCGCCGCCTGACCGCGCGCGATGGCTGGGGCAGGCCGACGCGCCCGCTGACCCGGTTCGCTTTCTATGTCCGCTCGCACTGGCTGCGCATGCCGCCGGCAATGCTCGCGCGGCATCTCTGGACAAAGTTCAGGAAGGGGTGAGCCTGTCTCGGTCTCCAGAGCCGCTGCTTTACGCCCATCATCTCCCGCCGTCATCCCAGCGAAAGCTGGGATCTCATCGTGCAGGCCGCATCGCCCGCCAAGGGGATACCCCAGCTTTCGCTGGGGTGACGGGAATGGGGTGACGGGAATTCGGAGGCGGCGGAGACCGGGAGGAGGACGCTGGGCTTCAGCTCGCCCGGCGTTACGGCAACCGCGCGCCGCGCCCGCGCCGGGCCGCCCAGACGATCAGCAACACCAACGTGATCGCCAGCGTATCGGCGATCCAGTCGTGGATGTCGCAATCGCGGTGCAGCGAGGGGATCGACTGCAGCACTTCGATCAGCGCGCCGAGGAACGACAGCCGCTCGCCGATCCGGAACAGCCGCGCGGTCGGGAACGAGAGCGCCGCTAGCAACGCCATCGTGGCGAACGCGAGCATATGCTCGAACTTGTCGCCGAACTGGTCGGTCGGCATGTGCGGCGGCTTCGGCAGCAGCGCCATCGTCACTGCGAACACCACCGCCAGGACCAGCGCGACGCGCGTGAGCGTCGTCCGGTTCATGCGCCGAGCCTTTCCAGCGTCGGCAGCAGTTCGTCGTAGCCGTCGATCACCGCGTCGGCGCCAAGCTCGGCGACCGGCTGCATCAGGAAGCCGAAGCTGCATGCGATCGTCGGTAACCCCGCCGCCTGTCCAGCCTGGATGTCGAAGACCGAATCGCCGACGAACGCGGCGCGGCCGCCGCCACACAGCTTCACCATCGCATGGATCGGCATCGGCGAGGGCTTCGACTCGGTGAGCGTGTCCCCGCCGAGGATACACGCGAATCGCTCGGTCAGCCCGAGTTCGGCGAGCACGGTCCGTGCGAACCGCTCGATCTTGTTGGTAACGATCCCGAGCGTCACGCCCTTCGCCGTCAGTGCGTCGAGCGCCTCGATCACGCCCGGATACGGTCTGGTATGCACGCAGATATTCGCCTCGTAGTAAGCGAGAAGCTTCGCATGCAGCGTGTCGAGCATCGCCTCGTCATAGCCGCCGGTCGCGGTCAGACCCTGCTTGAGCATATGCCGCGCGCCGCCGCCGATCATCGGCTTGACCTGCTCGACGGTAAGCTGTGGGCGATCGACCGAGGCGAGCGCATGATTGACCGCGGCGGCAAGGTCTCCACTGGTGTCGAGCAGCGTGCCGTCGAGGTCGAACCCGACGATATCGAATAAAAAATGCGTCATTGCACGGGGGCCTGCCAGCGACGCTATGGAATTGGCAAGGCTTTCGTGGCAGCGATCCTTCCATGACGACGCATTCCAACGACCAACCGTTTCCGGTGCATCCGATCGCGGTAGTAATCCTCGCGGCCGGCAAGGGCACGCGGATGAAATCGGACCTGCACAAGGTGCTTCACCCGATCGCCGGGCGGCCGATGCTGCTGCATCTGGTTGCAAGCGCGGCGACATTGCACCCCGCGAAGACGGTCGTCGTCACTGGGGCGGGGCGCGAGCAGGTCGAGGCGGCGGTCGCGCCACACGGCATCGCCACCGCGCTCCAGGCCGAACAGCTCGGTACCGGCCATGCGGTGGCGCAGGCCCGCGCGGCCCTGACTGGGTTCGAAGGCGACGTTCTGATCCTCTATGGCGACGTGCCGCTGGTCACCGCGGCGACGATGCAGCGGATGATCGACCGGTTGCACGGCGACGATATGCCTGCGGTGGTGGTGCTCGGCTTCCGTCCCACCGATCCCGGCGCCTATGGTCGCGTCATCGCCGACGCTGCGGGCCGGATGGACCGGATCGTCGAGTATAAGGACGCATCGGAACCGGAGCGTGCGGTGACGCTCTGCAATTCCGGTCTGATGGCGGTGCGTTCGACAGACCTGTTCGCGCTGCTCGACCGGCTCGGCAACGACAATGCGGCGGGCGAATATTACCTTACCGATATCGTCGAGCTTGCCGCCGCCGCCGGCCGTTCGTCCGCTGTCATCGAAACCGGCGCGGACGAAGTGGCCGGCGTCAACAGCCGTGGCGAGCTCGCCGGCGTCGAGGCTGCCTGGCAGGCAATGCGTCGCGCACAGGCGATGGCGGACGGCGTGACGCTGATCGCGCCCGACACCGTCTGGTTCGCGCACGACACGCAGCTCGGCCGCGATGTGGTGATCGAGCCCAACGTTGTGTTCGGCCCCGGTGCGCGGATCGAGGACGGTGCGACGATCCACGCGTTCAGCCACGTCGAAGGCGCCACCGTCGGCAAGGGTGCCAATGTCGGCCCGTTCGCGCGCCTCCGCCCCGGCGCGGAACTGCACGCGGATGCCAAGGTCGGCAATTTCGTGGAGGTCAAGAAAGCCGTTATCGGCGAAGGCGCGAAGGTCAGCCACCTCACCTATATCGGCGACGCGGACATCGGTGCAGGCGCGAACATCGGCGCGGGGACGATCACCTGCAATTACGACGGCTATTTTAAATACCGCACCGTCATCGGCGAAGGCGCATTCATAGGCTCGAACTCGGCACTGGTCGCGCCCGTGAATATCGGCGCCGGTGCGATCGTCGCAGCCGGCTCGGTGGTGACCGCCGATGTCGAGGCCGACGCGCTCGCGCTGGTCCGCCCCGAACAGATCGCCAAACCCGGCTGGGCGGCGCGTTTCCGTGAGAGAATGCTTGCCAGGAAGCGGGCATGAGGATCGTCGCACCGGCGCTACTCGCAGCGTTGGCTGGTTGCGCCACGCCTCAGATTTCGCGCGATGCGGTAGTGCCGATGGTCGCGATCGAGCGGGCCGCGGCGCTGGCCCCCGGTGCGTATCCGGGCGTCTTCGTCATGACGGTGCGTGCGTCAGGACGACAGGGATCGAGCCTTTATCTCAATTCGGAAACCGACTATCGCGACCCGCGCAACCTCTCGCTCGAGGTTCGACCGATCGCGCAGGCGCAGCTCGAAAGCCGGCTCGGTACCCCCGTCGACACCGCGTTGCAGGGGCGGACGATCCATGTCGACGGCGAAGCCCGCCGGGTACGGATCAACTTTACCTACGACGGCCGCCCGACCGGCAAATATTATTATCAGACCCATGTTGTCATCGAGCGGGGCGAACAGCTCCTCTCGGTCGACTGAACGAGAACGGACAGGCGTTATGTGTGGCATCGTTGGAATTCTGAGCGGCGAAGACGTCGCGGGTCGGTTGCTCGACGGTCTGAAGCGGCTCGAATATCGCGGCTATGACTCGGCGGGTATCGCCACCGATAATGACGGCGCGATCGAGCGTCGGCGCGCGTCGGGAAAACTCGTCAATCTGGCCAACGAACTCGCCGCGCATCCGCTGCCCGGCAAGACCGGTATCGCGCACACGCGTTGGGCAACGCATGGCGGCCCGACCACCAACAATGCGCATCCGCATGCGACCGGCGAAGTCGCGGTGGTCCACAACGGGATCATCGAGAACTTCAAGCCGCTGCGCGAAGAGCTGATCGCGCGCGGTCGCGTGTTCACCAGCGAGACCGATACTGAAGTCGTCGCGCATCTGGTCAGCGAGAAGGTCGAGGCGGGAATGGATCCGGTCTCCGCCGTCCGCGAGATCCTGCCGCGGTTGCACGGCGCGTTCGCGCTAGCGATCTTGTTCCGCCAGCATCCCGACCTGCTGATCGGCGCGCGGCTTGGTTCACCTTTGGTTGTCGGCCACGGCGACGGCGAGATGTACCTTGGGTCTGACGCGCTCGCGCTCGCGCCGCTGACGCAGCGGATCGCGTATCTCGACGAGGGCGATTGGGTTGTGCTCACGCGTGACGGCGCACAGGTCTATGACCGAGACAACGCTCCGGTCGAGCGTGCGATCACGATTTCGGGCGTCACCGGCGACGTGATCTCGAAGGGCAATCACAAGCATTACATGCTCAAGGAGATTTACGAGCAGCCGATCGTCGTCGCGCAGACGCTGCGCTCGTATCTCAAGCGGATGGAAGGCGAGGTCTCGCTGCCGATCCCCGAATTCGATCTGTCGAGCATCAAGCGCGTCACGATCGTCGCGTGCGGGACGAGCTTCTACGCCGGCATGGTCGCCAAATACTGGTTCGAGCAGTTCGCACGCGTTCCCGTCGATCTCGACGTCGCGTCGGAGTTCCGGTACCGCGCGCCGGTGATGGAAGACGGCGGCTTGGCGCTATTCATCTCGCAGTCGGGCGAGACCGCGGACACGCTGGCGGCGCTACGCCACGCCAAGGCCGAGGGGCAGAAGATCGCGGTCGTCGTCAACGTGCCGACCAGCTCGATGGCGCGCGAGGCGGATCTGCTGCTGCCGACGCATGCCGGGCCGGAAATCGGCGTGGCCTCGACCAAGGCGTTCACCTGCCAGCTTGCCGTGCTGGCCGCGCTTGCCGCGAACCTGGCGCGCGCGAAGGGGCTGCTGACGCGGGATCAGGAGCGCGAGATCGTCCGCCACCTCGCCGAGGCCCCTGCCGCACTCAACGGCGCGCTTGCGTATGACGAGGCTATCGAGGCGATGGCGCACAAGATCGCGAGCGCGCGCGACGTGCTGTATCTTGGCCGCGGCACGGATTACCCGCTGGCGCTCGAAGGCGCACTGAAGCTGAAGGAAATCAGCTACATCCATGCCGAGGGCTATGCCGCTGGCGAGATGAAGCACGGACCGATCGCGCTGATCGACGAGCATGTCCCGGTCATCGTCATTGCACCGTCGGGGCCGCTGTTCGACAAGACTGTCAGCAACATGCAGGAAGTCATGGCACGCGGCGGCAAGGTCGTGCTGATCTCGGACTATGACGGGATCCAGGCGGCCGGCGAAGGCTGCATGGCGACGATCACCATGCCCAAGGTCCACCCGCTGATCGCGCCGCTGGTCTATGCGGTGCCGGTGCAGCTACTGGCGTATCACGTGGCGGTGCTCAAGGGCACGGATGTCGACCAGCCGCGCAACCTCGCGAAGAGCGTCACGGTCGAGTAGCGTACGAGCGTTCAAATCCTCCTCCTGTGGAACGGTAATAAAGTCGTTCCAAAATCTTAAAGTCGTTCCAAAATACAAGTCGTTCCATTCTTCCGGCGGAATAAAATCATTCCATTCCGCCGGAAGTGAGCGGAAGATCGGCTAAAAAGCAGCCAAACTTGTAAATTAAGGGATTCCTGAATGGGCTTGGTGGCACAGAACGGAACGTCTCTATTCCACCCATTTTCCGGCCGCATCGGAGGTAAAGTTGGAATGGAACGGCTTTAGTTGAAAATGAACCTGAACTATCGTTAATGTGGGAATTGGGGATGAATCCCAAACGGCCTGACAGGCCGTCGATCCGCGAGAATAAAGTCGTTCCAAAACGGAATAAACCGGTTCCATTCCTCGAAAACAAAAAAGAGCCGATTTAATAAAGTCATTCCACTTTCGGTGGGCGCTCAGAGGGAGGGGCTAGATTCGCCGCGCATCAGGTCGTGCACCATCTTCAATTCCGATCCCTTCAGGCCGGCCGCGCGCATCACCTTCCACGCCTGCGCGGTAGGCAGCGCGGTGATAATGGCCTGAGTGCGTCGACGCTGGAATGCCTCGATGGTCTCGCTCATTGCGTGGGCCAACGCGTGCGATCGCGGCATCTTCGCCGCGCGCTTGCGTAGCCAGCCGCGACCGACCGTCTCGCGTTCCAGCGCTTCATAGCTGACACGTCCGGGCGGCACACGAACGCGGATGGCAGCCTCGGCAACAATCAACTCTTTAACCGTATCCCCATCCAGCGCCTGCCAGTCGCGGCGGATGCCGGAAGGTGTACGATTACGTCCTTTCATTTGGCGTTGTAGAGGATCAGCGGCGACAGCCTTCGGCTTTCCCGAAGGCTTGGTCGACCAGGGCAGCGCTAGGCCGAGCGAAGCAGCTTCGCGCACCACAGTCTTGGGATCCAACCCGGTCAGACGTCCGACCTCGCGCAGACTCGCATCAGGCTTCACGAGACGCCTCAGGGCGGCTTCCATTAGCGGACCGCCGCTCCTCAGGCGAGGAGGCCCGACGATCCCTGCAGGCGAAAGGCCGCGCGTGTAGGCATAGCCGCAACCACAGACGAACACGCCGATGCGGGCCGAGCGGTTCGCATAGTGGGTCATGGTCGCGATCACCGTCTCGCTATAATGATCGGCAAGCGGATTCAGGCACGGCCACGGACCAACTCCAAAAGGACCCATGCTGTCGGCTTGTGCATCCAAGAACACGTTCAGCAGGGCGTGAAGCAGCGGATGTACGGCCTTCCGGTGACGGCGCGGCATCGCGGCCAGCCAACCGTGTTCGCCGAGCGACGAGACCGCCGGCGGCAAAAGCTCGAGAGAGGTGTCATAAAAAGTCAGAAAGGCGTCCTCGAGGCGCACCTGCTCCACCTGGCGGCCAGCCGGAACAAAGCCAGCCCTCGCAAGACGACGGTGGTAGTGCGGTCCCCAGTGATCGAAGTCGTGCGCGGGCTGGCCGCCCAGCATCGCCGCCTGCGCGGCCGCGACGAGCTGGAGGCGCTCCCTCACGGTATCGCTGAACGCGACCCCGCCTGTCATGGGCAGACTGACCGGGTCGGGCGCCCAAAATTCATGTCGGCCACGTTCGCTGGCGTCGGCCAACAACAACGATGCACCATGGAGGTGGCAGACAAGGCTTCCAGGCAGTTGATGCGCCCTCAGCCAGCATTCCTCGCCAACCTGTCCTGCCGAGATCATTACGCACACGGGGCAGTAGCGTAGATTGTTCAACGGCTGGATTCTGAAGGCGACGAGGCCAAGGGCCGTCTTCATACTGCCACCGTCACCACTCCTAACCGCTTGCAGTGCCTTCTTACGTCGATCATCCGTCTGGTGGGCGGTGTAATAGGGGAAAAGGGTATGGTCATAGGTCAGACGATCCGCGTCGAACCCACTGCCCACGCGCTCCGCCAGTGCCGAGAGGCCCACCGGCAAATCTAGCGCCGCCACGGTCGTCCTGTGGCCGAACATCGTCTCAACGTGCTTCGACGCCGGCGGGAGACCCACCGAGCGGCGATGACGTGACAGGAAGCCGAACAGAAGTTCGTCTTCAACGATCTCGGGCAGGAAGGACGCCGTCACGCTTTGATGGCCTCCTTCACCGTCTTAGCCAGCCCGGCAGCCTTCAGTGCCTCGATTGGATCCTCAGCGCCCTCGATCGTGGCGCCGATGCCACCAGGCAGATGTGGCTTTGGCGTGAGCTTGAGCCCGGAGCCGCCTGCGCCGCCGCTGCGCTTGCGCGGCGACTTCTCCGCCTTCAACAGGTCAGCTACGGTTTCGGTGATGCCGTAGATGTCATCCAGGGCATTGGACGCAACGGCCTGCGCCACGATGCGCTCGACCAACTCTGCCGCGTGGCCACGCCGGATCAGACCCACCTTCAGACCGGCGAGATGGGAGGATTCGGAATCCTTCTCAGCCGAAGCGATCGCCGTGCGGAGATCGCGCAGACGGCGAAACTCCGTTGCCGGCATGCCCAGAGCGCGTTCGAGCACGTCCTCGACATGCTTCTCGAGCGGCATCAGGTCCGGGATCGTCGCAAGGATGGCCATGTTGCCGTCCCGCAGCGCCGCTAGCATCGGTGCCACGATGCCGAACTCCTCCTTGGCGACCAGGCGGTAGAGCTGCTCGTCAAGCACCTCCTCGTCCCCCATTTCCCCCTTGGAAATGGCGCGCATCTGCGCGAGGATGAGCAGCTTCACGGCGATGTCGATAATGCCCTGGCTTTCGTCGAAGACGGCCTCGGAGATCTCTGGCGTCAGCGGACTGTGAACATTGGTCCACTGGTAGCGCCACATCTCCGTCAGCCAGTCGTCCCACTCCTCTCCACGGCGCAGGGGCTCCCAGTTCGGCTGGCCCAGGCCAGAAGCGCGACGCGCCTCGCGGAACGCGGTCTGGATGATGCTGCGCGCCTCGTTCGTCCCGATCAGCATGATTGGCACGCCAAGCAGGTTCACGAGCGTAACCAGGAAGTTGATCAGCGGCCGCGGTCCCTCGGACGACTGCAGCAGGTGCTGGAGCTCGTCGACCACGATCAGGCCGATTCCATGCAGAACCGCTAGGTGTTGGAGGAGCAGCATCATGTGATCGGCGCCGATCCGCGAGTTTGCGCTGAACGTCTCCGAATACTTCGTGCCTAGACGCTGGTCGATTGCGTCGAACGCCGAGATACAGAAGCTGCGCCGCCCGCCCTTCGACGGACATTCAATCTTGAGGCACGGGATCTGAACGACGTGGTACGACGTCTCGGGGACCACCGTCTCGGGCAAGGAGGACACCACCCGGTCGGAAACCATGGTCTTACCCATTCCCGGCGGACCGATCAGCACGAAGCCTGACGCGCCCATGCCCACGGTGGGCGGACGGGTGGCGGCGACCGCCTTCGCGGTCTCGGTCACGAACCCCTCGTCGACGTTCATCTCCGCGAACTCCTTGGCGAAATCGATGCCCTGCTTGCTGCGAGATCCCAAGAAGCGCTCGATGCCCGCCGCGCTAGAGAGATAGGCCTTGCGGTGCCAGCCGTTGGCCGGGTTGCGCGCCTTGTATCCCTGGCGGATTACCATGTGGATGCGCTCCACCAGCATCACGTGGCGCTCGATCGGCACGCTGACCTCGAACAAGCGCAACACGGCATATTTGCGCTGGTCGTGGGGAAGCTCTCGCTCGCTGTCAGCGTGTTCGGCCGGTACGGTCAGCAGGTCGATCCGCTCAGCCAGCGTCGGCGGCTTGCCGAGAGCACGCGTGAAGGGATTGTTCCAGAGTTCGGGCAGCCAACCGTCGGGTACTTCAGAACTGGTGGGATTGGCTTTGCTGTCAGTCGTGCTCACGCTACTTACTCCTTCCTGCTGCCTTCATCATGTCGCGCATGGTGGGCTTCGCATGCGGTTTCTTGGATACTTCGGGGAATGTGTCTGCCTCGCTCATCCTGCTCGCGTTCTCGGACAGCGACGTCGGTGCTACGACCGGCTCGACGTTCGTTCCCGGCTTCCTCACGCCCATCTTGGTCTGGTATTCCGCGACGTCATCGGCACGATCGAGCTCGCGCTCTACGGCCGTCTTCGCCCGTAGATCACTCGTCTGCTCGGAGTTGCGGTCCTTGTTGGGCAAGGCGTCGTATTTGGCCTTCGCCTCTCCGACTTCTGACTCGTTTTTGGACTCCATGCCGACACGTTTCATGGTTTGCTCGTCCCGACGGTCGGCGGACACATGGTTGACCTCGCGGATATCGTCCTCGACCTCCCATCCGTCCCAGCCCAAGCGACGACGACTGGTTGGGGTCAGCTGCGCGACCTCATATCCGTTCGGCTCTCCGTCGATGTGAACGTAGATAAGATCGACATCGCGTTTGTCGTAGCTGATCGTGACCTTGAAGCGCTTTTTGCGGGCCTTCTCGAACCAGCGTTTCTTGACGGCGTAAGGGCAGGTGTAGTGATTGCCGTGATAGGAGATTCCGAACGGCGTGACAGACGCTTCCGCGGTGGGCAGCAGCGCGAAAAGGAAAAGCTCCTCCTTGGGCGCACGCGGTAGGCCACCGATGTTGCCGATGCCCCAGTTCCAGATTTCGCGCGGCACCGAGGGCACCTTGTCCTCGGTCATCCCTGAGTCGCGCTGATACTTCTTCAGTTCATGGTGGTTGTTGAAGTAGAGGATCTGTCGAATGATGATCCGAGTCAGATCGTCGATGTCGAGCACGGCATCCAGCCGGTAGTCGCGACCGCCGCGCTCCTGGTAGTCGGTGTCTATATACCCTTCGACATAGGGCTTCCAGTCGACCTGTAGGATGCGAAAACGGGATTCGACGATCCCTTTCCAGTCCGCCCTGTAAGCGGCCGCATTCTCAACGGAGATATTGAAGCGCTCGATCGCGCCCAGGATTTTCTGGCTCTCGATCTCGCCGCGATCGCCCTCGAGGATCCCGCAAATGTGATTGCAGGGCCATTCCTCGGGAATAATGGAGATCCCATACTTCGCGCAGAAAGCGACCTTGTCCGTAACGGCATTGGCAAGCGCCGTCATTGCCGCCTGCCATGAGGGCGGATCGAGGCTCAGGGAGAAACCGACGATCATGCGGGAAAAGACGTCGATGACGACGTAGAGCGTAGCCCGCCTCATCAGCTTGCGGCGATTGCGCCGGGAACGGAGATAGACGTCGATGATCGTCGCATCGATCTGGAAGCGTGCCCCCGGACCCCACGCTTCAATGTTGGAATCACTCAACAGAGCGCGGTTTTTCATGTCCCACTTGCGAGCACCAAGACGGCGGCGCTCGGATTCAATACGATCTCGATTACGTTTGACGTGGTAGACGAACTGCTCGAAGCGCGGCAGGCCGGCAGCTTCGTATTCCCCGGTGGGAATGTATTTCGGCCACACCGAGTGCAGTTCTTCCACAATCTCGGAGAAGAACATCCTCATGCAGCGGCGGTAGGCTGCGGGCATGTCGATCTTCGACTTGCGCTCCCACTCGTCCGCTGAGATGAGGAACATGCGCTTCATGTCCTCGGTCACGTTCTTGCCCGACTTGGCGCCATAAACGACAGTACGCCCGCGCTTGGGATCGCCGTCCCGCGCGGGACGATCCTCGCCTTTCGCTCCACAGTTTTCAAGTTTGGAGTCGGTGGAGCCGCGTACCATCCCGCCATCGAAGGCACGCAGCAGAAGGGTTTTAATCCAGCGTTCCGACAAGCCGAGCCGCTGCGCCGTCTCCGTGACAAGCGTGACGCGGTGACGTTTGATGAAAATCGAAGGGACGTGTGTAGTGACAAGGGGCTTAACCACGGACCAGTTCGCCACGCGCTTGGCGAGTTGGGCGTCGGTGAGTTTGTCGTCCGGAGGATAGACAGGCATCATGCCCGTTTGGATGGTCCACGCACCGGACTCGACCATATCGGCGACGTCGACCAGATCAACGGAATGCGGATATTCCTTCGGCTTATCGGCATCCTTGACGAAAATCACCTCGGCTCCGACCCAGAGCACCTTGAGGCGCGGGGGCTCGTTACCGGTCAGAATGATGTCGTGAGGCTGGAGGTTCACGAGGCACCTCCAGCAATGACGACCTGCGTTACAGGACCGCGCATGTTGAGGCGACCGTCACCGACGTGGATCAACAGTCCAGTGGCCAAAAGTCGCTTGCAGGCGCGGATGCCAGTCCCTGGAACCCAGCCGTACTTCGCCTCGGCTTTCTTGATGGCGTCAATCAGCCGGTTCTGAACGGTGTTGGCCAACTCGAACAGCATGTCGGCCGACTCAGCTTCGATGACGTCGCCGCCGACGAGATTGTCGATGTTGCGCCATTCGGCGACCTGCTGGCGGTTCATGCGGTGGTCGACATTCTTGCCGTCCACGACCAGCACGCACTCGATCCCGCGACGCGCCCAGTAGGTGCGCTCGATCTCCAGCTTCTGGATCGTGCGCGGCTTGAGCATGTCTTCGCCCGTTTTGACAGAGAACGCGACCTGCCGACCGCCAACGAGATCCACGAGCAGGTCGGTCGTCATCACCGCGTCGACGCCGTTGGCCGCCGGGTGGCGGACGCCCAGTTCCTCTGCGATGATGATCGTCGTGTGCCGGGGCAGGGGGTACTGCTCTCGGATGTCGATGACACGCGGTGAGGCGTCGAGTTCGAGGAAAACCTCGTTCTCGCCATCGGACAGCAAGTGCATCACGCGACGCGTCTTCGCGCTTAGGGGGCGATGAACGCGGCCTAGCGATGAAAAGTCGTGGATCTTAATCCAGGGGATGTAGTCCTTGCCATGCCCCTGGCCGCGTCCTTCGCACACCAGCTTGGCGATCCTCTTCTCGGTATTGGGATAGCGATGCTTCGCCATGTCCTTCTCCTGCACGCATACGGGGACAGCCGCCCTGACGAGCAGGGACGTCAAACTGTCACCCACCTTGTTCACGGGTGGTCTGTGAGCCGAAGAGGTGTGGAAAAGTTAAGCGCAGCGAACGGGCCACAGCGGGCGAAAACGCACGCTTGACCCGGAATTCGGTATCTGCGATTCAGAACTGGTGGTGACCACGACGACTTCGGTTTGCCGGCTTCGTCTACGACATTTCGATATCCCCTTTTTCGCTCTTGCTGGGTTGAGAAAAGAAATCAGATGACCGGTCATCATCCGTGGGACCGTCCGTTGGCGCGGACGGTCCCTTTCCTTTCATGATCCATGTGGTGCCGACGTGCTCGACGAGCCCACGGCCTTCCATCTTCTTTAGAATCGGCGACAGGCTGGTGCGCGCGACCCGCGTCCCGAACCTAGCCTCGATCGCATCGATGATCTCGCGCACGCCCATTGCCCGACTAGTGTCGTCCAGGACGCCGAGCGCCATGTCGCGGATGGACGGCGTGTCGCCGATCTGGCGGCGATCAGGAAAGTAGCCGAGCAGAGCTTGGTTGGCGGCTAGATCGGTCCGGACGCGCACGGCGCGCGCCTCCAGATCCAGCGCCTCCTTCTCAAGCCTGACGATCGTCGCCCGCACGTCACTCTCCCGCACAACGAGCTGCCGATCGGCAGAATTCGTATCATCAACGTCCATGACCATCTGGATTCCACGCCACCCTCTGAGAGTCAACGTAGATTCCTGATGAACACTAGAGACGGTCTCTAGATTGGCTTGACGATCTAGATCGTGCCCGGATGGGAATACGCAAGTCAGCGCTATTTGAAGAATGTGCTTTCGAGCTTGACATGTTGCGCGGGAGCAACACTAAAGGCCAGAGCTAAAACACCGGAGTCCCGTCACTATGATACGGCCCGTCATACTCGTGATAATGACGCGGTTCCGTTCAGACACGGGAGGTCAGGTTGAGCCTTCTCAACCGAATCACAAGACTGATGATGCCATGCTTCTGGCGTGCCATCGAATTCGCGTCCCCAGTCTCGTGCCCGAAGCGCTATTGCGACCGGCGGCCAAGCGCCGTTCTTCCCTGACCCGTATCCCGGCGAAACCATATACAGCATCGTCGCACGTTATCAGCGGATACGGGGTCTCGATCACGTCGCGCTCTGCATCGATCTGTTCGGCATGGAGAAGCGGGTATTCTCGCCTACGCTACCTACAAGTATCAATCGGATAGCGATGAGGGGAGCGGGTTTGGGACTGCAACCGGAGGATCTCCTCCGAGAGAATACTGCACATGGCTACTATACGGCCTATGCGACCACCGATGCCGCAGATCGGCTAACCGCTGAAATGTTGCCTGATGAAGGAAAGCCGGTGATGTTTGCCGGTCAGCGTGGCGCGCCAGTCGGCCTTCTTGCGCGATTGAGGTTCTGCCCAGCATGCCTGGAATACATGAGGTCCGAGCATGAGGAGACACACTGGCGCCTCATACACCAGATCCCAATTGTCCTGGTGTGCCCACAGCATGGCGAGATCCTGCGCGAAAGTGTTATTTCTGGGACCGGCGTCGTACCCGGATTTCAGGTTCCCAATTCCAAAAACTGCCCGGACGATGCGTCGCCGGTTGTTGCCGAGCACGTGAACCGAGACATGCTCGCGAGGCTCGCGATGGCCGCGACCGAAACGATGTCGAAGCCGCGTCGGAGCCCAGTCGAATGGCGTGAGCTTTTACGTTGCGTACTTGCCGAGCGAGATTTGCTTACGCCTGCAGGGCGCTTACGATTTACGGACATACAGGACGAGATAAACCGCTCGCTCGGGCCCATTGCGCAGGCGTTCCCGCGCATCCGGCTCAAAATTTCCAGTAGGCAGACCTGGTTTGACACCCAGATGACGTCGAGCACATCGAGTTCCACAGATCGGGCCTTGCTAATCGAGCTGGCGTTCGGGTTGATCTGACGATCGCGATCAGGATCATCGCGCGTTAGGGTAAGGGCGCGCCGATTAGGCTGTCTTCGCCACGTTCCGCACGGCTACCTGACCACAAGGACCTCGACGTAAGACGTCCTCAGAGCGTTAACCCGGTCCGCCTGACGGCATACCGAACGCCGTCCCCGCGGAATGTGCCAGGAAATCCTACGTACATCTCTGGCGCTTGCGGTCCTACCATCCTACAATATGTTCCGAGAGAGATCGTGCATCGTGCGACACCCTCGGGGCATTAACGCAACGGAATGGAACGACTCCATTCAGGACGCTACAACCCGAAGGAATGCATAATGCAAAAAATGGAATGAGTTTCACGAACGCAGATCGATTGGATGCCGTGAGGCCGAATGGAACGGCTTTATTCAAGTTCCACACCTCCGCCAGGGGGAGGTGTCACCGAAGATGACGGAGGGGAGGATGCGGAACGCCGGTTTCGCGTACCTCCCCCTCCGTCAGGCAAGTGCCTGCCACCTCCCCCTTGCGGGGGAGGATTTCAGTCTCGCCTTACTTGTCGCTGCGGACCAGTTCGGTCTCGGCGAGATGCTCGGCCAAGAACCACACCTGCGGCTCGTGCGTGCGGATGATGTTGCTCACCAGCAGGTCGTTGGTGCCGTCGTCGCCGGACTCGTCGGCGGCTTCCGCGCCCTCATGCGCCTGTCGCAGGATGATCTCGTGCGCCTCGAGCAGACGTGCGAGCTGGGTCGGGACATCCTCGCGGCCCTTGGGCGGGCGGGGGATCGTCGTCATCTCGGCGACGTCGTGCGCCATCGCGATCGAGATGCCGCCAAGCGCCATGATCCGTTCCGCAATGAGATCGACCAGCGCAGCCTGCTCCTCGTAATGTTTGTCGAGCAGCAGGTGCAGTTGGTAGAAGGTGGCGCCCGACATCTGCCAATGATGCTTCTTGTACATGTCGCGGATCGTCATCGTATCCGCGAGTACCTGGTTCAGCGTCGCGACGCTCTGCGCGCGGGCGTTGTCCTCCAGCGCGATCGGCAGGCGCTTGAGCGCGCCGTAAGGCTGAATCTCGCGGTATTCGACCTTGTACTGCGGCTGCGCCTCGACCGACGTATCGAGCTTGGGCAATTTTGCGGGCTTCTTCGCCATCGGGAAATTCCTGTCTGTTGACGTAAACCGAACTCGTTGAACGCACGACTGCGCGGATCGACTGCGAACGAATTGTCCGCTCACAGTGATCGCGTTCGGTGGGCTTAGCATCATTACCCGTCGGCGCCCCCTTGACTGTGTGGCGTCCACAAAGGAAGCGGGCCGCCGCAACGTGTTGGGAGTTTGGGATGACGGAAGCACCTCTGGTCGCAGGTATCGAACTTGGCGGGACCAAATGCATCTGTATTCTTGCGCGCGGGCCCGACCAGATCGAGGAAACCGTGCGTATCCCGACTACCCGGCCCGACGAGACGATGGCGGCGATCGAAGCCGTGCTCGACCGGTGGAGCGGGTTCGTCGCGATCGGTATCGCCAGCTTCGGTCCGGTCTCGATCGATCGGCATTCGCATGATTACGGCCACATCACCTCGACCCCCAAGCCGGGCTGGGCGGGCACCGATGTCGCAGGGCGGTTGCAGCGCCGGTACGGCGTGCCGACCGGCTTCCACAGCGACGTCGTCGGCGCGGCGCTCGCCGAGGCGTTCTGGGGCGCGGCGAAGGGGCTGCCCGATATCGCGTACGTGACCGTCGGTACCGGCGTCGGCGCGGGGTTGATCGCCAACAACCGCCCGGTCGACGGGCTGACGCATTCCGAGCTCGGCCATATCCGGCCTGCGCGGTTCCACGGCGACGACTGGATCGGCAATTGCCCGTTCCACGGCGCCTGCATCGAGGGGCTCGTCGCCGGTCCGGCGATCGCCGCACGGATCGGTCATCCTGCGGATGAGGCACCGGCCGAGCATCCGGTCTGGGACGGGGTCGCCGATGCGCTGGGGCAGCTGTGTCACACGCTGGTGCTGACCGGGATCCCGCGACGCATCGTGATGGGCGGCGGTGTGATGGGCGCGTCGCACCTGTTCCCCCGCGTCCGCGCAGCGATGACGCGCAGCCTGGGGGGCTATATCACGCTGCCCGAGGTCGCGTTGACCGATACGTTCATCGTACCGCCTGCGCTGGGCAACAATGCCGGGCCGCTCGGGGCGATCGTGCTCGGCGGACAGGCGCTCGGCCATCAGCTGGAAACGTCGTTTACGGCGTCTTAACCGTACCTCGTTACCGCTTCGTAGCAAGAACTGGAGGCACGTATGCCATCGCTGGACGGCGACGGTCGTGTCTCACGAGGAGCGGTTTCCGATGCGCATTCTGATCGTGGACGACGAGCCGCCGATGCACGACAGCTACCGGCGTAGTTTCGCCGGGCCACGATCGCGTACCGGGTCCGCCTTGGACGCGATGGCGGTCGAGCTGTTCGGCGACGACGGCGTCGATGCGACCGACGATGCGCCCCCGTTCGTACTGACCTATTGCGACCAGGGGCTCGACGCGGTCGCCGCGATCGAGCGGGCGGTGGTCGACGATGAGCCGTTCGCGGTTGCGTTCATCGACGTGCGGATGCCGCCGGGAATCGATGGCCGCGAAACCGCGAAACGCATCCGCGCGCTCGATCCGGACATCAACATCGTCATCGTCACCGGCTATTCGGATTTCTCGCCGATCGAGATCAGCAAGGTCGCCGGCCCCGCCGACAAGATCTTCTACATCGCCAAGCCATTCGAGGTTGCCGAGATTTTGCAGACCGCGACCGCACTCGCGCAGCGCTGGCGGAACGATCGTGATCTGGCGACGGCGCGCGACCTGCTCGCGGCACAGGTCGTGCAACTCGAGGAACAGGGTGCCGAACTGGCGGCGAACGAGAGTCGCGCGCTGCACATGGCGACGCACGATTCGCTGACCGACGCACCCAACCGGCTCGCCTTTTTGCGGGCGCTGGCGGCACGGACGCGCGACGAAGGGCTGTTCGCCACCGTGATGATCGATCTCGATCGTTTCAAGCTGGTCAACGACACGCTCGGGCATCTCGCCGGCGATGCGCTGATCCGCGAAATCTGCGTGATACTCAATCAGGCTGCGCCCGAGGGAGCGATCGTCGCGCGGCTCGGCGGCGACGAGTTCGGGATCCTGTTCGAGACGGCGGGCGAGGCGGCGGCGGTGATGGCCTGCGAACTGATCGTGAGCGCGTGCTCGGTCAGTCTGCAGGTGTTCGGCAATTCGGTGCAGGGTGGGGCCTCGGCCGGACTGGTTGTGACCGCGGGCGGGCAGGGCGGCGATCCGGTCGACGTGATCCGCCGTTCCGACCTTGCCCTCAACGACGCGAAGCGCGGCGGGCGCGGCATCGTCCGGCTGTTCGACGAGAGCATGGACGAAGGCATCCGTTTTCGCCGCCGCGTCGAATCCGGTCTCGGCCAGGCCATCGAAAGGGGCGAACTCAGCCTGGTCTATCAGCCGATCGTCTCCCGCGATGCGATCGAGGTGGTCGGGTTTGAGGCGCTGGTCCGGTGGAATACACAGGAATATGGGCTGATGAGCCCGGCGATCTTCATTCCGATCGCGGAGGAATCGAACCTCATCCACGAACTTGGCGACTGGGTGCTGGGCGAGGCGCTCGACGTGCTGAAGCAATGGCCTGGCCAATATGTCTCGGTGAACTTTTCCCCGCGCCAGTTTCGCCGCCACAATTTCGTCGGGCACATCATGAAGAGCGTTCAGCGCGCTGGCATCGCGCCGGCGCGGCTGCAGATCGAGATCACCGAAACCGCGATCTTCGACGATGCGGAGCGTGCCGCCGAAACGCTCTACAAACTTCGGCAAATGGGCTTCCGGATCGCGCTCGACGATTTCGGCACGGGCTATTCGAGCCTCTACAACATCCGCAAGTTCGCGCTGGACTGCCTCAAGATCGACAAGTCGTTCATCGATGGCATGGGCCGCGAACGCGAAAGCGCGGCAATCGTCCATTCGATCATCCATCTCGGCCGCGCCCTCGGCCTCGGCGTCATCGCGGAAGGCGTCGAGACCGAGGCGCAGGTCCAGGCGCTTCGCCTCGCCGGCGCGAGCCATATGCAGGGGTATTTCTTCTCGCGCCCGGTCACCGCCGATCGCGCGCTCGAGATGGCGCTGACCGGCACGGTCGACGGTAGCGACGACGTGTCCAACGACGACCACAAGATCCGCCAGACGTTCGGGATACGCGGCTAATGCCGTCTGCCGCGATGGGCCGGCTGCCGCCTGTTCTGGGCCGGCAGTTCGGACGCACGCGGACACGCTCGTCGCTCGGTGCCAAGCTGGTGATGATCATGACCGCGGTAGGGCTGGTCGCGACGATCGCGATCACGCTGCTGCTCGCCAGCATCATCACGCCCAGCTTCACCCAGCTCGAAGACAAGGCTACCGCCGGGCAGGTCGCGCGGGCGCGCGCTGCGGTATCGGACTATGCCGCCAGCGTCGAAAGTGCGGTGCGCGACTATGGCGACTGGAACGGCAGCTATGCCTACATGGCCGACCCACGCGCCGGTTTCGATCGCGAAAGCCTTTTACCGCAGGCGATGTACGAGATCGGTGTCGACGGCATGGCCTATGTCAGCCCCGCCAATAGCGTCGTGATCGCCCGCTGGCGCGATGCGGCTGGTAGCATGCAGGCGAACATCCGGCGTCAGCAACTGACGACGATGATCGCGCGAACCGATCTTGCCACGGTGCTTGGCCGGCGCAGCTCGGGACGGTTCTATGCCCGTATCGGCGACTCGGTGGCAGCGATCGGCGTTGCCCGCGTCCGTCGTTCGGACGGTAGCGGCACTCCGCGCGGTTATGTCCTGATGGCGCGCGTGATGACGACCGAGCAAGCGTCCACGGTGCTGCGGGCCCGCGCGCAGATCGACACCACAGCGCCCGGCAATGCCGTCGCCATTGCCGCCGACCCCACGAAGCTGACGATTGCGGTGCCGATGATTGGGGCCGATCGTCATGCCGTCGCCAGCGCGCGGTTCAGCGTCCCCCGCGATGTCTCGCTGTTGGGGCGGCGCATGCTGCTGCTCGCGGTTGTCGGCTCGACCATGTTGCTCTTGCTGGTACTGGTGATGCTCCGGCGGATGATCGAGCGGCTCGTGCTGCGTCCGCTGCACCGTGTCGAAAGCCACATGCAGCGGGTGCGGGCATCGGGCTCGCTAGCGCTGCTGGAAGAGGACGGCCGGCGCGACGAGGTTGGCTCGCTCGGCAGGAGCTTCAATGCGATGCTGCGTCAGTTGAAGGACCTGCGCGAACAGATCGAAGTCCAGTCGTTCGATTTGGGACGAAGCGAAAGCGCGGTCGCGGTCATGCACAACGTCCGCAACGCACTGAATCCGATCAGCACCATCCTCAGCCAGGGAATTACGCAGTCCGCCGCGGTCGACCGGACGACGATCGATCGTGCGATCGCCGAACTCGCGCGCGGCGACATACCCGATGCACGTCGCCGCAAACTCAGTATGTTCGTCGCGGCCGCGATCGACGCCGAAACCACCGATCGCGAGACCATGCGCCGCGAACTGGCGATCGGCCGCGAGGCGATGGCGGATGTTCTGGAAATCATCGGCCAGCAACAACGCGCCGCGCATGAACGCCCCGCGCTGGAGGTGTGCGACGTCAGCGACATCATCGCCCGAAATGCGACGATCGCGCGCTATTCGCTGGACACCTCGATCGCGTTCAGTTTTCCCGCCGGCCCGAGCCCGGTGATGGCGAGCCGGGTCATCCTCAGTCAGGTGATCGGCAACATCTTCGGCAACGCGGTCGAATCGATCGTCGCGCGCGGCACGGGCAGCGGATCAATCGTGGCGACCATCACCGAAACGGCAGGCCGGGTCACCGTGGCGATCCGCGACGACGGCGAAGGCTTTTCCCCCGAAGCCGGGGCGATGCTGTTTCAACGCGGGTTCTCGACGCGCGCGCACAAGTCGGGCGGGCTCGGGCTCCACTGGTGCGCCAATTCGATGGCCGCGATGAAGGGAACGCTGCGGTTGGAAAGCGACGGGCCCGGGCTTGGCGCCGTCGCGCTGCTGACGCTGGATGCGGCGGATGCAGCGATCTCCAACGCGGCGTAGCGCGCACCGGGCCGAACAGGTCACAACAGGCTCGGTTGCACCTCGTCGTCGTCGCCCATGATCCCGGACAGCGTCAGGCCGAGCAGCCGCACGCCGTCGGGTACCGGCAGTTGCGCCATCAGCAGTTCGAGTCCTGCTGCAAGGAACGCCGCCTTGTCGGTCACTGCAGCCTGCGACGACCTGGCGCGGGTGATCGTACGGAAATCGGCGTGGCGGAGTTTCAGCGTGATCGTCCGACCGCGCGTGCCGTGTCGTTCGATCCGTACCCATGCAGCATCCGCCACGCGGTGAAGCGCCGCGCGGAGGTCTTCCGCGGTGGTCAGGTTGGTCTCGAACGTGCGCTCCGCCCCAACCGACTTGGCCGCCCGATCGACCCGCACCGGGCGATGGTCGATGCCGCGCGCCGCGCCGTAGAGATAGTCCGCATAACTCCCGAAATGTGCCTGGAGGAACGTCAGCGTCTGCGCGAACAGGTCGGCACCCGTTAGGATCCCCAGCCGCTCCATCTTCTGCGCGGTCACCGGTCCGACGCCGTGGAACCGCTTGACCGGCAGCGACTGGACGAACGCAGCGCCGCGTTTTGGCGTGATGATGCACATCCCGTCGGGCTTGTTCTGATCCGAGGCGAGCTTGGCGATGAACTTGTTGTAGCTCACCCCGGCGGACGCGGTCAGTCCGGTATCCGCCTTGATCCTGGCGCGGATTTCCTCCGCGATCGCCGCCGCGGTGCCAAGACCGCGGATATCCTCGGTCACGTCGAGATACGCTTCGTCGAGCGACAGCGGTTCGACGAGCGCGGTGTAGTCGGCGAAGATCGCGCGGATCTGGTCGGAGACGCCGCGGTACACGTCAAACCGCGGCGGCACGAACACCAGGTCGGGGCAGCGCCGGATCGCGGTTACGGAGGGCATCGCGCTGCGCACACCGAACGCGCGCGCTTCGTAGCTTGCCGCCGCGACCACGCCGCGCGCGCGCGATCCACCGACCGCCACCGGTCTGCCCTTTAGCGAGGGATCGTCGCGCTGCTCGACCGATGCGTAGAAGGCATCCATGTCGACATGGATCACCTTGCGCTGCGCAGGAGGCTGGGTAGGAGGAAGCATCAGCGCGTTAGATAGGCGCGTGAGGGGCGGCGATACAGGGTGCATCCGCAACCAATCGCGCGGCCGCGGGTACTGCCGACGGGCAAACGAAGGGACGCGAATGCAGGTCGGGACGGAATGCTGGCGGGTCGAACGCGCCGAACAGATGGCGGTGATCGTCGATGCGGAGAAGTATTTCCGGACCGCGCGCGTTGCCATGATGGGGGCAAAGCGCCGTATCCTGTTGATCGGCTGGGATTTCGACGCCCGCATCGAGCTCGAACCTGGCGTCGCGAGGCCCGGCGAACCCAAGAAGCTCGGCGAATTCATGCTGTGGTTGGTCGAGCGCGAGCCCGAGCTCGAAGTGTTTGTGCTGCGCTGGGATACCGGCGCGATCAAGTCGCTGTTCCGCGGCTCGACGATTTTCACGATGATGAAGTGGATGAAACATCCGCGCATCCACACCAAGCTCGATGGGCATCATCCGACCGCGGCGTCGCATCATCAGAAGATTGTGATCATCGACGATGCGCTGGCGTTCTGCGGCGGGATCGACATGACCGGCGACCGCTGGGACACGCGCGATCACCGCGACGACGAGCCGCACCGCGTCCAGCCATCCGGCAAGCCGTACAAGCCGTGGCATGACGCGATCAGCGCGGTGCAGGGCCCGATCGCGCATGCGCTGGGCGAGCTGTTCCGTCGCCGCTGGCATCTGGCCGGCGGGATGAAGATGGCGGCGGGTAAGCCGGGCGGGAAGAGCTGGCCCGAGGGGCTTGAGGTCGATTTCCACGACGTCGACGTCGCGATCGCGCGCAGCGAACCCGAAATGTCGGACCAGGAGCCGGTCTACGAGAGTGAGGCGCTGTTCCTGGGCCAGATCGCCCGCGTAAAGCGGCATCTGTACATCGAGAGCCAGTATTTCGCGTCGCGGAAGATCGCCGAGGCGGTCGCCAAGCGGCTCGGCGAAGCCAACGGCCCCGAGATCGTCATCATCAACCCGACCACCGCGCAAGGCTGGCTCGAGCCGATCGCGATGGACACCGCACGCGCGCGGCTGATGGAGGCGCTGCACCGGCGCGACACGTATAACCGGCTGCGGATGTATCATCCGTACACCGCGGGGGGCGAGGCGATCTATTGCCATGCCAAGATCCTGATCGCCGACGAGGACGTGTTCCGGCTCGGCTCTTCGAACATGAACAACCGCTCGCTGCGGCTCGATACCGAATGCGACCTCGCAATCCGCGCCAGCGACGAAGCGACGTCGCAGGGCATTGCGGCGATTCGCGATGGGCTGATCGCGGAACATCTCGGTGTGGAGGTATCGGTGGCGACCGATCTGATCGCCGAGACGGGCTCACTGATCGAAACGATCGAGCGGCTGCGCGGCGAAGGCAAGACGGTACGGCCCTATGAGGTGCCCGATCTGACGTCGGTCGAGGAGTGGCTGGCCGACAACGAGGTGCTCGATCCCGAAGGGCCGGAGGAAATGTTCGAGTCGCTCAGCAAGCGCGGGCTGTTCCGGCGGTTGCGGCGGAAGAAGTAGGGGCGGCCCCGCCCGCGACCCGTCATCCTTACGATAGTCAGGACCCAGGGTTCCGAATACATCGCTTGATTGCCCTGGATCCTGACTTTCGTCAGGATGACGGGGAACACACAAAAGGCCGCGGCACCCCCCGGTACCGCGGCCTCTAGCGCTCCCGAAAACTGGGGAGTTACGCGACCTGTGCTTCGAGCACCTCGTCGGGTTCGCGCAGCACATAGCCGCGACCCCAGACGGTCTCGATGTAATTCTCGCCATCGCATGCCAGGCTGAGCTTCTTGCGGAGCTTGCAGATGAACACGTCGATGATCTTCAACTCGGGCTCGTCCATCCCGCCATAAAGATGGTTGAGGAACATTTCCTTGGTCAGCGTGGTGCCCTTGCGGAGCGAGAGCAGCTCCAGCATCGCATATTCCTTGCCGGTCAGATGGACCCGGCTGCCATCGACTTCGACCGTCTTCGCGTCGAGGTTGACCGCGAGCTTGCCGGTGCGGATGACCGACTGGCTGTGGCCCTTCGAGCGACGGACGACGGCGTGGATGCGCGCGACCAGTTCCTCGCGGTGGAACGGCTTGGTGACGTAATCGTCGGCGCCGAAGCCGAAGCTGCGAACCTTCGAGTCCATCTCGTTGACGCCCGACAGGATCAGTACCGGCGTCGACACGCGCGCGACTCGCAGCCGCTTGAGCACGTCATAGCCGTGCATGTCGGGCAGGTTTAGGTCGAGCAGGATGATGTCGTAATCATACAGCTTGCCCAGATCGAGGCCTTCTTCCCCGAGATCGGTGATGTAGACGTTGAACCCTTCGGTCGTCAGCATCAGCTCGATAGCCTTCGCCGTGGTCGGCTCGTCCTCGATCAGCAGCACCCGCATGCGTCGTCCCCTTTTCGCGAGACCGCCCGACACCCCATGTCAGCAGCTCGACTTCGATTTATTAACCACACAACATCTGAAGGCAAAAGGTTAATTTCGAACTAAGGCTCGCGGCCCTGTACGGTGGCGGGCCAAATCGACGCGCGCTCTGGCGCAGGGGAAATGTAGCCGCCCGGCGGATCGGCACTGCGGCGAGGTTGGCGGATAATTCCAGGCGAGCCCGCACCGTGACGCGAAACGTGCCGCGACATCAGCAATTATTTCATCAACCGCGTGCTGTCTGTCGGTCGACGTCATGGCGAGTCGTTTCGCTGAGCGTCGCGTAGACCGATGCCTGATCAAGATGCGCCCGACGTTGGGAGAGGGTATCGGCAATCGCGGCGGCATTGAGCTCCGCGTCGGCCAACCGCTCATAGTCGGCGGCGGTAACGATGGTGGACAAGGAAAATCTCGATCGCTGGCGGTTGCGCGCATATCGACGCTCGGCGCCGACGTCGATTTGAAGCGACGCCAGGAACGGCACGTCACCGCATAAGGATGCCGATCTGACCCGGAGTGAGCTCTGGGCCGCGTCAGGGCGAGCCGGGGCCGGGACGAGTCGCGCCGCTGAATCGCAGCCGCGCATGCTGTGCGTTCAGAGCGGGTCGCGCAGTCGCCGCGTCAGGAACTCTATCAGTGCTTCGACACGGGCGGGGCGGAGCGGACTGGGTGGGGTCAGAAGATGTAACCCGATCGGGGCAGGCGCCCAGTCGCACAGGATCGTCGTGAGCGCGCCCGTGGCGAGATACGCGTCGATGATGAAATCGGGAAGTCGCGCGATCCCGAGCCCTGCGACCAACGCCGGTATGATCGCCTCGCCGCTATTGGCGGTCAACGGCCCGTGTGCGCGCACCGAAACCTCCGCGCCGCCTGGGCCCTGAAAGCGCCAGGGTCCGACGACGTTGGAATAGCCGAACAGCTTGTGTTCGCCGAGTTGCGCGGGATGTGTCGGCGTACCATGGGCTTCGAGATAGCGCGGCGCTGCGACGAGATGCGCCTGGATCGTGCACAGCCTGCGCGCGCGGAGCGAACTGTCGGGGAGTTCGGCGATACGCAGTGCGACGTCGAACCCTTCGGCGACGATGTCGACGCGCGCGTCCGACAGGTGCAGGTCGACCTCGATCCCCGGATGCGCGGCGAGGAATTCGGCGAGCAAGGGCGCGACGTTGGTGATGCCGAAGCTCATCGGCGCGGCGAGGCGGACGCGGCCGGTCGGCGCGCTGGCCGCGTCGTTGGCAGATTCCTCCGCAAGCCGCGCTTCGGCGAGGATGCGCGCGGCGTGCTCGGCGAGCGGCTTGCCGGCCTCGGTCAGCGCGAGCCTGCGCGAGGTGCGGTGGAACAGCGACTGGCCGAGATGCGCCTCCAGCCGGGTGATCGCCTTCGACACGGTCGCCTTGCTCAGCCCGATCGCATCGGCGGCGGCGCTGAACGAGCGATGCTCGACGACGCTGGCGAAGATCGCCCATGCTTCGAGATCGGGCAGGCGCATAAGGGGAGCTCCTCCATTGTATCCCCCCGCAAGGGGGAGGTGGCGCCGTAGGCGACGTAGGGGGAGGACACGCAACAGACGTAGCGCCTGCCTCCCCCTCCGTCTGGCAAGTGCCAGCCACCTCCCCCTGGCGGGGGAGGATTAAATCCTACCCGCTACGCTAGCACCGAAACGATCGGTTTCCAGCGTTTCTATTTACGTTCCTATCGCCGCGCTTATCTTGGCTGCAACCAGTGGAGACATTTCATGACGACCACGACGATGACCAAGATCGACCGCCGCCCCTTCGAAAGCCTCGGCCATGCCGATCATGGCTGGCTTAATGCGCGTCACCATTTCTCGTTCGCTAGCTACTATGACCCCGCGCGGATGGGCTGGGGCGCGATCCGGGTGTGGAACGACGACCAGATCGCCGCGAATTCGGGCTTCCCGCCGCATCCGCACCAGGACATGGAGATCATCACCTATGTCCGCAGCGGCGCGATCACGCATCAGGACTCGCTCGGCAACAAAGGGCGTACCGAAGCGGGCGACGTCCAGGTGATGAGCGCCGGCACCGGCGTCCGCCATGCCGAGTATAACCTCGAGCCCGAGACGACGACGATCTTCCAGATCTGGATCGAACCTTCGCGCAAGGGCGGTTCGCCGAGCTGGGGTGCCAAGCCATTCCCTAAGGGCGAACGCTCGGGGCAGTTCGTGACGCTCGCGAGTGGGTTCGAAGGGGACGGCGATGCCTTGCCGATCCGCGCGAATGCCCGTGTCCTGGCGGCGACGTTGAAGGCCGGCGACAGCGTCAACTATGCGATTGGCGAGGGGCGGCACGTGTATCTGGTGCCTGCGACCGGCGCGATCACGATCGGCGACGAAGCGTTCGGCGCACGCGACGGTGCGGCGCTGCTCGGCGGTCAGACTGTCACGATCACGGCACAGGATGATGCCGAGATCGTTCTGGTCGACTCGGAATAAACTCGCGCGGCAACCTAACCGTCACCCCAGCGAACGCTGGGGTATCCCGGTTCGGGCCGCCGCACTCGCCTCATGAAGACCCCAGCGTCCGCTGGGGTGACGGACTTTCCAGGAGACTGACAATGACCAAGGTTCTCGTGCTGTATTACTCGTCCTACGGCCATATCGAGCAGATGGCGGATGCCGTCGCCGAGGGCGCGCGCGCCGGTGGTGCCGAGGTCGATATCCGCCGCGTCGCCGAAACCGCACCGCAGTCGGTAGTCGAAGCCGCGCACTTCAAGACCGACACCGCGCATGCCGAGATCGAAGGCCCCGCCGCGCTAGAACAGTATAACGCGATCATCGTCGGCGCACCGACCCGCTTCGGCCGGATGCCCGCGCAGATGGCGCAGTTCTGGGACACGACCGGTGGCCAGTGGTTCTCGGGCGCGCTGATCGGCAAGGTCGGCGGCGCGTTCACCTCGACCGCCAGCCAGCATGGTGGGCAGGAAACGACGTTGTTCTCGATCATCACCAACCTGATCCATCACGGCATGACGATCGTCGGGCTCGATTACGGCTTCCAGGCGCAGATGGGCGTCGACACGGTCAAGGGCGGCTCGCCCTACGGTGCGACGACGATCTCGGACGGCGACGGCAGCCGTATGCCGAGCAAGGAAGAGCTCGGTGGCGCCCGCTATCAGGGCAAGCGGATCGCCGAGACCGCGGCCAAGCTGAGCGCCTGAACCGAGACGCGACGCGGGCGACAACGCCCGCGTCGTTTTGCGCTTGCGATCAGCCGATCAGCAGGCGCGCGCCCAGCGCGGCGAACAGGGCGGGTGGCATGACAACCGCGCCCACCTTCAGGAAGCGCCAGAAGCCGACATCCTCGCCTTCGCGACGGATCGCGGTGAGCCACAGGATCGTTGCCAGCGAGCCGGTGATCGACAGGTTAGGCCCGATGTCGACGCCGATCAGCAACCCGTCGGTGACGATCTGCGGGACATGCGCCTGACCAAGCGTGGTACTGGCGATCAGTCCGGCGGGCAGGTTGTTCATCAGGTTCGATCCGAACGCCAAGATCGTTCCTGCGATCCCGGCAGTTGCCGCTGGCGAATGTGCAGCGCCCTCCGCCAGCCAGCGCGCAAGCATCGCGATCACGCCGGTGCTCGCCAGCGCCTCGACCAGCACGAACAGCCCCGCTACGAGCGGCAGCACTGCCCACGACACCGATCGCAGCGTCGTCACCGGCGATTTGCGGCCACCGATGCAGATCGCCGCGGTGGTCGCGATGCCCGCCAGGCACGTCGGCAGCCCGAGATCATAGCCGCGGGCCGACGCGACGATCAGCAGCACCGCGGTCGCGACAATCCCGCCGAGCGCGACCAGCCCGCCACGTGGTAGCCTGGTGGTTTCTACGTCGGTCTCGCACGTCCCGCCGAGCCGCTCGCGCTCGACCCAGCGCAACATCGCGAACGTCACGCCGATCGCCATCACCGACGGCAGCGCGAACGACGCCATCCACGCGCCGAGCGTCGGCATCTGGCCACCGTACAGTACGAGATTGGCGGGGTTCGAGATCGGCAGCACGAAGCTCGCCGCATTGGCGATCAGCGCGCACGCGAACAGCATCGGCAGCGGATCCGCCTTCGCCTTCTTCGCCGCGGCATAGACCGCCGGCGTGAGCACGACCGCGGTCGCATCGTTCGACAGGAACGTCGTGACGACGATGCCGACGCCGAACACCAGCGCGAACAGCCGGCTGGTCGAGCCCTTCGCCATCTGGACGGCGTGCACCGCGACCCAGTCGAACAGCCCTTCCGCGCGCGCCACCTCGGACAGCAGCATCATGCCGATCAGGAACAGATAGACGTCGCCGCCTTTCAGCACTGCGGTCCACGCATCGCCGATCGGCAGCAGGCCGAACACGATGAGCACGACCGCGCTGGTCACGGCCCACACCGCTTCGGGAAGCTTGAACGGCCGGGTAATGACGCCGAACGTCGCGATGAAGCAGATCGCCCAGATCGCGTACCGGGCCACCATGTCGGGGTGTGTCACGTATGGGGTACCCCGTTAGAAACCATCTGTCGTGCGGCTAGAGCATGGTCGCTCGTCATGCGGATCACCAGTCCAGGCCGTTCTTGTTCGGGCCACGCTGCGCACCGTCGATCCCACGCTCAGGCCATGCGCCAATGGCGTGGACGTCGCGGCCCAGGGCAGTTGGCGGATTGCGCTTGAGACGCGGTGGTCCGGGGCGGTCGACGGGCCGAGGCGCGCGGACGAGAATCTCGATCACGTCCTCACCGCCATCGCTGCGGACTGTCAGCCGGTGTAGACCATCGGCGGCACCGTCGATCGTCGCTTCCCACAGCCCCGCTTCGTTGCGCGTCATCGCGACCGCGACGCCATCGTCGAGCCGGGCGAAGGCTTGGGTCGGGGCAGGGTGGCCGAAGATCTTGGCGCGAACGACGAAGGACCCGTTCGGGACATGGCCTAAGTGATCCGGATCGGTGATCAGGCGACGATCGGCGGGCGCGGTGATCTGCACCAAAGGCCAAGGATCGTCGATCGCCTGGAACCGCCAGCTCGGCACGCCGTCGTCGAGCGTTACGACCGAGAACCCCGGTGCGCCCTCTTCGATCTGGCCGGTCGAGCGCGTCGCGCCATAGACGACGCGGCCATCGTTGAGCAGCTCGTTGTAATGCGTGTGCCCGGTATCGACGAACGCGACGCGGTGTGCGGCGAACAGCCCGGCAATCCCGTCCGGGTCGTCGCGCAGATCACCTGGATACGCATGCATGAACACGGCGCTGCGCAAACCGGCGGCGGTCGCGGCGCTCAGTTCGCGTTCGATCCACCGCCGCTGGTCGGGGTCGATCCGAAAATCGGGGCCACCGTCACCGGCGGATACGATATCGAGGAACAGGCAACGATAGCCGTTCATCGTGACGGCATAGGGCGCCAAGTTGGTCGTGATCGCATGCATTGCGGTCAGGTCGCCGGGTTCGAAATCATGATCGCCTGCCAGCACATGCCAGGGAAGCGACAGCCCGGTCATCGCGTCGGCGATCCGCGCATATTGGTCGTCCGTCCCGTGATTGGCATTGTCGCCCGGCAGGAATGCGAAATCGACGGCGCTGCCCTCAGGCCCCCGACCCATATGCGCCTGCGCCGTCGCCACAAGTGCGCGAAATCGCGACAGTCCTTCATACCCATCGGCGTCGTCGACATGCAGGTCGCCAAAGTGAATCCAGGTCAGGCATCCTGCCATTATAGTTGCTTTCAAGTCATTTCTGCCTTTCGCAGCCAAGCGCAACGATGAAGGCATCGTTCCGTGACATTTTCTTCATGATTTGAACCTGAACCTGCTCGTTCAGTTTCGGTTTAACCTACGAGATCATTGGAAAAAAGCGGATCGTATATATTCTTCGGCATCGGAAACTTTGCCGCCGGCCAGATCTTTAGCGCTCGACGAAAAGCGACTTCGAAGGACTCTTGATGGCCACTACCGCGGACAAGGCGCCCGAAATCACAAGTGGAAGCGGGCAGTCCGGCAAGGTCCCCACGCGGACCCTCGACGCGCTGAACTTCTTTCTGGCCGACGTCCGCGATGGTCTCGGGCCGTATCTGGCGATCTACCTGATCGCGGTGCGTGGGCCCGCGCATGGCTGGAACGAAGCGACCGTCGGCGCGATCCTCACGATCGCCGGGATCGTAGGGCTGATCTCGCAGACCCCGGCCGGCAGCCTGATCGACCGCGCCAAGAACAAACCCCGGATCGTGATGATCGCTGCGTTGCTCGTCACGCTCAGCAGCATCTCGCTGCCGGTCGTCAGCGGCTTTACCGCGGTCGCCGTGACGCAGTCGATCGCGGCGATCGCCGGCGCGGTGTTCGCCCCCGCGATCTCGGCGATCACGCTCGGGCTGGTCGGACCCAAGCTGTTCGCCAAGCGCGTCGGCCGCAACGAGGCGTTCAACCACGCCGGCAACGCGGTGTCGGCGGCGCTGGCGGGCGTTCTCGCGTGGAAGTTCGGCCCGGTCGTCGTGTTCTGGCTGATGGGCGGGTTGACCGTCGCCAGCATCATCAGTGCGTCGCGCCTGAAGAACGAGGATATCGACAATGCGGTCGCGCGCGGGCTCGATTGCGAACCCGACGAGGGCGACGACGATTGCGAGCAGCCGAGCGGGTGGAAGGCCTTGCTCGAGAACAAGCCGCTGATGATCTTCGCGCTGACCGCGTTCCTGTTCCACCTCGCCAACGCGGCGATGCTGACCTCGGTCAGCCAGCTGCTCGCGCGGACCGTCGGCAAGGATCAGGCAACCTCGCTTACTGCCGCCTGCATCGTCGCGGCGCAGCTGGTGATGGTGCCGGTCGCGATCGTCGTCGGGCGGAACACCGATCGCTGGGGGACCAAGCCGCTGTTCCTGGTCGCCTTCGCATTTCTCGCCGCGCGCGGTGCGCTGTACACCGTGTCGGACAATCCATGGTGGCTGGTCGGCGTGCAGGCGCTGGACGGCGTCGGCGCAGGGATCTTCGGCGCGTTGTTCCCGGTTGTGATCGCCGACCTGACCAAGGGCACCGGCCGCTTCAACGTCAGCCAGGGCGCGGTGGCGAGTGCGCAGGGTTTGGGCGCGGCGCTGTCGGCGACTCTGGCGGGCGCGATCATCGTTTGGGCGGGCTACACCGTCAGCTTCCTGACACTCGCAACGATCGCCGCGCTGGGGCTGGGGCTGTACGTGCTGGCGATGCCCGAGACCAAGGACAAGCTCACGTCCTAAACGTGGATCGTGGCTGGCTTCGCGCTTTAGCGGCTCGGCCCACGTGTTCGAGCGTGATGAGAGCCCCGGGGCAGGGGCAGTTATTCCGCAAAAGGGCCGGCGGCGATCGCGTCCACCCATGACGGGGCGTGGTAATCGGGGAGATAGCGGTCGCCGAAGTCGCGGATAAAGGTGTCGTAAGTCGACTCCGGTTGGGTTGTTGCCATGGCGATTGCGCAACTGGCGAACTCGGTCTTGAAGTCGAGCCGAGGGACCGCATCGATCACCGCGGCGATCTCGGCCGGATCCAGCGTGGCGTAGTCCGCGGTTCCAAAATCCACGCCGATACCGCGCGATGACAAGGCGACTTCGGTCTCCTTGAACAGGCTGATCGAGTGGGTGACGTGCGGCGCGATCCCATCCCATACGAGCTGCGCGCGGCGATCATCGAATCCCAGGTCGCGCACGAACGCGCGCGCGACGTTGGCGCCGTTGACCTCGAACCGGTGTGGGCCCTTGCCGTGCGCGGTAAAGCCCAGGTCGTGGAGCAGGGTGGTCACCGCGACGATCTCGGCGTCGAACGGTTCGTTGCGCCGCGCGCCGATCTTGGCCGCGAATATCCAGGATCGGGTGACGTGGTTGAACAGCACCGGTGACATGCGATCACGTGCGAAGTCGAACGCCTTCAGGATTGCCGGTGTCTCAATGAGATCGGCGAACCGGGCGCGTAGCTGGCCGTGCGATAGCGGGTCGGATACGACCGCGAGGATCGCGGCGTCTGGCAGGGTCGAGGACATGGCGAGTCTCCCGCGCGCCCGCGCAACGCGGCGGCGTGATGGACGAACAGGATCTATCGGTTGGCGGACGGGGGAATAACCCGTCCGCCGTCCCGCTCAGCTACGGATGAACGCCAGGATATCCGGGTTCAGCACATCGGCGTGGATCGTTGCCATGCCGTGCGGATAGCCGGGATAGGTCTTGATCGAGCCGTTCTTGAGCAGCTTGACCGCCATCCGCCCGGTCGTATCGATCGGGCAGACCTGGTCGTCCTCGCCGTGCAGGATCAGCACGGGCTGGTCGATCGATTGCAGATCGGCGGTGAAGTCGGTGTCGGCGAACGCGGTGATGCAGTCATATTGCGCCTTGATGTCGCCGACCATCGCCTGCCGCATCCAGTTGGCGGAGACGGCGGGCAGGATTTTGGCGCCGGCGCGGTTGAAACCGTAGAACGGGCCGGTCGCGAATCCGTTGTAGAAGTCCGCGCGATTGGCGGCGGTGCCGGCGCGGATGCCGTCGATCGCCTCGGGAGGCACGCCATTGGGGTTGGTCGGCGACCGCGTGAGCCGCGGCGGGATCGCGCCGATCAGCACCGCCTTGGCGACGCGGCCGTTGCTGCCATATTTCGCGACATAGCGGATCGCCTCGCCACCGCCGGTCGAGTGACCGATGTGGATGGCATTGCGCAAGCCCAGATGCGCGGTGACCGCCGCGACGTCGGCGGCATAGGTATCCATGTCGTTGCCGCTGGATGCCGGGCTCGACCGGCCATGCCCGCGACGATCATGCGCGATCACGCGATAGCCCTGCTGCGAGAAGAACATCATCTGCGTGTCCCAGTCGTCGCCACTGAGCGGCCAGCCATGATGAAACACGATCGGCTGCCCCGCGCCCCATTCCTTGTAGAAGATTTCGGTGCCATCCTTGACGGTGATCGTGCTCATGGTCTTGTCTCCTGCAGCGTGTTGACCGTGTTTCAGCGGACCGGCCATGCTTTCACCACCAAGCGCGAGCGCGGATATGATCGCGGTTCCCAAAAGAATATCGCGACGCGACCCACTGAGAAGTGGCTGTATTCCTGAATGCTTGGGCGTCGGCATGGTGTGATCCCCGAATAGTGTCGGCGTGTTGCCGCCATGGGTGTATTAACTTGCATCTATTACGGGCGTGACGGGCCGAACTGACAAAACGCGGGGGAAAACTGACAAATGACGACCCGAACCATCATCGCGCCCCGACCCGTGGAGATCGCCATCGTCGTGCGGGACAAGGTCATGCTCGGTATCGTCCACGGGCTGACCGACCTGTTCCGGATCACCGACGATCTGAGCCGGATGCGTCTGGGCGTGGATGCGCCGGTCGTTCGGCTCAGCCACTTCGCCGATACCGGCGCCGGCGGGATCATGCGGACCTTCGATACGGTCCCCGACGCGATCACAGTTACAGGCGCAGCTATCCAACCGGACATGCCTAGCGTCATCATCATTCCTCCGTGCGAGACCGCTGCGCTGGGTATCGAGACCGACCGCAAATGGTCGGACTGGCTCACGGCGCGTCATGCGGCGGGGGCGGTGCTCGGATCGATCTGTGGCGGGACGTTCCTGTTGGCGCAGACGGGGCTGCTCGACGGACGTCGCGCCACCACGCACCTGATCTGCGCACCCGATCTGGCGACGATGTTCCCCACCGTGCAGGTCGATTTCGACGCGTTGCTGACCGAGGAGGACGACCTGATCACGGTCGGCGGGGTGATGGCATGGACCGACCTCGGGCTCGTCGTCGTCCGGCGCTTGCTGGGTGCTGTCGCGATGATGGAGACCGCGCGCTTCATGATGATCGATCCGCCGGGGCGGGAGCAGCGCTTCTACAGCACCTTCTCGCCCGAGATGGGACACGGCGATGCCGCGATCCTGAAGACGCAGCGGCATTTGCACGCGCGCGGCCCGCTCAAGGCGAGCGTCACCGACATGGCTGGTTGGTCGGGGCTCGAATTGCGTACGTTCGCGCGGCGGTTCCATGGGGCCACGGGATTGCGGCCGAACGAATATCACCAGCGCCTGCGGATCGAAAAGGCCCGGGAGATGCTGGAGACGACGACGACGCCGATCAACCAGGTCGCGTATGATGTCGGGTATGGCGATCCGGGGTCGTTCCGCCTGACATTTTCCAAACTGATGGGGTTAAGCCCGCGGGACTATCGAAAGCGATTTGGTCACGCCGCCGGCTTGCAGCCCTGAACGCCAATGCATGGTCGCACGGAACGGGACATGGTGCGCGACCTGCCGATAGTCAGCGCGTTTCGTCGGGATGAACCGCTGCGACCAGCGCCGTGATCGTGGGGGATTGCGCGAGCTCGTTCGGGTCGGCGTGCGGGGCGAAGACGAGGCCGATGTCGCGCGTGAAGTCGAAGCCCTCAAGATGTGCTCGGACGATGCCGGGTTCGCCGAAACAATCGGGCATCACCGTGATGCCGAGGCCCGCGCGGACATAGCTCAGCGCCTTGTCGTCGCTGGTCGTGCGCGACGCGAACACCGGGCGCACGCCCCGCGTCGTAAAGAAGCGGCTGGTCTCGGGCAGCAGTTCGCAGTGGCGACGGACGATCATGGGATCGTTGCCGAGTTCCTCCGCGCGGATCACGTCGCGACCCGCAAGCGGGTGCGACACGCCTAGCGCAAGACTGTAGCCTTCGGTGAAGAGCCGCTGGCTGGCGTAGTCGTCACCGTCGCGCAGCAGCATCAGCGCGACGTCGATCCGGCCGCGCGCAAGCCGCTCGCGCAGGTCGCGCTCCTTGCCCTCGACGATCTCGATCTGGCTGCCGGCGCCGCGCGACCGGTGTTCGCGGAGGAAATCCTCGATCCAGCGGCGCGGCGTCGTCGCCAGCACGCCGAGCCGCAGCGTCTGCTGGGTCGGCGTGCCGATCACCTCGCGTTCGGCAGCGGCGAAGGTCGCCTCGATCGTGCGGGCATGGGAGACTAGCCGCGCGCCGGCATCGGTCAGCGCGACGCGTCGGTTGGTGCGGTTGAACAGCGGGTGGCCCAGCGCGGTTTCGAGCTTGGCGATCCCGACCGACAGGGTGGGCTGCGACACGTTGCAGGCAGCGGCGGCACGCGAGAAGTTGCCGGTATCGATGACGGATAGGAAATACCGCAGATGATAGCGATCGATCATAGGCGTTATCTATAGCGTTGATCGCGATCTTTCAATTTTCCAGCGATCGGGCAATCCCGTAGATAGTCGTCAAAAGATCGACAGGAGACGATGATGGCAGACCTGAATTTCGGGCTCGGCGAGATGGCCGACACGATCCGCGACACCACGCGGCGGTTCGCGCTCGACCGGATCGAGCCGATCGCGGCGCGCATCGATGCCGAGGACAGTTTTCCCCGCGAGCTATGGCCCGAAATGGGCGCGCTCGGGCTGCATGGCATCACCGTCGAGGAAAAGGATGGCGGGCTCGGGCTTGGCTATCTCGAGCATCTGATCGCGTGCGAGGAGATCAGCCGGTCGTCCGCATCGGTCGGGCTCAGCTATGGCGCGCATTCGAACCTGTGCGTCAACCAGATCCGCCGTTGGGGCAATGCGGAACAGAAGGCGAAGTACCTGCCCAAGCTGATCTCCGGCGAGCATGTCGGCAGCCTTGCCATGTCGGAAGCGGGCGCGGGCTCGGACGTCGTGTCGATGAAGCTGCGTGCGGACAAGGTCGATAGCGGCTGGCGGCTGAACGGCACCAAGTTCTGGATCACCAACGCGACCTATGCTGACACGCTGGTCGTGTACGCCAAGACGATCCCCGACGCCGGATCGAAGGGCATCACCGCGTTCCTGATCGAGAAGGATTTCGCCGGTTTCTCGATCGGGCAGAAAATCGACAAGGTCGGGATGCGCGGATCGCCGACCGCCGAACTCGTGTTCGACGATTGCTTCGTGGCGGAGAGCCAAGTGATGGGCCCGCTCAACGGCGGCGTCGGCGTGCTGATGTCGGGGCTGGATTACGAGCGCGTGGTGCTGTCGGGCATCCAGCTCGGGATCATGCAGGCCTGTCTCGACGTGGTGCTTCCTTACGTTCGCGAGCGCAAGCAGT
Source organism: Sphingomonas sorbitolis (assembly GCF_036663875.1). Classification (NCBI taxonomy): domain Bacteria; kingdom Pseudomonadati; phylum Pseudomonadota; class Alphaproteobacteria; order Sphingomonadales; family Sphingomonadaceae; genus Sphingomonas; species Sphingomonas sorbitolis. The sequence continues at coordinate 84,527 of NZ_JAXOJS010000004.1, read as the reverse complement.
TCGGCCGGCCGATCGGCGAGTTCCAGCTGATGCAGGCGAAAATCGCGGACATGTACGTCGCGCTCAATTCGTCGCGCGCGTATGTCTATGCCGTCGCCAAGGCGTGCGACGCGGGCCAGACGACGCGGTTCGATGCCGCGGGCTGTATCCTGCTGGCGTCCGAGAACGCGGTGAAGGTCGCGAACGAGGCGATCCAGGCGCTGGGCGGGGCGGGCTATACCAAGGACTGGCCGGTCGAGCGGTATTGGCGCGACGCCAAGCTGCTCGATATCGGTGCGGGGACGAACGAGGTCCGCCGGATGCTGGTCGGGCGCGAGCTGATCGGCCACGACGCGCCTAAGGCCCAGTAATGCCGACGCTCACGACACAGGTCGATGCGACGTCCGAGGCGTTCCAGGCGAACGCCGCGCATAACCGGGCGCTGGCGGAGACGCTGCGAGCAACCATCGCGAAGACCGCCTTGGGTGGGTCGGAACAGCATCGTGCGCGGCATGTGTCACGCGGGAAGCTGTTGCCGCGCGACCGCGTCGAGCGGTTGCTCGATCCGGGATCGCCGTTCCTGGAGGTCGGCGCGCTGGCGTCGAACGGCATGTACGACGACGGCGCGCCCGGTGCGGGGATGATCGCCGGGATCGGTCGCGTGTCGGGGCGCGAGTGCATGATCGTCGCGAACGACGCCACCGTGAAGGGCGGCGCCTATTATCCGATGACCGTGAAGAAGCATCTGCGCGCGCAGGAGATCGCGCGCGAAAACCGCCTGCCGTGCATCTATTTGGTCGATAGCGGCGGCGCCAATCTGCCGCATCAGGCGGAGGTGTTTCCCGACCGCGATCACTTTGGCCGGATCTTCTTCAACCAGGCGCAGATGTCCGCCGAGGGCATCGCGCAGATCGCCTGCGTGATGGGAAGCTGCACCGCGGGCGGCGCCTATGTGCCGGCGATGTCGGACGAGAGCGTGATCGTCCGCAACCAGGGGACGATCTTCCTCGCCGGCCCGCCGCTGGTGAAGGCGGCGACAGGCGAGGTGATCTCGGCCGAGGAACTGGGCGGCGCGGAAACGCATGGCCGCAAGTCGGGCGTGGTCGATCATGTCGCGGAGACTGACGAGCACGCGCTGCTGATCGTCCGCGATATCGTCGCGACGCTCAACCATCCGAAGACCGTCGACATCGAGATCGCCACCCCGCGCGCGCCCAAATACGATCCGGCGGAGCTGTACGGCATCGTGCCGCAGGACGTTCGCGCACCCTATGACGTGCGCGAGGTGATCGCGCGGATCGTCGACGACTCGGAGTTCCACGAGTTCAAGGCGTTATACGGCACCACGTTGGTGTGCGGATTCGCGAAGATCTGGGGGATGCCGGTTGCGATCCTCGCCAACAACGGCGTGCTGTTTTCGGAATCCGCTCTGAAGGGTGCGCATTTCATCGAACTCGCCTGCCAGCGCCGCGTGCCGTTGCTGTTTCTGCAGAACATCTCGGGCTTCATGGTCGGCGGCAAATACGAGGCGGAGGGGATCGCCAAGAACGGCGCCAAACTGGTGACCGCGGTGGCGACCGCGTCGGTGCCCAAGATCACCGTCCTCATCGGCGGCAGCTTCGGCGCGGGGAATTACGGGATGTGCGGGCGTGCGTTTGCCCCGCGTTTCCTGTTCACCTGGCCCAATGCGCGGATCTCGGTGATGGGCGGCGAGCAGGCGGCGAGCGTGCTGGCGACCGTCCACCGCGACGCGGACAGCTGGACGCCGGAGCAGGCTGAGGCCTTCAAGGCGCCGGTCCGCCAGAAATACGAGGACGAGGGCAATCCCTATTACGCCACCGCGCGGCTGTGGGACGACGGGATCATCGACCCCGCGCAGACCCGCGATGTGCTCGGTCTCGCCCTTTCCGCCACGCTGAACCCGCCGATCCCCGAGCGCGCGCAGTTCGGCCTGTTCCGGATGTGATGGGCATGGACCTGACCATCGACGGCGCGACGGTCGCCGACGAAGCGGCCTTCCATACGCTGATCCGCGAGGCGTCGGGCGTGGAATGGTATGGCGGCAGTCTCGACGCGTTGTTCGACCTGCTCGTAGCAGTCGTCGCGCCGCCGATCCGCCTGCACATCGTCAACGCCGCAGCGGCGCGCGCGACGATCGGCGCGCGGTTCGATCGCATCGTCACCGTCATCCTGGACGCGGTCGCCGAACGTGGCACCGACGCCGTCGCCCTGCGACTGGAGAGCTAAGCATGATCCAGAGTCTTCTCATCGCCAATCGCGGCGAGATCGCCCGCCGCATCATCCGCACCGCCCGGCGGCTCGGCATCCGCACGATCGCGGTCCATTCCGACGTCGATTCCGGCATGCCGTTCGTCCGCGAGGCGGACGAAGCGGTGTGCATCGGTACCGCGGCGGCGACCGACAGCTATCTGCGGCAGGACCGCCTGCTGGAGGCGGCACGCGCGACCGGCGCGGAAGCGGTCCACCCCGGCTACGGCTTCCTGTCGGAGAATGCCGAGTTCGCCGAGAGCGTGATCGCCGCCGGTCTCGTCTGGGTCGGTGCGCCGCCCGCGGCGATCCGCGCGATGGGGCTGAAGGACGCCGCCAAGGAGCGGATGATCGCCGCGGGCGTGCCCGTCACGCCGGGCTATCTCGGCGCGGACCAGTCGCCCGCGCGATTGCAGGCGGAGGCCGACGCGATCGGCTATCCGGTGCTCATCAAGGCGGTGGCGGGCGGCGGTGGCAAGGGCATGCGCAAGGTCGATGCCGCGGCCGACTTCGCCGAGATGCTGGAGAGCTGCAAGCGCGAGGCCGCGGCGTCGTTCGGCAACACGCAGGTGCTGATCGAGAAATACATCCTCTCGCCGCGCCACATCGAGGTGCAGGTGTTCGGCGATACGCACGGGCAGGCGGTCCATCTGTTCGAGCGCGACTGTTCGCTGCAACGCCGCCATCAGAAGGTGATCGAGGAAGCGCCCGCACCCGGCATGGACGACGCGACGCGGGCGGCGGTCTGCGAGGCGGCCGTGAAGGCGGCGCGTGCGGTCGACTATGTCGGTGCGGGGACGATCGAGTTCATCGCCGACGGATCGGAGGGCCTGCGTGCCGATCGGATCTGGTTCATGGAGATGAACACCCGGCTCCAGGTCGAGCATCCGGTGACCGAGGCGATCACCGGGCAGGATCTGGTCGAGTGGCAGTTGCGCGTCGCGAGCGGCGAACCTCTGCCGAAGCGGCAAGACGAGCTGTCGATCACCGGCTGGGCGATGGAAGCGCGGCTCTATGCCGAGAACCCGAGCACGGGGTTCCTGCCGTCGACCGGGCCGCTCGACCGGCTGCGCTTTCCCGCCGGCGTCCGCATCGACAGCGGCGTCGAGGAGGGAGGCGAGGTTACGCCCTATTACGATCCGATGATCGCCAAGCTGATCGTCCACGGGACGACACGGCGCGAAGCTGCAGCCAAGCTGGCGGCGGCGGCGCGCGGTACGCAGGTCTGGCCGGTGAGGACCAACGCCGCGTTCCTTGCGCGTGCCGCGGCGCATCCGGATTTCGTCGCGGGGCGGGTCGATACCGGGTTCATCGAGCGTCATGCCGATGCGCTGATCCCGGCGGCGGAGCCTTCGCTGGCTGTGCTGGCGGCGGCGGCGGCGGCGATCCTGCCTGCCGTGACCGGCGATCCCTGGACCAGCCTGCGTGGGTTCCGCACCAATGCGGCGCCGTCCTCGCAGGTCGCAGTCGAGGTCGCGGGCAAGCCGTATCTCGTCACTGGCGACCAGGCGTCGGCGGCGGTCGTTGCGGACGGCGTGCTGTTCCTTGACGGCGAGGCATGGCCGTTCGGTCCGCGCCGAGCCGACCACATCGCCGGGGCGGGCGAGGGCGATGGTGCGATCCTGGCGCCCATGCCGGGCCGCGTCATCGCGGTGCTGGTCGAGGACGGGCAGGCGGTGACCAAGGGCCAGCGAATGCTGGTGCTGGAGGCGATGAAGATGGAGCAGGCGTTACTCGCGCCGTTCGATGGCGTCGTCGCGGAGCTGAAGGTAACCGAAGGCGCGCAGGTATCCGAAGGCACGATGCTCGCGCGGATCGATAAGTTGGTGCCGAGCAACGGGGAGAGCGAATGATGGCCGGGCGTTTCTACGATGACTGGACGGTCGGCGACACGATCGTCCATGAGATCCGTCGCACCGTGACCGAGACCGACAATCTGTTGTTCACGGTGATGACGCACAACCCGCAGCCCTTGCACCTCGACGCCGAGGCCGCGCGCGCGAGCGAGTTCGGGCAGATTCTGGTCAACGGCACCTTCACCTTCGCGCTGATGGTGGGGCTGTCGGTGGGGGACACGACGCTCGGCACGCTGGTCGCGAACCTTGGCTACGACAAGCTCGTCATGCCGAAGCCGGTGTTCATCGGTGACACGCTGCGCGCCGAAACCGAGGTGCATGCGCTCAAGGAAAGCCGGTCGCGACCCGATGCGGGGATCGTCACGTTCGCGCACCGCCTGCTCAACCAGCGCGACGAGATCGTGTGCCAGTGCCTGCGCAGCGCGCTGATCAAGCGATCTGCGGCATGAGGCTGCGATCGCTGCTGTTCGTGCCGGGCGATCGGCCTGAACGGTTCGACAAGGCCGCGGCGAGTGGTGCCGACGCGCTGATCCTCGACCTGGAGGATTCGGTGGCGGCATCGGCCAAGGACGCCGCGCGAGCGGCGGTCGCGGCGCGGTTGCGCACGGAGCGGGGTGGGGTCGCGGTCTTCGTTCGGATCAACCCGCTCGATACCGATCTGAGCAGCGAAGACCTCGTGGCGCTGCGCGGCCCCTCGCCGGACGCAATCGTGCTGCCCAAGGCGGAAGGGGCGGCCAGCGTTCGCTTGCTAGCCGAGCGGCTAACCGAGGCAGGAATCGACGCCCCGATCCTGCCGATCGCGACCGAGACTCCCGCTGCGATTTTCCAACTCGGCAGCTATGCTGGGTGTGGCGTGGCGCTCGCCGGGCTGACCTGGGGGGCGGAGGACCTGCCCGCCGCGATTGGCGCGGCAACCTCGCGTGAGGACGATGGCCGCTATACGGCGCCGTATGAGATGGTGCGGTCGCTCGCGCTGTTCGGCGCGCATGCGGCGGGGGTACCGGCGATCGAGACGGTCTACCCCGCGTTTCGCGATGTGGAGGGGCTGGCGGCGTATGCAAAGCGCGCGGCGCGCGATGGTTTCACGGGCATGATGGCGATCCACCCGGCGCAGGTGGCGACGATCAACGCCGCGTTTACGCCCGATGCGGCGCAGATCGCACATGCGCGCGCGATCGTCGCTGCCTTCGCTGCACAACCGGAGGCAGGCGCATTGCAGGTCGATGGTCGGATGGTGGACGCACCACATCTAAAGCAGGCACGCCGAATACTCGACCGCGCGACGTAGACGGCACGATTCAAGTGCGGTCGCGGCATGTCCTTGACAGTAATTCGTGGAAACCGCCCACCAGAAGGCCGGGAGCAAAATCATTCCGATGTCGAGGGCAACCGCTCTAGTTTCACTCACCAAACGCGCTGTTTTCAGCCGATGGTGACCCCTACGGGAATCGAACCCGTGCTTCAGCCGTGAAAGGGCCGCGTCCTAACCGCTAGACGAAGGGGCCTGCGTGGTGGAGGCCGACTAAGGGGAAGGGGGCGAGGCGTCAAGCGTTTCGATACAAGAATTTAGTCTGCCCACGCCGCGTCCTCGACATGAAGCTCGGCCGAGGGGCGTGAGGACCAGTCGTCGATCTTCGCGCGGCCCGCCAGCCAGAGTTTGCGGTGGGGGGCGGCACCGAGCAGGGCCTGGCCGAGTGCGGATTCGGCTGAGCGGAACGCCATCGCCTTGATGCTGCGGCCGTCGTCGCCCGCGACGATCGTGCGGACGTGGCCGTTGCCGACGATATCCGCCTTGATGACGCGGACCGGGCCCATCGCGACGCGTGGCGCGGGCCAGCCCATGCCGTAGGGGCCGCCGGCTTCCATTGATTCGACGAGGCCGGGGTTGACGCCGCCGGCCGCAAGGACGGCGTCGAGCAGCAGCGCGCGGTCGCCGTTCGAGCGCTCGACCGCGGCGGCGAGGCGCTCTTCGAGGAAGTCAGTGAAGGCGGGGATGGCGGCCTCGGCGATCGTCAGGCCGGCCGCCATCGCATGGCCTCCGCCGGCGACGAGCAAGCCGTGTTCGCGGGCGGCCATGACCGCTGCGCCGAGGTCGACACCGGGGATCGATCGGCCGGAGCCCTTGCCGATGCCGTTCTCGTCGATCGCGATGACGATCGACGGGCGGCCGAGCTTTTCTTTCAGGCGACCGGCGACGATGCCGATCACGCCGGGGTGCCAGCCGTGGCCGGCGACGACGGCGACCGCACGGTCTCGGCTGGAGAGGAGGTCGGCGGCTTCCTGCACGGCGGTTTCGATTGCGCGACGTTCTTCGTTGAGGCGATCGAGTTCTGTGGCGATCTGGCGGGCTTCGTCCGGGTCCTGCGTGGTCAGCAGGCGGACGCCGAGGTCTGCGCGACCGACGCGGCCACCGGCGTTGATGCGGGGACCAAGTGCGAAGCCGAGGTCGGTGCAGGTCGGGTTGCGGGTCAGGCGCGAGGCTTCGATCAAGGCTGCGACGCCGATGTTCTTGCGTGCGCCCATGACTTTCAGACCCTGCGCGACGAACGCGCGGTTGAGGCCGCGGAGTTGGGCGACGTCGGCGACGGTGCCTAGCGCGACGATGTCGAGCAGGTCGATCAACTTCGGCTCGGCGCGGTCCTTGAAGAAGCCGCGCGCGCGGAGCGTGCGGACGAGCGCGGCGGCGGCGAGGAAGCACATCCCGACCGCGGCAAGATGGCCATGCGCGGCGCCCTCGGTCTCGTCGAGCCGGTTGGGATTGACCAGCGCCAGCGCGTGCGGGAGCGCGGTCGAGCATTTGTGATGGTCGATGACGATCACGTCGACTGCCGCGTCACGGGCGGCGTCGAGTGCGTCGAACGCTTGCGCGCCGCAGTCGACCGTGACGATCAGCGAGGCGCCTTCGCCGGCGAGGCGGACGAGTGCTTCGCCCGACGGGCCATAGCCTTCGAGCAGGCGGTCGGGGATGTAGGGGCGGGCTTCGATGCCGAGATCGCGCAGGACCAGGACCATGAGCGCGGCGGAGGTGGCGCCGTCGACGTCGTAATCGCCGAAGATCGCGACCTGTTCGCCGGCTTGCACGGCGTCGGCGAGGCGGTCGGCGGCGCGGTCCATGTCGCGGAAGATCGACGGGTCGGGCATGAACGCGCGGATCGACGGCGTGCGGTGCGCGTCGAGCGCGTCGCGGGGGCAGCCCCTAGCGAGCAGGAGCTGGGTGACGAGATCGTCGCCCGAGCCGCCCCCGAAAGCGTCGACGCCAAAGCCGTCCCGGCCGTCGGCGGCGAGCGCGCGCCAGCGCCAGGGTTGGCCGAGGATGGAGGAGGTTACGCCTAGAACTGTCATGCCTTGGACGTAGTGGCTGCGGGGGGATTGTCGAGCGGACCGTGCATTGGGCGAGCGCTCGCACCGTCATCCTGACGAAAGTCAGGATCCAGGATTACGGAAGTGGGCGTTCATGGCTCTGCCTGACTTTCGTCAGGATAACGTGAAGGGGGTGGAAAGGGTGCTTGTTGGTGGGGGGCGGTGGAAGGAGAAGACGCTCCCGCCCCCCGCACCCGTTCGTGCTGAGTAGCGACCGAGTAGCTTCGCAGAAGCGTATCGAGGGTGCGTATCGAAGCATGGGTTCCGCGACCCAACCTGTCCTTCGATACGCCGTCTCGATACGCCGCCTTCGGCGACTACTCGACGGCTACTCAGGACGAACGGGGGGATGAGGAATCCGCGCCGGGGGCTCCGCGACGGGGGAGGGGGCGAGCTGGCGGTCTACTCGCCCCCCTCACTTGATCCACGGCCGCTCGCGGAACCACTTCGTCACGATATACTTCACGCCCTCCATCACCGGCATGCCCTCGTGCAGCGTCAGCCCGTTCGGCGTCCCGTCCGGGTTCATGTTGTTCCATGCGAGCAGCATGCCGCGTTTCGGGGCGATCTTGATGCCCGCCTGCGGGAACCACGTCGCGCCGCCCTCGGGGACGTCGTTGAGGAACACCATCGCGGTCCAGGTGCGCTGGCCGCCCTGTTCCTGCATCTTGGCCCAATAGCTTTCGGACTCGTGGAAATAATCATGGTGCGCGCGGAATTGCTGGCCGGGGGCGTAGCGCTGGCCCTGCATCGTCTCGCCGTGGAGCAGGTCTATCCCGAGCAGCGTCGCGATCGCCTCGTCGGTCGGCTGGACCTCGGGAGACCAGCGATCCATGTCGCAGCTTTCCGAGGTGCGGAAGCTGCTGTTCGGGCGATCGGACAACAAGGTCGACGGCCGCCGCTTGGAGTCGATCATCGCGATCAGCTGCTTGCAGGTCTTCGGATCGAGGAAGTCGGACTGGTAATAGAACTGCACCGTGTCCATCGCGATACGCTGTACCGCGGGATTGGCGTTCAGTCGGGCGGCGACCTGCGATCCGGCGGCCTGGCGGAGGGCCATGGCCGGATCGACCTTCTTGGCTTTTGAAAAGATACCCACGCCGCAGGATTTGGCGAACTCGCCCCGAAAGGCAAGAGGGGGAAACGCAAGAGCCCCGCGGCGACGTCTGTCACCACGGGGCTCTCCCCTGTTACTGCGTGACGGGTAGGCGCAATTCTTAGAGGGGGCGCCTACCAGAAGATGTCGTACACCGTGTCGACCACGCGGCCGCTGTCGAGATCGACCAGCAACGCGTCGTTGTAATAGCGCACCCAGCGATACGGGCCGTACGCCTCGGGCAGGCGGTAGGTGTACGGGTCCTGGATCCAGTAATTCTGGTTGTAGAGGATGCTGTTCAGCGAGAAGCCGACGCCGAAGCGACGATAGCCCGACCCCCAGCCGCTCGGCGCATAGTAGCGCGGAAGGCGATAGGCGCCGCGGTTCGACGCGCGGTAGTTGCTCCAGGCGTAGCGGTTGTCGTTGCGCCAGCCGCGGTTCCAAGCGCCGCCCTGGTTGTAGTGCCCCTGATTGTAGCCACCGCGGCCATAGCCCGGGACGTTGCCGTAGGCACGGTTGGGCTGGCGGTTCTGGTAGCCGTCACGGCCGCCGTTGCGCCAGTCGCCCCGACCGTCGCCTCGACCGTCATTGCGTCCATTGCGGTCGAACTGGCCGCGATTTACCTGTTGGTTGCCGCGATCGAAGCCGGGGCGACCTTGGTCGCGGTTCCAGCCGCCGCGATCCTGACCGGCTTGCGGGCCGGGACGATTTTGGCCGTTCCACCCCTGGCCGTTGCCACGCTGACCGTTCCAGTCGGGCCGGCCGCGACCATCCGGGCCGTCACCACGTACCTGAGCCTGTACGCCGAGGTCGGCGCGCTGCGGGCGCTGGCCCTGGTCCGGCGCGGCGGGACGATCGGGACGCTGCTGCTGGAAAGCCTGGCCGTCCGGGCGCGGTCCGCGGTCGGGGCGGTCACCGCGATCAGGGCGCTGGCCACGATCCTGGCGCGAACCATCGTTGCCGCGGTCCCCGCGGTCGCCGCGGTCCTGGTCGACCTGCTGCGCGGTGGCGGCGGTCGCCATCGTCGTAGCCGGCACCAACGCCGACGCTGCCATCAAGAGTTTGAGTAACTTGCCCGTCATCGCCGTGGTCCTCGACTGCCGGCGCACGAGCCGGCTCCTATGATGTGTTGGTTCTAGGCGTTGCGGGGTGTGGAGAGGCTGAATGGGTTCGTCAGCGATTAGACAGGTTGGGGTGGCGAGGGCGGTTGATCGCTGCATCGTGTCGTAGCCGCCACCCCGGCGGAGGCCGGGGCCCAGTTGGGGATGGAATGTAACGACGTGCTGCGATCTGTCACGCTGGACGTTCCAACTGGGCCCCGGCCTCCGCCGGGGTGGTGCAGCGGCGGGGTGGCGGCAGCTACAGGGGCGGTCGCTACACGGACGGCAGTTGCATGGGCGACCTATCCAACGGCGCGCCCTCCTTGTTCTCCCGCGAAGGCGGGAGCCCAGACTGGACTCCCGCCTTCGCGGGAGAACAAGCTTGGTTATGAGCAGGGCCGCTACCGCGCCGGCGGCGGCACCAGCGCTGGCACCAGCCGAGCGGAGTCCGCCGGATCGATCCCCGGCCGCGGCCCAGCCGGAATAACCTCTTCCCCGCGCATCGCCCGCCCGGCGCGCTGCACCGCCTCGACCACCCGAGGATACACCCCGCACCGACACAGATTGGTGATCTGCTCGCGGATCAGTTCTTCGCCCGGATCCGCATTGCGCTTCAGCAACGCCGCCGCCGCCATGATCATCCCCGGAATGCAGAACCCGCATTGTGGCACCGCCTCCGCGATGAACGCCAGTTGCACCGGATGATTGCGCTCCCTCGACAGGCCCTCGATCGTCGTGACGTACGCGCCCTCGATCGATCCAATCGGCACGCGACAGCTCCGCATCGCGCGCCCATCGATATCGACCGTGCATGCACCGCAATGGCCGGTGCCGCAGCCATATTTCGTCCCCGTCAGGTTCGACGCATCGCGCAGCGCCCACAGCAGCGGCGTATCGTTATCGAGCCGGTATTCGATCGGCTCGTTGTTGACGGTGAAGCGGCTCATGCCCGCCGTCCTAGCGCGCCGCACGGGATCGCACCAACCGGCATTGCCACGCGGCGGCCCCCCGGCTTATGTCGCACGCAAATACCGCGAGAGGGCGCAACACGATGCACGTCGATACCAAATCCACCGCCGCAGCCGGAGGCGATGCCAGCCACGGCTACGACGCGCCCGACCTGCGCGTGTTCGTGTTCGCGCTGTTCTTCATCTTCGGCGGCATTACCTCGCTGAACGACATCATCATCCCCAAGATGAAGGAGCTCTTCACGCTCGACCACGCGACCGCGATGCTGGTCCAGTCGGCGTTCTTCCTCGCCTATGCGCTGTTCTCGATCCCCGCCGCCGCGATCGTACGCAAGGCTGGCTACATGCGGACCGCGTCGATCGGTCTGGTGACGATGACCGCGGGCTGCCTGCTGTTCATCCCCGCCGCAGGGCAGGCGAGCTTCGGCATGTTCCTGTTCGCGCTGTTCGTGCTCGGCGCAGGGATCACCGTGGTGCAGGTCGTCGCCAACCCGCTGATCTCGGCGCTCGGCCATCCCAAGTCCGCCTCTAGCCGGCTGACCTTCGCGCAGGCGTTCAACTCGCTCGGCACCACGATCTTCCCGTATGTCGGCTCCGCGCTGATCCTCGGCGGGCTGGCGACGGTCGATTCCTCGACGCTCACCGGCGCCGCGCTCGATGCGTACCGGACGGAATCGTCGCGGACGGTCGTGCACACCTATATCGGCCTCGCGATCGCGCTGCTGATCGTCGCCGCGGTGGTGTGGACCCGCCGCAACCGGCTCAACGAGGAGCAGGACCAGACCGGCAGCATCTTCCATGCGTTCACGTTGCTGAAGCGCCCGCGCTTCGCGATGGGGACGGCGTGCATCTTCCTGTACGTCGGCGCCGAGGTCGCGGTCGGCTCGCTGATCGTCAATTACCTGATGCAGCCGAGCGTGATGGGCCTGAGCGACGTCGCAGCTGGCAAGCACGTGCCGTTCTACTGGGGCGGCGCGCTGGTCGGCCGGTTCATCGGCGCGTACGTGCTGAACAAGGTGTCGCCCGGCAAGGTGCTCGCGGGCGTCGCGACGGGCACGCTGGCGCTGATCCTGATCTCGGCGAACACGGAGGGCGCGCTGTCGGGCTGGGCATTGCTCGCGATCGGGTTGATGAACGCGGTGATGTTCCCGACGATCTTCTCGCTGGCGTCCGAAGGTCTCGGCAAGCGTGCGGCGGAGGGGTCGGGCGTGATCGCCACGGCGATCGTCGGCGGCGCGATCGTCCCGTATCTGACGGGTATGCTGGCGGACAAGTCGGGCAGCCTGCACTTCGCGCTGCTGCTCCCGGCGATCTGCTACGCGCTGATCCTGGCGTACGGGCTTTACGCTCGGAAGCCGGTAGTCGAAGCGGCCTACTGAGCGTGTTCCCCCGCGAAGGCGGGGGCCCAGACTGTGTCCCCGCCTTCGCGGGGACACATGCTTAGTCGGTAGACCCAAGCATCGGCGCCGCCCGTCCGGTTGCCAGATCGGCATCCGAAAACCGGATCGGCGTACGCAGCCCTGGGACCAGAGACCCATCCGGCCGCGCGACGTCGATCGCCATCCCCCGCGCGATAACCTGCGGATCATCGAACGCCTGCGCTACCGTATTGATCGGCCCGGCCGGCACCCCGACCGCCTCCAGACGCGCCAGCAACTCGAGCTTCGGCACCAGAGACGTCGCCGCCTCGATCCCCGCGAACAAGACGTCCTTAAACGCCAGCCGCCCCGCATTGGTCGCGAACCGCGGATCGTCGCGCATCGCGGGCAAGCCCATCGCGTCGCAGAACCGCCGGAACTGCCCGTCATTCCCGACCGCCAGGATGAACCACCCATCGGCACACGGAAACACCGCATACGGACACACGTTCATATGCGCATTCCCGACCCGCGTCGGCGACACGCCGCTTGCGAACCAGTTCATCGCCTGGTTGGCCAGCACGCCGGTCATCGTATCGAGCAACGCCATGTCGATTTGCTGACCCCGGCCGGTCCGCTCGCGCATCGCCAGCGCCGCCTGGATCGCGATCACCGAATATAGCCCAGTCATGATGTCGGCGAACGCCACGCCGATCTTCTGCGGCGCGCCATCAGGCTCGCCGGTCAGGTCCATGATCCCGCTCATCCCCTGGACGATGAAGTCGTAGCCGGCGCGGGGTGCGTAGGGCCCGTCCTGCCCGAACCCGGTGATCGAGCAATACACCAGCCGCGGGTTGACCGCAGAGAGCGAAGCGTAGTCGAGCCCGTATTTGACGAGCCCGCCGACCTTGAAGTTCTCGATCACGACGTCGGCGTCGGCGATCAGCGCACGGACAACTGCCTGCCCTTCCAGCGTGGTAAAGTCGGCGACGACCGACCGCTTCCCGCGGTTGGCCGCATGAAAATACGCGGCGTCGCGGCTGCCGTCCGGGTTGTCGATGAACGGCGGGCCCCAGGTGCGCGTATCATCCCCGGCCGGGCTTTCGATCTTGACCACCTCGGCACCGAGATCGGCAAGCACTTGGCCTGCCCAAGGCCCAGCCAGAATGCGTGCGAGTTCGACGACCTTCAAGCCGGCGAGGGGGGAAGGTTTGTCCTCCACGATCACAGCACCACCCCGGCGGAGGCCGGGGCCCAATTGGAAAGGTTGGAGTAACAACGCGCAGCGTCAGCCAATACCCGTTCCCCAATTGGGCCCCGGCCTCTGCCGGGGTGGTAGGACGTCGGGGCTGAACTCAAAACGCAGCGATACCCGTGATCGCCCGCCCTAGGATCAACGCATGCACATCATGCGCGCCCTCGTACGTGTTGACCGTCTCCAGGTTCATCAGGTGGCGCATCACCTGATACTCGCCCGAGATGCCATTCCCGCCGTGCATGTCGCGAGACATCCGCGCGATATCGAGCGCCTTGCCGACGTTGTTGCGCTTCACGATCGAGACCATTTCCGGCGCGAACCGGCCCTCGTCCATCAGCCGCCCGACGCGCAACGACGCCTGCAACCCGAGCGCGATCTCGGTCTCCATGTCTGCCAGCTTCTTCTGGAACAGCTGCCGCCCGGCCAGCGGCGTGCCGAACTGGTTGCGGTCCAGCCCGTATTGCCGCGCCGCATGGAAACAGAATTCCGCCGCGCCCAGCGCACCCCAGGAAATCCCGTAGCGCGCCCGGTTGAGGCACCCGAACGGCCCCTTCAATCCCTGCACGTCGGGAAGCAGCGCATCGTCGCCGACGTCGACCTCATCCATCATCACCATGCCCGTGATCGACGCGCGCAACGACAGCTTGCCCTCGATCTTGGGCGTCTCCAGCCCCTTCATCCCGCGCTCCAGGATGAAGCCGCGGATGCCGCCGCCATGCTCGTCGGACTTCGCCCAGATCACGAACACGTCGGCGATCGGCGAGTTGGAAATCCACGTCTTCGCGCCCGAGATCACATAGCCGTTGGCCGTCTTCTTCGCCCGCGTCGTCATCCCGCCGGGATCCGAGCCCGCGTCCGGTTCGGTCAGCCCGAAGCAGCCGATCCACTCGCCGGTCGCGAGCTTGGGCAGGTATTTGCGCTTCTGCTCTTCGGACCCGAATGCGTTGATCGGGTACATCACCAGGCTCGACTGCACCGACATCATCGATCGATAGCCTGAGTCGATCCGCTCCACCTCGCGCGCGACCAGCCCGTACGCGACGTACGACGCGCCGACGCCGCCATATTCCTCGGGGATCGTCGGCCCGAGCAGGCCCAGTTCGCCCATCTCGCGGAAAATCGCGGGATCGGTATGCTCGTGCTGGAACGCGTCGATGATCCTGGGCGCCAGCTTGTCGTCGGCATACGCCTTCGCGCTGTCGCGGATCATCCGCTCGTCCTCGCTCAACTGATCGTCGAGCAGGAACGGATCCGCCCAATCGAACTTGCCCATTCCGGCCATCTGCATCTCCTTCGTTGACCGCCGACTTCGTGGTTCGGCAGGCGAAAGTCCAGCCCTGACGAGCCGTTTAAGCATCGATCAGCGTCAGTACCGCGATCGTCACGTGCTCCCGGTCGCCGATCGTCTCAACGCAGTCGACCGATAGATCGGCGACGATATGCCCGCGCAGCGCGAACTCCGCGTCGGGCAGGCCATCGATCCAGTCTTGAAGACCGGGTACGGGGACCGCCGCGATCGTCAGCCGGTGGAGCGTCCCGACAAACGTCGCGCTCGCCCACGGGGTGCACGCGATCGACTCGACGTGCATCGTCAGGCCCGCCGCACTCGCGTGACCCCGAAGCGCGCGGATCAGCAGCGTACCCACATCGGGGCCGCGGATCGCGTCCATTCTCATGATCCGTTGCTCGCAATAAATGCCTCGATCCGCGCCACCATCGGTTCGCGCGCCTGACGACCGCGTCGCAGGTCATGCACGAGCCGCGGATCGCCGACTGCCAGCCGCCCGAACTTGGTCATCGGCATGCCGGTCTGCCGCAGATATCGATCGATCTTCATGAGAATCGTCACCGTCGTTCCTCCCGAGTCCCTTGCCCTGTTCTTGATCTGTTCCGCGAAATCCTACTTGTCTAGGAAATTTCCTACGCTAGGGTCGGGTAGTGTCGAAAATTGCATCCGATCCCGACCCCAGGACTGCGCTCGCGACGCTGGCGGCGGCGCGCGGCGATAGCCTTGCGGCGCTGTCGGCGATGCTCGGGCGCAATGCGGCGTATCTCCAGCAATATGTCCGCCGCGGATCGCCGCGAACCCTAGGCGAACGCGATCGGCGATTGCTGTCGGCCTATCTCGGCGTGAGCGAGGTCGTGCTCGGCGCACCACCTCATCGCGCGACGGGTTTCCGGATCCGCAAACTCGATGTCGCTGCGTCCGCAGGGCCGGGTGCGCAGATCGATGGCGAAATCGTGCTGGGCACGGACACGCTAGACCCTGGCCTAGCGCGGAGACTCGGGTTGAAGGACGGGCAGGCGGCGATCATTCGGGTCCGTGGCAATTCGATGGAGCCGGGGCTGTTCGACGGCGATCACATCGTAGTGGATACCGCGGACCGGACGCCGCGTGCGAAGGGCGGGGTGTATGTCATCCGGATCGACGACGCGGTGATGGTGAAGCGGGTTGCGTTGGCAGGTGGGCAGCTGGTGGCGACCAGCGACAACCCCGCGGCGGGACCGATCCCGAAGGGACGGATCGCCGTGATCGGCCGCGTCGTGTGGCAAATGCGCGAGCCGCGTTGAGGCGGTGAACGTATCGGGTCCGTGCGATCCTCCCCCGCAAGGGGGAGGTGGCAGGCGTGAGCCTGACGGAGGGGGAGGAAAGAGCAACCGCCGTTGCGTGTCCTCCCCCTCCGTCCCCTTCGGCGACACCTCCCCCTGGCGGGGGAGGATCGCGAGTTCGATCTGTCCGGGTCCGCCTGTCTGTGCCGACCACCGCTCGTGCCGACTTTCGTTCGTGCTGACCCCCGTTCGTGCTGAGTAGCGACCGAGTAGCTCCGTCAGGAGCGTATCGAGGGCGCGTATCGAAGCATGGGGGCCGCGCGCCAACCTGTCCTTCGATACGCCGTCTCGATACGCTGCGTTGCAGCTACTCGACGGCTACTCAGGACGAACGGATGGGGGTGGAAAGGCAGGAGTGGCCTTCTACCGCCGGTCCTTAACCCACACCAGAACCGCAGCAATCACGCCCAGTCCCGTCCCGACCAGAAACCCCGGCGTGGCCTGCCCGATCGCAAAGCCGACTCCCGCGCCGCCCAGCATGCCGAGCGCGACGAGGAACCCGCCCGCGGCGCTGGGGTCCTTGTGGGGGGGGAGGGTGTCGCGGGAAGTCGGATCGGCCATCGCCCTGTCCTGCCACGCGCCGCGCCCGGATGCCAGCTACCCGCCGCTGCTCGATGCTCCCTATCCGGTTTATGCGATGCCGACCTCACGTCGCGCTGGGCTACTATATGCTGCGGTCGAGCGCCCACGCCTCATGACACGCCTATGCCCGGATGAAACGTGGCGGAAATACGGCGTTACATACTGTTCCGCCACGACAAGCCCGGCTAGGAGCCGGACATGGTGTTCCGCGTCGGGCGAGCCGGGCCGGCCGCCGCCTTTTTCGTTCTGACGACCGCCGGGGCCGTATCCGCCGCGGGCGCACAGACCACGCCTGCTCGCGCGCAGACTTCGACGACGCCACCAGCCGGCGCGGCGGCCGATACGCCGATGTCGCTCGATCCCAATTCGCCGCTCGCCGCGCTCCCCGATATCGGTGTCGCCTGGCCTGACCTCGCGAGCTCGCCGATGGACCCAGCGGCGACAATCGCCGCGGTCGATGCCAATGAGGAGAGCCGCTATGCCTGGCGGATCGATGGTATCGACGGGATCAACGACGCCCTTCTCCGCCAGCGGTTCGCCGCCCTGTCGACGCTCGACGCGAACGATCACCAGGCTGCCAACGCCGCGCAACTCGATCGCCGGGCGCGCGAGGATGCCGACCTGCTCAACAGCCTGCTCCGCGCGCAGGGCTATTACGACGCCAACGTCGTCACGCGGGTCGAGCCCGGCGCGAAGCCAATGGTCGTGCTGTCGGCCACCCCCGGCACGCTCTACACCTTCAAGGGTGTGACGATCGACGGCATAGCCGCGGCGGGCGACAAGGCGCCGGGCCTCGTCACCGCGTTCGGCGTGAAGCCCGAGGATCCGGTCAATTCCGACGCGATCGTCGCGGGCCAAGCCAAGCTGACGACGCAGATCGGCCGCGAGGGCTTTCCGTTCGCCAAGGTCGGCGACCCTGCGATCGTCGTCGATCACGCCACGCGCACCGCGACGCTCGATCTGTCCGTGCAACCCGGCGGCGCGCGCAAATTCGGGCAGATCGTCGCACTCCCCGGCAACCGCGTGTTCGGCGCCGACCACGTCGCGGAGATCGCGCGCTTTTCGCCGGGCGATCTGTACGACGCGACCAAGCTGGACGATCTCCGCCGTGCGCTGATCCAGACCAGCCTGGTGTCTTCGGTCGATCTGAAGCCGGTGCAGGGCGCGACTCCCGACACCGTCGACGTCGCGGTCAAGCTCGACCCCGCGCCGCCGCACACCGTCGCGGGCGAGCTCGGCTACGGCACCGGCGAAGGCGCGCGCGCGGAACTCAGCTGGACGCACCGCAACCTGTTCCCGCCCGAGGGCGCGCTGACGCTGCGCGGCGTGTTGGGAACGCAAGAACAGCTCGGCTCGATCGTGTTCCGGCGCAACAATTTCCAGGCGCGCGACCGTGTGCTGACGCTCCAGGCGTCCGCGGTGCACACAAACCGCGACGCCTATGATGCGAAGACGTTCTCGCTCGCGGGCAGCCTCGAGCGCCAGACCAACATCTTCTTTCAGAAGACTTGGACTTGGTCGGTCGGTGCCGAGCTGCTGGCGTCGGACGAGCGCGACGTGATCCTGTCGACCGGCGATCCGCGCCGCCGTACCTTCTTCATCGGCGCGCTGCCGACCAGCCTCAATTACGACGGCTCGGACGACCTGCTCAATCCGACCAAGGGCTTCCGCCTCGGCGGGCGGCTCAGCCCCGAAGTATCGTTGCAGGGCTCGGTGTTCGGCTATGCGCGGACCCAGTTCGACGGCAGCGTCTATCAGCCGTTCGGCGAGCGCGTGGTGCTTGCCGCGCGCACCCGGCTCGGCACCATAGTGGGCGCGCCGCGCGATCAGGTCGCGCCGTCGCGGCGTTTCTACGCCGGCGGCGGCGCGTCGGTGCGCGGCTATGGCTATCAGTCGATCGGCCCGCGCGACCCCAATAATGATCCGATCGGCGGCCGCAGCCTGACCGAATTCTCGATCGAGGCGCGGGTGCGCGTGCTCGGCAGTTTCGGAATCGTGCCGTTCCTCGACGCGGGCAACATCTACACCTCGCCGCTGCCGAAATTCACCGGGCTGCAATACGGCACCGGGATTGGCGTGCGCTATTATTCGAACTTCGGGCCGATCCGTCTCGACGTCGGCACGCCGATCAACCCGCAACCGGGTGACAGCCGGATCGCGGTGTACGTGTCGCTGGGGCAGGCGTTTTGACCGAGGAGGCTCTCCCAAAACGCCGGATCGCGTGGTGGCGGTGGATCGTCAGCGCCATCATGGCGTTGCTCGTGATCGTCGGTACCGCGTTGCTCATCGTCGACACGGGGATCGGCCACCGCTTCGTCGCGGACCGGATCGCCGCGATCAAGACCGCCAACGGGCTACGCTTCACGGTCGGGCGGATCGACGGCTCGCTATACGGCGATACGCGGCTGATCGATCTGCGCGTGTACGATCTTGAGGGGCTGGTCTTCCAGGCGCCCAACGTCACGCTCGACTGGTCGCCGTTCGACTGGTTTTCGAACCGGCTCGAGATCCAGCGGCTGATCGTCGATCGCGCGATCCTGACCCACACGCCGCGCACTCGGCCGTCCAAGACGCGCGGCCCGATCCTGCCCGATTTCGATATCCATATCGGCAAGCTCTCGGTCGGGCGGCTGACGCTGGCGAAGCGCGTGCTGGGGACGCAGCGGATCGGCACACTCGAAGGCCGTGCCGACATTCGCTCGGGTCGGGCGCTGGTCGACCTGAAGGCACGCGTTGCCGGCAGCGACGATCTGAAGCTGCGGATCGATGCCGAGCCCGCACGTGATCGCTTCGACATCGACGTCGCCGCAAAGGGGGCCGCGGGCGGTGTGCTCGCGCGGATGGTGAAGGCGAAGGGGCCGGTCGCGCTCGCGGTCACCGGTGACGGCAGCTGGGCGAAGTGGAACGGCCGCGCGAACGGCATGGTCGGCGCGACCCGAGTCGTCGATCTCGCGCTCGCACAAGTCGCCGGGCGCTACACGCTGTCGGGTACGCTTTCGCCGTGGTCGCTGCTGCATGGTCGCCTGCAACGGCTGACCGCGCCACGCGTGCTCGTCAACGGCAGCGCGGGGTTCGCTAACCGTCGGCTGGACGGCCAGCTTTCGCTCCGCACGCCAGCGCTCGCGATCGATACGACGGGGATCGTCGATCTCGGCGCAAACGCCTACCGCGACGTGCGGATCAAGGCACGACTGCTGCGACCGCCTGCGCTGTTCGACAACATGACCGGCAACATGGTCGAGCTCCGCGCAATCCTCGACGGCCCGTTCGCGACCGCAGCGTTCGACTACCGCCTCGACGCGAGCCGCTTCGCGTTCGACCAGACCGGTTTCGAGAACGCGCACGCCGCCGGCAAGGGCCGCCTGTCCGCCGCGCCGGTGACCGTCCCGATCCGCTTCACCGCCGCGCGCGTGACCGGAGTCGGCAGCGTGGCGGGCGGGATCCTGCGCAGCCTGTCGGTCGACGGGCTGCTCCGCGTGACGCCGACGCTACTCACCGGCGACGCCCTCAAGCTCCGGTCCGACAAGCTCACCGGCAGCATCAATCTGGCGGTCGACCTGCGCAACGGTCAGTTCGAGGTCGGCATCAACGGTGGCTTGGGGCGGTATCTGATCCCCGGTCTCGGCATCGTCGACGTGAAATCGACCTTGCGGGTCGTCCCCGGCCCGAACCGCAAGGGCACGCGCGTCATCGGCCAAGGCAGCGCGCAGATGGTGCGGCTTGACAACGCCTTCTTCCGCAGTCTCGCGGGCGGGTTGCCGCGGATCACCACCGACCTCGAACGCACCACCGACGGCGTCCTGCACTTCACGAACCTCGTGCTAACCGCGCCGCAGATCCGGCTGACCGGCAATGGGTATCGCCGGCGCGATGGCACTTTCCATTTCGAGGGCGGCGGGCGCCAGCAGACCTACGGCCCGCTCACGCTCAAACTCGACGGCCAGATCGAGAAGCCGACGCTCGACCTCGTCTTCGCCAGCCCCAACGCCACGCTCGGCCTGTCGAACATCCGCGCGCATCTCGATCCGACGCCGCAGGGGTTCGCCTTCACCGCAGCCGGCGGATCGCGGCTCGGGGCGTTCACCACCAACGGCGCGATCCTGTTGCCACCGGGCGCCGGCGCGACGATCCAGGTCGCCGCGCTCAAAGTCGCCGGCACGCGCGCGAGCGGCAATGTCGCGGTGGTCGATGGCGGCTTCAACGGCGCGCTGGCAGTCGCAGGCGGCGGTATCTCGGGTGAACTCCTGTTCCGCCCGGTCGGCCAGATCCAGCGCATCGAAGGGCATCTCGCCGCCAAGGCCGCGACGCTCGACACCGTCGCGCTCCGCTCGGGCAAGCTCGATTTCGTCACGTTGCTCGATCCCGCCGGCACCTCGATCGAGGCCACCGCGACCGGCCTCGGGCTGCGTCGCGGCGCGCTCAGCCTCGCCCGGCTCAACGGGTCCGCGTCGCTCCGTGGCGGCGTCGGCACGATCAAGGCGTCGATCGCCGGCTCCCGCGGCCGGGCGTTCGACATCCAGAGCGTCACGCAGGTCACCGCCAACAGCTACGCGATCTCGGCGCAAGGCACGCTCGATGGCCGCCCGCTGAAGCTGCTGACCCCGGCAATCGTCACCCAGGCCGAGGACGGCTGGCACCTCGCGCCGACCAGGCTCAGCTTCTCGGGGGGCGAGGCACAGATCGGCGGCCGCTTCACCGCCGCCAGCACCGCGATCGACGCCAGCCTGACGCGGATGCCGCTCGCGATCCTCGACATCGCCTATCCCGGACTCGGCCTCAGCGGGAGCGCGTCGGGCAGCGTCACGGTCGCGACCGCGAATGGCGCCGCGCCGACGGGGAAGGCGAACGTCACGATTCGCGGGCTTAGCCGCGCCGGTCTCGTCCTCTCCTCGCGCCCGATCGACGTCGGCGTCGCGGCGGTGCTCTCCCCCGACAAGCTCGGCCTGCGCGCGGTGATCGCCTCGGGCGGCAAGACGATCGGCCGCGCGCAGGCGCAACTCGCGCCGCTCGGGCAGGGCGATCTGGCGTCGCGGATCAGCAACGCCCGCCTGTTCGGCCAGCTGCGGTATAGTGGCCCCGCCGACACGCTCTGGCGGTTGACGGGCGTCGAGCTGTTCGACCTGTCGGGCCCGGTCGCGATCGGCGCGGACGTCGTCGGCACGCTCGCCAACCCGACGCTCCGCGGTATCGTTCAGGCAAACGGCGCGCGGATCGAGAGCGCGACCACCGGCACCGTCCTGTCCAACGTCCAGGCGACCGGCCGTTTCGGCGGATCGCGGCTCGTGATCGACCGGTTCGGCGCCGACGCGGGCAAGGGCGGCCGCGTAACCGGCACCGGCCAGTTCGAGTTCGCCGCCGCCAACGGTGTCGGTCTCGATCTGACCTTGCAGGCCGACAAGGCGGTGATGATCAACCGCGATGATATCGGCGCGACCGTCTCCGGGCCACTCACGTTCAAGTCGAACGGCTCGGGCGGCACGATCGCGGGCGACGTGGTGTTGAACAAGAGCCGCTACCGCCTCGGCCAGGCCACCGCTGCCAGTGCCGTCCCGCAACTCAACATCCGCGAGATCAACCTGCCCGATGGTGGCGAGGAGATCGAGACGCCGACCAAGCCCTGGACGCTGGCGATCAAGGCGCGCGCGCCGAACCAGGTGATGGTCAGCGGGCTCGGGCTTACCAGCGAATGGTCCGCCAACCTCCAGATCGCCGGCCAGCCCGAGAACCCGGCGATCACCGGCCGCGCGACGCTGATCCGCGGCGATTACGAGTTCGCCGGTCGCAAGTTCGAACTCGCGCGCGGCGTGATCCGCTTCGACGGACAGGTGCCCGCCAACCCCGCGCTCGATATCGAGGCGAACGCGGATTCGACCGGGCTCAGCGCGTCGATCCGGGTGACGGGGTACGCGCTGAAACCCGAGATCAGCTTCACCAGCACGCCGGCCTTGCCCGAGGACGAGCTGCTTTCGCGGCTGCTGTTCGGCACCTCGATCACCAATCTGTCCGCACCCGAGGCGCTGCAGCTGGCGGCGGCGGTGGCGGCGTTGCAGGGCGGCGGCAGCGGGCTCAATCCGATCAACGCGGTGCGCCGTGCGGCCGGGCTCGACCGTCTGCGCATTCTGCCGGCCGATCCGCAGACCGGGCAGGGCACCTCGATCGCGGCGGGTAAATACGTGACGCGGCGGCTGTATGCGGAGATCGTCACCGACGGTCAGGGCTATTCGGCAACCCAGGTCGAGTTCCAGGTTACGCGGTGGCTGTCGCTGTTGTCGAGCATCTCGACGCTCGGCCGCCAGAGCGCGAACGTCCGCGTGTCGAAGGATTATTGAGCAACCCCGTTCGGGCTGAGCAAAGTCGAAGCCGCTTCAGATGCGCAGGCCCTTCGACTTCGCTCAGGGCGAACGGTAAGGGAATTTTTTCGGTTTAGGACCCAGTCATGAAGCCCGTCATCTTCGGCCTGTCCGGCCCCGTCCTCACGCCCCAGGAACGCGCGTTCTTCGCCGAGTGCGAGCCTGCCGGCTACATCCTGTTCAAGCGCAACATCGTCGACCGCGCGCAGGTCCGCGCGCTGACAGATTCGCTCCGCGAACTGGCCGGACGCGACGATCTGGCGATCCTGATCGACCAGGAGGGGGGACGCGTCGCGCGGATGGGGCCCCCTGAATGGCCTGCATTCCCTGCGGGCCCGGTGTTCGACGCGGCGTACGAGCGCGCGCCGATGACCGCGATCCAGGCGGCGCGCGCAAACGGGCAGGCACTGGGGGTGATGCTCAGCGAGGTCGGCATCACCGTCGACTGCGCGCCGCTGCTCGACGTGTCGCAGCCGGATACGACCGAGGCGGTGTCGTGCCGCACCTACGGGTCGGACCCGATGCGGGTGGCGGCGTTGGGTCGGGCGATGCTCGAGGGTCTGGCAGAAGGCGGCGTCGTTGGTGTCGTCAAGCACATGCCCGGTCACGGTCGCGCCAAGCTCGACACGCACCACCACCTCCCGACAGTCACCGCAACCGATGCCGAGCTCGAGATCGACCTCGAACCGTTCCGCACGCTCAACCAGGTACCGATGGGGATGACCTCGCATATCGTCTTCGACGCGTGGGACGCCGACCGCCCCGCGACGCTGTCGCCGATCGTGATCGACCGGATCATCCGCGAGCGGATTGGCTTCGACGGGCTGTTGATGACCGACGATATCGACATGAAGGCGCTCTCCGGCACCGCTGGCGACAAGGCGGCCGGCGCGATCGCGGCTGGGTGCGATCTGGTGCTCGATTGCTGGGCGCGAATGGACGAGATGGTCGAGATCGCCGGGCGGCTGGAGGAAATCTCGCCAGCGGCGCGCGCGCGGTTGGACCGGGCGATGGCGTCGGTCGGGGCGGCGAAGGGTAATTTTGCCGAACTGATCGCTACGCGGGACGCGCTGTTGGCGCGGGTCTGAGCTTATTTAAGACTAGTGCACATCTCCCTATTCACCTCCCCGGCGGAGGCCGGGGTCCAGTTGGAGAGGTCGCAGTAACGAAGCGCGACGCCGACAATTGACGTCCCCCAACTGGGCCCCGGCCTCCGCCGGGGTGGATCTTTGGTAAGCGTGGTGCTTGGAACCTGTGCTTCGATACGCGCCTTCGATACGGCTCTGACGAGCTTACTCGGCCGCTACTCAGCACGAACGGTTTGGGGGGGGCGTCAGTTTGCGGGGAGAGCTTGAGGTTGCGTGACCCGCCCCATGAGCCAGAGCCACGTCACTCCATCCGCGCGCCAGCCGTCTCCATCGCCAGCGCCTTCTCGCGCCAAGCTACCGCACCACCCCGGGATGCACTGTTTTCCTGCATGCTGTAGCGTGCGCCAATGGACGACGCCCAACTGACGCTGGATCTCGACGGGTGGGAGGGGCCGCTCGATCTGTTGCTATCGCTCGCGCGCGGGCAGAAGGTCGATCTGCGGAAGATTTCGATCCTCGCGCTGGTCGAGCAGTATCTCGCCTATGTCGACTCCGCGCGCGCGCTGAAGCTGGAACTAGCGGCGGACTATCTCGTGATGGCGGCGTGGCTGGCGTATCTGAAATCGGCGTTGCTGTTGCCGCGCGATCCGCTCGCCGAGCCGGACCCGGAAGAACTCGCGCTGCGGCTGCAACTCCGGCTCGAGCGACTGAGTGCGATGCGCGAGGCGGGCGCCCGGCTGATGGCGCGCGATCGGACCGGGCGCGACGTCTTCCTGCGGGGCGCACCGGAGGGGCTGCGGACTGTGCGGAAGGCGGCGTGGCAGGCGGAAATCTTCGACCTGATCGCCGCTTACGGTCGGATTTCCGCACGGACGCGGCCGGTGATGCACGTTGTCGCCGACCGTGAGGTGATGACGCTGGAGGCGGCGCTGGAGCGCGTGTCGATGCTGGTCGGCGAACGGATCGACTGGAGCGTGATCGAGAGCTTCCTGCCCGAAGCAGGCGAACGGTTGCGGCGCTCGGCGCTCGCATCGAGTTTCGTCGCGGCGCTCGAACTCGCGCGACAGGGGAAGATCGACCTGCGTCAGGCCTCGCCGTTCGCGCCACTCTATCTCAGGGCGCGCGCATGACGCCGCCGGACGATTACGTGCGCGCGGTGGAGGCGGTGCTGTTCGCGGCCGAGAGCCCGCTGACGATCGACTCGATCCGCGCGCATGTCGGGGCGGGCGATGTCCGCGCGGCGCTGGACCGGCTGACGGCCGATTATGCCGGGCGCGGTATCCATATCGTCCGGCGCGGCGAGCGGTGGCAGTTCCAGACCGCGCCGGACATGGCGCACATGCTCCGCCGCGACCGCGAGGAGCCGCGCAAGCTCAGCCGCGCCGGCATCGAGACGCTCGCGATCATCGCCTATCACGAGCCGGTCACGCGCGCGGAAATCGAGGCGATTCGCGGGGTGCAAATCTTCAAGGGGACGCTCGATGTGCTGATGGAGGCGGGCTGGGTAAAACCGGCGGGGCGGCGCGAGGTGCCGGGGCGGCCGCTGATGTTCGCGACGAGCCCCGAATTTCTCGTCCATTTTGGGCTGGCGAGCCGCCGCGACCTGCCGGGGATCGACGATTTGCGCGCCGCCGGGCTGCTCGATCCGGTCGATCTCGCCTTCGATCGGCTCGAAGATAATGAAGATGGCGGGGGGATGGCGCAATCTCTGGCATTGGGACGGGATGAGCCTTAGATAGGGTCCAGTTTTCAGGAGAATGGCCATGGGCGGTTTTAGCCCGATTCACTTGCTCGTCCTCGCGGTTGTCGCGATCCTCCTTCTTGGCGGCGGTCGGTTCTCGAACCTGATGGGCGATGTCGCCAAGGGCGTGAAGAACTTCAAGAAGGGCATGTCGGAGAACGACGACGAGACGCCGGCCAAGCCGTCGGCGCGGATCGAAGCGCAGAAGTCTGCCGATCCCGCGTTCGATCGCGACGGCAATCGCGTCCGCGACGACCGTCCTGCCTGAAGCAAGCGTGCTTGAAGTTGGCAGAGTTGAAGACCCTAGATAGGCGCGGCTGAATGTTCGATATCGCGCCCTCCGAGTTCCTGCTCGTGGCATTCGTCGCGCTCGTCGTGATCGGTCCGAAGGACCTCCCCAAGGCGATGCGCGTGGTCGGCTATTGGGTCGGCAAGGCGCGCGGGGTCGCGCGACAATTCCGCTCGGGCTTCGATTCGATGGTTCGCGAGGCTGAACTCGAAGAGATGGAAAAGCGCTGGGCGTCGGAAAACGAACGCATCATGCGCGAGCATCCGCAGACGGGTGCGGACGCAGCGGCGGATACCGCGCAGGTCGTGCATTCGCCGGAAACGGACGAGCACCGGCGCGACTACCGGTCTATCGACGATGCGGACGATCACACGAACGAGCCGGTGATGGTCGAGAAGCCGGTAGTGGCCGCCGCTCCGTCCGACGGCGCACCCCCCGCCGGGTCATCGTCCCCCGCCGCCTCGTCCGGCACGGCTGCGGTTCCGACCGACCATGACGGTAGGCTGCACGCGGATCGTGACAAGGATGCTCTGGATACTCCGGTTTCGACCGTGGTCCATCCCGACGACAAGACCGGCAAGTCCGACATAGCGTCATCGTGAGCGTTATGGTTGTGAACGCCTCCCCAAACGCCGAAAGCATAGCATGAGCGAGATCGACGCAAGCCGGGCGCCGTTGCTCGACCATCTGATCGAGCTGCGGCGGCGGTTGCTGTACTGCATCGCCGCGCTGGTCGTGACGTTCGGGATCGCGATGTATTTTGCCGAGGATATCTTCGGCTTCCTGGTCCACCCCCTGCTCGCGGCGGGGCAGAACAAGGTGATCTATACCGAGATCTTCGAGGCATTCTTCGTCCAGATCAAGGTGGCGTTCTTCGCGGCGATGATGCTGTCGTTCCCGGTGATCGCGAACCAGCTCTGGCAGTTCGTCGCGCCGGGCCTGTACAAGAAGGAGAAGCGTGCGCTCCTGCCGTTCATCCTCGCGACTCCGGTGCTGTTCCTGACTGGCGCGGCGATGGCCTATTACATCGCGATTCCGATGGCGTTGCACTTCCTGCTCGGGTTCGACGGGATGGTCGGCGGGATTCACCGCGAGGCGCTGCCGGCGATCGGCAACTACCTCTCGTTCACGATGCAATTCCTGTTCGGCTTCGGGATCTCGTTCCTGCTGCCAGTGCTGCTGATGCTGCTGGAGCGGGCGGGGATCGTCACGCGTAAGCAACTGATCGGTGCGCGGCGCTACGCGATCGTTGCGGCCTTCGCGATCGCAGCGGTGCTGACGCCGCCGGATATCGGGTCGCAGCTGTTGCTGGCGATCCCGCTGGTCATTCTGTACGAACTCGCGTTGATCGGCATCTGGTTCACCGAGCGTAGCCGGGCAAAGGCCAAGGCGGTCGAGGGCGAGTCCACCGATATCGTCGAAAGCTGAAGGCTACCAAAGACCGATACGAAAACGGGGTCCGGTGCATGTGCACCGGACCCCGTTCCGTATCAAAAGCGCGAGGCTTACTTGGCGCTGTCTGCGGTCTTCGCGACGGTCTTGCCCGCCGATGCCACGTCCTTGCCTGCACCCTCAACGGTGTTGCATGCCGAAACCATGAGCGCGCCTGCGACGACAACCAATCCAACCAACTTACGCATGAAACTTCCTCCTAGAAAAGGCACGAATGCCACCGGGGGTGAAATGTTCGGGATCGCGGTTCGTTCCGATCGACCGGGCACTATTTGCGCGGATTCAGCGGCTTGCGCACGGGCATCGCGCACCGAACGATAAAGGCCCGGATGCATCACCGGGGGGGGGGAGGGTGATGCATCCGGGCCTATGACTTGGACAGCGAGAGCGGGGGGGCATAAAGTCGCTGTCCGAAATGTTGAACGGCGACCGCCCCAAGATGTTCCCGTCGCGCGACGATTATCCGAAAAAAAACTAGGGCTAACAAGTATTAACCGTAGGCGACTTGCTGCCGATCAGTCGCGTCCCTTGACCGTGAACGCGATCTCGTAGGCGCCGACCAGCGGGTCGTGGTGCAAGGGCGAGCGCAACTGCCGCGACAGGCCTTCCATGACGCGGCCATAGCGCACCACCGCCTCGCGGAATGCATCGCTCTCCACGAGGGCGCGCGAGACAACACGCAACAGCGCGCGTTCGGGGGCGTCGGCAGGCTTGACGACGATCCGGATCTGCGCGGCGGGATCACACGATATCGCCAGCTCGATCGTTTCGGTCGCCAGGAACGCGATCGCCACGGCGACGTCCTGATTGACCAGGTATGGATCGATATCGAGCGTGATCCCCAATCCATGCGATCGTTCGGACGCAGTCGCACGAATGTTCGCCGACAGTTCGCCGATCATCGTCCGCAGGTTCAGGCCGCGATTCTCTTCGAGTTCGGCGAAATGATTACGGTGGACCACGGCGAGCGCATCGACACGGCGCTGGATCGACGCATAGGCGACCGTCGCATCCTCGCTCGGCGCGCTACGCGCATGGAAATTGATGAGACTGGAAATGACCTGCAGGTTGTTCTTGACCCGGTGATGCACTTCGCGCGTCAATTTGGTCTGGCGGACGAGCCCCTCCGCGAGCCCGGCTTCGTGCAGGGCCACAGTCTGGCTGATCGCCTGGAAGGTGTCGCCGAGTTCGCGGATTTCCTGTGCCGGCAATGTCCGGACCTCGCCGAGATCGAGCGTCTCACCCGGTGTAAACGCGGCGACTGCACCCCGCAGGCGGCGGAGTGGTCGGATCAACAGACGGTCGACGACGAACCATGCGATGCTTGCTGCTGCGAGCCACATTAGCAATGGAAGCAGCATCGCCACGACCAGCGACGAGGTGACCGGCGCACTTCGGATGCTGGTGCGCAAGGCGATCCCGGCAACGCCCAGATCGGTCCGCATCGTCTCCATGCGATCGAGCGGGCGTTCGTCCGGGATGGTCTCGAGCGTCAAGGCATCTTCGTCGAGCACCAGCGCGCTGCTGAAGGTGAGTGCGCGGCTGGACGGGCGGCCGATCTTCTGGAGGAACGGCTGCGGGAAATAAGCGCGTGCGAACGTATCGCCACCGGGCCCGGAGATCGCCAGCACCAGCCCGCGGTTGGGGATGATATCCGCCGTGATCGGCATATCGGTCTGGCGGAGCGCCGCCGGCATCGGGATCGGCGTGCCGCATAATACGGTGCCGGCGCGGTCGGTGATGACGAACCGTGTGCCGGCGGAGGATTGCTGGGCGAACACGCCTTGGGCACGCGCGCAACTCGGCGCGTCGGCGGGATCGTTACCGAGAGCGTTCACCGCGACCCGCAACGCGGTCATGTCGCCGACCAACTCGATCGCGATCGCCCGCGCGCTTTCGTTCGCGGTCACGCGCAGGCGCGCCCGCGCCTCGGTATCGGCCAGGCGAGTCGTCTGGAAGGTTGCGAAAACGGCTATGAGCGCCAACGGCAACAATGCCGCGCTGAGGATCAGAAACAGCTTGGCGCCCGTGGGCAGCCGCCCCATCGCCGAAATCAGCCGGGTTTCGCGTCGGCCGTCGGTCTGGTCGTCATGCTCGGTGGCAATGGCGGTTACGGCGGGCTGAACTGGGATGGAATTTTGCGGCGAGGCCATGCGGCCCGCGCTCAGTCTAGCTTGCCGAGAAGGTCCAGCAGATCCTCCGGGATCGCCTCATCGACGGTTTTCTGATAAACCGAACGAAGGGCCGACCCCATTTGCTGATCCTTGTCCGGCCCCTTTGTGGAGGTGGTAGCAGGCACTGAATTCTGCGTGTCGTGGCCCAAACTCAAAACTTCCCCCTGCACGACGCGAACCTGATCATCTGGCATACCATGTCACAAAAGGGCGATATGCAAACCCGCCACGACGGATGTCGAGCGGGTTGCGGAGTCGCCTACGATGGAGGTGAAACCAAACACTGTCTCGTTAGTTCCCTGTTCAAGCGAAAATCGAACCTCTGGTCCAGCCCTATGTGCCTTTTGGATCAAAGGATGCTTTTTCGGCTATCGCCATTGCAATGATACGAGGCACCCGACACATGAGGGGCCGCGTAGGATCAGGGAGTATTCGTTACCCATGTCGCTTGGACAGCAACTCGCACCGCACCTTCCCTTTTTGCGGCGCTACGGCCGGGCCCTGACCGGCAGTCAGATGCACGGCGACAAATATGTGCGCGCTACGCTCGAGGCGATCGTCGCCGCACCCGAAGAGTTTCCGCGGGACGTCGATCCCCGCCTGGGCCTGTATCGGATGTTCCAGGTGATCTGGAATTCGGCCAACTTCGACGAGGTTGCCGATGAAACGGTATCGGACGGCGGCGGTCATGAGGCGGTGGCGCGTGCGCGTCTCGCTCGTATGACGCCACTGTCGCGTCAGGCCCTGCTGCTGACCGCGATGGAAGGCTTCACGCCAGAGGACGCGGCCTATTTGATCGAGGTCGATTCGAGCGAAGTCGACGATCTCGTCGCCGAGGCGCTTTCCGAGATCGAGAGCCAGACGCGGGCCAAGGTCCTCATCATCGAGGACGAACCGATCATCGCGATGGATATCGAGACGATCGTTCGGGATCTGGGCCACGATGTAACGGGTGTTGCCGTCACCCGCGACGAAGCGGTCGCGCTGGCGATGGAAACGCGGCCAGGCCTCGTGCTGGCCGACATCCAGCTTGCCGACGACAGTTCGGGCATCGACGCCGTCAAGGATATCCTTGCCGAGTTCGAGGTTCCGGTGATCTTCATTACCGCATTCCCCGAGCGTCTGCTGACCGGCGAGCGTCCCGAGCCGACGTTCCTGATCACCAAGCCGTTCCAGCGCTCCACGGTGAAGGCGGCGATCAGCCAGGCGCTGTTCTTCGATCAGGCAACCGTTCCTGTCGCGTAAGATCAGCTGCTGAAATGCGGTAGTAGCGGTCAGTTTTTTCCAACCGCTTGATCGCGTGTACGTGTCGATGCATCTTGGGTTCGCTTCCGTAAATGGTTGCGGACCCAAAACGGTTTTCGGGGGTTTACTCGACATGGCTGATCCGAACGAACCCATTCATATTGCCACCGAAGATGCCCGCGCAGGCTCCACCCCGCATATGACCCGGTATATCCTCGTCATATCCCTGGTGCTCATCATAGCGATATTTGGCTTCCTCGTTATTCGCTGACATAAGTTAGGCGTACATGGCTGGCATTGCCGGTGTGAACGCCTATGTTTGCCTGCAACCTGCTACGCTTGAAGCAGCACGTCCGATGACGCGCTCGTAAGCTAACGATCGATACTGACAGGATTTTCATGGTTCAGCCTGCTCCACATACCGACGATGAGGACGATATCGACGAAGTCGTCGCGCCGGTGGAGCATGTCTCTTTGTCCGACGCCGAGTTCAAGGTTCAGCTTGCGCAGGTGATCCCTCATCTGCGTGCGTTCGGGCGCTCGCTATCCGGAAGCCGCGATCTCGCGGACGATCTGGTTCAGGAGACGCTGCTCAAGGCTTGGGCGGCGCGTCTGCGGTTCCAGGCTGGCACCAACATGCGCGCCTGGACCTTCATCATCCTGCGCAACCTGTATCTGTCGCAGATGCGTCGCGCGCGCTTCAAGGGCGAGTGGGACGATCTGGTAGCAGACCGCATTCTCGCCGCGCCTGCTAGCCAAGATCGTCACGTCGAACTCGGCGACATGCAGCGTGCGCTGATGCATCTTCCGCAGCCGCAGCGTGAGGCGCTGATTCTCGTCGGTGCGGGTGGCTTCGCATACGAAGAGGCCGCCGAAATCTGCAACGTCGCGGTCGGCACGATCAAGAGCCGCGTCGCGCGCGGTCGCGTCGCGTTGGAGACGATCCTGACCGACGGCTCGCTGCCATCACGCCGCGATCATGAGACGGACACCAGCAAGACGGCGCTCGATTCGATCATGGGTGACGTCGAACATCTGAGTCGCGGTCGATAAACGGCGATGTATAGCGCTCACCCCGGACATTTTCCGGGATGGTCGGTGCCGCAGTTCACTGTCTGAAAGTTACGCGGTGCCGTGGACGCCGAAATGGGTCGGCGACGCTGGACCGCTTCGAACAGGCGTGCCCAAATCATGGCCTGGCTAAGCTGGTGCTGCCCGGGTGGCTTCCCGATCAGTGGAAGCTCTGGCCCGTTTCATCCAGGTGGCGCAAAAGTCGCGCCATATCTGCGGGCAAGCCATCCTGTTCACCAAAGGCGTTGCGCAGCACGTCGCCGACCGCGTCGGTGACGCGGGGGCGCCGCACAATCTGTTGGCCATCCGTTTCGCGTTTGATCGTGAGAGAAGAATACATCATACCGCGCACAACGTGCGATCGCGAAATTGGTTGCTTTCGTTTGTCAAGCGATACTTTTAATTATTGAGTATTGCGGGGTGGTCATGCCGATTACTGAACATAAGTTAGATAACGCGGTTGATCGCGCCCGCCTGTGGTCGCCTTTTCTATCGATGATCCTCGACCGTGAGCCGGTCATCGCGCGATCGTTCGCGGCGGGACGTCTTGATCTGGGTTTGTCGAGCGCCGAGTCCGATATGCCGGTCGCAAAACGGTTGAGGCTCGAACGGCGCGCGATGGCGCTCAACGTCGCCGTCGGTGATCTGGCGGGTGTGCTCGACCTCACCGCGGTGACAGGGGCGCTGACCCGCTTCGCCGACTATGCACTCGATACCGCGATCCGTGCCGCGATCGAGGAGCGGACGCCCGGCGCAGAGCCGCTCGGCTTTACCGCGATCGCGCTCGGCAAGCAGGGTAGCGGCGAGCTCAATTATTCGTCGGACATCGATCCGATCCTGCTGTTCGACCCCGCGACGCTGCCACGGAAACCGCGCGAGGAGCCCGAGCAGGCGGCGGTGCGGATCGGCAAGCGCGTCGTCGAGCTGCTTCAGGCGCGTGACGGCGACGGCTATGTCCTGCGCGTCGACCTGCGGTTGAGGCCCTCGCCCGAGATCACACCGATCGTCCTGCCGGTCGAGGCGGCGATCGGCTATTACGAGGCGCAGGCGCTGCCGTGGGAGCGCGCCGCGTTCATTCGCGCGCGGGCTGCGGCCGGCGACATTGCTCTGGGGCAGGGGTTTCTCGACGCGATCCGGCCGTTCGTCTGGCGCCGCGCGCTCGATTTCGGGGCGATCGGCGAAATTCGCGGGATCTCGGCGCGGATCCGCGATCATCATTCGCAGGGGCAGGCGTTCGGTCCCGGCTACGATCTGAAGCGCGGGCGGGGCGGGATACGCGAGGCGGAGTTCTTCGCGCAGATCCACCAGCTGATCCATGGCGGGCGCGATCGGAGCGTCCGTGCGCCCGCGACTCGCGATGCGCTCGCGCGGCTTGCCGAAGCGGGCTGGATCGGTACCGACGAGTCGCAGGCGCTGATCGATGGTTACACGTTGCTCCGGACGATCGAGCATCGCGTGCAGATGATCGACGATCGCCAGACGCACGCGCTGCCGACCGACGAGGCGCTCGACCGGGTCGCCAAACTGCACGGGCTGGAGGATGCAGGTGCGCTATTGGAGCTGCTCGCACCGCGGGTGGCGGCGACCGGGCGGATCTACGATGCGCTCGACGACACCGTGCGCCCCGCCTTCTCGCATGACTCGGTGACGCTGGAGGCTGATCTCGCCGCTGCCGGGTTCGACGAGCCCGAGTCTGCGCGCCGTCGGATCGAGGCGTGGCGTGGCGGGGCCTATCCGGCGCTGCGCAGTCTGGCCGCGCGCGAGGCGCTGGAGGCGGTGTTGCCGACCCTCGTCACTGCGTTTGCGACCGCACCGGTGCCGCAGGCGGCATTGCTCCGGCTCGATGCACTGCTCGAACGCCTGCCGAGCGCGATCAACATCTTTCGTCTGCTGGAAGCGCGGCCGGGGCTGGCGACGTTACTCGCCGCGATCCTCAGCCATGCGCCGACTCTCGCCGACGATCTTGGGCGACGACCGAACCTGCTCGACGGCCTGATCGACGCCACCGCGTTCGAGCCGGTCGGCGATATCGCTGCGCTGGAGGCGGCGATGCGCGCAGGCGATGCCGGGGGCGATTACCAGGCGCGGCTTGATCATGTCCGCCGGGTGGTCGGCGAATTGCGCTTTGCGCTCGGGGCGCAGATCGTCGCGGGCGCGTCCGATCCGCTGCATGTCGCCGCGGGCTATGCGCGGGTGGCGGAGGCAGCGATCGGCGTGCTGGCGCGCGCGACGATCGAGGAGTTCGCCAAGGCGCATGGGGCGGTGCCGGGCGGCGAGCTCGTCATCCTCGCGCTCGGGCGGATGGGCGGCGCGATGCTTACGCACGCGTCCGATCTCGACCTGATCTATCTGTTCACGGGCGACTTCACCGCGGAGTCCGACGGGCCGAAACCGCTTGGTGCAACGCTGTATTACAATCGGCTCGCCCAGCGCGTGACCGCGGCGCTATCGGTCGCGACCGCCGCCGGCCCGCTCTACCAGATCGACACGCGGCTGCGGCCATCGGGCGGGCAGGGGCCGCTGGTCGTCACGCTCGACAGCTTCGCCCGCTACCAGCGCGAGGATGCGTGGACGTGGGAGCATATGGCTCTCACCCGGGCCCGCCCCGTGTTCGGCTCGCTGGACGCGCGCGCCGCGGTCGCGGAGATCGTCCGCGGCGTCCTCGAAGGTGATCGCCCGACTCGCGACGTGGTCGCCGAGGCGCGGTCGATGCGCGCGGACATGGCAGCGCACAAGCCACCCAATGGGCCGCTCGATGCCAAGCTTCTCCCCGGCGGTCTCGTCGACCTGGAGTTCGCGGTGCACGTCGTCCAGCTGGTCAACCGCGCCGGGTTCGATCCCAATCTGGGCACCGCGATCGATCGGCTTACGACTAAAGGCCTCGCCCCGCCGACGTTGCGTGCGGCACATGACGTGCTGACCCGGCTGCTGGTCACGCTGCGCCTAGTCGCGCCGGATGCTGCGCCGCCGGGTCACGCGACGGAAGAACTGATCGCGCGCGCGATTGGCGTCGCGGACTGGCCGGCGGTGGTTGCCACGCTCGAATCGACGCGGCAGGAGGTTCGCCAATTCTGGGCACAGGTAACGGGACACCAAGATGGATGAAGGGTCAAAGATCCCCGACGTGACGGTCACGATTGACAACACAGCCGTGTCGCTGGCGAGCCTCGGCACGCCGCTTGTGGTGTATTTCTACCCGAAGGACGACACCTCGGGCTGCACCACCGAGGCGAAGGACTTTTCCGCGCTCGCCGACGCGTTCCAGACTGCTGGCGTAAAGGTCGTCGGCATCTCGAAGGACACGCCCGCCTCGCACGCGAAATTCACCGCCAAGCATGCGCTTACCGTGCAACTCGCCAGCGATGTCGGCGGCGTCGCCTGCGAGGCGTTCGGCGTCTGGGTCGAGAAGGCGATGTACGGCAAGAAGTACATGGGGATCGAGCGCGCGACGTTCCTGTTCGGCGCCGACGGCACGCTCGCCAAGGTGTGGCACAAGGTCCGCGTTCCGGGCCATGCCGACGCCGTGCTGGCCGCTGCAAAGGCGCTCTGAAGACGTCTCCGTAAGGCCCCGGGATTCGCAGATATTCCGGCGCCTTGCGGCATCGTTCCCGCTTTGGTGCCCTGATCCGCATCAACTCGCCGCATCAACCTGCCGCCCCGCCGCTAGAACGCTCGCGCGCCCTTGCCCGGAACGGCCGTATTTGGCCTAACTCGCATTGTCTGGGGCGCGGAGGGGCTGCGAGTCAGGACAGAGTTTCGGTGCCGTGCGCTTTCACGCGAACGGCCCTGCATTTTTGTGTCGGGGACCAATGGTCGAATTTACCGCAGCAGCCATCGTGACGCGCTTCAAAACCGCGTCCGTGACCGCCACATCATCCGTTTTCCGCCGGGTTGCCGGTGCCGCCGCAATGATCGCGCTATCCGGCTTCGGCGTCGCCGCCCAGGCGCAGGTCGCCACGTCGACCAACGGCGCTAAGCTGCACCACATTGCAGCCACCGGCGGTCCGATGATCGCCGCCAACACCGAGGAAGCCAACGCCGATCTCCGTGCCGACGCGCAGTTCCGCACGCTGTTCCAGACATGGAAGAAGCTCGACGCGACCCAGCAGGGCGTAATCGCGATCCCGTCGGTCCAGCCGGTCCACTCGCTGTCCTTCACCAGCAATTTCGGGATCCGCTCGGATCCGTTCCGCGGCACCGCGGCGATGCATGCCGGCGTCGACATTCCCGGCCCGGTCGGCACGCCGATCTACGCTACCGCCGACGGCATCATCGCGCACGCGGGTCGCCAGGGCGGCTATGGCAACATGGTCGAGATCAGCCACGGGAAGGGCATCGCGACTCGCTATGGTCACCTTTCCAAGATCCTCGTCGCCGACAACGCCCGCGTCACCCGCGGGCAGCTGATTGCGCTGATGGGCTCGACCGGCCGCTCGACCGGCCCGCATCTTCACTATGAAGTCCGTATCGACGGCCACGCGGTCAACCCGATCCCGTTCCTGACCACCGCTGATTACCTGCTCGCCGCCCAGGACCGCTCGGTCAACGCGATCCCCGTTTCGACGGGCGGCCCCGCCGCACAGGACTAATGCCGACGCAGGCGTAGGCGCCAATAGTAGGGCACACCCCGTCATCCCGGCGAAAGCCGGGACCTCGACTCACGGGGACGGACTACCGTCCAGCACTCCCGTCATCTCAGCGAAAGCTGGGATCTCCCTCCCCAAGGACGGACCATCAGCATGAGATCCCAGCTTTCGCTGGGATGACGGGCGAGGCAGCGGTGACGGGTGAGGCAGCGGTGACGGTTCCACGGACGGCGGCGGTCCTACAGGAAGAGGGCGGTCCCCCCAGGCGAGGCCGCAGTTTCACGGGCGAGGTGCAGGCCCACACCCCCGCAAACCCCGAGGTTGCCGCAAGTTACTCGACCCCCTATCTCCCAGACATGGCAACGCTGGTTCAAGACATCATCCTCACCCCCTCCGCAGCAGCGCGCGTCGCGGCGATCGCCGTCAAGCAGGGGAAGCCGGCGATCCTGCGACTTTCGGTCGACGGCGGCGGCTGTTCCGGGTTCCAGTACAAGTTTGGGTTCGCCGACTCGGTCGAGTCCGACGACGTAATCGCCGAGCATGACGGCGTGAAGCTCGTCGTCGACAGCGTCAGCATCGATCTCGTCCGCGGCTGCGCGGTCGATTACGTCGAGTCGCTCGCCGGCGCCGCGTTCAAGGTCGAGAACCCCAACGCCGCCTCGGGTTGCGGCTGCGGCTCCAGCTTCTCGGTCTGATCGCCTCATGAAAATCGTCACGTACAACGTAAACGGCATCAAGGCGCGGTTGCCGCGGCTGATCGAGTATCTCGTCGAAGCGCAGCCCGACATCGTCTGCCTTCAGGAGCTCAAGTCGAGCGACGACACTTTCCCGATCGCCGATATCGAAGCGGTCGGCTACGGCGCGGTGTGGCACGGCCAGAAGGCCTGGAACGGCGTCGCGATCCTCGCGAAAAGCGGCACGCCGGTGGTCCGCCAGCGCGGCCTCAACGGCGAACCCGAGGACGACCACAGCCGCTATATCGAAGCGGAAATCGATGGCTTGATCGTCGCTGCGTTGTATCTCCCCAACGGCAACCCGCAACCGGGGCCCAAATTCGACTACAAACTCCGCTGGATGGACCGCCTCGCCGACCGCGCACGCGTAATCCTGGCTGAAGAAAAGCCAGCGATCCTCGCAGGCGATTACAACGTCATCGCCAATGACGACGACACCTACTCGGTCCGCGCGATGCAGGACGATGCGCTGATGCAGCCCGAAAGCCGCGAGCATTACCGCGCGCTCGTCGCGCAGGGCTGGACCGACGCGCTTCGCACGCAATTCCCCAAGGGCGGCGTCTGGACGTTCTGGGATTACCAGGCCGGCGCGTGGCAGCGCGATGCCGGGTTCCGCATCGATCACCTGCTGCTCAGCCCGCAGGCCGCCGATCGGATGATCGATGCCGGCGTCGACAAGGCCTATCGCGGTCGCGAAAAGGCGAGCGACCATGCACCGACCTGGGTCCGGTTGCGATGAAGGCGCTATCGGTCGCCCTGCTGTCGTTCGCGGCACTGTACGCGACCAGCGCCAGCGCGCAGGACCGCGAATATTGCCCTGAGCGGCCCGGGCTCGACACGCCCGCCTGCACGATCGCGCCGGGCAAGATTTCGGTCGAGACGTCAATCGCAGACTGGACGCGCGACGATCAGCCCGGTTCGCGCGAGGACAACATCCTGTTCGGCGACACGCTGGTCCGCGTCGGCGTGAGCGATACGATCGAGGCGCGGATCGGCTGGGCGCCGTTCGGGCATGACCGAAAACGCGACTCGACGGGCGTCGATACGGTCAACGGGGTCGGCGACGTGTCGCTCGGAATGAAG
Source organism: Sphingomonas sorbitolis (assembly GCF_036663875.1). Classification (NCBI taxonomy): domain Bacteria; kingdom Pseudomonadati; phylum Pseudomonadota; class Alphaproteobacteria; order Sphingomonadales; family Sphingomonadaceae; genus Sphingomonas; species Sphingomonas sorbitolis. The sequence goes on along the minus strand of NZ_JAXOJS010000004.1, from coordinate 46,279 downwards.
GCGAACCTGCTCAATCCGGATGGCTCGGGAGTGTCGGTGTCGGTGCTGCCGTTCGTGACGCTGCCGGTCGGACGGTCTTCGATCGGTGCAGGCGACTGGGGTGCGGGGTTTCTCGTGCCGCTGACCTACGAACTGTCGGACACGGTCTCGCTCGATCTGACACCGGAGATCGATGCGGCGGTCGATCAGGACGGCAACGGCCGGCATCTGGCGTACAGCTCGACCGCCGGCCTGGCGTTCAAGGTCGCGAAGGACTTCACGCTCACCGGCGAAGTGCAGGCGTTGCGCGACAACGATCCCGACCAGCATGCGACGCAGGCGCTCGCCGCGCTGTCGCTGGCGTGGATGGCGAACGACGATCTCCAGTTCGACATCCTCGGTGCGGCGGGGCTCAACGACGACACCCCGGATACGCGGGTGTATGCCGGAATATCGCGGCGGTTCTAGATGTTGGCCGGCCTGTTCCTGCTCCAAGCGGTAGCCGGGCCGCCGCTTCCGCCGGAACTGCGCAAGCGCGTCGCGCGAGCGACGATGCCGTGTCCGGTACAGACCGATCCCTACGGTGAGATCGTCGTCTGCGCGCGACCGACCGACCAGCGGCTCGCCAAGCTTCCCCAGCCGGTCCAGCCACCGCCCTTCGATCCGCTGTCGTTCCGCCTGCCCGGGGGCGGCAAGGGCAACGTCCACGCGATTCGCAGCGAACTGCCCGGTGCGGTCGGGCAGGGGGGCGCGGTAACGCTGAAGATGCCGTTCGGCAGGGGGGAGCGGGAGTAGCGCGTACACCCCCTTCCGTCAGGATGACGGAAGGTGAGGGGCCGCCCCCTACAGCGTCCGTTCGTACACCTGATACACCTTGTTCACCCGGCTCTCGATCGTCTCGGCGATCGAGCGCATCCCCTGGTTGTCGTCGAGGATCCAGCCGATCTCGGCCCGGCTCGCACCATAATTCGCGACCGACGCACGGCGGATATACTCGATCATCATGAAGGCCAGCTGGCTCGCCATCCGCGACGCCTGCAGTTCCTTCACCACCCCCATCAGCGGCACGCGTACCGTCCGCACCTTGGGTTTGCGCAACCACCACAAGAGTTTGGCCCAGCCGAACGGGAGCAGGCTGCCGTTCAGCGGCTTGATCGCCTCGTTCAGGTCGGGGAGCGTGATCATGAACGCGACCGGCCTGCCATCCAGTTCGGCGATGCGGATCAGGTCGTTGAAGACGATCGGCTTCAGCTTCACGCCGACGTCCTTGATCTCGGGCGGGGTGAGCGGCACGAACCCCCAATTGTCCTTCCACGCATCGTTGAGGATCGCGAGGATGATCGCCGCCTCCTCCTCGAACTTGGTCTTGTCGACGTTGCGAACGGTGATCCGCGCGTTCTTCTCGCCCGACTTGATGATGCGCTGGACGATCGGCGGGAACTGCTTCGTGACGTCGACCTCATAGGTCATCAGCTGCTTGATCGGGCGATATTGCGCCCATTCGATCCAGCCGCGATATTCGCGCTTGGCATGGCCCATCATGATCGTCGGCGGATGATCGTAACCGTCGATCAGCAGGCCCGGCTCCTCCCAGATCGACATGCTGATCGGCCCCATCGCGCGCGTCATGCCCTGTTCGCGCAGCCACGCTTCGGCGCGCGCGAGCAGCGCCTGGAAGATGTCCTGCCGCTCCGCCTCCATTAGGCCCCAATGGCCGACGCCGGGACCGAAGCCCTGCTCGGGCGGCATCGTCAGCGCGAGCGTATCGATGTGCGCGGAAATCCGCCCGACCACGCGGCCGTCTTCCTCGGCGAGGAACAATTGCGCCTTGGCATGGCTGAACCAGCCATTCTTCTCAGGCGTGATCAGCCCCAGCGCCTCGGACTTCAGCGGCGGCACCCAGTTGGGATCGTCCGCGTAGAGGCGAAACGGCAGGTCGATGAAGATCTTCCGGTCTTTCTTCGTCTCGACCGGACGGATCGTAAGCTTGGCCATGTGTCGTTCCCGAAAGCGCAGTCGAGCGTGTCTAGCCAGCGATGCCGACAAAGGCGAGTACATGCGTTATCGGCCGCTACTGTCACGGTGATTGCGTTTCCTCCGCAGGCGGGTGGGCCGACAACCTGTAAATGCCACGCTGCAGCCATTATCTTCGGGCAATGGATATGCCCATGGACACATCGCTCAGCCTCGCCCGCGGCAAGGCCGCTCCCGTTCCGCCGATCGGCGTCGTTCGCGTTGCAGACGACAAGGCGATGCTGCGTGCCGCCGCCGACCTGACGCGCGACCTCGTGAAGCCGCGACCGGCGGTATATTGGGGCGACCTGATCGCGTCGATGGTGCTGGGCTATAGCGCGCTGTTCGTGGCAGCGACGAGCGATTCTATGGCGGTCGCGGTGATCGCCGCGGTCGCATCCGTGCTCGGCTTGTATCGCGGGCTGAGCTTCATCCACGAAGTCAGCCACATGAAGCATGCGTCGGTGCCGAACTTCAGGCTGGGTTGGAATATCCTCGTCGGCGTGCCGATGATGACGCCGTCGTTCATGTACGAGGGCGTGCACAACCTCCACCACGCCAAGACGCGCTACGGCACGGTCGAGGATCCCGAGTATCTGCCGCTCGCGCTGATGAAGCCCTGGACGTTGCCGCTGTTCATCGTCGTGTCGGCACTGGCGCCGATCGCGCTGATCGTCCGGTTCGCGATCCTGTCGCCGCTGTCGCTGCTCTCGCCGAAGCTGCGGACGATAGTGGTCGAGCGCTATTCCGCGCTGGCGATCAACCCGCAGTTCCGCCGTCGCGCGCCGGAAGACGAGGCCAAGGCCTATTGGAACCGCCTCGAGATCGCAGCGAGCCTGTGGGCTATCACGCTGATCGCGATCACGGTGACGGGCGTGCTGCCGTTGCGCGCGTTCCTGACGATCCTGGGCGTAGCCTCGGCGTTCGCGGTGCTCAATCAGGTCCGCACCTTGGTGGCGCATCTGTGGGAGAATGACGGCGAGCCAATGACGGTGACCGCGCAGTATCTCGACACGGTCAACGTGCCGCCGCCGGCGTTGCTGCCCGCGCTGTGGGCGCCGGTGGGTCTGCGCTATCACGCGCTGCATCACCTGCTGCCAGGACTGCCCTATCACGCGCTCGGTGAGGCACATCGGCGTATTTCGGCGGAGCTGGATGCGATGTCGCCGTATCACAAGGCGAGCTATCCGGGATTGCCGGGGCTGGTGAGCAAGATCGCCCGCAGCACGATGGTTAGGCGCTAGGAGAAAGTGTGTTCCCCCGCGAAGGCGGGGGTCCAGACTGGGCTCCCGCCTTCGCGGGGGAACAAGGTCTTCGGTTTATTCCTCGGACCGTATCAGCACAGCTTCCCCGATAAGGAAGAACAGCAGGAACGGCGCCCACGCCGCCAAAAACGGTGGATAGGCGCCGAGATTGCCCATCGCCAACGCGAAATTATCTGCGACGAAGAACGCAAACCCCAGGCCCATCCCGATCACCGCGCGCACGAACAGCTTGCCCGACCGCGCGATGCCGAACGCCGCGACCGCCCCCAGCAACGGCATCAGCACCGACGACAGCGGTCCCGAAAGCTTGTGCCACAACGACCCTTCGAGCGCCTTGGTCGGCCGCCCCGCATCGGACAGGTCGCCGATCGCCGCCTTCAACGCGCCGAACGACAGCCCATCCGCATCGACGCTCGCCAGCGTGAACTGATCGGGCCGTACGTCCTTCGCGATCACGATAGAGCCGAGGTTGGTGACGGTACCGCGCGCCACATCGAACCGCGTCGCAGGTTCGACCAGCCAGCCACCACCGGCGCGCTTGCCGTGATCGGCACGCAGGATCGCGACGAGGTTGCCACCGGTACGATCGTACAGCGTGATCCCACCCAGCCGTGTCGCATCGCCGCGCCCTCGGATCTGATTGACCTCGATCAAGTCGTCGCCATCGCGGACCCACACGTTGGCGCGGTCGCCGCGATCGATCGGCAGCTTGCCGTAATTCACCTTCTGCCACTGGTTCAGCGTCGCGGTCGAACGCGCCACGACCCGGTCGTTGAACGCGAAGCTGATCACCGCGACACCGAGGCTCGCCACCAATAGCGGCGCGAGCACCTGATGCGCGGACAGGCCCGAACCCTTCAGCGCGACGATCTCGCTGTTCTGGTTCATCGTGATCAGCGTCAGGATCGTGCCCAGTAGCACCGAGAAGGGCAGGAACCGCGACACGATCTGCGGCACGCGCAGCGCGACATATTGCCAGACCTGCGCATCGCCATTGCCGGGATAGGCAAGGATATCGCCCGACTCGCTCAGGAGGTCGAGCGCCTGGAGCACCAGCACCAACGCCGCGAGTACGGCGAACGTCCGCACCAGGAACATCCGCCCCATGTAGATCGCGACCGTGCGCGACGGGAAGAAGCTGACGGTTTTCATGCGGTCTTGCTCGTCTGCGACTTGGGCCGGAAGCCCGGAATGCGCTTGGTGATTGCCTTGAACGTCTTCGAGAACACGCGTTCGAGCGCGCCGATCGGTTGGCCACCCGGCACATAGGCGATGGTGTAATACATCCACAGGATCAGCCCGGCGAAGATCGTGAACGGCACCCACAGCGCGATGATCGGGTCGATCCGGCCAAGCTCGCCGACGTCCGCGGCATACTGGTTCACCTTGTGATAGGTGACGATCATCACGATCGACAGGAACACGCCGAGCGCGGACGACGATCGCTTCGGCGGCACGCCAAGCGCGAGCGCGAGCAGCGGCAACAGGAACATCGTCGCGACTTCGGCGAGGCGGAAGTGGAATTCCGACCGGCTGCCGTCACGCTGCTCCAGCGTCGCACCGCGCTGGCCCTGTTTGGCCAGTTCGGGCAGCGTATATTCGAGATTGCGACCGCCGCGGCTGCGGAAGCTCTCGAACTTGGGCAGGTTGATCGGCAGATCGTGGCTGGTGAAGGTCAGCACGCGCGGCGTCTTGAACTCGGGCTTGTCGTGGACGAGCGTGCCGTTGGCGAGGCGGAAGATGATGACGTTGGGATCGTCGGTCGCCAGGAACTTGCCCTTCTCCGCGGTGACGCCCAGCCAGTCGCCAGTCTGAGTCGATGCATGGACGAAAATGCCAGACAGCTCGCGGCCCTTGTCCTTGCTCTCCTCGATCCGCAGCGTCATCCGCTGGCCGAGATTGGTGAACTCGCCGACTTTGATCGATGCGCCGAGCGCACCCGTGCGCAGCTCGAACCGCAGGCCCTCGTAATAATAGCGGGCGATCGGCTGGACATAGCCGACGATCGCGAGGTTCAGCAGCGCCAGCGCGATCGTGTACATATACGGCACGCGCAGCAGCCGGTTGTAGCTCATGCCGACGCCGCGTAGCACGTCCAGCTCTGACGAGGTCGACAGCCGCCGGAACGCGAGCAGGATGCCCAGCATCAGCCCGATCGGGATGCCAAGCCCCAGATATTCGGGCAGTAGGTTGGCGAGCATCCGCCACACGACGCTGATCGGCCCGCCTTGCGTCGCGACGAAATTGAACAGCCCGAGCATGCGATCGAGTACGAACAGCATGACGGCGATCAGCAGCGTCGAGAACAGCGGCACCGCGATCAGCCGGGCCATGTAGCGGTCGATGGATTTCATGCGCGGGTTGGGCTCGGTATGCTGGGTCGCGCGGGTATAGGGGCGGCGGGGCGGGGCGTCATCCTCAATCGCAACACGTCAGTGAACGATCATTCCGCGGCGATACGATCGGCTGCGGCCCGGCGATCTGCCGTCATTGCGGTGACGACCGCGCGTTCCAGGCCATTGAGTGTAAACGGCTTGCGCAACACCTCGTGCCCCCCGAACTGCGCGACGTTCACCTCGCCCGCAAAGCCAGTGACGAACAGCACTGCGATATGCGGATAAAGCGGGGAGAGTGCGGCGATCATCTCCGGGCCGGTCTGGCGCGGCATCAGCACGTCGGAGATGATCAGCCTGATAGCCGGGTTTGCCGCCAGCAGGGCAGGGGCGGCGAGCGGATCGTCGCAGCCAATCGGATGATGGCCGATCTCTTCCAGCGCGCCGGTCGTCGCCGCCAGCACGCGCGGATCGTCCTCCACCACCAGGATATGCAGCGTCTCCGGCATCTTCGGCGCGATTGGATCCGCCACTATCATCGGAACGGTCGGCAAAGGGAGCGTGCCCAAAGCGGCGGCGCGGGGGAGATAGAGCGTGACGGTCGTTCCCTCGCCCGGTGCAGAGACGATGCCGACTTCACCGTGCAGTTGCTGGACCAGCGCGAAGATCTGGCTGAGCCCGAGTCCCGTGCCCTTGCCGACTTCCTTGGTTGTGAAGAACGGCTCGAATACGCGTTCGGCGACGTCTGGCGCCATTCCGCAACCGTCATCGCGGACGGTGATCGTCACATAATCGCCTGCCGCGCACCGCCCGACTTGCTCGGCTGCCAGGGTTGTCGTGCCGGTCGCGACCGTCAACATGCCGCGTCCGTTCATCGCGTCGCGCGCGTTGACCGCGAGGTTGAGGACGGCGTTCTCCAACTGGACGCGGTCGGCGCGGACGCAGCCGCCGGCCGCATCGTCACGGACGATGATCATGATCGCGTCGCCCAGGGTGCGATCGAGCAGGTCCGACATCCCGGCGACCAGCGCGGCGGCGTCGATCGTCTCGGCCTTCAGCGAATCCTCGCGGCTGAAGGCGAGCAGCCGGCGGGTTAGCGCCGCCGCGCGGTTCGCGCCTTCGGTGGCGCTGTCGATGTGCCGACGCGCAGCCAAAGGATCGGCGGCGACGCTGCGCCGGGCAAGCTCCAGGCCGCCCAGCACCACCGCCAGCATATTGTTGAAGTCGTGCGCGATCCCGCCGGTGAGCTGGCCGACGGCTTCCATCTTCTGGATCTGGCGTAACTTGGCTTCCTGCACGCGCAATTCGGCGGTGGCGGTGGCGACTGCGGCGGTCAGCTCGTTGGCACGCTCGCGCTCCAGTTCGGCGTCGGCCTGCGCGACCGCGCGATCGCCAACCGCGCGGATCGTGAACCAGCCCAGCAGGATCGCGCCCAGCACGATCAGCACGCCGAACACCGCGAGCACCCCCGCGACCCAGCTGGAGCGCTCGACTGAGCCCATCGCGGTTGCGGTCCGATCGTCCAACAGCGCGCGTTCGCGGGCAATGAGCGTGTCGAGAGTCGTGTTGATCTCGGCGAGGGTCGGCGATTTCCGCGCCTGGTAATAGCGCGCGAGCGCCTGGCCGTTCTTGCCGTAACTCGTGTTGAGCGCAGTCAGCGACAATTCCCGGCCGCGCGAATCATAGGCCGTGCGGAGCCGGTCGACTCGCGGTTGCTGCTCGGGATTGTCGTTGGTGATCCGGTCGAGACGATCGATCTGCGTACCGGCCAGCAGCCATTCGTCGAAATACAATTGGCCGAGCTGCTTGTCGCCGCTGATCACGTAGCGGCCAAGCGACGCCTCCGACTGAGCAATCGTGCCCGACAGCGTGCGGGCCAGGATCATCACGTCGTAGCTGTGAGCTTGCAGTTCCAACGCGCGGTCGCGCTGGCGATTGGCATTGCCGAGCGTCACGATGAGCGCGATTAGCACGGCGGCGCCGAGCAGTCCCATCACGACAAGCATGATGATCCGCCAGGTCGCTCCGCCCCCCAGGGCCGCGGTCTGGGCCTCGCTTCGCATCACCAGGCCATCCTAACGCGTCGTTGCCCCCGCGCAATGATTTCGCGAGCGGTTACAGATGGTATCATCCTCCCGTCTTTATCCTCACCTGCAAGGGGAGGTGGCAGCGGCAGGCTGACGGAGGGGTATCGCGCTATCGACAGGCCGACACCCCTCCGTCTGGCAAGAGCCAGCCACTTCCCCTTAGAGGGGAGGATCAAGGATCAGCCGATCACACCTACGGCGCGCCCAGCCGCCTCGAACATCCCCAGGATCGTCGTGATCTGCTCGTCGGTATGCTCCGCGCACAGCGAGCAGCGCAGCAGGAACGTCCCCGCGGGAGTCGCCGGAGGACGCGCCATGTTCACGTACAGCCCGCCCTCGAGCAGCGACTGCCAGATCGCGATCGCCTGTTGCTGGTCGGTCAGGATCACCGCGATGATCGCCGAGTCGGACGTCTCGGTACCGAGCTTGAACCCCATCGCCTTCAGCCCGCCATGCAGACGGCGCGCGTTCTTCCAGAGCTGTGCGCGCTTGTCGTGCGCGGTCATCAGCTTGCGGATCGAGGTCGCGGCGGTCGCGACCACCGAGGGCGGCAACGAGGCGGTGAAGATGTACGGGCGGCAGGCGAACCGCACCATTTCGAACTTCGGATGGTTCGACACGACGAATCCGCCGACCGTGCCAACCGACTTCGAGAACGTCCCGACGACGAAATCGACGTCGTCGGTCAGCCCCATCTCCTCGTACACGCCGCGCCCGTTGGGGCCGAAAAAGCCCATCGAATGCGCCTCGTCGACCAGCACCATGCAGCCATGCTTCTTGGCGACCGCGACCATTTCCTTCAGCGGGGCGATGTCGCCGAGCATCGAATAGACGCCTTCGAGCACCACCAGCTTGCCGGCCTCCTTCGGCAGGCGGCCGAGCCGCTTGTCGAGATCGCTCACGTCGTTGTGGCGAAAGCGGACGATCTCGGCATTGCCCTGCTTGCAGCCGTCGTAGATCGAGGCGTGGCTGTCGGCGTCGAGGATGACGTATTCGCCCTTGCCGGCGAGCGTCGAGATGATCCCGAGATTGGCCATGTACCCGGTCGAGAACACGATCGCGCCGGTCATGTCGTAGAATTCGCGGAGTGCCTGTTCGACGTCGATATGATCGTGGAACGTGCCGTTGAGCATCCGGCTGCCGTTGGTGCCCGACCCGAACGCGTCGAGCGCGTCCTTGCCCGCCTGGATGACGTCGGGGTCGAACGTCATGCCCATGTAGTTGTATGTGCCGAGCAGGATCGTATCCTTGCCGCGGATCACCGCCTGCGTTGGGCCCTTCACCTCGTCCATGACGATCGCGAACGGATTGCGCACGCCACTGGCGATCAGCGCCTCGCGTTCGGCGATCAGCGCGTCGAATTTCGACATGAGGTCGCGTTCGGTGGCGACCTCCGGAGCATCGACGGGGAGGGCGTGGGCGGTGGTGGCGGCTTCGGTCATGTTAGATTCCATGAGGTTGGAATGTGTCGTCTTTTCCCCCCACCCCGTTCGGGCTGAGCGAAGTCGAAGCCTCGCCTCACGGGGCCACCCTTCGACTTCGCTCAGGGCGAACGAGGGAGGGTAGTGTTAGGCGGCCTTCAATTTAGCGACCGCATCGACCAGCTGGCCGACCGTCTCGATCTCGGCTTGCATGTTCATCGTGATGATGATGTCGAATTCGTCCTCGATCGCGGCGACGAAATCCATCACGGTCAGGCTGTCCCACTCCAGGTCGCCCTGGAACGTCGTCGCATCGGTGAGCGGGGCGTTCTTCTTGTTGAACGGCTCGATCTGCGCGGTGACGGTGTCGTAGATCTGCTGGCGGTCGCTCATGATAATCCCTTCGGTGTCGCAGCGATCCCTGACAGGAAATTGCGGCGGCTTTTCGGCGCTATAGCAGCCCGGCGGCGCGATACCACGCCGCGGTTTGCGCGAGTGCCTGCGGGGTCGGGACGGACGGCGTCCACAGCGCGGCCGGCGGCGGCTTGTGAGAGACCCAGTCGGGGTGGCAAAAATAACTGACCCGGTCGCGCGTCAACTTGGCCTTGCGACGGCGAACGAGCCGGTCGGCGGCGGACGCCAGTTTCAGGAGCGCGCGCGGTGTCGAGAAGACCTTGACCGGCTTGCCCACGGCCACGCCGATCGCGCGCGCGAAGTCGCGGTTGTCCCAGCCGTTCGGCACCCCGTCGTCGGGCTCCATGATCGACAACGCATCGGCACTCTCGGCGAGCGCGAGGAGCAGCGCGGTCAGGTCCTCGACGTACAGCAGCGAGACGCGCGTGCCGGCCGGGGGCATCGGCACGTAACCCGACCGTGCCGCCTTGAAGACGTCGAGTAGCTCGTGGTCGCGCGGGCCGAAGATCGCGGGCGGGCGGACGATCGTCCAGTCCAGCCCCGACGTCTGCACGCGCGTCTCTGCCTCGGCCTTCGACCAGCCATAGTTCGACAGCGTCGGCTCGCGCGCGGCAAGCGAGGAGACGTGGACGAAGCGGCGGATGCCGGCTGCCCGCGTCGCCTGGAGAATGCCTTCGGTGCCGGCGACGTTACCCTTGCCGAAGCTTGCCCGGTCGGGGGCGTTAACGACACCGGCGACGTGGATGACCACGTCCGCGCCTTCGACCAAGGTCGCGAGGCTCTTGGGGCGATCGAGTGCGCCTTCGATCCAGGTCACGCCGATGCGCTTGGCCTGCGGCTTCCGCGCGAGCGCACGGACGGTGTGCCCGGTCTCCAGCGCGTGGTCGATCAGGTGGCTGCCGACGAACCCGGTGCCGCCCGTGATGGCGAGAATCATGAGCCCATTCCCCAGACAGAAGCTTGTTCACCCGCGAAGGCGGGTGCCCAGACTGGGCACCCGCCTTCGCGGGTGAACAATGCTTGGCCGATCATACGAGCGCCAGATGATTGCGGTGCACAAGCGCGGATCTTGGAGCATACCCAAGGATCGCCGCATGATCGTCGCTATGGCGACCAAGCAGACGCGCGGTGTCGGCCGCATCATATTCTGCAAGTCCCCGCGCGACCGTCCCGTTTGGTCCTTCGATCGTGACCAGATCGCCGCGCATGAAGCCGCCATCGATTCGAGTCGCGCCCGTGGCGAGCAGACTCCGACCCTGGCCGAGCGCAGACGCAGCCCCCGCATCGACATGGATCGCACCCTTCGCGGTAAGCCCCCCCGCAAGCCAGGCCTTCCGTGCAGACGCCGTCCGCTCAGCCGTAAAGATCGTATGACGGGCAGGGGTCGACAGCGGATGCTCGATCCGCCCCGACGCTATCACCAGCGGAATGCCTGCTCCGGTCGCGATCCGTGCCGCGGCGATCTTCGAGGCCATGCCACCCGATCCCATGCCCGAGCCCGACCCGTCGTCCGCCATCCCCGCCACCGCATCGATCCGCGGCACGCTGGCGATATGAGTCGCGGACGGATCGGTATGCGGGTTGGCGGTGTAGAGCCCGTCGACGTCGGACAGCAGGATCACGCCCTGCGCGCCGGCGGCCTGCGCGACGCGGGCAGCAAGGCGGTCATTGTCGCCGAACCGGATTTCCTCGGTCGCGACGCTGTCGTTCTCGTTGATGACCGGTACGACCTTCAGCGACAGCAGCCGGTTGAGCGTCGCGGCGGCGTTGAGATAGCGGCGGCGGTCTTCGAGATCATCCAGCGTGACAAGGATCTGCGCCGCGTTGAGATTTTGCGCTGCGAGGAGTTCAGCCCAGACCTGACTGAGCGCGATCTGGCCGGTGGCGGCGGCGGCCTGTGCGTCCTCGAGACTTGCCCGGCCGCCCTTGGGGAGACCTAGACGCCGAGCGCCGAGCGCGATCGCGCCAGACGAAACGATGGCAACCTGCTGGCCTTCGCTAGTCCGGGCGGCAATGTCAGCGACTAAGCCGGTCAGCCACTCCCGCCGAACGCTCCCATTAGGATCGACCAGCAACGCCGACCCGATCTTCACGATCAGCCGCGCGCAAGACGACGGTGGAAACATCACGCATTCCCCTCCCGCTTGCGGGAGGGTTTAGGGGAGGGGCGGGCGTGACCTGTCGGCAAGAAAGCCCTCCCCCGACCCCTCCCGCAAGCGGGAGGGGAGAAATCTGGAACCAACCCTTTCCCCGCAGGGGAGAGGGCTAAGACGACACCTAAAGCGGCGACCATGCGACCGGCACTTCGCCTTCTTCCAGTTCCTTCGCCGCGCCCGGAGCTGGCCCGATCGCCTCGATCAGCTGGTCCAGCACAGCCTCGATCCCCGCGCCACTCGCGCCCGAAATCGCCATCACCTCGGCACCACTGGCTTCCGCCAGTTCCGCCGACAGCGCCGCGATCAGCTCCGGATCGAGCATGTCGATCTTGTTCAGCGCAACGATCACCTTCTTGTCGGTGAGCCCCTCGCCGTAATTCTCCAGCTCGTCGCGCACGATCCGGTACGATTCGGCCACGTCACGGTCGTTCGCATCGACCAGATGCAGCAGCACTCGGCACCGCTCGATATGCCCGAGGAATCGGTCGCCGATCCCCGCACCCTCGGCCGCGCCCTGGATCAGCCCTGGAATATCCGCGACCACGAACTCGCGCTGCTTGTGTCGCACCACGCCCAGCTGCGGGCGCGTGGTCGTGAAGGCGTATTCACCGACCTTGGCCTGCGCATTCGTCACCTGGTTGATGAAGGTCGACTTGCCCGCATTCGGCAAGCCAACGAGGCCCGCATCGGCAAGCAGCTTCAGCCGCAGCCAGACCCACGCCTCGCCGAACGGCCAGCCGGTGCCGTGCTGGCGCGGAGTGCGGTTGGTCGACGTCTTGTAGCTCGCATTGCCGCGCCCGCCGTCGCCACCACGGAACAGCACTTCGCGCTGGCCGACCTCGGTGAAGTCGATCAGCACCTCTTCCTTGTCCTCCGACAGCACCTGCGTGCCGAGCGGAACGCGGATTACAAGGTCCTTGCCGCCCGCGCCGGTGCGGTTCGAGCCCGATCCGCCCGAGCCGCGGGGCGCGCGGAAATGCTGCGTGTAGCGGAAGTCGATCAGCGTGTTCAGGCCGGCGATGCATTCGAACACGATGTCGCCGCCCTTGCCGCCATTGCCGCCGTCGGGGCCGCCATATTCGATATATTTCTCGCGGCGGAAACTGACGGCACCGGGGCCGCCCTCACCCGAACGTACGTAGATCTTGGCTTGGTCTAGAAAATGCATCGCCGCCCCATAGCGAAATTGGCGAAAATCTCCACCCTCTGCGATTCGCGCAAAGACTCGATCGCTTCAGGCGCAGGTTGGAGCGGCCGCATCCTTGCTCGCGAGCAACGCATCGAGCGCCAGTTCGCGTGCCTTGCCGACCGGCAACCCGAGCGCGCGCGCCATCGGTGCGCCCATCAGCGCATCGCCGAGCGCCATCAGCACCAGCGTCAACGTCTGCTCCTGGATCGGCTGGTCGCCGGGCATGTCGCCCTCCGCCAGCTCGTCGACGAGGTCGTGGATCGCGGTCAGGATCGGATCGAGCGCATTGGTGTTGCCCGACAGGATCATCCAGCTCGCCAGCGCCCCCGCGCCGCCCTTGCCGAACGCGTCGAAGGTCATCTCGACAACCTCACGCGGGGCGAGCTCGCCCGCCCGCACGCGCAGCACCGCCGCGCCGATCGTCCCGACGATGTCCGCCGCCATCCGCGTGATCAGCGCGGTATGCAGCGCCTCCGCCGAACCGAAATGGTGCAGCAGGTTGGCGTGCGTACGCCCGACGCGGCCTGCCACGGCCTTCAAGGTCACCGCGCTTGGGCCGCTCTCCACGAGCAGGGCGCGCGCAGCCTCGACGGCGGCTTCACGCGATTCGGTGGGGGAGAGTCGCTTGCGCGGTGTTGACGTCACGGACCGGGAAACCTATTTACATCAATGTAAGTAACGAGTGCTCATTCCTGTTTGGAGGTTTCCGTGGCGAAAGCAACCACGCCTGCCGATCTGACGATCACCCCGCGCGACCGCCGCTTCGGTCGCGGTGCTGCGATTCGTCGCTGGTGGCTGAACGACGATCCGATCGCGACCGCGTTCTATAATGCACTGTCGGTGACGTTTCCGAAGGGCGAGGGCTATTTCGTCGACAGCGTCAGGAAGTTTCGCGAGGGCACGCCGCCCAAGCTCCACACCGAGATCAACGCCTTCATCAAGCAGGAGGTGATCCACACCCGCGAGCACGTCGCGTTCAACCGCCACGTCACCGACCAGGGTTACGACGTCGCTCCGCTGATGGCCGATGTCGATGCGCAGTTGGCGATCACCAAGGACAAACCCGAGATTGCGAGCCTCGCCGCGACCACCGCGCTCGAGCATTTCACCGCGATGCTGGCGCACGAACTGATCGCCAATCCGAAGCATCTGGCCGGTGGCGACGAGCAGGCGGCAGCATTGTGGCTGTGGCACGCAGCCGAGGAGATCGAGCACAAGGGTGTCGCCTACGACACCTGGCTGCACGCCACGCGCGACTGGCCGCGGCTGCTGCGGTGGCGGATCAAGTCGAAGGTGATGCTGATCACGACCTGGCGCTTCTTCACCGGGCGTGCGCGCGGAATGGCGGAACTGCTGCGGCAGGACGGGATGACCGGACCGCGCGTGTGGGCGCGGATGGCGTGGTACGCGTTCGGTAATCCGGGGATGGCGCGGAAGGTCGCGGGTGTCTGGGCTGCCTATTTCCTGCCGGGGTTCCATCCGTGGAAGCACGACGACCGCGCGCTGATCGGGCTGGCGGAGAGCGAGTATGAGGCGGCGGTGTTGCCGATAGCGAAGCGGGTGGTGGCGGTGGCCTGAGCCTTCTCCCGTCATCCTGACGAAAGTCAGGATCCAGAGCCATTAGCGACTGCGCCCGTTACCCTGGATCCTGACTTTCGTCAGGATGACGGAGCTTTGTGGAACATGACTCGCAGGCTGCCATCTGACATCAATCCACCCCGGCGGAGGCCGGGGCCCAATTGGGGGACGTCGCTAACGCAGGTCAGCGCTCCGTTATTGCAACCTTTCCAATTGGGCCCCGGCCTTCGCCGGGGTGGTGGTAAGTGCTTAGGAAACGGCGGTCTAAATCACGCCGCCAAAGGCATCGGCGCACATCGGTCGTCATCCAGATCCAGCTCGAACATCACCGCCGGCGCCTCGCCACCCCGCCCGCGCGACGTCCGTGGTTCGACCCGCCCCGTAGGCCGAAACCCGAGCTTCGCCAACACGCGCCCCGACGCCGGGTTATCCACGAAATGAAACGCATCCAGCCGGCGCAGGCCCAGCGCATGCCGCGCCATCGCCACCACCGCCTCGCCAGCTTCGGTCGCATAGCCGCGACCCCATGCGTCAGGCGCCAGCCAATAGCCAAGTTCATGGCCCGCATCCGCCGCGCGGATACCGATCCCGCCGACGAGTCGCGGCGCGCCTGCTTCCATCGTCTCGATCATGAAATGTGGGTCGTGCGGCCCACGCGGCTGCGCCAGAAACGCCTCGGCATCGCCCAGCGCATACGGCCACGGCGCACGCGCCAGCTTGGCGACCACCGACTCATGGCCGATCGCCCGCGCCAGTGCGGGCGCATCTTCCGGCCAACCCGGCCGCAACGTCAGTCTCTTGGTGCGCGCGAACACGGCTCTCTCCTATCGCGTCATTGGCTGCGCGCATGCCACGTCGGGATGACGGGACCGCGACAGCCGCGTGGAGGGAGCAATAAAAAAGGGAGCCGGGGTGACCCGTCTCCCTTGTTCAGGTTCGCTTTCGCGACCCGGGTCACCCTGGTGGGCAACCCGGATGGTTACCCGATGTTATTCGGCTGCTACCGGCATCTCTGCCGTGTCGTTCGCTGCCAGCTCGACCGAGCAGAATTTGCGCCCGAGTTTGCCCTGGCTGAACACGACGCGGCCATCGACCAGCGCGAACAGCGTGTGGTCCGTACCAATACCGACGTTGGTGCCTGGGTAGAACTTCGTCCCGCGCTGACGCACGAGAATGTTGCCGGCGACGCACGCCTGGCCACCGAACTTCTTGACGCCGAGGCGACGACCGGCCGAATCGCGACCGTTGCGCGAAGAGCCGCCTGCTTTCTTATGTGCCATCTGAAGCTACTCCTTATGCCTGAGCGGCCGGGGCGGTGTCGCCCTCGTTGCTCTTGGCGGTCTGGCCACCAACGCTGACGATCTTCAGGATCGTGTGCTGCTGGCGATGGCCGTTCTTACGACGATAGTTGTGACGACGACGCTTCTTGAAGACGATGACCTTGTCCGCCTTCGCCTGCGCGATGATCTCTGCAGCGACGACGAAGCCCTCGACGGACCGCAGCTCCGAGCCTTCGCCCGCCAGCAGAACGTCACCAAGCGTCACCGACGCACCTGCATCGCCCTCGATCTTCTCGATGACGATCTTATCTCCGGCGGCGACGCGATACTGCTTGCCGCCCGTGCGCACGACTGCGAACATGGCCCTTGTCACTTTCCAAATACATGTGCCCCACGAACGCAAGGTCCGCCGGGAGAAGCCGGGCAGCTAAGGGAGGGGGGCAGAGTTGTCAACCGCGAAGGGGCGCGGGAGGGTGGTAAAGATGAAGAGTGTGGTGTCGTCTACCGCACCGTCGCAAGATTGTTTCTCCGCGAAGGCGGGGACCCAGACCGGACGGCTGCCTTCGCGGGAGAATAAGTGTCTTTAGACGACGGCGCGATTCGCCTTAGTGCCGGTGAACCTGCCGCAGCGCATACCGGCCATCCGCATAGTCGCTGAACAACCCCGAGATCGCCGGATGATCGACTGGCTCGTCGCTATCGTCCGGCACCAGGTTCTGCTGGCTGACATACGCGACGTAGCTCGACTCCATGTTCTCCGCGAGCAGATGGTAGAACGGCTGATCCTTGCGCGGACGGATATCCTCCGGAATCGCCGCATACCATTCGTCGCTGTTCGCGAAGACGGGATCCACATCGAAGATCACCCCGCGGAAATCGAACAGCCGGTGCCGCACGACGTCGCCGATCGAGAAATTCGCGTGCGAGATCGGCGGCGCGAGCACCTCGACGGGGATGAGCGGGCTGGTGATGTCGTGAGCGATACTGTCGTGTCGGGGCATATCCGCCAATTTAGGGTCTGTTTTGCGCCGCACAAGGAAAACGCGCCAGCTGGAGCCCGCAACCCCGAAATCCGCTTGCGTACCCAGGGGCACTTCATTAGAGGCCGCGCTTCGACCGATCGGAGGGACTGTTCGCAGCACCTTGGATGACCTGCGGAGAGGTGGCAGAGTGGTCGAATGTACCGCACTCGAAATGCGGCGTACCCGCGAGGGTACCGTGGGTTCGAATCCCACCCTCTCCGCCATTATTTGCTGACATCGCTGGATACATCGCCCTTGCTGGGGCCCCATGTCCGTGCGTGAACTCGCGCTTCGCGTGGCTAAGACCGCGTGGTTAAAGCTGCAGAAACTCTGCTCTTTCGGCGGTTCGACACGAATGGGTCGTAGCGCATGCCCCACAGTAACGGGGGAAGCGTGATGAAGACGATGGTACAGGCGGGCGTAAAGGCAGGCGTCATGGCAGGGGCCGCGCTGCTCGCGAGTTCGGGATCTGCCGGCGCACAGAATTTTGCCTATTGGCCAGCGCCGGTGACGACCGCCGCGAGTCCGGCGTTGATGTCGTATTTCCCGATGGGGACGCCGCTGACGCTTCGGTCGCGCACGCAGGTGTCGACCAAAATGAACGCGCCGGGCGACCGTCTCTATCTGGAGGTGGCGGAGAGCCTGTCATACCGCGGCCAAGTCGTGATCCCCGCAGGGTCGGTCGCCGTTGCCGAAGTCGCAGCGGTGCAGCGCAACGGGCATTTCGGCAAGAAGGGCAAGCTGGAGATCCGGCTGCTCTATATCGATACGCCCAACGGTCCGGTCCGGTTGAGCGGCCAGGCGAACGACGAGGGGACCAGCGGAACGATCACTTCGGTCGCGACGATCATGTTTGCGTCGGTGCTGGGCTTTCTCGTGCACGGGACGAGCGCGCAATTGCCGCCGGGCACCGTCGTTCGCGCCTATCTCGCGGAAGATCTAAGGTTCGCGGTCCAGCCATGGCAGCAGGTCGCGGCGACGCAGGTGCGTCCCGACATGGCGCCCGCCATGGCCCAGCCCGCGCCAGCGACTTCCGAGCAAGGCGCGCTGACGGGGCAGGCGATCGCATCGGCGCGGCGCTGACATCGCGCTGACATCGGAGCGACCTCGGCTCGACGGCTGATCCTATGCCGGCCGGGGGGGGCGTGATTAAATCCTCCCCCGCCAGGGTGGGGTGGCGTCTAAGGCGACGGAGGGGGAGGGCGTGACATGCGTGAGCGTCACCTCTCTCGTCCGTTTGGCACGCGCGAACTTCCGACCAAGTGCAATGCGCCTGTCCGTCGTCATCGATGCATGAACGGCGCGGCAAACACCGCCAGGTTACGGATCCGCCAAGTATCACGAAGTATAGATGCAGCAACGAACTACGGCGGACAAGCAAACGCCCGGACCGTTGCCGATCCGGGCGCCTGCGTGACGATCGCTCGTCAGCCCCCATTTTTGTGCTTCCGCTCTGCACTTGCGTGCGGCGTAAAAGCAGTCCCCGAACCACGGCCGTTGCCGGTGTCTCAGCGAGGTTTTTGCTAGTTATGTTGCCGGGATTTGTCACGGTGTTTGCGCGTGCTGCGGCACGATTGAATACGCCCTGTGGCGATTACGCAACATACCAATCTAGCCATCGGCGAGAGCATACCCATGACGCTGCGATCTCCGCTCCCCTCCAACTCGCGCGCCACCTTGCGCGTGTTGCCTCGCGCGGGGCCGCGTCCTAGAGCCGCAGGACTGTTTCCCTAACGATCGAACCCGGCTGCCCATGATCCTGTCCCGCTACGAACGGATGATAGCCCGCCGCTATCTGCTGCCGGGCAAAGGCGAGGCGTTCATCTTCCTCGTCGCCTCGATCAGCCTGGTCGCGGTGATGCTCGGCGTCGCCGCGCTCGTCATCGTGATGAGCGTGATGAACGGCTTCCGCGCCGAGCTGTTCGACAAGATCGTCGGGCTCAACGGCCATGCGGTGGTGCAGGGCGTCGGCGGCAAGCTGCCCGACTGGCGCGAGATTGTCGCGCAGGCCCGCGCGACCCCCGGCGTGACCAGCGCCGTGCCGCTGATCGAACAGCCGCTCGCCGCCACCTATAACGGGCGCGCCGAGGCGGTGCTGGTCCGCGGGATGCGCGTCGACGACATCCGCCGCAACTCGACGATCCAGAACAAGATCGTGATGGGCTCGCTATCGTCGATCACGCAAGGCAGCGGCCGGATCGCGATTGGCTCGCGGCTGGCGGAGTCGCTCGGTGCGCAGGTTGGCTCGGAAATCTCGCTGTTCAGCCCGCAGGGGCAGACGACGCCGTTCGGCACCGTGCCGCGGATCGTCAGCTACACCGTCGGGGCGATCTTCGAGATCGGCGTCTACGATTACGACAAGGCGTACATCATCATGCCGATCGAGGACGCGCAGACGCTCCTCCTGATGGGCGATGCGGCGGGCATGGTCGAGATCAAGACGGTAAATGCGGACAAGGTCGGCGAGATCCTTAAGCCGCTGGCCGACAAGATCGGCGGGCAGGCGATCATCCAGGACTGGCGGACGATGAACGCGCAGCTGTTCGAGGCGCTGGCGGTCGAACGGGTGGCGATGTTCACCGTGCTGTCGATCATCATCCTGGTCGCGGTGTTCAACATCCTGTCGTCGTTGATCATGCTGGTCCGCGCCAAGACCCGCGACATTGCAATCTTGCGGACGATGGGTGCGACGCGAGGGGGGCTGATGCGGATTTTCATCGTCGTCGGCACCACGATCGGCGCGCTCGGGACACTGGCGGGGCTCGGGCTCGGCTTCATCTTCCTGTTCTACCGACAGGGTGTGGTGAACTTCGTCCAGCTGGTCACCGGCCAGAACCTTTGGGATCCGTCGATCCGCTATCTGACCGAACTCCCGTCGAAGACCGACCCCGTCGAGATCATCGTGATCGCGGCGATGGCGTTGATCTTCAGCTTCCTCGCGACGCTCTATCCGGCCTGGAAAGCGGCGAGTACCGACCCCGTGCAGGTGCTGCGTTATGAATGAAGGTCTCCGAATCGATCGTCAGATCGAGCGTATGGACGATTACGTCCTCCAGACCAGCGGGCTGACCAAGAGCTTCACGCAGGGTGGCGCGACGATCGACGTGCTGCGCGGCGTCGACCTCGCGATCGCACCGGGCGAGATCGTCGCGTTGCTCGGTCCATCGGGCTCGGGCAAGTCGACGCTGTTGCAAGCCGTGGGTCTGCTCGAGGGCGGCTTTCAGGGATCGATCAGGATTGCCGGCACCGAGGCGGCCAAGCTCAACGCGCATGAGCGCACGGTCGTCCGCCGCGACAGCCTCGGCTTCGTCTACCAGTTCCACCACCTTCTCCCCGATTTCAACGCGACCGAGAATGTCGTGCTGCCACAGCTCGTCCACGGCGCCACCCGCGCCGAGGCGGATGCGCGGTCGGCGGAATTGCTGACCCAGCTCGGGCTGGGTCACCGCCTGACGCATCGCCCGAGCCAGCTCTCCGGCGGCGAGCAGCAGCGCGTCGCGGTGGCGCGTGCGCTCGCCAACAAGCCTGCGCTGGTGCTGGCGGACGAGCCGACCGGCAATCTCGACGAGCATACTGCGGACATCGTCTTCGCCGAGTTCGTCCGCCTGGTTCGCGAACAGGGGACGGCGGCGCTGGTCGCGACGCATAACGAACGGCTGGCAGCGCGCATGGACCGCGTATTTCGGCTGCACGAGGGACGGCTGGCGTGAGCTGGGGCGAGACGCCGACGCTCACCGGGCGTCACGTCACGCTCCGCCCTTTGGTCGCCGACGACATGGACGCGCTGGTCGCGGCGGCGTCGGCGGACAATTTATGGGACACGTTCTACGCCAACGTCGCGATGATGAAGGCGCCCGACCGCTGGCTCGCGGCGGCGTTGCGCGAACAGGACTTCGGGCGGGCACGGCTGTTCGCGGTGGTGGCTGGCGGCATCGTCGTCGGCACCACGCGCTTCATGCGGATGAACGAGGGCAACAAGCGGCTTGAGATTGGCGGCACCTTCTACGCCAAATCCGTACAGCGCACCGGCGTCAACACCGAAGCCAAGCTGATGCTGCTGACGCATGCGTTCGACGCCCTCGGCTGCGAATGCGCCCAGATCCGCACCGACTCGCTCAACAAGAACTCGCAGCGCGCGATCGAACGCCTCGGTGCCAGGCGTGACGGCGTGCTGCGCGGACACCAGGTGATGGCCGACGGCCGCTTGCGCGACACCGTCGTCTACAGCATCCTCCGCCACGAATGGCCGGGCGTGCGTCAGAACCTGGCGTATCTGCTGGCCCGCAACGAGGACCGCCCATGACCGCGATCACCGACTTCACCGTAAAGACCGCCGACGGCTCCGCGGCTTCGCTAGAGTCGTATCGCGGCAAGGTGCTGCTGATCGTCAACACCGCCTCGAAATGCGGCTTCACACCGCAATATGATGGCCTCGAAGCGCTCCACCGCGACTATGCCGAGCGCGGGTTCGAAGTGCTCGCTTTCCCGTGCAACCAATTTGGCGGGCAGGAGCCGGGTGATGCAGCGGAGATCGCCAATTTCTGCACGCTCACGTACGACGTGACGTTCCCGATCTTCGCCAAGGTAGACGTCAACGGGGCAGGGGCCGACCCGCTGTTCGAGCGGTTGAAGTCGGACGCGCCGGGGGTCCTCGGGTCAAAAGCGATCAAGTGGAACTTCACGAAGTTCCTAGTCGGTCGCGACGGCACCGTCCTCGACCGCTACGCCCCAACGACAAAGCCCGAAGACATCCGCAAGGATATCGAGAAGCTGCTCTAGAAGCAGTCACCCCACAAACGGCACCACCCCGGCGAAGGCCGGGGCCCAGTTGGAAAGGTCGCAGTAACGAAGCGCCGGCCTCAGTTAGCGACGTCCCCCAACTGGGCCCCGGCCTCCGCCGGGGTGGCACAGTATGCAGGATGGCAGCGCAATTCAAAAGTAAGAATGTTCCCCCGCGAAGGCGGGGGCCCAGACTGGACTCCCGCCTTCGCGGGAGAACACTTACGCGGTCACTGAAAACGCCGGCGCGCCCTTCTTATGCGCCAGCGCGGAAGCAACCGAAGTAACCCCACCAAACAAGAAGCTAATCCCCAGCACATACCCCGGCAACGTCAACGCCGACCAAGGCAACGTCGCCAGCACGATCACCGCCAGTACGACGTTCACCACCCCCAGCGCGATCATCAACCCCTTGCCACGCCGAAACCGCGCCCCGAGCCCGATCTCCAGCGCCCCGCGCACACCAAGCCAAACCGCAATCAGCAACGTAAGCGAGATCGCGCCCGTCGCAGGCTCGAACGCCATGATCAGCCCGATCACCAGCGACACCAACCCGAACCCGATCGCATAGCCGCGCCCTTCATGCCCCTTGCCGGCAAACCCCGACACGATCGACACGATTCCGGCCGCGATGAAGAACGCCCCGATCACCAAAGTCGCGGCATAGGTCGCGGAAAACGGCGACGCGAACGCCATGATCCCGAGCACAACGGACAACACGCCATAGGCCAGGATCCATCCCCAGCCAGCGCCTGCCCGCGGCGTCCCCGCAGCCGTGGTTTCGGTATCGGCAAAGCGCCCGCGTGGATCGGTCATAATAAAGCTCCCAGAAGTCCCCGCCGCAACGGCTCGTCGTGTCCGGGGTTCCGATCGGACTCATCCCCGCTGGTCGAATCACGCCACAGCGCCTACCTCCGGTCGATGCATTCCGGTTACGTCCCCCTCCGCGTTTTCTCCTGCTACACCATGCTCGACGGCGCCATCGATCCGAAGGCGATCGCCAAGCAGGCGCGCGCACTCGGCTTCCCAGCCGCCGCCCTCACCGATCGCAACGGGCTCTACGCCGCGATGGCCTATTCGGACGCTGCCAAGAAGGACGGCGTCCAGCCGATCATCGGCGTCATGCTCGGCGTCGGCCGCCCCGACATGCCCGACGGCGTCGCGACGCAGTTCGACTGGCTCGCGCTCTACGCGCAGAACATGACCGGCTACGACAACCTCTGCGCGCTCGTCTCGATGGCGCATCTCGACCGCCCGATCGAGATGCCCGCGCATGTCGACTTCGCCGCGCTCGAACGCCACACCGACGGCCTGATCGCGCTGACCGCGGGCGGCGAGGGCGGTCTTGCGCGGCTCTTCGCGGAAGGCCAGCCAGATCGCGCCCGCGCCTATCTCGATCGTCTCCAGGGGCTGTTCGACGACCGCCTCTACATCGAACTCTCGCGCCGTAACGACGCGATCGAGATGGCGGCCGAAAACGACCTCATCGACATCGCCTATGAGCGCAACCTGCCACTCGTCGCAACCAACCCCTGCTGCTTCACCGAGAGCGCGTTCGGCGACGCGCACGACGCCATGCTCTGCATCGCGCACTCGACCTATGTCGAGACCGAGGACCGCATCCGCAGCTGCCCAGAAGCCTGGATGAAGCCGGCCAAGGTCATGCACGAGATGTTCGCCGACCTGCCCGAGGCGATCGCGAACACCTTGGTCGTCGCGCAGCGCTGCGCGGTGATGGCCCCGTACCGCAAGCCGATCCTCCCCAGCCTCGCCGGCGATATCGAAGGCGAGGCCAAGCTCCTCCGCGACGACGCCGAAGCCGGTCTCGAAGCGCGTCTCGCCCGTATCACCGAACTCCACGGAGAAGGCGAAGACGGCTGGCGCGAGGTATACCGCAAACGCCTCGCGTTCGAGGTCGACGTGATCGTCCAGATGGGCTTCCCCGGCTATTTCCTGATCGTCGCCGACTTCATCAAGTGGGCGAAGGACCATGACATCCCGGTCGGCCCGGGCCGTGGTTCGGGCGCAGGCTCGGTCGTCGCCTGGTCGCTGACGATCACGGACCTGGATCCGATCAAATTGGGTCTGCTGTTCGAGCGCTTCCTGAACCCGGAACGCGTGTCGATGCCCGATTTCGACATCGATTTCTGCGAAACCCGGCGTGTGGAGGTAATCCGCTACGTCCAGGAGAAATACGGCCGCGATCAGGTCGCGCAGATCATCACCTTCGGGAAGCTGAAGGCGCGCGCGGTGCTCAAGGACACCGGCCGCGTGCTCCAGATGAGCTACGGCCAGATCGATCGCCTCGCCAAACTGGTCCCGAACCACCCGACCGACCCTTGGACGCTGGAACGCGCGCTCAACGGCGTTGGCGAACTGGCGAAGGAATACGCCAACGACAACGGCGTCCGGAAGCTGCTCGATCTGGCGATGAAGCTGGAGGGCCTGCCGCGCCACTCGTCCACGCACGCCGCCGGCGTTGTGATTGGTGATCGGCCCTTGGCGCAGCTAGTCCCGCTCTACCGCGATCCGCGTTCCGACATGCCCGTCACGCAGTTCGACATGAAATATGTCGAGGGCGCCGGCCTCGTGAAGTTCGATTTTCTCGGGCTGAAGACGCTGTCGGTGCTCCAGAAGGCGGTGCAACTGCTCGCCAAGCGCGGCGTAACGGTCGATCTCGAGGCGCTCGAATGGGACGATTCGGGCGTCTATGCGCTGCTGCAAAAGGGCGACACCGTCGGCGTGTTCCAGCTCGAGTCGGAGGGCATGCGCCGCACGCTGTCCGCCGTCCGCCCGTCCAATTTCGGCGACATCATCGCGCTCGTGTCGCTCTACCGACCGGGCCCGATGGACAACATCCCGTCGTTCGGCCGCCGCAAGAACGGCACCGAGGCGATCGACTACCCGCACCCGCTGCTCGAACCGATCCTGTCGGAGACCTATGGGATCTTCGTCTACCAGGAACAGGTCATGCAGGCAGCCCAGGTGCTGGCCGGCTTCTCGCTCGGCGGCGCCGATCTGCTGCGTCGCGCGATGGGCAAGAAGGTGAAGGCCGAGATGGACGCGCAGCGCGCGGGGTTCGTCGAGGGCTGCCTGAGCGTCAACGGCATCAAGAAGGCCGAGGCCAACGCGCTGTTCGACTTGATCGACAAGTTCGCCGGCTATGGCTTCAACAAGAGCCACGCGGCGGCTTACGCGCTGCTGGCGTACCAGACTGCGTGGCTGAAGGCGCACCACCCGCACGAATTCTTTGCCGCCTCGATGTGTTACGACCTCCACCAGACCGACAAGCTCGCGATCTTCACCGATGACATGCGCCGCTTGGGGATCACCGCGCTGCCGCCCTGCATCAACGCGAGCCAGGCCGAGTTCGATGTCGAGGTTTTGGCGGATACTGACGCCCAACCAGCAGAATGTTCACCCGCGAAGGCGGGTGCCCAGACTGGGTCCCCGCCTTCGCGGGGAAACAACCTTGCTGTGCGGTATGCGCTCGGTGCCCTGAAAAGCGTCGGCGAAGGCGCAATGGAAAAGCTCATCGTCGAGCGCGTCCAGAACGGCCCGTTCGCCGGCCTCGACGACCTCGCCAAGCGAGTCGACCCGCGCCTCCTCAACAAGCGCCAGCTCGAGACGCTCGCCGCCGCCGGCGCGTTCGACTCGTTCGAGCCCAACCGCGCCGGCATCCACGCCACTGCGGAAACCATCCTCGCGATCGCCGCGCGCACGCACGAACAGAAGACCAGCGGGCAGGGCGGCCTGTTCGGCGACGCCGAGCCCGCCGGCGATGCGATCAAGCTCCCCCCCTCGGTCCGCTGGACGCTCAGCCAGCGCATGGACCAGGAAAAGGAAGCGTTCGGGTTCTATTTCTCCGCGCACCCGGTCGACCGCCACCGCCACATCGCCAACAGCCACGGCGCCCGCGCCTACACTGCGCTGTCCGAGCTCAACATCCCCGACGACGGCAGCCGCGCCGGCGCGACGATGGCGGTGCTGGTCGAGGACGCGCGCTACCGCACGTCCGCCCGCGGCAAGCGCTTCATGATGGCGCAATGCTCGGACGCCAGCGGCCAGTTCATGGCGACCTGCTTCGACGAACAGGTCTCGCGCGATCTCGAAGAGGCGGCGAAGGCCGGCGGCTGCGGCCTGATCACCGTCGAGCTCGACCGCAAGCCCGGCGAGGACACCCCGCGCGTCAGCATCAAGCGCATCCAGCCATTCGAGGGCCTCGCCAACCTCGCGCGCTTCCAGGTGGTCGTGACGATCTCCGAGATGACCGCGTTTGCCGGCCTAGCCGCGCTGCTCGCCGAGCATCGCGGCGCGCGCGGCGAAGTGCGTGTCCGCGCGCAACTCCCCGATGGCGAGGTCTGCATCCTGCTAGGCCGCGACTTTCTCCTCGACGGGGAGCTTGTCGAGCACATCGAGTCGTTGCACGGTGTCACCAAGGTCGAGCTGAAGACCTCGGAAACGAGGCTCGCTCTGGTCGGTTAACAGCTTGGGAGAGCGAGAATGCTTGGTGGAATGCAGGATTTCGAGCTTCGTGTTCCCCGCCTGATCGATCACGCGGCGCGGGAGCACGGGGCGAGGGAACTCGTCAGCTACTGGGCCGACGGTCGCGAGACGCGCACCAACTGGGCCGGCATCTCCCGCGACGCCCGCAAACTGGCTCAAGCGCTCGAAAAGCTCGGCGTAGCCCCCGGCGACCGGGTCGCTACGCTGGCGATGAACCACGCGCACCACCTCGTCGCTTGGTACGGCACGATCGGCATGGGCGGCGTGATCCACACCATCAACCCGCGGCTGTTCGACGAACAGCTCGTCTACATCGCCAACCACGCCGAAGACCGCGTGATGCTCTACGACAAGGCGTTCCAGCCACTGGTCGATCGCCTTCGCGCACAGTGGACCAGCATCCGCCACTACGTCTGCTTCGACGATCTCGGCTCTGATGGTTTCCAAGCGCTCCTCGACGCCGAGGACGGCGATTACGAATGGGTCGAGGGTGCCGAGCGCGAGCCGTGCATGCTCTGCTACACCAGCGGCACCACCGGCAATCCGAAGGGCGTGCTCTACACGCACCGTTCGACGCTGATCCACGCCATGGCCGAGGTCGCGCCGTGGGTGTTCGATCTCTCGCCGAACGCGGTCGTGCTGCCGGTGGTCCCGATGTTCCACGCCGCCGCCTGGGGCCTGCCGTTCGCCTGTGCGCTGTCGGGCGCAAAGGTCGTCTATTCCGCGGTCAACGACCCCGCCGTGCTGTGCCGGCTGATGAACGATGAGAAGGTCACGCACTCCGCCGGCGTGCCGACCGTCTGGCTCGCGATGTTCGGCCACATGGACGCGACCGGCGATGCGCCGCGCTACCTGAAGCAGGTGACGATCGGCGGCTCGGCAGCCCCGCGGGCGATGATCGAGCGGATCATGGGCATGGGCGCCACGGTCAAGCACCTCTGGGGCATGACCGAGACGTCACCGATCGGCACCGCCGGCTTCGCGCCCCCGCACTGGGACGACATGACGCATGACGAGAAGCTCGACCTCGTCGGCAAGCAGGGCAGCGTGCCGTTCGGCATCGAACTCCGCATCATCGATGACGAGGGCAAGGTCCTCGCCCGCGACGGCAAGGTCGCCGGCCGCTTGCAGGTGAGGGGCCCCTGGGTCGTCCAACGCTATTTCGGCGCCGACGAAGATGCGGTGGACAAGGAAGGCTGGTTCGACACCGGCGATGTCGCGATGCTCCACGCCGACGGCACGATGCAGATCACCGATCGCTCGAAGGACGTCATCAAGTCCGGCGGCGAATGGATCAGCTCGGTCGACCTGGAGAACGCCGCGGTCGGTTGCCCAGGCGTCGCGGAAGCGGCGGCGATCGGCATCTACCACCCCAAATGGGACGAACGGCCCTTGCTGCTGGTCGTCCGCAAGCCCGGTAGCGAGGTCGCCGAACAGGCGATCCTCGATCATTTGGCCAAGCACGTCGCCAAATGGTGGCTCCCCGACGCGATCGTCTTCGTCGACGACCTGCCGCATACCGCTACCGGCAAACTCCTGAAAACCGCCCTCCGCGAACGCTTCAAGGATTTCGCGCTGGCCGCCGCCTGATCGATCCGCTCACCGCCGTCATTTGATAACCAGGTACAACGAGCCTCGCTCGACACTTACACCGCTACACCGCGCGGGGTGTTCGCTTGGCCTTTCTGATCCGGGGCTCGGCGATCATGTCGGCGGCCGCCTTGATCTCCTGACGAAGCTCGTCGCGCTTCTCATGGATCGAGGCGATGACGGGCCCCATCGCTACCCCGAGATCGACCAGCACCGCCTCCGCCAACTGCAGCGAACTCTCCAAAGTCTCCGGCACCGCATCCGTCACGCCCGCCCGGTACAGCTCGGCCGCATGCGCCGTATCGCGCGCGCGCGCCACGATCGGCAGATCCGGCGCCAAGGCCCGCACCCGCCGCGCCAACCGCACCGTCAACACCGGATCGTCCATCGTCAGGATCAGCGCCTTGGCGGTATGCAGCTTCAGCCGGTCCACCAGTTCCGGGCGAGCGACATCGCCGAACAGTACCGGATGGCCTTGGGCGCGCGCGGCTTCGACCGAGTCGATGTCCGCCTCGACCGCGACGTATTTCTGCCTATGGACCGCGAGCATGTCCGCCACCATCCGACCCACCCGGCCAAAGCCGATCACGACCGTTCCCGGCCCGTCCTCATCGATCTCGATATCGCCTGCATCGGCACCCGATCGGCTTTCCAGTTGACGCGAGACGGTGCGGCCCAGTTTTGCCAGCAGCGGCGTGATCGTCAGCCCGATCGCGGTGACCGTCTGCCAGAACGACGCAGTCGACGGCAGGATCAGCTGTGCCTGTGCGGCGGTGGCCAGGACGATAAGCGTCGTCTCGGACGGACTGCCCATCAGCAGGCCGGTTTCCGCTGCAACGCCGCGCCGGGAGTTGGCGACGCGCAGGAACAGGAACGTCACGATCGCCTTGGTCGCGACCACGCCGGTCACCGCAAGCAGCAGCGATGGCCAGTTCTGCGCGATCAGCCGGAGGTCGAGGCTCATGCCGACGGTGATCAGGAACACGCCGAGCGCGAGGCCCTTGAATGGCGCGGTGATGACCTCGACCTCGCTGTGGTACTCGGTCTCGGCGATCAGCAGTCCCGCCAGCAGCGCGCCGACGATCGGCGACAGTCCGGCGGCGGTGGTCGCGACGCTGGCGACGATCACTACCAGCAGCGACGCCGCGAGGAAGAGTTCTGGGCTCTTGGTCCGCGCGGCCTGTCCGAACAGGCGGGGCAGGACGAGCCGTCCGCCGACATACATCGCGACCACCGTCAGCCCGCCGCGCAACGCGACTCCGGCGATGTTCGACCATCCGTCCGCGCTTGCGGTCGGGGCGAGCGCACCGAGTACGAAGATGATCGGAACGAGCGCCAGATCCTCGAACAACAGCATCGCGAACGCACCACGTCCAACCGCGCCGGTGGTGCCGACGAGCGGCAGGACCAGTGCGGTGGATGAGAGCGCCAATGCGAACCCAAGGCCAATCGCGCCCGCCCATTCCTGGCCGATGAAGTGCAGCGCAACGCCGATGATCAGCGCCGAGCCGATTAGTTCGGCGGCGCCGGTGCCGAAAACCAGACGCTTCATCGACCATAGCCGCTTGAACGAGAGTTCGAGGCCGATCGAGAACAGCAGCAGGATGATCCCGAACTCGGCGAACGGCTCGATCGATTCCGGATTGGATATGGTCAGGTAATACAGCCACGGCGCCGACCCGGTTAGCGAGCCCAAGCCGGCCGGCCCGACCAACAGCCCGACCAGGATGAAACCGATAACGGGGCTGACCCGGAACCGCGCGAACGCGGGAATGACGAGGCCCGCCGCGCCGAGAATGACGAGCGTGTCGCTGAAACCTTGATTGTCGAGCCGTAATGCCATGCGTGCGACCTTAGGGGACGCATGACGGAATTGTCACCCGTGGTGACGTGCTGCCGCAATCGGCAGCGGAAAGAGGTGTATTTCCCTCCGTCATCCTGACGAAAGTCAGGATCCGGAGCCAAAAACGTCAGCGTCTGTAACGCTGGGTCCTGATGTTCGTCAGGATGACGGGAGGGACAAGGCCCCGCTCCCTTTAGGGGGAGCGGGGCAGTGCGATCAGGCCCAGTTGGCCATTTCGGTCTCGAGGTTCGCGCGCACCTGCTCGAAGAACTGCTCGGTCGTCATCCAGGGCTGATCCGGGCCGATCAGGATCGCGAGATCCTTGGTCATGTGGCCGTTCTCCACCGTCTGGACGCAGACGCGCTCGAGCGTCTCGGCGAACTTCGTCACGTCGGGCGTGTCGTCGAACTTGCCGCGATACTTCAGGCCACCGGTCCATGCGAAGATCGACGCGATCGGGTTGGTCGAGGTCGCCTTGCCCTGCTCGTGCATGCGGAAGTGACGCGTGACGGTGCCGTGCGCCGCCTCGGCCTCCACCGTCTTGCCGTCCGGGGTCAGCAGGATCGAGGTCATCAGGCCGAGCGACCCGAAGCCCTGTGCGACCTGGTCCGACTGGACGTCGCCGTCATAGTTCTTACAGGCCCAGACGAACTCGCCGTTCCACTTCAGCGCGCTAGCGACCATGTCGTCGATCAGGCGATGCTCGTAGACGATGCCCGCTTCCTTGAACTTATCCTTGAACTCGGCCTCGAACACCTCGGCGAACAGGTCCTTGAAGCGGCCGTCATAGGCCTTGAGGATCGTGTTCTTAGTCGACAGATACACCGGCCACTTCAGGTTGAGGCCGTAGTGCATCGACGCGCGCGCGAAATCGCGGATCGAATCGTCGAGGTTGTACATCGCCATCGCGACGCCCGCCGACGGGAACTGGAATACTTCGCGGTCGATGACCGTGCCGTCGTCGCCTTCGAAGACGAGGCGCAGCTTGCCCGGACCCGGGACTAGATAGTCGGTCGCGCGGTACTGATCGCCGAACGCGTGACGGCCGACGACGATCGGGTGCGTCCAGCCCGGGATCAGGCGGGGCACGTTCTTGATCACGATCGGCTCGCGGAAGATGGTCCCGCCGAGGATGTTGCGGATCGTGCCGTTCGGCGACTTCCACATCTTCTTCAGGCCGAACTCGGTGACGCGCTGCTCGTCGGGCGTGATCGTCGCGCACTTGACGGCAACGCCGTGCTTCTGCGTGGCGAGCGCGCTGTCGATCGTGACCTGATCGTCGGTCGCGTCGCGATGCTCGACGCCGAGATCGTAATAATCGAGCTGGATGTCGAGATACGGCTTGATCAGGCGCTCGCGGATCCATTCCCAGATGATCCGGGTCATCTCGTCGCCATCGATCTCCACGATCGGATTCTTTACCTTGATCTTCGCCATATCCGGGTCCTTCGGGGGAGGGGTTTGGGGAGCGTCTAGGGGAGCATGCCGCCACGATCAACCATTGGACAACCACTGGTCCTGTAAGGAAAAGCCGGTTCATCGTTGTATCGCGCGTCCTGCACGGATAGACCCGCGGGTTATGGCATCGCTCGACAAGCCGCCCGTCACGACCTCCACGGTCAAATGGCGATTTCCCACAGTCCATCCGGAAGGCCACAAATACGTCGCGATCGCGACCGGCATCACACTGTTGCTGACGATTGTCAGCCACGTGCTGTTCTGGCCGATGGTCGGCGTCGTGATCTGGGTCGCGACGTTCTTTCGCGATCCGATCCGCACGACCCCTCAGGGTGAAGGCCTGATCGTCGCGCCGGCTGATGGGCTGATCACGATGATCCAGCGCGTGCCGATCCCGCGCGAACTCGCCGGTGAGAATGGCCTTGGCGATGCGCCGCTGGTCCGCGTGTCGATCTTCATGTCGGTGTTCGACGTGCACATCAATCGCACGCCGATCGCCGGGACTATCCGCCAAGTCGTTTATATTTCGGGCAAGTTCCTCAACGCCGACCTCGACAAGGCCAGCGACGAGAACGAGCGCCAGCATTTTGTCGTTGAAGATCGCCACGGCATGCGGGTCGGCTTCACGCAGATCGCGGGCCTCGTCGCGCGTCGTATCCTCGGCTTCGTGAAGGCTGGCGACATGGTCGCGGCCGGCCAGCGCATCGGGCTGATCCGGTTCGGCAGCCGCGTCGACGTGTACCTGCCCGATCATGTCGTACCGCAGGTCTGCCTCGGTCAGCGCAGCGTTGCAGGTGAGACCGTGCTGGGTCGCGTCGGTGGTGTTCCGGTCGGTGGTGTCGCGCAATGATTGATCGCGACGAGATCGATGACGGTTCGACCGACGCACGCGGTCGCGGGAAGTTCGGTCGCACCCGCCGGGCGCCGCGCGGTCTTCCGCTGCGCGCGGTCGCGCCCAATGCCGTAACCGCACTGGCGTTGTGCTCAGGCCTTAGCGGCGTGCGATTTGCGATCGGCGGCGAATGGCAAAGCGCCGTCGCGATGATCATGGTTGCCGGCGTGCTCGACGGGCTCGACGGCCGCATCGCCCGGATGCTCCACGGCGAAAGCCGTTTCGGCGCCGAGCTCGACTCTTTGTCCGACGCGATCTCGTTCGGCGTAGCGCCCGCGCTGATCGTCTATCTCTGGTCGCTGGCGGCGCTGCCCCGCGTCGGCTGGATCTGTTCGCTGATCCTCGCGGTGTTCTGCGCGCTGCGTCTCGCGCGCTTCAATGCCAAGATCGACGAAAGCCATCAGCCGCATAAATCGGCCGGCTTCCTTACTGGGGTTCCGGCTCCAGCAGGAGCAGGCCTGGCACTGATGCCGATGTTCTTTTGGTTCTGGACCGATGAGCCGAAATTCGCGTCGCCCTATTTTGTGGCGCCGTGGGTAGCGTTCGTCGCTCTTCTTATGGTCTCGAGTATCGCCACCTATTCGTGGAGTTCGGTCAAACTCCGCAGCAACATCCGGTTCGAGGCCATCGCGCTCGTCGTACTGCTCGGCGCCGCTATAGTGAGCGCGCCGTGGCACACGCTCAGCATCATCTGCGTGCTCTACCTGCTCTCGATGCCGTTCAGCATCGCGAGCTACGCCAAGATCAGGCGGCAGCGTTCCAGCGGCGGGCGGGCACCGGAGCCGACGTCGAAGCCCAGCGCCTGACCGCGATCCGTCGCTCCGCAACGGCCAGCGTGCGGAGCGGCTGGAACGCGGGTTCGACGTTGCCCATCGCGAGGCGGACGATACGGTCCCACTGCGGCGCGATCGACGAGACGATCATCATGCCGGCGACCGCGAATGCACCAGCAAAAACCATGAAGCTCAGAACCAACATCACGTCCGCCTTCCTATGAGTTGCGAACAAATTCCTAATATCCGCAAACACTTGGTCAGAAACATCGTTCCACTCGTCGCATTTCGAATCCCGTCATGCCGGGGTGATTCCGCGCCGAGTCGAACATCTGTTCCTCTCTGAGCCCTTTATGTTCTCATTGCGTTCCATGAGTCAAGCGGGCCTTGTGCGATTGCTTTTCGAATAGAGCCACGCTAAGGGCCCCGCCTCTAACCCCGCATGGGAAGCATCATAGCCCGGTGCGTCACGGTCATTCGGCCACGACGTCATCCGCTTCCCAGAGGCACAACCGGAAGGATATATCCCTATGGCGGCTCCAGTCGTCTCCATGCAGCAGCTCATCGAAACGGGCGCGCATTTCGGCCACCAGACTCATCGGTGGAACCCCAAGATGAAGCCTTACATCTTCGGTGATCGTAACGGCGTCCACATCCTCGACCTTTCGCAGACCGTGCCGCTGTTCGCGCGTGCGCTCGAATTCGTCTCGTCGGCGGTTGCCGGTGGCGGCAAGGTCCTGTTCGTCGGCACCAAGCGCCAGGCGCAGGAGCCCGTCGCGGACGCAGCGCGTCGTTCGGGCCAGCACTTCGTCAACCATCGCTGGTTGGGCGGCATGCTCACCAACTGGAAGACCATCTCGGGTTCGATCAAGCGTCTTAAGACGCTCGAGGAAATGCTGTCGGGCGACACCGTCGGCCTGACCAAGAAGGAAGTCCTTCAGCTCACCCGCGAGAAGGACAAGCTCGAGCTTTCGCTCGGCGGCATCCGCGACATGGGCGGCATTCCCGACGTGATGTTCGTGATCGACGCGAACAAGGAAGAGCTGGCGATCAAGGAAGCCAACACGCTGGGTATTCCCGTCGTCGCGATCCTCGATTCGAACGTGTCGCCGGACGGCATCGCCTTCCCGGTTCCCGCGAATGACGACGCAGCCCGCGCCATCCGCCTGTACTGCGAGGCGATCGCGATCGCCGCGACGCGCGGCGGCCAGGAGCAGCAGCGCCGCACCGGTGCCGACATCGGCGCGATGATCGAGCCGCCGAAGGAAGAGGCACTGAGCGCAGACCCCGTCGTCGAGGCGTCTGCCGACACGACCGAGGCTGCTGCGAACGCCGATATCGCTGCCGAGCTGGCAGCCGAGGGTGAGCGCCAGATCGACGCATAAGCGTCGTCGCCGAACCGTCATGCGGGCGGGGTAGGGCGAAAGCTCTGCCTCGCCCGCAACCATATTCAGACCTAAAAAGGATTAGAGACATGGCCGATATCACGGCAGCGATGGTCAAGGATCTGCGCGAGAAGAGCGGCGCGGGCATGATGGATTGCAAGAAGGCGCTGAGCGAGAACGCCGGCGACATGGAGCAGGCAATGGATTGGCTGCGTACCAAGGGGCTCGCAGCCGCCGCCAAGAAGTCCAGCCGTACCGCGGCCGAGGGCCTCGTCGGCGTCGCCGTGTCGGGCAGCAAGGGCGCAGCGGTCGAAGTTAATTCGGAGACCGATTTCGTCGCGAAGAACGACCAGTTCCAGTCGTTCGTCCGTGACGTCACGCAGATCGCGCTCGCAACCGGTGGCGACATCGAGGCGCTGAAGTCGCAGGCGATGCCATCGGGCAAGACCGTCGAGGAAGTCCTGACGAACAACGTCGCGACGATCGGCGAGAACCAGTCGCTGCGCCGCTCGCGCACGCTGGAAGTCAGCAAGGGTGCGGTCGTTCCGTACATCCACAATGCAGCGGCTCCCGGCCTCGGCAAGATCGGCGTGCTCGTTGCGCTTGAGTCGGAGGCTTCGGACGAGGTTCTCCAGGCACTCGGCAAGCAGCTTGCGATGCACATCGCTGCTGCCTTCCCGAAGGCGCTGAACGAAGCCGACCTCGACGAGTCCGAGATCGAGCGCGAGCGCGCGATCGCGACCGAGAAGGCCGCCGAGTCGGGCAAGCCTGCCGACATCATCGCCAAGATGGTCGAGGGCGGCATCGCCAAGTATCGCAAGGAGCACGCGCTGGTCAGCCAGCTGTTCGTGATGGACGGCAAGACCAAGATCTCCGACGTCGTTGCCAAGGCCGGCAAGGACGCGGGCGCCGAGATCAAGCTGGTGGACTATGTCCGCTTCCAGCTCGGCGAGGGCATCGAGAAGGAGCAGTCCGACTTCGCAGCCGAGGTTGCTGCTGCGAGCGGCGTGCCACAGGCGTAAGCTGACCTTCTCCCTTCGTGGGAGAGGGCATTGGAGATCGAGCGCTCGCCAAACACCCTCCGTCATGCCGGGCTTGTTCCGGCATCCACGGTTCCGCAAACCGCCGGTCGGTGATTACGCGGAACGGTGGACCCCGGAACAGGTCCGGGGTGACGGAGTGGGTTTGGCGGGCGTTCCGCGGGTCTGATCTCAGTTCCTCCCTCGCCCCTCCGGGGAGAGGGAAGGGGCCCGCGGCCACATTGCCGTGGGAAGGGTGAGGGGAGTGGTTGGGTCTCGAACCTCACGCCCCCTCATCCGGCCCTGCCGGGCCACCTTCTCCCCGAGGGGAGAAGAATAGGCCTCGTCCACCATGCCGGGCTCGTTCCGGTATCCAGGGGGCTGCAAGTCATCGATCCGTAAACCTTTCGAGGCGGTAACAGCATGTGATATCGGCCAGACGATCCCTCGCCTCGGCACCTCCCCGGCGAAGGCCGGGGTTCAGGTGGAATACGAAGGTGACGATGGGCGTCTTCAATTACATCGACCTTGCCAAATGGACCCCGGCCTCCGCCGGGGAGGCGTCGTTGCAGGTGTCGCTGATTCCAGATTGGCCAGCCGTGATACTTCCTCCGCATTCCGGGAGAATGACAAGCAGCTGGACCCAGCCCAGCCCATTTTCCGTCTCGTCTCCACCCAGTTTCGATGCACGCGCCGCGCAGCGCTTCACATCTCGGGCCTCGCCGCCTAAGGTCCGCGCCGCCCCGCCAATCACAATTCGAGATTTATGACGCCTCCGCGCTACAAACGTATCCTGCTGAAACTGTCGGGCGAAGTCCTGATGGGACCGTCGGGCCTGTCGATCGATCCGACCGTCACCGCCCGCGTCGCGCAGGAAATCGCCGACATCAAGGCCAAGGGCTACGAGATCTGCATCGTCGTCGGTGGCGGCAACATCTTCCGCGGTATGGCGGGCGCGGCACGCGGCATGGACCGGGCGACCGGCGATTACATGGGCATGCTCGCGACCGTCATGAACGCGCTGGCCGTGCAGAACGCGCTGGAGCAGATCGGCGTCGACACGCGCGTCCAGTCGGCGATCCCGATGGCGTCGGTCTGCGAGCCGTTCATCCGCCGCCGCGCCGAGCGTCACTTGGAGAAGGGTCGCGTCGTGATCTTCGCGGCGGGCGTCGGCAGCCCTTATTTCACCACCGATTCGGGCGCCGCTCTGCGTGCTGCCGAGATGAAGTGCGATGCGCTGTTCAAGGGCACTTCGGTCGACGGCGTGTATAACGCCGACCCGAAGACGCACCCGGACGCGGTGCGCTACGAAACGGTCACGTACAGCCGCGTGCTGTCCGACGACCTCAAGGTCATGGACGCGAGCGCGATCGCGCTGTGCCGCGACAACAACATCCCGATCGTCGTCTTCAACATCCGCGAACCCGGCAATCTCGCCGCGGTGTTGGCGGGTGATGGCGTGTCGACGATCGTCCAGAACGAGCAGGAGCTTTAAGATGGCTGCATACGACAAGACCGACCTCGAACGCCGCATGGCGGGTGCCGTCGAAGCGCTGAAGAGCGATCTCGCTGGCCTGCGCACGGGCCGCGCGTCGACCGCGCTGCTCGATCCGGTGATGGTGACGGTGTACGGCTCGTCGATGCCGCTGAACCAGGTCGCGACCGTGTCGGCGCCCGAGCCGCGGATGCTGTCGGTGCAGGTCTGGGACAAGTCGAACGTCGGCCCGACCGACAAGGCGATCCGCTCGGCCGGCCTCGGGCTCAACCCGATCGTCGACGGCCAGACGCTGCGCCTGCCGATCCCTGATTTGACCGAGGAGCGCCGCAAGGAACTCGCCAAGCTCGCGGGCCAGTACGCCGAGAAGGCGCGCATCGCGGTCCGTAACGTCCGTCGCGACGGCATGGATTCGCTAAAGGTCGACGAGAAGAAGGGCGTGTTCGGCGAGGACGAGCGCAAGCGTCACGAGACCGAAGTCCAGAAGCTGACCGACAGCATCATCGCCGAGCTCGATGCGACCGCGACCGCCAAGGAAAAGGAAATCCTGGGCAAGTGAGGGCGTTCGGCGCCGCTTCGGCGGGGGCTACCTCCGCCGCGCCGCTCGTCGCCGTCCCCTCGGGCGGGGCGGTGCCGCGTCATGTCGCGATCATCATGGACGGTAACGGCCGCTGGGCGAAGAAGCGGTTCCTGCCGCGCTTCGCCGGGCACAAGGCCGGCGTCGAGGCGGTGCGCAAGGTGACGCGCGCCGCGCGCGCGATGGGGATCGAGGCGCTGACGCTGTATGCGTTCTCGTCCGAGAACTGGCGGCGTCCGGCCGAAGAGGTCAGCGACCTGATGGGGCTGCTGCGGCATTTCATCCGTAGCGACCTCGACGAACTCGCGCGCGAGAACGTCCGGCTGCGCGTGATTGGCGATTATCACAGCTTTTCGCCCGATCTGGTGGCGATGGTCGATGACGCCATCGCGCGGACTGCGGGCAATACCGGTCCGATCCTTGCGATCGCGCTCAACTACGGCGCGCATGCCGAGTTGGTCGGCGCGGCACGGCGTCTTGCCGAGCGTGCGCGTGACGGCGCGCTCGATCCTGCCAGCATCGACGTCGGCACGATCGAAGCCGAACTCGACACGCATGACCTGCCGCCGCTCGACCTGATGATCCGCACCTCGGGCGAGCAGCGACTGTCGAACTTCCTGTTGTGGCAGGCGGCGTATGCGGAACTGCTGTTCGTCGACACGCTCTGGCCCGATTTCGATGCGGCCGCGCTTGCCGATGCGGTAGCGGCGTTTGGGCAGCGTCAACGCCGCTACGGTGGGCTGTGAATTTCCTGTTCCCTCGCGAACGCGGGGGCGCGGGAGCCAGGCACTCCAACATGCGTGACCCTGGACCCCCGCCTTCGCGGGCGAACACTTGTAGGTTTGGAGTGGCCCTTTGACGACCCTGCCAGACCCGGCGAACGCGCCCGACCAGGTGCTGCGAACGCCGTCCAATCTGAAGCTCCGCATGATCGCCAGCGTCGCGATGATTGCCGTCGCCAGCATCGCGCTGACGCTCGGCGGGATCGCGTTCTGGGTGCTCGGCGTGGTCGCGGCGCTGTTCATGATGGCGGAATGGTCGATGCTGCAAGGCGCCGACGCCAAGACCAAGCGGATGACGCAGTTCGCGCTGTCGGTGCCGCTCGCGCTGATGGCGCCCGCGTCGCTGATCTTGGTGATCCACGATTTCTTCACGCTGGGTCTGCTCGCGGGCGCGGCGTTCTTCGTCGTCATCACCACGCGCAAGCCACCGCT
The DNA here is from genome assembly GCF_036663875.1 of Sphingomonas sorbitolis. Classification (NCBI taxonomy): domain Bacteria; kingdom Pseudomonadati; phylum Pseudomonadota; class Alphaproteobacteria; order Sphingomonadales; family Sphingomonadaceae; genus Sphingomonas; species Sphingomonas sorbitolis. The sequence goes on along the minus strand of NZ_JAXOJS010000004.1, from coordinate 8,011 downwards.
CGCGCTCGGCATCCTCTATTGCGGCCTTCCGGTACTCGCGCTGATGATCATCCGGCGGCAGGACGAGGGTATCCTCTTCACGCTGTGGGCGCTGTCGCTGGTGTGGGCGTGCGATATCGGCGCGTTCTTCACCGGGCGGACGCTGGGCGGGCCCAAGCTCGCGCCGGTGATCAGCCCGAACAAGACATGGTCGGGGCTGATCGGTGGCGTCGTGCTGGCGAGCGCGGTCGCGGCGGTGCTGCACGTCCAATACGGCCTGCCGATGCGGATGACGCTGGCGACGCCGGTGCTCGCCGTGCTCGCGCAGATGGGCGATCTTTATGAGAGTTGGTTGAAGAGAGTGGCAGGCGTGAAGGACAGCGGCAACATCCTGCCCGGCCATGGCGGCGTGATGGATCGCCTCGACGGGCTGGTGCCGGTCGCGCCGGTCGCGGCGCTCCTTGTCCTGCTGCCGCATTTCTACGCATGAAGACCGTCACGATCTTGGGCGCGACCGGCTCGGTCGGCACCTCGACGCTCGACCTGATCGAGCGTGAACCCGATCACTTCCGTGTCGTCGCGCTGACCGCGAACTGCGATGTGACCAAGCTCGCCGCCGCGGCGATCCGGACCAAGGCCGAGTTCGCCGTCGTCGCGGATGAGGGCTGCCTCCCCGAATTGCGCGAGGCGCTGGCGGGCACCGGCATCCGCGCAGGCGGTGGTGCCGATGCGATTGCCGAGGCGGCTGCGTCGGGAGCCGAGTGGACGATGGGCGCGATCGTCGGTTGCGCGGGGCTCAAGCCGGTTATGGCGGCGATCGAGCAGGGCGGTACCGTCGTGATCGCCAACAAGGAGCCTCTGGTTTCGGCCGGCGACGTGATCCTCGCCGCGGCCAAGCGGACCGGCGCGACGTTGTTGCCCGCGGATTCCGAACACAACGCGATCTTCCAGTGCTTCGACGCGACTCGGCCCGAGCGCGTGCGGCGGATCATCCTCACGTGCAGCGGCGGGCCGTTCCGCGACTGGACGATCGAGCAGATGCGCGGCGTGACGCTCGAACAGGCGGTCAAGCATCCCAACTGGTCGATGGGCGCAAAGATTTCGGTCGATTCGGCGACCTGCATGAACAAGGGCCTCGAACTGATCGAGGCCGCCCGGTTGTTTCCGATCCCGCACGACCGGATCGAGATCGTCATCCACCCGCAATCGGTGGTCCACAGCCTCGTCGATTATGTCGACGGCTCGGTTCTCGCGCAGCTCGGGCCCCCCGACATGCGGACGCCGATCGCGCATACGCTCGCATGGCCCGACCGGATGGCGACGCCGATGGCCCCGCTAGACCTGGTCGGAATCGGCCGACTCGACTTCGAGGCGCCCGATCCGGTGCGTTTCCCGGCCTTGCGACTCGCGCGCGAAGCGTTGGATGCGGGCGGGGCGCGGCCGGCAATCCTCAACGCCGCCAACGAAGTCGCGGTCGAAGCCTTCCTCAAGCGCCGGATTTGTTTCCTCGAAATTGCCGCAATCGTAGAGGATACGCTAATGCGCTATAACCCGGCCGCACCGGACAGCGTCGATGCCGTGCTGGCGATCGACGCCGAGGCGCGGATCCTGGCGGGCAAGCGTGTAGAGGATTGCGTGGTTTGATCGAAACGCCGGGTATCCTGCTGACCATATTGTCGTTCGTCCTGGTGATCGGGCCGCTTGTGTTCGTGCACGAGATGGGACATTACCTCGCTGGACGCTTTTTCGGGATCAAGGCGGATGCCTTCGCGATCGGCTTCGGCCGCGAGATCGCCGGGTTCACCGACAGCCGCGGCACCCGCTGGAAGTTCGGCTGGTTACCGCTCGGCGGCTATGTGAAGTTCGCGGGCGATATGAACCCGGCGAGTCAGCCCTCGGCCGAATGGCTGTCGCTACCCGCCGAAGAACGCCAGCGCACCTTCCAGTCGAAGCCGGTATGGCAGCGCGCGATCGTCGTCGCCGCGGGCCCGGTCGTCAATTTCGTCGTCGCGATCCTGATTCTCGCTGGTTTCGCGTTTGCTTACGGCGACATTCGCATGCCGCCGGTCGTCGGGGGCACGATGCCCGGTAGCGCTGCGGCCGCGGCCGGATTGCAGGTCGGCGACCGGATCACCGCGATTGGCGGACGGTCGGTAGAGACGTTCGACGATCTCGCCCGCTTCGCCCGCATCCGCGCCGGCGAGCGCACGCAGATCGACGCGGTGCGCGGTGGCCAGACGGTATCGCGCGATCTCGTGATCGGCACCGAATTGCAGCGCGATCGCTTCGGCAACGAATACAAGATCGGCCGCCTCGGCATCGCCGGCAGCAAGCCCGTGATCGTCCCCGTCAGCCTGATCGAAGCGCCGGTGATCGCGGTGAAGCGCACCGGTGAGATCGTCTCGATGATGGTCGAGACGCTGAGCCAGGTCATCACCGGGCGCCGCTCGGTCAACGAACTCGGCGGGCCGCTCAGCATCGCCAAGGTGTCGGGCGAACAGATGTCGCTCGGGCTCGATGCTTATGTCTTCTTGATCGCCCTGGTCTCGATCAATCTGGGGTTCATCAATCTGCTGCCAGTGCCGATGCTCGATGGCGGTCACCTGTTTTTTTATGCGATCGAAGCGGTGCGCAGGCGCCCGGTCGAGCCGCAGGTTCAGGAATGGGCGTTTCGGGGCGGCCTCGCGGCAATTCTCGCGCTGATGCTGCTGGTGACGTTCAACGATCTCGGCAATTTCGGGCTGTGGAAAAATCTGGCCGGCTTGATCGGCTGACGACGATAGGGCAGGGCGGGCGCGCCTTGTATGTGCACGTTTTTGGGGTGGGTTTGGTGACAGCGATCAACGGTTACGATTTCGCGCGGACGGGCGCCCTGCTTCTCGCAGGCACGATCCTGTCCGGCGCGCCCGCGTTCGCGCAGACCGCACCGGTCGCGACGACGACCCCGGCCCCGGTCCGCAATCCCGTCACGGGGGCGGTCAATAGTGTAACGCCCGTCGCGGCTCCGGTATCCGCCGGCACGATCAAGACTTTGCGAGTCGAGGGATCACAGCGGATCGAGGCCGAGACGGTGCTGAGCTACACCAAGCTGCGCATCGGTATTCCGTACACTGCGGAAACGCTCGATCAGGCGCTGAAGGACCTGCAGGCCAGTGACCTGTTCGCGGATTATTCGATCGCCGGTGTCGAGACGGGCAACATCGTGCTGCGCGTGCGTGAGAACCCGATCATCAACCGGGTAATCATCGAGGGCAACAAGGCGCTCAAGACCGACAAGATCACCAAGGAGATCAAGCTCGCACCGCGCCAGATCTTCACGCGCACCGCGGTCCGTCAGGACATTTCGCGGATCATCGAACTCTATCGCCGCCAGGGCCGTTTTGCCGCGGTGATCGATCCGAAGATGGTCAACCTCGACCAGAACCGCGTCGACGTGGTGTTCGAGGTCAGCGAGGGGCCGAAGTCGAAGGTCCGCCAGATCAACATCCTCGGCAACGAGGTGTTCTCGGACGATCAGATTCGCGGCCAGATGGCGACCAAGCAGTCGCGGCTGTTCCGCCTGCTGTCGTCGGCGACCAGCTACGATCAGGATCGCCTGTCCTACGATCAGCAGAAGCTCCGCCAGTTCTACCTGACGCAGGGCTATGCCGATTTCCGTGTCACCTCGGCGGTCGCGGAGCTGACGCCGGACAAGAAGGACTTCATCATCACGTACGTGGTGGAGGAGGGCAAACGCTACAAGTTCGGCGACGTGACCGTCGACAGCCAGATCCGCGACTTCGACAACAAGAAGCTCGCGGCGACGCTGCCGCTCAAGAAAGGCGACTGGTACAACGCGAAGCTGGTCGAGGATTCGGTCGACAACCTCAGCCAGACCGCGGGCCTGTTCGGCTATGCGTTCACCGAGGTGAACCCGGAGTTCCAGAAGGACGCCGAAACGCTGACGATGGGGATTAATTTTAACATCGCCGAAGCCAAGCGGACCTATGTCGAGCGGATCGAGATCAACGGCAACACGCAGACGCAGGACAAGGTCGTCCGGCGCGAGATCCGCCTGGCCGAGGGCGACGCGTTCAACAGCTTCCAGGTGAAACGTTCGCAGGATCGCATCAACTCGCTCGGCTATTTCGCCGACAAGATGGAAATCAAGCAGCTGCCGGGCTCCGCGCCCGATCGCGTGATCCTCGAGACCAACCTTGAAGAGAAGTCGACCGGCGAGCTCCAGCTGTCGGCCGGTTATTCGAGCCTCGAGCGCTTCATCGTCCAGGCGAACATCACGCAGCGCAACTTCCGCGGCAAGGGCCAGGAACTGCGCGCCGGTGTCAATTATTCGAGCTATTCGAAGTCGATCGAGCTGGGCTTTACCGAGCCCTACCTGTTCGACAAGAACATCGCGCTCGGTGGCGACATCTTCCGCCGCGACTACAACTCGTTCAACTATGTCGGCAATGATCGCCAGACCAACTATTCGCAGGTCTCGACCGGCTTCCAGCTGCGTACCGGCGTGCCGCTGACCGAATTCTGGTCGCTATCGGGTCGTTACGGTCTGTCGTATGACGAAGTCAGCCTGGACAGTCAGTATCTGAACGCCGACGGGTCGTGTAACCTCCTGGTTGCAGGGCGCTATCTGTGCGAGGCCATCGGCAATCGGTGGACCTCGTCGGTCGGCTATTCGGTCAGCCGCGATACGCTGAACAGCCGTCTACGCCCGACCGCCGGTTCGCGCTTCTCGTTCAGCCAGGACTTTGCCGGTCTCGGCGGCGACGTGAAGTATCTGCGTACCCGCCTTGAAGGATCGAAGTACGTCAACCTGGGTAGCGGTTTCATCGGATCGCTGATCGGCGAGGGTGGCTATATTCATCCGCTCGAGAAGAGCCGCGGGCCTGGTATCGATGCGATCCGTATCACCGATCGCTTCTATCTTGGTGAGCCGCAGTTCCGCGGCTTCGACATCCGCGGCGTCGGCCCGCGTATCCTGCGCGCAGCATATAGCGACGGAACGCCAGCACAGATCCTCGCGACCGATCGCAACTCGATCCAGGACGACGCGCTCGGTGGTCGCGCTTATTATCTGGCGCGTGCCGAAATCGAGATTCCGTTGGGCTCGGGCGCGCGTGAGCTCGGACTGCGGCCGTCGGTCTACGCGCAGATGGGCAGCCTGTTCGGGATCAAGCGTCCGTTGCCGACCGCGACATTCGAGACGGCGGTCGATCCGGCCACCGGCAAGGAATATGTGAAGTCCAACTTCACGCCAGCCGTCAATTCTCTGGGTGCGCCGCTTTATACCTATACGACCACCAGCTCGTCCGGTGCGCCGGTAACGGCGAACACGACGTGTTCGACGGGGTCGCCCGACGCAGCAGGGACCTCATGCATCGGTACGACAGCCAATCCACGCGCGCAGGCCGAGCAGACTCCATTTGTCGAAAGCTTCCTCGGCAACTCGGCCCGGCCGCGTTTGTCGATCGGTGTCGGCGTCAACTGGAACTCGCCGTTCGGCCCGCTTCGTATCGATCTCGCCAGGGCTCTGCTCAAGCAGAAGGGCGACGACCCCAAACTCATTACTTTCAACGTAGGGACACAGTTCTGATGACGACGTTCAAGACGCTTCTCCTCGCCGCAGCGCTCGTTGCGCCGGCCGCCATGACCGCAACCGCCGCCGATGCGCAGGTTTCGGGTATCGCCGTCGCCGATGCGCAGGGCGCGATCGCCAACTCGAAGGCCTGGAACGCTGCGCGTGCCCAGATCGAGACGACCTACAAGGCACAGCTCGACCAGGCCGAGACGCGTCGCCAGGCGGTTGCCCGTGAGCTTCAGCCGTTGGTTACCGCGTTCCAGACCGCCCAGCGTGCACCGGGCGCGACCGAAGCGACGCTGCGTCCGCAGGCTCAGGCGATCCAGACCCGCGAGAACGCCGCCAACCAGGAACTCGCTCGCCTGACGCAGCCCGCCCAGCGCGCGCAGCAATATGCGATCGAGCAGATCCAGGCGAAGCTCAGCGACGCTGTGACGGCTGCCGTCCGTGCCAAGAACGTCAGCCTGTTGCTGCGTCCCGAGGCCGCATTGTTCGCACAGCCGACCGCCGACATCACCGCGGCAATCACCACCGAGCTCGATCGTCTGGTGCCGTCGGTCAGCACCGCCGTCCCGGCGAACTGGCAGCCGAACCAGCAGGGTGGCCAGCAGCAGCAGGGCGCAGCACCAGCACCGGCTGGTCGTGCACCGGCAGCCACGCGCACCCCGCAGGGTCGCTAAGCTACACCGATGACCGATATCGTGAACGATACTGAGGCAAAAGGCCTGACTGCGGCAAAAGGCCTGGGTCCGCTCGATATCGGGCGCGTCATGGCCGCGTTGCCGCATCGCTATCCGTTGCTGCTGGTCGATCGTGTCGAGGATTTGATCCTCGACACGTCGATCACCGCGATCAAGGCGGTGTCGATGAACGAGCAGTTCTTCCAGGGGCATTTCCCTGGGCGTCCGATCATGCCGGGCGTGCTGATCGTCGAGGCGATGGCGCAGGCCGCGGGGATTCTCGCGGTCGAGTCGCTGGGTCTCGCGGGCTCGGGCAAGCTCGTCTATTTCATGGCGATCGACGGCGCGAAGTTCCGCAAGCCGGTCGAGCCGGGCGTATTGCTGAAACTCGAAGTGACGTTCGTCCAGAAGCGCAGTGCGGTGTGCAAGTTCGCCGGTCGCGCGCTGGTCGACGGGCAACTGGTTGCCGAAGCGAACTTCACCGCGATGATCGCCGACCCGCCTAAAGTCTGAGGCTAAGGCTTCAGGCCCGCGTTCTTGTAAAATCGGGCGCGTCCGTGTACGGGCGCGCCTTCCTTTTCAGGCTGGTCGGAACCAGCCACATACGGAGAATTCCCATGAAGGCCGATACGCACCCCGATTATCACATGATCACCGTCCAGATGACCGATGGCAGCAAGTACCAGACCCGCACCACCTGGGGTAAGGAAGGCGATGTGATGACGCTCGAGATCGATCCGCTCGCGCATCCGGCATGGACCGGCGGCCGCGGCACGATGCTCGATACCGGCGGCCAGGTCGCGCGCTTCAACAAGCGTTTCGGTGGCGGTCTCACGCTCCGTAAGTAAGTGTAAACCCCGGAGCGGATTGATACTAAACCGTTCCGGGGTCATTTCTTAAGATCACGTTAGGTAACGGCGGCTAGGCTTGTGACTGCAAGCCAGACTTAGGACTCGCAAGGACGAGGACGCCATGTTCGCCGCCGATTTCGAACCCGCAGAGCGCGCCAGCCGCCGCGGTTCTCCCCGTGCTCCTGTCGCGTTGGACGTCAGCATCGGCAAGACGCGCCGCACTTTGTGCAAGGTCGTCGACATCTCGATAAACGGCGCGCGGCTCCAGACCTATTCGGCGCTGAAGCGCGGGACCAGCATCTGGCTCAACCTGCCGCAGATCGGCCAGATCGTTGCCGAAGTCATCTGGGCGGACGATTTTACCGCCGGCTGCAAGTTCCGCAAACCGCTATCGATCGAAGCGTTCGATGCGCTCATCCGGGATCACCCGGCGTAGCGTCGCTAATAGCGATCACGTCCGAGTCGCACGATGGCACCTTCACCAATACGACTCTGTGCTCCGGGACATGATGGCCGCCGGCAATCCCGGCGTCGCATCGGACGAGCCCCGCAATTTCGAAATCTCGAGTTGGTGTGGGCCAAACCGACGGTCGCGGAATGACTTACAGCGAGCAGCGTCTCAGGAGTAGGTGGCAACGAGAGCCCGTAGAGCGGTGCCGGAGCCAAAAAATGGAAAACCGACCAAAAACTGTAAAAAAGCGTTTGACGGTGTGGGGAGGTGGTCTTAGAGGGGTGTCACCGCAGCGGGGTGCCTTAGTGGTTACCGCGGTGGTCGCAAAAAACCAGATGCTGCAAGCTTTCTCGGAAGAGAGGGTTATGCGAGTGTCGGTATTTTTGTCGGCTCTTTGACATTGTAGGTTAAGATGAAGGGACATGTGGGCGGCGGCTTGCGGTTTCTGGGGTCCTCAAGGCTCCGGAGTATCGTT
>NZ_JAXOJS010000003.1:0-605728 GCF_036663875.1 Sphingomonas sorbitolis | reverse complement strand
GCTTGAGAGTCTCACACCATCAATGACAACACTGGGCAACCAGCTAGCCATTGTTACGGTGCGGATGAAACAAGTCGAACGCCAGATTGCCAATCCCCTCGCCGTCGAGGGATTGGTTGAATACCACTACAAACCTTGCACGGTATCGATTTTAAAACCCCGTCCCAGCGAAAGCGCCGACGGGGTACCCAAAGCATTCCCCAACGTATCGTCGCACCGGCTCCATTGCCTGGTGGCTATAGCGTCGGTGTCCCACCCGATCCCATTCCGAACTCGGCCGTGAAACCCGACTGCGCCAATGGTACTATCGCTCAAGCGATGGAAGAGTAGGTCGTCGCCAGGCATTGAAGCCCGTGCGGCAATACGCAAACGGAACGCTCAAAACCCATTCACCATGTCTCATACCCCTTCGCGAAAGCGAACGTCGCGGGGTGGAGCAGCCCGGTAGCTCGTCAGGCTCATAACCTGAAGGTCACAGGTTCAAATCCTGTCCCCGCAACCACCACTATAATAGCCCCGCCCACAAAGCGGGGCTTTGTCGTGTCTGCCCCACACGCACCGCTCGCAAACTCCAGCATGCGTACAGGCCCCCGTTAAGGTGCGGATGTCGAATGGCGTAAGGTCAGCACCGCAGGAACTGTCACGGGAGTGGTCGTTGCCAGTCGGGCGTCGAGATCCGCGATGATCAGTGCGACCGCCCGCGCGGTAACTTCGGCGATCGGCTGGACGATCGCGGTCAGTGGCGGATGCGCCAGACGAATGATCGGCGTGTCGTCGAAGCTGATCAGTGACAAGTCGCGAGGGATTGCCAAATCACGCTCGCGCGCCAATTCGAGCGTCGCAAGCGTCATCTGATCGTTGCTCGCGATGATCGCGGTCGGGGGCTCGGCCAGCGCCAGCAGCTGCATCGCCGCCGCGCGTCCCGACGCGTGGCTGAAGTCGCCCACCGCCAACAGATCATCGCATGCGACTCCCGTCGCCTGCATCGCCGCGCGCCGGCCATCGACCCGCCACGCGCTGAGTTCATAGTCTGCCGGCCCAGCGATGAAGCCGATGCGCTGGTGGCCGAGTTCGAGCAAATGCTCGGTCGCGATCCGCGCCGCTCGCGTATCGTCCATGATCAGTCGGAGGCCCGGCCCGTCGGTCAGCGAGCCGATCCGTGCAAAGCTGATGCCGTGGGCCTCGAGCAAGTTGATGATCAGCGGATTGCCCGAATGCGGCGGCGTCAGGATCACGCCATCGGGCTGCAGCGCGGCGATCGCGGCCTGGAGCTCGCGCTCGATATGGTCGCTATGCGTGTCGACCAGCTCGACGATCAGGCGGTAGCCGTGCTCGGCACAGGTGAGCATGCCGCCCAGCATCATCTGGTCGAACCAGTCGGTGCCCTGTCGCGCGCGCCAGTCGGCAATGGTTCGCTCGCGGTCGTTGAGCGCGAGGATCAGATACGAGCGCGACCCGCCCATGCGCTGCGCGGCGATCGACGGAACATAGCCGAGCTTGTCGATCGACGCCTGGACGCGGCGCATCATCTCGGGGCGCACGCCCGAGTCCTTGTTGACGACGCGACTGACGGTTTGCAGCGAAACGCCTGCATCCGCCGCGACATGCTTGATCGTTACCGCCTGACGTCGCCGTGCCATGCGTCTGAATTCAGGCTGCGAGGACGGGCGAGGGAGTGGGGGCGGTGCCGCAGTAGCGCGCGACATAGGCGGCGTGCTCGGGCAGCCCGGCGACGGTCGCATTGGTGCCGTCGCGCAGGCCGCCGAGCAGTCGCGCCAGCTCCTCGTCGCGTAGCTTGGTCGCGATCGGGTGATAGCTCCGCGGCACGATCCCCTGGCCGAGCATCACCTGTACCCAGCTGTTTTCCGCGAACAGCTCCTCGTTCTTGCGAAACACGCGGCCGGTCTCGCGGAACAGCTCGATCTTCTGTTCGAGCGAGGCGGGGATCGGCATCGCTGCACATTGCCGCCAGAACGCGCTGTCGCGGCGGTTCGTCGCCTTGTAGTGCAGGATCAGGAAATCGCGGATCTGCAGCATGTCGGTATGCTGCTGGTCGTTGAACTCGGCGACATCGCGCGGCGACACCGCACCCGACGGGAACAGCCGCAGCAACCGCAGCACGGCGCGCTGGATCAGGTGGATGCTGGTCGATTCGAGCGGCTCCATGAACCCGCCCGACAGCCCGATCGCGATGCAGTTGCGATGCCATTGCTGCCGCCGTGCACCCGTCACGAAACGGATTACGTTCGGCTCAGTCAGCGTCTTGCCCTCGATATTGCCGAGCAGCCGGTCGAGCGCCGCGTCGCGGTCGAGATAGCGGCTGCAATAGACGATGCCGTTGCCGGTGCGATGCTGGAGCGGGATGCGCCACTGCCAGCCCGCGTCGTGCGCCATTGCCCGCGTATAGGGCAAAGCAGGTCGCACGCTCTCGGTCTGGATCGCGATCGCGGAATCGCACGGCAGGTAATGCGTCCAGTCGTCGAACCCGGCGTGCAGCGCGCCCTCGATCAGCAACGCGCGAAAGCCGGTGCAGTCGAGGAACAGGTCGCCTTCGATCCGCGCACCGGATTCGAGCACCAGCGCGGCGATGTCGCCGCTTTCGCCGTTCAGTTCGACCTGCGCGATCTTGCCTTCGAGGCGTCGCGTGCCGTCGGCTTCGGCCATCCCGCGCAGATATTTCGCGTAGCGCGTCGAATCGAGCTGATATGCATAGTTCATCCGCTCGTCGGGCAGATGCGCGAACTTGCCCTGCAACGCCGCGCGCAGTTCAAGGCAATAATCGTCATAGGGCTGGTCGTGCCCCTTGGTCAGGCCGTGCAGCCAGAAATGCTGGAAGCCGGCGGACCAGTGATCCTTGCCGGTGATCCCGAACGAGTGGAAATAGCTTTCGCCGCGGTCCTTCCAGTCGTCGAACAGGATACCGAGTTTGAACGTCGCCTGCGTCTCGCGCATGAACTCGGCTTCGTTGATCCCGAGCAGGCGGTTGAACGTGATCATCGGCGGGATCGTCGATTCCCCCACGCCGACCGTGCCGATCGCGTCGGATTCGATCAGCGTGAGCTCGATCGTGCTGCCCATCGTGCGGGCGATCGCCGCGGCCGCCATCCAGCCGGCCGTGCCGCCCCCGGCGATTACGACGCGGCGAACAGGTGTGTTTTTCATCGGCTGAGCGCTCTCAGGAGGAAGGCGCGGAGGCGACCCGCGGTGTCGGTGGTGAGCGGCGCGAGCACGCCGCGTGCGGCTTCGGGGATATGGTCGACGACCTCGGGGCCGTTGGCGAAGACGTAATGATCGAACATCTCGCGCCAGTGTGCCTTCTCGTCGGCGGGGAGATCGCGGATCGCCAACATCGCGTGGTTCAGCGCATCCTGCGGCTGGCCGAGCCACCGCGGCGTCTCGCGCCACCAGTAATTTACCAGCACGTTGAAGTCGGACAGCCCCTCGACGTGGTGCCACCACATCGCTGGGATGTAGAGCGCGTCGCCCGGCTCCAGTTCCGCGACCTGGCCGTGCTCCAGCGCCTGTCGGAAACGAGGGTACGCGGCGAAGTCGGGGGCGTGGAAATCGACCATGCTGACCGCGCGGCCCGCTGGCGTGTTGTCGACCGGGCCGAGGTAGAGATTGCGGAACTGATCGCGCGGAAAGACCGTGAAGCGTCGCCGGCCGACCGCCACGCAGGCGAGGTTGTCGGGGACATCGTTGTGCGCCGCGATCCGCGTGCGGGTGCCCATCCAGATGCTGGCGAGCGGCGTCCGGTCGCCTAACTCGACATGGTTCGCCTCGTGGAGTCCGGCGAAGAACTGGTGCATGTCGATCGAGGCGAGATAGATGGCGTGCGCGTCGGCGGCGCCTTCGTTGGCGTCGATCCGTGCGAAGATTTCGGGCAACTTCGCGCGCAGCATCTGGAAGTTCATCGCGTGCGCCGCGTCGTAGAACAATCGGCCGCCGCTGTCGGGCATCGCGACTGAAACTGCGAAAGGGAGGTCGCGCGCGTGGGCCTGGATATAGTCGCGTGCGGCCTTCGCGGATTGCAGTCCGGCGCGGACCATCGGCCAGTCGGAGATCAGCCCGCGCACGATGAACGGCGTGGTCTCCTCGCGCAGATGCACGTCCAGGTCCGTGGCATCGCGGATGACGATCTCGCGGATGCGCGGCATGGTCGCGAAGATACCGGGCTCCGCGTCAGCCACGCGTCATCCGCCGGTTCTTCCGCGCGACGAGATCGCCGATGTTGCCGAGCGAGGCGAGCGCCATGAAGATCGGCATCATGTGCCCGCCAGCGTGCAGGTCCGCTACCGTAGCGCCGTCGAGCGCGGCCAGCCGGTTCTCGTCGATCACGTGATAGCCCACCAGCCGGTTCTTCGCGCCGTCGTCGAGCGTGACATCGAGCGTCAGTGGTTCGAGCAGCTCGTAGCGGCGCAATGCGGCGAAGAAATCCGCGGACGCGACATAGTCGGTGTCGAGCGCACGGAGCTGATCAGCGATCCGTTCGAGATACGGCGTCGGTCGGCCCGTATCGTCGAACACGCGCATGCCTTCGTCCGCCCCGATCCGCGGGCTTGCCATGTCGATATGGACCTGGCGGACGTCGCCGGCGCCGCGCCCGACCAGGAACGGCTGGCTGTCGATCGCGAGCGGACGATAGCGCGCGTCCCATCCGGCGTCGGTCAGGAACAGGTTCTCGCCCGGCTCGAACCCGAACATCGCCAGCGCGGTGAAGCTGTCGCGCTCCGCGTCGAGCTGGAACAGGATCGGATAGTGCGTCTGGACCCGCCGGAACTCGCTCGGGACGGTGATGCACGTCATCACCGCGTCGCCAAGTTCGGGGGCGCGTTCTGTACGGATACGAAGGTCGCGGTGATCTTCGGCAGTGAGGATGACGTGGTCGGACATCAGGCTGACAATTCCATGGCAGGGGCGGTCGCATGCCGCAGGGCATCGAGATAGGCACGGTTGGTAGGCAGGCCAGCGGCGAGCATACGCTTGCGCTGATCGACCTGCGCCAGCAAGGTTTCCGTCCGCGCCCGGTCGGCCGTGGCGATCGGTCCGCGGGTCGGCACGGGGAAGCCCATCCCGTACAGGACATATTGATAGCTCGCGGCCGGGAAGATCTCGTCGATCATCGGGAAATCGGCGCGCGACGGCGGTTGGTGCCGCCAGAGCGTCAGCAGTTCGGCGAGGCGCGGCGGGATCGATGCGGCGTCGCGGTGATCTAGCCAATAGGGTTCGTCGCGCTCGCTGAGCACGTAATGCAGCTTCAGGAACTCGACGATCCGGTCCCAGCGGTAGCGGAACAGCGTGTTGAAGCGCGTCGCGTGAATATCCATCGCGCGCCGCGTCGCGGGGAAATTGTCGAGCAAAGCATCGAGCGACAATTCGATCAGGACGATCGCCGAGGCTTCGAGCGGTTCCAGGAACCCGGCGGACAGCCCGACCGCGAGGCAGTTGCGTTCCCAGAACCGCGCGCGGTGACGCGACTGGAACTTGAGCTGGCGGAAAATGGGTAATGCGGCGTCGGGCGCGGTGGTGCGGATATAGCGCTCAAGCGTCTCGGCCGCGGCGTCGTCGCTCAGATGCGCGGAGGAATAGACGCAGCCGATCCCGCGTCGGGTCGGCAGGCCGATGTCCCAGATCCAGCCCGCGGCGTGCGCGGTGGCGTTGGTCTGCGAGGCGATCGCGCTGTGGGGCGCGACCGGCATCTGCACCGCCAGCGCGCGATCGTTGAACAGCTCGCCGCCGCGGTCGATCGTGGCGATGCCGTAATGGCCGCCGATCAGCAGCGCGGCGTGGCCTGTGCAGTCGAGGAACAGGTCGCCCGCGATCGCACCCGACACGCGCGTGCTGACCGCGGCGATGTCGCCGTGCTCGGTGCTGTCGATGCCGACGACGTGGTCGCGGACGTGGCGGACACCGAGCCGCTCGGTTGCGTGGCGCGTCAGCAGCGCGGCCAGCTTGCCCGCGTCGAGGTGATAGGCATAGTTCAGCGTGCCCGCGTAGTCGGGCATCGCCCGCTGGCGGGGCGCGAGGTCGCGGTGGCAAATCTCGCCTTGCGCGCCGACACTGTTCGCGAACTGACCGCCATGCTCGGCCCAGGCTGCGACGATGTCGCGCGGGTCGCCGTCAACGGGTGCGGTGAAGGGGTGGAGATAGCTGTCGTCGGGCGCGCCGGTCCGCCAGCCGTCGAACCGCGATCCCTGTTTGAACGATGCGTCGCAGGCGAGGAGGAAGTCGGTCTCGGCAATACCGATGCGTTCGAGCGTGCGGCGCATCGTCGGCCATGTGCCTTCGCCGACGCCGATCGTCGCGACGTCGGGGGACTCGATCAGGGTTACCTCGAGGGGGTGTGCGGCGCCGCGATCGGTGCGGGCGGCGATCAGGCAGGCGGCGAGCCAACCGGCCGTACCGCCCCCGACGATCACGATGTTCGTGATCGGGTGGTCGGTCGCTAATTCGGGGCCGGTATTCGTGGCCATCGTCTGCTGCCTGTTTCCCTGTTTCCGCATGCCAACTTGCTCCGTCGGCGGGAGGAGCGCCATCCTTGACCGTCATCCCGACGAAAGTCAGGGGCCGGAGTACCGTAAGACGACCCTCTACCACCCTGGATCCTGACTTTCGTCAGGATGACGGAGCGGTTTGGGGCGCGTCCATACCCTGCAATCCTCCCCCGCCAGGGGGAGGTGGCGCCGTAGGCGACGGAGGGGGAGCAACACGGAACCGCTGTTACCCTTTCCTCCCCCTCCGTCTGGCCAGGGCCAGCCACCTCCCCCTTGCGGGGGAGGATCGTGCTCCTCAGAAGTTGAAGCGGAGGCCGGCCGAGTAGCGTGCGTAGCCCGGCTGCGCGAAGGTTACGAAATTGTCCGAGCGACGATGCCCGCGACGTCCTTGGCCGGTGAGGTTGATGACCTCGCCGAACACCGCCAGCCCCTTGGTCATCTGGACGCTCGCGCTCGCATCGACCTGGCCGTACGCTTCGACATAGGTCGGGTCGAACGCGCCGCCGGCGTAGAATTGCCCGCGCCAGTTATACGCGACACGCGCCTGGAAGCCGTTCTTGTCGTAATAGCCGACCGCGTTGGCGCTGTCGCTGAGCCCGGTCAGCGCGAACTGGCCGATATTCGGATCGAGCGCGTTGTCGTACTTCGCGTCGCCGTTGACGATCGTGTAGTTCAGGATGACGCCGAACCCGGTTTCCCACAAGCGGTGCTGGATCGCGAATTCCCAGCCGTTGATGTTGGCCGTCTGGTCGCTGTTGAACGGCTGGCTCACCTGGAAGTTGAACAGATCGTCCTGCGGCAGGCCGAAGATATTGCCCGTCAGCAGCCCCGCATCGCTCGTCCCCGTGACCTGCGACGAGGCCGGGAAGTTGCGCAGGATGTAATCGCGCACCAGATTGTTGTCGGTCGATCCGAGTGCCGCCACCGCCTGACGATAGCGCGGGCCCGAACCTGGATTGCGCAGGTCGAATGCCGGCGTGTTGATCTGCGTCGTGCCGATGAAGTTCTGCACGTCCTTGGTGAAATACCCGACCGAAACATAGCTTTCGCGACCGTAATACCATTCCGCGGACAGATCGATGTTCTTCGACTTGTACGGGATCAGGTTCGGGTTGCCCTGGCTGCCGGTGCCGCCACCGATCCGCGGGTTGGAGTCGATGTTCAGGCCGCCCTGGAGGCTGCCGTAATCCGCGCGCGTGATGGTGTGGCTGTACGACGCGCGCAGCTTGACGTTGCGGACCGGTTCGATGTCGAAATCGACCGCGGGCAGCCAGTTGTGATAGCGGCCCTTGAGCGTCGTGAACGCGGCGTTGGCCGCATAGGTCAGGGCGAATTCGTTCGCCCCGGTCCATCGCGTGCCCGTCGGGATCGGCACCAGCGCCGATGAGTTCACCTGTGTCTCGTCGTAGCGGACGCCACCGATGATGTGCGCGGGTCGATCGAAGACGTCGAACTTGCCGTTGAACTGGATGTAGGGCGAGATCGTCCGCTCGCGGATGCGGCGATCATTGGTGTAGTTGGCAAGGCACGTGCCAGGCGCGGCGGTACCGGTCTGTGGGGCGCTGCAGATATTATACTGCGACCGCAGCAGTTCGGCCATCTGCTCGAAATTGAACGTGTAGATCGACTGCGGGATCGCCGGATTGTTGGCGCCTGAGACACCCTTGAACTTGTCGGGGATGCTGGTGAGGTTGAAAAAATCGTCGGGAACCGCCGCTGCACCGGCCGCCGCGCCGCGCGGATCGATCCCGCCCCAGGTCTCGTTCTGGATGAAGCCGTAGGCCGAGCGGACCTTGTTGTTGACGTACGAGAAGCCCCAGTCGATGCTGTCGAGGAAATCGCCGTCGTGGTCGTAATGCCCCTTCAGCTGGAGCTGGTTGATCTCGTCCTTGAAATACGCGTTGCGGAACGCGTTGCCGGTCGGCGTGATCAACGACGCGTTCAGCGGGTCGATGCCGGGGTACATCTGGTACGAGATGATCGGCAGGTCGTTCTCGAAATTGACGGTCTGAGACTGGACGCCGAAGATCGCGCCGCCGATCGACGTGCTGCTGCCGTAATCGTTCGTCGGCTTCGATACCGCGGTCGAGTGATGCGCGTCGAGCGACATCGTGACGTTGCCGGGCGCTTCCCAGGTCAGGTTCCCGCCGATCGACTTGTTCTCGGATTTGTTCGCGGTCAGCGAGCTGCTGTACGACAGATCCTTGCCCGGCGCGAAATTCTCCGAATAGAAGACCGGACCGGCTGCCGGCCCGTTGGTCCATGCGCTGCGCGTGTCGCCGAAGTTGAACCAGATGCCGACGCTGCTGTCGCGCACCTCGACCTTGTTGCTCGAATAGGTGAGGTCGAGCGTCGCCGTCAGCGTGTCGGTCGGCTTGGCCTGAAGGACCAGCTGGCCGTTGATGCGCTCGCGGTCGATGTCGATGACGTCGTAGGCGGCGCTCTGCGGGATCTCATAGACATCGGTCGGGCCGGGGCGGTTGGTGATGTTGGCGGCGCCCGGCGTGCCGGGCTGTGCCAGCGTGCCCCAGTTATTCTCAGCCCCCAGGAACCCGTCGCGGAAGCCGACGCTGGCCGAGTTGTTGCTCGCCTTGCGCCGCTGATACGCGCCGCTGAACAGGATACCGATCCGGTCGTCGGCGAAGGTGGTGGACAGGATGCCCGACACTTCCGGCGTGATCTGGTCCTTGCCGTTGCGCGAGCTGTCGAGCACGCCCTTGGCGGCGATGCTGCCGCGCGTGCCCGGCTTGTCGAGCGGGCGCGGGGTGCGGATGTTGATCGTCGAGCCGATGCCGCCCGAGGGCACGGCGGCGCGACCGGTCTTGTAGACCTCGACCGCGGCGACGCCTTCGGAGGCGAGGTTGGCGAAGTCGAACGAGCGCGAGGCGGGCGCGCTGGCGCCGTCGCCGAGCGTCGAGGTCGGCATCTGGCGGCCGTTGAGCGTGACGAGGTTATATTCCGGGCCGAAGCCGCGGACCGTGACGGTCGAGCCTTCACCGTTCGAGCGGTCGATCGACACGCCGGTGATGCGCTGGAGCGACTCGGCGAGGTTGGTGTCGGGGAACTTGCCGATATCCTCGGACGAGATCGCGTCGACCACGCCCTGGCCATTGCGCTTGATGTCGATCGCCTCGCGCAGCGACGCGCGGATGCCGGTGACGACGATATCGTCGGTGGCCTCGTTCGGACCGGTGGGGGTGGCCTGCGGTGCGATGTCCGAAGAGCCTGGATTGCCGACGGTTGCGGCAGCGTCCTGCGCCATGGCGATGCCGGGCAGGCCGACTAAGGCCAGTACCGAAGTGCCGATGACGAAACGCGAAAGCGAGCGAGCTGTGAAGCCACGCATGATAGTCCTCCCCTGTAGACAGCGCTATGAGCTGCGCCTTCCCCGTGAACGTTCACATTCTCTGTCCGTCACAGTGTGTCAAGCACGGTAGCGCTACCGTTGTGAACGTTCACAAATTATGTTGAATATAGTGTCCGCGCTGCAACACGTCGCGGTTCGAAGGGGCTGCGCGTCGGGTCGTGCGGCGATGCAATGCGTCGCGCCAAGGGCCTCAGAGACGACCGTGTTGGCGACGGACGGAGGTTGCCCTGCTGGTATCGCGCGGCCTAGGAACAGCGCAATGGCGCGCCATCCCGCTCTCCCGACCGCGCCGCTACCCGACCGTCGGTCAACCGGCTTTCTGCTGGTTTTCGCGCTCGCTTATGTCGGTGGAGTCATCGGCTACCTGCCGTTCTTGACGTTGCTGTTGCCGATCAAGGTCGCTGCCGTCGCCGGGGCAGGGCGGCTGGGCGTCCTCACCATGATCGTGGTTGCGGGCGCGCTTTCGGCCAGCGTCGCCAACATCGCGTTCGGTTGGCTGAGCGACCGATCGGTGGCCCACGGCGGCGGGCGTCGCAGGTGGCTCGCCGGCGGGCTCGTCGCCACGACGCTTTCCTATGCGGCGATCGGCGCGGCGACGTCGTCGACCGGTCTTATCCTGTCGGTTGTGACGTTCCAGGTCGCGGTGAACGCAGTGCTCGCGCCGCTGCTGGCGATCATGGCCGACGAGGTGCCCGATGCGCAGAAGGGGCTAGCCGGCGGTCTGCTCGCGGTGGCAAGCCCGGTCGCCGCGGCGCTGGCGGCGGCGTTGATGGCAACCGCCCTGCTCGGCGAGACGGCGCGGCTGGCGATCGTGCCACTCGTAGTGGTCGCCTGTACGATGCCTCTGTTGCTGCAGCACGCGCAGCCGGTGGTGCCGGACGATCCGCCACGGCCGGCGAGGGCGGTGCTACGGCGCGACCTGGCGCTGGCCTGGACCGCGCGGTTGTTCGTCCAGATCGCGGGCAGCGCGCTGTTCGTCTATCTCTTCTACTATCTCGAAAGCGTCGCGCCGACAGTCGCACCAGCGACGATCGCGGCGCGGATGGGAACGGTGATGATCGTCGCCTATTCGGTGCCGCTGCCGATTGCGGTCTTCGTCGGTCGTCTTGCCGATCGTTCGGGTCGGACCAAGCCGTTTCTCTTCGCGGCAACCGTCGTCGCGGCTGCCGGACTGGTGGGAATGGCGGGCGCGCAGAGCTTCACGGGCGGTGCGGTCGCGTTCTGCGTCTACAGCACCGGGACGTCGGTGTTTCTGGCGCTCCACGCGTCATTCGCGATGCAACTGTTGCCCGACCCCCGCCATCGTGGCCGCGATCTCGGGTTGCTCAACCTGACCAACACGCTGCCCGGCCTGCTGGGACCGACGCTGACCTGGGCACTTGCCACGCCGACCGACTTCGACGGGGTGATGCTGGTGCTCGCCGCACTGACGCTATGCGGCGGGCTGGTCATCCTTTTCGCACAGGGCCGCCGGTGAAGGGGGCTTTGGTCAGCGCTGCCAGTAGCGCACGTAATCGATCGCCATCCGCTGCGGAAACGCCGCGTCGTCGACACCCTTCTGGCCGCCCCAGTCGCCACCCACCGCGAGGTTGAGGATCAGGTCGTAGGGGCGCGTGAACGGCCACGCCGCCTTGCCGCCGGGCTGGTCGTTGGCGACGCGCATGATCGCGCGGCCATTGACACCGATCGTGATCGCATCGGCGCGCCAGTCGAGCTGATAGCGGTGATACGTCGTGCAGGCGGTCGCGAGTCCGATCTGCGCGCCGCGTTGCGTGCCCTTGGTGTGATTGAATGCCGCGGTGTGGAGCGTGGCATGGACGACGTTTGCATCCCAGCCGACCATCTCCATGATGTCGATCTCGCCCTCGTCGGGCCATTTTCCGCCCGACGGCAGCAGCCATATCGCCGGCCAGCTGCCACGCCCGCACGGCAGTTTCGCGCGGACTTCGTAAAAGCCATACCCACGCGGGGTGCGCGAGACGAGCTTGGCTGAGGTATATGCCTGGCCGCCCCAATCGGCGAAGCGCGCCTTTGACAGCGTCTCGCGTCGCGCCTCGATCACCAGCGCACCGTTTTCGATCCGCGCATTCTCGGCCCGGTCCTTGGCGTAATATTGGCGTTCGTGATTGTACCAGCCCTCAGCGTTGCGCGACACGTCGAAGCGCCATTTGGTCTGGTCGATCGCCTTGCCGTCGAACTCGTCGGCAAAGCTCGGGCGGCCTTTGGGCACGGGCATCGGTGCACTCACGCTGTAATTGGTCGCGCCCAGCGTGGCGGCTTGCGCGGCAAGTATCAGCAGGATCATCGGATCGCCCTCGCCATCATGATGCGCCCAATCGACCCGTCCGGCACAAACCGGTGCGTTGGTTGCTGGTCCATGCGGCACCTCCCAATTCGCCCCGGAGCCCTCACCACATGATGCGGATGCGTTCGGGTAGCGCGCCTGACCTAGGTCAATCGGCACGCGCGCTCAACTCCTGCCCTGCCATCTGTAGCGGGCGGAGTGTACCTAGGCGAGCGTCGGTGGTATCGGCGCCGGTCGGCAGGCGTGATCGCCGTGGCCGGCCGCGAAGCGTCGGCAGGCCTGCGTCGCGTGCGAGAGAATGCGAGAAGCGTGTGGCGGACAAGATCGTAAAGAACTGGGACGGGGCGGTGGCACGCAAATGGCTGGAAAGCCGGGTCGTTGCGGCGCGCGCGGATCAGGTCGTCGCGGAGCGCGGCGGGCGGGAGCTTCATGACGATTGCGACAAGGCAAGCGCCGAGGAGATGGTCTGCTCGCTGATCCTGAAGGCCAAAGCATCGCTGGATACGCAGGAGGCGGTATCGAACCTCCTCCGCGCGCTGCTGGAGCGGGACGACTATATCTGGCGCGGCGTCTACGACGACACGCGCTTCGACCGCCACGTCCGAAGCTATGCAAAGAAGGTAATCCGGATGGTGAAGCTCAATGACGGCTTCGAGAAAGTCACGCATTACCAATAAACCGGGACCAATAAACCGGGACCAATAAACCGGGACCAGTAAACCGAGCGTTGCCCGTTTGCCGTCCCGCCGGATGCCCTGCATGGTCGCTTCCTCGACCCGAGCGTGCCATACCGGGCAGGGATCGCCATATCGGTGAGCCCGACCTACGATGATCGCGAACCGTCGTGAAGAAAGATGCCGCTGCGCCCTATGATGCCGACCGACGAGACATTGGAAGATCTTGGCTGGGATGACCATTTCAGCGCCCAGCTGTCGGACGAGGACCTGCGCGACTGCCATCCCGTCCGGGTGATGTCGGTCCATCGTGGTCAGATCGCGGTGGCGGGAGCCGGCGGCCGGCAGCTCGTGACGCCCTATATCGCGGGCGCGCAACCGACCGACGATCATCCGACAGTCGGCGACTGGGTGCTGATCGAGACGTCGACCGGGTTGCCGATCCGCGTGCTTCACCGCAAGAACCTGTTCAAGCGTCGCGCGCCGGGCGATCCGCGTCGCGAGCAGATGATTGCCGCGAACGTCGATACGGTATTCCTCGTCGCCTCGTGCAACGAAGATTTCAGCGTCGCGCGGCTCGAGCGCTATTTGGTGCTGGCGCACGACGTGGGGGTTACCCCGGTCGTCGTGCTGACCAAGGCGGACCTGACCGACACACCGGACGTTTACGTCGCGGCGGCTCGAGCGATCGAGTTCGGCCTGCGGGTCGAGATCGTCAACGGGCGTGATCCACACGCCGTCACCGGCCTCGCGGACTGGTGCGGCCCCGGCCAGACCGTCGCGTTCCTCGGCTCGTCCGGGGTCGGCAAGTCGACGCTGGTCAACTCGCTACGCGGCTCGGACAGCATCGCGACCCAGGCCATTCGTGCGAACGACTCCACCGGCCGCCACACCACGACGGTGCGCGAGATGCACCGGCTGGCGCAGGGAGGGTGGCTGCTCGATACGCCGGGCATGCGCGAATTGCAGTTGGCCGACGCGGCTACCGGGATCGCGGAGATCTTCGACGATTTCGTAGCCGCCTCGGAAGAGTGTCGTTTTTCCAACTGTTCGCATAGCGTCGAACCCGGGTGCGCGGTTCAGGCCGGGATCGCAGCGGGACATCTGACGCGTGCCCGGTTCGAGCGTTGGCAAAGGCTGGGCGCCGAAGAGCGCGCGAACACCGCCAAACAGACCAAGCGAAGGTCTCCTAAAGGGGTGTAACAGCCACCGGGGCGCCCCCCCAAAGCTGGTTATGTCCGCGTCCGTCTTTCCATCCTCCTGCTATCGGCCTGACAATGTTGAAATCCCGTATTAAGCGACGCATGATCGAGCGTGACCGGGCGGTCCTGTGCCTGGCGGAAATCGAGGCGTCGATCACCGCCTTGAACGACGAGGACCTGCTCGATCTGGCGGATATCTTCGCTCGAGCAACGCGCGCCCCGCTGACCACGATGGCCGCGGCCGAAATGACGAAACGGAATTTGAGCCTGTGATGACGACGACACGGTGCCTGGGGGCATGAAGCCGCGCCCGTCCCGACTCCGTCGCCTCGACGATGCGCTCGCCGACCTGCCGCTCGAGGAGCCGATGCTGCTGACCGAGCTCGACGGGTTTCTCACCGGGCTGCTGGTCGGACCCGAGCCTATCGAGCAAGGCGAATGGCTGCAGAGCATATGGGGGCTCGATGAGGACGGCATCGCGCCGTTCGAGGATCCGCTCGACGTGCAATGGTTCGTCGACGCCGTCATGGCACGATACGCCGAGATTGCCCGCGATCTGGAGCGTGGCAAGCTGCGTCCGATCTTCGACGTGGTCGAGCGGACTGGCGACATCCTTTGGGAATTGTGGATCGACGGGTTCGCCGACGCGATGGCGTTGCGGCCCGAAAGCTGGGATGCGGTGGCGGCTGGCGACGACGCCGGGGCGGTCGACGGCCTCGCGCGTCTGTCGGTGTTGATCGCGATCGCGCGCAACGAAAGCGCGCTGGACAGCATGGAGATCAACGAACGCGAGGATCAGGCACCGGTCGATCTCGCGACGAGTGTCCTCCAGCTCCATGCGTCCCGATTGCGGGCAGCTGCCGCCGTTCCGCTGCCAACGGCGAGCGCAGCGCCGGTCAAGGCGGGACGAAACGATCCCTGTCCATGCGGATCGGGCAAGAAGTCCAAACGCTGTTGCGGGTGACGGGCGTCATTTGCGTGCGGCGCGGGCCCTTCGCCACGCCAGCGATTGCCGATTGAGTACGGCCAAATCCAGTTCGCCCGCCAAGCTCGCTTCGGCGAGCGCGATAGCGCGATCGAGCACGACGCGGTCGGCGCGCGCATAGGCGGGTCGATCGGGTATGAAGTCGTACCAGACGCCGCCACAGGCGTTGTCAAGGAAGATACGCTGGAAGCAATGATCGGCCCGGACCGGCCAGCCACGCGTCGGCGCCGCGGTCGGCAGGATGTCGCGGGTCAGCGTCAGCCAGCGAGCCTCGGCTGAAGACCGGTCATTCGGGGCCATCGGATCGGACCGGTACCGCGCCGTCGGCCTCGATTGCCGGCGCGGCGGCAATCAGGGTCGGCGCGTCGCTGACGAAGGCGTCGACCACGCCGTCCGCGATTTTGATCGGACCATCGAACCGGGTCGCGCCGGGGATCGTCGTGATCGCAGCCGCCTCGCGCGCCAGTGTCCGCGCGTCTGCGAAATAGCGCGCGGCGGCAGTGCTGCCGCTATCGGCGGCGCCGAGCCCGGCGGCCGTCAATTGGAGCGCGCGGCCCCAGCGCTGCATCGCGTCAAGCCAAGGCCGCGCCTGCGCCGCGAAGCCGGGGTCGATCGTCCCGGAGCGGATGATGTCGGGCGCGTTGGCGATTGCGTCGGCACGCGCGGTCAGGTCCGCGATCGCCCGCTGCCGGGCTGCCGCATCGCCATCCGCTAGTGCTTCCCGCACCGCATCGAGCGCCGCCTTGAGCCGCGGTGCCTGCTCCTGCCAGGGCTGGCTGCCAAAGGTCGGCGCCATGTGCTGCGTATCGAAGAAGGTGAGCAGCGCGGCAGTCGCGCGTTCATCGCCGCCCGCCAGTTCACGCGCGGAAAAATGCCAGGTCCGCTCGGCATCGTACGCGGTGTCGTTCCAACCGAACGCGGCAACGCCGGTCACCGCCGGGCGGCTCGGGGCCTCCTGGTTCATCGGGTTCGACAGGATACCGGTCAGTTCGCCCGACAGCCCGGCCTCGCGCCGCGCATAGGGCGCCATCAGCAGCCGGCCGGTAGTTTGTGCGTAATCGTTGACCGGATAATTGTCCCATAACAGCGTCTTGCGGCCAAACGCCTTGGTCGCCGCCTTGGCATCGGGGATCGAGATGGCGGGCGGGACGACGTCGGTGCCGGTCCACTGGACGACGATCCGCGGGTCGAGATGCTTGCGCAACGCCGCCTTGTACGGCGTTTCCTTCGCATCGTAATATTCGGTCGGCACCATGATCAGCGCGCGCGCACCCGGATCCTTGGTGCTCAGGCCGGCCTGCACCGCGTTGAGCAACTGCGCCTGCGCGACGCCGGCCGCTTCCGCGCCCGAGGGGCCGAACGCGGTCTTGTCGCGCTCGCAATTCCATTTGGTATATTCGATGTCGTCGAGCGCGACGTAGAAGCTGCCGACGCCGATCGCTCGCAGCGCGTCGAACTTGCGTTCCAGCGCCTGCACGTCGGCGGGGTCGGAGAAGCAAACCGACGGGCCCGGCGAGACCGCGTAGACGAAATCGACATGGTTGCGCCGCGCGGTCTTGGCCAGCGTGCCGAGCGATGACAACGTCGTGGCGGGATAGGCCTCGCGCCACCGATCGCGCGCGTATGGATCGTCCTTCGGGCTGTAGACATAGGTGTTCGCCTTCACCCTGGCGAGGAAGTCGAGATGTTTGGTGCGATCCGTCATCGACCAGGGCGCGCCGTAAAAGCCCTTGATCGTGCCGCGGATCGGCATTGCGGGGTGATCCTGGATCACCAACGCGGGCAGGGTGGGGTGCCGGGCGAGCTGGCGGAACGTCTGGACCGCGTGGAACAGGCCATCGGCGTCGTGACCGGCGAGCGTGACGATGCCCGCACCGGCCGCTACCACGGCGAGGGTGTAGCCTTCGGCATGCGTCTCCAGCGTGGCCTTGCTGCGTGATAGCGAGTCGCGCACGACGCCTGAGTCGCCAAGGCCGAGGACGATGTGAACGCGATCGGGCGCGACGGGCAGCCGGCGCGCCGATGTGATCGTCTTCACCCCCGCCGCCGTTAGGATGTCGCGGGTCCGGGCAACGGTCTCCGGATCGGTACCCGGCGCTGTGATCAACACGACGGAGGTGCCCAAGGCGAGTGTGCCCGAGGTCAGCACCATTGAAGTGGGCGCCGGGAAGATTGCGGGGCGCGTTACGGGATGTCCCAATGCATGGCTCGGCACCGCGATCGCCAAGCTCGCGGACGTCACCATCAGCGCTACGACGGCGCCAATCTTTCCGCTACGTCGCGCCATCCGTTGCTCCCCGGTATCAGATTGGTCTTGTTGCCATTCGATACGGCTATGCCGCGGGTGCGGCAAGGGAGGAGATCGCGTACGACAGTATTTGGAAGGGGTGGTGCCGGTTGCAGGAATCGAACCCGCGACATCCAGTTTACAAAACTGGCGCTCTACCAACTGAGCTAAACCGGCCCGGTGCGTGTCAGGCCTAACCGCCCAATGCTTCAAGACACGCCGAAGGTCCAGCCCTCGGTTTGCGCAATATGCGGTGTCATTGCGCTTGGTGTCCAGAGGTCCGGGCGATGCGCTGCCGTGCGGAGCCAGGCGGCGGTCAGGATCGCGTCGGTGGCGTGATCATCATAGCGGGCGAGCGGATCATGCGGCGCGCTGCCGAGCGCCTCCAGCGCGGTATCGAGCGCGCCCGCATCGCGCATCTTGCTGAGGCCCTTGCGGATGCCGGCGGCGCGCGCGGCGATCGTGGTGTAGATTTCGACGATCGCTGGTCCTTCCGAGGGCAGCGGATCGAACGGCCAGACGGGGACGCGGCCGGCGAGGCGGTGCAACACGCGCATCCCGGTGAGGCTCGACTTGCCGACCTGCGCCGCACCGACGAGGTTGAAGCAGCTTGTTGGCGAGAAACCCATCGCGCGCTGGCCGTGCTCGCAGACGCGCATCCGGCCCGCTCCGCCGGTGAACAGGTCGCCGCAATCACGGTGCTGGCGGAAGTGGCGGCGGAGATCGGGATCGGTGAGCAGGCTTGAGACGGCAAGGTGCGGGTCGGCGGCGGAGGCGTCGTCGACCATCGCCCAGAGCGCGCGGGCGTCCGGGGGGCTGTCGGTTGCGCCGGGGAAATAACCGTCGAGGTCGACGAACGGGAACGCGGGGGAGAGATCAAGGCCGATCAGCGTTGGCGTGTCCTGGTCGATCAACCAGTCGAGGACATCCTCGCGCGACCATGCCGACGCCCCCGGTGGCGCGACCAGTCTCGGCGCTGCGTCGCCGTTTTCGCAGATCGCGACCGCTATGCCCTTGTGGCGATGGCCCTGCGCGCCGGACCAGTCGATCGCCGCAAACCGCGTAAACCGTGGCTCAGCCATTCTTCTCGGCGCGCAAGGCATCCCAATAGGCGAGCCGTTCGGACAACCGCTTCTCGAAACCGCGTTCGGTCGGCGTGTAGAAGGTCTGCGGGCTCATCTCGTCGGGCCAGTAATCCGAGCCGGAGAACGCATCCTCCGCATCGTGATCGTACGCATAGCCCTTGCCGTACCCTATATCGCGCATGAGCTTCGTCGGCGCGTTGCGGATCGACGCGGGGGGCATCAGCGAGCCGGTCTCGCGCGCCGATTTCCAGGCCGCCTTCTGCGCCTTGTAGACTGCGTTTGATTTGGGCGCGGTCGCGAGATAGACGCAGGCCTGCGCGATGGCGAGTTCGCCCTCGGGGCTGCCGAGGAAGTCGTAGGTGTCCTTCGCGGCGATGCACTGGACCAGCGCCTGAGGGTCGGCGAGGCCGATATCCTCGACCGCGGCACGCGTCAGTCGACGGAGCAGGAACAGTGGTTCTTCGCCCGCCGTCAGCATCCGCGCGAGGTAATAGAGCGCGGCCTGCGGGTCGGAACCGCGGATCGATTTGTGGAGCGCGGAGATGAGGTTGTAATGCCCCTCGCGATCCTTGTCGTACACCGCAACGCGGCGTTGCAGGAAGTTCGAGAGGCCGGCGGGATCGAGCGGCTCGGGCAGGTTCACCGAGAACAGCGTCTCCGCCTGGTTGAGCAGGAAGCGGCCGTCGCCATCGGCGCTCGCGATCAGCGCGTCCTTGGCGGGCGGGGTGAGGGGGAGGGGGCGCTCCATCTCCGCTTCGGCGCGGTCGAGCAACTGTTCGAGCGCGCCACGGCCGAGCCGTTCGAGAATTAGCACCTGCGCGCGGCTGAGCAGCGCGGCGTTGAGTTCGAACGAGGGATTTTCGGTGGTCGCGCCGACGAGCGTGACCGTGCCGTCCTCGACATAAGGGAGGAAGCCGTCCTGTTGCGCGCGGTTGAAGCGGTGGATCTCGTCCACGAACAACAAGGTGCGCTTGCCGATCTTGGCGTGCTCGCGCGCTTCGGCGAAGGATTTCTTGAGGTCGGCGACGCCGGAGAACACCGCCGAGATCGCAACGAACCGCAGGTCGACGGCGTCGGCGAGCAACCGCGCGATCGTCGTCTTGCCGGTGCCGGGCGGGCCCCAGAGGATGATCGACGACAGCCGTCCGGCCGACACCATCCGCCCGATCGCGCCTTCGGGGCCGGTGATGTGATCCTGGCCGACGACTTCGCTCAGCGTGCGCGGGCGCAGGCGGTCGGCGAGCGGCGCGTTTTCGGGATGCGTTTCGGTAGGGGCGGCGGGTTCAAAGCCCGCGAAGAGATCGGCCATGCGCGGAAGATAGGGGCGGGGGAGAGGTTTGCCCATCCATCCGGGGTCATCCACGCGCGCCGGTCATCCTACCACGCATCGTCATCCCCGCGCAGGCGGGGATCCATACTGGCTGACGTCATCACTTGGCCGCACTGTCTGAGGGTCTGGGTCCTCGCCTCCGCGGGGATGACAGACAAATGAAAAAGCGAATTTTTCGACACACCTCTTGAACCGGAAACAGTCTGCGATATATCTCAGAACATGAACGAAGATATATCGGAGAACACTCAAATGCGTTTTGGTATTGGATATGGAGCTTGGACCGGCGGCCCCCGTGGCGACGGTCACCGGCATGGTGGTCGCGACCACGGACCTGAGCATGCTGCGTGGAAGCAGGGTGGTGGCCCACGTGGGCGTGGCCGGCGGCTGTTCGACGGTGGCGAATTGAAGCTCATCATGCTGAAGCTGATCGCGGACACGCCGCGCCACGGCTATGACCTGATCCGCGAGATCGAGGGGCTGACCGGCGGCGGCTATGCGCCGAGCCCGGGGGTCGTCTATCCGACGCTCAGCATGCTCGACGAGATGGGGCTGATCGAGGAGCAGCAGTCGGAAGGCGCGAAAAAGCGCTTTGCGGCGAGCGACGAGGGCCGCGCGCATCTGGCCGAGAATGCGGCCGTGGTGGACGGCCTGTTCGCGCGGCTGGCGGCGGTCGGGGCGGAATCCGAGCGGACCGATGGCGCGCCAATCCGGCGGGCGATGGGCAATCTTCGGCAGGTGCTCCAGCACCGGCTGATGCGCGAGGACGTCAACGAGGACACGCTGCACGAGGTTGCGGCGCTGCTCGACGAAGCCGCGCAGAAGATCGAGCGGCTCAAGTGAGCGTCTCGGTCGCACGCGTGCCGACGCATTCGGCGAGCAAGTATCTCCAGCAGCTCGCCAAGCATTGGAGCCACAAGATGGAGGTCACCTTCTCGGAGGAAGAGGGCCGCATCGCCTTCCCGAACGGGGCGGTTCTGGAGATGCGCGCCGACAGCGAAACGCTCGACGTCGCGCTGACCGTGCCGGAGGGCGAGGACGTCGAGCGGATGCGCGGGGTGGTGTCGAGCCACCTCGACCGGTTTGCGTTCCGCGAGGCGCCGCTGACGTTCGATTGGGCGACGGTCTGACATCGTCCCCCAAACCGTCATCCCGGCCCTCGATCGTCATCCCAGCGAAAGCTGGGATCTCCCCATTCGGGTCGCGGCGCCCGCCAACAGGGATACCCCAGCTTTCGCTGGGGTGACGGGGAGGGGAGCGGGGGGAAGGTGAATTCGAAAGGTACACGTGGCAGACAACTTAGCCACCCCGCCGTGCCATCACCTCGAGATACGTATCCAGCACCGTCTGGTTGATCGTATCCCACAGATACCCGGCGGCCTTGTCGTGTCCGGCCCAGCCCATCGTCTCGCGCAGGCCCGGCTCCGAAACAATCCGCCCGATCGCGTCGGCATATCTTGCGATGTCCGTAGGTGGCACCAGGAACCCGGTCACGCCGTCATCCACCAGCCCGACCGCGCCCGACGCACGTGCCGCGACCACCGGCACACCTGCCGCCATAGCCTCCAGCGTCACGTTGCCGAACGTCTCGGTCACGCTCGGATTGAAGAACACATCCATCGACGCGACCGCGCGGCCGAGATCGTCACCCGACTGGAACCCGGCGAAGACCGCGCCCGGCACGCGCTCGGCGAACCAGTCGCGTGCCGGGCCCTCGCCGATCACCAGTACCTTGTGCCGTACCCCGCGCTGCTCCAGCGTTCGGATCACGTCGGCGAAGACGTCGAGACCTTTCTCTTTCACCAGTCGCCCGAGAAACCCGACCGCAACCTCGCCATCGGCGATCCCGCGCGCGCGCCGCCATTCGAGATCGCGGCGCGTCGGTGCGAAGCGGTCGTGGTTCACGCCGCGTGACCAGATCGCGGTCGGCGTCGTCACGCCCCAGTCGCGGACGATCTCCGCCATGCCGCGCCCCGGCACCAGCACTTCGTCGACCCGGTTGTAGAAGCGCGTGAGGATCTTCACCATGATCGGCTCGAAGAACGCCATCTTGTAATAGCGGAAATACGTCTCGAACCGCGTGTGCAGCGACGCGACCGTGGCGATGCCGTTGCGCCGGCCATAGCTGATCGCGCGGTGGCCGAGAAAATCGGGCGCCGACACGTGTACGATGTTCGGCGCAAACGCATCGAGATCGCGACGGATCGCCGCGGGCAGCCCGCGCGCCATCTTGTATTCGCCGCGCCCTGCAGGGAGCGGCAGCGACGGCACCGCGACCAGATCGCCGGTCGGCGGGAAGGCCGGCTTGGCGTTGGTCGGCGAATAGACACGTACCGTCGCGCCCTTCGACAACAGATGACCGACGAGCAGATTCAACGCCTGGTTCGCGCCGTCGCGGACGTAATTATAGTTGCCGCTGAACAGGGCGATGCGCAGGTCGGTGGCGTGCATCATCGCGCGGATAACGCCGTGCGCTGTCAAGCGCCACTAAATCCGCAACATAGGTCGTATGCCGGCCATTGATGTTCCCGTATCGTTCTCGTACATCGGCCGCATGGCGAAACCCCAGAAGCGTTATGTGTGTCAGTCCTGCGGATCGGTGTCGCACCGCTGGGCGGGGCAATGCGCCGATTGCAACGAGTGGAACACGCTGGTCGAGGAGGCGAACACCGCCGCCACGCCGTTCCATTCGAAGCATAATCTCCAGACCGGCGGCCGCGCGATCCAGCTGGTCGGGCTCGATGCGGAGATCAAGCTGCCCGACCGGATGGCGACCGGCATCGCCGAACTCGACCGGGCGCTGGGCGGCGGGTTCGTCGAGGGTTCGGCAACGCTGATCGGCGGCGATCCTGGGATCGGCAAGTCGACGCTGCTGTTGCAGGCGGCGGCGAAGATGGCGCTGGCGGGGCAGTCGGTCGCGTACGTCTCGGGCGAGGAAGCGGCGGACCAGGTGCGTCTGCGCGCGCGGCGGCTGGGCTTGGGCAATGCGCCGGTACAGCTGGCGGCGGCAACGTCTACGCGCGACATCCTGACGACGTTGCAGACCAAGCCGCCCGCGATGCTCGTGATCGATTCGATCCAGACGATGCACTCCGACCTGATCGAGGGCGCTCCGGGGACGGTCAGCCAGGTCCGTGCCTCGGCGCAGGAATTGATCCGCTTTGCCAAGGAACGCGGGACCGCGGTCGTGCTGGTCGGGCACGTGACGAAGGACGGCTCAATCGCCGGCCCTCGCGTGCTCGAGCACATGGTCGACACGGTGCTGTCGTTCGAAGGCGAGCGGAGCCACCAATACCGCATCCTCCGCGCGATCAAGAACCGCTTCGGCGGGACCGACGAGATCGGGGTGTTCTCGATGCAGACCGAAGGACTGGCGGAGGTCGGCAATCCGTCGTCGCTGTTCCTGACTCACCGCGACGATGCGATGACGGGGGCGACGGTGTTCCCGGCACTGGAGGGAACGCGGCCGGTGCTGGTCGAGATCCAGGCGCTCACCGTTCGCCTGGCGTCGGGAGCGACCCCGCGGCGCGCGGTGGTTGGCTGGGACTCGGGCCGATTGGCGATGATTCTCGCGGTGCTGGAAGCCCGGTGCGGGCTGAGCTTCTCGAACGCCGAAGTCTATCTCAACATCGCCGGTGGTTACCGCGTGCAGGATCCGGCTGCGGATCTGGCGGTGGCGGCGGCGCTGATTTCGGCGATGTCGGAGCGGCCGGTGCCGGTCGATGCGGTCGCGTTTGGCGAGGTCGCGCTGTCGGGTGAGATCCGTCCGGTCGCGCATGGCCCGCTGCGATTGAAGGAGGCGAGCAAGCTGGGATTCGAACGCGCGCTGGTGCCCGCGTCGATGACGGGGGAGAAGAGCGGGATGAAGCTCTCGGGGTTCAAGACGCTGGCCTCGTTCGTCGATCACATGATGGGGCGGGGGTAACGAACACAAGAAGGTAGCTTGTTTCCCCGCGAAGGCGGGGACCCAGACTGGACTCCCGCCTTCGCGGGAGAACAAGATGTGGGCGCACCATGTCGGGCTGCACGCACAGGTCCGCTCGGGATGGGTGGCGTTCCAAAGCAGTTTACCGCGTCATCGCGGACGCGTTTGGCACCGATACCCCAGAGATGAAGCACCACCCCGGCGGAGGCCGGGGCCCAATTGGGAGACGCTGCTGGCGGTCCCTGTGCGTCGGCACCACGACCTTTCCAATTGGGCCCCGGCCTCCGCCGGGGTGGTGTACCAACTGCGTTCGTCAGGAACCGATCGATCAAGCGCGTGACGGCATCCCCGCCCGCAAATCCGCAACAACCCCCAACGCATGGCCTCTCGCGGCAGCCATGCTATGGCGCCCGCATGGCGAACACTAAAAGCAATACCGGCACGGTTGAGGTCGATGGCACCCGATACGATTGGAACCTGGAGCGCGAGCCGCAGCACACGGATGCCGAGGGCTGGAAGGGCATGACGATCTCACTGTTGCAGGACGATGCGCAACGCGAGGCCTTGCTCGAGTTCCCCGCGCCGAAACGGCTGTTGAAGGGGTTGCCGCGCGGGCGGCTTCAGATCGACGACGCGACGATCGCTCGCGGGGTGCGGGCGGCGTTGGCCGCGGGATGGGAGCCGATGTCTCGGGGCAAGCCGATGGTCTTCACGGTGGATTCCGAAGGGAATTGAACCGTGGATCGGCGTGACATCCCGACCCAACCACATGCCGACGTGGAAACCGCGCTGCTGGGACCGATCCTGCCCGATCGGGCGTGCGGGGATTGCACGGCGTGCTGCACCGAGCTGACGGTGAAGACGCCCGAGTTCGCCAAACCCGCGGGAACGCCGTGCATCCACCTCTGCGACCAAGGGTGCGGTATCCATGCGGTTCGCCCGCGCATCTGCCGGACGTGGTTCTGCGTCTGGCGCCGGGTCGCGAGCCTGCCCGACGCGGCTCGGCCCGACCGGTCCGGGCTGCTCGTGTCGCTCAATTTCGTCGACAAGCCGCAGACCTGTCTCGAGGGCGTCTCGATCCATGTCCGTATGCTCGCCGGCAGCGATGCGATCGCGAACGGCATGGCGGCGGCGGTATTGGACGCCGTGTGCGACCAGCTAGTCCCGGTGTGGTTCAGCGACGGGGCGGAGAAAATGCTGATGCATCCCGACAACGACGTTGCCGGCTTCGTCCTCTCGGGAGAACCGGCGCCCGCACATCTGCAGGACGAAGTCGCCGCGTGGCGCGAACGCTACGGTGTTTTCGGCTTGAACCGCTAAGAATCGTCGAGCGCAACCCGCACTAGCGGTTCGCCTCCCGCGTCCCTATTCCAGAAACCATGAACCTTTCCGCCCTAGACATCGTCGTCCTGCTCGCCGTCGCCGGCTCGGCGGTGCTCGGGCTGATCCGCGGGTTCGTCACCGAAGTCCTGTCGATGTTCGCCTGGGTGGCGATGGTGGCGATGTTGAAGCTGTTCCACATCCCGCTCGCCGCGGCGCTGTCGCCGATGATCGGGACGGTCGGTGGCGCCGCGGTGCTCGCCTTCGCGATCATTACCGGCGTCACCTATATCGGCGGGCGGCTGGTCGCCAACGCGATCGGGGCGCGGACGCGGACTTCGATCCTTGGTCCGGTCGACCGTGCGCTTGGCTTTGGCTTCGGGGCGTTGAAAGGGTTGATCCTCGCCAGCCTCGTCTTCCTGCTCGCGACGCTGGTCATCGACACGATGAGTGGCGGGCCATCGCGCCGCCCGGAATGGATGACCCGGTCGCGGACGTACCCGCTGCTCAATGCAACCAGCGCGGGCATTGCCGATTTCGTCGACCGCCGTCGTCGCGGTCAGCCCGTATTCGGCGCCCGCACGCCGCCTTCCAAATCCGATAACGCAAGCGAACCAAAGCCATGAGCGCGCCCCTCTACAACGCCGAGATCCTCCGCCTCGCCGCGACGATCCCGCATCACGAACGCCTGCCCGAGCCGATGGCGACCGCGGAGAAACGCTCGCCGATCTGCGGCAGCCGGGTGACGATCGACGTCGCGGTGGACGGCGAAGGTCGCGTCAGCGAGGTCGGCTTGCTGGTCCGCGCCTGCGCGCTGGGGCAGGCGTCGTCGTCGTTGCTGGCGGCGAACATCCTCGGCCGCACCCCTGCCGAGCTCGCCGCGACCCGCGACGCGCTGACCGCGTGGCTTGCGCGCGAGGGCGAAGCGCCCGATTGGCCGGGGATGGATATCTTCACCCCCGCGCTCGACTATACCGCGCGCCACCCGTCGATCCGCCTCGCCTTCGAAGCCGCCGCCGAGGCTGCCGATACCGCTGCAAAGGCGAAAGTCTGATGGCGGAGGGTACGGCCCCGTCGCTGCTCCGCGACGGCGTCGTATTGCTCGGGTTCGGCCTGATGTTCGTGCTGCTGTTCCGGCGGCTCGGGCTCGGTGCGACGCTGGGTTATCTGGTCGCGGGTGCGGTCGTCGGACCGCATGTGCTGGGACTGGTCGGCGATGCGGAGTCGAAGCTCGGGTTCGCCGAGCTTGGCATAACTCTGCTCCTGTTCATCGTCGGACTCGAACTCAATCCCTCACGCTTGTGGCGGATGAAGGAAGAAATTTTCGGTCTCGGCCTCTTGCAGGTCGCGATCTGCGGGCTCGCAATCACCGCGATCGTCTGGGTCGGGGCGAAGTTCTCGCTCCCCGCCGCGCTCGCGCTCGGCCTCCCTCTGGCGCTGTCGTCGACCGCGCAGGTGCTGCCAATGCTGCGCTCGTCGGGGCGGATGCGGACGCCGTTCGGCGAGCGTGCCTTCTCGATCCTGCTGTTCCAGGACCTTTCGATCGTGCCGCTCATCACGATCGTCGCGGCGATGAGCCGCAACCCGGCCGATGCCAACGCGCCGCCGGGCTGGCTGCTCGCGGTTTATACGGTGCTTGCGGTCGTCGGTCTGGTGATCGCCGGGCGCTTCCTGCTGCGGCCGTTCTTCCGCCTGATCGGCAATCTCGGCGAGCGCGAGATGTTCGTGTTCGCCGGGCTTTTCACGGTCATCGCCAGCGCTGCGATCATGGAATGGCTCGGCCTGTCGACCGCGCTCGGGGCGTTCATCGCCGGCGTCATGCTCGCGGACAGCCCGTATCGGCATGAGCTTGAGGCCGATGTCGAGCCGTTCCGCTCGATCCTGCTAGGCCTGTTCTTCCTCGCGGTCGGCATGGTGCTCGACCTAGGCGCGATCGCCGAACGCCCGTTCTTCGTGATGGCGATGGCGGCGGCGCTGATCCTCACCAAGACCAGCGTCATCATGCTGATCGGCATGGCGTTCAAGATGACGTGGCGGCAGGCGTTCGCGCTCGGCCTGTTGCTGAGTCAGGGTGGCGAGTTCGGCTTCGTGCTGTTCGCGCAGGCGCAGGCCGGGCTGCTGATCGAACCGCAGGCGGCAAGTCTGTTCGGTGCGATCATCACGCTGTCGATGGCGACGACGCCGTTCCTGATGGGGATCACGCGGCGCTTCCGGACCGAGCCGATCGCCGAGGGGCAGGAGCGCGACGGCCCCAAAGTGGACGGCGCGAATGCGATCATCGTAGGCTATGGGCGGTTCGGCCAGACGGTCGGCCAGATGCTGCTCGCGCAGGATATCCCGGTGACGCTGATCGACACCGATATCGAGATGATCGACATCGCCGGCGAGTTCGGCGCGAAGGTCTATTACGGTGACGGCACGCGGCTCGACCTGTTGCGGCAGGCGGGCGCGGCGGAGGCGGAGATCATCTGCTTCTGCATGGACGGCGACCAGCTCGATCCCGATACGATCGAGGGTGTGCACGAGGCGTTCCCGAAGGCCGCGATCTATGTCCGCGCGTTCGATCGCCGCGCGTTGGTGAAGTTGAAGAACACGTCGGCGACGGCGGTGGTGCGCGAGGTGATGGAGTCCGCGGTCAAGATGGCGCGGCTGGCGCTACGCGGGCTCGACGTGTCGCCGACCGATATCGACCGCGCGGAGGAGGTGTACCGATCGCGCGACAAGGAGCGGTTGCAGCTCCAGATCGATTCGGGCGACATGCGCGCGGCGCGGGCCGAGACTGCCAAACGCTTTCCCTGGGGGAATGATACGCAATGATCATCGCCATTCTTGCAGCCTTGTCGGGCGCGATCGCGGTCGCGGCGGGGGCATTCGGCGCACATGGCGCGAGCGGGTCGGCCGCGGAATGGTTGAAGACGGGCGCACAATATCAGCTCGTCCATGTGGTCGCGGCGCTGGTCGCCATCCGCATGGAGGCGCGGGGGCCGGCCTGGCTGTTCGTGGTCGGCGCGGCGATCTTTGCGCTGACGCTGTACGCGATGGCGCTGGGGGCACCGCGCTGGTTCGGGGCGATCACGCCGATCGGCGGGGCGCTGCTGATCGGCGGCTGGTTGTGGCTGGCCTGGAGCGCCCGAACCTAACCAGGCACGAATGGGTCAGCGCAGTTCCTGCTGCCAGAGTCGCATCTGCTCGATCGGATCTGTCTCGGCGATGGCGGTGGCGATCGCCGCACGATAGCCGCCGGGCCGCAGCCCGTAGCGAGCCAGGAATGCGCGGCTTGCATGGCTTTCGGTGACGAGCCCTGCATCGAGCGCGATGTCCGCGAATGAGCGCCGTTCAGCGGCGTTGGAGAGCGCCCGCCGAACATGCTCCAGGCGACGTGCAAGTATGAAGGCCGCAAGCCCGCGTTGCGGCCGCAGCATCCGGTACAGCGTTGCGCGCGAGACGCTGCTTTCCGCAATCGCCGTCTCGGGATCGAAGGTCGGGTCGCCCAGCCGTCCATCGACCAATGTGCGAAGCTGACCAAGCCGCCGCCCGTCGCGGCTGCCTTCGACCACTGCGTCGTGTAGACCATAGGCTTCCAGTGCAACCTTCAACAGCGTGCACAGCGCGGAGGTCGCAGCCGGAAGCGACGACGTCTTCATCGTTGGCAGGTTGGATAGCAGCGACCCGACGAAATCGGCGTAAAGCCGGCAATGATCGGCGGCCAGCACGCGCCCATGGAGCGCGCCGATCGGCCCTACGGTCTCCTCGATCCGGTCTTGCGCGATCGCCAGCGTCGCGATCCGCGCGTCCCGCATCATGTTGCGTGTCGCGCGGCTGACATCGATCAGGACGATTTCGCCGGCCCTGATATCCAGCATGCCATCGCCGAAATCGACCTGCAACAGGCCTTCGAATACCAAGGTAACGGTCCAGTGCGTAAACCCGTCGTGCCCGACCCGCTGTTCGCTCCGACTATGGCTTATGTCGTTGAGCCGCCGGTTGTAGAGCAGCGCGCGGTCCAGTCGCCACGCCTCGAACGTCGCACGCGGGTTGGGGCCGACCTGCGTGACGTCGGCGCCGATCGCATATAAAGCGCGATAGCGATCCATCCGCTCGTCCGGCGGCAACGCCTCGCTGTCGAACGCGACCCGCTCGGGTGTTTCGGGACTGGTCATGCGGCGCAGTGCTGGCGATAGCGATATCGTACCGCACCGACGGCCATGGCGCAGACGCAACTCGCGATGACGCCTGTCGTGAATAACGCGGTGCCGAGCGCCTCGGCCGGGGACATGATGCCCGCCTTGATAGTGGCGGGACCGCTATGCGCAAAGGTCGCCAGCGCCCCCGTCAGCAAAGGTCCGATACCCACGCCGACCAGCGTGACCAGCGCGAAGAAGATGCCGTTGACGGTGATGCGTGCCGACACTGGACTTAGCATTTGGACACCGAACAGCCCGCAAAACGATGCGATCCCGAGCGTGAGGTTCGCGATCGCCACGCCGACCGCCGCCCCCGCCAATCCAGGTGCCCAGACCAGTGCCGCAAGCGGCAGCAATGTTGCGATCAAGCTGACCAGGATGATCGCCGGGACATGACCGTGCCAGGATGCGTAGCGCGTCATCAGCCAGCCGCCCGCAAGCTGGCCAGCGGGCGCGGTGAAGAGCGTGATGGCCCCCAGCAGCATTGCCGCCTGGGCGGGCAGGATCGCGCGGTCTCGCACGAAGAGGGTCGGCAACCACGCGCCCATCGCTTGAATAAGCATTATGGGCATGATCGCCGCCGCAAAGAACAGCGCGATGGTCCCCCATTGGACACCGGCGTGTGCCGACGCCCGGGGTGGCGCCCGTAGCGCAGTCGCCAATGGGCTGGGGAGCAGATCGGGCATGGGATCATCGAACGCAGGCCCGACGGAGCGGTGGCGCGCGTCTCTCTTGCGGAGACCGGCGAGCAGCGGGATCATCACGATGTTCGGCAACGCGGTGATCATGAAGAGCAGGCGCCAATGCGCGATGCCGCCGAGAGCGCTTGCAGAATTACCGGGGGTGATGACGGTCAATGCCGAAAGCAGGGCGCCGATCGTCAACAGCGCGGTGCTTCGCCCGATCGTCGACCCGCTCGTGAAGAGCGACAGCGCGCGCGCGCGACCGTCGATGCCTGCAACGTCGACGAGCCAGGCGATCGCGACCGGCACGAACATCGCCTGACCGATGCCGAGCCCCGCTCGCGCCAGCATCAGCGTGGCGGTGGACTGTGCTGCGCCGGTCACGAGCGTGGCAGCGGTCCAGATCGTCACGCCGCCGATCAACCACCATAGCGATGCCCGCCGCCCACGGAGGATCGTCGCCAGCACCAATGCGGTCACGCCATACGGCAAGGCGAACGCGGTCCCGATCAGCCAACCCGCTCCGGCATCGGTCATCGGCAGGTCCACACGCATCAACGGCAACGCGCCACCAATCATGGTACGATCGATGAACGCGAGACAATGAAGCGTGGCGAATATGGTAATAATACGCCTGATGACCCGCGCCCCCCGGCGTTCGATATTTCCAATAACAGCAGCGACTTGGTCTTCGCCGTCGCAGGGGTCAAGCCTTGGTCGCGACCGGCCGGCGGCCGTGCAATCAGGCGGCGGTGGCTGGTGTAATTGTGACAAGATCGTGGGGGCGGGGGGCAGGACTAGCTTGGCTGAATCTTGTATTCGGATAGAGGATAAAAACATCCAAATCGGGCCGGTTTTTATAACCAAGGTTTTGGCGACCAGTCTGGGGTAAGTATTGTTATGCTTGTTGCAGATATCGCGAAAAATGGTCGAGCAATCGGCGCAAATGGCCCTGCAGATTATAGTTAATCCATAGAGTGATGCCGATCTTTTGCCCAGGCGACGATGCTTGCTTGGCTGGCGCCGGTGTCTAAAAGACCGGGTGCAGGGGAGTAGAGCATGGCATATCGAACGACACGCAGGACGATGCTCGGCGCGATGGGGGCAACCCTCGTCTTTCCGCTGGCGGCGGCGGCGCGCGCAGCTAGGGCAGTGAGCTTCGCACCGAGACTGATCGCGGGAACCTATGCGCGCGAGGGCGGCAAGGGTCTGTATCCGATCGCCGGCGCAGGCGATCGATGGCGGGTCGGCACGCCGGTCACGGGGATCGCGGATGCATCGTTCGGGATCGGCGGCGGTCCGGGCGGCATGTGGTATCTGGTCCGCGAGCAGGCGCAGGGTGAAGTGTCCGCTTATGCCACCGGCTGGGCCACTGGCTGGGATCGCCGCGCGACGGTGTCGACCGGTGGTGCCGACCCGTGCCACCTGGCGCTCGATCGGCCATCCGCCTGCCTCGCCGTCGCGAACTATTCGAGCGGCAGCGTCGCGTTCATCCAGCTCGATCAGCGCACCGGGGTGCCCGCACCCGCGACGGTGTTCCGCCATGCGGATACGGGTATCGGCGCGCGCATGGGTACCGGGAAGGATCACGACCGCCAGGAAGCACCGCATGCGCACTGGGTCGGGTTCAGTCCGGACCGGCGCTGGCTTCATGCGGTCGATCTCGGGGCCGACGCGATCTTCGCCTATCGCTTCGATCCGCAGGCGCGAAGCGTGGCGCCGCCGGTGGTCGCATGGCGCGCGCCGGCCGGGGCGGGGCCGCGTCACATCGCCCGGCATCCGCGGCAGCCACTGGCCTATGTCGTCTGCGAGCTGTCGAACGCGCTCTATACGCTCGATGCGCGCACGGACGGGCACTTCGTGACCCGTCACAGCATCTCGACCCTGCCCAAAGGCCATACCGGCGCGTCACAGGCTGCGCATATCGCGATCGATCGCGCCGGGCGGCGGCTTTACGTCTCGAACCGCGGCCATGACAGCATCGCCGTGTTCGCGCTCGATGCCGCGGGCGTGCCGACGCTGCTCCAGCACATCGCCAGCGGTGGCCACTGGCCGCGCGTCTTCGCGCTGCTCGATGACGAACGCCGGCTAGTCGTGGGCAACGAGCGATCGGGGACGCTGGTGGTCTTCCGGGTCGCCGGCGATGGCCGTCTCGCGGCGACCGGGGAGACGCTGTCCGTACCGGGCGTCGTGTTCCTCGGGCGACCGGAATAGCCGTATCCGACGCGACCGGGGCGTCGATCTGCGCGTCGTTTGAGCCAGCGGCGGCGCGGACATTGCCCCGGCTTTGCGATTATCCCGCGATCTCCTATGTTCGCCGTGCATTGGTGTCCGATAGTGGCGCGCCGGGCGAGAGGAAGGAGTGCCAATTGGCACAAGACGACGACCTGCCGACGCGGGCACGGACAGGGATCGACGGGCTCGACGATATCCTCAATGGCGGACTGACCCCGGACCGGATGTATCTGATCGAGGGGACGCCGGGCACGGGAAAGACCACGCTTGGGCTGGGGTTCCTGCTGGCTGGCGTGGAGGCGGGTGAAATCGGCCTGTATATCACGCTGGCCGAGACCGAGGTCGAACTGCGCGCGGTCGCCAAGACGCATGGCTGGTCGCTCGATCCGCTGGTGCTGTTCGAGATGGTCCCTGCGGACGGGTTCAGCGAAGATCACGAACAGACGTTGCTGCACCCGAGCGAAGTCGAACTCGGCGAGACGATCCGCGACGTGATGGCAAAGGTCGACGAAATCCGTCCGGCGCGGATCGTCATCGACAGCCTGTCCGAATTGCGCCTGCTCGCGCAGAGCCCGATCCGCTATCGTCGCCAGATCCTCGCGCTGAAGCACTTCTTCTCGACCCGCGACTGCACCGTGCTGTTTCTCGACGACAAGAGCGGCAGCGGCAGCGATCTCCAGTTGCACAGCATCGCGCACGGTGTGGTGTCGCTCGAACAGACGCTGTCCGGCTTCGGTGCGCAGCGGCGTCGCATGCACGTCGTCAAGATGCGCGGCGTGCGGTACCGCGGCGGCTATCACGACTTCGAGATCGAGCGAGGCGGGCTTCGCGTCTATCCTCGACTAGTCGCGTCGGAGCACGGCGATCCCTATTCGGACGAGGCGATGTCGACCGGGTCGAACGAACTCGACGCCTTGCTCGGCGGCGGGCTCATTCCCGGCACGGCCACGCTGCTGACCGGCCCGGCGGGCGTCGGCAAGACCACCGCATCGGTACAGTGCATGATCGCAGCGCTGAAGCGTGGCGAGCGCGCCGCCTATTTCCTGTTCGACGAGCGGCTGCCGACGTTGCTCAAGCGGAGTGCCGCACTGGGCATGGACATGGCGCCGTTCGTCGACAGCGGGCAATTGCTGTTGCGTGCGATCGACCCTGCCGAAATGTCGCCGGGGGAATTCTCGAACGCAGTGCGTGCGGCGGTCGAGGTGCACGGTGCCAAGGTCGTCGTGATCGACAGCCTGAACGCATACCTGCAAGCGATGCCGAACGAGCAGTTCCTGATCCTGCAGATGCACGAGATGCTGACCTATCTCGGCCAGAAGGGCATCGTCAGCCTGCTGATCCTCGGGCTGCACGGCATCACCGGGGACGTCCGGTCCGATGTCGACCTGAGCTATCTGTCCGATACGATCGTCCAACTGCGCTATTTCGAGGCGCATGGCGAAGTCCGTCAGGCGATTTCGGTGATCAAGACGCGTACCGCACGGCACGAACGGACGATCCGGGAGTTTCAGATCGGCAGCAGTGGTCTGCATGTCGGCGAACCTCTCCGGCATTTCCAGGGCGTGCTGACCGGCGTGCCGACATTCTCCGGTGAAGGGAAGACACTCATGGTTAGCCGGATCGGGACCGAGGACGCGCAGCGCTAGCATGCAGGATCGGGTGCTAATTCTCGCGCCGCGTGGCCGCGATGCGGCAATTGCGGCCGACCTGCTCGACAGAAACGCGATCGTTGCGACGATCTGTGACGATCAAGCGGCGTTGCTCCGACACCTCGATGTCGCGGCGGGTGCGGTGCTGCTCACCGAGGAGGCGCTGACCGCCGAGGATTCGACCGCGCTGACCGCCTGGGTGTCCGCGCAACCAAGCTGGGCGGATATCCCGTTCGTCGTGCTGACAAACGGCACCAAGACGCCGCGGACATTGCACGCGACGCAGCGCCTGCGCGATCTTGGCAATGTCGTGCTGCTCGAACGGCCGCTCCATGCCGAGGCGATGCTGGGCGCGATCCGATCGGCGCTGACCGCACGCAGTCGGCAATATGAACTGCGCGATGTCGCGGTCACGCTCGAGCGTGCTGTCGAGGATCGTACCGCCGAACTCCGGCTGGCGCGTGAAAGCCTCGAAATCGCGCTCGATGCGGCAGGGATGGGCAGTTGGGACTTCGACCTGAAGACCGGAGAAACGCGCCGGACCCAGCGGCATGACGATATCTTCGGGTATCCGCACGGGGTTGCGCAGTGGAACCTCGACTCGTTTCTCGAACATATCGATCCCAAGCAGCGCGACGACGTGAAGCATGCGGTCGACGAGGCCTGGCGGATCGGGACGCTCGATCTCGAATGCAGCATCGACGCGGCCGACGGGGTCAAGCGCTGGGTCGTCCTCAAAGGCCGGGTCCGCCACGATCCCGAAGGCGCGGCGGTACGGATGTCGGGCGTCATCTCCGACGTGACCGATCGCAAGGAAGCCGATGCACAACTCGCGCAGGCGCAGAAGATGGACGCGATCGGCCAGCTGACCGGTGGCGTGGCGCATGATTTCAACAATCTGCTGACCCCGATCGTCGGCAGCCTCGACCTGATGCGACGGCGGCACAAGGATGACGAGCGGACGCAGCGGATGATCGGGGGCGCGCTACAGGCGGCCGAGCGCGCCGCGACGCTGACCCAGCGCCTGCTCGCGTTCGCGCGGCGCCAGGCTCTGCAGCCGCGCGCGGTCGATATCGGCGCATTGATCGACGGGCTTGTCGACCTGATCCGTCGATCGCTCGGACCGTCGATCACCGTGGTGCTCGAAGTGCCGCAACATCTGTCGTCGGCGCGGGTCGATCCCAACCAGCTCGAACTGGCGCTTCTCAACCTCGCGATCAACGCGCGTGATGCGATGCCGGGGGGCGGGCGGCTGACGCTGTCGGTCAGTCAGTCGGTGGTCGACGACCGCAATATGGTCGGCCTCGCGGCGGGGAGTTATGTCCGGCTGACCGCGGCAGATACCGGAACCGGGATGGACCGCGCGACGCTGGCGCGGGCCACCGAGCCGTTCTTCTCGACCAAGGGCGTCGGCAAAGGCACCGGGCTCGGCCTGTCGATGGTCCATGGCCTTGCCGCACAATCGGGCGGCACGCTGCGCCTGACGAGCGAGCCGGGTGCTGGGACCGCAGTGGAGCTTTGGCTGCCCGCGACGACCGAGACACC
This sequence comes from Sphingomonas sorbitolis, assembly GCF_036663875.1. NCBI lineage: Bacteria > Pseudomonadati > Pseudomonadota > Alphaproteobacteria > Sphingomonadales > Sphingomonadaceae > Sphingomonas > Sphingomonas sorbitolis. Next base: position 570,458 of record NZ_JAXOJS010000003.1, on the reverse strand, counting down.
CGTCGATACGATCGAAACCGCGTCCGAACCCGTCCAGGCGCGACAGGGCGCGAAGGTGCTGCTGGTCGACGACGAGGATCTGGTGCGCGCGGCGACGGCGGATATGTTGCGCGACATCGGCTATGTCGTCATCGAGATGGCATCGGCGAGCCAGGCGCTGTCGGCGATCCGATCGGGCGTCGATGCCGATATTCTCGTCAGCGACTACCTGATGCCAGGGATGACCGGGGGGCAGTTGATCGGGGAGTTACGATCGTCAGGCAACCGCATGCCGGCGCTGCTCGTCACCGGCTATGCGGCGGCGGGCGAGGATGTCCCCGACGACATCATCCGGCTCGCCAAGCCGTTTCGCCAGGTCGACCTTGCCGCGCGGGTCGACGAATTGCTGCGGCAATCGCCCGCGAAACGGCCGAAACTTCGCGCAGTCGATTAAGGCTGATCGCGCATTCGATTTAAGACTGCCACCTCGGCTTTCGCACCGCGATGCCGGACACGGTCCGGCCTCCAAGGTCTGTAAAATCGACGGCCCCGCGCCCTGTTTTCCCGCAAAGGCGGAGCCCGGTCTGGATCCCCGCCTTCACGGGGAAGCAGGCTTGCTTATTCGAAAAGGATACTCAGCGGATCATGCGCGCGATCGTCTTGGCCGCCGCCGCGCCGTAAGGCGGCTTCAACCCGGCGAGCTTGGCGACATCGAGCCGCGATTGCTTGAAGACGGCGCGCGCGTGGCTGAAGGTGCGGAAGCCGTCGATGCCGTGATACGCCCCCATCCCCGATGGGCCGCTGCCGCCGAAGGGGAGGTCCTCCATCGAGATGTGGAAGATCACGTCGTCGAGCGTCACCCCGCCCGAGATGGTGCGGTCGAGCACGCGGCGGCGTTCCGCCTCGTCGCTGCCGAAATAATAGAGCCCTAGCGGCCGGTCGCGGCGGTTCACCTGCGCGATCGCGTCGTCGATCCCGTCGTAGCGGCGGATCGGCAGGACCGGGCCGAAGATCTCCTCCTGCATCACGATCATGTCGTCGGTCGCGTCGCGGACGATGTGCAGCGGCATTTTCCGCGAGTTGGCGGCGCCGAAATCCTCGTTGGCGGGGTTCACGACCTCGACCGTCGCACCCTTCGCACGGGCGTCGGCGATCCAGTCGGTGAGACGCTGGTGGTGGCGATCGTTGACCACCGAGGTGTAGTCGGCGTTGGCGAGCAGCGTCGGGTACATCGCGCTGGCGGCGGCCTTGATGCCGTCGACGACCTTGGCCTCATCCGCCGAGGGGACGAGCATATAGTCGGGCGCGAGGCAGATCTGGCCCGCGTTCATCATCTTACCGAGCGTCACGCGTTCGGTCGCCTTCGCGATATCCGCCGATGCACCAAGGATGACGGGGGACTTGCCGCCGAGTTCGAGCGTTACGGGGGTCAAATTGTCGGCGGCGGCGTGGAGGATGTGGCGGCCGATCGCGGTCGCGCCGGTGAAGATGAGGTGGTCGAACGGGAGCGCGGAAAACGCCTTGCCGACCTCCGCATCGCCCGAGACGATCGCGAGTTCGTCCTGCGCGAAATACTTGGGGGCGATCTCCTCGAACAGCGCCGCGGTGGCGGGGGTGTATTCACTCGTCTTCGCCATCGCGCGATTGCCCGCGGCGAACACGCCCGCGAGCGGCCCGATCAGCAGGTTCACGGGGAAATTCCACGGCGCGATGATGCCGATCACGCCCTTGGGCTGGTATTCGACCCACGCCTTCGCGCCGAGCAGGCCGAGCGGGAACTGGACCGGACGGCGGTCGCGCTTCATCCAGCGGTCGAGATGCTTGGCGGCATGCGCGATCGGCGCGAGCGACGCGCCGATATCGGTCATCATCGTCTGCTCGCGGCTGCGGTGCCCGAAATCCTCCGACACGGCGTCGCAGAACCGCGCCGCGTTATCGCGCACCATCGCCGCCGCACGCTTGAGTCGGTCGAGACGGACCGCCTTGGTGACCGGCATCTCGGCCATGAACGCTTCGCGCTGGGTGGTCAGGATGGTGTGCATGTCGGTCATCGGGGCATCCTAGGAATGGGGAGTTTTCAGGCATTCGAGCGCATGATTGATGATGCTATTGATATGTCCTGAGGTACGCCGTCGGGATATCGACCGCGTACAGCAAGCCGGACAAGGCCGCGATTACAAACGCGCCGAAGACGACGCCGAGACTACAGAAAGCCGCCAACAGGCCGACTCCCAACCGTTGGCTTCGGGCGTACGTCAGCCAATAGGCCGCGCACCCCAGATGCGTGAAAAGCGCGGTGATCGCGAGCAGGTAATAGGGCGCAAAAAACCAGTAGAATCCGGCGACATGAAAGCCTGCCGCAGCGAACCTAAAATCGGTGTCGAGCGCGAGCGCGATCCGCCCGTAGAGGATGGAGGCGACATGATTGAGCAGAAACGCCGACAGGTACAGACCGGAGATGGCCTGAAGCCAAGCCGCGATGCCCGTTCTTCCGCGCCAGCCGCGAATGACGAGCGTGATACCACTCAACACCTGGACTATGATCAGCGTGAGAAGGATCGGCTCGACGACCGGGTTGCGATAGACGGGGCGGATCGCAGCCATGAACGCGATATGGTCGGCCTGACCCTGCAGGCCCACCAAGTGATTAGCCATGTGCAGGGCGGCAAACGTCAGCAACACCACGCCGGACGTTCGATGCGCGACGCGAAGCGTTGACTTGTATGGGTGGGGCGTCGTTCGATCGTTCCCGTTATCAGGCATGATGACGGGATGATCGTCGGTCATCGACGATGATCGAAGTCTATGGCGCAACCGCCGATTTTCACGCCCCCACCGGCAGATCGCGGAACGCCTGGTCCTTATCGACGCGGATTTCGCCGGGGAGGCCGAGGACGCGTTCGGCGATGATGTTCTTGAGGATCTCGTCGGTGCCGCCGGCGATGCGCAGGCCGGGCGCCCACATCGTCGCGGCGTGGAACGCGCCTTTGAGCGGGGTCAGTGCGGGGTCGGATATGATGCCGTATTGATCGCCGGCCTCGAGCGCGGTGTTGCCGATCGCCTGCAACTGGTTGGCGGCGACGATCTTGCCGATCGAGCTTTCGGGGCCGGGGACCTGGCCCTTCGACAGCGCGGTGATCGTCCGCATCCGCGTGTTGCGCAGTCCTTCGGATTGCACCCACCAGTCGGCGAGCGTCTGGCGGAACGCGGCGTCCTTCAACAGCGGGCCGTCTGCGCCATTGGTCTCGGCGGCAAACGCGAGGATGTCCTCGGGACCGACGCCGCCGCTCGTGCCGATCGCGAGGCGTTCGTTCATCAGCGTGAACAGCGCGACCTTCCAACCGCCGTCTACGGGTCCGAGGCGTTGCGCGTCGGCAATCCGGACGTCCTCGAACCAGACTTCGTTGAAGCTCGACCCGCCGGACATCTGGTGGATTGGGCGGATCTCGATCCCCGGCGCCTTCAGGTCGAGCCAGAACATCGTCAGGCCCTGGTGCTTGGGCACGTCGGCGTTGGTGCGGACCAGGACGATCCCGTAGTCGCTGTAATGCGCGCCCGAGGTCCAGACCTTCTGGCCGTTGATCACCCAATCGTCGCTCCCATTCTCGTTTTTGGCGCGGACGGCGCGCGTCCGGATCGCCGCGACATCGGAGCCACCGGCGGGTTCGGAAAAGAGCTGCGACCAGATTTCGTCGCCGCGCACCGCGGGGCCGACGAACCGCCGCTTGGTCGCGTCGTCGGCATAGGCCATCACGGTCGGCACGCACATGCCGAGCCCGATCGTGAAATAGCTGCCGTCGACCGCGTGGCGCGCCTCTTCCTGCCCGAAGATGACGCTTTCGATCGGGGTGCCGCCGCCGCCACCCCATTCCTGCGGCCAGGTGATGCACGCATAGCCGCCGGCTGCCTTGCGCGCCTGCCACGCCTTCGCCTTGGCCATGTCGTCGGGGTAATGGCCGGCATCATGCTCGGCGATGTTCGCGTCAAGCCAGGCGCGCGCGGCGGCGCGATACGTGGCTTCGGCGTCGCTGTCCTTGAAGTCCATGCTCGTCCTTTCAGGCGGCCCAACTAGGCGGCGTTGCGCATTTCGAGTTGGCCGACGAGGCGTTCGCGCCACGCCGCGGGGCTGCCGGCGACGAGCGCGAGCTGGCGCGAGCGGCGGTAATAGAGGTGGCAGTCGGACTCCCAAGTGAAGCCCATCCCGCCATGCGTCTGGATATTCTCCTTCGACGCGAACCAATAGGCGTCGGACGCAGCGACGCGCGCGGTGGCGGCGGCGAGCGGGAGTTCGGCGGCGCCCGCGTTCAGCGCCCATGCGCCGTAGTAGGCGTTCGAGCGCGCGAGTTCGTTCTTCACATACATGTCGGCGAGCTTGTGCTTGATCGCCTGATAGCCGCCGATCTGTCGGCCGAACGCGTAGCGATCGAGCGCGTACCCCTTCGCCATCTCGAGACAGCGATCCGCGCCGCCCAGTTGTTCGAATGCGAGGAGGACGGCGGCGCGATCGAACACCGCCTGCATCGCGGCGATGCCGTCGTCGGTGCCGAGCTTTTCGCAAGGCGCGTCGGTGAAGGTGAGGCGGGCGGCACTGCGCGTCGGGTCGAGCGTTTCGAGGACTCCCGCGGTGACGCCTGCGCCCTGCTCGACGAGGTAGAGGCCGTCGCGCGCGAGAACGACGATCAGGTCGGCGACGTCGCCGTCGGTGACGGGGATCTTCTCGCCGGTGAGCTTGCCGCCGGAAACGGTGGTGCGGATTGAGCGTGCGGTAACCGGGCCGACGCCTTCGGAGGTGGCGAACGCGCCGATGACGTCGCCCGCCGCGATCCTTGGGAGCCATCGGACTTTCTGGGTGTCGCTGCCGTACAGCATCAGAGCTTCGGCGACGAAATAGACGGTCGAGGCGAACGGGATCGGCGCGCAGGCCCGCCCCAGCTCCTCTGCGATCGCGCAAAGTTCGATGTGGCCGAGGCCCAGTCCACCGAATTCCTCGGGGATCGCCGCGCCGAGCCACCCTTGGGCGCCGACCGCCTTCCAGAGGTCGACGTCATGCGCCTTGGCGGGATCGTCGAGCACGGCGCGGACGCGATCGCTGCCGCAATGCGCCGTCAGGAACTTGCGCGCTTCGTCCTTGAGGAATTTCTGGTCGTCGGAATAATCGAAGTTCATGCGGACTCCCTGGCTTGCGCCCAATATTCGTCGCGGAGCAGGCGCTTGTAGAGCTTGCCCGTCTCGTGCCGCGGCAGCGTCTCGCGAAAGTCGATCCGGCGCGGCGCCTTGACGTGGCTGAGGTTCGCGCGGGCGAAGGCGCTGAGTTCGGCGGCGAGTTGCACGCGATCCTCGGACGGGTCGGCGGGGCAGATGATTGCCACCACCTGCTCGCCCATTTCATCGTCCGGCGCGCCGATCACCGCGACGTCGGCGACCTTCGGGTGGGTGACGAGCAGGTTCTCGATCTCGGCCGGATAGATGTTCACGCCGCCCGAGATGATCATGAAGCTCTTGCGGTCGGTGAGGTAGAGATAGCCCTCCTCGTCCAGCCAGCCGACGTCGCCGAGCGTGGTCCAGCCGTGCGCGTTAGCGGCCTCCGCGGTTTTGGCGGGATCGTTGTGATATTCGAACGCCCCGCCGCCCGCGAAATAGACGTCGCCTTCGGTGCGCGGTGGCAGTGCATTGCCGTCCTCGTCGCAGATCATCGTCTGCGCGGTCAGGTTGCGGCCGACCGAGCCCTTATGCGCCAGCCATTCCGCGCTGGAGATCGCGCAGAACCCATTGCCTTCGGTACCCGCGTAATATTCGCCGATGATCGGCCCCCACCAGTCGATCATCGCCTGCTTGACCGGGAGCGGGCAGGGCGCAGAGGCGTGCCAGACGGCTTTGAGAGACGATACGTCGTAGCGGGCGCGGACGTCTGGCGGCAGTTTGAGCAGGCGGATGAAGTGCGTCGGCACCCATTGCGCATGCGTGATGTGATAGCGCTCGATCGCGGCCAGCGCGGCCTCGGGGTCGAAATGCTCCATCACGACGACGGTGCCGCCGACCTGATGCACCGCCATCGACCAGCGCAGCGGCGCCGCGTGATAGAGCGGCGCAGGCGACAGATAGACCATCCCAGGCGTGAACCCGTACAACCCCTTGCCGAGCATCACGAGCGGCGAGACGTTGGTCCCGAACGGCTCGTCGGACAGCGCGTGCTTGACGCCCTTGGGCTTGCCCGTGGTGCCCGACGAATAGAGCAGGATTCCGCCGGGAGACGGATCGGCAATGGGCGTGGCCGGCTTCGCGTCGCGCGCGGCTTCGTACGCCGCGTACCCGTCGATCGCGCCGTCGACGACGTAGCGCCGCACGTCGTCAAGCATCGGCACCAGCACCACAGCAACCTCCGCACAACCCTTGCTCGCGATCAGAACCCGGCAATCGCCGTCGCGGATGATGTACGCCGCCTCGGTCGCGGTGAGTTTCGAGGACAGGCAGGTGCAATACACGCCGGTCCGCTCGGCTGCCCACATCACCTCCAGATAGCGCGGCGAATTGTCCATCAGCACTGCGATCCCGTCGCCACGCTTCAGCCCCAGCGACCGGAGCAGATGCGCGCCCTGATTAGCCCGGGCGTCAAAGTCGCGATACGTCACCGTCTCGCCCGTCGCCGCCATGATGTAGGCGGGTTTATCGGGCGTCGTCAGCGCGTGCGCGACGGGGTGCATCAGACGCGCTCGATGATGATCGCCGGCGCCATCCCGCCGCCCGCGCACATCGTCACGAGCCCGCGCTTCAGGTCGCGGCGTTCGAGCTCGTCCAATATCGTGCCGATCAGGATCGCCCCGGTCGCGCCGATCGGATGGCCGAGCGCGATCGAGCCGCCATTGACGTTCACCTTGTCGCGGTCGAGCTTCAGGTCGCGGATGAACTTCTCGGCGACCACCGCGAACGCCTCGTTGATTTCCCACAGGTCGATGTCGTCGACGGTGAGCCCGGCCTTCGCCAGCACTTTTCGCGCGGCGGGAACGGGGGCGTTGAGCATCAGCGTCGGGTCGTCGCCCATGTTCGCCATCGCGACGATCCGCGCGCGGGGTTTAAGACCGTGCTTGGCGGCATAGTCGGCACTCGCGAGCAGCACCGCGGCGGCGCCATCGACCACGCCCGACGAATTGCCGGCATGATGGACGTGCTTGATATCGACGTCGGGATAGCGGCGGTTGATCTGCTTGCGATACGTCGTGCCCTTCTCGTCGAGCGGAATGTCGGCAATCCCGGCAAACGAAGGGCGCAACGCCGCGAGGCCCTCGGCGGTCGTATCGGGTCGTGGGTATTCGTCCTTTTCGAGCACAAGCGCGCCGGTATCGTCGGTGACCGGCACGAGGCTGCGATCGAACCGCCCTTCGGCGATCGCCACCGCGGCGCGGCGCTGGCTTTCCAGCCCGAGCGCTTCGAGCGTCTCGCGGTCGATCCCCTCGATACTGGCGATCGCGTCGGCGCAGATGCCCTGGTTCGATTGCGGATGCGCCGCGTCGAGCCTCGCGTTGCCCGAACCGATCCCGAGCGGCCGCTTCCCCGCCGCCATGTCGTCCTCCATCATCGTCGTGGTCAGCGACATCATCTCGGTCCCGCCGGCGATCACGAGGTCTTCCATCCCGCTCATGATCTGCGCCGCGGCGAAGTTCACCGCCGTGATCCCGCCGCCGCAGAACCGGTCGAGCGTCGTCCCGCTCGCCTTGACGTTATAGCCCGCGTCGAGCGCCGCCATCCGCCCAAGATCGCCGCTCTGTTCGCCGCGCTGGGTCGAGGTCGACCAGATGATGTCGTCGACATCGGCGGTATCCAGCTTGTTTCGCTCGGCAATCGCCTTCAGAACGGTCGCGGCGAGATGTTGGGGGTGCATGTGCGCAAGCGCGCCCTTGCCGGTCTTGCCGATACCGCGCGGGGTACGGACGGCGTCGATGATCAGTGCCTCGGCCACATCGCTCTCCTGTTGCACCCGCCGGTTCGGTCGTGGTGCCTGAGCCGGATTGCGTCCGGCTTCGGTACGACGTAACATTCGTTATGGGGAATGGCTTGTCAAGCAGGGTATTGTTGGAAGACGGGGCGGCACCACGCGCTGATCTGGCGCCGCGCGACTGGTTGGAAATTGGCCTGCAGTTGCTGAAGGACGGCGGGCTGCGTGCGCTAAAACTCCGCGGCCTGGCGCAGGCGCTCGGTGCGTCGACGGGAAGCTTCTATCATCATTTCAAAGACTTCGATGGATATCACGCGGCGCTCGCGGGGTATTTCGTCGAATCGCATATCGATCCGTTGATCGTCACGCTGTCCGCGTCGGAGCTTCCACCGGTCGAGCGCATTCGGGCATTCGCGGATCATGTTCGCGACCACGACATGGCCCAGCTGGCCTTGGCGATGCGGGCCTGGGCGAAAAGCGACGCGCGGGTGGCGGCGGCGATCCGCGAGCATGACGACAAGGTAATGGCGTTCCTCGTCGAGCAACTCGTGGCACATGGGTTCGAGCCGGTTGAGGCAGGGATTCGGGGTTACGCGCTCTTGGCAATCGGGCTTAGCCAGGTCGCTGCGGCCGAAGAGATCGAGCGTAGCGTGTTGCGTGAGGGATTGCTGACCCTGCTGTGCGAGCGCTAGCGTAGCGAACTGACGCGACTCCGTAAAAAAGTGGAGCGTGAACAAGAGGATGCGGGCATGCAGACGTATGACTACGTGATTATCGGCGCGGGCTCGGCCGGCTGTGTGCTCGCCGCGCGGCTGACCGAGGACCCCGATGTTAGCGTGCTGCTGCTCGAGGCGGGCGGGCGCAACGACGGTGTGCTGGTGCGAATGCCCGCGGGCGTCGGCGAACTCATCAAGAGCAAGAATGCGAGCAACTGGGGCTTCTCGACCGAGCCCGAGCCGCATCTCGACAACCGTCGGCTGTGGTGGCCGCGCGGCAAGGGGCTGGGCGGTAGTTCGTCGATCAACGGCATGATCTACACGCGGGGGCACCCGCAGGATTACGACGAGTGGCGGCAGATGGGCTTGCCCGGTTGGTCGTTCGACGACGTGCTTCCCTATTTCAAGCGGCTCGAGGGGCATCATCGCGGCGAGTGCGCCCTGCACGGCGGCGGCGGGCCGCTGACGATCTCGGGCGGCGAGTCCGACAGCCCGTTCTACGACGCGCTGGTCGAGGCCGGGCGGCAGGCGGGCTATCCGGTGACCGAGGATTTTAACGGCGCGAGCCAGGAGGGCTTCGGGCGCTACGACCTGACCGTCGCGGACGGGAAGCGCTGGAGCACCGCAGCGGCGTATCTGCGGCCGGTACTGTCGCGGCGCAACCTGACCTGTGTCACGGGCGCGCGGACGACGCGGATCCGGATCGACAAGGGGCGTGCGGTCGGTGTCGATTATGTGCTCGACAAGGGGGCACGGGCGGAGTCGGTGACCGCGGCGCGTGAAGTGCTGTTGTGCGCGGGGGCAGTGCAGTCGCCGCACATCCTCCAGTTGTCGGGGATCGGCGATCCGGATCGGCTGACCGCGGCAGGGGTAGGCGTGGTGCATGCGCTGCCGGGTGTCGGGAAGAATTTGCAGGATCATCTCGACGTCGTGATGAACTGGAAGTCGCGCGGGCTGCGCACCGGCTATGCGATGACCAAGGGCGTCGGGATGATCGGCGTCGGCCTCAATTACCTGTTGCGCGGCAAGGGCGCGGGGCGGCAGCAGTTCCTCGAGGCAGGCGCGTTCGTGTCGTCGCGCGAGGGGCTGTCGCGGCCCGACGTGCAGATCCACGCGGTGCTCGCGATCATGCAGGAGCACGGCAAGGTGAAGGCGACCGAGGATGGCTTCACGTTGCACTTGTGCCAGTTGCGGCCGGAAAGCCGCGGGCGGATCGGGCTGCGCTCGGCCGATCCGTTTGCCGATCCGGTGATCGTCGCGAACTATCTGGCGACGGCGGAGGATCGGCGGGTGATGCGAGCGTGTGTCGGGATCGGTCGTGAGGTCGCTCGGCAGGCGGCGCTCGATCCGTACCGGGCGGGGGAGCTGTCGCCGGGCGAAGACGTGCGGACCGACGACGAGATCGACGCCTGGGTGCGGCGGACGGCCGAAACGATCTACCATCCGGTCGGGACGTGCAAGATGGGCACCGCGGACGACAAGCTGGCGGTGGTCGATGCGACTTTGGCGGTCCGCGGGTTGCAGGGTCTGAGGGTGGTGGACGCCTCGGTGATGCCGACGCTGATCGGGTCGAACACCAACGCGCCGACGATCATGATCGCGGAGAAGGCGGCGGATATGATCAAGGGACGGCAATTGGCGCGGGCGGCTTAAGCGTCCGGTTCCGCGACACCGAGCAATACCTCCGCTCAAAAGATACCACCCCGGCGGAGGCCGGGGCCCAATTGGAAAGGTCGCAGTAACGAAGCACGGACCTCAGTTACCGACGTCCCCCAATTGGGCCCCGGCCTCCGCCGGGGTGGGGGAATGGTTCGATGCGCGGGGAATTTTTCGCCATCGTGCGCCATCCCCCAATTTCCCGTCATCCTGACGAAAGTCAGGACCCAGAGCCACGGACGACACCGCCTGTGATCCTGGGTCCTGACTTTCGTCAGGATGACGAGAGAAAGGGGCGTTACCGAGGCGCCATCCGGATCGCGCCGTCCAGCCGCACATCCTCCCCATTGAAATACCCGCACTCGATCATCGTCAGCGCGAGCGCCGCGAACTCCTCCGGCCGCCCCAAGCGCTTAGGAAACGGCACCGACGCGGCCAGCGCATCGCGCACCTGTTGCGGCGCGGCGGCCAGCAACGGCGTGTCGAAGATCCCCGGCAGGATCGTGTTCACTCGGATTCCCTCGCTCATAAGGTCGCGCGCGATCGGTAAGGTCATGCCAACCACGCCCGCCTTCGACGCTGAATAGGCAGCTTGCCCCATCTGGCCGTCCTCCGCCGCAGCACTCGCGGTATTAACGATCGCCCCACGCTCGCCGTCCTCACCGGGCTCCAGTGTCAACATTCCCGCCGCCGACTTGGCGAGACACCGGAACGTGCCGACGAGGTTGATCTGGATGATCCGGTCGAACGCATCGAGCGGGAAATGCTTGATCGAGCCGTCCTGCTTCGATCGCCCCGCCGTCTTCGCCGCATTCCCCGTGCCTGCGCAATTGACCAGGATCCGCTCCTGACCGTGCGCCGTGCGCGCCGCTGCGAACCCGGCGTCCACGCTGTCGTCCGAGGTCACGTCGACCTTGCAGAACACCCCGCCGATCTCCGCCGCGAGCGCTTCGCCCTTGTCCGCCTGGAGGTCGAAGATCGCCACTTTCGCGCCCTTGGCGGCCAGCGCGCGCGCGGTTGCCGCGCCCAATCCCGACGCGCCGCCGGTCACCACGGCAGCACTGTTTGCGAGGTCCATGCATCTCTCCTGTCAAAGCCCCGAGATCCGCGTCCCGGTTGCAGAACATTAGTTATGCCGGTATTCGAGGCTTGCCAAGCCGGCATGTCGCTGAGGATCCGTCGATGAGCCACGCCATGTTGCAGAACGCCAGCGCGCACTGGCTCCCGCGTCAGCGTAAAGGCGCGCTCGATCATATCCCCGGCAATTACGGCCTGCCGTTCGTCGGCAACACCTTCAAACTGCTCGCCGATCCGATCGCGTTTTCCGAATACATGGCGGCGCGGTATGGCCCGGTGTATCGCAATCGCGCGCTCGGCGGCACCGGCGTCAACCTGCTCGGCCCCGATGCGAACGAGCTGGTGCTGTTCGACCGCGACAAGATCTTCTCGTCCGAACAGGGCTGGGGACCGGTGCTCAACCTGCTGTTCCCGCGCGGCCTGATGCTGATGGATTTCGACAAGCATCGCGCCGACCGGAAGACGCTGTCGGTCGCGTTCAAGCCCGAGCCGATGCGGCATTATGCGACCGAGCTCGATACGGGAATCGAGGCCGCAATCGGTGGCTGGGCCGGGCAGACCTTGCGCTTCTATGATGTGGTGAAAAAGCTCACGCTCGATCTCGCCGCGACCAGCTTCCTCGGCGTGCCGCTCGGCGCGGAGGCGGACCGGATTAACCAGGCGTTCGTCGACGAGGTGCAGGCGAGCGTCTCGCCGATCCGCAAACCCTGGCCCGGCACGCAGATGCGCAAGGGGGTGAAGGCGCGCGCGTATCTGGTCGACTTCTTCGAGCGTGAAATCCCCGCGCGGCGGACCGGCGACGGCCAGGATTTCTTCTCGCAATTCTGCCGCGCGACCGACGACGACGGTGCGCCGCTGTCTGCGCTGGCGATCGCCGACCACATGAATTTCCTGATGATGGCGGCGCACGACACGATCACCTCTTCTGCGACGAGCCTTGTCATGCTACTCGCGCGCAACCCCGAGTGGCAGGAGCGGCTGCGCGAGGAAGTCGCCGCGCTGGATACGGCGCTGCCGCTGACCGAGCAACTAGATCGCCTCGTCCTCACCGAATACGCGTTCAAGGAATCGCTGCGGATGATGCCGCCCGTCCCGTCGATCCCGCGGCGCGCGCTGAAGGATTTCAGCTTCGGCGGGTTCGATATCCCGGCGGGCACGAGCGTGAACACCGGTATCACCTATACCCACCGGATGGCCGAGCATTGGCCCGATCCCGACAAGTTCGACCCGCTCCGCTTCACGCCCAAAGCGTCGAAGGGCCGCCACCGGTTCGCGTGGGTGCCGTTCGGCGGCGGCGCACACATGTGCATCGGGCTGCATTTCGCGACGATGCAGATGCGGCTGCTGATCGCGCATCTGCTCACGCGCTACCGGATCGAGGCGGCGGCGGGCAGCGGCGATGCGTGGCAGGTCTTCCCGATCCCACGCCCGAAGGATGGTTTGCCGGTGACGTTCGTACCGCTTGCCACCTCGTAATAGTGTGTCATCTTCGCGCGGTTCATTCGAAGGAGCCGTTCGTTGCGCTTGACCCTTGCTCTCCTCCTGCTCGCGGCGACGCCGGCCCTTGCCCAGCAACAGCCAGTCGCGCCGGTCGCCGATGGCCCGACCCGCAGCTTCACCGGCAGCGACCTGTTCGGTCTGACGATCGCGGCTGATCCGCAGATCAGCCCGGACGGCAAGACGATCGTCTATGTCCGCCGCACCGGCGACGTGATGACCGACAAGATGCAATCGTCGCTCTGGCTGATCGACGTCGCGAGCGGCCGCCAGACGCCGTTCGCCACCGACGGCAGCAGCCCGCGCTGGTCGCCCGACGGGGCAAGGATCGCCTATGCCGCGCGCGACGGCGAGGGGTCGCAGCTGTTCGTCCGCTGGGTCGGCGGCGCGCAGAGCGCCCGGATTACGAGCTTCCCCGGCGATCCGCAGGCGCTCGCCTGGTCGCCGGACGGCACGAAGCTCGCCTACATCGCCACTGTAGCGGGCGAGGGCACTAAGCTCGGTACGCAACCGCCCAAGCCCGAGGGCGCGAAATGGGCCGAGCCGCTGACGATCATCGACCGCGTGAACTACCGCAACGACGGGCCGGGTTATGTGAAGCCGGGCTACGACCATCTCTTCGTGGTCGGCGCGGACGGCGGCGCCGCGCGGCAACTCACATACGGCAAGTTCGACGATGGCGGCCCCCTGTCATGGACGCCAGACGGCCGCAGCATTGTCTTCGCCGCAATCCGGGGGCCGGCGGCCGATCGCCAGGTGATGAACTCCGACGTGATCGCGGTCGATGCGACGAGCGGCACGATGCGAACGCTGACGACGCGCGACGGTCCCGATGCGCAGCCGCGGGTGTCGCCGGACGGCGCGAAGATCGCGTGGCTCGGCTTCGACGACAAACGCCGCAGCTATGAGAACACGCAGCTCTATGTCGGCGACCGCGACGCCGCCTCGCCGCGCTCGCTGACCGCCACGCTCGACCGCGCGATCGACGACGCGGTGTGGTCCGCCGATGGCCGCAGCCTGTATGCAAGCTATGACGACCACGGCCAGCGCCGTGTTGCGCGCATCGGTGTCGACGGTCGCGTCACGCCGTTGATCGACAATGTCGCGGGCGGCGGTCTCGACCGGCCCTATACCGGCGGCGAGTTCTCGGTCTCGAAGGGCGGCACGATCGCCTATACCGGCGGCGATGCGAGCACGCCCGCGGACGTCTGGGTGCTGGCGGGCGGCAAGCCGCGCCGGCTGACGACGCTCAACGCGGTGCTGACCGGATCGAAGGCGCTCGCGCCGGTGCGGAAGATCGCGGTGATTGCGCCCGATGGTCGCCCGATCGACGCATGGCTCGCAACGCCACCGGGCCGCGTGGCAGGGCAGCGCGTGCCGCTGATCCTCGAGATCCACGGCGGCCCGAATGCCGCCTATGGCCCCGGTTTCGCCACCGACATTCAGCTTTACGCCGCCGCCGGCTATGCGGTGCTGTGGACCAACCCGCGCGGCTCGACCTCCTACGGCGCCGAGTTCGCCAACCTGATCGACAAGACCTATCCCGCTGCGGACTATGACGACCTGATCGCCTCGGTCGACGCGGCGATCGCGGAGGGCACTGCCGATCCCGACAATCTGTTCGTGACCGGCGGTTCGGGCGGCGGGCTGCTGACCGCGTGGATCGTCGGCAAGACCGACCGGTTCAAGGCCGCCGCAACACAGAAGCCGGTAATCAACTGGATCAGCGAGGCGCTGACGATGGACAACACGCTGTTCACCTCGCGCTACTGGTTCACCAAGCTGCCGTGGGAGGATCCGATGAGCTATTGGAACCGATCGCCGCTGAGCCTGGTCGGCAACGTCAAGACGCCGACATTGGTGGTGGTCGGCGGAGACGATTACCGGACGCCGGTCAGCGAGTCCGAGCAATATTATGCGGCACTCCAGATTCGCGGCGTCCCCACCGCGCTGGTGAAGGTGCCGGGCGCGAGCCACGGTGGTATCGCCTCCCGTCCGTCGCAGTCCGCAGCGAAGGCATCCGCGATCATCGCCTGGTTCGATCGATATCGGAAGCCGGCGCTAGCGACGGCACCGGCGCAGGGAGCAGCACAATGACGATACGGTACATGATGCTCGCCGGCGTGGCGCTGGTCTCGACGGCGGCGGTCGCGCAGGTCCAGCCCCCGCGCGTGGCGAAGAAGCCGTTCCAGGTGACGTCGCCCAACGGCGCGCGCGAGGATGATTATTACTGGCTGCGCGACGATACGCGGAAAAACCCCGAGATGCTCGCCTATCTCGCTGCGGAGAATGCGTACGCCGATGCGCAACTCGCGTCGCTGAAGCCGCTTCAGGCCAAGCTCTACGAAGAGACCGTCTCGCATATCAAGCAGGACGACAGCTCGGTCCCGTATGCGAAGAACGGCTATTATTACGGTTCGCGGTTCCAGACGGGCGCGGATTACCCGATCCTGGAGCGTCGCAAGGGCAGCCGTACCGTGCCTGCCGAAACGCTGTTCGACGAACCGGCGATGGCGAAGGGCCATAGCTTCTTCGCGCTGAGCGACTGGGCGGTAAGCCCCGACAACGCCCGCGTCGCCTGGGCCGAAGACACCGTCGGCCGTCGCCAATATGTCCTCAAGGTGAAGGACCTCGCGACCGGCGCGACGATCGCCGACACGCTGTCGAACATCGAGCCGAACGTCGTCTGGGCGGACGACAACAAGACGTTGCTGTACGTCGAGAAGGACCCCGTCACACTGCGCGGCTACCGCGTGAAGGCGCATGTCCTTGGCACGCCGGTCGCCAGCGACCGTCTGCTCTACGAGGAGAAGGACGACACCTATTCGATGGAGGTCTCGCGCACCTCCGATGACAAGTTCGTCTGCATCGGCGTCGGCAGCACGGTCAGCGACGAGCAACGCTGCGCACCGGCTGCTGCACCGACCAGCTTCACGATCGTCGCACCGCGTGCGCGCGAGTTTCGTTACGGCGCGGATCATATCGGCAACCGCTGGATCATCCGCACCAACAAGGACGCGAAGAACTACAAGCTCGTCACCGTCGCCGACGCCGATCTGGCGAAGGGCACCGCCGCATGGCACGACCTGACGCCCGCCAGCGACACCGTCTTCATCGAAGGCTTCAAGCCGTTCGACGGATTCGTCGCGATCGACCAGCGCGAGGGCGGCAACCGCATGATCCGGGTGCTCAACGATGCGGGCAAGTCGACCGCCGTGACCGCCGACGAACCTGCCTATCGCATGTCGCTCGACGTCAACCAGGAGACGTCGACTCCGTGGGTGCGCTACACCTATGGCTCGCTCGTCACCCCGACGACCACCTACGAGGTCAATGCGAAGACCGGCGAGCGGCGCGTGCTGAAGGTCGCGCCGGTGCCGGGTTACGATCCCGCAAAATACGTCACCGAACGCGTCTGGGCGCCAGCGCGAGACGGCACGCGGATCCCCGTGTCGCTCGTCTACGCCAAGGGAACTAAGCGAGACGGCACCGCGCCGCTCTTCCAATACGCCTATGGCAGCTACGGAATCTCAAGCGATCCGGGCGTCGACCCCGGTCGCATCGGCCTGCTCGATCGCGGCGTGATCTACGCGATCGCGCATATCCGCGGCGGGCAGGAGATGGGCCGCGGCTGGTATGACGACGGGCATCTGCTCAACAAGAAGAACAGCTTCACCGACTTCATCGACGTCACCCGCTATCTCGTCGCGCAGAAATACGCGGCGAAGGACCGCGTGGCGGCGATGGGCGGCAGCGCCGGCGGGCTGCTGATGGGCGGCGTCGCGAACATGGCACCGGCGGACTACAAGCTGATCATCGCGCAGGTGCCGTTCGTCGACGTGGTGACGACGATGCTCGACGCGTCGATCCCGCTGACGACGTTCGAATATGACGAATGGGGCAACCCCGCGCAGAAGGCGTCGTACGATTACATGCTGAGCTATTCGCCGTACGACAACGTCAAGGCGAAGGCGTATCCGGCGCTGTATGTGGGCACCGGGCTATGGGACAGCCAGGTCCAATATTACGAGCCGACCAAGTGGGTCGCCAAGCTCCGCGAGATGAAGACCGACACCAACCCGCTGCTGTTCCGGGTGAACATGGAGGCGGGGCATGGCGGCAAGTCGGGGCGGTTCGAGCGCTATCGCCAGAATTCCGAATGGCAGGCGTTCATGCTGCAACAACTTGGGCTGGCTAAATAGCGGCCCGGCACTTGGAGCGGTGCCTGATCGAAACGAGAAGGTGCGCGGATGCTGGTTCGGATTTTCATGGGCGCGAGCTGGGCTGCGGCGGATCGGCAGGAGGATTACGAGTTCGATGCGCTGCCGGCGGTCGGTCACAAGCTCGCGATTGCGTATGACGATGGTTGGGAAGTGGCGACGGTGCGCGATATCGCCCACCGGCTGACCGATCCGGAGACGGCGGCGGATATCGCAATTCTGGTGTCGGTGCCGGTCGCGAGCGGGAATGCGGCGGATGCGCTGCCGCTGGCCGGGCTGGATGGCGTAGCTGGGAAAACGCCGGGGGTTTCGGTGCCCAAGACGGCGAGCCCTTGGGGGTCGTAATAGGACCCGCCGTTCGGTCCTAATCCTCCCCCGCAAGGGGGAGGTGGCACCAAAGGTGACGGAGGGGGAGGAACACGCAACCTAGGCGACTCTTACCTCCCCCTCCGTCTGGCACGCGCCAGCCACCTCCCCCTGACGGGGGAGGATCGTTGGGTCAGGCGCCCGATTCGGTGAGGGAGTCGAGCTGATCCTTCGACAATTCAAGTGTCATCGCGGGCAGCAAATCCTCGACCTGCTTCACGCTGGTAGCGCTGGCGATCGGCGCCGTCACGCCGGGTTGCGCGATCAGCCAGGCAAGTGCGACCTGTGCATGGGTGGCCCCGGTGGCTTCGACGACCGCGTCCATCGCGTCGAGCACGGCCTTGCCCTTGCCTTCGAGCAGTTCGCCCATCCGACCGCCGCGAACGCTCTGGCCGAGATCGTCCTTGGTGCGGTATTTACCGGTCAGGAAGCCCGAGGCCAGGCCGTAATAGGGCAGCACGCCGATATTCTCGGTGACGCAGTAATCCTGTAATTCGCCCTCGAACTTGGTCCGGCTGACGAGGTTATATTCGGGCTGGAGCACATGGTAGCGCGGCAGATCCGACGTCTTCGCGGCCTCGACCGCCGACTTCAGCCGCGCGGCGTGGAAGTTCGACGCGCCGATGACGCGGACTTTCCCCGCATCGACCAGCTTACCGAACGCTTCGAGGACGGCGTCCTGCGGTACGTCCTCGTCATCCTGATGCGCGTAATAGAGGTCGATGCGATCGGTGCCGAGGCGCTTGAGCGAGGCTTCGGCGGCCGCGGCGATACGCTCGGGGGCAAGCTTTTCGCCACCTTCGCCGGGCAGCATGCCGACCTTGGTCGCGATCAGCACGTCATCGCGCCTGCCGCTGGCCTTCAGCCATTCACCGATCATGCTCTCGGACTCGCCGCCCTTGTGGCCGTCGACCCACGCCGAATACACGTCGGCGGTGTCGATCATCGTGCCGCCGCCGGCGACGAACGCGTCGAGCACCGCAAAGCTCGCGACGCGGTCGGCGGTCCAGCCGAACACGTTGCCGCCGAGGACGAGGGGGGCGATCTTGAGATCGGTCGAGCCTAGGCGGCGAAGGGTCATCGGGTCTGATCGCTTTGATTCGAGAGGGGATTCGAGAGAGAATTCGATGGTGTTTCGGTGTCGGGCGCAGTGTCGTCAGGAGCGGCGGCGACCGCGTTCAGGTCGACGCTGTTGGCATCGAGCATCGCGGCCGCTTCGTTCAACTGATGCGCTTCGTCGGCGGTGACGGCGCTGGGATCGCTGGCGGGTGAGCAGGCTGCCAGCGAAGAAATAGCAAACAGCGCCCCCACCATCACACCGTCATGCCAGCGAAAGCTGGTATCTCTCCGTGTCGGTCGTCGTGACCCGAACCGGGAGATCCCAGCGTTCGCTGGGATGACGGGGAGGTGGGGGCGCCTTGGCAAGGCTTAGTCCTTGATCGCGTTGCCGGCGCGGGTAAGCGCGTTGCCGGTGGCGTCGGCGGCGCGGTCGGCACCGTTGCTGATCGAGGCGCCTGCGCGGTCTGCACCGGCTTCGATGCGGTCACCGGCGCGGTCAGCCTTCACATCGAGATTGTCGGTGGCGTTGTCGAGCTTCGCACCGGCGTTGTCGAGCGAACGCTCGGCCGAACCCAGCGCGCGATCGCTGGCGGCGCTGACGTCGTCGACCGCGTTGGCGGTGGTCGCGCTGGCGTCGGCGGCGATCGCGTTGGCGGCCTGTGCGGTCTGGTCCTGCGCGTTGTTGCTGCAAGCGGCGAGACCGGCGGTGAGCGCCAGGGCGGGGATCAGGAACTTCTTCATAGGTATCTACTCCCGTGGATGTCGTCTTGTGGACCGGGGAATCCCCAGCCCATAGCGCAATCGAACGCGGAGAAAGCGTTTCCGATCCGTCACGATCGCGCGCGATGCGATAAGTCGCAGAGACCTATGGCGGAAATGGAAGATGCGCACGCCTGCGTTGACCTCATATAAAGAAATCTTTATATGAACTTTCATGACGATGGCGCTCGAAATCTTCCGTGCATTGGCGGACGCGACCCGGTTGCGGATCCTTGCGCTGTTGCGACGGATGGAGCTGTCGGTCGGCGAACTCGCGCAGGTGCTCGGGCAGAGCCAGCCGCGTGTCTCGCGGCATGTGAAGATCCTGTGCGATGCAGGGCTAGCCGAACGTCGCAAGGAGGGCAGCTGGGTGTTCGTTGCGCTCGGCGCGCCGGACGTGGTCGAGCCGGTTGCAGGCGCGCTCGATACCTGGGCGAAGACCGAGCCGGATCATTGGGCAGTGGCGGACGCGGCGCGGCTCGCGGCGGTGCGCGCGGATCGGGCGGCGTCGGCGGCGGCGTGGTTCGAGGGGCATGCCGACGAGTGGGACGCGATCCGGTCGCTGCATGTCGCCGATAGCGAGGTCGAGGCGGCGATGGCGGCAGTGCTCGGCGACGCGCCGGTGGGGACGCTGATCGATATCGGTACGGGCACCGGGCGGATGCTCGAACTGTTCGGCGGGCAGGCTACGGTCGCGCTCGGGATCGATCGCAGTTCGGAAATGTTGCGGCTGGCGCGCGCCAAGCTGCACGACATGACGCACGCCGAACTGCGTCAGGCTGATTTGTACGCGTTGCCGATGGCAGACGCTGCGGCGGACGTTGCGATCTTGCATCACGTGCTCCATTTCGCACAGCAGCCGGGCGCCGCGGTTAGCGAGGCGGCGCGCGTGCTCGCACCGGGCGGTCGGTTGCTGATCGCCGATTTCGCGAGCCACGACCGCGAGGAGCTGCGGGTGCGCGACGCCCATACGCGTCTCGGGTTTGCGGACGAGCAGATGGCGGCGTGGTTCGAGGCGGCGGGCTTGCAGACGGCGCGCGTGGAGACGCTCGAGGGCGGTGAGTTGACGGTGAAATTATGGCTCGGTCGGAAGATCGGCGCGAGCTTGCGTGAGGTGAAGGCGGCATGACGAACATTTCGATCCCCCAACTGGCAGAAGCGCGCCGCGCGCTCGAAGAACCGCTGTTCGCGGATCTTGCCGGTGATGTCGGCTTAAGCTTCGAGTTCTTCCCCCCCAAGAGCGAGAAAATGGAGACGCAACTCTGGGAGGCGATCCGCACGCTGGAGCCGCTCGCGCCCGATTTCGTGTCGGTGACGTATGGCGCGGGCGGGTCCACGCGCGAGCGGACGCATGCGACGGTGGCGCGGATCCAGCGCGAGACGTCGATGAACGCCGCCGCGCATCTGACCTGCGTCGAGGCGACTAGGGCCGAGATCGACCAAGTGGCCGAGGAATATTGGGCGGCGGGCGTGCGGCACATCGTCGCGCTGCGTGGCGACATGCCCACCTTGGGCCAGCCGTATCAGGCGCATCCGGGCGGATATGAGAACGCGGCGGCTTTGGTTGCTGGGTTGCGGAAGCTGCATCCGTTCGAGATCTCGGTCGCGGCGTATCCCGAATGCCATCCGGAATCGGGCGGTCACGACGCCGACATCGACAATCTGAAGCGCAAGATCGATGCCGGTGCGACCCGGGCGATTACGCAGTTCTTCTTCTCGCCAGAAGCGTATTTCCGGTTTCGCGACCGGGTCGCAACCGCCGGGATCACCGCGCAGATTTTGCCGGGTATCCTGCCGGTGTCGAACGTCGCGCAGACGCGGAAATTCGCGGGGCTCTGCGGTGCCGAGATCCCGGCGTGGATGGACCGGCTGTTCGAGGGGCTCGACGATCATCCGTCCGCTCGGCAGCTCGTCGCGGCGACGATCGCGGCCGAGATGTGCAGGCGGCTGTACGCGGGCGGGGTGAAGGATTTCCACTTCTACACGCTCAACCGCGCGGAACTGGCCTACGCGATCTGCCACATGCTCGGCGTGCGCGCGAAGCCTGCGACGAAGGTCGCCGCGGCTTAGCTCTCCTCCCGCTTGCGGGAGGGGTCGGGGGAGGGCGTGGCCCAGCCCGACCGGCTCGCTTGCGGCACTTCCCTCCCCCGACCCCTCCCGCAAGCGGGAGGGGAGGAGATTGACGATGACACCACGTGAACGTTTCAACGCGGAAGCCGCCAAGCGCATCCTGATCACCGATGGCGCGTTCGGCACCGAGATCCAGAACTGGAAGCTCGACGAGGCGGCTTACGCAGGCACGCTCGGCCTGAGCCATGACCAGAAGGGCAACAACGACATCCTGGCGATCACCAAGCCGGACGTCCCCGAAACGATCACGCGCGAATATCTGGAGGCCGGCTCGGACATCGTCTCGACCAACACGTTCAGCGCAAACGTCATCTCGCAGGCCGACTACGGCGCAGAGCATCTGGTGCGCGAGATCAACGTCGAGTCCGCCAGGATCGCTCGCGCGCTCGCCAACGAATACGAAGCGAAGGACGGCCGTCCGCGCTTCGTCGCCGGCGCGATCGGGCCGACGAACAAGACGCTGTCGCTGTCGCCCGACGTCAACGATCCCGGCTTTCGCGAGATCGACTTCGATTATCTGAAGGGCGTGTACCGCGAGCAGATCGACGCGTTGCTCGAAGGCGGCGAAGGGGTCGGCGTCGACTTCATCCTGATCGAGACGGTGTTCGATACGCTCAACGCCAAGGCGGGCATCATGGCGGCGATCGAGGCGGGCGACGCGCTCGGGCGTGACGTGCCGATCATGATGTCGATGACGTTGACCGATCTCTCGGGGCGCAACCTGTCGGGGCATACGGTCGAAGCGTTCTGGCATGCGGTGCGGCATGCCAAGCCGATCACGATCGGGCTGAACTGCTCGTTCGGCGCGGAGCAGCTGCGGCCGCATGTGAAGACGTTGAGCGCGATCGCGGATACGCTGATCATGGTCTATCCGAACGCGGGGCTCCCGAACGAACTCGGCGAATATGACGAGCAGCCGGAGACGACGGCGGGGCTGGTTGGCGAGTGGGCGGTGGCGAAACAGGTCAACGTGCTCGGCGGCTGCTGTGGCTCGACGCCGGCGCATATCAAGGCGATGGCCGACGGCGTGCGCGGGCTTGAGCCGCGGGTTGTAGCTCGGCCTGAAGTGCGGACCAAGCTTGCCGGGCTAGAACCTTTCACGATGGCGGCGTAAATCCTCCCCGGCACGGGGAGGGGGACCGCGCCTGAAAGGCGTGGTGGAGGGGGCTCTCCACCAAGCGTAACGTTCGTGGAGAGCCCCCTCCACCGCTCTGCGAGCGGTCCCCCTCCCCGTACCGGGGAGGAATTGGAAAACCGATGACCATCTCCTCCTCCACCTCTTTCGTCAACATCGGCGAGCGCACCAACGTTACCGGCTCGGCGCGCTTCAAGAAGCTGATCATGGCGGGCGACTATCCCGCCGCGGTCGAGGTCGCGCGCCAGCAGGTCGAGAGCGGCGCGCAGGTGCTCGACGTCAACATGGACGAGGGGCTGCTCGACGCGCACTACGCGATGACGACGTTCCTGAAACTGATCGCCGCCGAACCCGACATCGCGCGCATCCCGTTCATGGTCGACAGCTCGAAATGGAGCGTGATCGAGGCCGGGCTGAAGTGCGTCAGCGGCAAGCCGATCGTCAATTCGATCAGCATGAAGGAGGGCGAGGAACAGTTCCTTGCCCAGGCGCGCAAGTGCATGGCGTACGGCGCAGCGGTGGTCGTGATGGCGTTCGACGAGGTCGGGCAGGCGGACACCAAGGAGCGCAAGGTCGAGATCTGCGAGCGCGCGTACAAGCTGCTCGTCGGGATCGGCTTCCCGCCCGAGGACATCATCTTCGATCCCAACGTCTTCGCGGTCGCGACGGGGATCGAGGAGCACAACAACTACGGCGTCGACTTCATCGAGGCGTGCAAGGAGATCAAGGCGCGCTGCCCGCACGTCCACATCTCGGGCGGGCTGTCGAACTTCAGCTTCTCGTTCCGCGGCAACGAGCCCGTGCGCCGCGCGATGCACAGCGTGTTCCTGTACTATGCGATCCCTGCGGGCATGGACATGGCGATCGTCAACGCCGGCCAGCTCGACATCTATGACGACATCGATCCCGAACTGCGCCAGGCGGTCGAGGACGTCGTGCTCAACACCGATCCCGAGGCCGGCGACCGGCTGGTCGCGCTCGCCGAACGCTATCGCGGCACCGACGTGGTCGCCGAGAAGGCGGCGGCGGAATGGCGCTCGCTGGGTGTCAACAAGCGACTCGAATATGCGCTTGTGAAGGGCATCGACCTCCACGTCGTCGAGGATACCGAGGAGGCGCGGCAGATCATCGAGACCAATGGCGGCCGCCCGATCGAGGTCATCGAAGGTCCGCTGATGGACGGCATGAACGTCGTCGGCGACCTGTTCGGCAGCGGCAAGATGTTCCTGCCGCAGGTCGTCAAGTCGGCGCGCGTGATGAAGAAGGCGGTCGCGCATCTGCTGCCGTATATCGAGGCGGCCAAGGAGCCCGGTGCGCGCGGCAAGGGCAAGATCATCATGGCGACCGTCAAGGGCGACGTGCATGACATCGGCAAGAACATCGTCGGCGTGGTGCTGCAGTGCAACGGCTTCGATGTGGTCGATCTCGGCGTGATGGTGCCGTGGTCGAAGATCCTCGAGTCTGCGAACGAGAACGATGCGGACATGATCGGGCTCTCCGGACTGATCACGCCGAGCCTCGACGAGATGGTCACCGTCGCCGAAGAGATGAAGCGCGCGGGGATGACGATGCCGCTGCTGATCGGCGGGGCGACGACGTCGAAGGTGCATACCGCGTTGCGGATCGCGCCAGCGTATGATGGCCCGGTAGTGCATGTGCTCGATGCGAGCCGTGCGGTGGGTGTGGCGTCGACGCTGGTGTCGGACACGATCCGCGACGAGTTCGTGACCAAGACCGCGGACGAATATGAGGCGGTGCGGATCTCGCGCGCGAACAAGGGGCAGAGCGAGTTGCTGCCCCTGGCGACCGCGCGCGAGCGCGCGTTCGTTGCGGATTTCGCGCTGAAACCGCCTGCGCCGGTGAAGCCTGGCGTGCATGTGTTCGCGGATTGGGATCTGTCGGATCTGCGCGACTATATTGACTGGACGCCGTTCTTTCGCGCGTGGGAGCTGGCGGGGAATTTCCCGGCGATCCTGACCGACGAGGTCGTCGGCGAGAGCGCGACTTCGCTGTACGCGGATGCGCAGGCGATGCTCGATACGATCGTCGCGGAGAAATGGCTGACCCCGCGCGGTGTCGCAGGGCTGTGGCCGGCGCGCCGCGAGGGCGATGATGTGGTTCTTTCCCCCTCCCGCTTGCGGGAGGGGTCAGGGGAGGGGCGTGCCGCACAAGAAGGCCCTTCCCCGACCCTTCCCGCAATCGGGAAGGGGGCAGAAGACGAAGTACGTCTCCCCATGCTGCGCCAGCAGATCGCCAAGCGCGAAGGCCGCGCCAACATGTGTCTCGCCGATTTCGTCGACACCCAGGACGACTGGTTCGGCGGTTTCGCAGTCGGCATCCACGGGATCGACGATCACATCGCCCGCTTCAAGGCGGACAACGACGATTACAACGACATTCTGCTGAAGGCGCTCGCCGACCGCTTCGCCGAAGCCTTTGCCGAACGCCTCCACAAGCACGTCCGCACCGATCTCTGGGGCTATGCGCCCGACGAACAGCTCACCAACGAAGCGATGATTAAGGAACAGTATCGCGGCATCCGTCCGGCGCCGGGTTACCCCGCCTGCCCGGACCACAGCCTCAAGCCGATCCTGTTCGACCTGCTCGACGCCCCGACCGCGACCGGGCTCGAACTGACCGAGAGCTTCGCGATGTTCCCGACCGCCGCCGTCTCCGGCTTCTATTTCGGCCACCCGCAGGCCGAGTATTTCGGCGTCGCCCGCGTCGGCCGCGACCAGCTCGAAGACTATGCCGCACGCCGTGGCGCGGACCTCAAGACCGCCGAACGCTGGCTTCGTCCTAACCTCGACTAAGGTCCGGGCTCGCGCGCGGAACAACCGCCGCGAGCCCGCGCTTATTATGGGTCGACATGCGGAGACCCGATGACCGTTCCCCAGTATCTCTCGATCGCCACGCTGTTCGGGATGATGGCGCTCTTCATTTGGGGCAGGTTCCGCTACGATGTCACCGCGATCCTCGCGTTGCTCGCCAGCATCGCGCTGGGTATTGTCAGCCCGGAGGACGCGTTCAAGGGCTTCTCCGACGACATCGTCATCATCGTCGGCTCGGCGCTGGTGATCTCGGCGGCGGTGCAGCGCTCGGGAATTATTGAACGCGCGCTCGCCAAGTTCGCCAGCCGCGTGACCCGCGTCCGCTCGCAACTGCTGCTGCTGACCGCCTCGGTCGGGTTCGCCTCCGCGCTGGTCAAGAACATCGGCGCGCTCGCGATGCTGATGCCCGCCGCGTTCCAGATGGCGAAGAAGAACGACACCTCGCCCTCGGTCTTCCTGATGCCGATGGCGTCCGCGTCGCTGCTCGGCGGGCTCATCACGCTGGTTGGCACGTCGCCCAACATCATCGTCAGCCGCGTCCGCGAACAGATGACCGGGCACCCGTTCGGGATGTTCGACTACGCGCCGGTCGGACTCGGCCTGACGCTGATGGGGCTGATCTATCTCCGCTTCGCCTACCGGCTGCTGCCGCGCGATCGCCGTGCCGCGCCGACGATGGGCGAGGCGCTCGACATCAAAGGCTATGTGACCGAGGCGATGATCCCTGACGTCTCGCCCGCGGTCGACGAGACGGTCGACGCGTTCCTCGACCGCCACGACCGCGAGGTGACGATCACCCGCATCCTTCGCGCCGGCATGCGCAGCGCACCGCACGACCACACGCATCTACGCGCCGGCGACACGCTGATCCTCGGCGGCAATCCCGACGCGCTCGAACGCGTGATCGCGCGCGACCGGTTGAAGCTGGAAGGCGAGGACCGGGAGAAGGCGGACGAGGACGACGACGACGAGGTCGGCGTGATCGAGGCGGTGATCGGGCTCGGCTCGGCGCTGGTCGGCAAGACGGCGGCGCGGCTCGCGTTGCAGGCGCGCTACGGCGTCAACCTGATCGCGATCTCGCGGCAGGGCGAACACCTCTCGCGCCGCCTCGCCAATACCGAGTTGCGCGCTGGCGACGTGCTGGTGTTGCAGGGGCCGCTTGAGCAACTGCCGAGCAAACTGCGCGACCTCGGCTGTCTGCCGTTGGCGCAGCGCGAGATGCGGCTTGGCGTGTCGAAACGGAGCTGGTTGCCGATCGGCATCCTGGCCGTGGCGATGAGCGCGACGGCGATGGGGTTCGTACCCGTCGCAGTCGCGTTCTTTGCCGCGGCGGGGCTGATCATGGCGACCGGCGTGCTGCCGGTGCGCGAGGCGTACGATCATGTCGAATGGCCGATCCTGATCATGCTCGGCGCGCTGATCCCGGTCAGCGATTCGCTGCGCACCACCGGCGCGTCGGAGGTGATCACGACCTGGCTGTCGTCGACCGCGGCGACGCTGCCGCCCTGGGGCGCGGTCGCGCTGATCCTGGCGGCGGCGATGGCGGTGACGCCGTTTCTCAACAATGCCGCGACGGTGCTGGTGATGGCGCCGATCGCCGCGACTTTTGCCGGCGATCTCGGGTTCCGGCCCGAGGCGTTCCTGATGGCGACCGCGGTCGGGGCGGGATGCGATTTCCTCACCCCGATCGGCCACCAGTGCAACACGCTGGTGATGGGCCCCGGCGGGTACAGGTTCGGCGATTATGCGCGGCTGGGCGCGCCGCTGTCGTTGCTGGTGCTACTGATCGGCACGCCGCTGATCGTCGCGGTATGGCCGATGCATTGAGGGCAATCTTCTGATCCTCCCCCGCCAGGGGGAGGTGGCTGGCCCTTGCCAGACGGAGGGGGAGGAAAGGGCAAACCCTCGTTTCGTATCCTCCCCCTCCGTCGCCTACGGCGCCACCTCCCCCTGGCGGGGGAGGATTGAAAGGGATTACGCGCCAGCCTCAGCCGGCCTTCCCTCGCGCACGTCACCCGGCAGGCCGGTGATCGTCTTCACCTCCATGAAGTCCGTCAGCCCATAGCGCCCGTTCTCGCGCCCGTTGCCGGATTGCTTGTATCCCCCGAACGGCGCGCCGATGTCCGGGCTCCATGAGTTGATCGTCACCAGCCCAGCGCGCAACTTCGGAGCCACCTTTGCCGCCGCGGCCGGATCACCCGAGATCGTCGCGGACAGCCCGTACTCGGTGGCGTTGGCGATGCGGATGCCTTCGTCCTGATCGCTGTACGACGTGATCGTAGCGACCGGCCCGAACGTCTCCTCCTGCGCGATCCGCATGTCGGGGCGGACATCGGTGAACAGGGTTGGCTGGATATAGAAACCGGCATTGCGCCCGTCCGGCCGACCTACGCCGCCGGTCACCAGCGTCGCGCCTTCGTCGATCGCCGACTGGATCAGTCCCTGGATCTTGTCGAACTGCGCCTTGTTGACGACCGGGCCGATATGCTGGCCCATCTCGGCGGGATCGCCGACCTCGGTCTGCTCCATCATCGACTTCACGATCGCGGTCGCCTCCGCGACCTGGCTAGCATGCACCAGCAGGCGCGTCGGCGCGATGCAGCTCTGCCCCGAATTGGCGAGCACGCCGGCCACTGTCGGCGGTAGTACCGCGGCGAGATCGGAGCCCTCCAGCACAAGGTTCGCCGCCTTGCCGCCAAGTTCCTGATGCACGCGCTTCACCGTAGGTGCCGCAGCCAAAGCAACCGCGATGCCGGCGCGCGTCGAGCCCGTAAAGCTCACCATGTCGACGTCGCGGTGCGTGCACAAAGCTGCGCCGACACCGGGACCGTCGCCGTTGACGAGGTTGAACACCCCCGCCGGTACGCCCGCCGCGTCCATGATCTCCGCGAGGATCACCGCGCACGATGGCGCCTCTTCGGACGGCTTCAGGATCATCGTGTCGCCCGCCGCCAGCGCAGGCGCGACCTTCGCGCAGATCTGGTTCAGCGGCCAGTTCCACGGCGTGATCATCGCGACGACGCCGAGCGGCTCGTGGACGACGGTCGCCTTGCCGATAACCTCGGAAAACTCGAACGTCGCCAGCGCCTTCGCGGTCGCCGAGAAATGCGCGAGGCCGGTGGGCGCCTGCGCCATCGACGCGAGCGCCATCGGTGCGCCCATCTCCTGCGACATCGCCTTCGCCAGATCGGGCATCCGCGCCTTGTACTCGGTCATGATCCGGCCGAGCACGTCGAGCCGCTCTTGCACGCTCGTCTGGCTCCAGCTCTCGAACGCGGACCGAGCCGCGGCAACGGCCTTGTCGACGTCGGCGGCGGTGCCCAGCGTGATCTCGGTGCACGGCTGTTCCGTCGACGGGTCGATCACCTGATAGACGGTGCCGCCCTCGCTCTCGACCCACGCGCCATCGATATACTGCTTCAAATAGCTTTTCATCGTGCCTCTCCGCATCTTGTCTCGCCAAGGAATGGGCTCGCCGGAGATCGGTTGCAACCCGAAACGCATGCCGTAGGTTGACCGGGAAATTCATCAGGAGGCCGGCATGGCGAGAGTGGCATTCATCGACAAGATCGGCGGTCCCGAGGTCATCCAGTGGCGTGACGTCGAACTGCCGCCTCCGGCCAAGGGCGAGGTCTGGATGCGCAACACGGCGGTCGGCCTGAACTATATCGACACCTACCACCGCAGCGGCGTGTACCCGGTCGACCTGCCCTCGGGACTTGGCAGCGAGGCGGCGGGCGTGGTGATGGCGGTCGGCGAGGGCGTCACCGACTTCGCGCCCGGCGACCGTGTCGGCACCTTCGGCCCGTCACGCGGCGCCTATGCGACCGATCGCAACGTGCCTGCGAACCAGCTGTTCAAACTGCCCGACACGCTCGACGACCGCACCGCCGCGGCGATCCTGCTCAAGGGCACCACCGCCGAGTTCCTGGTCGAGCGTTGCGCGAAGGTGCAGGCGGGCCAGACCGTCCTCGTCCATGCGGCCGCGGGCGGCGTTGGCCATATCCTGGTCGGCTGGCTGAAGGCGATCGGCGCGAGCGTCATCGCCAGCGTCGGCAGCGAGGACAAGGCGGCGCGAACACGGAAAGCCGGCGCCGATCATGTCATCCTCCACAAGTCCGAGGACATCGCCGCGCGGGTGCGCGAGATCACCGACGGCAAGGGCGTCCCCGTCGTTCTCGACGGCGTCGGCGGCGCGACGTGGAACGCGTCGCTCGACAGCGCAGCCAAGCGCGGCCTGATCGTCAGCTACGGCAATGCTGGCGGTGTGGTCGACGGTGTCAATATCGGGGTTCTCGCGCGGAAAGGCTCGCTGTTCGTGACCCGGCCGAAGCTGTTCGATTACTATGTCACGCCCGAGGAGAGGCACGCCGGAATCGCCCGCCTGTTCGCGATGCTCGACAGGGGCGCGATCACGCCCGAGATCGGCCAGACCTTCGCGCTTGAAGACGCCGCCGATGCGCATCGCGCGGTCGAGAGCGGGCGTACCTGGGGGAGCACGCTGCTGCTGCCGTAAGCTGTGATCGACTGGCTGATTGAGCGATAGAGAGACGGTGACCGATACGTTAACTGCCGCCTAACGCATTGTACGTACGTCGAACATATGGTTCGTTCTTACAAGTCCACGGTGGCGATCTGCATCGCCGCACAGGGGATCGCAGTCGTCATCGGCTTCGCGGTACTGATGGCCTGGCCGCCGCGGCATGGCGAATATCTGCTCGTACCGGTTGGCGCGAACGCGGCCGCGAGCCTGTTGCCGACCGCGGTCGCGGGCCATGCCCTGCTGATCGGTGCCGGGCCGTTGCCGAACAGCTACATCGTCAGGGGCGATCGTGCGCAATTGGCAGGGCTGATGATGGCGCATGGCGTGGTGCTGCTCGGCGCGTCGGCCGCAGCCTGCGGCGAAACGGCGGTCGCGGCATGAACCCCACCGACCTCCAGATCTTCCGCGCGCGCGGCATCGCCATCGTCGCGATCGCGGGATGGGTCTGTACGCTATGGCTTGGCGTGATGGGCCTGTGGCTCGATGCCGACGGGCTCCTGCCGGTGCTGGTCGTCGCGGTGCTGGTCAATCTCGCGCCGACGCTGATGGCGGTGCGGCGGCGTCATGACCCGGTTGCGCGGCTGGTCTCCGGCACGCCCGCCGCGGTGTATCCGGCGCTCGGCGTGTATCTGCTGCAGGGGCATGCCTGGCAGATGGATGCGCA
The DNA here is from genome assembly GCF_036663875.1 of Sphingomonas sorbitolis. NCBI lineage: Bacteria > Pseudomonadati > Pseudomonadota > Alphaproteobacteria > Sphingomonadales > Sphingomonadaceae > Sphingomonas > Sphingomonas sorbitolis. Next base: position 539,896 of record NZ_JAXOJS010000003.1, on the reverse strand, counting down.
CATGTATTTCTTCGTCGCGCTCGCCGCCCTCGTGGTGTTCTGCGACTGGCGGCCGATCGCGCTCGCCGCGGGCCTGATCGCGGTGCATCATCTGGTGCTGGAGACGGCGGCACCCGGGTGGGTGTTCACGGGCTCGGGCAATATCGGCCGCGTCGTCATTCATGCCGCCGCGGTCGGGTTACAGCTTGCGGTGCTGGGCTATGTGACCGCCCGTCTGCGCAGCCTGATGATCCGCCAGGAGACCGCGCGCTGTGAGAGCGAGACGCTCGCGAACGAGGCGATCGACAGCCGCAACCGGATGGAGGAGGCGATCACCGGGATGCGCGCGGCCGAGGCACGCGAGGCGCGCGAACGCCAGCGTCGGCTGGAGATCGAGCGCGAACTCGCCGCGCAGCGTGCCGCCGAGATGCTGGCGCTGGCGGAGGCGTTCCAGGCGTCGGTGGCCGATATCGTCGTCTCGGTCGGGTCGGCGTCGACCCGGCTCGATGGGTCGGCGCGTGCGCTGAACGAGCTCGCGCAGGTCGCCACCCGCCAGACCGAAGCGAGCGCCGCCGCCGCCACGCAGTCGTCGGAGAGCGCGGGGCGGTTGTCGGCGCAGATCCACGCGCTGACCCAGTCGGTGACGTCGATCGCAAGCGTGGCCGAACAGCAGGTCCAGCTCGGGACCGAGGCGCGTACCGCATCGACGCTCAGCCACACGGCGATGATCGCGCTCGTCGAACGGACGCAGACGATCGGCAGCTTCGCCAATTCGATCCAGCAGATTGCCGCAAAGACTAACCTGCTCGCACTGAACGCAACGATCGAGGCAGCGCGCGCGGGCGATGCCGGCAACGGCTTCAAGGTGGTCGCGAGCGAGGTCAAGCAGCTTGCCGGGCAGGCGACCGGCGCGTCGAGCGAGATCCGTGCGCTGGCTGGCTCCGCGGAGCAGGGGGCGGGGGTCGCCAACGATGCGCTCGGCCGGATCGCGACGATGATCGGCCACCTCGCGACCGCCGCGGACACGATCCAGGCGGAGGTGCGGCATCACCACCAGACCGCGGCGTCGATCGAGCGCACCGCGGACAGCACCGCGGCGGGGATCGACAGCATGGCGGACGAGTTGCTTGGGATCGCGCGGGTCGCAGGCGAGACCGCGGGGCTGTCCGACATGGTCGCCCGCGCCGCGACCGGGCTGCTCGATACCGCGCGCCAGCTCCGCGCGGCGACCGATCGCTTCGTGATCCAGCTGAAGGCCGCGTAGCGCGCGGTTTGCCTGGGGGGGCGAAAGCGCGGTAGGGCGGGGGCCCATCCAAGTGATCCTTTCGGCGAGACGACGATGAGCCTGAACCTGTTGCTGGTCGAGGACGATGCGGTGTTTGCGCAGGCGATGGCGGAGGAACTGCGCGGGCTCGATCACCGCGTCACGGTCGCGATCGATGGCCGCGAGGCGCTGGCCGCGGTCGACAGCGCGCCGTTCGATGCGGTGGTGCTCGACCGGATGCTGCCCAAGGTCGACGGGATGTCGGTGCTCGCGCGGCTGCGCGGCGGCAACATGACGGTGCCGGTGATCATGCTCACCGCGCTCGGCCGGTCGGTCGAGAAGGTCGAAGGGCTCGAGGCGGGGGCGGACGATTACGTCGTGAAGCCGGTCGCCGCCGCCGAGCTGAGCGCTCGCTTGGCTGCAGTGGTACGCGGACGTGGTTGGACCGGCGGCAGCGCCGACACGATCCGCGCGGGCGACATCGTCGTCAGCCCAACCAAGTTCCGCGCATGGCGCGACGGCATCGCGCTCGATCTGGGCAAGCTCGAGTTCAAGCTGCTCGCCGAGTTCGTCGCCAATGCCGATGCGGTGCTGACGCGCGCGATGCTGGTCGAGCGCGTCTGGGGCTACGACTTCGCGCCGACCACCAACATCGTCGACGTCTATATCCGCCACCTCCGCGTCAAGCTGACTGCGGCGGGCGGCGAGGACCCGATCGTGACGGTGCGCGGCGTCGGTTACATGTTGCGCGGCTGATGCGGTTCCGGTCGCTTCGCACGCTGACCGGGGCCTTCCTGCTGGCGTTCCTGGTCGCGACGATCGGGACCGGGGTCGCGATCCACGGTATCACGCTGCAGACGATCGAGCGGTTGGTCGATCGCCGTATCCTGGTCGTCAGCGACGCGATTGCCGGCGTGCCGGGCGACCGGCGACCGGCCGACGTCTTTCGCCGGATCGACGCGGCAATGCGCGAACGCGATACCGGCGATATCGGTTTGTTGCTGGTCGATGCGAACGGCCGTCGGCTCGGCGGCAACATCACCTTGTCGCGCCGCCTGCCGCTGGGCTTCTCGACGATCGCGCGGGACGACCGGATCGCCGGTTTGTCTGCCGGGCGCGCGCTGGTCCGTACCGTCGGCGGCGGGATGACGCTGACCACGGTCGCCGAGACCGAGCCGTTCGACGACTATAACGCCGCGCGCACGCGGATCTACCTGATCGGGTTCGGCTCGATCGTGCTGATCGTGATTGGCGGCATGGTCTTCTTCGTCGTCACGATCGGCCGGCGGATCGGCGAGACGCGGCGCACGGTCGAGGCGATCATCGACGGCGACATGACGCGACGTGTGCCGATACACCCGTCGGGCGGCGAGTTCGCGCACCAGGCGATGGCGTTCAACCGGATGCTCGACCGCATCGCTGACCTGATGGCGAGCATCAGCAACGTCTCGAACGACATCGCGCACGATCTGCGCACGCCGCTCGCGCGGCTGCGCAGCCAGCTTGCGCTGACGGTACGCCGGGCCGAGACGGCGGCGCAGCGCGAGGATCTCGAAGCCGCAATCGCGATGAGCGACGAGCTGCTCGCGATGTTCGCGGCAATGCTGCGGATCGCCGAGGTCGAGGGGGGCGATCGTCGCGCCGCGTTCGCGTCGTTCGATCTCGCCGACTTGGTTCGGGAGGTCGGCGACATGATGCAGCCGGTCGTGGTGGATAGCGGTCGGCACCTCGACATCGTCGTGAAGGAACCGGTTCAGATCGTCGGTGATCGGCAGTTGCTGGGCCAGGCGATGGTCAACCTGATCGAGAACGCGATCCGCCATACGCCTACCGGCACGCGGATCGAGATCGGCGTCGTCTCGACCGAGGCCGCGACGATGCTGACGGTGACCGACGATGGCCCAGGCATCCCGGCCGACCAGCGCAAACTGGCGCTTCGCCGGTTCGGGCGTCTGGACATCAGCCGTCACGATGTCGGGCATGGCCTGGGCCTCGCGCTGATCGATGCGATCGTTCGCCTGCACCGCGGCACGCTGTCGCTCGAGGATGCGGGACCTGGGTTACGCGTGGTGCTGAGCTTGCCACGCGGCTGAGCCAACAAGTAATCCTCCCCCGCCAGGGGGAGGTGGCAGGCAGAGCCTGACGGAGGGGGCGGAGGCGACACCCTGTGTTTGGTATCCTCCCCCTCCGTCGCCTTCGGCGCCACCTCCCCCTTGCGGGGGAGGATCGTGAGGTCAGAACTTGACCGAGGCTTCCATGCCGTAGGTGCGCGGCGCGTTGAAGTTGCCATAGTCGCCCAGCACGTTGTTGACGCTGCCCGATGTGAGGTTGGTCGTCGGGGCGCCAGGCAGGCTGTTCGACGGATCGCGACGGAAGACATACCGCTTGTCGAACAGGTTACGGACCCACGCCGAGATCGTCACCGCGTTGCTGCCAGCGACGTGGATGTTCGCCAGTGCCAGACGCGCGTTGGCGATGAACGCCGGATCGTTCTTGGTCGCGAACTGGTCGAAGGTCTGCGTGGCCTGCGAGTAGTTGCCGTCGAGGTGGAACTTCAGGTCCATGTCGCTGATCGGCATCGTGTAGTCGATCGACCCGTTGGCGGCGTTGCGCGGCGTGAACACGATGTAGAAGTTCTGGTACACGCCGGTCGACGCGATCAGCACCGGCGGGATCTTCGTGTAGGTGTACGCATAGCCTGCGGTCAGCGTCAGCCCGTCGACCGGCTGCACCGTCAGATCGGCCTCGATCCCGCGGATCTTGGTAATCCCCGGCGCATTGATCGTCACGAGGTTGTTAAAGCTGCCCGACGCGGTCGTCTGGATCGAGCTGATGTCGACCTGGCTGTTCTTGCGATCCATGATGTAGCCGGCAAGGTTCAGGCGAGCGCGGTGGTTCCAGAAATCGGTCTTCGCGCCGATCTCGTACGACTTCACGTCCTCGGGGTTGAACGTCTGGTAGTTCGAGGTGCGCGAGCTTGCACCGCCGGCGCGGTAGCCGGTCGCGTACTTGGCGTAGACATGGACCGAATCGCTCGCGTCATAGGCGAGCGTCGCCATCGGATTGAACCGGTTCCAGGTGGCATCGAGCGGCTTGTAGCCGGCCGCGGTCAGCTGAGCGGCAGTCGCCGTGTCGTAGTTCAGGTTGCGCGAATAATGCAGCACGCCCTGCTTTTCGTCGCGTGTGTAACGGCCGCCCGCGGTCAGGTGGACGCGATCGGTCGCGTTCCAGGTGACCTGGCCGTAGCCGGCATAGCTCTTCGAATGCACTTCCGAGGCACGATCGATCGATCGACAGCCCACGAGCGAGCCGAACCCGCCCGACCCGGTGCAGGGATCGAGCACCGAGATCGTCGTCAGCGCCGAATTGAACGCCAGCGAGTTCGGCGTCGCCGCGTCGTCGCTGATGTGCTCGTTGAAGTAATACAGCCCGGCGACGTAGTCGAACTGGCCGACCGTACCGACTGCCTGGAATTCCTGGCTGAACTGATTCTGGTGGAGGTCGGCGAGGCTGTAGCGGCTGAAGTTGCACGCGGTACCGGTGCAGCCTGCGGCGACGACGGGGACGCGGTGATAGCCGCCGCTATTGTCATACTGGGTCGCGTTCACCCCGCGCCATGCGGTGATCGAGCGGAGTTCGATCTCGGGTGCGACGTCCCAGCGGATGTTCGAGGTGAAGCCGTGCGTCTTGTCGACGCTCGGCTGCTGCGGAACGCCGATATCGGCGACCTTCGCGCGGCTGGTGCCGTTGACCACGACCTGGCTCGGGAGCGGCTTCACGCTGCCGGTTAGCGTCGTGTAGTTGGTGCCGGGCAGCGCGCAAGCAGGGGACGCGGATTGCGCCCCCGCCTTGCAGCCGTTCGGGTTCACGTTGAGCAGCTGGCTGTAGAACGGGCTGTTCGAGTCATAGCCGTTATCGTAGCTGAAATCGGCGGTCATGCCCGAGATCGGGTGGACGCGCGCGGTCGCCTTGAAGCCGCGGCGGTGATAATAGTTGAAGCCAGTCTGGCCCTCGAGCGGGTTCTTGGTGGTCGCATCCTGATGCTGGATGACGCCGTCGAGCTTTAGCGAAACGCCGTAGGTTTCGGGCAGGTCGAGATGCAGCGTACCGTTGTAGCTGCCGTAGTTCGCGATCCCGCCGGTCGCGCTGCCGCCCCATTTGCCGCTCGGGCCCTTGGTGACGATGCTGAGCGCGCCGCCTTCGGTGTTGCGACCGAACAGCGTGCCCTGCGGGCCCTTGAGCACTTCGATCCGGTCGACGTCGAACAGCGCTGCGTTCAGGCCGTGCTGGCGACCGAGATAGACGCCGTCGATATAGACGCCGACGCCCTGCTCGCGGGCGGGCTGGTTGGCGTCGAGCGGGACGATGCCGCGGATGCCGATCGTCAGCGCGGACTGGCGCGCCTCGAAGGTCGCGACGCGCAACGACGGCACCGCGCCGTCGGCGAGGTCGTACAGGCTCTGGACGTGGCGGTCGGTCAGCGCCTGGCTGCTGAGGACGTTGATCGCGATCGGCGTCTTCTGCAGGTTCGTCTCGCGCTTGGTCGCGGTCACGACGATCTCGCCGAGACCGGTCTGGTCCGCAGGGTCGGCGGTCACGGGGGCGGCAGGATCGACGGGCACGGGATCGGCGGCGGCGACGGTCGCCGTATCCTTGGTGGCAGTCGGCGTGGCGGCAGCGGCGAAGGCGGGCGACGCGATCGCGACCGTCAGGGCGGCGCCGGCCAGCAGCCGCAAGCGCAGGCTTGCTGAATTCAACATCGAGGAGTTCCCTTTTTCGGCAGTGTTTGCCTTGAGGGGCGCGATAGGCGGCGGTCGTGGCACGTCCGTTACGTTTATAAGAATCGCGTGTCCGACGTTTTTAATGTTGGCTTAATGCGCGCCGCCAATGCCGCGCGAGATGACGGGGCTGTCATGTTCCTGTCACGCACGCGTAACGCGGCTGCCATCCGCAGCGGCTACCGCGCCTCCCAAGCCGGCTGGACAAAGCCGGGACATCCGGGGACCCATCATGACATCCAACCTGTCGCGCCGCTTTCGCGGCCCTGTTTTCGCGCATGGCTTGCTCGCCGGCTGCGCGCTGCTGCCGTTGAGCATCGCCACCGCGCATGCTGGCCCGATTGCCGCCCCGATCGCCGCAACGCCGGTCGCGGCAACCCCGGTCGCCGTAACGCCAGTCGGGGCGCCGCGCGCGCCTGGATCGGTTACCGGCACGGTGTCGCAGGCTGGCAGCGGCGACTATCTCGATGGCGCATCGGTCTCGATCCCCGCGCTCGACCTGTCGACGGTCGTCGATCGCACCGGGCGGTTCTCGCTGAACGGCGTCCCCGCCGGCACGCACGAACTCGTGATCCGCTATGTCGGCTTCCCCGATGCGCGCCGGACCGTCACGGTCGCCGATGCCCCGGTAACGCTCGACGTGGCGATGACCGCGGCCGTTGGCACGGATGCGGGCGCAGGCGAGGGGGCGGAGATCGTCGTCTCGGGCTCGCGTCCGATCGCCGAATCCGAAGCCGCAGCACTCCAGATCCAGCGCACCAGCCCGTCGCTCGTCTCGGTCATCGCCTCGGACTCGATCGGGCGCCTGCCCGACCAGAACGTCGCACAGGCGGTCAGCCGGTTGCCCGGCGTCGGCGTCCAGCGCGACCAGGGCCAGGCACGCTACATCACGCTGCGTGGCGCGCCGATCAACTGGACCACACTGTCGATCGACGGCATCAACGTCGTCAGCCCCGAAGGGCGCGACGCCCGCTTCGACTCGATCCCGTCGGCGATCGCCTCGCAGATCATCGTGCGTAAGGCCGTCACGCCCGACATGACCGGCGAGACGATCGCCGGCAATGTCGACATCATCACCCGCTCCGCGTTCGATTATCCGGGTATGAAAGTGCAGGCCAAGGGCGGCCTCGGCCATGTCGAACTCGGCAAGAAGACCGAATATGAGGGCTCGCTCGTCATCTCCGACCGGATCGACACCGGGATCGGCGAGTTCGGCATCGTCTCGTCCGCCAGCCTGTATCGTCGCGGCATGGTCACCGACAATTTCGAGACCGATTTCGAAGCGGTCAAGGAAGACAAGCGGCCCGGCTATCAGACGCGCAACTGGGCACGTGAGACCGAGAACAAGCTGTACCGGCTGACGCGGAAGAACTACTCGCTGTCGACCCGGCTCGATTGGCGCCCGGCGCCCGGCCACAAGCTGTTCGCCGAGACGATCTACTCGGCGTTCCAGGACGATGAGCAGCGCAATAACTACATCTTCGATCTCGACGACCAGCAGTCGCGGGCGCCGACCGGCAGCGCCGCCTGCACCGTCAACGCTCGGCCCGCATCGGGCACCACCGGCTATGCCGACATCTGCACCGGTAACACGCCCTTGCTCGGCACCGTCTACGGCGTCGATCTCAACGCGAACTTCACGGTACGCAAATACAAGCAGTCGGTGTTCACCAACACGGTCGGCGGCGATCACGAACTCGGCGAGTGGAAGGTCGCATGGCGCGGCAATTTCACGCGCTCGATCGACGACCGAACGCAGCCGGCGCAGCTGAACTACGAAAGCCCCAGCTTCACGAACGCCACCAACCGGCTGACCGTGGGCTATGACCTGACCGACCCGCAGCTTGCCAAGGTCCAGCTGTTCCGCACGATCCGCAACGCCGACGGAACGTTCTCGCGCGGTGCGCAGGTGACCGCGATCGAGGATTTCCCGACTTCGCTGACCCGTCTCCGCTCGCTGAAGGCGCAGGACGTGACCGAGGCGTACACCGCCAAGCTCGACGTCAGCCGCGAGGCGTCGCTGTTCGGCGCGCAGACGGTGTTCACGGCGGGCGTCCGCTATGACGATCGCACCAAGACCGCGAACGAGGATCTGCTCGATATCAACGGCGCAGCGCAGTTTGCCGCCGCGGGGATCTCGACCAACTATTCCGCGATCGCCAAGTCCGGCGGGTTCCAGGGCGAGATCCCGCTTGGCTACACCTTCCAGTATTTCGACCGCGACAAGGTGCTCGGGTTGGTCGACCAGGCGAAGACCGTCGCCAGCTATCTGCCGGTCGACGCGAACTATTATAAGGTCGGCGAGAAGGTCTATTCGGCGTACGCGATGGCCACGGTGACGACCAACTGGGGCAGCATCATCGGCGGCGCCCGCGTCGAGCATATCCGCAACGACGCGCGGGCGTTCTCGATCAACGCCGCTACGAGCGTGGCGACGCCGGTCGAGGCGAAATCGAGCCAGACGCTGGTGTATCCGAGCCTCCACCTGAACTGGGACGTCAACGATCGGATGAAGGCGCGGCTGTCGTTCAACACCGGCGCCGCACGGCCCGATTACGATCAGCTCCGCCCGAACCTGACCTATAACGACGCCAACCTGACCGTGTCCGGCGGCAACCCCGACGCGAAGCCCGAAAAGGCCAAGGGCATCGACGCCTATGTCGAATATTACACGATGCCGCGCGGCTTCCTGTCGATCGGTGCCTATTACAAGGACGTCACCAACGTCCTGTTCGACTCGGTGCAGACCTTCGGCAGCACGATCCTCAACAGCGGCAATACCGATCGCTCGCAATATCAGTTCTCGACCGTCCTGAACGGCGGCAAGGGCTATATCATGGGCATCGAGGGCGCGATCCAGCAGCAGCTCGATCCGTTCACCGCCGATCTCGGCCTGCCGGACTGGATGGGTGGCTTCGGCATCCAGCTCAATGCGACGATCAACAAGAGCCGCGCGGACACGCCAGGCACGGCTGATATCCCGTCGCGGAAGGTACGGCTGCCCGGCGCGTCGGACGCGATCTACAATTTGATCGCCTATTACGAGAAATACGGATTCTCCGCGCGTGTCTCGTACCAGAACCGCTCGGCATGGCTCGACGCGATCGGCTCGGTCGCGAAGGTCGGCGACACCGTCCGCGGCGTCGATGGCGGCGACTTCTACTGGGCCAAGGACAATGAGCTCGACGCATCGGTGCGCTACGCGATCAACGGCAATGTCGAGATCTACGGCGATTTCGCCAATCTGCTGAACGGTCCCGGCCGCCGCTATGTCGGGTCGTCGGCGTACACGATCGAACATGAGACGTTCGGGCGGCGCTACACCGGCGGCGTGCGGGTGACGTTCTGATGCGCGCGCTTCCCTTTGCCGCGATGCTGCTCGCGGGGTGTGCAACGACCTCGGTCCCGGTGGCGGTGGAGGCGCCGATGGTCGCAGCGACGGTCGAGACCGACCCCGTCGATACCGCCGCCGACGCCGCGGACGATCCGGCGATCTGGCGCAACGCGAGCGATCCGGCGAAGAGCCTCGTCATCGGCACCGACAAGAAGGCGGGCATCCACGTCTATAGCCTGACGGGCAAGCGGCTGAGCTTCACGCCCGCCGCGCGCCTCAACAACGTCGACTTGCGCGATCTTGGCGGCAAGACCGGTGGGCGCGTGATCGCGGCCGCGAGCGACCGTGCCGACATCGCCACCGCACACGTCTCGCTGTTCACCCTCGACACGGCGGCAGCAAAGCTCGTCCCGCTCGGCCGCTTCTCGGTCGGGCCGGGCGAGGCCTACGGCATGTGCCTCTGGACCCGCGCGCGCGACCACGCGCTGTTCGGCTTCGTCGTGCTCAAGGACGGCCGCATCGACCAGGTCGCGATCGACCTGTCGGGTGCATCACCCAAGGTCACGACGGTCCGATCGATGAAGCTCGCCACCCAATCCGAAGGCTGCGTCGTCGATGATCGCACCGGGCAGCTTTATGTCGCGGAGGAAGACGTCGGGCTCTGGCGGTTCGACGCCGATCCGTCCGCACCCGTCACCGGGACCCCGATCGCCAAGGTCGACGGCAGGACGCTGGTCGCCGATGCCGAGGGTCTGGCGCTCGCCCCGTCGGGCAGGACCGGCGGTTATCTAGTCGTGTCGAGCCAGGGCGACAACGCCTACACGCTCTACCGTCTGCCGGGCGTTACCTATGCGGGCCGGTTCCGGATCGGGGGCGGCGGTATCGACGGGACCAGCGACACCGACGGCATCGACCTGATGCTCGGCGATTTCGGCCCTGGTTATCCGGGTGGGTTGCTGGTGGCACAGGACGGCGACAACGCGCCCGCCACGCAGAACTTCAAATATGTCGGTTGGGATGCCGTCCGGCGGGCGCTGAAACTGCGCTGACCGCCGCCACGCCGGCGCGCGCGCTATGCCGCCGCGATCGACAGCGTAGCGAGCTGGTCCGCGACCACCACGTGGTCGCGACCGGTGCGCTTGGCGCGGTACGGCGCGTTGTCGGCCAACGGGCGAGGGTCGATCCGTCGTGCGCGCCCCTTACGAGAACCGGGCTACGATCACATCACATCGATGGAAATTTGGAGCGGGTGAAGGGAATCGAACCCTCGTCACTTGCTTGGGAAGCAAAAGCTCTACCATTGAGCTACACCCGCCGACACGCGTCGTTCGAGGCGTGATGCGGTGTCCGTACCCGGCACGATCGTGAAGTTCAAGTATCAAGCGCACACGGAACGTCCGCGGGCGTCCGACGCTGTAGCACCACGGGCGTCGTGCCCGAAAGGACCAGGGCATGTCGACCTCTACACCGATCCACACCGACCCGTCGGACGTTGCGCTGACCGATCCGTCGCGGACCGGCGTGTCGCGGACGGGCTTGTCCAAGCCGGTTGCGGCGTTGATCGTGGCCGGCGTGCTGGGCGCGAGCGCAGTGTTGGGACGGCGTAACGCGCCCGATCCCTCGCACCCCAAGACGCGGCGCTGGTACAAACGGCTCGACAAGCCGGGCTTCACGCCGCCCGACGCGGTGTTCGGCGCGGTCTGGCCGGTGCTCGAAACCGGGCTTGCGGTTGGCGGCTATCGACTGATGCGCGCGCCGGCCGATCCGCGTCGCAACGCCGCGGTTGGGCTGTGGCTGCTCAATACCGCGATGGTCGGCGGGTGGACCGAGTTGTTCTTCCGCAAGCGCGCGCTGGAGACGAGCGCGATCGCGGCAGGCGGGATGGTCGTCACCGGCGCCGCCTATGTCGCCACCGCCGCCAAGGTCGATCGGCCGGCGGCGGGGCTGGGCGTGCCGTTCGTCGCCTGGCTCGGCTTCGCGACCGTACTCGCGACCCGGATCAGCCAGCGCAACGACACCCGACGATGAGCCGGCTGACCGTATGGCATGATGGCGACTGCCCGCTATGCCGGCGCGAAATCACGCTGATGCGGCGGCTCGACCGGCGCGGCGCGATCGAGTTCATCGATGCGACCGATGGCGACGCCTCCTGCCCGATCGACCGGCGCGAGCTGCTCGCGCGGTTCCATGCACGTGAGGACGGGCAATTGCTCTCGGGCGCGGCGGCGTTTGCGGCGATGTGGCGGGCGATCCCGGTTCTGCGCCCGCTGGGGCTCGCTGCGCGCCAGCCGATCGTGTTGGGCCTGCTCGAACGCGTCTATATCGGCTTCCTGCGCGTCCGACCCAAGTTGCAGCGCGCGCTGCGACGGCGCGAGGCGGTGAAGCCATGACCGTCGCCCGCGATCCGGTGTTGCCCGGACAGACCAGCGTCTGGGACTTCCCCCGTCCCGCGATCGCCGAGCGATGTGCGCGCCACATCCGCATCGAGCATCGTGGGCAGGTCATCACGGATACGCGCGCGAGCGTGCGGACGCTCGAAACCAGCCATCCGCCGAGCTACTATATCCCGCCCGACGACGTGACTATGGCGCTGCTACGGCGCTCAACGCATCTGTCGTTCTGCGAGTGGAAGGGCGATGCGGTCTATTACGATCTCGTGCTCGACGGCGAGACGCACCGCGACATCGCCTGGAGCTATCCCGCACCGACCCGCGCGTTTGCGGCCTTGCGCGACCATCTCGCTTTCTATGCTGCACCGTTCGATGTGTGCACCGTCGATGGCGAGATTGTCGTGCCGCAGCCCTGCGGCTTCTACGGCGGCTGGATCACCGCGGATCTTGCCGGGCCGTTCAAGGGCGTGCCCGGCAGTCGTTACTGGTAAGCCTTATTTGAGTCCGGCGGCCCGGCGCACCGCAAGGCCTGCGCCGGCCCAGTCGACGTCTTCGCCCTCCAGCGCGATCGCAGTGCGCAAATGGTCGCGGACGATCCCGAGCAGCGGCATCGGCGTGCGCGAAGTGCTCGCGGCGGCATCGACGAGGTTCATGTCCTTCAACCCCAATGGCGCGGCGAATCCGGCGGGCTTGAACGCATCGGCCACGAGCATGTCGCCATAGGTCTTATAGACCGGCGCGGAGAACAACGTGCCGGTCAGCACGTCGAGCAGGGTTGCGCGGTCGACGCCGCCCTTTTCCGCCAGCGTCATCGCCTCGGCCATCGCCTCGAGCGCGGCCATGATCATGAAATTGCCGCTGAGCTTGACCAGATTGGCGGCCGACGGCGTGGTGCCGACGCGAAAGACACGCTGGCCGATCGCCTCGAACAGCGGTTCGCAACGATCGATCAGATCGTCCGCGCCGGCTGCGACGACGAACAGCTTGCCGGCTTCGGCGGCGGGCGGCCGACCGAATACGGGGGCCGAGATATAGCGATCCGAGTCGTGGGCGAGGCGGTCGGCAAGCGCGACGCCGATCGTGCTGTGCGACACGTGCAGCGCAGGCGCGTTCAGGATGCCATCGGCGCCGTACACCACGGCTTCGAGCGCGGTGTCGTCCGCGAGCATCGTCATCACCACGTCGCCCTGCGCGGCCGCCGCGGGCGTTGCGGCCAGCGTCGCGCCGGCTGCAACCAGGTCCGCCGCCTTGTCGGGCGAGCGGTTCCACACCGTCACCTCATGCCCTGCCTTGACGAGATTGGCGGCCATTGCGCTGCCCATCTGGCCAAGACCGATGAATCCGACTTTCATGCTCTATCCTTCCGACTGTCCGTAGCGGGCCAACGCACGCCGCAGCGGATCGCTGCGTCAGGCGCGCAGCGGCAGGCTGAGACGCGCGATCAGTCCGCCGGTCGGCGATCGGCCCAAGGCGAGACTGCCGCCGTTGAGTTCGGCGAGTTCGCGCGTGATCGACAGGCCGAAGCCGTGGCCGTCGCTGCGTTCGTCGAGACGACGACCGGGCAGCATCGCTTCCGCGATCGCGCTGTCGTCGAGGCCGTCGCCATCGTCGGCGATACCCAGCGTCACCATGCCGTCGGCGGCGCGCGCATCGATCGTCAGCGCCGACCGCGCATGGCGCCAGCCATTGTCGAGCAGGTTGCCGATCATCTCGTCGAGATCCTGCGGGTCGATCGCGACTGCAAGATCGGCGGGGATGGCGCGTTCGACCGCGATCGCTCGCTCGGCATGGATCCGCCGCAACACCGCGAGCAGGTCGTCGACCGCGGGGGCGATCTGTGTTCGAACGCGGGCGCCGCCGGTCGCATCGGCGCGCGCGCGACCGAGATGATGGCGGACGCGGCGGTCGATCTGCTCGACCATGTCGCGGACGTCGTCGTCCGCACCGGTCTCCGCCAGCTTGAGCGACAGCGCCGCCAGCGGGGTCTTGAGGCCGTGCGCGAGATTGGCGACATGCTGGCGTGCGTGCGCGAGCCCGGCGGCGTTCTGGTCGATCAGCGCGTTGAGTTCTGTGACGAGCGGTTGCAGTTCGCCGGGCTGGTCGTCGGGGACGTGGCGTTCGGTACCGGCGCGGACCGCTGCAAGCGACGTGCGGAGATCGCGCAGCGGACGCAGGCCGAACCGAAGTTGCACGAACGTCGCCAGCGCCAGCCCGATGCCGAGCAAGGCGAGCGAGCCGAGCAGCGGGATCATCGCCTCGCGCAGCGGCTCCTCGACGATCCGGCGGGGACCGATCGCGGTAATCGTCACGGGGCCGCGCGGCGTGGCGACGTCCATCGTGCGCGAGTGGAGGCGATTGCCGCTCCGATCGCGCGTGTCGTCGGCGTGGAGCGCGTGATCTTCGGGGCCGCCCGGGCCGGGAGGATGAGGGCGTCCGGGATCGGGCTGCGGGGCTGGAGGCATTGCCTCGATAGGTGGCGCCGGCTTGGGGGCGGGGGGCGTGATCGGGGGCGTGATGGGGGGCAGGGGGCGGGTCGTGCCGCTATCGAAGCGACCGGCGGGGCCTTCGACCTGCCACGACCAGTCCGATCCGGGCTCGCCGAATTCGGGCAGGTCGACCGCGCGCGTCCGGTCGAGCGTCGCATCGGGACGGACCGCACGCGCCAGCACCGCGACCTGCGCATCGAGCCGCTCGTCGAGTCCGCGTGTGACGAAGCGTTCGAGGACATGACTGATCGTCACCCCCGCGAACAGCAGCGCGAGCCCGGTCGACAGCCCTGCGATGACGAGCATTCGCCCGAAGAGCGATCGGGGGATGAGGCGGAGGCGGGTCATTGCGTGCGCTCTTCCAGGTATAGCGATCGCCCTACTGAACCCCACCCCGGCGAAGGCCGGGGCCCAATTGGAAAGGTTTTTATAACGGTGGACTGCGCTCCGTCAGCGACGTCCCCCAATTGGGCCCCGGCCTTCGCCGGGGTGTCGAATATGGTCTGCGCTATCGCCATCACACCTCGTCCGCCGTCAGCCGATATCCACGGCCGCGCACCGTCTCGATCATCTGCGCCCCGATCTTCCGCCGCAGCCGACCGATGATCACCTCGATCGAGTTCGAGTCGACATCCGCATCGCCCTCGTACACCCGCTCGATCAGGTCGGCGCGTTCGATCACCACTTCGCGGCGGAGCATCAGCGCCGACAACACGCGCCATTCGAACGCGGTGAGCTTCAGCGGCAGGCCATCGCGCTCGAACGTGCCGAGCTGCGCATCGAACGTCAGCGGCCCGCATGTCACGCGCGCCGCGGCATGACCGGCGGCGCGGCGGACCAGCGCACGCAGGCGCATCACCACCTCTTCGACGCGGAACGGTTTCACGACATAATCGTCGGCGCCCGCCTTGAACCCCTCGACCTTCTCCGACCAGCCATCGCGGGCCGTGAGAATCAGCACAGGCAGGTCGCGGCCCGCTGCGCGCCAGTCGCGCAGGACGGACAACCCGTCGCGTTTCGGCAGGCCAAGATCGAGCACCGCCGCGTCGTACAATTCGGT
Organism: Sphingomonas sorbitolis; assembly: GCF_036663875.1. Lineage (NCBI taxonomy): Bacteria > Pseudomonadati > Pseudomonadota > Alphaproteobacteria > Sphingomonadales > Sphingomonadaceae > Sphingomonas > Sphingomonas sorbitolis. The sequence continues at coordinate 524,605 of NZ_JAXOJS010000003.1, read as the reverse complement.
CGCGCCGAGATGGCCGCCGTCCTCGCCGTTGCTCGCGACGTCGACCGCGAAATGCTCCGCGCGCAACGCTCGCGCCAACCCGTCGGCGATCGCCGCATCGTCCTCGACCAGTAATACCCGCATGCGCCTGTCCCTATGTCCAAGATCACAACGGAAACTGAACGGCTTGGTTCAGCGGGCGTCGGCAGCGTGCGCCTAAACGGTGATTCGTCAACCAATGAGAGGAACGACGCAATGACCGAACATTCCCACACCGCGCCCAGCAAGCGGTTCAATCTCCGCCGCAACCGCCTGGCACTCGCCGCCGCCGGCTTGCTCGTGGTCGGTGGTGCCGCCGGTGCCGTCACCGTCGCCGCCACGCGTCCGAGCGTGACGATGGCGCCCGCCACCCCGGTCGCGATCCGCTCGCTCCAGTCGGACGGGATCGTCACGATCCGCGGCACCGTCGCCGAGCAATATGGCAACAAGTTCGTGATGGCCGATCGCACCGGCCGTGCGCTGGTCGATCTCGGTCGCGGCGGCGAGGGTAGCAACCTGGTCGCGACCGGGCAGCCGGTGACGATCCAGGGTCGGTTCGAGGATGGTTTCGTCCACGCCTCGTTCCTGGTGGCGCCCGGTGGCAAGGTGACCGCACTCGGCCCGGTCGGTGGCCCGCCGCGCGGTCCGCATGGCCCTGGTCCTGATGGTCCGGGTCGCGACGGTCCGGGTGGCCCCGGTGGTCCCGGTGGACCTGGCGGTCCGGGCGGCCCCGGCGGTCCGGGTGCTCCCCCGCCGCCGCCAACCGGGGTCGCACCGCCCCCGCCAGCCGGCATGGCACCGCCGCCGATGGCGCCGGGAGCAGCCCGCGCACCAGCCGGAGCGCTCCCCGCACCGGCAGCGGTACCTGCCCCGCGGGCGACGCCAGCGACCTGAAGTCTGTGGAGCCGGGTAACACCGGCTCCATCTTTTCATCGGCACGAACGCTCCGCCCCCCTGGCGGGGGAGGATCGTCTTTAGTGGGCGATCGACGCGACCCTTGGCGCTTCGGCGGCGCGCGATTGCGTGATCGGTGCGCGGACCCAGTAGCGGCCGGTCACGACCAGCGGCAGCGCGAGCAGCAGGCCTGCGCCGACATCCCAGACGCCGTCGCCGATCAGGCCTGCGCCGAGCCCGGCACAGGTCGAGGCGCCCAGCAGGATCGGCAGTGCGAAGATCTGGCCGTTGGTCTTGTGAGTCATGCGATTTCTCCCGCCATCACGACTTCGCGGACGCGCTGGTCGCTCGGACCGCCGCGACGACGCAGCCAAAGATACAGCCCGCTGCCGAGCACGATGATCGTCACTATGTCGAAAATGGCCCAGACGATCTTCATCGCGAGGCCGCCGTAATTCCCGAAATGCAGCGGCTGGGCGAGCAACATCGCCTGCATGTACCACGGCATCGGCACGACCGCGTCGAGCCGTCCGGTCGCGGCATCGACGAAGCCGGGTAGCAGCAGCTTCGACGTCAGCGGCGTCGCGCCCTTCAGGAACACGGCGTAGTGATGCGGGCTGCTGAAGACGACGCCGGGGAAGGCGATGAACTGCGGCTTCATCTCGGGCGCCTTGCGCTGCACCGCGTCGAGCGCCGCCTGTACCGATGCGCGCTGGGGCCCGAGCGGGGTGCGCGTCTCGCTGGCGATGATCTCGGCGAGGCCGTTCGACTTCCAGATGGCGGTGATCGGCACGACGAAGGTGTTGATCGTCCCCGTCACACCGACGACGCTCGCCCAGACGAGCGTGACGATGCCGAGCAGATTGTGGCGATCGAGCCAGCCGAGCCGCTTGCTGCGTCCGCGGCGCAGCGTGCCGAAGTCGAGCTTCGCCATGAACGGTGCGTAGAGCACGACGCCGGACACGATCGCGGCGAAGAAGAGCAGGCCCATCACGCCCAGGAAGATCTCCGCCCAGAAGCCGAGGAACATGTCGGTGTGGAGTTTCAGGATGAACGCCATCACGCCGGGGACGTAGGGCGGCATCTTCGCCCCGGTGCGCGCGTCGAAGGCGAGGAAATGCATCGCTGCCGGGGCTGCATCTGCGGTGGGGCCGGTGGTGACGTAGACGATCGGGCGCTCTTCGTCGAAGCTGATGTAGAGCGGGAGCTCGCCGGGGGCCGCCTTCGCCGCGCGGGCCAGAATGGTGTCGAGCGAGAGCGATGGCGTATTCGCGGGTAGCGTCGCCATCGGCGCGGGCGGGTTGAGCCAGCCATCGATCTCCTCCTCGAAGATCAGCGGCAGGCCGGTCACGCACAGCATCAGCAGGAACGCGGTGCAGATCAGGCTCGTCCATTTGTGGACGAGATACCAGGTCTTGATCGTGCCGCGGGTCATGTGCGGGCAGCGGTTCTGACGAGGGATATGATCTTCCGGGCGGTCACCGGGATACAAGTACAGAATTGATAACGATGTGCAATAGCGGTGTGGTGAGCTTGACGATCCTCCCCCGCCAGGGGGAGGTGGCTGGCGTTTGCCAGACGGAGGGGGAGGTAAGGGTAACCGCGGTTGCGCGTTCCTCCCCCTCCGTCACCTTTGGTGACACCTCCCCCTTGCGGGGGAGGATCGTACGTCAGGCTACTCCCGCGCCGCCCGTGACGCCGTAGACCTCGCCCGTGATATAGCTCCCCTCCTGCGAAGCGAGCAGCACATACACTGGCGCGATCTCGACCGGCTGGCCCGGGCGGCCGAAATGGCTCTTCGACCCGAAGGTCTCGACCATCTCCCGCGGTTGGCCGCCGCTCGGCTGAAGCACCGTCCAGAACGGCCCAGGCGCGACGACGTTGGCGCGGATGCCCTTTTCGATCAGCTGCTTGGCGAGACCCTTAGTGTAGGCGACGATCGCCGCCTTGGTGGTCGCATAGTCGAGCAGGTTGTCCGACGGATCGTAACCCTGCACCGACGCGGTCGTGACCACTGCCGCGCCGACGGGCAGATGCGGGACGGCCGCCTGCACGAACCAGTGCAGCGCATAGACGTTAGTCTTCATCGTCTGGTCGAAATCATCGGTCGAGATATCGGCCACGGTCGGCCGCGTCTGCTGGCGACCGGCGTTGACGACCAGCACGTCGAGACCGCCGAACGCATCGACCGCCTGCTGGACCGCGTCGCGACAGAACGATTCGTCCTTCACGTCACCGGGCAGCGCAAGCGCCTTGTGACCCTCGGCCTCGATCAGTGCGACGACTTCCTGCGCGTCGGCTTCTTCGGCGGGGAGATAGACGATCGCGACATCGGCGCCCTCGCGCGCATAGGCTATCGCCGCGGCGCGACCGATGCCACTGTCGCCACCTGTGATCAGGGCTTTGCGCCCGGTCATCTTGCCCGAGCCCTTGTAGCTCGTCTCGCCGTGATCGGGCTTCGGGTCCATCTTCGACGCGATGCCCGGCGCTTCCTGCGGCTGTTGCGGGAAGGGGGGCTGCGGATATTGCGTGCGCGGATCCTGCATCGTGAGCCGGTCGGCCATGGGAAGCTCCTGTCTGGGGGGAACAGGGGCAACCGATGGCCGACCGATCGGGTTGCGCTTTACTTGAGCAGGATCAACGCCTTCGACAGCGTCATGTAGATCCCCCAGAGGATCGGCAGCCCGACCGCGAGCCACGCGACCACGACCACCGGCGAGGTGCCGGTAGCCGTGGCGACCGTCCCGCCGGCCACCGTCTCGACCGTAACGGGCCTGTCGTCGGCGGGCATGTGGAACTTGGCGGCGACCGGCCGGACGAACAGGTTCGCAACGAACCCGGCGACCAGCATCGCCGCCAGCACCCAGAAGATCGGCGGATAGATATCGCTGCGGGGCACACCCGCCGCGATCGCGCGGTCACGCATGTTGGCGACCAGCAGCGGGCCGACCACGCCCGCCGTCGACCACGCGGTCAGCAACCGGCCATGGATCGCGCCGACATATTTGGTCCCGAACAGATCGGCGAGATAGGCAGGCGCAGTCGCGAACCCACCGCCGTACATCGACGCAAGAATGCAGAAGACCAGGATGAACAGGCCCAAGGTGGTGCCCGCAAGTGCAGGTGCGGCGAAACCGTAAAGCACGGCGCCTGCTGCGAGGATCGTCGCGAACAACGGCTTGCGCCCGATCCGATCGGACAGCCACGCCCAGAAGAAGCGCCCGCCGATGTTGAACAGGCTGATCGCACCGACAAAGCCTGCGCCGACCGCGGCCGCCGCCTTCTTTTGGTCGTCGTCGAACGCGGTGAACAGCACGCCCGGCGCATCGATCAGGCGTCCGCCGAACAGTTCCTGCAACATGGGCGAGGCGATGCCGATGATCCCGATCGAGGCGGAGACGTTGAAGAACAGCACCAGCCACACCAGCCAGAATTGCGGCGTGCGGTGGGCGTTCGACAAGGCGACGTTGAACCGACTGATCGAGGCCTTGGCCGATGTCGGCGCGGTCCAGCCGGCCGGCGCCCAGCCCTCGGCGGGCACCCGGTAGCCGATCGCGCCGGCCATCATGAACACGAAATAGACGCAAGCGAGCACCAGGAACGTCTGCCAGACGCCGACGCCTGCGGGGCTCGCGAAATGCTTCATCAACAGGTCGGCGAGCGGTCCGCCGATCATCGCGCCGCCGCCGAAGCCCATGATCGCCATGCCGGTCGCCATGCCGCGCCGATCGGGAAACCATTTGATTAGCGTCGAGACGGGCGAGATGTAGCCGAGCCCAAGCCCGATGCCGCCGATCACGCCCGAGCCGATCCAGATCAGCCAGAGCTGGTGCATCGACACGCCGATCGCGGCGATCCCCATGCCGCCACACCAGCAGAACGCGGCGACGACGCCGGCTTTGCGCGGGCCGGCGCGCTCGAGCCACCCGCCCCAGATCGCGGCCGACGCGCCGAGCACGACGAAGAACAACGTGTACGTCCAGACGAGGTCGCTCACCCGCCAGTCGCAGGTCGTCGTGGTCAGCGCGCCGAGCAGCGAGAGGTCCTTGCAGACCACCGGATCGGTGATCCCGATCGCACGCGACAGCGGCAGCCAGAACACGCTGAACCCGTAGGCCATGCCGATGCACAGGTGGATCGCGAGCGCGCAGGGGGGCACCAGCCAGCGGTTGAAGCCGGGGCCTGCAACCGTGCGCGCCCGGCTCAGAAAGCCGTCCGCGGCCGAGTTCCGTCCGCCAAATTCGCCTGTTTCAGCCATGTGCCCCCCGATTATCTGCTTATATTCGGGGACGATGGCCGATCAGGCGGTGAATGTCACCTCAAGCGGTTCGAACCCTTCGATCGTCGCGCGCACCGCCTGTCCGCGCTGGATCGGGCCGACGCCGGCGGGAGTGCCGGTGAAGATCAGATCGCCGGGCGCGAGTTCGACGAAGGTCGACAGCGTCGCGATGATTTCGGGGACGCTCCAGATCATCATCGACAGGTCGCCCGACTGGCGCGTCTCGCCGTCGACCGTCAGCGCGATGCTGCCCGATGTGGCGGGGACGCCCGGCGTCAGCGCCGCAACGGGGGCGGAGCGGTCGAAGCCCTTCGCCATGTCCCACGGTCGCCCGATCTTCTTCGCCGCCGCCTGAAGGTCGCGTCGCGTCAGGTCGATGCCGACGCCCGCGCCGAAGATCATCGCCGCGGCATCCTCTACGGCGACGTCCTTGCCGCCTGCGCCAAGCGCGACGACCAGTTCGACCTCGTGATGCAGGTCTTCGGTTTGTGGCGGGAAGGGCAGGGCACTGCCGTTCGCCACCACCGCGTCGGCGGGCTTCGAAAAGAAGAACGGCTCCTGCCGGTCGGGGTCCGATCCCATCTCGCGCGCGTGATCGGCGTAGTTCTGGCCGACGCAGAAGATTCGGCGCACGGGAAAGCGGTCGGTCGTACCGGCGATGGCGATCGTCGGGGCAGTGACTTCGGGAATATGCATGATGGCTCCTTTGCCGGCCTTCATCACGTGCCCGGCCGCGGTTTGCAACGCAGGCGGAACGTCCTCGGGCACGATGGGTTGGGCCTGCATACCCCAGGAAAACCTGCATTCGCAGTGGAGATACCGATGCCCAGCACCCAACCCGTGCGTTTCGACCCGTCGGTCGAGACGATCGCTCCCGATGAAGCGGAGACGTTGCAGGGCATGAAGGACTCGTTCCGGGAAATCTTGGAAACGACGTCGCAGGATTACGGCCATGCGGTGCGCGCGGTCCATGCCAAGGCGCACGGCATCGCGCGCGGATCGATCACGATCGCCGACGGCCTGCCGCCGATCCTGGCGCAGGGCATGTTCGCGACGCCTGGCCGGTATGAGGCGGTGATCCGTATCTCGACCAATGCAGGCGATATCCTCGACGACAGCATCAGCCTCCCGCGGGGGCTCGCGCTGAAAATCCTCGATGTCGCGGGGGATCGCCTGCCGGGGTCCGAAGGCGACACGATTCAGGACTTCATCATGGTCAACGCCCCCGCCTTTTCCGCCAAGGATCCCAAGGCGTTCGGCAAGAACCTCAAGCTGCTGACCAAGACGACGGATCGGTTCGAGGGGGTGAAGAAGGCGATGTCCGCCACCTTCCGCGTCGTCGAGTCCGCGCTGGAGGCGGTCGGCGCGCAGTCCGCGACGCTGACGACGCTTGGAGGCGCCAAGCCCGTGCATCCGCTCGGCGAGACCTATTATTCGCAGACCGCGTTCCGCTACGGCGACGCGATCGTCAAATTCGCGCTGTTCCCGGTATCCCCCGAACTGACGAAACTGACCGGCAGCCTCGTCGATATCACCGCGCGACCGGACGCCCTGCGCGAGGTCGTCCGCGACGCCTTCGCCGAGCATGGCGGGACGTGGGAGTTGCGCGTGCAGATCAATACCGATCTCGATGCGATGCCGATCGAGGACGCGTCGGTCGTCTGGGACGAAGCGGTCAGTCCCTATGTGACGATCGCCAAGCTCGAAATCCCGGCGCAGGTGTCATGGGATCAGGGCAGCAGCGAGCGGACCGACGACGCGCTGGTCTATAGCGTGTGGAACGGGATCACGGCGCACCAGCCGCTTGGCGGGATCAATCGCGTGCGCAAGGAAACTTACGAGATGTCGGCAGAATTCCGCGGCAAGTTCAACGGGTGCCCCGTGCATCAGCCATCGACGTTGTCCGACCTTGCCTGACGCATCGGCCAAGGGGGGCACGTCGTTGAAGCTGTTCCATGTCAGCGACGTACATTTCGGTGCGGAAGACCCGGCGGCGATCGCGTGGTTTTCCGAGCGGGTCGCGGTCGAAAAACCCGATGCGGTCATCATGACCGGCGACTTGACGATGCGCGCGACCAAGGACGAGTTCCAGCGTGGCGGCGACTGGTTGCGGTCGCTCGGCGTGCCGGTGACGCTGGAGGTCGGCAACCACGATATTCCCTATTACTGGGATCCGTTTCGGCGGCTGTTCGCACCCTATCAGCGCTATGCCGCGGTCGAGCAGATGATCGAGCGGCCGCTGGAGCCTCCCGGCGTCACGGTGGTGCCGCTGAAGACGACCGCGCGGGCGCAGTGGCGGTGGAACTGGTCGAAGGGCCGCGTGAGCCCCGGTTCGCTCAAGCGCGCGCTGGCGATGATCGCGGACGTGCCAAAGGGCAATTTGATCTTCATCGGCGCCCATCATCCGTTGATCGAGGGCGGGACGACCGGGACGGCGAAGACGCGCAACGGCGACGAGGCGCTGACCGCGCTCGCCGAGGCTGGCGCGCATGCGGTGTTGTCGGGGCATGTCCACGATCCGTTCGACGTGCCGGTCGAGCGCGAAGGGCGCATCATCCGGATGATCGGTGCCGGCACGCTGTCGAAGCGCACGCGGGGGAGTCCGCCGGCGTTCAACGAGATCCGCGTCGAGGGTGGGCGTTTCGAGACGTTGGCGCGGACGCTGTCGGACGAGAAGAAGCACTCGATCACGAGTGACGTCTGAAGAAATCTACGATCCTCCCCCTGGCGGGGGAGGATCGAGGACTGACCTTAGTCCGGCGCCTTCCCGGAATTGAACTCGATATCGATCTCGACCCAGCCGCCGAGGATCTGCTTGCCACCTACGCGTGGCGGGCGGACGCGGAATTGCCACGCCGCTTGCCGCATCGCGCGGGCCAGCCCCGACCCGACCGGCGACTCGCTCAGCGCACGGCAATTCTCGACCTGGTAGTTGGCGATCATCCGGCACGCGATCTTCGCCCAGCTGTTGGGCGGCGGTGGGCTCTTGAGATAGCCGTTGAGTTCGGCGTCGGTCGGGCGGCGATACCATTCGACCTTGTACAGGCGCTCGCCACCAGGGCCTTCGCCGGGACCATAGGCTGCGCCACTGTCCTTGCCCTTGCCCGAGCCGCTGCCGCCGTCTCCGCCGGCAAGCTGGTCGTCGGGATGCGATGGCATCTTCGAGATATCAGCGGCGTCGAACATCTCCATCCCGCCGAGCATCTTGATCGGCAGGGGCGGGGGCGACTTCGGCGGCGCGGGCGGTGCCTGTGCGGACTCGGCACGCGGCGCAGCGCGCGGCGGCGACCCACCGCTGGCCCGCTTCTGCTTGGTCGGCGACGGTGTGCGCTTTTGCGGCGTGGGCGCGGTCTGGTCCGGCGCGATCTGGAACGTGACCGGATCGCGGCGCTCCTCGGGCTTCACGACGGCCGAAGGCGTCAAGCGCAACAACAGCAACAGGATCAGGATATGCGCGATGACGGTGAGCACGAACGCACCACTGCGCCGGCGCGCAGAGCCGCGCGTCTCGATCGACGAAGGATGGTACGCCGACCGCATCGGCTGTTCGCCTAGCTGCGCCAAGGCGCGACGGCAACGCCTGGCGTCGATGATCTTTTTGTCACCATGGTCACTGAAAACTGTCGACCAAGTCAGCCGCGCACAACGACGAGCGCGGCGATCGCGTCCGCAGCAGCTTCTGCGCCGTTCTCCCGCGCAACCTGCGCGCCGACCTGCGCGGCCGTCTCGCGCATCCGGTCGGTCAGGATGGCGGTGATCGCGGCACCAGCACGCGTGATCGTGAAGTGCTTCGACGACAGCGTCTTGCCGACGCCGATCGATTGGATGCGGTGCGCGTTGTCGTACTGATCACCCATGTGCGGGACGACGAGTTGCGGCTTGCCGGCCCGCAGCGCCTGGCCGGTCGACCCCGCGCCGCCGTGATGGACGATCGCGCACGCCCGCGGGAACAGCAGCGAGTGCGGCGCATAGCGGCAGACATGGATATGTTCGCTGGCCGTTGCCTGATCGTCGCTGCCTGTCAGCAGTACCGCGCGTAGGCCAAGTGCTCGCGCGGTCGCCGCTGCGGTGGTGTAGAAGTCGCCCGGCGCAAACGTCGCAAAGGATCCCAGCGTGAAGACCAGCGGCGGTGGACCGGCGGCGAGGAACGCCTCGAGCGTTGGCTCAAGCCTTTCGGGCGCCCCGGTATCGCTGTCGAAAATCGCAAAGCCGGTGACGCGCGCAATGTCCGGCAGGTCAGGCTGGCGCGGCGCGATGGCCGGCGAATAGCAGCACAAGGTCAGGTCGGCGCTCACGGGCGTCTCGAGCAGCAACGCCTGGCGTGACGGCGGCAGGCCGCGTGTCTTGCGAACCGTATCGACGTGCCGTCCATACCGATGTCGCAGGACTCCACGCATGACCCGGTACACCGACCGGTTCCAGGCGCGGCCGATCGGCCCGGTCGGTGCGTGGGCCATCATTGCGAAGTCGGGCGTGCGGGGTGGCGCATAGGCGGAGAAGGTCGCCATGGGCTGGAGCAGAACGTTGACCAGCGGCACGCCACGCGTCTCGGCGACGATTGGCGCGGCGAAGACGAACAGCGAGGCGACCAAGGCGACCGCACCCTCCATCGCCTCGTCGAGCGCCGTCGTGCTGTCGGCGAGCCACGGCATCAGGATTCGGTTCATCAGATAGGTCTGATCCGACATGATGCGCTTTGCGACCTGGTCGGGCGGCATGCCCAAAGTCTCCGTCAACGCGTCGAACCCGCCGACGATGGCGATGCCGGTCAGCCCCGCGGCTTCGACCTTGGCGACGTGATCGGCAGGTACCGCCAGCACGACCGCGAACCCTCTGGCCTTCAGCGCAAGGCCGATCGCGATGAAGGGATGCAGGTCGCCGAGCGAGCCGATCGTGGCGAGAACGATCTTTCGCATCGGCTCTGTGTTGTCCTTCCCGGCCGCTAATTTCGACAGCACCCGCCGCAGCCGTACAGCGGGAATGCGACTCCTTTGTTGCGGAGAAATCGTCGATGCCGTGGTGCACAGCATGAAGCCACGCGCGCTAAGGGGGCCGATCTACTGTCAGCTCGGACCGCCAGATCCGCATTTTCCGCGTCATGCCGGACAAGTTCCGGGATTCACGGTCGCGCAAATCGAAAGACGTGTCTTGCAGAACGGGGAACGCCGGACCGCGTCGGTATCCCTCTCGAGTAAGAGCCGACCCGCAGTTCGACGGCGGCACCTTCTTGTTCTCCCGCGAAGGCGGGAGCCCAGTCTGGATCCCCGCCTTCGCGGGGAAACAGCTTACCTTACAGCTGTACCCTCCGAACCCATCAAACCGACCGGGAAATTCGGGACTGAAGCCCTTTCAATGCTCTGAAGGTCGATCAGTCCTTCTCTGCATCTGCGCGCCAAAACGAAAAAGGCCGCCGCCCGGTATCCCGGACGGCGGCCTTTTCCTTAGCCAGCGCGGAAGGCGTATGACGAAACCGATTACTCGGCTTCGTTCAGATACTCGCCGGCATCCGCGTCGGTGCCGGTGCCCGAGGTGACGACTGCCGCGAGCGGATCCTCACCCGTGCCGCCTGCATCACGCGGCGAACGTGCCAGTTCGGCAGCATGCTCGTCGGCAGCCGACATCGGTGCCACGATCGACACCTCCGCCATCTTGCGCTGCTGGACGCGCATCGCGGCGTCGCGGCTGTTGGCCACGACACGCAGGCGGTTGAGGCCTGCACCGGTGCCTGCCGGGATGAGCCGGCCGACGATCACGTTCTCCTTCAGGCCCATCAGCATGTCCTGCTTACCCTGGACCGCTGCCTCGGTGAGGACGCGGGTGGTCTCCTGGAACGATGCCGCCGAGATGAAGCTGCGAGTCTGCAGCGACGCCTTGGTGATGCCGAGCAGGATGGGCTTGCCCTGTGCGCGGGTCTGCTTCTTCTCGAGCTTCTCGTTGGTCGCGTCCATTTCCTCGCGATCGACCTGCTCGCCCTTCAGCAGCGTGGTGTCGCCGCCGTCGGTGATCTCAACCTTCTGCAGCATCTGACGAACGATCGTCTCGATGTGCTTGTCGTTGATCTTCACGCCCTGGAGACGATAGACCTCCTGGATTTCCGACACGAGATACTCGGCGAGGGGTTCGATGCCCATCGTCTCGAGGATGTCGTGCGGATCGGGCGAGCCGCCAATCAGGTTATCGCCGCGCTTGACGTAATCGCCTTCCTGCACGTCGATGACCTTCGACTTCGGCACCAGATACTCGACGACGTCGCCGCCATCCTCGGGCTGGATGCCGATCTTGCGCTTCGCCTTATAGTCCTTGCCGAACACGACGCGGCCCGAGATCTTGGCGATGATCGCCGAGTCCTTGGGGATACGTGCCTCGAACAGCTCGGCAACACGCGGCAGACCACCCGTGATGTCGCGCGTCTTGGCGCTCTCGCGGCTGACGCGGGCCACGACGTCGCCGCCGAACACCTGTGCGCCATCCTCGACCGACAGCGTAGCGCCGATCGCCAGCATGTAACGACCGGTCTCGCCCGACGTCTCGTCGAGCAGGGTCATGCGCGGACGCAGATCCTCCTTCGACTTGGTCGCCGCACGATATTCGATCACGACGCGCTGGGCGATGCCCGTGGCTTCGTCGGTCTGCTCGGTGAGCGTCTTGCCCTCGATCAGGTCGACATACTTGATCGTGCCCGGGTTCTCCGTGATCACCGGCATGGTGAACGGATCCCACTCGGCCATCCGATCGCCGCGCGACACGATGTGACCATCGTCGAACAGCACGTACGCACCGTAGGGGATGCGATCGACCGAGAGTTCGCGGCCGTCCATGTCGACGATCGCGATTTCGCCCGAGCGGCTGAGCACCACGCGACGGCCACGCTGGTCGACGATGATACGCAGATCGCGGAACTGCACCGTACCGTCGGCATGAGCCTCGAGGTTCGACGTTTCGTTGAGCTGCGCCGCACCACCGATGTGGAACGTACGCATCGTCAGCTGCGTGCCCGGCTCACCGATCGACTGTGCGGCGATGACGCCGACAGCTTCACCGATGTTCACCGGCGTACCGCGGGCGAGATCGCGCCCGTAGCACTTGCCGCAGACGCCGATCTTCGACTCGCAGACCAGCGGGCTGCGGATCTTGCACGACTGCGTGCCGAGACCCTCGATCGTCGTGATCATCGGCTCGTCGAGCAGCGTGCCCGACGGGATGACGACCTTGCCGGTCTTCGGATCGACGATGTCCTCCGCGGTCGTACGACCGAGGATGCGCTCGCCGAGCGATGCGATGGTCGAACCACCCTGAAGGATCGCCTTCATTTCGAGTGCGCGCGTGGTGCCGCAATCCGGTTCGATGATGACGCAATCCTGCGACACGTCGACCAGACGACGCGTCAGGTAGCCCGAGTTGGCCGTCTTCAACGCCGTATCCGCGAGGCCCTTGCGAGCGCCGTGGGTCGAGTTGAAGTACTCAAGGACGGTCAGGCCCTCCTTGAAGTTCGAGATGATCGGCGTTTCGATGATCTCGCCCGACGGCTTGGCCATCAGGCCACGCATACCGGCAAGCTGCTTGATCTGCGCCTGCGATCCGCGAGCACCCGAGTGGGCCATCATGTAGATCGAGTTGATCGGCTTTTCACGACCGGTCTCCTCGTCGACCTTCACCGCACGGATCTCGTCCATCATGGCGTTCGCGACCTGGTCACCGCAACGGCTCCAGGCGTCGATCACCTTGTTGTACTTCTCCTGCTGCGTGATCAGACCGTCCTGATACTGCTGCTCGAAGTCCTTCACGAGTGCCTTGGTGTCGTCGACCAGACCAACCTTGGCGTCCGGAATGATCATGTCGTCCTTGCCGAACGAGATGCCGGCGCGGAATGCGTGGCGGAAGCCGAGCGACATGATCGCGTCGGCGAACAGCACGGTCTCCTTCTGGCCGGTGTGACGATAGACCTCGTCGATCACGTCGCCCACGTCCTTCTTGGTGAGGAGGCGGTTGACGGTGTCGAACGGCACCTTGTGGCTGTGCGGCAGGCACTCGCCCAGCAGCATGCGGCCCGGGGTCGTCTCGTACCGCTTGAGGTACTGCTTGCCCTTCTCGTCGGTCTGCGGAACGCGGCTGATGACCTTGGTGTGCAGCGTGACCGCCTGAGCGTTCAGCGCCTGGTGCACTTCGGCCATGTCACCGAGCAGCATCCCCTGGCCCGGCTCGTTCTCCTTCATCATCGACAGATAATAGAGACCGAGGACCATGTCCTGCGACGGAACGATGATCGGCTTGCCGTTGGCGGGCGACAGGATGTTGTTCGTCGACATCATCAGGACGCGTGCTTCGAGCTGAGCCTCGAGGCTCAGCGGAACGTGCACGGCCATCTGATCGCCATCGAAATCGGCGTTGAACGCGGAGCAGACCAGCGGGTGAAGCTGGATCGCCTTGCCCTCGATCAATACCGGCTCGAACGCCTGGATGCCGAGACGGTGAAGCGTCGGCGCACGGTTCAGCATGACCGGATGCTCGCGGATCACCTCGTCCAGGATATCCCAGACTTCCTTGCGCTCCTTCTCGACCCACTTCTTCGCCTGCTTCAGGGTCATCGACAGACCCTTCGCATCGAGACGTGCGTAGATGAACGGCTTGAACAGCTCGAGCGCCATCTTCTTCGGCAGGCCGCACTGGTGCAGCTTCAGCTCAGGTCCGGTCACGATGACCGAACGACCCGAATAGTCGACGCGCTTGCCGAGCAGATTCTGGCGGAAGCGGCCCTGCTTGCCCTTGAGCATGTCGGACAGCGACTTCAGCGGACGCTTGTTCGCGCCCGTAATCGTGCGACCGCGGCGACCATTGTCGAACAGTGCGTCGACGGCCTCCTGGAGCATGCGCTTCTCGTTGCGGACGATGATGTCCGGCGCACGAAGCTCCATCAGGCGCTTCAGGCGGTTGTTGCGGTTGATCACGCGGCGATACAGATCGTTCAGATCCGACGTCGCGAAACGACCACCGTCCAGCGGCACCAGCGGGCGCAGCTCGGGCGGGATGACCGGAACGACTTCGAGGATCATCCACTCGGGGCGGTTGCCCGAATCGATGAAGCTCTCGACGACCTTCAGCCGCTTGATGATCTTCTTGGGCTTCAGTTCGGACTTGGTGACCGCGAGCTCTTCGAGCAGCGCGGTACGCTCACCGACGAGATCGAGCGATTCGAGCATGATGCGGACCGCTTCGGCACCGATACCGGCCGAGAACGCGTCCTCGCCATACTGGTCCTGCGCGTCGAGGAGCTCGTCCTCGGTCATCAGCTGGTACTTCTCGAGCGGGGTCAGGCCCGGCTCGATGACGATGTACGCCTCGAAGTACAGCACGCGCTCGAGCTGCTTCAGCTGCATGTCGAGCAGCAGGCCGATGCGCGACGGCAGCGACTTCAGGAACCAGATGTGCGCGACCGGCGCGGCGAGCTCGATATGGCCCATCCGCTCGCGGCGGACCTTCGAGACGGTAACCTCGACGCCGCACTTCTCGCAGACGATGCCCTTGTACTTCATGCGCTTGTACTTGCCGCACAGGCACTCGTAGTCCTTGATCGGACCGAAGATGCGCGCGCAGAACAGGCCGTCACGCTCGGGCTTGAACGTGCGGTAGTTGATGGTCTCGGGCTTCTTGATCTCGCCGAACGACCACGAACGGATCTTGTCCGGGGACGCGATGCCGATCTGGATCTGGTCGAACGTCTCGGTCTTGGCAACCGGATTGGCGAAGGGGGTCATCTCGTTCATGAGCTGTCCTTAGGAAAAATCTTCCCCCCTACCGCTTGCGGGAGGGGGAGGGGCCCAGCCTCTTCAGGCTGGAGGGGGTGGGCGCCCGGCATCGACGTCGCGTTTCGCTGCCGGCCGGGAGCCCACCCCTCGGTCCCCTCCCGCGAGCGGGAGGGGAGGGCAAAGGAACTACTCCGCCGCGATCTGGATGCCGTCGCTGTCGAAGCCGGGCTCCGACTGCTTCAGGTCCACATTCAGGCCGAGCGAGCGCATTTCCTTGACGAGAACGTTGAAGCTCTCCGGGATGCCGGCCTCGAACGTGTCGTCGCCCTTGACGATCGCCTCGTAGACCTTGGTGCGGCCGACCACGTCGTCCGACTTCACCGTCAGCATTTCCTGCAAGGTATACGCCGCGCCGTAGGCCTGGAGTGCCCAGACCTCCATCTCGCCGAAGCGCTGCCCACCGAACTGCGCCTTACCACCCAGCGGCTGCTGCGTGACCAGCGAGTACGGCCCGATCGACCGTGCGTGGATCTTGTCGTCGACCAGATGGTGGAGCTTCAGCATGTAGATGTAGCCCACCGTCACCTTGCGATCGAACTGATCGCCGGTGCGGCCGTCGAACAGGTCCGACTGACCCGACGTGTCGAGGCCCGCCAGCGCCAGCATCGCCGAGACGTCGGCTTCGCGGGCACCATCGAACACCGGCGTCGCCATCGGCACGCCGCCCTTCAGGTTCTTGGCCAGCTCGACGATCTCGTCACCCGTGCGGGCGTCGATCTCGGCGTGATATTGCTCGCCGTACACCGTCTTGAGGCGATCGCGGACCGCCTCGGGCATCGCACCCGGCTTGGCGTCCGGATTCTCTTCGCGCCACGTCTCGAGAGCCGCGGTGATCGACTGACCCAGGCCACGTGCGGCCCAGCCCAGATGCGTCTCGAAGATCTGCCCGACGTTCATGCGCGACGGCACGCCCAGCGGGTTGAGCACGATATCGACCGGCGTACCGTCGGCGAGGAACGGCATGTCCTCCGCCGGCAGGATGCGGCTGATGACGCCCTTGTTGCCGTGACGGCCGGCCATCTTGTCGCCCGGCTGCAGCTTGCGCTTCACCGCGACGAACACCTTGACCATCTTCAGCACGCCCGGCGACAGCTCGTCACCACGCTCCAGCTTCTCGCGACGATCGTGGAACTTGTCCGTGATCAGCTTGGCGGCATCGTCATACTGGATCTTGACCGCTTCCAGATCGCTCTGGACCTTGTCGTCGGCGACCGCGAACTTCCACCACTCGTGGCGGTCGACGCTGTCGAGCAGATCCATGTCGATCACGACGCCCTTCTTGACGCCCTTCGGCGCCGAGGTGGCGGTCTGGTCGAGCAGCATCTCGCGAAGACGCGACCAGGTCGCACGGTTCAGGATCGAACGCTCGTCGTCCGAATCCTTCTTCAGGCGCTCGATCTCCTCGCGCTCGATCGCCATCGCGCGCTCGTCCTTGTCGATGCCGTGACGGTTGAAGACGCGAACGTCGACGACCGTACCCGACACGCCCGGCGGCAGGCGAAGCGACGTATCGCGCACGTCGCTGGCCTTCTCGCCGAAGATCGCACGGAGAAGCTTCTCCTCCGGCGTCATCGGCGATTCACCCTTCGGCGTGATCTTGCCGGCCAGGATATCGCCAGGCTCGACCTCTGCACCGATGTAGACGATGCCCGCTTCGTCGAGGTTGCGAAGGGCTTCCTCGCCGACGTTCGGGATGTCGCGCGTGATGTCCTCAGGCCCGAGCTTGGTATCGCGCGCCATCACCTCGAACTCGTCGATATGGATCGACGTGAACACGTCGTCCTTCACGATCCGCTCGGAGATCAGGATCGAGTCCTCGTAGTTGTAGCCGTTCCACGGCATGAACGCGACGAGGCTGTTGCGACCCAGCGCCAGCTCGCCGAACTCGGTCGACGGGCCGTCGGCGAGCACGTCGCCGGCACGAACCGCATCGCCCACCTTCACCAGCGGACGCTGGTTGATGCAGGTCGACTGGTTCGAGCGCTGGAACTTCATCAGCGTGTAGATGTCGACGCCCGACTTGCCGGCATCGATCTCGCCGGTTGCCCGGATCACGATACGCGCCGCGTCGACCTGATCGACGATGCCCGCACGCTTGGCCGAGATTGCTGCACCAGAGTCACGTGCCACGGTCTCTTCCATGCCGGTGCCGACGAACGGCGCCTCGGCCTGGACGAGCGGCACAGCCTGACGCTGCATGTTCGAGCCCATCAGCGCGCGGTTGGCGTCATCGTTTTCCAGGAACGGAATGAGCGATGCGGCGACCGAGACGAGCTGCTTGGGGCTGACGTCCATCAACGTGATGTTGTCCGGCAGCGCCATCAGGAATTCGCCAGCCTGACGCGACGACACCAGCTCCTCGACGAAGCCGTTCGACGAATCGAGCTCGGCGTTGGCCTGCGCGATCGTGTGCTTGGCCTCTTCCATCGCCGACAGGTACACGACGTCGTCGGTCACCTTGTGGTCGACGACCTTGCGGTATGGCGTCTCGATGAAGCCGTACTTGTTGACGCGCGAGAACGACGCCAGCGAGTTGATCAGACCGATGTTCGGGCCTTCCGGCGTCTCGATCGGGCAGATGCGGCCGTAATGCGTCGGGTGAACGTCGCGGACTTCGAAGCCTGCGCGCTCACGCGTCAGACCACCTGGTCCAAGTGCCGACACGCGACGCTTGTGGGTGACTTCCGACAGCGGGTTGGTCTGGTCCATGAACTGCGACAGCTGCGACGAGCCGAAGAATTCGCGGACCGCGGCAACCGCAGGCTTCGCGTTGATCAGGTCGTTCGGCATGACGGTCGAGACGTCGACCGACGACATGCGCTCCTTAACGGCGCGCTCCATGCGGAGCAGGCCGACGCGGTACTGGTTCTCGAGCAGTTCGCCGACCGAACGGACACGACGGTTACCGAGGTTGTCGATATCGTCGATTTCGCCCTTGCCGTCCTTGAGGTTCACGAGCGTCTTGATGACCTCGAGAATGTCCTCGGTGCGCAGCGTCGTCACGGTGTCCTCGACGTCGAGGTCGAGACGCATGTTAAGCTTCACGCGGCCCACCGCCGACAGGTCGTAGCGATCCGGATCGAAGAACAACCCTGAGAACAATGCCTCGGCGGTCTCCAGCGTCGGCGGCTCGCCGGGACGCATCACGCGGTAGATGTCGCTGAGCGCCTGCTCGCGCTCCTCGGCCTTGTCGACCTTGAGCGTGTTGCGGATCCACGGACCCGTCGCGACGTGATCGATGTCGAGCAGGTCGAGACGCTCGATGCCTGCCTGGTCGAGCAGTTCGAGGTTCTCGGCGGTCACTTCGTCACCGGCTTCGATGTAGATGCGGCCGGTCGACTCGTCGATCAGGTCATAGGCGCTGTAGCGGCCGAAGATTTCCTCGGTCGGGATCAGCAGATCGGTGAGACCATCCTTGAACGCCTTGTTCGCAGCGCGTGGGGAAATCTTCTGGCCGTTCGGGAACACGACTTCGCCGGTCTTCGCGTCGACGATGTCGAACATCGGCTTCTGGCCACGCCAGTTCTCGACCTGGAACGGAACGATCCAGCCACCCTGGCCGCGGACGAACGTCACGCGGTTGTAGAAATAGTTGAGGATCTCTTCGGACGTCATGCCGAGCGCGTAGAGCAGCGCCGTGACGGGCAGCTTGCGCTTGCGATCGATGCGGACGTTGACGATGTCCTTCGCGTCGAACTCGAAATCGAGCCACGAACCGCGATACGGGATCACGCGTGCTGCGAAGAGGTACTTGCCCGATGCGTGCGTCTTGCCGCGATCGTGATCGAACAGGACGCCCGGCGAACGGTGCATCTGCGAAACGATGACGCGCTCGGTGCCGTTGATGAAGAACGTGCCATTCTCGGTCATGAGCGGCATGTCGCCCATGTACACGTCCTGCTCCTTGATATCGATGACCGACTTGGCCTCGGTATCGGGATCGACCTCGAACGCGGTCAGGCGCAGCGTGACGCGCATCGGCGCAGCGTAGGTGATCCCGCGCTGGCGGCATTCCTCGACGTCGAACTTCGGCGGCTCAAGGACGTAATCGTCGAAATCGAGATAGGCGGTGCCGGCGAAATCCTGGATCGGGAATACGCTACGCAGCGTCTTCTCGAGACCCGAGACGTGGCCGATCGACTTGTCGGAGCGCAGGAACTGCTCGTAGCTCTCACGCTGGACTTCGATCAGGTTCGGCATCTGCACGACTTCGTGGATGTTGCCGAAAACCTTGCGGATACGGCGCTTTGCAGTGCCGTGTTCGATCGCCTTGGAAGCCATAGGTTTTGTTTCGCCCTATAAAAACTGACGGATCAGTCGTAATTTCGTGCTTGGGAACCCCCAAGCGGGACGCACGTTCACGCAAAAAGGCCGCGCGCATCAGGTGCGGCGGCTCTCAGCGTATGAAACCTCGGTATCCAATACGACCGACACGCTGCGCGACGGCATGTCATTTCCCGGATGCTGTGGTGAGATGCGGATATAGGCGCGCCGTGGCGTCATGTCAAAGGGCGGATGTCGATGTGTGACGCAATGCTCTGCTATCGAGATTGAGGGCCGAGACTGAGGGCGGGTCGTTTTGAAACGCCGAGAGTGTCGAAAATACTATAGATTGTGGATCGCCTGCAACGCTAGGCGCATCCGCAGTAGAGCGTCGATCGTATACGTATGGGGGATGCGGCAGGATGAACGACAAGGTGACAACCGACAGGGTGATGGTCCACGCGGCCTCCGACGAGGATCGCGCGAACTGGGCGCAACTACTCGATGATCACAAGCGGATCGCCGAGCAATGCGTCGTACTCGCCGACCTAGCGCAAGGGTCGCGGGAGCAGAGCGGCATCGCGTCGCGCAAGCTGATCGAACTCGCGATCACCGTCGCCAAGCATCTCGACCTCGAGGACGAAGTGATCGATCGCACGGTCATGGCGATGGAGGCGAAATATTCGCCCGACACGATCGCGACGATGGAGGGGAATCTCGACATCCTGCGGTCCGACTGGAAGGCGTTCATCGGTCGCTGGCTGCCGGTCATCGCGCCCGGCGAATGGGAAAAGTTCGGCGTCCAGGCGGAGTCGATGCTCGATCGGCTGTCGAGCCAGGTGATGCTTGAAACTGAAATTCTGTACGATCACGCGTTGCGTGACGGTGTCGTGCGTCCGGGTGGGCTGGTGCTGCACTGAGGGACGGCGGGGCGACTAGCTGGTAATGTCAGGGCGAGTCCGCCAGATAGTACCACCCCGGCGAAGGCCGGGGCCCAATTGGTGAGGTGGTCGTAAAGGAGCGCCGAGCTAAATCATCGGCGCCCCCCAATTGGGCCCCGGCCTTCGCCGGGGTGGAGCCGTTGTGGATCGTCAGCGAGGCCTCGGCGCTGGCTACCGCCGCTTCTTCTTCGACGAGACGGCAACCACAGGCGCCACCGGCACCGGCGGTTGCGCCACAACCTTCACCACCAGTGGCAACACCCCGGGATCGGCCGGATACAATCGCCGAGCCCGCGCGAACACGAACCGCGCCTTCGCCGCGCCCGGGGCGTTCTCGGTGACGCCGACCCAGCGCCAATGCCACGGCTCCCACTTCACATGCTGCTTGTTGCCGCCGGGAAAGCTCTGCTCGAACCCGAACCGCGGCGCGTTCGCCCGCAGCCACCGCGCGGCAGGCGTCGCGGCCATGCACGCCTCCGCATCGGGACATCCGTTCGCCGGACGCACCGCAAAATCCAGCGCATAGCCGGTCGAATGCTCGCTATACCCCGGCGGCGCGACCGAGATCGCCCGATCGGCCGGGCTGCTCGTCTCGCCGCGACAGAAGACGCTGCGCTGGCGGGCGATCGACCGCTGGCACGACAGCGCGCGCAACTGACCCATCACCGAAGGATCGCCCTGCGCCGCCGCGAACAGCCGCAACAGGTCGGGCAGGATGTCGGCACGCACCACGCATGGATTGCCCACGGAATATTCGGACGGCAGCGTGACCAGCTCGCTTTCGGGCGCGTCGCCATAGGGCAAATGCCCGAACGCGCGACCGTCGGGGGCGATTGCCGCGCTCTGTCCCTCGCACAATTGGGCTTCCGCCACGGTCGGGGCGAACAGGAGCGCGAGAGCCAGCGTGCGGTGCAACATCGACGCGGGCTCTGGCACGCAGGCGCTAATGATGGCAAGGGCGGCGGCATGCATGGTGAACGCGTACTCTTCCTCGACGGCGAGGCCCTGGTGATCGACAAGCCCGCAGGGCTGCCGGTCGATCCGCCCCGCGATGGCTCGCTGAGCCTCGAAAATCATCTCGAAAGCCTGAAGTTCGGCTTCCAGCGCTGGCCGAAGGCGGTCCACCGCCTGGACCGCGACACGAGCGGCTGCCTCCTCCTGTCGCGCAACCCGAAGGCGCATGCCCGGTTGCAGCAAGCGTTCGAGCAGGGCCTCGTCTCGAAGCGCTACGTCGCGCTGCTCGACGGCGTGGTCGAGGGGACGTCCGGCTTGATCGAGATGGCGCTCGGCAAGGTCAGCACCGCGGAAACCGGCTGGCGCATGGTCGAGGACCCGAACGGCAAGAAGTCGCGCACCAACTGGCGCGTGCTGGAAATCAAGGACGGACGCTCGCTGGTCGAGTTCCTGCCCGAGACCGGCCGCACGCACCAGATCCGCGTCCACGCGGCGAGCGGCCTCGGCGCGCCGGTGGTCGGTGACGGCGTCTACGGCAAGGCGGACGGCCTCGGCATGATGCTCCACGCGCAGCGCCTGATCGTGCCGCGTCCGGGCAAGCCCGACGTGCTGGCCGAAGCGCCGTTGCCCGAGCGCTTCGCGAAAGCCGGGTTCGCCGACGAGGCGGCTCCGGTCGCCGACGTCGCTCCGGCTGCCGATGCGGTAACGGCGCCCGACTCCGCCGACGACTGAGCGGGCGAGGGGCTGATGGTCGCGATCCCGATCACCCGATCGATCTCGATCGACGACAGCGAGCTGATCGAAAGCACGACGCGCTCGGGCGGTCCCGGCGGTCAGCACGTCAACACCACCGACAGCGCGGTGATCCTGCGCTTCGATGTCGGCCTCTCGCCCGGCCTGCCGCTGGCGGTGAAGAACCGCATCGCGGTGCTGGCCGGATCGCGCCTCACGCGCGACGGCGTGCTGGTGCTGCGCAGCGAAGGCTCGCGGTCGCAACTGCTCAACCGCCAGGAGGTTCGCGAGCGGCTAGTGGCGCTGATCAAAGAAGCGACGATCGTCCCAAAAGCCCGCCGCGCGACCAAGCCGTCCAAGGCGGCGAAGGCGCGGCGGGTCGATACGAAGAAGGTGCGGAGCGGGGTCAAAGCGGGCCGCGGCAAGGTCCGCGATGACTGAGCGACACTCTTCGCCGCTCACCCGCCCCTCACAGCCCGTTGCCGCTCACCCGCCCCTCAAAGCCCGTCACCCCAGCGAAAGCTGGGGTATCCCCGTGGAACGGGCAGTAGGCGCCAACAGGGATACCCCAGCTTTCGCTGGGGTGACGGGCCATAATGGGGTGGCGGACTATGATGGATTGGCGGACTATGACTGGGTGAGGAACTATTTCGGGCTTCGAGCGACATGGTGTCGCTACCACCGCCCTCCGCCGACCAAGGAAGACAGATGTACCAGTTCGATATATCCGCCGGCACCAAGGCCGATCTCTACCGCGACCTTCTCGCCGCGCTCGACGCGCTGACCGTAGACGAGACCGATCCGATCGCCAACATGGCCAACGCCGCCGCACTGGTATGGGAATATCTCCCCGACCTGAACTGGGCAGGTTTCTACCGGCTGGTCGAAGGCGAACTCGTGCTCGGCCCGTTCCAGGGCAAGGTCGCGTGCATCCGTATTCCGGTCGGCAAGGGCGTCTGCGGGGCCGCCGCCGCGACGCTGAAGACGCAACTGGTCGAGGACGTCCACGCGTTCCCCGGTCACATCGCCTGCGATGCGGCCAGCCGTTCAGAACTGGTGGTGCCGGTCACCAAGGACGGCACGCTGATCGCAGTGCTCGACCTCGACAGCCCCGAACCCGCGCGGTTCGACGCCGAAGACGCGGCAGGGTGCGAAGCACTCGCGGCATTGCTCGCCGAACGTCTCGCGATCTGATCCGTTTCGGGACGGCACGCTCGCTGGCGAGTCCCTCCCGGCTTTGGTAAGCAACCTGTTAAGATATTCGGCGTTTGCGCGGGATAGGGTGGCGAAACCAGGGAGACGGACATGCGGAGGCTTTTGATCGCAAGCGCGGGGATGGCACTGGCGAGTGGCGGCGCAGCGGACGCGCAGCACCGCCCCGGCGCCAACTACGACGTCCCCGGCACGGCGATGCAGGCGCCGATGCAAACGCCGCACCGGCCAGGACCGATCGCCGCCCGCCCGCCCGTCGTCTACACGTCGTCACAGGTCAGCGGCCCGCAGGCTGTCGGTCCACAGCCTGCCGGTCACCGCGCGCCGCGCTGGGGCAGCAAGATCGGCGGGCGCTGGTGGGGCGGGGCGAACGCGCCAGGCGGCTGGGCCGCGTACCGCCGTCCGCATCGGGGCTGGGCGGTGCCGGGCTATTGGAACGCGCCGCGCTTCTACATCAACGACTGGTCGCGCTATGGCCTGCCGCAGCCGCCACAGGGGTATAACTGGGCGCGCTATTACGATGATGCCGTCCTGATCGATCCGCGCGGCTCGGTATACGACACGGTGAGCGACACCGACTGGGACCGCTATGACTCCGGTGGTTACACCGCGGTCGCGCCACGGGATTATGCGCAGAACGACTCGGTCTATGCAGGCCCGGCCGACCGCGGTTATGCCGCACCCTATGACGACCGCGCACCGCGGCGCGACACGGGTCTCGGCGGCGCGGCGATCGGTGCGGTCGCAGGCGGCGTTGCAGGCAATGTCATCGCAGGACGTGGCAACCGTCTTGGCGGCACGCTGATCGGTGCCGGCGTCGGGGCAGCGGCGGGCTATGCGATCGACAAGGGCGAAGATCGCGGTCGGCGCGCACCGCCGCCACGGGCCGATTACGGCGCGGGCTATGCGCCGCCGGCTACTTACGCGCCCGTCTACGCACCCCCCGTCTCCTATGGCGCTGGCTATGCGCAACCGCGTGGCTACGCCGCGGCGCCCGGCGGAAGCTGGGTTTCGCCCGACGGCCTGACGACGGTGACGACGACCAGCGGCAGCGTCTATCCCGCCGGCGGAACCACGGTCGTGGTCCAGTCCGCCCCGATGGTAACGACGACGACCACGACCGAATATTACGACACGGTGTCGTACACGCCGCGAAAGGCGTGGCGAAAGCGCGTCCGGGCGCGTCCGACCTGCAACTGCCGTTGACCGCGATTTGCTGCCGCTAAGCCAGCGGATCAGCCGGAAAATCAGCGCACGTCCTTAGGGGCGTGCGTTTTTTTTGGCCTGTCACCAAGTCGCGTGCTCGGTTCCGGTTGGAGCCCGGGCGCTCCCGAGACCATCACCACCCAATCTACGCAATATGAATATAGGATATCGTATATTATATTTGACATAAACTCGGCGACGTGATGGATTGCGCGCAACATCCAAACAGGGGCGCGGGTACTCATGACATTTTTGGTCGGAAAACTTCGTAATCGGTCGAGCTTGGGCGCGATGGTCGCGATGCTGCTCTCGTCGAGTGCCTATGCGCAGGTCGTGCCCGTGCCGCAGCCAACCGCCGAAACGGGCGCAGACGACGCCATCGTGGTCACCGGCACGCGCATCCGCCGCCCCGATCTGGCCAGCAACAGTCCTATCACCTCGGTGACGGACCAGGAGATCAAGTATCAGGGCGCGGTCAACGTCGAGAACGTGCTGAACCGCCTGCCGCAGTTCACCGCCGACGCGAACGAGAACGTCTCGAACGGGTCGGACGGCACCGCCAACATTAACCTGCGCAACCTGGGCTCGAACCGCACGCTGATCCTGCTCAACGGCCAGCGCTTGATGCCGCAGCAGGCGATCGATCTGAACTTCGTGCCGTCGGCGCTGATCGACCGGGTCGACGTGGTGACCGGCGGCGCGTCCGCGGTCTACGGCTCGGACGCGGTCGCGGGCGTCGTCAACTTCGTGCTGAAGGATCATCTCGACGGGCTGCGGATCGACGTCCAGTCCGGGCTTGGGTTGCACACCAACGACAACAGCGGGGTGCGCAACGTCCTGACCACGCGTGGCTATGCAAACGCGCCGGGCCGCGTCGCCGATGGCGGCAAGCAGGATCTGAACGCGGCGTACGGCAAGAATTTCGCGAACGGGCGCGGCAACATCACCGTCTATGGCGGCTATCGTCACACCGATCCGGTGCTCCAGGCGAACCGCGATGTCTCCGCCTGCGCGCTCAACCCGTCGGATGCCGCGGGCAATGGTTTCATCTGCGGCGGATCGAGCAACACGCCGATCGGAACGTTCGTGCCGCTCGGCGGGCCCAATTCGGGCAGGACGCTGACCAACAACGCCAACGGCACGCCGACCTGGGTGCCCTACACCTCGGCCTATGCGTACAACTACGCGCCGACCAACTACTTCCAGCGCTCCGACGAGCGCATTACCGGCGGCGCGTTTGCCAAGTTCGAGATCGCACCGATCGCCGAAGTCTATGGCAGCTTCATGTACATGAAGGATCACACCTTCTCGCAGGTCGCGCCGTCCGCATTGTTCCTCGGCACCACCTTCACCGTCCCCTGCAACAACCCGCTGATGAGCGCGTCGCAGCAGCAGTCGCTGTGCGGCGCGGCGGCGGGGACGTCGGCGACGCAGGATACGTTGATCGGTTATCGCCTCGGCTCGGGCCAGTCGCGTCGCGACGATCTGCGCCATCAGGACTATCGCTATTCCGCAGGTGTCCGTGGCGATCTCGGTCACGGCTTCCGCTACGACGTCAACTATCTGCATTCCCTGGTGCGCTACAACGAGACGTATCTGAACAACGTCGACAATGTGAAGGCGCAGCGTGCGCTCGACGTGGTCAACGTCGGCGGGGTTCCGACCTGTCGCTCGGTCATCGATGGCAGCGACCCGGCGTGCGTGCCGATCAACGTGTTCCAGGCGAACGCGATCACCGATGCGCAGGGCGCGTACCTGTTTTCGGAGAGCAACACCGCGTCGCGCAACGTGCTGGACGTGATGTCCGCGAACGTGAATGGCGACCTCGGGACGTTCGGCATCTCCAGCCCCTGGGCGAAGCGCGGCGTCAACATCGCGCTGGGCGGCGAGCATCGTCGCGAGACGCTCAACTTCACCGCGGACGCGATCGCGCAGCAGGGCGGCACGACCAATTCGGATGGCCGCATCACCGTCAATGAAGGCTATGGCGAGATCGAGATCCCGATCCTGCAGGACCTGCCGTTCGCGCACGAACTGACGCTCAACGGCGGCCTGCGCTATTCCGCGTATCGCAACAGCCAGCAGTCGACCGGGTTGAAGTCGCAATACAACGTCTGGACCTACAAGGGCGAGGCAAGCTGGGCGCCGGTCAAGGATGCGCGGTTCCGCTTCAGCTATAACCGGGCGATCCGTGCGCCGAACATCGGCGAGCTGTTCGGCTCGCGCTCGATCGGCAACGTCTCCGCACAGGATCCGTGTTCGGGGACGTCGCCCACCGCCTCGCTCGATATCTGCCGCCTGACCGGCGTGACGCAGGCGCAATATGGCAACATCGTCGAGTGCCCGTCGGATACGTGCTCGGCGCAATATGGCGGCAATTCTGCGCTGAAGCCTGAAAAGGCCGACACCTATACGCTCGGCATGGTGCTGACGCCGCGGATGGTGCGCAACTTCACGCTGTCGGTCGATTATTACCACATCAAGGTGAAGGACTATATCAGCTCGGTCGATCCGTCGCTCGCGATCAGCCAGTGCGTCGCGGCGAGCGATCCGTTCTATTGCGGGCTGTTCACGCGCGACCCGCGTTCGGGCGCGCTGTTCGGCAGCAACGGCTATATCGTGTCGACCACGTACAACACCGGGTCGCTCAAGACGTCGGGGATCGATCTCACCGCCGATTACACGCTGGGGATCGGCGCGCTCGGCAAGCTTAACCTCAACATGGTCGGCACGCGGCTGATCTCACAGGTATCCGAGCCGCTGAAGGGGCTGGGCAGCTATGACTGCAAGGGGTTGTTCGGGTACACCTGTGGCCAGCCCAACCCGAAGTGGCGGCACGTGATGCGCACCACATGGCAGATGCCGCAGGGCGCGAGCGTGTCGGTGTCGTGGCGGCATATCGACCAGGTCAAATTGTCGTCGCTGTCGGACAACACCTTCCTCGCGGGGACGCCGAGCGTGATCAATCGGAAGATCTCGGCGTACAACTACATCGATCTCGCGGGCACGGTCGCGGTCGGCGAGGGGCTCCAGCTTCGCGCCGGCGTCAACAACCTGTTCGACAAGGATCCGCCGGCGATCGCCTCGGGCATCCTGTCGTCGTTCGGCAACGGCAACACCTATCCCGGCGTGTATGACGTGCTGGGCCGCACGCTGTTCGTCGGCGCGACGGTGAACTTCTGACGCTTGGATAACGCTATGACGAACCTGGTCCGCCGCGACGTTCTGAAGACGGGTGGCGTGACCGCGCTCGCGACGATCCTCCCCGCCGTGCCGATCGGTGCGGCGGGGACGGGCTCGGCCAGCCTACGCGAGATCGTGTCGCTGGCGACGGGGTGGCGGTTCCATCTCGGCCACGCGAGCGATCCGGCGAAGGATTTCGGGTTCGGGCGCTCGCATGACACCTACGCCAAGTCGGGCGATGTCGGCACGCCGGTTGCCGAGCCCAAGTTCGACGACAGCGCATGGACGGCAGTAACGCTGCCGCACGACTGGGCGGTCGACCTGCCGTTCGAAGAGTTCGGGCCGGCGGGGAGCGAGGCGGACCGGACCGGATCTTTCCAGGGGTTCAAGCCGGTCGGGCGGATGTGGCCGGCGACCAGCGTCGGCTGGTATCGCCGGGTGATTGCGTTGGCCAAGGCGGACGCGGGGCGGCGGTTGCTGCTCCAGTTCGATGGGGTCGCGCGCGATTGTCTCGTGATACTCAACGGCTTCGTCGTCGGCTCGACCGAGAGCGGGTATGCGCCGTTCGAGATCGACGTCACGGATTTCGCCAAGCCCGGCGAGGACAATGTGCTCGTCATCCGCTGCGACGTGAGCCTCGGCGAGGCGTGGTCGTACGAGGGGGCGGGGCTCTACCGCGACGTGCGGTTGGTGAAGACCGCGCCGGTGCATGTCCGGCGCTGGGGTGCCACGGTGCGCTGTTCCGTCGAGACCGGCGGCGCCACGGTCCGGGTTGCAACCGAGATCGCGAATGATGGCCCTGCGTGTGAGGCGCGGGTTCGATCGACGGTGATCGGTCCAGACGGGAAGAGCCTAGTGCTGTTCGCGGACCCGCTCGCGCTGCCGGCTTGGGGCGCGACGACCGCGACGCAGGAGACCCGCATCGTCGCGCCTGCGCTCTGGTCGCTGGAAATGCCGCATCTCTACACGCTGATCAGCGAGATCCTTGTCGACGGCACGCTGGTCGATCGCGACACGTCCACCTTCGGCATCCGCACGATCCGGTTCGACGCGAACCACGGGTTCTTCCTCAACGGCAAGCCGGTCAAGATCAAGGGCACCTGCAACCACCAGGATCATGCCGGGGTCGGCTTCGCGGTGCCCGACAGCCTGCACGTCTGGCGACTCGAACGGCTGAAGGCGATGGGCAGCAACGCCTATCGCTCGACGCATCATTCGCCGTCGCCCGCGATCCTCGACGCGTGCGACCGGATGGGCATCCTGATGATCGACGAGACGCGGCAGATGTCGAGCAATGCCGAGGGCCTGGGGCAGCTCGAACGGATGGTCCGGCAGGGGCGCAATCATCCGAGCATCGTCCTGTGGAGCATCGGCAACGAGGAGATCCACCGCGGCACCGAAACCGGCGCGCGGATCGCCGAGACGATGAAGCGCAAGGTGTACGAACTCGACGGGACGCGGCCGGTGACGGAGGCGTTCAACGGCAAGTTCGGCGAGGGGGCGTCGCGCGTGCTCGACGTGATGGGATGCAATTACTACCTCGACGCGATCGATCCGTACCACGCCGCGCACCCCGACATGCCGATGATCGGTACGGAGACGGGCAGCACGGTGATGACCCGCGGCGAATATGCGCGGGATGACAAGGCGGGCTTCGTGCCCGCCTACGACCGCGAATTTCCCAAATGGGCGACGACTGCGGAAAAATGGTGGAGTTTCTACGACGCGCGGCCGTTCCTGAGCGGTGGGTTCGTATGGACCGGGTTCGACTATCGTGGCGAACCGACCCCGTTCGAGCGCTGGCCCGAGAACGTCTCGAACTTCGGCCAGATGGACCTGTGCGGCTTCCCCAAGGACAATTACTTTTACTACCGCGCGTGGTGGAGCGGCGAGCCGGTGCTGCACCTGTTCCCGCACTGGAACTGGGCGGGGCGCGAGGGCCAGCCGGTATCGGTGTGGGTGCACAGCAACTGCGAGGCGGTCGAACTGGTCCTGAACGGGCGGAGCCTCGGGCGGCAGGCGGTGGTGAAGAACAAACATCTCGAATGGCAGGTGCCCTATGCGGCGGGGCGGATCGAGGCGCACGGGTATCGCGGCGGCAAGCGCGTGATGCACGCGGTGCGCGAGACGACCGGGGCGGCAGCGCGGATCGGGCTGTCGAGCGATCGGCGGCAACTGGCGCCGGGCGAGGTCGCGGTGGTGCGCGTGGCGATCCTCGACCCGAAACGGCGCGAAATGCCTACCGCGTCCAATCGTGTGTCGTTCACGCTGACGGGTGATGCGACACTGCTCGGCGTCGGCAACGGCGATCCGCGGAGTCTCGAGCCGGATCATGCGACGTCGCGCTCAGCGTTCAATGGCTTATGCATGGCGCTTGTGCAGGCGGGCGCGAAGGGCGGACCCATTCGGCTGGAGGCGCGTGGTGACGGCCTCGCGCCGGCGATGCTGCCGTTGATCGGTATGACCAAGGATAGCTGATGATTGTACGTCGTTCGTCGCGGGCGCTCGCGCTGGTATTGCTGTGCGCTTCGGCGGCGGCGGAGGCGGCGCCAGACGAGGCGGCGTTTCAGCGCTCGATCGGCTTGCGTCGCGCTTGGCAGGATCTCACGCGCGACGTTGCGTGGCCCGCGCACTGGACGCCGGACGGGCGGCGCTTTTCCTATCGCAAGACGGTGGCGGGCGGGTTCGCGTTCGAGACGGTGGACGCAAAGACGCTCGCCAAGTCGCCCGCGTTCGATACGGCCAAGCTCGCGGCGGCGCTGGGCGATGCGCGGCACGATGCGGTCGATCCGATGCACCTGCCGTTCGCCGAATTCGACTACGTGGAGGATGGCAAGGCGATCGCGTTCTCGCTGGACGAGACGCGCTGGCAGTGCGGGATCGTCGTCTATCGCTGCGAGGCGGCGGTCGATCGCAGCCGACCGCGCGGATTCGGCGTGGTGCGGGACATGGCGGTGCCGGCGAACAATAGTCCGAAGGTTTCGCCCGATGGGAAATGGACGGCGTTCGTACAGGGCGACAACCTCGTCGTGCGCAAGTCCGGCGATGCGGCGGTCGTGCCGCTCAGCGTCGATGGAAGCGCGGGCGATTTTTACGATCCGGAGACGCTGCGCTGGTCGCCGGACAGCCGCCGCATCATGATCTACCGCGTCCGGCCGGGCTATCAGCGGCGCGTGCTACGCGTCGAATCGTCGCCGCGCGATCAGCTCCAGCCGAAGTTGCAGAGCCAGCTCTATCCGAAGCCCGGCGACGCGATCGACCAGGAACGGCCGGTGCTGTTCAACGTGGCGACCCGGCGGCAGACGGTGATCGACGACGCGCTGTTCCCCAACGCGTACGAACTCTCCGCGCCACGCTGGCGGAGCGACGGCCGTAGCGTCGCGTTCGACTATGTCCGACGCGGGTTCGGACAAGCGCGGATCGTCGCGGTCGATGCGGAGACGGGCGTTGCGCACGCCGCGGTGACCGAGGATGCGAAGACGTTCGTCTATGCCGATCGCCGCTATGCGCACGATGTCGGCGCGGATGGCCGCGAGATCGTCTGGGCGTCAGAACGCGATGGCTGGAACCACCTGTACCTGATCGACGGCCGCACCGGAGCCGTAAAGAACCGAATCACGACCGGCGACTGGGTGGTGCGCGACGTCATCCAGGTCGACGATGCCAAGGGCCAGATCGTGTTTGCGGCGAGCGGAATGAATGCGGGCGAGGACCCGTATTTTCGCCACGTCTACCGGATCGATTTCGACGGGCGGCATCTGAGCGCGCTGACGCCGGCCAAGGCCGATCACGACGCGCGGTTCTCGCCGGACGGGGCGCAGTATGTCGACACCTATTCGCGCGTGGACCTGCCGACCGTCAGCGAACTGCACCGGTCGAGCGACGGCGCGCTGGTCGCGACGATCACCAGGGGCGACGACAGCGCGTTGCGCGCAGCGGGGTTTCGGCCGCCCGAGGTGTTCGTCGCCAAGGGCCGTGACGGCAGGACCGACATCTGGGGCGTCGTCGTTCGGCCGCGCGACTATGACCCGCGCAAGCGCTATCCGGTGATCGAGAACATCTATGCGGGGCCGCACGACAGCTTCGTGCCCAAGCAATATTGGCCGTTCGGGTACCATTCCGGTGGCGACAAGGCGATCGGGATGCAGGCGCAGGCCGATCTCGGCTTCATCGTCGTGCAGATCGACGGGATGGGGACCGCCAACCGCTCCAAGGCGTTCCACGACGTCGCGTGGAAGAACCTCGCGGACTCGGGCTTCCCCGATCGTATCCTCTGGCATCGCGCGATGGCGGGGAAGGACCCGTCCTACGATATCGGCCGGGTCGGCATCTACGGTGCGTCGGCGGGCGGGCAGAGCACGCTGAACGCGCTGCTGTTCCACGGCGATTTCTACAAGGTCGGAGTGGCCTATGCGGGCTGCTACGACAACCGGATGGACAAGATCAGCTGGAACGAACAGTGGCTCGGCTGGCCGGTCGATGCGAGCTATGCCGCCGCCTCGGGCGTCGATCACGCCGCGCAACTGACGGGCAGGCTGCTGATGATCGTCGGCGAGCAAGACAGCAATGTCGACCCCGCCTCGACGATGCAGGTCGCCGGCGCGCTGATCCGTGCGGGGAAGGATTTCGAGCTGCTGGCGGTACCGGGGGGCGAGCATAGCGTCGGGCGCTCGACCGGCCCGATCGACTATGTCGCGCGGCGGCAGTTCGGGTTTTTCGTTCGGGAGCTGGCCGGGGAAGCGGTGCCGGATTGGAATGGGGTCAAGTGAGGGCAGACTGAGATACATGCCCCCCACGTCCCACCCCGGCGAAGGCCGGGGCCCAATTGGGGGACGTCGCTGACTATGGACGGTCCTTCGTCACGTTGACCTTTCCAATTGGGCCCCGGCCTCCGCCGGGGTGGTGTTCTGACTATTGAGGTGACAGGCTAAGACTGATTGGTGCCGATCCCAGTGGGACGGTGTAGCCGCCGCGTTCGAACTGGGCTCCTGCCATCGTGTAAGACCGACCGGTCTTGGTCGTCGTCTCGACGAACACGCGTGCGGCTGGATTGATCCTCGTCGCCGCATCGAGCGTCAGCGTGACCGCCCCCGTCGCCGGCATATACGTCGCGCGCGCGATCTTCCCTGCCTCCAGCGTGATCCATAACCCGGCGGGGGCGATGAACAGGCGGGTGCGGGCGCCGTCCCTCGGGGTGATGCTGACCGCGCCCGCCGCCTGTTCGACATTGCCGCCGAAGCCTAGCCAGCCGAAGGTCGGGTCGTTCACCAGATAGCTCGCGGCGGTGATCGCGTGGCCGTAGAAGCCCATGCCGTAGTCGCCGCTATACGGGTCCCATTTCATCATGTCGGGCGCGGAGTGGAACGCGGCCGACGAGAAGCCGTCGCGGTCGATGTTGGTGATGCCGCCCATCATGCCGCCATAGGCGATGCGGAGCAGCCGCAGGTCGGTCGGGTCGGCGCGGTAGGCGTCGAACAGCGGGACGGCATTGAGCGTCGAGCCGTAATGGTGGAGCTGGCGCTCGATCCGCGGGTATTTGCCGCCGTAGAGGAAGTCCCAATAGCGGCGCGCATTGCCGTTATAGCCCCAGCTCGGGATCGTCGGGTCATAGGCGAGGATCACTTTCCGCGTCACGTCGGCCTGCGGCTGGTAGCCGAAATAGCGCATCCAGGCGTAGACCTCGGGCTGGCCCGTCGAATCCCAGGCCATCTCGCTGCCGAACGGATAGCGCAGCGTCCGCCAGTGATCGGCGCGCTGCTTCATCAGGCGCTCCATTTCGGTCGCCTCGGCGGTCAGGCCCTCGCGCTTCAGGTCCTTGAGGATATCGACGAACACGTCGCCCTCCATCAGCCCGAACTGCGTGTAATAGGGCGCGTCGCGCATCATCGCGGTGGTGGTCTGATAGGCGTGGTCGAGATACCAGCGCCACGGATGCGCGGTGACGAGCCCGGGGTGGTTGCGCGCGACGCGGTACAGCACCCAGTGGCCGATCGCGACGTGCGGGTAGTTATACGCGCGGCCGAGATCGCCTGCGTCCTTCTTCGACCAGGAGGTCCAGGTCTTCCAGTCGACGGTCGGGTCGTAATAGCCGGGATGCGCGGCGGGATCGTAGTAGAACAGGCTCTTCCGGACGGCGCCGGCGTGGGGGCCGTCGGGGACTTGCAGGTCGCCTTGAATGGTCTCGTCGACGAGGCGTTGCAGCTTGGCGATCTCGGCCGGGTCGGGGTTGTCGAGCTGTTTCGAAATGGCCGCGACCCAGCTGCCCGCGCCGCCTTCGTCGCTCATCCCCGAGATCCAGACGCGCGGGTCCTGCGTGACCACTTTGCCGGCCTCGCGGTCGTAGGTGAGGATCGCGGGGTTGCGACCGAACGGATCGGCCGTGTCCTCGTACCATTGTTGCGTCGTCGAGAAGCGGCCGAGGTCGGCCATCGTCTGGTCGAGCGGTTTGGTGATGTAATAGCTGACCGTCTGGACGCTGCCGTCGGCATAGGTGATCGCGAGGCCGGCGCGGCCCCAGCCCTTGCTGCGCACGGTGTAGCGAGCCCAGCCTTTCGCGCTGGCGGCCGGCGTTGCGGTGAGCGCACCAGCGGGGAAGCTCTCGACCTTGGCGACGGGTAGGGGCGTCCTGAGGAATAGCGAGGCGTCCTGGTCGGTCGGGACGACGTAGCCGGGGATGCCGACCGCGACGGGGCGGTGGTTGGCGACGAGCGTGTCCTCGATGGCCGCGATCGACGGCGCGGTGACGAAGCGGACGCCGATGGTGCGCGCCCCGCCGGGGGCCAGCGTGAAGCTGGTCGGCACGTTCCACTGTTCGCCGGCCTTCGCCCATTCCTTCTCGGCGAACGCCTTGCTGGCGACCGTCCAGTCGTAGAACCCTTCGGAGGTCTGGCCGCGCTTGCTGCGGTCGGTGAAGATGTCGCCCTTGGGCGCCTTGGCGGCTTCGAGGATCGGGCGGTAGGCTTCGAGCGGCGTGCCCTTTTCGGGAAGGACGAGCAGCGCGGGGCCGGCGCCGTTGAGGCGGGTGACCTGGAGGTAGCCGGCGTCGCGGCCGATATACGGGTCGACGAAGCTCGCCTGCGCATGCGCCTGTTCGAGGCTGCGGTCGGTGATGATGTTGTCGAACACCATCGGCAGCCCGAGCGCGCCGACCTCGACGGGGGTGGTCGTGGTGTTGGTCAGCGTGAAGCGGAGCGCGAGGGCGCCGCGGTCGTCGATCCAGCGACGCTCGACGCGCAACGGGCTGGCGGCCCCGAGCGACGCGGTGATGTCGGCGGCGGCGAGCGTCGTGCCGGTCGCGGGCAGGCGGCGGATCGCCTTGCGGTGTTGTGCGGAGGCGAAGTCGGTCCAGGCGCCGCCGGGTGTGCGGACGCGGAGGTGGATGTCGCCGATATGGACATAGCCGTCGGCAGCACGCTCGGCTTCGCGCGCGCCGGGGACGAAGTCGAAACCGGGCTCGGCGGCGGGCGAGAGGCGAGCGAGCGTCTGCGTGTCGGTGCGGAGCGCGAGTCGGAAGGCGGGGGTGCGGAGCGCAGTCTGTGCGATCGGTCGGTAGCTTGGCTTGGCGGGCTTGGCAGGCTTAGGTTCCGCATACCCGGGCAGTGTGGCGGTGCCGAGCAGGAGGAGCGCGAGGAGGGGGCGGAATGCGGTCATGAATGGCTCGCTCGGGCTCGACGGTGGGTGCGAAATGGCACTTGCGCCACTCCTCTCGACGTTTAGTATACGATATCCGAATGGAGATAAAGATGTTCGCAAACCGCCGGGATGTATTGATGGGGACGACGGCGGTGGCGCTGTTGTCGGTGGGCGAACAAGCATTTGGCAAGGGGGCGGCAACGCTGCCGGCTAGCGCGAAACCTTTGCCGCTGTCCGCCGTGCGGCTGCTCCCTTCCGCCTACGCGACCGCGGTCGAGGTCAATCGCGCATACCTGCTGCGGCTGAGCGCGGACCGGTTCCTGCACAATTTCATGGTCTATGCCGGGTTGCCCGCGAAGGCGCCGCTCTATGGCGGGTGGGAAAGCGACACGATCGCCGGGCATACGCTCGGCCATTACCTGACCGCGCTCGTGCTGATGCATGCGCAGACCGGTGATGCGGAGTGCCGTACTCGTGCGGATTATATCGTCGCCGAGCTGGCGCGGGCGCAGGCTAAGCGCGGCACCGGTTATGTCGGCGCGCTGGGGCGCAAGCGGAAGGACGGGACGATCGTCGACGGCGAGGAGATCTTCCCCGAGGTGATGCGCGGCGAGATCAAGTCGGGCGGGTTCGATCTCAACGGCTCGTGGTCGCCGCTATATACGGTGCACAAGGTGTTCGCGGGGCTGCTCGACGTGCATGCCGCGTGGGGCAACACACAGGCGCTGACCGTCGCGACGGGCCTCGCGACGTATTTCGCGAAGGTGTTCGCGGCGCTCGACGATGCGCAGATGCAGACGCTGCTCGGGTGCGAATATGGCGGGTTGAACGAGAGCTATGCCGAGCTGTGCGCGCGCACCGGGAACAAGCAATGGCTCGACGTCGCGGAGCGGCTGTACGACCGGAAGATGCTCGATCCGATGGTCGCGGGTGAGGACAAGCTGGCCAACTTCCATGCCAATACGCAGGTGCCGAAGCTGGTCGGGCTGGCGCGGATCCACGAACTGAACGGCAAACCCGCACCTGCGAACGCCGCGCGGTTCTTCTGGACGACCGTCACGCAGCATCACAGCTATGTGATCGGCGGCAATGCCGACCGCGAGTATTTCTCCGGCCCCGACAGCATCGCCAACCACATCACCGAGCAGACCTGCGAGCATTGCAACAGCTACAACATGCTGAAGCTGACGCAGCAGCTCTATGGTTGGGCACCGGACGGCGCGATGTTCGACTATTACGAGCGCGCGCATCTGAACCACATCATGGCGGCGCAGGACCCGAAGACTGCCGGCTTCACCTATATGACGCCGCTGATGACGGGCACCGCGCGCGAATATTCGACGCCGAAGGACGACGCGTTCTGGTGCTGCGTCGGTACGGGGATGGAGAGCCATGCCAAGCACGGCGAGGCGATCTTCTGGGAGGGCGGCGATACGCTGCTGGTCAATCTCTACATCCCGGCGGAGGCGCAGTGGCGTGCGCGCGGTGCGGTGCTGACGCTCGATACGCGCTATCCGTTCGAGCCGGAATCGCGGGTGACGCTGACGAAGCTGGCAAGGCCGGGGCGGTTTCCTATCGCGCTGCGCGTGCCGGGCTGGGCGAACGGGCGCGCGACGGTGACGGTCAATAGCGCGGCGGTCGAGCCGGTGCTGGCGAAGGGCTATGCGATCGTCGAGCGGCGGTGGAAGGCGGGGGATGTCGTCGCGATTACCGTGCCGCTCGACCTGCGGCTAGAGAGTGCACCAGGCGACGTCGATACGGTCGCGGTGCTCCGCGGGCCGATGGTGATGGCCGCCGATCTCGGCTCGACCGAGGCGAAATGGGAGCAGGCCGATCCGGCGATGGTCGGCGCGGATCTGCTCGCCGCGTTCACGCCGACGGCTGGCGCGGGCGCGCGCTATGCGACGAAGGGGATCATCCGGCCCGCCGACCTCAGTTTCGTGCCGTTCTACAGCCAGTACGACCGGCGCAGCGCAGTGTATTTCAAGCGCTTCAGCGAGGCAGCATGGAAGACCGAGGAAGCGGCGTTCCTGACCGAGCAGGCGCGGCTGAAGGATCTCGCCGCACGGTCGGTCGACGTGATGCATTTGGGCGAGATGCAGCCCGAGCGCGATCATGCGCTGACGTCGGAAATCTCCTATCCGGTCAGCTATCGCGGGCGGAACGGGCGCGATGCGCGGTCGGGCGGGTATTTCGAGTTCGCGATGAAGACGCGGCCGGGGCCGCTGGTGGTGCAGGCGACCTATTGGGGCGACGAGCGCGCGCGCGATTTCGACATCCTCGTGGATAACGTGAAGGTCGCCACGCAGCATCTGGAGGCGGACCAGCCGGGCAAGTTCTTCGATGTCGAATATCCGCTGCCGATCGGACTGACCAAGGGGAAGGCGAGCGTGAAGGTGCGGTTCGTGCCGCATGACCGGTCGTCGGCGGGGCCCGTGTTCGGGGTGCGGATGGTCGCTGCCAAGCCGGGCGCAACCGCATGAGCGAAGACGTACCAATGACGCTCGACGAGGTGCGGGGGCTTGCGCGAAAAGTCCTGCTCGGGGCTGGCCTGTCGCGTGCGCATGCCGAGGCGGTGGCGGAAACGATGGTTGCGGGTGAGCGTGACGGTTGCGCGAGCCACGGCATCTACCGGCTGCTGGTCGCGGCGAACAGCGTCGGCAAGGGTGTCGTTGCGGTCGATGCCGAGCCGGTGGTGAGCGAGCCGGCGCGCGCGCTCGTGCGGGTCGATGGCGGCGGCGGGTTCGCGCAACTCGCGTTCGAGCGGGGCCGGCCAGTGCTGGCGGAGAAGGCGCGCGCGTATGGGATCGCCGCGATGGCGCTGAACAACGTGGTGCATTTCGCGGCGTTGTGGCCCGAGGTCGAGGCGCTGGCGGAGGACGGGCTGGTCGCGCTGGCGGTCACGCCAAGCCATGCCTGGGTCGCGCCGGCGGGGGGTACCTTGCCCGTGTTCGGGACCAATCCGATTGCGTTCGGCTGGCCGCGGCCGGGCGAGCACCCGTTCGTGTTCGACTTCGCGACGAGTGCGGTCGCGCGCGGTGAGATCGAGCTGCATCGGCGTGCCGGGAAGGCCGTGCCCGACGACTGGGGCTATGATGCGGACGGGCAGCCGACGACCGACGCGGCGGCGGTGCTGAACGGTGCGATGCGGACGTTTGGCGGGCACAAGGGGTCGGCGCTGGCGGCGATGGTCGAGCTGCTCGCCGGGCCGCTGATCGGCGACATGACCAGCCGGGAGTCGCTCGACGCCGATGCTGCGCGCGGTGGATCGCCGATCGGTGGGGAATTGATCATCGCGATCGATCCCGTCGGGTTTCTCGGCGATGCGGTCGCCGAGCACCTTGCGCGGGCGGAAGCGATGTTCGGGGCGATCGAGGCGCAGGGCGCTCGCCTGCCGTCGCAGCGGCGGTACGCGGCGCGGGCGCGGAGTGTGACCGAGGGTGTGGTGATACCCGCAGCCCTGTACCGCGACATCATGGCGCTGGTTCCAGGAGAATGACGATGAAGGCGATGATCCTGTTGCTGGCGCTGGGCTCGACTGCGGCGGGGGCGGTGCCTCCAAAGGCTCCTAAGGCCGCGGCGGCGACGTCGGCGGATGCGCGGTTCGAGGCGCTCTACACCGCGGAATATGCGTGGCGACAGCTCCAGTTCGCGCAGGGCGAGGACAACCCGACCGCCGCGCCGCGCCTCCCCGATGTCGGCCCCAAGGCGCAGGCAGAGCGCCTCGCGCGGTTGACCGACGTGTCGCGGCAACTGGCAGCGATCTCACCGGCGACACTCTCCCCCGCCAACCGCGTCAATTATGCGGTCTATGCGCAACAGATCGACGCCTTGCTCGCCGAGCAACGCTTTCGCGATTACGAAAAGCCGCTGACCGCGGATACGAGCTTCTGGGGCGACGTCGCGGAGAGCGCGCGCGGCAATTTCAAATCGGTAAAGGACTATCGCGACTATATCGCGGTGATGCGCCAGATCCCGCGCTATTTCGACCAGCAGACCGGCAATATGCGCGCGGGACTGGCGCGCGGGTTCACGCCGTCGCGCGTGACTTTGACGGGGCGCGACAACGGGGTCGCGCAGGTCGCCGAAGCGAAGACGCCGCAGGACTCGCCGTTCTACGAACCGTTCAAGAGCTTCCCATCGACGATCCCCGCCGCCGATCAGACCGCGCTCAGGGCCGAGGGCGCCGCGGCGATCTCGCAGGCGGTCGTCCCCGCCTATGCGACGCTGCTGAAGTTCCTGCGCACAGAGTATATCCCGCACGCCCGCGAGGGGCTGGCGGCGTACGACCTGCCGGACGGCAAGGCCTATTATTTGTCGAAAATCCGCGAATACACCACGCAGGACATCACGCCCGAGCAGATCCACGCGCTCGGGCTCGCCGAGATCGCCAAGATCCGCGGCCGGATGGACGGCGTGATGCGCAGCGTGAAGTTCCAGGGCGATTTGCAGGCGTTCTTCAATCACCTGCGCACCGATCCGCAATTCTATCCCAAGACGCCGAACGAGCTGCTGTACCGCGCGGCGTGGATCGCCAAGACGTTCGACGGCAAGGCGTCGTCGTGGTTCGGGCATCTCCCGCGCAGCCGGTTCGCGATCAAGCCGGTGCCAGCGGACATCGCGCCGTTCTACACCGGCGGGCGCGGCGGGCCGGGGATCTATCTGGTCAACACCTACGACCTACCGTCGCGGCCGTTCTATTCGCAGGTCGCGCTGACGCTGCACGAAAGCGCGCCCGGCCACGCGTTCCAGATGCCGCTCGCGTCCGAGAACAAGAGCCTGCCGGCGTTCCGGCGCGACACGTATCTGTCGGTCTATGGCGAGGGCTGGGCGCTGTATTGCGAGACGCTCGGCGAGGACATGGGGATGTACGAGACGCCGTACGACCTGTTCGGGATGCTGAGCTATCAGGCGTGGCGCGCGGCGCGGCTGGTAGTCGATACCGGCATCCATGCGAAGGGCTGGAGCCGGAAGCAGGCGCAGGACTATCTGCACGACAATACCGCACTGTCGAACCACGAGATCGAGACCGAGGTCGATCGCTACATCGCGTGGCCGGGGCAGGCCTTGTCCTATTATATGGGCCAGATCGCGTTCCAG
Organism: Sphingomonas sorbitolis; assembly: GCF_036663875.1. Lineage (NCBI taxonomy): Bacteria > Pseudomonadati > Pseudomonadota > Alphaproteobacteria > Sphingomonadales > Sphingomonadaceae > Sphingomonas > Sphingomonas sorbitolis. The sequence continues at coordinate 484,388 of NZ_JAXOJS010000003.1, read as the reverse complement.
ACCGCGCGGAAGAAGGCGCAGGACAAGCTCGGCGCGAAGTTCAACATCCGCGCGTTCCACGACGCGATGCTGGAGATGGGATCGGTGCCGGTGCCGGTGATCGAGGCGCGCACCGACCAGTTGATCGCGGCGGGCGGCAAGGGGCCATATCCTGACGAGGAGTGAGTGCAGGCTCCCCATCATCCCGGCCCCGTTATCTTCGCCCCGTCATCCCAGCGAAAGCTGGGATCCAGAGCCACGAAAGCTGGCTTGCGTGGCTCTGGATCCTGGGTCGAGCCCAGGATGACGGAGAGCGGGGTATCCTGCGTTAGCCGAACGGGCGGTCGATCGAGGGCTGCGGGTCGGTGAACCAGGCGGCGCCGGTATCCGTAACGTGGAAATGATCCTCCAGGCGGATGCCGAAGCGGTCGGGGACGACGATCATCGGTTCGTTCGAGAAGCACATCCCCGGTGCCAGCGGCGTGCGGTCGCCACGGACGAGGTAGGCAGGTTCGTGGATCGACAGGCCGATGCCGTGGCCGGTGCGGTGCGGCAGGCCGGGGAGGCGGTAGTCGGGGCCGAGCCCGGCCTTTTCCAGCACGACGCGGGCGGCGGCGTCGATCGCCTCGCACGGCACGCCCGGCTGGACTGCGGCGAACGCGGCGGCTTGCGCCTCGTGTTCGATGTCCCAGATCGCCCGCGCCTCGTCGCCGACATTGCCAAACGCGTAGGTCCGCGTGATGTCGGAATGATAGCCCTCGACCTGGCAGCCGGTGTCGATCAGCACGAGCTGGTCCTCCTCCAGCAGCTGATCGCCGGGCAGGCCGTGCGGAAACGCCGTCGCGCGACCGAACTGGACGGCGCAGAAATACGAGCCCGACGAGCCGATCGCGCGGTGCGCGTCGTCGATGAAGCGGATCACCGCGCTGGCGGCGATGCCGGGGTGGAGGATACGCGCGGCGCGGCGCTGGACGTCGAGCGTCATCGCCTTGGCTTGGGCGAGCAAGGCGATTTCGGCGGGGCTCTTGATCATCCGGCAGGCGTCGATCACCGCCGTGCCGTCGGCGACGTCTAGCCGCGTGGCGGCGAGCGCGCTCGCCATGCCATAGGGCAGTTGCGGGTCGAGCAGTAGCCGGCCAGCTACCGCGTCCGCCACCAGCGCATACGGGCTCTCGTCCTCTTCCCAGAGGCGCAGATCGGCGTCGATCTCGACCGCGGCCTCCAGCGAGCCCTGTTCGAAACGCGGGCAGATCAGGATCGGCTGGCCCTTCACCGGCAGCAGCAGCGCCACCAGCCGCTCGGTCGCACCCCACGGGATACCAGCGAAATACCGCAAGCTCGCACCCGCCGCGATCAGTAGGGCATCGGCGCCCGCCGCCTCGGTCAGTGCGCGCGCCTTGTCGAGCCGTGCAGTTCGCTCCGCTAGGGTGATGCGCGGCGCACGGTCCGCCCAGGGGGCAATCGTCGCTAGTTCGTCGGCTGTCGAAGATCCGCCGATGGTCATGCGTGAGGTCCTTTTCTACCGAAACGGTCGAGGTCGAACGGCGCGAGCGGCACCGCCGCAGTTTCTCCTGCCAACATCGCCGCGACGAGCGTCGCGGTCACCGGCGCGAGCGTCAGCCCGAGATGTTGATGGCCAAACGCATAGGCCAGATTGGCGTGACGCGTCGAGCGGCCGATCGCGGGGAGATAGTCGGGCAGCGTCGGCCTGGCCCCCATCCAACGCGTGAACGGCCCCTCGATCGGCAGGCCGAGCGTGCGGACATGATGCTCCAGCCGGTCCCATTTGCGCGGATCGGGCGGACCGTCGGGATCGCCGAGTTCGACGAAGCTCGCCGCCTGGACGCAATCGGCATAGCGCGTGACGATCATCGAGCGGTCCTCGAACACGACCGGCGGCAGGTCGGCGGGCCAGCCCTCGGCGCGCGCGCGGATATGATAGCCGCGCTCGGCGATCATCGGCACGCGGTACCCGAGCGGTTCGAGCAGCGCGCGAGAGCGGACGCCTGCGGTTACCAGCACCTGATCGACATAATGTCCGGCGATAACGATCCGATCGGCGTCTTCCATCAATCGCGCCGCCTGGCGGACGATCTGGCCACCCCGGGCTTCGACCGCGGCCTCAAGCTTCGTCGCAAGCTGGCGCAGTTCAGTAATCTGGCCGCTGCCGGTGAAGCGGATCGCGCCGCCGACCGGATCGGCGAGGAAGCCCAGTCGGTCCAGCAAGGCAGGCTCGGCATCGATGATCCGCGCGGTTCCGATCGCGGTTTGCGACCAGCGCTGCCGGCCGGTCCGTGCGCTCGCGGCCGAATCCCAGACGACGATGTGGCCGTCTTCCCGCAGCAGATCAGGGGCGTCGAGCGCTTCAACCAGATCGCGCCACGCTGGCATCGCGCCGGCGAGCAAGGGGGTCAGCGCGGCCGTTCCTGCCGCGAACTTCGCCGGTGTCGACGCTGCGGTCAGCCGTGCGGCGAACGGCAGCCATTGCGCTGCCATCGACGGCGGCAGCGCGAGCGCACCACCCGCGCTGAACAGTCGCTTCGGCACCGATCGCAACGCGGCGGGGGAGGCGAGCGGCTCGACCTGTTCGACCGCGATGTGCCCGGCATTGCCCCAGGATGCGGCGTTGTAATCAGTGTCGCGTTCGAACACACTCACGCCATACCCGCGATCGAGCAGCGCGACGGCGCAACTGAAGCCGACTACGCCGCCTCCCACGATGCCGATCGTTTTCAACCCATTTCTCCTGTTGCACCGCACCCATCGATTTCGTATACGGTATATATATTGAAACGCAGGAAGGTCGATACCGAATGTCTGTCGAATGGAAGGGCGTATTTCCGGCCGTAACGACGCAGATCCGCGAGGACATGAGCGTCGATCTCGCCGACACGCAGCGCGTCGTCGACGACCTGATCCGCGACGGTGTGACCGGGGTGATCGCACTCGGCACGGTCGGCGAGAATAACTCGTTCGACTATGATGAAAAGGTCGAAGTGCTCACCGCGATCGTCGAGGCGGTCGACGGGCGCGTGCCGGTCATCACCGGTGTGTCGGAATACGACACGCGCCGTGCGGTTCGCTATGCGCAGGCCGCCGAGAAGGTCGGTGCGGACGGCCTGATGCTGCTGCCGCCGATGGTCTATGTGCCGAAGCCGCACGAACTGGTGGCGCATTTCAAGGGCGTGGCCGAGCAGGTCGGCCTGCCGATCATGCTGTATAACAACCCGCCCGCGTATCGCACGCTGATCGACAACGATGTGCTCGCCGCGCTTGTCGATGTCGCGAACATCGTCGCGGTCAAGGAATCGGCGCCCGACACGCGGCGTTTCACCGACGTGAAGACCGCGTTCGGCGACCGCTACGTGCTGTTCGCCGGGCTCGACGACGTCGCGCTCGAGGGGCTGTATCTGGGCGCGCAGGGCTGGGTCTCCGGACTCACCAACGCGTTCCCGCGGGAATCGGTCGAGCTGGTCAATGCGTTCGCGCGCGGCGATCATGCCAAGGCGATGGAGATCTATCGCTGGTTCATGCCCTTGCTTCATCTCGATGCCGAGCATGACCTGGTCCAGTCGATCAAGCTTGCCGAGCAGGTCATGGGGCGCGGCTCCGAACGCGTACTGCCGCCGCGCTATCCGCTGATCGGCGAACGGCGTGCCGAGGTGATCGCGATGGTCGAGAAGGCGGCGGCGACGCGCCCGACGCTCTCGAACTGATGCGCCACACCTTCTTCTGCATCGACGGCCATACCGCCGGCAATCCGGTCCGCCTCGTCGCGGGCGGTGCGCCGTTGCTCAAGGGCGCGTCGATGTCGGAGCGGCGGCGGGATTTCATGACCCGGTTCGACTGGATCCGCACCGGGCTCTGCTTCGAACCGCGCGGGCACGACATGATGTCGGGCGGGTTCCTCTATCCGCCGACACGCGACGATACCGATATCGGCATCCTGTTCATCGAGACGAGCGGGTGCCTGCCGATGTGCGGGCACGGTACGATCGGAATGGTGACGTTCGGGCTCGAACACGGGCTGATCCAGCCTGCCGTACCGGGCCGGTTGCGGATCGAAGTGCCCGCGGGCGTTATCGACGTGGCGTACGAGACCGAGGGCGCCAAGGTGACTTCGGTGCGGATCACGAACGTGCCGGCGTATGTCGCGGCACGCGGTATCGCGGTCGACGTCGAGGGGATCGGTCCGCTGAGCATCGATGTCGCCTATGGTGGCAATTACTACGCGATCGTCGAGCCGCAGGGGCGCTATACCGGGCTCGACGACCTCGGCGCGGCGGAGATCATCGCGCTCAGCGGTCGCGTTCGCGAGGCGGTGCGGGCACAGTTCGAGCCGGTTCACCCACTCGATCCGACGATCCGCGGCGTCAGCCACGTGCTGTGGGCCGATGTGCCACGCGGAGACGGCGCCGACGGTCGCAACGCGGTATTCTACGGCGACAAGGCGATCGACCGGAGTCCTTGCGGCACCGGCACGTCGGCAAGGCTCGCGCATCTGGCGGACAAGGGGCGATTGGCGGTCGGCGACCGGTTCGTCCACGAGAGCTATATCGGCAGTCGCTTCATCGGCCGCGTCGAGGCGGAAACGTCGCTCGGTGACACCCCCGCGATCATCCCGTCGATCGAGGGATCGGCGATCGCGACCGGGTTCAACACGATCTGGATCGATCGCGACGATCGTTTCTGGAACGGTTTCCAAGTTTCATGACATTTCGGCTATGCTGGCCCGGTAATCCAGTTTTCGGAGCCGTCCATCCATGAGCATCGTCGTCCGCACCCTGTCCGAGCAGGTGTTCGAGATCGTCCGCGAGCAGATCGTCACCGGCAAGCTCGCCGGCCATACCGCGATCCGCCAGGATGCGCTGGCGACCGAACTCGGCGTCAGCAAAATCCCGTTGCGCGAGGCGCTGGCGCGGCTGGAGCAGGAGGGCCTGCTGACCAGCCACGCCAACCGGGGGTACTCGGTCCAGCCGATGTCGGCGGACGAGGCGGACGACATCTTCGCGCTGCGCCTCAGCATCGAGCCGCAGGCTGCCGCCTATGCATCGACCGTCGCGAACGACAACGACCGTGCAACCGCGATCCTCGCGTTCGAGGAACTCGACAGCGCGGCGAGCGAGCGGCTGGCCGAAGTCGCGATCCGCAACCGCGTGTTCCACACCGCTCTGGTCCGGCCGGGTCGGCGCCTGCTGACCACGCAGATGGTCGAGCGGCTCGCGATCCTCGCCGAGCGCTACGTCGTCGCACATCTGCGACCCGCGGGGCGCGAAGATCGTGCACATCTGGAGCATCGCCAGCTGCTCGATGCATGGCTCGCGCGCGACGACGATCGCATGCTGACGCTGCTGACCAGCCATATTCAATCGACGCTGACCGATCTGCGCGCGCAGTTCGACACGGCCCGAGACTAGAGATCACAGGGGATGGGCAATGTTTGGACCGCGTAAATCGTTCGAATCGTCTGCCCATAACCGCGAGCACAGCCTCGCCAAGACGCTGAGCTGGCCGCATCTGATCGCGCTCGGGGTGGGCGCGATCGTCGGCACCGGGATCTATACACTGGTCGGCGTCGGGGCGGAACGCGCCGGGCCGGGCGTTATCCTCGCCTTCGTGATCTGCGGCGTGATCTGCGCGTGCGCGGCACTCGCCTACACCGAACTCGCGACGCTGATCCCTGCGGCAGGCAGCGCCTATACGTTCAGCTATACCGCACTGGGCGAAGGTGTCGCCTGGGTGGTCGGCTGGAGCCTGATCCTCGAATATTCGCTGGCGTGCTCGACCGTCGCGGTCGGCTGGTCGGGCTATCTGGTCGGCTGGATCGAGGCTGCAGGGATCCATTTGCCGCACGCCTTGCTGGTCGGGCCGCATGGCGGCGGGCTCGTCAACATGCCCGCGGTGCTGGTGTCGCTCGCGGTGATGGGGATGCTGATCCTCGGCACGCGGCAGAGCGCGACGCTGAACATCGTGCTGGTGCTGATCAAGCTGGTCGCGCTGACGATCTTCGTCGTCTACGCCGCGCCCGCGTTCAAGGCCGACAACCTCCACCCGTTCATGCCGTACGGCTTCGGCTCGACCGAGCTTGGCGGGCACAAGCGCGGTGTGATGGCGGCGGCGGCGATCGTGTTCTTCGCGTTTTATGGCTTCGATGCGGTCGCTACCTCGGCGGAGGAAACCAAGAACCCCAAGCGCGACCTGACGATCGGTATCGTCGGCTCGATGCTGGTCTGCACGGTGATCTACATGGCGGTCGCGGTCACCGCGATCGGCGCGCTGCCGTTCACGCAGCTCGCCAATTCACCCGAGCCGCTCGCGCTCGTGCTGCGCCAGTTGAGCCAGCCGTTTGCCGCGCAGATCATCGCGCTGGCGGCGGTGATCGCGCTGCCATCGGTGATCCTGGTAATGATGTACGGGCAGAGCCGCATCTTTTTCGTGATGGCGCGCGACGGCCTGCTGCCGCGCGGTCTCGCCAAGGTCAGCAAGCGGACCGGATCGCCTACGCTGATCACGCTGCTGACCGGCCTGTCGATCGCGGCGGTCGCGGGGTTCTTCCGGCTCGACGAGATCGCCGAACTCGCCAATGCGGGGACACTGATCGCGTTTATCTCGGTCGGGGTGTGCCTGATGGTCCTGCGCCGGACCGCGCCGCAACTGCCCCGCCTGTTCCGCTGCCCAGCGGCCTATGTCGTCGGTACGGTGACCGTGCTCGGCTGCCTGTATCTGCTCGCGAGCCTGCCGACCTCGACGCTGGTCCGGTTCGTGATCTGGAACGTCGTCGGATTTTTACTGTATTTCGTCTATGGCCGGCGCAACAGCGACGCCGGCAATCCGGCACACGCGGTCTGACCAATGCGCGTCACCGCTTCTTGCGGCACGCGTCCGAGCAATAGATCACGCTGTCCCAGTCGCGCGCCCACTTCTTCCGCCACGTGAACGGGCGCTCGCATGCCGGACATACCTTAGTCGGCAGGTTCTGCTTGGCGATCCCATTGGGCATCAGCGGGGTTGCGCGTCGAGGAAGGTCTCGACCTCGGTGAGGTCGACGGTCTTGTCGAGATAGGTTTGGCCGATCCCGCGCGCGAGCAGGAAGGGGAGCGTGCCCGCCGCCATCTTCTTGTCGTGGCGCATGTGATCGACGAGGCGGGCGCCGCTCGCGCCGATCTTCGCCGCGGCGAGCCCGTCGGGTAGCCCGACATCGCGCCAATGTGCCGCAACGCGCGCCGCGTCCTGCCCGGAGCAGATGCCCTGTGACGCCGAGAAGCCAAACGCGAGCGAGCAGCCCGCGGCGACGCCTTCGCCGTGGATCAGTGCCTGCGAGAACCCGGTTTCAGCTTCCAGCGCGTGGCCGAACGTGTGGCCGAGGTTGAGCAGGGCGCGCGTCCCGTTGGTCTCATGCTCGTCCGCCGCGACGATCCGCGCCTTTGCCGACACGCTGTGGGCGATCGCATATTCGCGCAGGCCGATGCCACCGGCCAGCAACGCGGCACCATTCGCCTCGCACCATTCGAAGAACGCGAAGTCGTCGATCAGGCCGTATTTCACGACTTCGGCATAGCCTGCACGCAGCTCGCGAATCGGCAGCGTGTCGAGCACCTGCGGATCGATCAGCACCATCACTGGCTGATGAAACGCGCCGATCAGGTTCTTGCCGGCCTTCGTGTTGATCGCGGTCTTGCCGCCGACCGAGCTGTCGACCTGCGCGAGCAGCGACGTCGGGATCTGCACGAAGTTGCACCCGCGCTTGAGGATCGAGCAGGCGAACCCGACCAGGTCCCCCATCACACCCCCGCCAAGTGCCACGACATGATCGCCGCGCTCGACGCCGAGTTCGAGCAGCCGGTCGCACAGCATCTCCAGCGTCGCCCAGCTCTTGCTGCCTTCGCCCGGCGCGAGCACGATCGCCTCGGACGCAATGCCCGCCGCGGTCAGCGACGTCTGTAGCGTCGCCAGATGCGCCGACAAATTCTCGTCGGTGACGATCGCCACGCGCCGACCCTTCGCGAGCGGTGCGAGATACTCGCCGGCCCGTGCGAGAATCCCCGCTTCGATGTGGATCGGATAGGTCCGCGAACCCAGCTCAACGGTAACGGTCTTCATCGGCCAAGCGCTCTCAGGATTGCGGCGACGGTCGCTTCGTGCGGCGTCTTGTTGCTGACGATATGGATGTGCGCCTGCGCGTAGATCGGGTTGCGGACGCGCGCCAGTTCGGCGAGCACTTTGCCCGGATCGCGGTTGCGGAGAAGCGGTCGCGTATCGCGCCGCCCGACGCGCTCGACCAGGATGTCGGGGTGCGCACTGAGCCACACCGAGATGGCGTCGCGCATGATCAGCGCCCGCGTGTCGTCGTTGATGAACGCGCCGCCACCGGTCGCGATGATCTTCGGCGTGCCGTCGATTAGGCGCGCGATCACCCGGCGCTCGCCATCGCGGAAATACGCCTCGCCGTATTTGGCGAAGATCTCGGCGACGGTCATGCCCGAAGCCGCTTCGATCTCGTGGTCGGCGTCGACGAATGGCAGGTTCATGCGCAACGCGAGCCGCCGGCCGACCGTGGTCTTGCCTACGCCCATCAACCCGACGAGCACGATCGGTCGATCGATCGGGGCTGGGGCGGGGCCGCCTGCGGGCCCGCCTGAGGGGTTGTGGCTTTGCAACATCGTGAGGGGCGCTATACAGCGGCACCGCGCGAGGGCAAAAGCTCTTGGCGGCTGTTTTGTCCGCTTCCCCGTCCACTACAAGGTTACGCCGCCATGTCCCGTTTCATCGTCTCGGTCGTCGTCGTTCTTGTCGTGGTGGTCGGCGGCCTGTTCCTGCTGGCAGGGCGCGCGACCGAGCGCCCGCAGAGCCGCGTCGAAAAGGCCGTGACGCTTGCGAACCTCTCTTAAGGCGTCCCTTGCGGCGGCGGTTGCCGCCGGAGCTTTAGTCGCGCTGGCGCCCGCGATCGGGCAGGATCGCCCCGAATCGATCCTGCCGCCCGGGTTCGGCGAGCCGACGCCGACGCCGGCATCACGTCCGACCCCGCCTGCCGGTACGCAGCCTGCACGTCCGACTGGCTCCACGCAGCCAAGCGCGCCACAGCCGGCTCCGACACCCGCACAGCCCGGTGCGATGATCCAGCCATTGCCGCCGACGACGCCGACCGACGCCGCCCCGGTGCCGCCCGTCGCGACGCCGGCACCGGTCGATCCGGCTGTGCTTGCGCGCTACGAAATGCCCGAATCGGCGCGGCGCTCGCTGGCGACGGTCGGGCCAGTGACGACCCGCGAGGGTGGGTTGGATACCGACGCGTTCGGCGATGCGGACGGTCAATATGTCGAGACGCTGATGCGCCGACTGAGTGCGCCGTTGCCGTCGCGCTGGATGTCGATCCTGCTGCGGCGGGCGCTGGTGTCGCGCGTCGATACGCCTGTACGCACCAACGGCGCGGACTTCGCGGCCGAGCGCGCGTGGCTGTTGTTGCGGATGGGCGAATCGGTCGCCGCGCGCGCCGTCACGCAGAGCGTTGATACGAACAACTACACGCCGAAGCTGTACGACGTCGCGATGAACGCATCGCTGGCGACCGGCGATCCGGCGGGGCTGTGTCCGTTGGTACCCGGCGCGATGCGCTATGCGGCGGCGCGGGGCTGGACGATGGCGCAGGCGATGTGCGCCGGCCTGTCGGGCAATCCCGCGCAGGCGACCCCGCTGATCGCGACCGCCAAGCGTCGCAATCTCGCGAGCGGCGTCGATATGCTGCTCGCGCAGAAGGTCGTCGGTGCCGGCGCACAGGGGCGTCAGGCGGTGACGATAGAGTGGGATGGCGTCGACCAGTTGACCGCATGGCGGTTTGGTCTGGCGATGGCGACAGGCGTCGCGGTGCCCGACGATCTCTATGCGAGCGCTGGTCCGCAGGTGAAATACTGGCAGGCATTGTCGCCCTCGGTTCCGCTCGGTGCGCGGCTCGCCCCCGCTGAGTCGGCCGCGGGGCAGGGCGTGCTCTCCAGCGCCGCGCTGGTCGATCTCTATGCCGCTGCCGCAACCGACGACGACTCGCAAAGCACGGCGACCGCGACCGCCAACGATCTCCAGACCGCCTATGCCGATCGCAGTCCCGATGCGCGGCTGAACGCGTTGCGCCAATTATGGGGCGGGGCGGATACGCGGCCGGCCTATGCGCGGCTTGTGCTGACCGCGCGGGCGGCGGGGCGGATGAACCCGGCGCTGGCGAAGGCCGAGGCCGATCATCTGGTCGCGTCGATGCTGTCCGCGGGGCTCGATCGCACCGCCTCACGCTGGCTCGGCACGGTGCCCGCCGGCGGTGACGCATGGGCGATGATCATGCTCAGCGATCCCGACGCGTATCGTCGCCTCAGCTATGCCGACCTCGCCTCCTATTCGGGCGGCGAAGGTGATTCGGCGTTGAAGCAGCGGATGCTGTTCGCGGGGCTGGCGGGCCTCGGACGGCTCAACTCGGGCGACATCGAACGTGCCGCGCAATCGCTCGGCGTTCTGATCGGCGCGGACAATGCCTGGACGCGTGCGCTCGATCGGGCTGCGCGCGACGGGCAGGCCGGGACGGTGGTCGTGCTCGCCGCGATCGGCATGCAGGCGCCCGACTGGAAGGGCATCTCGCCCGAGGCGCTGTACCGGATCGTCGGCGCCTTGCGCGCAGTCGGGCTCGATGGCGAGGCGCGGATGATCGCTGCCGAGGCGATTGCGCGGGCGTGATCACGCCGGCCGCACGGGCGTGACCAACGCCACGGACCGCGCATTGATCGACCGGTTCCTGGAAATGATGGCGGCGGAAGCGGGGGCGGCGCCCAACACCGTCGCCGCGTATCGCAGCGACCTGACGCTCGCTTCGCAGGGGCTCGAAGGGCGGTTGGTCGAGGCGGATGGGGATGCGCTTGCAACGCTCGCCGGTGGCTGGTCGGCGCTGTCCCGCTCCACCGTCGGGCGAAAGTCCGCCTCGCTCCGCCGTTTCTTCGCGTTCCTGGCCGACGAAGGCCACCGCGCCGACGATCCCGGCAAGGCGCTCCCTCGGCCCGGCACCGCGCGCACGTTGCCCAAAGTGCTGAGCCACGCGGATATCGACCGACTGTTCGCGGCGATCGCCGAACGCGCCGCGCGCGATCCGCTCGACCCCAACGACCTGCGGCTCTCCGCGTTGTTCGAGCTGCTCTACGGATCGGGACTGCGCGCGACCGAACTCGTCAGCCTGCCGCGCAATGCGGTCCATCCCGACCGCCCGTTCCTGATCCTGCGCGGCAAGGGCGGGCGCGAGCGGCTCGTCCCTATCTCCGACCGCGCGCGCGCGGCGGTGGCGGTGTGGCGGACCTATGTCGCGACCAACCGCCTGTGGCTGTTCCCCTCGGGCAAGGGGCATCTCTCGCGCATCCGCTTGTACCAACTGGTCAAGGCGCTCGCGGCGGAGACCGGCATCCCGCCCGATCGGGTCAGCCCGCACGTCCTGCGTCACGCCTTTGCCACCCACCTGCTCGCCGGCGGGGCGGATCTGCGCGCGCTGCAATCGATGCTCGGCCATGCCGATATCGCCACCACCGAGATCTACACGCACGTCGATTCGAGCCGCCTCGTCGAACTCGTCAACACGCGTCACCCGCTGGCGGACTTGCCGCCGCGTTGACGCGGACGGCGGCGCACCGTAACCGCCGCTGATGCCAAGCTTCCTCGACTTCGAGAAACCGATCGCCGAACTCCAGGGCCGGATCGACGAACTCCGCGACACTGCCGCCGAAGGCAGCGTCGACCTCGCCGCCGACATCGCCCGCTTGCAGGCGAAGTCCGACAAGCTGCTGAAGGACACGTTCGCGCGTCTGACCCCGTGGCAGAAGACGCAGGTCGCGCGCCATCCGGAACGCCCGCACTTCAAGGATTACGTCGCCGCGCTGTTCGACGAGTTCGTCCCGCTGGCGGGCGACCGCGCGTTCGGCGACGACCAGGCGATCATCGGCGGCTTCGCGACCTTCCGCGGGCGGAAGATCATGGTGCTCGGCCACGAGAAGGGCGACGACACCGCGAGCCGTCTCCGCCACAATTTCGGCATGGGCAAGCCCGAGGGCTATCGGAAGGCGATCCGCCTGGTCGAGCTCGCCAACCGGTTCGGCCTGCCGATCGTCACCTTGGTCGATACGTCGGGCGCGTTCCCCGGCATCCAGGCCGAGGAGCGCGGCCAGGCCGAAGCGATCGCACGCTCGACCGAGGCGTGCCTCAACGCCGGCGTCCCGATCGTCTCGGCGATCGTCGGCGAGGGCGGCTCGGGCGGTGCGGTCGCGCTCGCCGCGGGCAACCGCGTACTGATGTTCGAACACGCGATCTATTCGGTGATCAGCCCCGAAGGCTGTGCGTCGATCCTGTGGCGCACCGCCGACAAGGCGCCCGAGGCTGCCGAAGCGATGCGGATTACGGCGCAGGACCTGAAAGCGTTCGGCGTCATCGACGACATCGTCTCGGAGCCGCTGGGTGGCGCACACCGCGACCGCGTTGCGGCGATCGAATCGCTCGGCAATGCACTGTCGTCCGCACTCGCCGACCTCGCATCGCTCGCGCCTGCCGATCTGCGGAAAGACCGCCAGGCCAAATTCTTGAAGATGGGCCGACTCTAAGCGTCGCGATGCAGCGACAGAACACGGGACAAATAAAAAGGGCGGCTGAACCGAAGTCCAGCCGCCCTGATCGACCGCGATGGTGATCGCGGTACGCTTACTTGTTGAGCTGCGACGCGACGTTGTTGAACGTCTTGTTCAGGCTGTTACCCAGGCCCTGCATTGCAGCGATCGCAGCGACGGCGATCAGAGCGGCGATGAGGCCGTACTCGATTGCGGTTGCGCCCTTGGAATTCTTGAAAAACTTGCGGATCGTCTTCATTCCGGTCTCCATGGTTGGATTGCTTCAGTGTCACCCGGCTGGACCGGACAGGCCGGATCAGCACGAGGACAAATAGAAGTTGTGAGTTGAGAAAGGCTTAAGGTCGGAGCATTTCGTCGGGTAATTCACGAGGCCCGATGCGGGCGATCAGCGGGCGGTGGCGACCTTCGTTTCGACCTTGCCCCACATTCCGATGGTCGAATCGGCAAGGTTGGTCAGGCCGACAATGAGAGCGATGACGACGAAGGCCAGGATCAACCCGTATTCGATCGCGGTCGCGCCGCGGGTATTGCGCAGGACGCGCCGCAACGTTCGACCCGTGATCGTCAGCATGGACTTGTCAGACTTCATAACCATCAGTGTAATCGAGGAAAATTAAGGAATGACCAACGATCGCGCCATTCCAACCGCGCCATCCCTTTTACCGGTCGTGGCGGCGGCGATGGTTGACCTCGAGGGGCGCGTGCTGTTGCAGCAACGCCCCCCGGGCAAGTCGCTTGCCGGGCTCTGGGAATTTCCCGGAGGCAAGGTCGAGCCCGGTGAGACCCCCGAGGCGGCGTTGATCAGGGAGCTCGAGGAGGAACTCGGCATCGCGGTGCCGCATGCGTGTCTTGCCCCCGCAGCGTTTGCAAGCGCGCCGCTGGGTGATCGCCATCTTGTGCTGCTGCTTTACATCACGCGGAAATGGACGGGCGTGCCACGCGCGCTGGAGGCGACGGCCTTGCGCTGGGTGCGGCCGAGCGCGATGCACGCGTTGCCGATGCCGCCCGCCGATCGCCCGCTGATCGGGTTGCTCGATGCACTGATCTGACCGAACGACGCACCGAACGGCGATAATCCCGACAGCGGGCCTCCGCATACTCGGCGTTCGACAATAGGGTCTTGATCTCTTTCGATGCGTGCCGCAGTCAAATGGGCCAGCGTGCGTCCCAAGACCGCGCGGGTGTTGAGCCGCGGCTCGCGCGAGCTATTCCCTTTTCTCGAGCGAGCCGTTCCGGTCGCGCAATCGCCGCTCGACGCAACGAGTTCGCTGGCACCACTGCCCGCGCATGCCGCTGCGGGGTGCTCTATCTATCGATGTTCTAAAACGGAAAACCGCTGGAGGCCCGACCGGGAATCGAACCCGGGTGCGAGGATTTGCAGTCCTCTACGTCACCACTCCGCCATCGGGCCTCGATGCGGACGGCGCAAATGCGTCGTTTTGTCAGCGCGGTCAACCACGACGTGTAGCTGGACACGAATTATCCTCATTCGGCGCGGGTGGGCGCGATGCTCGGGCCAATCGCAAGGGCCGCCATGACAGGACCCCACGAACCGCATTGCGCCAGTCCGAAAACGTCCCTCGTCCCATTTTGGGCGACGGCGGCGGCATTCGCTGCTAGGAATCGTCGCAGAGGTAGTGCCGTGGTCTTCCGCATGCGCCCTCGACGTCCCGCCCGCGACATCTTCGGTGTCACACGGGCGGGCGGGGCGTCTACACCGCAAAATCGTTCGATCTCCGACTTGCCGCGCGCAACTGCGACTTGGCGCAATCGTCGGCGCGCGATACATATCGGCGCGACAACTAGTGTATTGCGCAACTAAAACAGTTGTGCGACAGGATGGGTTATGACGACGATGAGCCTCGATACCGCAACTGCCGCTTCGGCTTACGACACCATGCGGCATGCGATGGTCGCTAGCCAGCTGCGCACCAATGCGGTGAACGATCAGCGGGTGGTTGCGGCGATGGCACGTGTGCCGCGCGAGCAGTTCCTGCCCGAGGACGTCCGCTCGATCGCCTACCGCGACACCGCGATCGCGCTCGGTGGCGGGCGCTACGCCAATCTGCCGATGGCGACCGGCCGGCTGCTGACCGAGGCCTATCTGACCGCGACTGATCGCGTGCTGCTGATCGGTGCCGCGACCGGCTATACCGCTGCGGTGCTGAGCGAGATTGTCGGATCGGTGGTCGCGGTCGAGAGCGACCCGGCATTGCTGGCGATGGCGCGCTCGGCGCTTGCCGGGGTCGACAATGTCGAGCTCGTCGAGGCGCCGATGCAGGACGGCCAAGCCGCAGGCGCCCCTTATGACGTGCTGATCGTCGATGGCGCGATCGAGGCGATGCCCGATACGCTCGTTGCGCAGGTCCGCTCGGGCGGTCGCGTCACCTCGGGGCTCGCCGAACGCGGCGTCACGCGGCTTGCGTCGGGACGCAAGACCGATGGTGGGTTCGCGCTGGCGGCCTTTGTCGACGTCGAATGCGTCGCGCTTCCCGGTTTCGACATCCCCAAACCCTTCAGGTTCTGAGCCCTATGATGCCGCGCACCGCTCGTTTCCGCCGCTTGCTTGCGAGTGTTGCGCTGCTCTATATCGCTGCACCAGCGGGTGCGGAGACGCTGCGCGAGGCGCTGGCCAAGGCGTATACCACCAATCCGATCCTGACCGGACAGCGCGCCACGTTGCGCGCGACCGACGAGAACGTGCCGATTGCGCGGGCGACGGGGCTCCCCTCGGTCAATGCGACCGGCGACTACACCGAATTCGTCGTAACCGCGGCGAACAGCTTCACGGCCTTGCCGCGTCAGGCCGCGGCGCGCGCCAACGTGTCGGTGCCGCTGTACCTGGGCGGGCAGGTCCGCAATTCGGTTGCCGCCGCCAAGACCCGCGTCGAGGCCGGCCGCGCGACGCTGCGCGGCACCGAGGCGGATCTCTTCACCAACGTCGTCGCCGCGTACATGGACGTGATCCGCGACGAGGCGATCGTCGGTCTCAACACGCAGAACGTCCGCGTCCTCGACGTCAACCTGCAAGCCAGCCGCGATCGATTCCAGGTCGGCGACCTGACCCGTACCGACGTCGCACAGTCCGAAGCCCGCCTCGCCCTCGCCCGTGCGCAGCTCCAGTCGGCTGAGGCGCAGCTGATTTCCAGCCGTGAGAATTACATCCGGTACGTCGGCACGCCCGCCGGAACGCTCGAAACACCACCGACCTTGCCGCATCTGCCCGACAGCCCTGCATCCGCCGTAACCGTTGCTATCGAGAACAATCCGGTCCTGATCGCAGCGGCGAAAGAGCGTGACGCGACGCGCTATGATGTCGGTGTCGCCCGGGCGACTCGTCTGCCACAGATCAGTGCGGTCGGCGGTGCCACCTATACCAACTATCTCGGCTCGGCGTCGAATGCCGACGGCAGCGTCATCACGTTCCCCAACGTGAACAAGACGGTTCAGGCCGGACTGTCGCTTACCCTGCCGCTGTTCCAGGGTGGTCGCCCCGCCGCGCAGGTCCGTCAGGCCGAGGCGTTCCAGAGCCGCGCGATCGAGAACGTCACCGCGACCGAGCGCAACGTGATCTCCCAGGCCCGCTCGGCCTTCGCCGTCTGGCGCTCCTCGGAACAGGTCATCCAGTCCTCCGAGACCGCGGTCAACGCAAACAAGCTCAGCCTCGAAGGCGTGCGCGCGGAGAACAGCGTCGGCACGCGAACCATCCTCGACATCCTCAACGCCGAGCAGGAACTGCTCAACAGCCAGGTGACGCTCGTCACCGCACGGCGCGATGCGTATGTCGCCGGCTTTGCGCTGCTTGCCGCGATGGGGCAGGCGGAAGCGCGCGATCTCGGGCTCGATGGCGGCGTGCTGTACGATCCGGTCGCCAATTATCAGCGTGTGCATCACAAGATCTGGGACTTTGGCGGCGATGGCGAGCCGGTGCCGGTCGGCACACGCACCGCGCAATCGCCCGCACAGGATGCGCATGTCCAGCCGCAGCGCGATCCTTTGCTCGATACGCCAGTTGACAGGAACCCCGCCTTGACGACAGGTAAGGACGCGCCGAGCCGCCAATAGGGGTGCGCGCGGCTACGGGGTTTGGGATGGTCCGGATGGGGGACGTGAACGGCGAGCCGTCGATGGAGGAAATCCTCTCGTCGATCAAACGCATCATCGCCGAAGAGGGCGACACGCCCGGCCGATCGCGCCGTCCGGCGCGGACAATGACGGCACCGGTCGATCAGTATCCCGCCGACCGCGATGTCGCCGATCACGCGCCCACCTATCGTGAAGCCGCCTATCTCGACGACGAGATGGATGATGACGAAGTTCTCGAACTGAGCGATCCGATGCCGATGGTCGACCGTACCCCCCGCACGCCGAAATCCCCCGTGCTGACCTCGGTCGACGCCGCGCCCGAGCCGCGCGTGTCAGCGTCCAAGCCGCAACCTCAGGTGCAGCAGCCCGCCGCAGAGGCACCATCCGAGTCGATTGTTTCGCGCGAGACCGCGGCTGCAACGCGCGCGCCGCTCGAGGCGTTGACGCGGATGATGATCAAGCCCGAATCGAACAGCGACGGCACGCTCGAGGGATTGGTTCGCGAGATGCTCCGGCCGGTGTTGCGCGAATGGATCGACGCGAACCTGCCGCACATGGTCGAGGACATGGTCGCGCGCGAAATCGCCAAGATCATGAACCAGCAGCCCTAACAGCCAGCCGTCCCGTCGACACGGCGGGACTATACGATCCTCCCCCGCCAGGGGGAGGTGTAATCGAAGGTGACGGAGGGGGAGGACACGGAGCAGCGGTTTCCCTGCCCTCCGTCTGGCAAGGGTCAGCCACCGCCCCCTGGCGGGGAAGGATCGAACGTCTCCCTGTCGGCGATGCAAACGCTACGGAACAACGCCGCCCGATGCCGGGTTTGGCACGCATGTCCGAAACCGAGATCATCGTGCCCGCTGAGAAGCCCGACCGCCCCGCATCGCACGGCGGACGGAACGATTTCTCGCCCGCTGAGGCCGGCAGTGATATCTTCTTCGCCGCGGTGAAGACGACGCGGATGCCGATGGTGGTCACCGATCCGCACCGCGACGACAATCCAATCATCTTCTGCGACGAGGCGTTCTCGTTCATGAGCGGCTATTCGCAGGATGAGATCCTCGGCCGCAACTGCCGCTTCCTGCAGGGCCCCGAAACCGATCGCGCCGCCGTCGCCGAAGTGCGCGCCGCCATCGTTAAGCGCGAAGAGGTTGCGGTCGAGATCCTCAACTACCGCAAGAACGGCTCGACCTTCTGGAACGCGCTGTTCGTGTCGCCGGTGTTCGGCGAAGACGGCAATCTCAAATATTTCTTCGCCAGTCAGCTCGATATTTCTCGGCGGCGTGAAGCCGAGGAAGCGTTGCATGAAGCACAGCGGATGGAGGCCGTCGGCAAGCTGACCGGCGGCATCGCGCATGATTTCAACAATCTGTTGCAGGTCATCCAGGGCTATGCCGACATCCTCGACGCGCGGATCGATCCCGACGACAAGTCGGCACGCCGCGCGGTCGATGCGATTTCGACCTCGGCGACCCGTGCGGCGACTTTGACGCAGCAGCTGCTCGCGTTTGCACGCAAACAGGAATTGCGTGATCGGCTGATGAACCTCAATCAGTTGATCGGCGATTTCCGCGCGATCCTGGAGCGCAGCATCGGCAGCGGCATCACGCTCAGGCGCGACCTTGCCAACGATCTGTGGAATTGCCGCGTTGATCCGGTCCAGGCCGAGATGGCGCTGCTCAATATCATCGCCAACGCGCGCGATGCCACCGGCGGCGCGGGCAAGGTCACGATCGCGACGCGCAACGCGGTGCTGCCCGAGGATGCCAGCCTCGCCAAGCTCGAACCCGGCGAATATGTCGTGGTCAGCATCTGCGACGACGGCCCCGGCGTCGACCTGACGACCGCCGACAAGCTGTTCGAACCCTTCTACACCACCAAGGAAATGGGCAAGGGCGCCGGGCTCGGCCTCGCGATGGTGTACGGCTTCATGCGCCAGTCGGGTGGCCTCGCGACCGTCCGCAACGGTGCTGGCGGCGGCGCGGAATTCTCGCTGTATTTCCCGCGCGCGAGTGGTGCGGTCGAGCGCAAGCCTGCCGCACCGCTCGCACCGCGTACCGGTGGCGCCGAGCGCGTGCTGATGGTCGAGGATCAGATCGAGGTCGGCGAGCTGGGCCGGACGATTCTCGAGGATCTGGGTTACGAGGTCGTACTGGTGAACAGCGCGCGCGGTGCCCTCGATACGCTGGCAGCCGATTCCGATTTCAAGCTGCTGTTCACCGATATCCTCATGCCCGGCGGGATGAACGGCGTCGCGCTCGCGCAGTCCGTGCGGCGCGATTATCCGCATACCGCAGTGCTGTTGACCACCGGCTTTGCGGACGAGGCGATCGACGAGGGCAGCCGGTCGTTTGAGCTGATCCGCAAGCCCTACCGCCGCAACGAACTGAACGAGCGGATCCGCCAGGTGCTCGACAAGCCCGGCGCCCGAACCTGACATGGCGCACCTGACACTGGCCTAGCGCGGGCACGCTCGCTAAGGCTCGGCGCATGAGCGAGCTTCCCAAAACCTTCGACCCGGCCTCCATCGAATCGCGCTGGTATGCGCATTGGGAGGCGAGCGGCCAGTTCCGCCCCGACCGTCCGAACGCCGAGCCGTGGACGATCGTCAACCCGCCGCCCAACGTTACGGGCTCGCTGCACATCGGCCACGCGCTCGATAACACGCTGCAGGACATCCTCACGCGTCACGCGCGCCTGAAGGGCAAGGATGCATTGTGGGTGGTCGGCACAGATCACGCCGGCATCGCGACGCAGATGGTGGTCGAGCGCCAGATGGGCGCGCTCAATCCCCCGCAGAAGCGCACCGACCTGACGCGCGAGGAATTCGTCGCGAAGGTCTGGGCGTGGAAGGAAGAGAGCGGCGGCGAGATCACGCAGCAGCTCCGCCGGCTCGGCTGCTCGATGGACTGGGCGAACGAACGCTTCACGATGGACGAGGGCTTCTCGAAGGCCGTTCTGAAAGTGTTCGTCGATCTTCATAAGGACGGCCTGCTCTACCGCGACAAGCGCCTGGTGAACTGGGATCCGGGCCTCGGCACCGCGATCAGCGACCTCGAGGTCGAGACGCGCGAGATCAAGGGCAGCTTCTGGCACCTGCGCTATCCGCTCGAAGACGGTTCGGGCTTCATCGAGGTCGCGACCACGCGGCCCGAGACGATGCTCGCCGACATGGCGGTGGCTGTGAACGGCGCGGATGAGCGCTACACTGCGCTGATCGGCAAGCAGGTGAAGTTGCCGATCACCGGACGCCTGATCCCGATCATCGCCGACGACCATGCCGATCCGGAACTCGGGTCGGGCGCGGTGAAGATCACCCCAGGACACGACTTCAACGATTTCGAGGTCGGCAAGCGGGCAGGGATGGCCGCGGGCTTGATGCTCAACATGCTCGATGCGAAGGCGCGCGTCGTGCAGGTGTCCGACGGGCTGATCCCGGCCGAGCTGCTCGGGCTGACGACTGCCGAGGCGCGGAAGGCCGTGGTCGCGCGTCTCAAGGACGAAGGCTTCCTGATCGCGCACGTCGACAAGGATGGCGAAGAACACGACGCCGAGCCGCGGACGATCCAGACCCCGTACGGCGATCGCTCGGGCGTGGTGATCGAGCCGTGGCTGACCGATCAATGGTATGTCGATGCGAAGACGCTTGCCCAGCCCGCGATCGAGGCGGTCCAGACCGGCGCGATCGATATCGTGCCGAAGACGTGGGAGAAGACGTTCTTTAACTGGATGGAGAACATCCAGCCTTGGTGCGTGTCGCGTCAGCTTTGGTGGGGCCACCAGATCCCGGCGTGGTTCGGTCCTGACGGTACGCCGTATGTGGCGGAGACCGAGGCGGAAGCGCAGGCTCTCGCGGGTGAGGGCGTGACGCTAACGCGCGACCCCGACGTGCTCGATACTTGGTTCTCGTCTGCCCTCTGGCCTTTCGCTACGCTCGGATGGGACGGCACCCAACCCCCGTTCGCCCTGAGCGAAGTCGAAGGGCAAGCCACAAGCGCTGCCTCCGCAACCGGTGCTTCGACTTCGCTCAGCACGAACGGGGAGGGGGCACACCGCCACGGCCAACTTAACGGGCGCTACCCCAACGACGTGCTCATTTCCGGCTTCGACATCCTGTTCTTCTGGAACGCGCGGATGATGATGCAGGGGCTGCACTTCATGAAGGACGTGCCGTTCCGCACGCTCTACCTCCACGGCCTCGTCCGCGCGGCGGACGGCGCGAAGATGTCGAAGTCGAAGGGCAACGTCGTCAACCCGCTCGGGCTGATCGACACCTACGGCGCCGACGCGCTGCGCTTCTTCATGGCGGCGATGGAGAGCCAGGGCCGCGACATCAAGATGGATGAGAAGCGCGTCGAGGGCTATCGCAACTTCGCCACCAAGCTGTGGAACGCCGCCCGGTTCGCACAGGCCAACGGCATCGTCGCCAGCACGACGCTGGAGGCACCGCGCGCGGAACTCGCCGTCAACAAGTGGATCATCGCCGAGACGATCGCGACCGTCCAGACGGTCGACCTCGCGCTTGCCGACTACCGCTTCGACGGCGCCGCCAACGCGATCTACCAGTTCGCGTGGAGCCGCTTCTGCGACTGGTATCTCGAACTGATCAAGCCCCAGATGGTCGGCGACGAGCGCGGCGTCATCGACGATGAATCGAAGGCGGTCGCGGGCTGGGTGCTCGACCAGATCCTGGTCCTGCTCCACCCGTTCATGCCGTTCATCACCGAGGAACTGTGGCATGCAATGGCCGATCCCGCCCACCCGCGCGAGCACGACCTGATCGTCGCGCAGTGGCCGATGGCGGACGCGCGGTCGCTCGATCCCGAGGCGAGCAAGGAAGTCGACTGGCTGATCCGCCTGGTTCAGGAGATCCGCACCGCGCGCAACGAACTGAACGTGCCGCCGGGTGCACGCCTCCCGCTCCACGTCCGCGATGCGAACGCGACGACCTTGGCGCGACTGGAGCGCCAGGCCCCGGCGCTCGCGCGTCTCGCCCGCGTCACGCATGCCGACGGCGAAGCTACCGGCGGCGCGGCGCAGGTCGTGGTGGACGAAGCGACGTTCGTCCTTCCCCTCGAAGGCGTCATCGACCTCGATTCCGAGCGCGCCCGCCTGACCAAGGCGATCGCGGCGGCGGAGAAGGAGCGCGACGCGCTGTCGGGCCGCCTGGGCAACGCCAGCTTCGTCGAACGCGCCAAGCCCGAAGCGGTGGAAAAAGCCAAGGCCGACCACGCCGACAAGGCCGCCGAAGCCGCCCGGTTGCAGGCGGCACTCGGACGCCTGGGCTAACCTGCTCCCCTCCCGCTTGCGGGAGGGGCTGGGGGAGGGGTGTGCCTCAAAAGCCGGACGCCAGTACGTACGTCGCGCCCTCCCCTGCCCCCTCCCGCAGGCGGGGGGGATTGCGTGGTTGGACAGCGCCCCGCGCTAACCAACCATTCGTCCGTTCGTCCGTTCGTCCGTTCGTCCGACCATCCGTCCGTCCGTCCGTCACCCCAGCGAAAGCTGGTGTATCCCGGTGAGCAAACGCAACGGCTACCCGACAACGGGGATACCCCAGCTTTCGCTGGAGTGACGGTTTGGGTGGGGCGCTGGATTGTGTGGGCTGGCCATGTCACCCCTTCGTTGTTCTCCCGCGA
Organism: Sphingomonas sorbitolis; assembly: GCF_036663875.1. Taxonomy (NCBI): domain Bacteria; kingdom Pseudomonadati; phylum Pseudomonadota; class Alphaproteobacteria; order Sphingomonadales; family Sphingomonadaceae; genus Sphingomonas; species Sphingomonas sorbitolis. Next base: position 462,052 of record NZ_JAXOJS010000003.1, on the reverse strand, counting down.
AGGCGGGAGCCCAGTCTGGATCCCCGCCTTCGCGGGGAAACAGGATGCGCTTGGTTCGGAGCAGGGGACTTGGTGCCTTGTTCCGGAACCCACTCCGCGGCTAGGCGTACCGTTGACAGGCGCGCGCGCGTACACCGGTGGATGCCGGAACGAGTCCGGCATGACGGAGTGACTGTGTGAGCGATCTGCAATCCGACCGGTGGCCTGGCGGCACCCCCGGCCAGGCCTCTGATTCAGGCGCACCTAGCCGCCCCCGCGGCAAACCCGGCCAGCGCGACCTTACCACCGGGCACATAGGCCGCACGCTGCTCGCGTTCGCGCTCCCGACGCTCGGCTCGAACATCCTCCAGTCGCTCAACGGCTCTATTAACGCGATCTGGGTCGGGCGCTACCTCGGCAAGGGCGCACTTGCTGCCACCTCGAACGCCAACATCATCATGTTCCTTACCTTCGGCGCGGTGTTTGGGTTCGGCATGGCGGCGACGATCCTGGTCGGGCAGAGCTTCGGTCGTCACGACCTGGAGGGTGCACGCCGCGCGTTCGGCTCGGCCGTCGGTCTCGTGCTCGGCGGTGCGATCGTGATCGCCGCGCTCGGCTGGGTGTTCGCGCCCGAGATACTGCACCTGCTCGCTACCCCCGGCGACGCGATGCCGCTCGCGCTTGCATACCTCCGCGTGATCTTCCTCGGTCTGCCCGCGTCGATGATGATGGTGCTGCTGATGATGGGGTTGCGCGGCACCGGCGATTCGATGACGCCGCTATGGTTCATGCTGCTCAGCGCGATCCTCGACAGCGGGCTCAACCCGTTGCTGATCGCCGGTATCGGACCGTTCCCGCAGATGGGCATCGCCGGCTCGGCGATGGCGACGCTGGTCGCCAGCCACGTCTCGTTGCTCGGGTTGATCGCCTACATTTACAAGCGCGACCTCCCGCTGAGGCTACGCGGCAACGAACTCCGCTACCTCATCCCCGAGCGCGCACTGACCGGCACGATCGTCCGAAAAGGCCTGCCGATGGGCGCGCAGATGCTCGTCATGTCGACTGCCGGCCTTGCGATGGTCGGACTGGTCAACCGGCTTGGCGTCGACACCGCGGCGGCCTACGCCGTCTCGCAGCAGCTGTGGACCTATATCCAGATGCCCGCGCTGGCGATCGGTGCCGCGGTCAGTTCGATGGCAGCGCAGAATATTGGGGCAGGGCGATGGGACCGGGTCGGCGACATCACGAAGTACGGCCTGCTCTTCAACATCGCGCTGACCGGTGCGATGGTCGGTGTCGTCGTTCTGTTCGATCGCCCGGTAATGACGCTGTTCATCGGTGAGGCGAGCCCCGCGCTGCCGATCGCGCGGCATATCCAGTTGATCGCGAGCTGGAACTTCATCCTGTTCGGCATGACTATGGTATTGTTCTCGACCGTCCGCGCGAACGGCGCGGTGATCGCACCGCTGATCGCGCTGATCGTCGCACTGTATCCGGTGCGGATCGGCTTCGCGCTGCTCGCGAAACCGTGGCTGGGGGCGGACGCGTTGTGGTGGAGCTTTCCGCTCGGATCGCTTGCGACGCTGGCGATCGCGGCGTGGTATTATCGCTACGGCAACTGGCGGAAAGGCGCGTTGGTAGTTCCTGACGACAGCGAGGAACAGGCGCACGGGATGAGCGAGCCGGGCGGGCGGTTGCAGCCTACGGGATGAGGGGCTCGACCTAAACTACCACCCCGGCGAAGGCCGGGGCCCAATTGGGGAACGACGGTGCCAGAGGCCAGCGCTTCGTTACTACGCCCTTTCCAATTGGGCCCCGGCCTTCGCCGGGGTGGTGCACGCACGCAATGGTAGTTGTCGAAGGGGCCTACCGCAGCCGCTTGACGAACGAACGCCCACCTTCGCGCCGCTCATGCTGGAAGTTCGGGATCGTCTCGATCAAATCCGACAATCGGTTGAAGCCGTAGTTCCGCGCATCGAAGCTCGACCGGTTACCCGCCAGCTGGCCGAGTTCGGCGACGCTGGCATAGCCCTTCTCGTCGCGCTTCACCGCATTGTACGCGTCGATCAGCAGCTTGATCACCTGCTCGTCGATCGGCTGCGCGGTCTTCGGCCGAGCGACCGGTGCCGGCGCCGCAGCCTTCTCGCCAGCGACTGGGGCCGGGGTCGGCGCGGGCATCGCCTGCGACGTCTCGTTCAGCGCGCCGACGTCGATGAACCGCGTGCACGCCTGGCGGAAACCCTCGGGCGTACGGCTCGTCCCGAAGCCATACACCGGGATGCCATCCTGTCGGATGCGCGTCGCGAGCGGCATGAAATCGCTGTCCGACGACATGATGCCGAAGCCGTCGATGCGCCCGCGGAACAGTAGGTCCATCGCGTCGATCGTCATCTTCATGTCGGTCGCGTTCTTGCCCTTGGTCAGGTCGAACTGCTGCTGCGGCTCGATGCCGTGCTTGATCGACATGTCGCTCCACGCCTTCAGCGCGGGCTTCGACCAGTTGCCATAGACCCGCCGGACGTTGACCGTGCCGAGCTCGGCAAGGACGGTCAGCACCGGGTCGAGGGTCGCCGCGGACGCATTGTCCGCGTCGATCAGGAGGGCGACGTTGCGCGTTGTGGTATCGATCATGCGCGCAGGATTAGCCGCGCGCGCGCCCCGCGTCCACGCTCCACGCGCCGCCACCGGCCGCGGCAAGGTACAGGAAGACGAAGCAGTAGAGCACCGCGGGCTCGCCGCCATTGGCGATCGGGAAGGGGCCTTGCGGGAAATGCGCTAGGAAATAGGCGACCGCGGACATGCCCGACAGCACGAACGCCACTGGCCGCGTGAACAGGCCGATGATCAGCATGCCGCCGCCGACGACTTCGAGGATCCCTGCGACGTAGAGCAGCGGATTCATCGGAATCGGGAAGGGCGGCAGACCGAAGAACTTCGAGATTCCGTGGCTGAAGAACACTAGCGCGACGACGATGCGCATGACGCTGAGCAGGCGGACGGACCAGGTGGCGGGTATCGGCATGGGGAAGTCCTCGGGTGTCGTTGCGTGAGCGAAACGTCACACGGGCGCGGGGCGGGGTCAATCGACTGAAACCGAAACGGACCGTTCAGGGATAGGCGATCGCGATTACCTCATATTCGCGTTCGCCGGCGGGGAGGTCCACCCGCCGCACATCACCGATCGCTGCGCCGCGCAAGGCCCGTGCGAAGGGCGAGTTCCAACCGATCCGCCCGTTGCTTGCGTCTGTCTCGTCATCGCCGACCAGCGTCAGCACCCGCTCGACGTCGTCCTGGTCCGCGACCGTCACGCACGCGCCGAACCAGACGCGCGAGCGGTCTTCCTGGGTGGCGGGATCGACGACCTTGGCCGCCTTCATGCGCTTCGACAGCCACCCCAACCGCCGGTCGATCTCGCGGAGACGTTTGCGTCCGTAGATATAGTCGCCGTTTTCCGAGCGGTCGCCGTTGCCGGCGGCCCAGGAGATGACTTCGACCAAGGCGGGGCGCTCGGTCGACAGGAGTTGCTCGTATTCTATACGGAGTACGGTGTAGCCGGAGGGAGTGATGTAGTTCGGGCGGTCCATGCGCGAGGCTATACCGCCTCGAGTTCGGTCATCCTAGCCGGAACAACCGTCTTCTTGACCGCAACACTCGTCATCTCGGCAGCAACGCCCGTCATCTCGGCAGCCCCGCCCGTCACCCCAGCGAAAGCTGGGGTCTTCCGCGGCCCAAGTCCGACCGACAACCGGCAGACCCCAGCTTTCGCTGGGGTGACGGGTGTTTGGGGCGGGGAACACTCTTAAGGGATCTAAGTGATCAACCGGGCCGGTTCTTCCCCAGATACCACGACAACCTTGCCGCCCCCCGGCTCTTCGCCCGCGCGGGGTTCATCAGGTCGTACACCACCGCATTCTCCAACACGCGCTGCACATAGTTGCGCGTCTCCTGGTACGGGATCGCCTCGACCCAATCGACCATGTCGACCGCCCCGGTCCGCGGGTCGCCGTTCGCGCGGAGCCATTTGTTCACGTTGCCGCCGCCTGCATTATACGCCGCCACAGCCAGCGGATAACTGCCGTAATTGGCGTAGACTCGCTGAAAATAGCTCGAGCCCAGCATGATCGACATGTTCGGATCGGTCGTCAGTGCTGCCTGGTTGTAGGCGAGGCCAATCTTGCCCGACTGCTCGCGCGCAGTCGCCGGCATCAGCTGCATCAACCCACGCGCACCCGCATGCGAAACCGCAGCCCGATCGAACTGGCTCTCCTGCCGCGAGATCGCGTGGATGATCGTCCAGTTATCCTCATACCCCGACGGCACCGACACCATCGGGAAGCCGACCGCAGAATAATCGCTGAGCCCGTTCGCCAGCGCACTACGCCCGACCATCACGCCGAGATCGGGGCGGTTGATGCTCTTCGACAGTTCGGCGGCGAGCAGATGATCGGTATCGGTCGTCGCATCCGCGGCGATCTGGCGGACGAACGCGGTCTGGTCCTGCCAGTCGGCGATCTGCCCGAGGAACTTGACCGCGCGCACCGTCTCGCGCCGATCGAACGCAGCCCGCGCCGCCGGATCGACCGCCACCGACGCGACCGAAGGCGGCGCGACCAGCGCGCGCCCGGTCCGCTCGTTGGCGAGCTGCCCATAATATTGATCGCGGTACCCCGCCGCCTGGCCGTAGAACGCCGCCGCCTGAGGCGCCAACCCAGCCGCTTCCGCCGCACGCCCCGCCCAATAATAGCCCTTCGACCGCACCTGAGGCGAGCGCGAGCCGCGCGCGTACCGGTCGAACAGCGTCATCGCGTCCGCTGGGCGCCCGAGCTGCTTCATAGCCACGCGTCCACCGAGCCAGGCGAGATTGGTGTATTCGTCGCGCTCGGCATAGGATTTCGTCGAGACGTCGGTGCCGAACGGATACGCGTCGTCGATCTGCCGCGCGATATCGTAGGCGACCTGATACTGCCCGTCGTTCGCTGCGCCGTTCGCATTGGTAACGAGCACCTCGTACCATTCCGCCGCGTTGCCAGGCCGCGTCGCCAGCGACCGGGGCCGCGCCAGCCACGCGCGCGCCGAAGGGCTTGCACCCGAATTGCGCAACCACTGCGCCCGGTCCGCGACATAGCCAGCGTCGTTCGCATACAGGGTCTGCGTCGAAGCCGAGATATCCGACGCGTTCGGCGCATTCGTCCGGAACGCGAGCCGTGCCTCGAATACGGGACGCCTTGCTGCACTCGTCCACACTAACTGCCGCTGTGCCGCGCCGGTTTGGCCGGCCCACAACAGCGCGTCCATCCGCGCGTCCTGGTCGTCCGGCGTCAGTGCGCCGGGGAAGCCCGACACCACCATGGCCTCGTCGGTTGGCGTAAGCCCGGCGCTGCGCCACGCCGTCCGCACCGCTGCGTAGGCCTGATCCCGCGCGCCGGTCGCCTGCAAAGCTCGTGCGTAGGCGACGCCGCCGGATGCGGACTGCGGGGGATACCGGCGGAAGAAGGCGATCACGCTATTGGGCAAACCGGTCGCCGCCTTGCGCTCGGCCGCACGCCGGTTCGCCGTCTCGTTAGGCCAGCCCGGATGCGTCATCAGGAAGCCCGCATAGCTGTCGAACGGCAGCGCATCGGTCTGCTGCAACGCACGCCACTGGGCGATCGTCGAGGCGATCGCGCCGTCGGTTGCCATCGGCTGCGCATTAGGCCCCATATTGGCCAACTGCGTGCTGTATCGATCGAGCGTCTGTTGACCCGCGCCTGAGGAAACAGCGGTCTGTGCGACGACTGCAAGAAGAAGGCTCGTTTTCAACATCGATGCTACCATGTGGACAGCATACGCCTCCAACCCGTATCTGTCCTGAACGAAATCCGGATTTCGCCCGGTATTTGGCGCAACAGGCCAGACTTCTCTTCTAGTATGGACGCAGGCTACCGCATGTTTTCAGGATCGATTCCCGCGCTCGTCACGCCGTTCGCCGCCGATGGCAGCTTCGACGAACCGGCTTATCGCGACTTCATCGAATGGCAAATCGCAGAGGGCTCGTCGGGCCTAGTCGCGTGCGGCACTACCGGCGAGGCGGCGACCCTGTCGTACGACGAACACTTCCACGTAGTCCGTGTCTGCGTCGACCAGGCGAAGGGCCGTGTCCCCGTCATCGCTGGCGCAGGTTCGAACGATACGCGCGTCGCGTCGGCAAACCTGCGCGCCGCAAAGGACGCTGGCGCCGATGCCGCGCTGATGGTGCCGCCTTATTACAACCGGCCGGGGCAGGAGGGTATCTTCCGCCATTTCGAAGCGCTCGCAGCGACGACGCCGTTGCCGATCATCCTCTACAACGTCCCCGCGCGTACAGTGACGGATATCCAGCCTGCGACGCTCGCGTGCATCGTGAAGGCGTTCCCGGACGTCTTCGTCGGGGTGAAGGATGCGAGCGGCGTCCTCGCCCGCGTTTCCCAGCATCGCGCGTCGTGCGGGCCGGACTTCTGCCAGCTGTCGGGTAACGACGACCTCGCGCTGGCGTTCAACGTGATGGGCGGCACCGGCTGCATCTCGGTCACCGCCAACGTCGCGCCAAAGCTCTGCGCCGAGTTCCAGGCGGCGTGCCAGTTGGGCGATTTCGTCAAGGCGCTGGCGTATCAGGACCAGCTCTATCCGCTCCACGAGGCGCTGTTCACCGACGCGTCGCCGGGGCCAGTGAAATACGCGATGACGAAGGTGCGGGCAGGCTTCCCCGAAACCCTCCGACTGCCGATGACCCCCGCCGGTGAAGCCTCGCGCGCGGCGGTTGATGCGGCCTTGGCGCACGCGCGTCTCGCCTGAAACCCACTCCGTCATCCTGACGAACGTCAGGACCCAGAGCCAAGCAGGGCATCGCTCCGCAATCCTGGGTCCTGACTTTCGTCAGGATGACGGCGCGTAAGGGAATAAACGGAAGCGCAGACAGCGCGCCCGCTTCCCCTAAGCCCTCCGACCTCCTACATCGCGCGTCCCATGGCACGTCCCAAACCCCCGACCTTCGAGAAGACCAAGATCGTCGCCGAGAACCGGCGCGCGCGGTACGACTATTACATCGAGCAGGTGTTCGAGGCGGGCATCGCGCTCACCGGCACTGAGGTGAAGGCGCTGCGCGGCGGCGAAGGCTCGATCGCCGAGGCCTATGCCGAGGTGAAGGGCAAGAACGTCGTCCTGGTGAATTCGAACATCCCCGAATTCAGCCACGGCAACCGCTTCAACCACGAGCCCAAGCGCCCGCGCAAGCTGCTGCTCCACGAGCGCGAGATCAACAAGATGTTCGGCGCGGTCGCGCGCCAGGGCATGACTCTCGTGCCGCTGATGATCTACTTCAACTCGAAGGGCCGCGCGAAGATCGAACTGGCGCTCGCCAAGGGCAAGCAGAACCACGACAAGCGCGATTCGGTGAAGGAACAGGACTGGAAGCGCGAGCAGGGCCGGATCATGCGGGATCGCGGATAGCCTGTGTCCAAGGCGCCGGGCAGTATCTTCGGGCGCCTCGCGGCGTGGTCGCATCGTAACTTGCCCACCCGCGAATCGATGGAGCGGAACCGTCTCCTCCGTCCGGTCGCCCACCGCGTCCTCGCGCCCGAACTTTGGCGCTTTACCCGTCGATCGGTCCCGCGCGGTGTCGCGCTCGGGATGGTCGCAGGCATCCTGATCCCGGTCGCGCAAACGCCGGTGGCGGCGATCTTCGCGCTGCCGTTCCGCGCCAACGTGCCGACCGCGGCGCTGACCACGTTCATCACCAACCCGCTGACCACGCCGCCGCTCTGGATCGCGGCTTATTGGATCGGCTCGTCGATGCTGCGGCTCGACGATCATGTTCCCGGCCAGCCCGTCGCCAACGCGGCGGCGCGTACCGAATGGATCCCCTGGCTGATGCAGGCGGGCCCCGCCACCGCGCTCGGCCTGCTGGTCATCACGGTCGTCTGCTCGGTCGGCGGCTATGCACTCAGCGCGCTCGGCTGGCGGCTGTGGATCGCGCGCAAGTGGCGCAATCGCCACGACAATCGCGGATCGTAACAATCGTCACTAATATTGACCTACCCGAATTGACGGACCGTCCTATCGGCGTAGAACACATCGCATCCTGAAGATCTTTCTCCGAGGTTCTTGATGCGCAAGTCGATTGTTACCGTGATCCTGCTCGCGTCCGCCGCATCGGCTTTCGCCCAAACGAACACCCCGTCGCCTACCCTCGCCAAGGCCGCAAAGGGCCCCGTCGCGGCCAAGGACGCCAACAAGCCGCAGATCGGCGATTTCGGCTTCGACATGGCCGGCCGCGATACCAGCGTGACGCCGGGCACCGACTTCTTCGATTACGCGAACGGTGGCTGGGTGAAGACCACGCCGATCCCCGCCGATCGCTCGTCCTACGGCATGTTCCACGTCCTTCAGGACCTGTCGCTCGAACGCACCCGCACGATCCTCGACGTCTCCGCCAAGACGCCCGGCGACAAGGTCGGTGATTTCTACACGAGCTTCATGGACGAGGCGGCGGTGAACGCGAAGGGCGCCACGCCGGTCAAGCCGATGCTCGCCGCGCTGAAGGCGACCAAGGACAAGACCGCACTCGTCACCGAGATTGCCAAACTCCAGCGGCAAGGCGTCGGCGGCCTCGTCGTCGTCGGCGTATCGCAGGACGACAAGGACCCGACCACCTATGTCGTCCAGCTCGGCCAGAGCGGTATCGGCCTCCCCGACCGCGATTATTATCTCAAGGACGACGCCAAGCTCGCGACCATCCGCACCGCCTACCAGGCGTATCTGGCACGGATGCTGACGCTGGCCGGCGAGCCCAACGCGGCGACCCGCGCCGCCGCCGTGTTCAACATGGAGAAGGGCCTCGCGACCGCGCACTGGACGCGGATCGAGAGCCGCGACGCCGACAAGACCTACAACAAATGGACCGCCGCCGACTTCGCCGCGAAGGCGCCCGGCTTCCCCTGGGCGCAGTACATGACCGCGATGGGCGTCACCGGTCGTCCGTTCTACCTCGTCGCACAGCCGAGCGCGGTGACGGGCGAGGCCAAGGTCTTTGCCGACACGCCGATCAACGTCCTGCAGGACTATGCGATGCTCAAGGTGCTGCGTTCGTATGCGCCGTATCTGTCGAGCGATTTCGACAAGACCAACTTCGCCTTCTACGGCACCACGCTGTCGGGCACGCCCGAGCAGCAGGTCCGCTGGAAGCGCGGCGTTTCGACCGTGTCGGGCGCGATGGGCGAGGCGATCGGCCAGCAATACGTGGCCAAGTATTTCCCGCCCGCGTCGAAAGCTGCAGCGGACGACCTCGTCAAGAACGTCATCGCCGCGATGGGCGAGCGGCTCCGGAACCTCGAATGGATGGCGCCCGAGACCAAGACCAAGGCGCTTGCGAAGCTTGCCGCGTTCACCCCGAAGATCGGCTATCCGGACAAGTGGCGCGATTATTCCGCGCTCCAGATCCAGCGCGGCGATCTCGTCGGTAACGTCGCGCGCGCCAACGCGTTCGAATATGATCGCGATCTGAAGAAGCTCGGCCAGCCGATCGATCGCGGCGAATGGTTCATGACGCCGATGACGATCAACGCCTATGCCAACCCGACGATGAACGAGGTCGTCTTCCCGGCAGCGATCCTGCAACCCCCGTTCTTCGATCCGAAGGCGGACCCGGCGGTCAATTACGGCGGCATCGGCGCGGTGATCGGCCACGAGATCAGCCACCATTTCGATGACCAGGGCCGCAAATACGACCTCAACGGCAAGCTCACCGACTGGTGGACGCCGCAGGACGTCGCCCGCTTCAAGGTCTTCACCGACGCGCTTGTGAAGCAGTACGACGCGTACGAGCCCTTGCCCGGCCAGCACATCCAGGGCGGCCTGACGCTCGGCGAGAACATCGCCGATCTAGCCGGCCTCACGGTGGCGTATGACGCGTACCACAAGTCGCTTGGCGGCAAGCAGGCACCGATCATCGACGGTACGACGGGCGACCAACGTTTCTATTACGGCTGGGCCGGCGTCTGGCGCACCAAGTGGCGCGACGCGGCGCTTCAGCAGGCGTTGCTGTCGGACCCGCATTCGCCGGGTCATCAGCGCGTCCTCACTGTTCGCAACCTCGACCCCTGGTACGCCGCATTCGGCGCCAAGCCGGGTGAGGCGAGCTACCTCGCCCCCGCCAACCGCGTCCGTATCTGGTAACTGACGCCGTCCCATAGAGCCCCGTCATCCTGGGCTCGACCCAGGATCCAGACCCATGCGCGCGCCGCTGTCGGCTCTGGATCCTGACTTTCGTCAGGATGACGAAGTTTGGAGAGAAACATGAAGTCGTTCATCGTCGCCGGCCTGCTCGCCGCAACCGCCATCACCGGCGTCACTGCCGCCATTTCGCAAACCTCTGAACCCAAGCCCGCTCCCGCTGCGCCCACCGATGCGCAATACGGCACGTTCGGCTTCGACGAGAAGGGCATGGACAAGACCGTCCAGCCCGGCGACGATTTCTACACCTTCGCCAACGGTAATTGGGCGAAGACCAACCCGATCCCGGCGGACAAGTCGAACTACGGCTCGTTCAACCTTCTCTCCGACCTGTCCGAAACGCGCACCCGCGGCATCCTCGATATTGCCGCGAAGGACCCGAACTCGAAGATCGGCCGCGCGTACGCGACCTTCCTCGACACCGGCACGATCGAGGCGAAGGGCCTCGCGCCGATCCGCCCGTGGCTGAAGAAGATCGCCGCGCTGAGCGATCGCGCGCAATATCCCGCGCTCCTCGCCGAAGCCGACCGCGCCGGTATCGGCGGCCCGTTCGGCGGCGGCGTCGGCCAGGACGACAAGCAGCCTGAGCAATATGCGCTCTCGATCGGCCAGTCCGGCCTCGGCCTCCCCGACCGCGATTACTACCTCAGCGCCGACGCCAAGCTGGTCGAGGCGCGCAACGCCTACCGCGCGCATATCGTCAAGATGCTCACCCTCGCCGGCGAACCCAATGCCGAGGCGCGCGCCACCGCGCTGCTCGCGTTCGAGACCGAGATCGCCAAGGTCAGCTGGACCCGCGTCGACAGCCGCGACGCCACCAAGACCTACAACAAGATGACCGTCGCCGATCTCGCCAAGCGCGCGCCCGGCTTCGACTTTGCCGCGTACTTCAAGGGCATCGGCACGCCCGTCCCAACCGTCATCGTCGCGCAGCCCTCGGCGATCACCGGCATCGCCAAGCTCGTTGCGACCGCGCCGATCGGCGTGCTTAAAGACCAGCTGATACAGCGCTCGCTCGACGGCTATGCCGACGTCCTGCCCAAGGCGTTCGACGCCGAGCAGTTCGCGTTTTACGGCACCGTCCTCGGCGGCACGCCCGAGCAGGAAGCCCGTTGGAAGCGCGGCGTGCAGTTCACGAGCGGAGCGCTCGATGACGAGGTCAGCAAGCTCTACGTCGCGCAGTATTTCCCGCCCGAGACAAAGGCCGCAGCCGACAAGCTGGTCAAGAACGTGCTCGCCGCGATGGGCCGCCGGATCGACAAGCTCGAATGGATGGCGCCCGAGACGAAGGTGAAGGCGCACGCCAAGCTCGCCGCATTCACGCCGAAGATCGGCTACCCGAGCCAGTGGAAGGATTTCTCCGCGCTGACGATCACCTCGGGCGACGCGTTCGGCAACGAATGGCGCGCGAACGAATGGCAGCATCAGGACAACATCGCCAAGCTCGGCAAGCCGCTCCAGCGCTGGGAGTGGGGCATGACGCCGATGACGGTGAACGCCTATGCCAATTTCGGCATGGTCGAGATCGTCTTCCCCGCCGCGATCCTGCAGCCGCCGTTCTTCGATCCGAAGGCCGACGATGCGGTCAATTACGGCGGCATCGGCGCGGTGATCGGTCACGAGCTGAGCCATCATTTCGACGACCAGGGCTCGAAGTATGACGCCAAGGGCCAGCTCACCGATTGGTGGACGCCCAAGGACATCGCTGGCTTCAAGGCGCTGACCGGCAAGCTCGGCGCGCAATATGATGCGTACGAACCGCTCCCCGGCATGCACGTGAAGGGCCAGCTCACGATGGGCGAGAACATCGCCGATCTCGCCGGCCTCACGGTGGCGTACGACGCCTATCACACCGCACTCGGCGGCAAGACCGCGCCGGTCCTCGACGGGTACACCGGCGACCAGCGTTTCTATCTCGGTTGGGCGCAGGTGTGGCGTCGCAACTACCGCGAAGCCAACCTTCGCAACCGGTTGCTGACCGATCCTCACTCGCCGTCGCAGCAGCGTGCGTGGGTTGTCCGCAACCTCGACCCATGGTACGCGGCATACAAGCCGACGCCCGGGCAGAAGCTGTATTTGACGCCCGAACAGCGCGTTCGCATCTGGTAAGGGACGGATCTCACACTTCTGGTTCCCCCGCGGAGGCGGGGGCCCAGGAATCACAAACACCAGCCCGCAACCCTGGACCCCCGCCTCCGCGGGGGAGCAGGAGGTTGAATTATCTTAGCTACCTCCCCGGCAAAGGCCGGGGTCCAATTGGAAAGGTTGCAGTAACGAAGCGCGGTCCTTCGTTAGTAACGTTCCCCAATTGGACCCCGGCCTTGGCCGGGGTGGTATGGGAGGTAGTCCGCAAGGGGAGGCACAAGGGGAAGTACCCGCCTCCCGCCTCCCGCCTCCCGCCTCCCGCCTCCCGCCTCCCGCCTCCCGCCTCCCGCCTCCCGCCCGCGAGACAAGCTGGGCCCCTTAAACCCACCAACCCGCTTGACGCCCAACCCCGCAACAGCGGATGACTCCCCGCGATGGCATCGCTCGCTTTACCCACCCCCGCCCGCAACGCAGCGCTCGTCGCCATAGCCTCGGGCATCGCCGCCGCCACGATCGTGCTACTGCTCGTCGGCAGCTGGATCGCCGCCGCCGGGTTCTTCGCCGCGGCCGTCATCGTCATCGGTGCGCTGAGCGCGTGGCGCCTGCTCAACCCCGTCGCCAAGGACACGCCGCGCCCGGTCGACTGGGACCTCACCCGCACCGTCGCCGAAGCCGGCACCGACGCACTCGCGATCACCGACCGCGCCGGGCGCCTAGTTTGCGCCAACGACGCCTACGAAGCGCTGTTCGAAGGCTTCCCCACACCCCCCGGCTTGCCGCTCGACGAAGCCGGCAACGCAGCGCTCGCCGACGCCGGCCGATCCGCGTGGCGCGACGGCACCGCGCAGGTCGAGCGCTTCAACGCCCGCGGCGTGTGCCTGTCCGCACAGATCGCGCGCGCCGGCGACGACGCCGACATGCTCGTCTGGCGCTTCGTCACCGCGCAGGAACACGACCTCGCCGAGACGCTCGCCGCGCTGCTGACCGGCCCGACCGGCGACCGGCTCGGCGGCAGCGGCATCATGGCGGCGTTGCTCTCCCCCGACGGTCGCGTCCGCACCGCCAATCGTGTCCTCCGCGCGCGGGCGTGCGGCGACGAATACGATACGATCGAAGGTCGCGACTTCGCCCGGTTCCTCATCACCGACAGCCGCGGTCTCGTCCGCTTCGAACGCGAAGGCCTCGAAGGCACGCCGCTCCGCGTCCTCCAGATCCCGTTCCTCGATGGCGACGACGCGCCCGTGCTGGTCGCGCTGCTCGACGAGGAAGAGAACGCCCCCGCGCTCGGCGCCAGCGCCTCCGCCCACGTCCGCAGCCTCGTCAGCATGATGCCGTTCGGCATGGCGCTGGTCGACCGCGACGGCCGCTTCCTCCAGATGAACGACTCGTTCCTCCGCGCCGCCGGCGTCAATTCGGTCGCGCCGCCGCTCTATCCAGGCGACCTCGTCGTCCGCGAGGACAAGGCCGCGGTCGCCGATGCGATCCGCAAGTTCGCGAACGGCGCGACGCATTCCGCCGACATGGCGGTCCGCCTCAAGGATCACCCCGAGGAACCGGTCGCGCTCACCATCGCCGGCGCGCGTGGCCTTGGCGACGCGGCCGTGCTGCTCAGCCTCAAGGACAATAGTGAGGAGTCCCGCCTCAAGCGCGAGGTCGCGCAGGCCACCAAGATGCAGGCGGTCGGCCAGCTCGCGGGCGGCGTCGCGCATGATTTCAACAACATCCTGACCGCGATCATCGGCCACTGCGACCTGATGCTGATGCGCCATTCGCCCGGCGACAGCGACTACGACGACATCCAGCAGGTCCGCACCAACTCGAACCGCGCCGCCAGCCTCACCCGCCAGCTGCTCGCCTTCTCGCGCCAGCAGACGCTTCGTCCGCAGATCCTCCAGCTCCCCGACGTCGTCTCCGAGGTGTCGAACCTGCTCAAGCGCCTGATGGGCGAGAACGTCCGCCTCGACATGACACACGGCCGCAACCTCGGCCCGGTGCGCGCCGATCCGGGCCAGCTGGAACAGGTCGTCGTCAATCTTGCGGTCAATGCGCGCGACGCGATCGTTTCCGCCAACGCGCGCGGTGGCGGCGTGCTGACGATCACCACACGTGCAGTGCCGGCATCGGAAGTGCGCGAGATGGCGTCCGACATCCTGCCCGTCGCCGACTACACCGCGCTGATCGTCCAGGACACCGGCACCGGCATCCCGCCCGACGTGCTGCCCAAGATCTTCGAGCCGTTCTTCACGACGAAGGAGTTCGGCAAGGGCACTGGGCTCGGCCTTTCGACCGTCTACGGCATCGTCAAGCAATCCGGCGGCTACATATTCGCCGATAGCAAACCGGGGCAGGGCGCGACCTTCTCGATGTACCTGCCGGTCCACTCGGCGCCCGCCACGACGCGCCCCGCGGTGGTGAAACCCACGCCCAAGCCGGTCGATCTCTGGGGTACCGGCACGATCCTGCTGGTCGAGGACGAGGATATGGTCCGCGCGGTCGCCGAACGTGCGCTCGCGCGGCAGGGCTATACCGTGCTGACCGCGGAAAACGGCGAAGTCGCCCTGGAAGTGCTGGAGAAACACGGCCGTCCCGACCTGCTGATCAGCGACGTCGTCATGCCGCAGATGGATGGCCCGACGATGGTGCGCCATGCACGCGAGAAATTCCCCGACCTGCCGATCCTCTTCATGTCGGGCTATGCCGAGGAGCAGTTGCGCAAGTCGATCGACCTCGACAACGTCGCGTTCCTGCCCAAGCCCTTCTCGGTCCAGGAACTCGCCGAGGCGGCACGAGACGTGCTGGCAGCGCGGTGATTCGAACAAGATGTTGGCAAGTCGTAACAATCCCGACTATGCGCATGGCATGACCGCTCCCCAGCAGATCCTCATCGTCGAGGACGAACCGTTGATCGCCATGATGCTCGAGGATTTTCTCGAAGTTCTGGACAAGGGAGTCGCAGGCTCGGTCGATACCGTAGCCGACGCCCTGAAGCGGATCGAAGAGGGCGGCGTCGACGGCGCGATCCTCGACGTGAACCTGCGTGGCGGCGAGAAGAGCACCGCGGTCGCCGAGGCGCTTGCCGCGAAAGGCGTCCCCTTCGTCTTCGCCACCGGCGGTGGCGATGATGGCGTGGCCCCGGAATTCCGCGACCGTCCGCGGTTGCAGAAGCCCTTCACGATGGACGGCGTGGCGAAGGCGCTCGAAGGCCTTTAAGTCTTCCTCGCTGGCACGCTGGTCCTGCGCATCTCCCCTAGGAGGGGAGGTGGCAGCGCACAGCGCTGACGGAGGGGTGACCCGCCCTCGATAGCGCGATACCCCCCGTCGCTATGCACCCCCTCCCCTTGCAGGGGAGGACGAGCATGAATTCTGGGCCCTTTCGAAGACCATTCCGGCAAAAATCAGCGCAACTCTCTTGCGCAAATGCCCCCTCCCGCGACATAGGCGGTCGCCATGAGTAACCGTTTCGACAAATCACGCCTGCCGAGCCGCCATGTCTCGGTCGGCCCCGAGCGCGCCCCGCATCGCAGTTATTATTACGCGATGGGGATTCCCGAAGAGGATATTGCGAAGCCGTTCGTCGCCGTCGCCAGCGCCGGCAACGACAGCGCGCCCTGCAACATCACGCTCGACGCGCAGGCCGATGTCGCGCGCCTCGGCGTGATCCAGGGCGGCGGCATGCCGCGCCGGTTCAACACCATCACCGTCACCGACGGCATCGCGATGGGCCATCAGGGCATGAAGACCAGCCTGGTCAGCCGCGAGGTCATCGCCGACTCGGTCGAGCTCAGCGTGCGCGGCCATTGCTACGACGCGCTGATCGGCTTTGCCGGCTGCGACAAGTCGCTGCCCGGCATGATGATGGCGATGCTGCGGCTCAACGTGCCGTCGATCTTCGTCTATGGCGGCTCGATCCTGCCCGGCCGTTTCCACGACAAGGACGTGACGGTCGTCGACGTGTTCGAAATCGTCGGCAAATACGCAGCCGGCGCGTGCCCGCTGTCCGAAGTCCACGCGCTAGAAAAGGTCGCCTGTCCCAGCGCCGGCGCGTGCGGTGGCCAGTTCACCGCGAACACGATGGCCTGCGTCGCCGAGGCGATCGGATTGTCGATGCCGAACAGCAACATGACGCCCGCGCCGTATAGCAGCCGCGAACAGATCGCGCATGCCGCCGGCGTCCAGATCATGGAGCTGATCGAGCGCAACATCCGCCCGCGCGATATCTGCACGCGCGAGGCGTTCATCAACGCCGCGCGCGTCGTCGCCGCGACCGGGGGCTCGACCAACGCCGCGCTGCATCTGCCCGCGATGGCGCATGAGGTCGGGATCGAGTTCGACCTGTTCGACGTCGCCGAGGCCTTCAAGACCACGCCGTACATCGCCGACCTCAAGCCCGGCGGGAAATATGTCGCGAAGGACATGTACGAGGCCGGCGGCGTCTACATGCTGATGAAGACGATGCTCGCCGGCGGGTTCCTCGACGGCAATTGCATGACCGTGTCGGGCAAAACGCTCGGCGAGAACATCGACCAGGTGACGTGGAATCCCGACCAGAAGGTCATCTACGACATCACCACGCCGATCACCCCGACCGGCGGCGTCGTCGGCCTGCGCGGCAGTCTCGCCCCCGACGGCGCGATCGTGAAGGTCGCCGGCTTGCACCGCCTTCAGTTCAGCGGCCCGGCACGCGTGTTCGATTGTGAGGAGGACACCTTCGCCGCGGTCGAGAACCGCGAGATCAACGAGGGTGAAGTCATCGTCATCCGCTACGAAGGCCCCAAGGGCGGCCCCGGCATGCGCGAGATGCTGTCGACCACCGCCGCGCTCTACGGTCTGGGCATGGGCGAGAGCGTCGCGCTGATCACCGACGGTCGCTTCTCCGGCGGCACCCGCGGTTTCTGCATCGGCCATGTTGGTCCCGAAGCAGCCGACGGCGGCCCGATCGCGCTGGTTGAGAACGGCGACATCATCCATATCGACGCCGAGGCCGGCACGATCGACCTCGACGTTCCCGAGGACGTGATGGCGGCGCGGCGCGCGGCGTGGGTGCCGCGCGCCAACGATTACGGCTCGGGCGCACTCTGGCGCTATGCGAAGACCGTCGGCCCCGCGTACAAGGGCGCGGTCACGCATCCTGGAGCCGCGGCCGAAACCCATGTCTACGCGGATATCTGAGACCACGCGGATAGGTAAACGAGACGCGCGCTCCACCCGTCACCCCAGCGAAAGCTGGGGTATCCCGGTTGGCGCGTGCCGCGACCCGAACGGGGAGATCCCAGCTTTCGCTAGGATGACGGATGATGGTTCAGATACCGGCTCCAGTAAGACAGTGAACTGCCTCCTGTGCCTCGCCATCCTCTCGCTCCCGCTCGCGGCATGCGGGCCAGGCAAGCCATCCAGCACGAAGGTCGCGCACGGGCAGACCGCCAAGCAGGCCAAGAAGTCCGCCGGCGACCCCCGCATCCCCTGCGCGCGCGGGCCCGCAGCGCTCGAAACGGTCTGCACGATCGAGCAGGCCAAGGGTGAGACCGGCACGATCCTGACGATCCGCCACCCCGATGGCGCGTTCCGCCGCCTGCTCGTCACCCACGACGGCCGTGGTGTTGTCGCGGCGGACGGAGCAGAGGTCGCGAAGGTCGGCCTGATCGAGGGCAACGGTATTGAGGTGATGATCGGCGACGCTCGCTATCGCCTCCCGGCCACCGTCAAGAGCGCGACCAAGCCGTCATGATTCGTATCGAGGGCCAGGCGATCCTGACCGCCGCAGAAATGCGCGCGGCGGAAGACGCGGTAATCGCCGGCGGCGTGTCGGTCGAAACGTTGATGGAGCGTGCCGGTACCGCAATCGCGGGGGCAGTTCGCCGGTTGGCGGGCACGAACGAAGTCCTGATACTGTGCGGCCCCGGCAACAACGGTGGCGACGGCTATGTCGCCGCACGGGTGCTGGCCGAGATGGGCGTTTCGGTTCGCGTCGCGGCGCTGTCCGAGCCCAAGACGGATGCGGCGAAGGCAGCGAGGGCAGGGTGGTCCGGCCCGGTCGAGAGACTGGCGGCGGCAAAACCTGCGGCGATCCTGTTGGACGCGCTGTTCGGCACCGCTCTGACCCGCCCGCTCGATTCCGGTTCGACACCCACCCCTAACCGTTCCCCCCTGGACGCGGGGGCCCAGCCAAGTTCCGAGCGCTCACCCAACGGCCTACTCTGGGCCCCCGCGTCCGCGGGGGAACGGTCTGTGGTCGAGTGCCTTCACGCACTCGCCAACGCCGCCCAACTCAGCATCGCAGTAGACCTCCCCAGCGGCCTCGCTACCGACTCCGGCCAAGCCCTCAGCACGCCCCCGGTCTTCCACCTCACCCTCGCGCTCGGCGCCGTAAAACCCGCGCACCTGCTCCAGCCGGCAGCACGCTATTGCGGCCGGATCCGTCTCCTCGACATCGGCGTCCCCGCCGCCAGCCAAGCCGAAGTCCTGAAACCCCCGATCCTCCCGACCCCGGGGCCGGACTCGCACAAATATACCCGCGGCATGGTCGCAGTCATCGCCGGCACCATGTCGGGCGCGTCCGACCTCGCAGCGCTCGCCGCGATGCGCGCCGGCGCAGGCTACGTAACCCTGCTCGGCGACAGCCAAGGCCCGCCCCACGCGCTCGTCCGCGCACCGTTCACCGACCACGCGCTCGCCAACGACCGCATCGGCGCACTCGTGATCGGCCCCGGTCTCGGCCGCGACGACCTGGCCAAAACCCGCCTCGAAGCGGCACTGATCTCAAACCACCCAATGATCATCGATGGCGACGCGCTCCGCCTCATCGCGCCCGAGCGGATCAAGGCGCTGACGGTCCCAGTCATCCTCACGCCCCACGCCGGCGAGTTCGACGCGCTCTTCGGCAAATCCGATGCCGACAAGATCGCGAGAGCCCGAGACGCAGCCGTCCGCGCGAACGCCGTCGTCGTTTTCAAGGGCGCCGACACCGTCATCGCCGCCCCCGACGGTCGCGTCCGCATCGCGCCGGGCGCCAGCGGCTGGCTCTCCACCGCCGGCACTGGCGACGTCCTGGCCGGCGCGATCGGCGCGATGCTTGCCGCAAAGCTCGAACCGCTCGACGCGGCCTGCGCCGGAGTGTGGCTCCACGGTGACGCTGCCCGCCGATTGGGCCCCGTATTCATCGCCGACGACTTGGCGGAAGCGCTCCGGTCGGCCAGAGCGTCGCTATGACTTCTGAAACGCCCCCCGATATAAACGCCGACACGATCGTCCGCGTCGCAGCCCGCGGCGACGGCATGACCGCCGACGGCCGCCACGCCGCCTTCTCGGCCCCCGGCGACACGCTCTCTGCCGACGGCACCGTGATCCCCGGCCCGCACCACCAGACGCCTCCCTGCGCGCATTTTCCGACCTGCGGCGGTTGCCAGCTCCAGCATCTCGACGACCAGGCCTATGCCGAGTTCGTCACCGACCGCATCGCCTCCGCGCTCGACGGCCAGGACCTCGCGGCCCCGATCCGCACCCCGCACATCTCCCCCGACCGCAGCCGCCGCCGCGCGACTCTCCACGCCGAGGGCAAGGGCGGCAAGATCACGCTCGGCTTCACCGCCGAAAAGGCGCACACGATCGTCGACATCAAGGAATGCTGGATTCTCGATCCGCGCCTCTTCGCGCTCGTCCAGCCGCTCCGCCAGCTGCTCAAGCGCCTCAATTTTCGCCGCCGCGCGGACATTCACCTGACGCTCGCCGATCAGGGCGCCGACATCCTGATCACCGGGTTTGCACCGGAAGGTCTCCCCGCCGCCGAAGCGCTAACCAAATTCTGCGAAGACCACAAGATCGCCCGCGTAGCGTTCGACGACGGCCTCGGCCCCGAGACGCGCTGGGAACCCGACGCCGTCACGATCACCTTGGGCGGCGTCCCCGTACCGCTGCCGCCCGCGTCGTTCCTCCAGGCTACGCCCGATGGCGAGGCCGCACTGACCGCTGCTGTCCTGGAAGCGATCGGTAAACCAGCGACGGTCGCCGACCTGTTCGCCGGCCTCGGCACCTTCACGCTGGCGATTCCCGCCAAGGTCTACGCCGCGGAAGGCGCACGCGACGCGCTCGGCTCGCTGAAAGCTGCCGCGCACCGCACCCAGCGGCCCGTCTACCCGGAGCACCGCGATCTCTACCGCCGCCCACTGACGGTGGCCGAGCTCGACCGCTTCGACGCAGTGGTGATCGATCCGCCCCGCTCTGGCGCTCGCGAGCAGGCGACCGCGCTGGCGGAGTGCAAGACGCCGGTGATCGCCTATGTCTCGTGCAATCCGGCGAGCTTTGCGCGCGACGCGAAGGAGCTGTGCGACGCAGGTTGGCGGATCGACTGGGTCCAGCCGGTCGGCCAGTTCCGCTGGTCGACGCACGTCGAGTTGGCTGCCAAGTTCGTTCGCAACGCTCCTCAACCGTCATCCTGACGAAAGTCAGGATCCAGAGCCACCGATGCCGCGCCCTGTAACCCTGGATCTCGGATCAAGTCCGGGATGACGGAGGTGGGTAAACCGCACTCACGAAGAACAACCCGTCAGGCGGCGCATTCAGCCCCAACATAGCCCGATCCTTCGCCGCGAGCGCAGCCGCGACATCGCCAACCGCCCAACGCCCCATACCCACCAGCGCCAGACATCCGACCATAGACCGCACCTGGTGGTGCAGGAACGACCGCGCCGCCGCGTAAACGAACAGCCGTTCTCCTTCGCGCACCACCTCCAGCCGGTCCAAAGTCCGCACCGGACTATCCGCCTGGCAATGCGCCGACCGAAACGTCGTGAAGTCATGCCGCCCGACGAGCGCCCCCGCAGCCTCCGCCATCGCGCCCGCATCCAGCAACTGCGGTACCTGCCAAGCCAGCCCCGCCTCGAACGTCAGCGGCGATCGCCGGTTGACGATCCGGTACTCGTACGCGCGCCCGACACACGAAAACCGCGCATGCCAATCGTCGTCGACCACTTCGCACGCCAGCACCGACACCGGCGCCGGCTTCACCAGCGCGTTCAGCCCCTCCATCAACCGAAAGGCCGCGACCGGCTTCGCGATATCGACATGCGCGCGCATCGCCATCCCGTGCACGCCCGCATCGGTCCGCCCCGCCGCCTGCACCGACGCGGTCTCGCCGGTCATCTTGAGCACGGCCGCCTCCAGCGCCGCCTGCACGCTCGGCCCGTGCTTCTGCCGCTGCCAGCCCATGAACGGCCGCCCGTCGAACTCCACCGTCAACGCGAACCGCGTCAAAGCTGCGTCCCCGAGCGAATCGGAAACCCGCGCAGCATCTCTTCCGCCGAGGTGACGCCGCGCCCAGCGCGCTGCACCAAGGTCGGCCGGATAGCCCCGTCACCGCACCCGATCGTCAACTCGGCATTGACCGTCAGCCCCTCGCAACCGAGAAACGAGAACGGCAACACGTCCGCCGCCAGCACCTTCACCCGCTCGCCGGCATGCTCGAACCACGCCCCCGGTGCCGGGTTCATCGCCCGCACCAGCCGCTCGACCTCGACCGCCGACCGCTCGAAATCGATCCGCGCCTCCGCCTTGTCGATCTTGGCGGCATAGGTGACGCCCTCCTCGGGCTGCGGCCGGGCAGGGTAGGCGTCCAGATCGGCCAGCACCTCGACCATCAACCGAGCCCCCATCGCCGAGAGCTCGGACGTCAGATCCCCCGCAGTCTTGCCGACGATCGGCGTGCGTCCCTCGAGCCGAACCGGCCCGGTATCCAGACCCGCTTCCATGTGCATGATCCCGACGCCCGTCTCGGCATCGCCCGCGAGGATCGCCCGCTGTACCGGCGCCGCGCCGCGCCACCGCGGCAACAGCGACCCATGCACGTTCAGGCATCCGAACCGAGGCGCCTCCAGCACCGCGCGCGGCAGAATAAGACCATAGGCAGCAACCACCGCAACATCCGCGTCCAAGGCCGCAAACGCCTCGCGAGCTTCCAGCCCCTCCGGCAAAGACGCCTTGAACGACACCGGCGTCCGCACCTCGATGCCGAGCGCCTCGGCCCGAACCTGCATCGGCGACGGCACGAGTTCGCGCCCACGCCGCCCCCCTGGCCGAGCAGGCTGGCAATACGCCGCCACCACGTCATGCCCCGCCGCGACGAGAGCCTCCAGCACCGGCACCGCGAAGTCCGGCGTTCCCATGAAGATGATCCGCATGGCCCTCTCGAACACGCTGGCGGGGAGCGGCGCAACCCCCTATCTGTTCCCTATGGCATCCCCCGAGATCGAGGCGCTGACGCAGGCGCTGGCCCGGCTCCCCGGCTTCGGCCCCCGGTCCGCACGTCGCGCCGTGCTGCATCTGCTCAAGAAGCGCGACGCGGCGCTGGGTCCGCTGCGCGAGGCGCTGACCGCGGTCGACGAGCGGCTGGAGAACTGCTCGACCTGCGGCAACGTCGACACCACCAACCCCTGCGCGATCTGCGCCGACCCGCGCCGTGACCAGCGTTCGCTGTGCGTGGTCGAGGAGGTCGCCGATCTCTGGGCGCTCGACCGTTCGCGGCTGTTCCCCGGCCGCTTCCACGTCCTCGGCGGGCGGCTGTCCGCACTCGAAGGCATCCGTCCCGAGGATCTCAGCATCGACAGCCTCGTCCGCCGCATCGAAGCCGGCGGCCTCGACGAAGTCGTCCTCGCGATGAACGCCACGCTCGAAGGGCAGACCACCGCGCACTACATCGCCGAGCGCATCGAACGCTTTCCCGTCCGCGTCACCCAGCTCGCGCACGGCCTTCCCGTCGGCGGCGAGCTCGACTATCTCGATGAGGGCACGTTGGCGCAGGCACTAAGGGCCAGAAGGCCAATGGCTTGACGCCCATCGGCTTGACGTGATGCCCACGCGTACCTTAGCGGACGCGCTATGACCGTCATGACCGTTCTCGAAGTCCCCGATCCCCGCCTGCGCCTCGTCGCCGAGCCGGTGGAGACGGTCGACGACTCCACCCGCACGCTCGTCGCCGACATGATCGAGACGATGTACGACTTCAACGGCATCGGCCTCGCCGCGACCCAGGTCGGCGTCCAGAAGCGCGTCCTCGTCATCGATCTCCAGGAGGAGAAGGACGAGGAAGACAAGCCGATCAAGAACCCCAAGGCGTACATCAACGCCGAGATCCTGTCGGTCAGCGACGAGGTCTCCACCTACAACGAGGGCTGTCTCTCGATCCCGGAGCAGTATGCCGAGGTCGCTAGGCCTGCGCGGTGCCGCGTGAAGTGGCTCGACGAGACCGGGGCGGCGCACGAGGAAGATTTCGACGGGCTGCTGTCGACCTGCATGCAGCACGAGATCGACCACCTCGACGGGGTGCTGTTCATCGACCACATCAGCCGGTTGAAGCGTGACATGGTGCTGAAGAAGTTGGCCAAGCAGCGCAAGCTGGGGTGAGCGGGCCGGGGGTTGGGTGCTTGAGAGTGAGCGCCCGTTCTCCCCACACGCTACCACCCCGGCGAAGGCCGGGGCCCAATTGGGGGACGGTGGTGATAGTGCGCAGTCCTCCGTTACCGCGACCTTTCCAATTGGGCCCCGGCCTCCGCCGGGGTGGTATTGTTTTAGCGGGTACTGACCCTCTGGAGTTCGAGCCGCCCGCACTAGTTCCCCCGCGAAGGCGGGGGCCCAGGACCACGAACGCCGCTGCCCATAACCCTGGACTCCCGCCTTCGCGGGAGAACAGAATATTCCGATTGTCCTAAATCAATCGTTCGACGTATGTTCCACCCATGACGTCCCCAATCTCCCCCCGAACCCAAGCGCCCGCGCGCGCAGCCTCACCCCCGAAAATGCTGCGCCAGCGTCTGCACTTCATTCTAATGTCGGCCGCGCAAAATGGCTGAGTTCGCCATCATCGCCGTCCTTGCCCTAGCCGCCGGCATCCTCCTCGGCTGGCTGCTAGCCTCCCGCCGAGCCGCCACCCTAGCCGCCGATCTCGCCGTCGCCCAAACCAAGGTGGCCGACGCCGACCTCATCCGTACCGCGCGCGACGCGGTCGAGCGCGAACGCAACGCCGCGATGCAGGACCTTGCCACGCTCCGCGCGCAGAACGCCGAGCGCGCCACCGACACCGATCGCCTGCGCCTCGACCTCGCGACGATCCGCGCCGACCGAGACGCCGCCCGCACCGAAATCGCCACGCTGAAAGCGCAAGGCGAGGCGTTCGAAGCGCGTCTGCTCGAACTCCGCGAGGCGAAGGACGTCATGGCCGCGCAGTTCGGCGACGTGGCCAACAAACTGCTCAGCGACGCGCAGAAGACCTTCCTCGAACGCGCCGACGCCCGCTTCCGCCAGTCCGAAGAGTCCGCCGGCCTGAACCTCAAGTCGATGCTCCAACCGGTAAGCGACCGCCTCCAACGCTATGAAGAAGGCGTCGCCAAGGTCGAGGCCGAGCGCCGCGACGCCTTCGGCGACCTCAAGGGCCAGATCGAGCAGATGCGCCTAGGCCAGGAAAAGGTCTCCACCGAAGCCGCCAAACTCGTCAACTCCCTCCGCAACGCCCCCAAGTCGCGCGGCCGCTGGGGCGAGCAGCAGTTGAAGAACGTCCTCGAAACCTGTGGCCTCAGTGAACACACGGATTTCCAAACGGAAGTCTCAGTCGCGGTCGGTGACGACGGGGCAAGGTTGCGACCCGACGCGATTATCCGCGTCCCCGGCGGTCGGGCTCTGGTGATCGACGCGAAGGTCTCGCTCAACGCGTACCAGGACGCCTTCGGCGCAGTCGACGACGCCGAACGCCTGATTGGTCTCGCCGCCCACGCGGCGTCGATGCGCGCGCACGTCAACGGCCTCGGCAACAAGGCCTATTGGAGCCAGTTCGCCGACACCCCCGACTATGTCATCATGTTCGTTCCCGGCGAGCACTTCCTGTCCGCCGCGCTCGAACACGACCCGACGCTCTGGGACTTCGCCTTCGAAAAGCGCGTGCTGCTGGCAACCCCAACGAACCTGATCGCGATCGCCCGCACCGTCGCGGCGGTCTGGCGTCAGGAAAAACTCGCCAACGAAGCACGGAAGATCGGCGAGCTCGGCAAGGAAATGCACGATCGCCTAGCCAAGGTCGCGGACGACCTGCGCAAAGTCGGCGTCGGTCTCAACAGTGCGGTGAAGAACTTCAACGGCTTCACCAACTCGTTCAACGGCCGCCTGATGGTGACGGGCCGCAAGTTCCGGGATCTGAACATCGAAACGGGTGCGCGTGACTTGGAGGATGTGTCATCGGTCGACGCGCTGGCGCTAGGCGAGGGCCCCGCGCTGATCGAAAAGCCGGAAAGCGTCGAAAGCTGACCCTGCTTCCACATTACCCCGGCGGAGGCCGGGGCCCAGTTGGGGGACGCGAATGATGAGCGCTGCGATCCGTTACTCTAGCGTTCCCAATTGGGCCCCGGCCTCCGCCGGGGTGGTAAGGAAGTAAAGTTCTTGCGCCGAAAACCGATCGGTACAAAAATCATTCACCTCCCGGCAACCTTTCCCGACCCTGCGCATTAACCGGATAACACCCCCAAGAGTCATCCGGTCATGAAACACCTAGTCCCCATCCTCTGCGCCCTGATCCCCTTCGCAGCAATGATTGGCGCCTGCGTAACCTGCCCCTGACACCTCCGCAAAAGCACAAAAAAAGGCCCGCCCGGATGACTCCGGGCGGGCCTTTCTGTATCGGCTAGAAGGAAAGCGAAGGGATCAACCCTGCGCCTCTTCCTCCTGGTCGCGCGGTGCTTCGGCGGTCGCGCCGGGCTCTGCGTTCGGATCGTAATCCTCAACAAAGCCAGCCTCGTCGCGCTCGAACATCGACGACATCACGTCGACGCCCGAAGCCTGCATCTCGGCCTCTTCAGGCGAGCGGGCGACGTTGACCTTGACGGCCACCGACACCTCGGGGTGCAGCGATACCTTGACGGTGTAGACACCGATCGCCTTGATCGGCTTGTCGAGCACGATCGCCGACTTGCCGACCTTGTGACCGTCGGCCACCAGCGCATCGACCAGATCGCGAACCGCGACCGAACCGTAGAGCTGGCCGGTGTTCGACGCCTGACGGATCAGGGTCACGGTCGCGTCGTTGAAGGTCTTCGCTTCGGTCTCGGCATCGCTGCGACGCGATGCGTTGTCCGATTCGATCTTCGCACGGTTCGACTCGAACACCTTGCGGTTGGCTTCGTTCGAACGAAGCGCCTTCTTGTTGGGAAGCAGGAAGTTACGCGCGTAACCGTCCTTGACCTTCACCACGTCGCCGATAGCACCAAGCTTTTCGACGCGCTCAAGCAGAATGACGTCCATGTGGGCGTGTCCTTACTTAACGATGTAGGGCAGCAAGCCCAGATGACGCGCGCGCTTGATGGCCTGGGCCAGTTCGCGCTGCTTCTTTGCGGCCACCGAAGTGATACGCGACGGGACGATCTTGCCACGCTCGGACACGAAGCCCTGCAGCAACCGGACGTCCTTATAGTCGATCCGGGGAGCGTCTTTGGCGGAGAACGGGCAGCTCTTGCGGCGGCGGAAGAATGGACGTGCCATGATTATTCAGCTCCCTCTTCGCGGTCACGACGGGGACCACGGTCCGGACGATCGCCACGATCGGGACGGCCCTCACGGCCACCTTCACGGTCGCCACGACGCTCGCGGTCACGATCCTGCTTGCGCATCATCACGGTCGGGCCCTCTTCGAGGGTGTCGACCTTGACCGTCATGTAACGGATGATGTCTTCGTTGATCTGGGTCTGGCGCTCCAGCTCTGCGATCACGCTGCCCGGGGCATCGATCTCGAGCATGACATAGTGCGCCTTGCGGTTCTTGGCGATCTTGTACGCCAGCGAACGCAGGCCCCAGTTCTCGGTCTTTACGACCCGACCTTCGTTGTCGTTCACGATCTTGGTGGCGATTTCCGCCAGTGCGTCCACCTGCGCTTGTGCCAGATCCTGGCGCGCAAGGAACACGTGCTCGTAAAGAGCCATGTCTTGTCCTTCGTCTTGGCCGATCGCTGATACACGCCCCATGCGTGCACCCCTCCGGCTGTCGTCTAGAATGCAAACAGGGGCGAGAGACGCGAATCTCTCACCCCGGTTGCAGAGCGCCTTACCCGTTTATCGGGGAAAGGCAAGGTTGGTGTGCTTCGTTCAACTAGTCCCGTCATCCTGACGAAAGTCAGGATCCAGAGCCAGAAATGCCGCCGCTCGTAACCCTGGATCCTGACTTTCGTCAGGATGACGGAGCGTGAAGCGAGGGGGCGTACTTATTACGCCCCCCAAGATCCGCCCCTACCGATTTACCGGAACGCGCCGCCACGAACCTGGACCACGTTGCCGCGGCCGTTGATCAGCAGTGCGTCGTTGCCCGAGCGGACCCACTGGCTGCCACGCGGCGGGGCGGCGAGGCGATAGTTGCGATACGTCGTGATCACCCGGTAGTTCTGAGCCTGGCGACGATCGAAGCGCTGGCCGGCGCGCCAGTTGCGATACTGCGGCGTGCGGACGACGGTGCGCTTGGTGACTACGGTGCGGCCGTTGTTATCGTTGTGGCGCACGGTGGTGACTTCGCGACGCTGCTGCGCTTCGGCAGGCGCTGCGGCGAGCAGTGGGCTGGCGACGAGGGTAGCGGCAAGTGCGCTGAGGATGAACGTCTTCATGATAATCTCCCGTTTGAAACACGGCGCCGTTGCTGCGGCGTCCTCCATAATCTGGGAGCCGATTGTCGCAGGCGCTTGTCGCAAGGTCGGCGAAATGGTCGCATATTGTCGCAAGGCCGCAATGTTCGTTCAGGTTGCAACTCGCCGCGCACCTTTATAGGCCCCGCGCTCAAACGAAGACCCAACACAGAGGAGAGGCCATGCGCGCGTTCATCTTCCCCGGCCAGGGGAGCCAGTCTGTCGGCATGGGCAAGGCGCTCGCCGACGCCAGTGCCACCGCCCGTGAGGTCTTCGCCGAAGTCGACGAGGCGCTCGGCCAGCACCTGTTCCGCCTGATGAGCGAGGGGCCGGCGGACGACCTGCTCCTCACCGAGAACGCGCAGCCCGCGATCATGGCGAACGCGATCGCTACTTTGCGCGTCGCCGAGAAGGAAGGCGGTATTCGCCTTGCCGACAAGGCCGACTATGTCGCCGGCCACAGCCTCGGCGAATACACCGCCTTGTGCGCCGCCGGTGCGCTCGACCTGTCTACCACCGCGCGCCTTCTGAAACTCCGCGGCCGCGCGATGCAGGCGGCGGTCCCGGTAGGCGAGGGCGCGATGGCAGCGTTGCTCGGCACCGACCTCGAAAAAGCGCAGCTGATCGCCGGCGCCGCGGTCGACGCGATCCTCGCGGAAGGCGGCCCC
This sequence comes from Sphingomonas sorbitolis, assembly GCF_036663875.1. Classification (NCBI taxonomy): domain Bacteria; kingdom Pseudomonadati; phylum Pseudomonadota; class Alphaproteobacteria; order Sphingomonadales; family Sphingomonadaceae; genus Sphingomonas; species Sphingomonas sorbitolis. Next base: position 433,441 of record NZ_JAXOJS010000003.1, on the reverse strand, counting down.
GAACTGATCTGCACCGTCGCCAACGACAATGACCCCTCGCAGGTCGTCATCTCCGGCCACCGCCTCGCCATCGAAAAGGCGATCGCGCTGGCCAAGGACCTCGGCGCCAAGCGCGCGGTGCTACTCCCCGTCTCCGCCCCCTTCCACTGCCCCCTGATGCAGCCCGCGGCCGAAGCGATGGAAGCCGCTCTCCTCGAAGCCGACCTCCGCGCGCCTTTGGTCCCCGTCTTCGCCAATGTCGACGCGACCGCCGTCGCCGACCCCGGCGCGATCCGTCACCTGTTGGTCCAGCAGGTCACCGGCATGGTCCGCTGGCGCGAATCGGTGTTGGCGATGCACGCGGCGGGGGTCGACCACTTCGTCGAGTTCGGTGGCAAGGTGCTCAGCCCGATGGTCAAGCGCATCACCCCCGACGTCGAGACGACCAGCGTCATCACGATGGACGACATCGAGGAATTCGTGAGGAAGATGTGATTCACGCGAAGGCGCAAAGGCGCGAAGATGATCGATCTCGAGGCTGCCGCTTCCGACGTCATTGATGTGTCGCTCCGCCTTCACCGCGAGCTTGGCCTTGGATTGCTTGAAAGCGTTTACGAGACTGTCCTAGCGTTCAAGCTCGCCAGCCTCGGATATGAGGTCGAGCGGCAACGCTCTGTCTCGATCGATTTCGAGGGACTGCACTTCGATGCTGCGTTCCGCATCGATCTCATCGTCGGCAATCGGCTGCTCGTCGAAATTAAATCGGTCGAGCGGCTGAATGCCGCTCACGCAAAGCAACTACTGACTTATCTGCGACTAACCAAACAGCCATTGGGGCTGCTGATCAACTTCGGAGGCGAGACGCTGAAGGAGGGGCTCCGTCGGATCGTCAACGGCTACACCCCCTTCGCGCCATCGCGCCTTCGCGTGAACAAAATCTGATGGAGACCAAAATGTTCGACCTCACAGGCATGACCGCCCTCGTCACCGGAGCATCCGGCGGGATCGGGTCCGAGATTGCCAAGGCCCTCGCCGCGCAAGGTGCACGCCTAGCCGTGTCCGGGTCCAACGCGGACAAGCTCGAAGCCTTCCGCGCGAGCCTCGGCGGCGACCACGTCGCGCTTCCCTGCAACCTGTCCGACGCAGCCGCGGTCGATGCGCTCGTCCCGCAAGCCGTCGAAGCGCTCGGCGGCAAGCTCGACATCCTCGTCAACAACGCCGGCGTCACCCGCGACAATCTCGCGATGCGGATGAAGGACGACGAGTGGGACAGCGTCATCCGCGTCAATCTCGAAGCCGCGTTTCGCCTCATGCGCGCCGCCGCCAAGCCGATGATGAAGGCAAGGTTCGGCCGGATGATCTCGGTCACTTCGATCGTCGGCGTCACCGGGAATCCCGGCCAGGCGAACTATGCCGCATCGAAGGCGGGCTTGATCGGCATGTCGAAATCGATGGCGCAGGAACTCGCCAGTCGCGGCATCACCGTCAACTGCGTCGCGCCCGGCTTCATCACCTCGCCGATGACCGACGCACTGCCCGACGCGCAAAAGACTGCGCTTACCGCAAAGATTCCCGCCGGTCGCCTCGGCGAAGGCGCAGACATCGGCGCGGCGATCGTGTACCTTGCAAGCCGTGAAGCCGGGTACGTCACGGGACAAACCGTGCACGTGAACGGCGGGATGGCGATGATCTGAACTTGCGCGCTGAACTGCCGCGTTCTAGGTGCGTTCAGGAAATACCCAAAACCCCCAGATTTGAAGAGGGAACTACCATGAGCGAGACAGCTGACCGCGTGAAGAAGATCGTCGTCGAGCATCTCGGCGTCGAAGCCGACAAGGTGACCGAGGACGCGAGCTTCATCGACGACCTGGGCGCAGACAGCCTCGACATCGTCGAACTCGTCATGGCGTTCGAGGAAGAATTCGGTGTCGAGATCCCCGATGATGCCGCCGAGAAGATTGCGACCGTCAAGGACGCGATCACCTACATCGACGAGCACAAGGCCTGATCAGGGTCTAGGGTTCAAACCTTTGGACCTGCCCTGAAGGGTGTGATTTGAGCGGCTCCCCGTCCTTGGGCAAAGAGGGCGGGGAGCCGTTTCGTTTTGAGAGCAGACGGAGTTTGAAGCCATGCGGCGTGTCGTCGTAACCGGGCTAGGCCTGGTCACCCCTCTGGGGGCGGATGTTGAAACGGCCTGGGCGAATATCCTCGCCGGCAAGTCGGGTGCGGGCCCGATCACGCGCTTCGACGCGTCGGACCAGGTGTGCCGCATCGCCTGCGAGGTGAAGCCGGCCGACCACGAATATGGCTTCGACCCTGGCAAGCGCGTCGACCACAAGGTCCAGCGCCAGGTCGATCCGTTCATCATCTACGGCATCGACGCGGCTGGTCAGGCTCTCGAAGACGCCGGGCTGACCGAAATGACGCTCGAAGAGAGCTGGCGCGCGGGCGTCTCGATCGGCTCGGGCATCGGCGGCCTGCCGGGTATCGAGAGCGAATCGATCGTGCTCCACACCAAGGGCCCGCGTCGCGTTTCGCCGCACTTCGTCCATGGCCGCCTGATCAACCTGATCTCGGGTCAGGTCTCGATCAAATACGGCCTGCGCGGTCCGAATCACGCGGTCGTCACCGCCTGCTCGACCGGCGCGCATGCGATCGGCGATGCCGCGCGGATGATCGCGATGGACGACGCCGACGTGATGCTCGCGGGCGGCGCGGAGGGCACCGTCTGCCCGCTCGGCATCGCCGGGTTCGCACAGGCCCGCGCGCTGTCGACTAACTTCAACGACTCGCCCGAAAAGGCTTCGCGTCCCTATGACAAGGACCGCGACGGCTTCGTGATGGGCGAGGGCGCCGGTGTGCTGGTGCTCGAGGAGTACGAGCACGCCAAGGCACGCGGCGCGAAGATGTATGCCGAGGTGATCGGCTACGGTCTGTCGGGCGACGCATACCACGTGACCGCGCCGCATCCGGAAGGCGACGGTGCGTTCCGCTCGATGCAGATGGCCATCAAGAAGTCGGGCCTCAAGCTCGAGGACATCGATTACATCAACGCGCATGGCACCTCGACGCCGCTGGGCGACGAACTCGAACTCGGCGCAGTCCGTCGCCTGTTCGGCGATGCGATCTCGGGTCTGTCGATGTCGTCGACAAAGTCTGCGATCGGGCATCTGCTCGGCGGTGCCGGTGCGGTCGAGAGCATCTTCTGCATCCTCGCGCTGCGCGACCAGATCGTCCCGCCGACGCTGAACCTCGACAATCCGAGCGACAGCTGTGTGGGGGTCGACCTCGTGCCCCACGTTGCCAAGAAGCGTGAAGTCCGCGCGGTGCTGAACAACTCGTTCGGTTTCGGCGGCACCAACGCGTCGCTGGTGATGACGAAGGTCCAATAATCCTGTTCCCCGGCGAAGGCCGGGGTCCAGTTGGGTGATTGGTGCGATTTATCGGAGGGCCTGCCCAACTGGGCCCCGGCCTCCGCCGGGGAACTATGGTGCGCAAGGTCGGCTGTTTCGGACTCGTCTTAGGCCTGGCGGCCGTCGTCGCGCTGTTCCTCGTAGTCCAAGGCTGGGGCGGCGCAGGCCCAGCACCGCGCACGCTGACCGTGCAGATCGGCGAAGGCAGCACGCTGGCCGGCGCTGCCACCGAACTTGAAAAGGCCGGCGCGATACCCTCGGCCCGCCGCTTCCGCCTGTACGCCCGCGTGTTCGGCTCGGGCGATCCGATCAAGGCCGGCGAATACCGCATCGCGCCGCACACCAGCCAGTCCGACATTCTGAAATTGATGCAGGGCGGCAAGGTCGTACAACGCCTTGTCGTCGTCCCCGAAGGCTATCCCTCCGTCCTCGTCCACGAGGCGCTGGCGAAGGCGGATGGCCTGACCGGCACCGTGCCCGTTCCGGCGGAAGGCTCGATCCTCCCCGACAGCTATGCTTTCCAGGCCGGCGACACCCGCGCCTCGGTGGTCGTGCGCATGCAGGCGGCGATGAAGACCTACCTCGCCACCGCCTGGGCCGCGCGCAAGCCCGGCATCGCGGTGACGACGCCCGAACAAGCGATCATCCTCGCCTCGATCGTCGAGAAGGAAACCGGCAAGCCCTCCGAACGCCGCACCGTCGCCGCGGTCTACGGCAATCGCCTGCGGGGCGGCATGCCGCTCCAGGCCGATCCGACCGTGATCTACCCGATCACCAAGGGCCGTCCGCTGGGCCGCCGCATCCTGCGGTCGGAACTGCACGCGAAGAACGGCTACAACACCTATGCCGAAGCCGGCCTGCCGGTAGGCCCGATCGCCAACCCCGGCCGCGCCTCAATCGACGCGGTGCTCGATCCGGCGCAGACCCAGGCGCTCTACTTCGTAGCAGACGGCACCGGCGGCCACGTGTTTGCGAACACGCTGGCCGAACACAACGCCAACGTGAAGAAATGGTACGCGATCCGCAAAGCCCGCGGCGAAATGTAGGGCGAGGCGTTCCGGCACACTCTCGTCATCCCAGCGAAAGCTGGGATATCAGGCCGCAAGGACGGACTGTGTGGCACGAGATCCCAGCTTTCGCTGGGATGACGACTAGGCCCGCAGCGCGTTAGCCGCACGAGCCTTGATCTCGATCTCGGCCATCGTCCCGCCGGTCACCCAACTCCCGCCCACGCAGAGCACTGGCTTGAACGCCAGCCACTCCGGCGCGCTCGCCTCGGTGATCCCGCCGGTCGGGCAGAAGCTGCACTGATAGAACGGCGCGGCCAGAGCCTTGAGCGCCTTCAACCCGCCATTCGCCTCGGCCGGGAAGAACTTGAAATGCGTCAGCCCCAGCTCGAGTCCGGTCATGATGTCCGCCGCATTGGCGATCCCCGGCAAGAACGGAATCCCGCTCTCGATGATCGGCGTGGCGAGGCGTTCGGTCAGCCCTGGCGAGACGATGAACTCCGCCCCCGCATCGCGGACCTGCGCGAACTGCTGCGTATTCACGACGGTGCCTGCGCCGACGATCGCGCCCGGCACCTTCTTCATCTCTGCGATCGCCTCCAGCGCGGCGCCGGTGCGCAACGTCACCTCGAGCACGCGCAGGCCGCCCGCGACCAGCGCCTCGGCGAGCGGACGGGCGAGCGCCGCGTCCTCGATCACCAGCACCGGGATGACGGCGCTGGTCTGCATGATATCTGCGATTGTGCGCGAGGGGGTTGCGGTCATTGTGTGTGTTCCTGTGCAAAGGCGGCCGCGGCGCCGAACAGGCCGGGCTGGGGATGGGTGATGAGCTTGACGGGCATCGCCGCCATCATGCCCTGGAAGCGGCCCTTGGCGACGAAGCGCTGGTCGAAGCCTGAGCGGATCAGCCGATCCTTGATCCGGAAGCCTAGGCCGCCCGCGATCACGACCGCCTTGGCGCCCTGTGCGAGCGCCAGATCGCCCGCGACCGCGCCGAGCGCGAGGCAGAACCGATCGAGCGCGGCGAGCGCGATCGAGTCGGTGCCGTCGATCGCTTCGGTCCAGATCGTCTTGTCGTCATGGCTGGGCACCGCGCGGCCTTCCAAAGCGGCAAGCGTCTCATAGATCGCGACGATGCCGGGCCCCGCGACGACGCGCTCGGCGGATACGCGTGTGAAGGTCTTGCGCAGGCGGCTCAGCAACGCATCCTCGATTCCGTCGAGTGGGGCGAAGTCCATGTGGCCACCCTCGGTCTCCAGGACTTGGTAGCCGTTCCTTCGCCGCAGCAACTGCGCGACGCCGAGCCCGGTACCGGGGCCGCAAATCGTGGTGATGCCCTCGGATGGCAGCGGCGTATCGGGACCACAAAGATGGATGAAGTCGCTGCTCGGCACCTGCGCGACGGCATGGCCGACCGCGCCGAAATCATTGACGACCACCCACTGGTCCGCCTTCAGGCGTTCGGTGATCAGCGACTTGCGGATGATCCACGGGTTGTTGGTCAGCCGGATGACGTCGTTCGCGACCGGCGATGCGACCGCGATCGCCAGCGCGCGGGGGAGGGGGCGACCGAGGCCAGCCTCGAACGCCTGGTACGCGGTCTGGAGCGACGCGTGGTCCGCGGTCTTCAGCGTCGCGGGCTCGCCGAGCGACACGACGCGACCGTTCTCGACCTCGGCGATCGCGAAGCGGGCGTGCGTTCCGCCAATATCTGCCGCTACGATTTCCATGTCATCCTCCGTCTATTATTATCGTCCCCCGTCATCCCAGCGAAAGCTGGGATCTCAGGCCGCATAGTCCGCCCCCGTGGCGCGAGGTCCCGGCTTTCGCCGGGATGACGGGGGTGTGGCTGAGGTGACGGCGGCGTTTGAGATGCGCTTTAGAGCCCAGCGCCCGCCAGCATCGCCGACGCGCCCTTCTCGGCCTCGTCGGCAAGCCCGCGGAACATCCCGAACAGCTCGCGGCCCATGCCGCTCACCGGTGGCGGTATCGCGACCATCTCTCGGGTTGCCCAGACGTCCGCATCAACCAAGGCTTCAAGCGTGCCATTCACAGCGTCCACCCGGATCATGTCGCCATCGCGGATCAACCCGATCGCGCCGTCGAGCAGCGCTTCGGGCGAGCAATGGATCGCGCACGGCACCTTGCCACTTGCCCCCGACATCCGCCCGTCGGTGACCAGAGCCACCTTGAACCCACGATTCTGCAAAACGCCCAACGGTGGCGTCAGCTTGTGCAGCTCCGGCATCCCGTTCGCGCGCGGCCCTTGGAAGCGGACGACGACAACGACGTCCTTCTCCAGCTCGCCCCGCTTGAACGCCTCGATCACGTCGAGCTGGTCGTCGAACACCATCGCAGGCGCCTCGACGATCCAGCGTTCGCGCTCGACCGCCGACACCTTGATGCACGCACGGCCGATATTGCCCGCGAGGATCCGCATCCCGCCATCCGGCGAGAACGGCGCCGTCGCAGGACGCAGGATCGTCTCGTCGCCGCTGTCCGGCGTATCGCGCCAGCCGAGCGTGTCGCCCTCGACCACCGCGGTCTTCGCGTAGGCCGACAGGTCCTCGCCACCGATCGTCATGATATCGCCGTGCAACAGCCCTTCGCCAAGCAACTCGCGGATCACGTAGGGCATGCCCCCGGCGGCCTCGAACGCGTTCACGTCCGCCGAGCCGTTGGGATACACCCGCGCAATCAGCGGAACCGCGCAGGACAGGCGGTCGAAATCTTCCCAGTCGATGATGATCCCTGCCGCGCGAGCGATCGCCGGAACGTGGAGCAAATGGTTGGTCGAGCCCCCCGTCGCGAGCAGGCCGACCGCGGCGTTCACGATCGCCTTCTCGTCGACGCAATGCCCGAGCGGTCGATACGAATCGCCGCGCGCGCCGATCTTCGCCAGCCTATGCACCGCCGCCCGCGTCAATTCCTGCCGCAGCTTGGTGCCCGGATTGACGAACGCCGCGCCGGGCATGTGGAGGCCCATGACCTCCATCATCATCTGGTTGGTGTTCGCGGTACCGTAGAAGGTGCACGTGCCCTTCGAATGATAGGCGCCGATCTCGGCCTCGAGCAGCTCGTCGCGCCCGACCAGCCCTTCCGCGAACTTCTCGCGAACTGCAGCCTTCGCTTTGTTCGGCAAGCCGGTCGGCATCGGCCCACCTGGGATCAGCACCATCGGCAGATGCCCGAAGCGCAGCGCACCCATCAGCAGGCCGGGGACGATCTTGTCGCAGATGCCGAGCAGCGCTGCGCCTTCGAACGTGCCGTGGGAGAGAGCGATCGCCGTGCTCAGCGCGATCGTGTCGCGGCTGAACAACGACAGCTCCATCCCCGGATAGCCCTGCGTCACGCCGTCGCACATCGCCGGCACGCCGCCCGCAACCTGCGCGGTCGCACCCGCTTCGCGCGCCCAGATCTTCATCAGCTCCGGGTAGCGATAATAGACGGCGTGCGCCGACAGCATGTCGTTGTACGCGGTGACGATGCCGATGTTCATGCCAGCATCGGCCTTCATCGCGTCGCGGTCTTCCTCGGTCCCGGCATAGGCGTGCGCAAGGTTCGCGCAGCCGAGGCCGGGACGCCGGACCTGCGCCGCCGCCTCGCGCTCGATCAGCGCGAGATAGGCGGCGCGGCTATCGCGCGAGCGCTCGATGATCCGGTCGGTCACCGCGGAGACGACGGCGTTGAGCATCGTCACGGCGCCCAGTGCACGTCGACCGGCAGCTCCACTTCGGCGAGCACGCGGCCGATCGGGTAGGACGACGACGGCCCCTGGTCGATCGCCTGCTCGAGCACCTTCTTCTTAGCGTCGCCGGTGATCATGATCATCAGCGCCTTCGACGATGCGATCGCCGCAGCCGACAACGTGACGCGCGCAAGCGGGGCTTCGGGTGGCAGCGGATCGGGCATCACGCCGAGCGCACGGCGTTCCTTGGGACCGCTCAATGCCTCGTCATAATCGGGGCCGGGGAAGATCGACGCGGTATGCCCGTCGCCGCCCATGCCGAGCAGGCAGAAGTCGAGCGGCCAATGCAGATCCTGCATCAGCGCATCCGCCGAGCGTCCGGCCGCCTTGTAGTCCGACATCGCCTCGGGAACGATCGGCTTCACGCGCGCGCCCTTGGGGAGGAAGATCTTGGCCAGCGCTGTCACGTTCGACAAGGGATCGCCGAGCTTCACGATTCGCTCGTCGCCGGGGATGATCGTGACCTTCTTCCAGTCGAGCTTCGCCTGGGCGAGCTTCTCATACGCGGCGAACGGCGTCTTGCCGCCCGCCAGCGCGATCACCGCCGAGCCGCGCGCGTCGAGCGCACTCTCGATGACGAACTGGATATCGCCCGCGACCGCGTTGGCGAGCTCGTCGGAATCCTCGTAATCCCACCATTCGATTTCGGTCATAAACTTCAACTCACTCAGAAAATTGCTGTCAAAAATGCCGTTCGTGCCGAGTAGGGATCGAGCGAAGTCGAGAGCCCTTATCGAGGTACAATGCCACACTCGGGTCGATCCCTCGATACGCCTTCTCGACTTCGCTCGAAGGCTACTCGGGACGAACGGAAGAAACCAAACTCAGTCGTCCTGCCAGGTCACGCCGTCGCGCTCGGTCAGCGCGATCGCGGCCGACGGACCCCAGCTGCCCGAGGCATAGCTCTTGGGCTTCATCGCGTTGGCCTTCCAGCCCTCGCGGATCGCGTCGATCCAGGTCCATTGCGCCTCGACTTCGTCACGGCGCACGAACAGCGTCTGGTCGCCCTCGATCAAGTCGAGCAGCAGGCGCTCATACGCGATCCGCCGACGCGAGCCCGCGAACTCGGCATCCATGCTGAGGTTCAGCGGGACTTCACGGAGGCGGACGCCGTCACGGTCGAGACCGGGCTCCTTCGCCATCACCAGCAGCTGGACATATTCCTCCGGCTGGAGACGGATGATCAGCATGTTGGGCTGCAACAGGCCACCGCGTCCGGCGAACATCGAATGCGGCACCGACTTGAACTGGATCGCGATCTCGCTGCGGCGCGCGGCCATCCGCTTGCCGGTGCGCAGATAGAACGGCACGCCGCGCCAGCGCCAATTGTCGACATGCGCCTTGATCGCGACGAACGTCTCGGTGTTCGACGCCTCGCCGAGTTCGTCGGAGTAGCTCTTGACGAACTTCCCCTTGACCGCGCCTTCGCCGTACTGGCCGGTGACGGTGACGTTGGGCACTTCCTCGGGCTTGATCAGGCGTAGCGAGCGGAAAACCTTCGATTTCTCGTCGCGGACGTCGGTGCCCTCGAAGCGCGCAGGCGGCTCCATCGCGATCAGCGCGAGCAGTTGCAGCATATGGTTCTGGACCATGTCGCGCAGCGCGCCGGCGCTCTCGTAATAGCCGGCGCGCTCCTCCAGCCCGACCGTCTCCGAGATCGTGATCTGGACGTTGTCGATCCCCTGCGCATTCCAGACCGGCTCGAAGAACGAGTTGCCGAAGCGCAGGGCCAGGATGTTCTGGACGGTTTCCTTGCCGAGATAATGATCGATCCGGTAGGTCCGGTCTTCCGGGAAGGCCTTCGCCACCGCGTCGTTGATCTCGCGGCTGGTGTCGAGGTCGTAGCCGAGCGGCTTCTCGAGTCCGACACGGACAGTCTCGCCCGCGAGGCCGACCTTGTGCAGCCCTTCGATCGCCGATTCGAACAGCGACGGCGCGGTCGAGAGGTAGATTGCGAGGCCGCCGGAGATGTCGCCGATCTTGTCCGCCAGCGGCTGGAACGCGGCGGGGTCCGACAGGTCGGTCGCCTGATAGAACAGCCGGTCGAGGAACGTCCCGATCGCGCTCTCGTCCTTGCGATCCTCGGGCAGGAACTCGTCGAGCGCCTTCTTCGCGAATTTCCGGTAATCCTTGTCGTCATGCTCGTGACGCGCAGCACCGGTGATCGTCAGTTCTTCGGGCAGCAGGCCATCGGCGTGCAGGCCATAGAGCGACGGCAAAAGCATGCGCTGCGCGAGATCGCCGGTCGCGCCGAACAGGAGCAGCTTGGCTACGGGATTACGGTGCATGGAAGCTCCTGGAACTAGCCGGTTTCTTTAGAAAACCAGGCCGGCGACCGGGTCGACCCCGGCCATGATGTTGAGGTTCTGGACCGCGGCGCCGCCGGCACCCTTGCCCAGATTGTCGAGCGTCGCGATCAGTCGCGCATGGCCGACCGCATCGTTGCCGCAGACCCTCAGCGTCAGCCGATCGGTCCCCGCATCCTCCTCGATATCGACCGCGCCGATATCGCCGGGGGCGACCGAGACGAGTTTCGAGCCATCGAACGCAGCGCGCAAGACGTCTTCGATCGAGGCCAGCGCCGGCCGGCCGGGCAGGGCGTGGAGATGCAACGGCACTTCGACGACCATCCCGCGATAGGTGTTGGCCACGGCTGGCGCGAAGATCGGCGCGTGCGCGAGGCCCGCATGCTGCGTCATCTCGGCGATATGCTTGTGCGCGAGGCCGAGTGCGTAGGCGCGGAACGCCGTCGCGGACTCACCATTCTCGAACGCGGCGATCATCGCCTTGCCGCCGCCCGAATAGCCCGAGGTCGCGTTGACGCTTAGCGGAAGATCGGCGGGAACGAGTCCGGCGCTGACCAAGGGCGCGACGAGCGCGAGGAAGCCGGTCGGATAGCAGCCGGGGTTCGACACGCGCATCGCGGTCGCGATCTTCTCCGCCTGACCCGGCAATTCGGGAAAGCCGTAGGTCCAGCCAGCGGCGACGCGGTGCGCGCTCGAGGCATCGATGACCCGGGTGCGATCATTGTCGATCAGCGTGACGGCTTCGCGCGACGCGTCGTCGGGCAGGCACAGGATCACGAAATCGGCATCGTTCAGCGCCTCGCGACGTGCCGCCGGATCCTTGCGCCGATCCTCGGGCAGCAGCGCCAGCGTGATGTCGGTCCGCCCGGCAAGCCGTTCGCGGATCTCGAGGCCGGTGGTGCCGACCGCGCCATCGATGAAGACCGTGGTCATGCCGCGTCCGTCGTCGAAAGATCGAGTGCTGCCGCCTCGACATAGCCGACCAGCCCGCTCGGGCGCGCAACGCCCCATGCGGAAACGCCGGCAATCTCCAGCACTTCGAAACTATCGCCGGGCTTGAGGTCGACCATCGTATCGCTCGCTTCGTCTCGTCCGCTGCGCAACAAAGCTGTGCGCGCGACGGGCCGTATCATCGGCACCGCATAGTGTGGAGCGAATACGTATTCGGCGAGGCGAATATCGGCGATATCGCGGCGAACGGCGTGCGTGCGCGGATCGAGGTCGACCGAACGGCCCGTCAGCGCGAAGCTGGTCCGGGCCTTGTCGTCGAACGGCTCAAGCGTGAGCGGCGTGGCCGTTGGAGCCGGCTGGGGCGGGGCCGTCGCCGATGAATTGCCCGAACTCTTCAAGAAAATCTGCCCCTTCGGTGGTGCGCGCGACGAAGATGTTACGCTTGTCGCTATCGTCGCGTTGCCGGCGCAGATAGCCGAGGGCACCCAATCTGTTCAAGGCGCGCGTGACGACGGGCTTCGATACGTTCAGCGCACGGGCAAGGCCGCGCACCGTATGCGGCCCCGGTTTGAGGTAGACGAGCAGTAGCAATGCCATCTGACGATTGGTCAGATCGGGTTCACCCGAGCGGACATAATCCACCAGAGCGGTCATCCAGGTCGATAAGGTATTGGCTGCCATTGATGCCACAGCGTTGATCCGCCATCTGAATTTATATGCACGATACCCAGTCATGAGCGTCATTACGGGATCACAACGCCCCCCGGACGTCATGTTTCCGTCGTTTTACGATTGGCTTGCGATATGCGGAGCCCGTGTTGCGGTTGATCGAAACCTCGGTGTCGCCTATGTGCTCGCCTTCGCAAAAGTTCCGGGGTTTTCCGCGCAATGTTCGCCTTTCTGCTCGTCATCCACGCGATCATCGCGGCCGCCCTCGTCACGGTGATCCTCATGCAGCGGTCGGAAGGCGGCGGTCTGGGTATGGGCGGTAGCCCGTCCGGCCTGATGTCGGCCCGCGGCGCAGCCGATTTCCTGACCCGCGCGACCGGCGTCCTCGCGACGATGTTCGTGCTGTTCTCGATCCTGCTGGCGGTCCTCGCAGCGAATCACCGCACCACCACGATCGACACGTCGCTCGCGCGCACCCCGGCGGCGGCAACCGCCGTCCCGACCGCGCAGCCCAAGGGTGACGCGGCACCGTTCGCCGGTGGCGCCGAGAATGCTGGCGTTCCGGCCGGCACGACGAAGCCCGCCGATAACGGCGCGGTCCCGCTAGCCAACTAAACACTCCATTCGCCGATAAAAGGCCCCTGCGTGATCCGCGGGGCTCTTGTCGTTCGTCCCCAACACACGCTACGAGACTCTTCCCATGGCTCGGTACATTTTCATCACCGGGGGCGTGGTTTCGTCGCTCGGTAAAGGTCTCATGGCGGCATCGCTTGCCGCTCTCCTCCAGGCGCGCGGGTATACCGTCAGGATTCGGAAGTTCGATCCGTATCTGAACGTCGATCCCGGCACGATGTCACCGTATCAGCACGGCGAGGTCTACGTCACCGACGACGGTGCCGAGACCGATCTCGACCTCGGCCATTACGAGCGCTTCACCGGCGTTCCCTCGCGCCAGTCGGACAACGTTACTTCGGGCCGCATCTACCAACAGATCATCACCCGCGAACGTCGCGGCGATTATCTCGGTGCGACCGTGCAGGTGATCCCGCACGTCACCGACGCGATCAAGGCGTTCGCCCGCGCCGAGACCGACGGCATCGACTTCATCCTCTGCGAGATCGGCGGCACCGTCGGCGATATCGAATCGCTCCCCTTCATCGAGGCGATTCGCCAGCTCAAGAACGAGGAAGGCCGCGGCAACGCGATCAGCATCCACGTGACGCTGGTCCCGTACATCGCCGCCGCCGGCGAGCTGAAGACCAAGCCGACGCAGCATTCGGTTCGCGAACTCGCGGCGCTCGGCGTCCAGCCCGACGTGCTCGTCTGCCGCTGCGAACATCCGCTGCCGCCGTCGGAGCGCGCCAAGATCGCGCTGTTCTGCAACGTCCCCGCGAGCGCGGTCATCCCCGCGCTCGACGCGAAGAGCATCTACGCGGTGCCGCTTCAGTATCACGGCGAAGGCCTCGACATTGAAGTGCTCCGCGCGTTCGGGATCGAACCCGCCGAGGCACCCGACCTGTCGCGCTGGACCGAGATCATGGACCGCCTGACGAATCCGCAAGGTGAGGTCACGATCGGCGTGGTCGGCAAATATGTCGGCCTCCAGGACGCGTACAAGTCGCTCAACGAAGCGCTGGTCCACGGCGGCATCGCGAATCGCGTGAAGGTCAACGTCCGCTGGATCGACGCCGAACTGTTCGAGAATGCCGAGAGCGACATCGCCGGCCAACTCGAGCCGTGCGACGCGATCCTCGTCCCCGGCGCGTTCGGCGAGCGTGGTGCCGAGGGCAAGATCGCCTCGGTCAAGTTCGCGCGCGAGCGGAAAATTCCGTATTTCGGGATCTGCTTCGGCATGCAGATGGCCTGCGTCGAGGGCGCGCGCGATCTTGCCGGCATCGCCAATGCGTCGTCGACCGAGTTCGGTCCGACCGACGAGCCGGTGGTCGGCATGATCACCGAATGGATGGGCCGCGAAGGCCTCGAAACCCGCGCGGCGGAAGGTGATATGGGCGGCACGATGCGGCTCGGCGCGTACGACGCGAAGCTCACCGGCAACAGCGTCGTGGCGTCGATCTACGGCGGCACCGAGATCTCGGAGCGCCATCGTCACCGCTACGAGGTCAACACCGGCTACAAGGAAGCGTTGGAGCAGGGCGGACTCGTCTTCTCGGGCATGTCCCCGGACGGCACGCTGCCCGAGATCGTCGAACGCCCCGACCACCCCTGGTTCGTCGGCGTCCAGTTCCACCCAGAATTGAAGAGCAAGCCCTTCGACCCGCACCCGCTGTTCGCCAGCTTCATCGAAGCTGCGGTCAAGCAGAGCCGGTTGGTCTGAATCATATCTCCCTCTCCGAAGGGAGAGGGGAATTGTCGCTCTCATCGAGATACCTGCCATCGCCTCCTTGTTCTCCCGCGAAGGCGGGAGCCCAGGCTGGATCCCCGCCCTCGCGGGGAAACAGGGCGGCGCGTGCCGTTCGCGGTTGCTGGCCATCATACGCTTGAGCTCTTCGTCCTTACCAACGCGCGCCACGAAGCCGCGCTTTCTCCGCTCCAAGACAAGCTCGCATTGAATATCCCCTGAATTACTAGACTTTGCGCGGCGAGGTTCAGGGGAAAACATTCATGTCGCTTACGCTTGCGCTGTTGCTTGCCGGTCAGGCCGCTATCGTATCACCGCCGCCAGTCGCGCCGCCAACGCCTGCTGGCGCGCAGGCTGACCCGCAGGCCAACGGCCGCCTCGGCAATCAGCAACAGGGGGGCGGCGATATCGTCGTCACCGCGCGCCGTCGTGCCGAGACCATCCAGACCGTCCCGATCGCGATGTCCGTCATCGGTGGAACCGCGCTCGCCGAAACCGGCGCGTACAACGTCAGCCGCCTGACGCAGCTCCAGCCGACGCTGCAATTCTACTCGACCAACCCGCGCAATTCCGCCGCCAACATCCGCGGCCTCGGCGCACCGTTCGGCCTGACCAACGACGGCATCGAACAGGGCGTCGGCATCTATGTCGACCAGGTCTATTACAGCCGCATCGCCTCGGCGACGTTCGACTTCACCGATACCGAGCGGATCGAAGTCCTCCGCGGCCCCCAGGGCACGCTCTACGGCAAGAACACCACCGCCGGCGCGATCAACATCACGACGCGTAAGCCCAGCTTCACGCCTGAGGCGCGGATCGAACTGACCACCGGCAATTACCAGTTCATCCAGGCCAAGGCATCGGTGTCCGGCCCCCTGATCCCCGACAAGCTCGCGATTCGGCTGTCGGCTTCGGTGACCGAACGCGACGGCACGATCAACAACGTCGCGACCGGCAAGAATCTGAACGCGCAGGATAACAAGAGCGTCCGCGGACAGCTTTATTGGAAGCCGACCGATACGCTCGATCTGGCCTTGTCGGGCGACTACGGTCAGCAGAACCCGAATTGCTGCGTGCAATATTATGCCCGCACCGGGGCGACGCAGCGGCCGCTCAACCGCCAATATGCCGCACTTGCCGCCGCGCAGGGCTATGTCGTGCCGTCCACCAACGCGTTCGACCGGGTGACCGATGTCGATACGCCGTTGCGTGCGAAGCAGGAGCTGGGCGGAGTATCGCTGCTCGGCAATCTGGATCTCGGCGCGTCGACGATCACCTCGGTTAGCGCATGGCGGTTCTGGAACTGGGATCCGTCGAACGATCGCGACTTCATCGGCCTGCCGATCACCACCGTCTCCGCCAATCCGTCGCAGCAGACCCAATACAGCCAGGAACTGCGGATCGCCTCGAACGGCAAGCACACGCTCGATTACGTGCTCGGCGCGTTCTATTTTTACCAGACGATCGATACCCAAGGGCTTCAGGTGCAGGGCCCGGCGGCAAGTGCGTTCCTGCTCAACCCGACGAGCGCGGGCGGCAAGAACCCGGCGACGCTGAACGGGCTGACCTCACGCAACACGATCGGCTTCACCAACACCAGCGCTGCGCTGTTCGGGAAGCTCACCTGGAACGTCAGCGACCGGTTCCAGATCGCGCCGGGCCTGCGTTTGAACTACGACAAGAAGAAGGGCGACTATGTCTCGGTCGTCACCAACGGCACGGGCACGGCGCTGACCGCGGATCAGCGCGGCGTGCTCGCGCCGCAAAGCTATCAGCCCGATTTCGACAACTGGAACCTGTCGGGCGACATCACGGCGGCCTACACCGTGACGTCTGACATCCACGCCTATGCGACCTATGCGCGCAGCTACAAGTCGGGCGGCATCAACCTGTCGGGCTTGCCGCTAGACGGCAGCAACAACCCGATCCTGTCGGCCGCTACGGTGAAGCCCGAAAAGGTGAACCACTTCGAATTGGGGCTCAAGACCCAGTTCCTGGACCGCCGAGTCACCCTGAACCTCGCGGGGTTCTGGACCGAAATCAGCGATTACCAGGCGACCGTTACCAACGGCCAGCTCGGCGTACTGCGCGGCTATCTCGCCAATGCCGGCAAGGTTCGGACTCGCGGTCTCGAATTCGACTCGGCGTTCCGTCCCACCGACCGGTTCAGTTTCTACGCGAACGGCGCGTATACCGACGCGAAATACGTGAAGTTCGTCGATGCGCCGTGCCCGCCCGAACTGTCCGGTGGCACCACCGCGACCGCCGGCCAGACGCCGAGCGCACCCGGTACGGCCGGCGGGATCAGCCCGCAGAATTGCGATATCTCCGGCCAGCGCCTGCCCGGCGTATCGAAATGGGCGTTCTCGTATGGGGCGGAATACGACCTGCCGGCGACGCTCGGTGATCTCGATGGCCAGGTGTATCTCGGTTATGACGGCAGCTACCGGTCGACCTTCTCGTCCAATCCGTCGCGCTCGGCCTATACCGACATCAACGGCTACGCGCTCAGCAACTTCCGCCTCGGGTTCAAGGCAAAGGACAGCTGGAACGTGTTCGGCTGGCTCCGCAACGCGTTCGACGAGAAGTATTACGAGGTGCTTGCGCTCCAGTCGGGCAGCACGGGCCTGGTCGTCGGCCAACCCGGCGATCCGCGCACCTATGGCCTGACCGTCTCGCGATCGTTCTGATCGTTACGTCCAGGTCGTCAGCCCCTGATCGTCACCCTCTGAACGTCACCCTCTGAACGTCACCTCCTGATCGTCACCCCGATCGTCACTGCGCGTTCAGGTTTGACGTCTTATACGGCGGGATACGGCCCGGAGAGACATCGCAGTCGGAAGCTCCCGATGTCTCTCCGGTTCGGAGCAATCGACGTCCCCAAGCTGCACCGATGCGTCCGACGCCATCCCCTTGCGCGCAGCCCCTGCGAAGCGCAGTCTGTTGATCCAAAGCAATAGGCTCAGGCTAATCGAGCCGGACTAACGAGGGTGGCGGCATGTTCTTCGTACGACAGGGGCCCTTGTGGTTTCGGCTGACCACGGGCGCCCTCGTCGTCTGGGGGCTCGTTGGTTGTTTCATGTGTCTGCAACAGGTGCGACTCGGCGCTGATGCGATGGGGAGGGCGAGTGCCTATGACCGGGCGCTCTACGCGGCGTTGCCCAACTGGTACGATCCGCTGTTCGCCGTCGCGGTGCTGGCCGGGCTGATCGGCGCCGTGCTGTTGTTCATGCGCCGTGCCAGTGCCCGCCCGTTCCTGATCGCATCGCTCGGCGCTACGATCGTGCAGTTCGGCTGGCTGTTCGCCTCGACCGACATCGTCGCGCAAAAGGGTGCCAGCGAGACGCTCGGTTTTCCCTTCGTGATTATCGGTATTGCCGCATTCACGCTCTGGCTCGTCGGCCATGCGCGGCACAAGGGTTGGGCGGTTTGAACCGGGTAAGGCTGCGAAGACTGGGCGAGTCCAGGGTCGCACGCTAGAACGCGCGCATGTCCACGACCTACACCCTCGACACCGCGACGAGTCGCGCGAACCCGACGCCGGCCCCGCTCAAGCGCCTGACGATCCCCGCGATCCGTCGGCAGAAGGGCAAGACGCCGCTCGTCATGCTCACCGCGTACACGGTTCGCACGGCACAGCTGCTCGATCCGCACTGCGACATGCTGCTGGTCGGCGACAGCCTGGGGCAGGTGATCTACGGCCTGCCCTCGACCGTACCCGTCACGCTTGAGATGATGGCGGCGCACGGCGCAGCGGTGGTGCGCGGCAGCTATCACGCGGTCGTCGTCATCGACATGCCGTTCGGCAGCTATGAGGCGTCGCCCGAAAAGGCGTTCGAGAGCGCAGCGTGGTTGCTCAAACAGACCGGCGCGGCGGCGGTGAAGCTTGAGGGCGGCACCGCGATGGCGCCGACCGTCAAATTTCTCACCGAGCGTGGCATCCCCGTGGTCGGCCATGTCGGCCTCACCCCGCAGGCGGTCAACGTGCTCGGCGGCTACGGCGCGCGCGGTCGCACGCCCGAGGAAGCCGCCAAGATCGTCGCCGACGCGCAGAGCATCGCCGACGCGGGCGCGTTCTCGCTGGTGATCGAAGGCGTGGTCGAGCCGATAGCGATCGAGATTACCAACACCGTTGCCTGCCCGACGATCGGGATCGGCGCATCGGCGCAGTGCGACGGCCAGGTGCTGGTGACGGAGGATATGCTCGGCATGTTCGACCGTACCGCCAAGTTCGTGAAGCGCTTCGCCGATGTCGCCGATACGATCTCGACCGCCGCGCAGACCTATGCCGAGGACGTCCGCGGCCGCGTATTCCCAGGGCCCGAGCAGGTCTACGCCCCCAAGGATTGATCCGCTTCCGTTTCGGTCCCGGCGCGGCTAAGGTCCGCGCCGTCCATCCCCCAAATATTCCGGAGCTGTCCTTGGCCCTCCCGCCGAAAACCGATGAAGCATTTTTGCGCGAGGTCGACGAAGAACTCCGACGCGACCAACTCGCCGGATTCTGGACGACGTGGGGCAAATGGGTCGCGATCGGCGTCGTCGCCGCGCTCGCCGCGTTTGCTGGCTTCCTCTACTGGCAGCATCACAATGGCGAGGCTGCCGGCGTCGAGGGTGAGCAACTCCAGGCTGCGTACGATTCGCTCGGTGCGAACAACGCCGCCGCTGCGTCGAAGCCGCTCGCGGAACTCGCCAAGTCGAACCGCGATGGCTACCGCGCGCTCGCGCTGTTCACGCAGGCCGACGTGCTGCTCCAGAAGGACGACCTGAAGGGCGCCGCCGCCAAGCTCGGCACGATCGCCGCGGACACGTCGCTGGCCAAGCCTTTCCGCGATCTGGCTCTCGTTCGCCAGACCTCGGCCGAGTTCGATACGTTGAAGCCGCAGGTCGTCGTCGAGCGTCTCCGTCCGCTCGCCGTCCCCGGTGGTCCGTGGCTGGGCAGTGCCGGCGAGATGGTCGCGATCGCGTATCTCCGCATGAACCAGCGCCAGCAGGCAGGCACGCTGTTCGGCCAGATCGCGCGCGATACCGGCGTCCCCGAGACAATTCGTCAACGTGCGGTTCAGATGGCCGGCGTACTGGGCGTGGATGCTGTTGCCACTGGAGCTACGGCCAGGGTGATCACTCCGGCTGCATCAAACGAGGATACCAAGGCGCAATGATGAAGACATATCGGGTGACGGTCGCCGTCGCCGCGCTGGTGGCGCTCAGCGGTTGCGGGATCTTCAAGGGTAGCGTCAAGAAGACGCCGACGCTCGGCGACCGCGTCTCGATCCTCGTCTCGGAAAACGAGGTCGAGACCGACAAGACGATCGCCGATGTCCAGGTCCTGCTGCCCGCGCCCGCGGTCAACGACGCCTGGGCGCAGCCCGGCGGCAACCCCGCCAAGTCGATGGGCCAGCTTGCGCTCGCCGATCAGCCCAAGCGCCTCTGGCAGTCCGGAATCGACGGCGGATCGAACCGCGAGCGTCTCGGCGCGGCACCGGTCGTGGCCGACGGCAAGCTGTTCGTCACCGACGTCACTGCGACGATCCACGCGTTCACCGCCGATACCGGCGCGGCACTGTGGAGCGCGGGGATCACCGAGGGCAAGATCAACCGCTCGGCACGGTTCGGCGGCGGCGTCAGCTATGACGACGGCAAGCTCTACGCGACCGACGGCGTGGGTGACGTCGTTGCTATGAACGCGGCCGATGGCGCGATCCTGTGGCGCGCCAAGCCCGGTGCGCCGCTACGTGGTTCGCCGACCGTCGCCAACGGCGCGGTGTACGTCCTGACGCAGGACAACCAGGTCTTCTCGCTCAATCAGGCCGACGGCAAGGTTCAGTGGGTCCAGTCGGGCACGCTCGAAACGCAGGGCGTGTTCGGCGTCGCGGCGCCCGCGGTCAGCCAGGGCACCGTGGTAGCCGGCTTCTCGAGCGGCGAGCTCAGCGCCTATCGCTACGAGAATGGTCGTATCCTGTGGCAGGACGCGCTGTCGCGCACCTCGGTCACGACATCGGTGTCGAGCCTGTCGGACATCGACGCCGCACCGGTGATCGACGGCGGCCGCGTCTATGCGGTCGGGCAGGGTGGCCGCATGGTCGCGCTCGAACTGTCGACCGGCCAGCGCCTGTGGGAGCAGAACTTCGCGGGCATCTCGACGCCGTGGATCGCGGGCGAGTGGCTGTTCGTGGTCACTGACGATGCGCGCCTGGTCTGCCTGTCGCGCTCGAACGGCAAGGCGCGCTGGATCGCGCAGCTGAAGCGCTTCCAGAACGAGAAGAAGCGCAGCAACGCGATCACGTGGTTCGGCCCGATCCTGGCAGGCAACCGCCTGGTCCTCACCAACTCGCGCGGCGAGATTAACTTCGTCTCGCCGACCGATGGTACGGTAAGCTCGACGATCGAGACGAAAACGCCGTTCTCGCTGCCCCCGATCGTCGCGAACTCGACGCTCTACACGCTCGACCAGAAGGGCAAGGTCACCGCGTATAGGTGACGCCGAGTCCCTCTCCCCGGCGGGGAGAGGGACTAGGTGACCTTTGCCGCGACACGCGCTAAGGCCCCCCTCATGTCCAAACTCCCCGTGGTCGCGATCGTCGGCCGCCCAAATGTCGGCAAGTCGACTCTGTTCAACCGCCTCGTCGGCAAGAAGCTCGCGCTGGTCGACGACCGGCCCGGCGTCACACGCGATCGCCGCGAAGGCGATGCGTCGCTGATCGGCCTCGAATTCCGCATCATCGACACCGCCGGCTACGAAGACCACGACGCGCAGACGCTGCCTGGCCGGATGCGCCAGCAGACCGAAGCCGCGGTCGCGCAAGCCGATGTCGCGCTGTTCCTGTTCGACGCCCGCGCCGGGATCGTACCCTTGGACGAAGAAATCGCGCGCTGGCTGCGTACCGCCGACGTCCCCGTCCTCCTCGTCGCCAACAAGGCCGAGGGCCGCGCCGGCGAAGATGGCATTCTCGAATCGCTCGCACTGGGCTTCGGCGACCCGGCCCAGCTGTCGGCCGAGCACGGCGAAGGCATGGGCGACCTGTTCGAAGGCCTGCTCCCGCTGCTCGAAGGCAAGGAAGAGCCGCCCGAGGAGCAGCCCGACAACGAGTATGAAGGCCCGCTGAAGCTCGCGATCGTCGGCCGCCCGAACGCGGGCAAGTCGACGCTCGTCAACCGCATCCTCGGCGAAGACCGCATGATCACCGGCCCGGAAGCCGGCATCACGCGCGATTCGATCAGCGTCGACTACGACTGGCACCCGACCGGTGGCGAAGCGCGCAAAGTCCGCCTGATCGACACCGCGGGCATGCGCAAGCGTGCCAAGGTGCAGGACAAGCTCGAGAAGATGTCGGTCGAGGACGCGCTCCATGCGGTCGACTTCGCCGAGGTCGTCGTGCTGCTGCTTGACGCCACGCTGGGCCTCGAGGCGCAGGATCTCCGCATCGCCGACAAGGTGCTGCAGGAGGGCCGTGCGCTCGTCATCGCGCTCAACAAATGGGATATCGCCGAGAGCGCCTCGTCGCTGTTCAATGGCGTCAAGCGCGCGCTCGAGGACGGCCTGAGCCAGGTCAAGGGCGTCACCGTGATGACCGTCTCGGGCGCGACCGGCAAGGGCATCGACCAGTTGCTCCAGGCCTGTTTCGACACCCGCGATGCGTGGTCGAAGCGCGTCGGCACCGGCGAACTCAACCGCTGGTTCGAACGCGCGATCGAGGCGACTCCGCCACCGGCCCCAGGTGGCAAGCGGATCAAGATGCGCTACGTCACGCAGGTCAAGACGCGTCCGCCCAGCTTCGTCATCTTCGGCACGCGCGTCGATCAGCTACCCGCGAGCTACGAACGCTATCTGGTCAATTCGATGCGCAAGGATCTTGGCTTCGGCGCGGTGCCTGTCCGATTGATGTTCCGTGCGCCGAAGAACCCGTATGACGACAACGGCAAGGGCGGCGGCGGCAACTAGGCTGCGCGATGTCCGGCGTGGTTCGTATCGATGCCAGGGGCATGCGCTGCCCCTGGCCGGCGCTGCGGCTCGCCCGCGCGTTGCGTGATGGTGCGCGGCGGGTCGAGGTCTTGGCGGACGATCCGCAAGCACCGACCGAACTCGCCGCCGTCGCCGACGCGGCCGGCGCGACGGTAAAGATCATTTTGGACGAATTTTACCGGACCTTTGTCGTAACTTGTCGGTAGTATGACAACAGTGTGTTTACCTGAAACGGGTAAGATACGATTTAATCTTGATGGCGCTACTGCTCAACGGGAGAAGGCGACAGTGTCGTTCGAAGGAAGCACCTTGATCAACTGGCCGGCGTATTCGCAAGCCCGAAGTGAACTGGGTGCGGGATTTGTCCGTATCCTGGGCTATTTCCGCGAGGATGGCGTGAAGTCGGTTGCGGCGATCGAAGCGGCGATGCGCGCGTTGAATGCCGCGGCGATGGTGATCCCGGCGCACACGCTCAAGGGCGAAGCGCGACAGTTCGGTGCTGAGCCGCTGGCGGATCTCGCCGAGGCGATCGAGACGATCGCACGCGATTGCGTGGAGCTGCAGGATACGCCTGAGGAGGCGCTGGAGCATATTGTTCGCCTGCGCCCGCTGTTTGGCGAAACGCTGACGTTGCTGGAGCGCGAAGCCAATCCGATCGTCGCGCGCAAGCCTGTTGTAGGTGGCGGGTTCGGTCGTCGTGCGATCCCAACGGGGTTCGGCGGAGACTAAAAGAAATTAATCCTCCCCCGCCAGGGGGAGGTGGCTGGCGCTTGCCAGACGGAGGGGGAGGCAGGCGAAACCGCTGCTCCGTGTCCTCCCCCTCCGTCGCCTAAGGCGCCACCTCCCCCTGGCGGGGGAGGATGAAATCCTGCAGGCGATACCGGATCACCGGCATCGACCGCAGCTCACGCCTTCAGATAAGGCGCCGCGCCCGCCTTGGGCGAGTCATGCTCCGAGATCGAGTTCAGCTGGATGTAGTTGTGGATCCCCATCCGCGCGATCATCTCGAACTGGCGCTCAAGCGTGTCGACATGCTCTTCCTCGCTGGCGAGGATGCGCGCGAACAGGTCGCGGCTGATGTAATCCTTGACCTCTTCGCAGTACGAGATCGCACCCTTGAGCTGGACGGTAGCCTCGACTTCGAGCGCGAGATCCGACTTCAGGACCTCCTCGACGGTCTCGCCGATACGGAGGCGGCCGAGCAGCTGGAAGTTCGGCAGGCCATCGAGAAACAGGATGCGCTCCGACAGCCAGTCGGCGTGCTTCATCTCGTCGATCGATTCCATCCGCTCATACTGGGCGAGCTTGTAGACGCCCCAATGCTCGAGCATCCGGTAATGGAGCCAATATTGGTTGACCGCGGTTAGCTCGTTCTTGAGCGCCTCGTTCAGATAGTCGATTACTTGGGGGTCGCCGCGCATGGCCATATCTCCGTCACCTCTGACGGACATGTAGCGCTGGCCGTACCGCAACCGCAACCCAAGAAATGGCGGATTTCTGCGGTTTCTTAGCTGTTGCGACGCTTATGCAGCGGCGCGCTCCTCGTCGATAATCGCTCGCGCTATCGAGGTGCACTGGCCACATTTGGGTTTCCGACCCATCGAACGGAACGCTTGGCAGGGCGTCGTGCACCCGCCGCGTGCGCAGTTGCGGACATCGGATTCTCGTATGGCATTGCAAACGCAGACGACCATGGGAACTCCCTAGCTGTAAGCACGGGATACGGATAATGCGAACCACTCGCAAGCTGTTTTGCGTCTTATTCGCAACTACTCCGATCGGTTCGTCGTGAACGCCGAACCGCGCATCGGCTGCCACGCGAATCGCGACAGGCTGCGCCATAGCCATTCGAGCGGACCATAGCGGAAGCGATCGAGCCACGGTTTTGACCATAGGAGCATCAGCAGGCAGATTGGTACGACTACGAGATAGAGCTGGGCTCGCGACAATGTGCCGTACAGCCCGAAGCCGTACCCGTAGAACAACGTGGTGCAGAGGACGGTCGTGCCGAGATAGTTGGAGAATGCCATTCGACCTGCCGCCGCGACTTGGGTCGTGAGCCAGCCGCCGGGCCGTGCGAGTAGGAGGATTGCCGCAGCGTACCCCATGATCGTCGGTGGCCGAAGCGGGGTTGCGAGCGCGAGCCACGACAGCGCGACATAGCGCGCATCGAACCCGTGACCGATGTCGAACGCCGCGATGGCCGCATAGCAAATCCAGCCAAGTCCGATCCCGACGACCGCAATCACGGTGTAGCGTCGCCGCGACCATTCCCCCGTCAGGAACCCCGATCGCAGCCCCGCCATGCCGAACAGCATGAAGCCTAGCGTTTCTGGCCCAGTGGCGGTGAGGGACGTGATCGGTCCAGCGGCGTGCGTCCAGCGCCACGCGACCAGATCGCGCCATCCGCCACGACCGATGGCGAGTTCGCGGGTGACGGAGGCGGGGGAGGGCTGGCCGAATTGATCCGCCAACAGCTGCCAGTTCGTGATGACTCGCGCCGTCGCGCCGGGCCGGTGCGCGGCGCCGTGGAGGTCGAACGTGTAGGCGACGAGCGTCGTCAGCTCGACCGTCTGGAACGCGATGCAGGCGAGTCCGACCCCGATCAGCCAGCGCACCGGCAACCGCGAGAACATGTACGCGATCGCGCCGACCAGTGCGTAGTGGGCTAGGATGTCGCCCCACCAGAGCAGGTACAGATGCGCGACGCCGAACACGAACAGCCATGCCATGCGGCGCAGGTGGACGGTCGCCGGGTCTTCGCCATTCGCCTCCGCCCGGTCGATGACCAGCAGCATCGACGCGCCGAACAGGAACGAGAACAACCCGCGCATCTTGCCGTCGATGACGATGAAGGTCGTGGTCCAGGCGATCAGGTCTGGCGTATTCGGCGCGCCCATCGAGGCGGGGGTCATGTAGGCGAATTCGGGGAAGCCGAATGCGGCGATGTTTGAGGCGAGGATGCCCATGACGGCGACGCCACGGATGAGGTCGAGCGTGGCGATTCTGGTGGGGGCGGAGGTCATGCGGGCAGAGTGAAGTATAGGAAGTGCAGACGCTGGCGCAGCGTTTCGTGGGAGCGTCGATGCGCTTGGGGTGAGGCAATCTTAACGGCGGGCTTGCTGGTGACCGCGACGCCGTGGACGAGGTCGAGCGTGGCGGTTCTGGCGGGGGCAGAGGGCTTGCGGGAAAAGTGAAGTATAGGAAGTGTACACGCTCGTGCAGCATTTCCGTGAGGCCGTCGTACACGCTGGAAGACGGCATGATCGCGCTCGGCGCCGCTGCGGTAGTGGCGGCCTCGGCTGGGCCGGCCCGACACAGGTGGTGCTTGGTCTACGCTCGAATCCGGTCGATGCGTCTTGGTAGCGCTGTAGGCGTGGAATGCTTCGATCATCGTCCGACGCTGGCATATCGCAGTTGTGTAGGACAGTCTGTCTTGACGGGCATCTAGGCGTCAGATGCCTCGCGGCTTGGTGCGTCGGCCACCCAGCATGTCATCTGCTTGACTTGTCGTCCCTGCACAATACCCCGCCGTATCTCGCCTGTTGTCCTCTTCGGCTGTCGCCCCCTGAAGCCGATCCGCCCCGGCACCCCAGCGAACGCTGGGGTATCCCCGTTGGCTAGCGCTGTGGTCTGACGAGGGAGATCCCAGCTTTCGCTGGGATGACGGAGAGGGGGAGGTGGTCATACCTGACGTGAGCTCGCTCGGACGACAACTCTCCGCTCCTTGTTCTCCCGCGAAGGCGGGAGCCCAGACTGGATCCCCGCCTTCGCGGGGAAACATTCTGTGGTTCGTATTCTTGCCTCATCCAGAAGGGCGACCACCCCGGCGAAGGCCGGGGCCCAATTGGGGGACAATCATGGCTGCGGGCATCGCTTCGTTACTGCGGCCATCCCAATTGGGCCCCGGCCTCCGCCGGGGTGGTTGCTTTGCCTTACTTTGCGTTGGGGAGGAGCGGGGCGGGGGCGATCTAGCAAACGGCAGGCCACCGCGGCCGAACCCATCACGCCAAAGCCGCGTCGACCCCCATCAGCTTCGGGAAGAATCCCTCGTGCGCCGTGCGCAGCGTGTCGAGCGCAATGACGTCGTCACGGTCGGGGCGTTCGAAGATCAGGCGCTTGCCACCGGTGCGACCCAGGGGCTCTGCCTCGACGTCGGCAGCGTGGGCGGCGCCGAGGAAGTCGAGCAGCGAATGGTCGTCGACGGTGACGATGTAGACGCCCTGGTCCTCCGCGAAGAACGAGCGCGCGCAGTCGAAGGGCTGCTTGCGGTCGATCATCGCGCCGATCCCGCCGGCCAGTGCCATCTCCGCGAGCGTCACCGCGATGCCCCCGTCGGAGACGTCGTGGACCGCGGTCAGCTGGCCCAGCGCGATCGCTTCGCGGATTAGGTCGCCGACGCGGCGCTCGGCGGCGAGATCGACCGGCGGCGGCGGGCCGGCGTCGAGTTGTTCGCGGCCGTGGCATTCGCGCAGCCAGAGCGACTGGCCGAGATGGCCGCCGCGCGTGCCGACCGCGAGGATGATGTCGCCCGAGCCCTTGAACGCGATCGTCGCATTCTTCTGCCAGTCGGCCAGCAAGCCGATCGCGCCGATCGCCGGGGTCGGCAGGATCGCGGAGCCACCGCCGGTCGCCTTCGATTCATTGTAAAGCGAGACGTTGCCCGACACGATCGGGAAGTCGAGCGCGATACAGGCGTCGCTCATGCCTTCGAGGCAACCGACGATCTGGCCCATGATCTCGGGGCGCTGCGGGTTGGCGAAGTTGAGGCAGTTGGTCACCGCCAAGGGCAGCGCGCCGACCGCGGTCAGGTTGCGCCAGGCTTCGGCGACCGCCTGCTTGCCGCCCTCGACCGGGTCGGCGAAACAGTAACGCGGCGTGCAGTCGGTGGTCATCGCCAGCGCCTTCTGCGTGCCGTGGACGCGGACGACCGCGGCGTCGCCACCGGGGCGCTGCACGGTGTCGGCGCCGACCATGTGGTCGTATTGCTCCCAGATCCAGCGGCGCGAGGCAACGTCCGGCGAGCCCATCAGCGTGAGCAGGTCGGCGGCGATGTCGCTGCTGTGCGGCGCGTTGGCGAGCGGTGCGGGCTTCGGCGTCGGGACGTGCGGGCGATCGTACAGCGGCGCTTCGTCGGCGAGCGGCCCGAGCGGGATGTCGCAGACGGTCTCGCCCTTGAATGTCAGGACCATGCGGCCGGTGTCGGTGACGCGGCCGATGACCGCGAAATCGAGCTCCCATTTCTTGAAGATCGCCTCGGCCTCGGCCTCGCGGCCGGGCTTGAGGACCATCAGCATGCGCTCCTGCGATTCCGAGAGCATCATCTCGTACGGGGTCATGCCGGTCTCGCGCTGCGGCACGTCGTCCATCGTCAGCTCGATGCCGACGCCGCCCTTCGACGCCATTTCCACGGCCGAAGACGTGAGGCCGGCGGCGCCCATGTCCTGGATCGCGACGATGACGTCGGTCGCCATGAGTTCGAGGCAGGCCTCGATCAGCAGCTTCTCGGTGAACGGATCGCCGACCTGGACGGTCGGGCGCTTGGCGTCCGAATCCTCGCCGAAATCCGCCGAGGCCATCGTCGCGCCGTGAATGCCGTCGCGACCGGTCTTGCTGCCGACATAGACGATCGGATTGCCGATGCCGCTGGCGGCCGAATAGAAGATCTTGTCCTGGTCGGCGATCCCGACGGTCATCGCGTTGACGAGGATGTTGCCGTCATACGCCGAGTGGAAGTTCACCTCGCCGCCGACGGTCGGGACGCCGACGCAATTGCCGTAGCCGCCGATGCCGTGGACGACGCCCGAGATCAGGTGGCGCATCTTGGGATGATCGGGGCGGCCGAACCGGAGTGCGTTGAGGTTGGCGATCGGCCGCGCGCCCATCGTGAAGACGTCGCGCAGGATGCCGCCGACGCCGGTCGCCGCGCCCTGATAGGGCTCGATATAGGACGGGTGGTTGTGGCTCTCCATCTTGAAGATCGCCGCCTGGTTGTCGCCGATATCGACGACGCCGGCGTTCTCGCCCGGGCCGCAGATGACGCGGGGGCCCTTGGTGGGCAGCTTCATCAGGTGGATCTTGCTGGATTTGTAGCTGCAATGCTCGGACCACATGACCGAAAAGATGCCGAGCTCGACCATGTTCGGCTCGCGGCCGATGGCGCGCAGGACGCGCTCATATTCTTCGGGGGACAGGCCGTGGTCGGCGACGATCTGCGGTGTGATCTCGGTCATGGGGCGCAGATAGCGGCGCGGACGGTCCGCGTCACCCTTTGTACGTCAGATTCATATGGCGGTGTCGCGCAAGGGGGTGTCGGGGGTGTGTCGGGCGGAGGTCGGAGGTTTCGGCCGGTTCGATTCGGACCCAATCCCGCTGGACTCGGCAGTCTTCGTATGTGGAACTCCAATAGCGGATCAGCATAGATCCTCAGGAGGAAATATTCATGACCGAGGCAGTCGGATATTATATAGTAAAGCTGGACGTTAAGCATGGCGGGTTTGCCGGTGCGCCAACGCTTCATCTCGATCTGGGTGTGAATGCCGTGACCGGGCAAGTCTCCGGCTCGGCACAGATCACGCAGGCATTACCGCCACCCTATGGAACGACGATCATCCCGTATGTTACCGGTGCGATCCTTCACACCGGGTTCGGGCAGGACACCCTGCTCGTGCACCTGACCGGGCAGTATATCGTGTCGGTACCGCCACCAGCGATCGGCTCCTATCTCGCGCACTTCAGTGTAGCGCTCGCGGTAGCCAAGGACTGGAACGGCAAGGGATCGTTCGAATATAACGGCCACGTCATCACCGACTGCACGGTGAAGAACGTCTCCACCGGCTGATCCTATACGTAAGGCGGCTGCGTGTAGCCCTTGGGGCTGAGCGTGAAGATCTCGCAGCCGTCTTCCGTAATGCCGATCGAGTGCTCGAACTGCGCGGACAGCGAGCGATCGCGCGTAACGGCCGTCCAGCCATCGTCGAGCAGCTTCACGTCGGGGCGACCGATGTTGATCATCGGCTCGATCGTGAAGATCATGCCCGGACGCAGTTCGGGGCCGGTACCGGGCTTGCCGACATGGACGACTTCGGGGGCGTCGTGGAACAGTCGGCCAACGCCGTGGCCGCAGAAATCGCGGACCACGCCGTAGCGGTGCTTCTCGGCATGGCGCTGGATCGCGTTGGCAACGTCGCCCATGCGGTTGCCGGGCTTGGCGTGCTCGATGCCGATCATCAGGCATTCGTAGGTGACTTCGACCAAGCGGCGCGCCTTGATCGGCACGTCGCCGATCAAGTACATTCGGCTCGTGTCGCCGTGCCAGCCGTCCAACAAAGGCGTGACGTCGACGTTGACGATGTCGCCCGATTTCAGCGTCTTCTCGCTGGGGATGCCGTGGCAGACGACATGGTTGATCGAGATGCAGACACTGTGCGTATAGCCGCGATAGCCGAGCGTCGCGGGCACGCCGCCGCCGGCGACGATGAAGTCGTAGATCAGCCGGTCGATCTCGGCCGTGGTCACGCCCGGCACCATGTGCGGCACGATCATGTCGAGCGTCTCGGCGGCGAGCCTGCCCGCCTTCATCATGCCTTCGAAGGCGGCGGGGCCGTGGAGCTTGATGGCGCCGGTGCGCGCGTCGGGCTGGTCCGAGGTGACGGTTACATATTCGGTCATATCGCGCGATATAGCGTGGCGGGCGCGGTTTTGCGAGGCTATGCGAGGGGCATGGTAGAGGAACGCATCTGGACGGCCGCGCTGACGATCATCGGCGACGAGATCCTGTCGGGCCGCACGCAAGACAAGAACGTCGCGCAGATCGCGGCCTGGCTCAACGTGCAGGGCATCCGCCTCGCCGAGGTGCGCGTGGTCGCCGACAAGACCGAGGCGATCGTCGAGGCGGTCAACATTTTGCGCGCGCGCAACGATTACCTGTTCACGACCGGCGGGATCGGGCCGACTCACGACGACATCACGGTGGACGCGATCGCCGAGGCGCTCGGCGTTGCGGTCGAGCATCATCCGCGTGCGATGGCGGTGCTCGAGGAATATTATGCGACGCGCGGCGGGTTGACCGAAGCGCGCGCGAGGA
This sequence comes from Sphingomonas sorbitolis, assembly GCF_036663875.1. NCBI lineage: Bacteria > Pseudomonadati > Pseudomonadota > Alphaproteobacteria > Sphingomonadales > Sphingomonadaceae > Sphingomonas > Sphingomonas sorbitolis. The sequence goes on along the minus strand of NZ_JAXOJS010000003.1, from coordinate 402,963 downwards.
TGGCGCGGGTGCCGGTCGGCGCGGACCTGATCGACAACAAGGTGTCGGGCGCGCCGGGGATCAGGATTGGCAACATCTTCATCATGGCGGGCGTGCCGCATATCACCGCGGGGATGCTAGACGCGCTGACCGGAACGCTCGAGGGCGGCCGCCCGGTTGTGTCGAAGACGATCGGCTGCTGGGTCGCGGAGAGCGAGGTCGCCGACATCCTGCGCGACGCCGAGAAGGCGCTCGAGGGCGTCGCGATCGGCAGCTATCCGTTCTTCCGCGATGGGAAGACGGGCGCGAACTTCGTGGTGCGGAGTTCGGACGAGGCGCTGGTCGACCGCTGCCTCGCCGACCTGACGCGCGATCTCGAAGCGACCGGGCGAGTGGTTACTGCACAGGGGATTTAAGGCGATTGGTGATCCTCCCCCGCCAGGGGGAGGTGGCGCGTAGCGACGGAGGGGGCGACGACCTCTGTTGTGTGCCCCCTCCGTCCGGCAAGTACCAGATATCTCCGCGGGGGGAGGATCAGGAGTTCACGCCCCCCACTCCGGGCCTTCGGGATCAGGATAGAACGCGTCCGGATCGAAGGGCGCGGCGCGACTGCGTGACCGGGCCGCGAGCTCTCCTTCCACAAGATCCGGTAGCGTCGGCGCACCGTCGCCGAAGCGGATCCGGACATAGCCCATGCTGCCGACCAGCGCCTGGAACACGACGACGTGCTCTTCCTGTTGCATTCGCCGGCCGATCAGCGGAGCGCGTTCGGCGGAGAGATAGCCCATCTGGACGCCGCGTACGCTGAACACCGCGACCGCGTTGGCGTCGTGCGGGTTCTTGGGTTCGCGCCGCAGATCGATCGGTTCGCCGGGGATGCAGAGCAGCAACTCCATCCGCCGGTTGCTCTTGCTGCGATCCGTGTTGGCGAAGTCGATGCCGACCACGCCGAGCGTCAGTTCGTCCATCGCGCGAATCTCCCAGCCTCGATGCATGACGCCTTGGCGCACTCAGCCTGGGTGTACAGCGCGGTATCGCAAATCGTCAGGCAGCAATGGACCATAGACAAAAAAATAGCGGCCCGAAGACCGCTATTTCCTTCAACGAAGTCGTTAGACTTAGTTGCTGTCCGAGTTGTCGTCGTTGTCTGCAACGATGACGATCCCGGCTACGACTGCTGCCGCTGCCAGGATTGCGACGATAACGCCGCCGCCTGCCAGCTCGTTCTTGTCAGCCGAAACCGAACCCGAACGAACCGGCTGGCTTGCCGGTGCTGCCATGGCCGGAGCAACTGCCATCGTGGCTGCTGCTGCGGTCAGGATGTACTTCCCAAGACGCATGATGAACTCCCTTTGTGCTCGTCGCCCCGCAATTGGCACGAAACCAACCGCAAGGCAACCGCGGTAACTGGTACGAAACCGAAGTGTCCCGTACTGTTGCGGCAGTGCAACATGCATCTGCCTTCCGGTGTGCATAGCCGTTGCCGAAGGTCGGAGAAAGGGGCGTATCGCCCTCGTTGCCGTAAATTTCCGCCAAAACGACAGGCGCTTCGCCAGAAGCTAGGACGGCGCATCGGGGGCACGCCACCCCGTCGTCTGCACCTGCCACGTTTCGCCGCCTTCCAAACCCAGTGCGGTCAGCTTGCCGGACGCGTACGCACCCGTATCGACGCCGATCCGATGGTTCCTATGCTCGACGTCGTCCGTCATCGTATGACCATGAACGATGATCTTCTCGAGCTTGTTTCGGTGATCGAGAAACGGATCGCGGATCCATCGGAGATCGGAAGGCCGCTGCCGATCCAGCGGCGCGTCGGGGCGCACACCAGCGTGCACGAACGCGTAATCGCCGATCACGATCATGTCCTCGAACGCGCTCATGAAGTCGCGGTGCTCCGGAGGGACGAGGTCGCCGAGGCGCTGGACGAGTTCTTCATAATCCAGCCGTTCATATTCGGCGGCGTCCATGCCGTAGCTCAACATGGTCTCGCGTCCGCCGATCCGGCAAAACAAGCGCAGCGCCTTGGGTTCGCCGTCGAGCGCCCCGAGAAAGATTTCCTCGTGATTCCCGAGTAGAAACCGCACCGTCCCGCGGGTCTCGGCCAAGCCACGCAAGCGCTCGACCACGGCAGCGGACGCCGGACCACGATCGACGATGTCGCCGAGGAAGATCAGCGTTGTATCGGCGGGCCCGCGTTGGGCATCGTCCGTATCGATCAGCGCAATCAGTTCGTCGAGCAGATCGACGCAGCCATGAATGTCGCCAACGGCATAGATCCGCTGCCCTTCTGGCACAAAGGATGTGGGGGCTTTTGCGGCGGTACGCGACTTGAAAAGCTTGGAAATCATGATGCCGACAATGTGTGGAGGACGGTATCGAACGGCAATACCGGGAAAGCGCCGCGCATACGGGGTAACGCGTCGGGTCGCAACATACGCTCGCCGATCCGTTGGCCATCATATGGTGGAGGCATGACGTGTCGGGCGAACGCGGCTATTGCCCGATCATGACCCTCATCACCCGGCTGATGCCGCTTCTCCTGCTGACCGCGGCGGCGCCTGCCAAGGAGCCCCCTCTCGCACCTGCATTTTTTGATGCGTTGCGGGTTGCGGATCTCCGCCTGGCGACGATCGCCTATCGCCTGACGACGGCCAATGCGCCGCTTTGCGACAGGCTACAGCCACAGATCGGCATGCCAATTCATGCGCTTAGCCAATATGCCCCGGCGGCACGCGCGACCGCGACGGCGGTCTTTGGATTCGAATCGCTGATCGGCGTCGAGGCGGTGGTGGCGGGTGCGCCGGCGGATCGTGCAGGTATTGCCGCGAACGATTCGCTGGTCGCGATCGGCGAGACTGCGCTGCCCGGACTACCGGCCGCGAACGCGCCGGAGAATGCCGCGGCTCGGGATCGCGCCGAGGCGGCGATCGCCGAGGCTCCGCTGCGGCAGCCGCTGCGCCTGACCGTGCTGCGCAAGGGGCAGCGTCACGCGATCGCCGTGACTCCGGTCGCAGGCTGCCGATCGCGCTTCGAGATTCTGCTCGGCAGCGGTCTCGATGCCAGCGCAGACGGTTCGGTGGTCCAGATCGGCGAGCGCTTCTTCGAAGGCTATACCGATGCCGAGATCGCGGTCGTCGTCTCGCACGAACTCGCGCACAACATCCTGCGTCACCGGAGTCGGCTCGACGCGGCGAAGATCAATCGTGGATTGCTGGCTGAGCTCGGTCGCAATGGCCGCCTCATCCGCGAAACCGAGGATCAGGCCGACCTGCTCGGAATCTATCTGCTCGCCAATGCCGGGTTCGACCCGATGTCCGCGCCGAAATTCTGGCGGGACAAGGGGGGCGCGGTCGATGGCGGACTTTTTCGCAGCCGTACGCATGCCTCGTCCAAGGCGCGCGCCAACGCGCTCGAAGCCGTCGCGCAGGCGATCGCGGCCAACCCGGTCCGGCCGATCATCCCGCCGGTCGTCGCGACGCGGGACGTGCCGTTGCGCTGACGATCGATCGCGGCTGGTCGGGCCAGATCCCGCGCGTGTCGAGCACCGCCTTGTCGGCGCGCTCCTCGAGCGGAATCGATTTGAAGACGTCGTGATCGACCAGCACGACCATGATCGGGCAGGTCTCGATCGCGGTATCGACGTCGATCAAGGTCGCACCGGTAGCGGCAAGCGCTGCGGGCAGGGTCCTGGCATAGGGCTCGACGATCCGGACGCGGTCGCCAAAGGCGTCCGCGACGGCTTGCGCGACTTTCAGCGCAGGGCTTTCTCGGAAATCGTCGATGTTCGCTTTGAAGGCGAGGCCGAGGCACGCCACCGGCGCGCCGGGCATCGATTCTACCAATGCCGCCACCTGCGCGATGACGTGGTCGGTTTTGCCGTCGTTTACCTCGCGTGCGGTCCGGATCAGCGGGGTCTGGTCGGGGGCGGCGTGGACGAGGAACCAGGGATCGACCGCGATGCAATGCCCGCCGACGCCCGGCCCCGGCTGAAGGATGTTCACGCGCGGATGGCGATTGGCGAGACGGATCACCTCCCACACATCGACCCCCATCGTGTCGGCGATCAGTGACAATTCGTTGGCAAAGGCGATGTTGACGTCGCGAAACGCATTCTCCGTCAACTTCGTCATTTCGGCCGCCCGTGCGGTGGTGGTGACGCACGCGCCACGGACGAAGCGCCGGTAGAAGGTGAGAGCTTTGCGCGCGCAGCGTGGCGTAATCCCGCCGATGACGCGATCATTGTCGATCAATTCGACCAGGATGCGGCCGGGCAGGACCCGCTCGGGGCAATAGGCGATCGCGATATCCGCCTGTTCGCCGGCGCGGCCGGGAACGCGGATGTCGGGACGCAACGTCGCCAGCAGATCGCGGACCTGTTCGGTGGTGCCGACCGGCGAGGTCGATTCGAGGATGATCGTGTCACCCGGTTTCAGCACGCCGGCGATCGTCGTCGCGGCATTCAGGACATAGCCGATGTCGGGTGCATGATCGTCGTCGAACGGCGTTGGTACCGCAATGACGAACACGTCCGCGGGTTCGATCGTCGTCGAGGCGCGCAGCGTTCCCCGCGCGACGACGCCGGAGACGAGCCCATCGAGATCGACCTCCTCGATATGCACGCGCCCCGAGTTGATCGTCTCGACCACCGATTCGGTTACGTCGACGCCGAGTACGCGCGCGCCGGTGCGCGCGATCACCGCAGCAGTCGGGAGCCCGATATAGCCCAGGCCCATGACGACGACGGTGAGTTCAGTCTCGGTCAGCATGCGTGTCCTGTCCCTTTGCCATCTCGGATGCGTCTCCGAGAACGATCCCCGGCGCGATGAAGTTCGTGACGATGGCGGCGATACGCGCGGCGGCGTGGCCGTCGCCGAACGGATTGTGCGCACGCGCCATCGTCGCATACGCGGCCTTGTCGTCGAGCAGCGTGAAGATTTCGGCAACGATTCGCGTCTCGTCGGTTCCGATCAGACGGGCCGTGCCGGCGGCGACGCCTTCGGGCCGTTCGGTCGTCTCGCGCATCACCAGCACCGGTTTGCCCAGCGCGGGCGCCTCTTCCTGTACGCCGCCCGAATCGGTCAGCACGATGTCGGCCATGCCGAGCGCCCGGACGAAATGCGGGTAATCGAGCGGCTCGATCCGGGCGACGTTCGCGCGATCGCCGAGAATTTCGTCCATCACCGAAACGACGTTGGGGTTGGGGTGGACCGGGAAGAGAACGGCGACGTCGTCGCGTTCCGCGATCCGTCCGATCGCGCGGGCGATCGCCGCCATCCCGTCACCGAAATTCTCGCGGCGGTGCGTCGTCACCAGGACGATCCGCTTTCCCGCAAAGCGTGCGGCAATCGCGTCCAGCCCGGCGGCGAGCGATGGGTCGGCGGCGACCTTGGCGCTGGTCCAGTGCAGCGCGTCGATCACGGTGTTGCCGGTGACGTGGATCGTGTTGGGCGCGATCGTCTCGCGGCGCAACGCCTCGGCCGACGTCTCGGTCGGTGCGAGATGCAGCGCGGCGATCGGTGCGACGATCCGGCGGTTCACTTCCTCTGGCCAGGGGTGGTAGATATCGCCTGAGCGCAAGCCGGCCTCGACATGCGCGACCGGGACCTTGCGGTAATAGGCGGCAAGCGCACCGGTCATCGCGGTGGCCGTGTCGCCCTGGACGATGACGAGGTCGGGTCGTTCAGCGTCCATCACCTCGCCGATCCCCGTCAGCAGCCGCGCGGTCAGGCGATCGAGCGACTGGCCGGGCTCCATCAGATCGAGGTCGATATCGGGCGCGAGATCGGCGATCGCCAACACCTGATCAAGCAACCCGCGATGCTGCGCCGTGACGCAGGTGCGCACCGACAGGCTCTGGTCTTCAGCCAAGGCACGGATAACCGGGAAGAGTTTGATCGCTTCGGGACGCGTGCCGAATATGACGAGAATTTTGGACATGGAACCTTCGTAGCGCATCGCGTTTAATGACGCGCTAACCGGCCGTGACGTTTGATCGATTGGTCAGCCCGATTTGCACTGATCCGTAACGACCGATAAACACGCCGGAAAGATTGCCGATCCGACTATAATCCTGGAGTTCAGAATGACTATAAAGCCACTGCGCAAGGCTGTATTTCCGGTGGCTGGACTTGGCACCCGCTTTTTGCCCGCCACGAAGGCGATGCCGAAAGAAATGCTGACCGTCGTCGACAAGCCGCTGATTCAATATGCGGTAGAGGAAGCCCTTGAGGCTGGTATCGAGCAGATCATCTTCGTGACCGGCCGCGGAAAGGGTGCGCTCGAAGATCATTTCGATATTTCGTACGAGCTTGAGGATACGATGCGCGCGCGCGGCAAGTCGCTCGATGCGATCAGCCATATTCGGATGAAGCCGGGTTCGCCGGTCTATGTCCGCCAGCAGGAGCCGCTTGGCCTTGGCCATGCGGTATGGTGCGCGCGCGAGATCGTCGGTGACGAGCCGTTTGCGGTGCTGCTCCCCGACGAACTCATGGTCGGCAAGCCTGGCTTCATGAAGCAGATGGTCGAGGCGTATAATAAGGTCGGCGGCAACGTCATCGGTGCGCTCGAAGTGCCTGATTCGGAAACCGACAAATACGGCATCATCTCGCCGGGCGCGATCGACGGCCGACTGACCGAAGTCACCGCGCTGGTCGAGAAGCCCAAGCAGGGCACCGCGCCGTCGAACCTGATGATTCCCGGCCGCTACATCCTCCAGCCCGAGGTGATGCGGATCCTGGAGACGCAGGAGAAGGGCGCGGGTGGCGAGATCCAGCTGACCGACGCGATGGCGCAGCTGATCGGCAACCAGCCGTTCCACGGCTTCACCTTCGATGGCCAGCGCTACGATTGCGGCGACAAGGGCGGGTATATCCAGGCCAATCTGGCGATCGCCCTGTCGCGCGACGATATCGGCCCGGGTGTCCGTGCGTTTGCCGAGCGTTTGCTGGCGAACTGATCCCGCCGATACGCCTAGCGCGGGTCTAGCATCGTGCGATCCTCCCCCCTGGCGGGGGAGGATCCTCGAGCCCGCACCGTAACGTATCACTTCAGCGCGATGATAGTTTCCGAAGGCGTCGCCGCCACCATCGTGGTCTTCGGCATGTCGAGCCCCGCGGCGCTCCACTGCGCCGCCGTCTTGCACGTTCTGTTCTGAAGGTGGCTGCCGGTGACGGCCGGATCGGTCACGCAATATTTCTGCATCTTCGCATCGTATTTCAGCTTCGTCGTCGGCTGCGACCCGGCCGCGAGGCTCGGCGCGGCGGTGACGAGAACGGCGGCGGCGATGAAGCTGTTCAGGATGAGCGATGGCATGATGGCGTCCTTCGGATCGTTGGTGTCGCAACCCGATCGGGTTACAGGACGACCAATGCACCGAGTGTGCCAGTTTACTAATACGGTGCTACACGAGGTGTAACTCGTTGAATTTGCGAGGCGTTTCGCGATTGCCGTGTCGCGCTACGGAAATGACCGCTCTGTGCGCCGTACCATGATCTGGCGTGCCGTACGGGACATTGGCGCTTTCAGCGTTCCAGCAACCGCGGCATCAGCTCGACGAAGTTGCAGGGCCGGTGGCGGCTGTCGAGCTGGTCGCGCAGGATGCCGTCCCAACCGTCCTTCACCGCCCCGGTCGAGCCCGGCAGCGCGAAGATATACGTGCCATGCGACACGCAGGCGCACGCGCGCGACTGGACCGTCGACGTGCCGATCGTCTGGTAGCTGAGCATGCGGAAGAGTTCGCCGAAGCCGGGAATCATCTTCTCGGCGACCTGCTCCACGGCCTCGGGCGTCACGTCACGCCCCGTCACGCCGGTGCCGCCGGTGGTTATGATGCAATCGATCTCGGGATCACCGATCCAGGCGTGGAGACGCGAGACGATCGTCTCGACATCGTCTTTCTCGATCCGGCGATCGGCGAGCACGTGTCCGGCTTCGGTCAGCCGCGCGACCAGTGTATCGCCCGAGCGATCCTCGGCAAGGCCGCGCGTGTCCGACACGGTCAGCACGGCAATCCGCACCGGTAGGAACGTCCGGCTTTCGTCGATCGGCATGAAACTCAGTCCGCGCGCGTGACGGTGGTGGACTGCGGCCCGACGCTGGCATTCACTGCGACGGTAGCGTTCAAGGGCGCCGTGCTGGCACGGTATTGCGTATATGGCTTGGCAGCCATCCGCACTGCGGTCGCGCCGGGCAGGCCGGGGAAGCGCGGCCACATGCCCTGCGCCAGTGCATTACGGCTGACCGACGCCTTCTTGCCGCCCTGTGCCTCGTACATCCAGTAGTTGCGCAGCACGGTTGTGACGTAACCGCGCGTCTCCCAGTACGGGATGCTCTCGATATACATCAGCGGATCGCCGTTATCATGGACGATCGCGTTCCAGTCGCCGACCGGGCGCGGCCCCGCGTTATACGCCGCGATCACCTTGGGCAGCAGGCCCCCGGTCACGCCCGCCATATCGCGCAGCCGCTCCAGATGGCGCTGGCCGATGTCCATGTTGGTCGATGGCTTGGTCAGCGCCTTCATGTCGATCGAGGTGCCACGCTCGCGCGCGAAATCTGTCGCGGCGGCGGGCATGATCTGCATCAGGCCATACGCGCCGGCCGGGCTCTTCACGGTGTTGCGGAACCGCGATTCCTCGAGCGTGTGCGCGTAGACCAGCGCCTTGTCGATGTGCCAGCCGCTGTCCGGCGTCCAGTTCGGCGTCGGATAGCGCGCCTCGGCAGTCGACGTGACCCCTTGCGGACAATTATGCGCAAGGAAGACGGTGGTCGCGGGCAGGCTCAGCGCTTCGGAGATACGGACCAGATTGCCGAATTCGCGCGGGTCGCCGATCTTGGCCTGCTGACGGATAACGGTATCGGCCAGGTCGGTCTCGCCGACCTCGACCAGCGCTGCGGCGACGCGGACGTTCGGACGCTTGCCGACCACTTGCCAGTCGCTTGCGACCAGTCCGCCGACCGAATTGCCCTTGTCCTTCATCGCGAGCTGCTGGCGCGCGAGCTGGCCATAAAAGCTCTCGCTGAACTGCGCCGCCGCCTTTAGGCGACCCTCGATCTTGTCGGGACGCGAGCACACCATGTCGGCACGCGACGCCCAATACAAAGCCGCCGCACGCAGATCGACGTCGCCCGCACGCGCTGCGACGCCCTCGAACCCGCTCTCGGCATTCGCACAATCATTCTGCCGCCACGCCGACAGTGCATTGACCCAGCGGCCCTGGACCGCCCAGTCGCCGACGCCGTCCTGCGCCTTGGTCGCCATGACCCGCGCGTTCACATCGTCGCCTTGCAAGAAATAGATCCACGCGATCTTCTGCTGCCATTCGGTCAGCGCCTCCGGGGTAAGACCGGGCGTGCTCTCCAACAGGGACTGCGCTTCGCGGCCCATATCGGCCTTGACGTAAGGCTGCATTTTCAGCGCGAGATCGGCGGCGATCATGTCGCCCTTCAGGCTCTTCGCGCGGACGCGACGCGGCGCGCCGTCCTGCCAGATCAGTCGCTGTGCGACCGGCAAGGGGGGCAGGCCAACCGCACCGCGCATCGACGCGAGCCGCGCAATCTGCTCGGCCTCGGGCAGCTCGAGCGCTTCGTTGAGCAGCGCGACCAGCGGCTCCATCTCGACCCTGGGCGATCCCTTCGCCGTATACATTTCGGCGCGCGCGATCGCGTGCAGCGGGCCGGGCTTCATCGTGTCGAGCTGGATCTGCGCGTCGGTCCACTTGCCGTCGCGGATCGCCGCGAACACCGTCTTGTACGCCTCGCGCTGGCCCGCATCGAGCTGGTCGGGGATCTGCTCCAGCGTCGGCGCGCCGACCAACTTCGTCGTCCCGAGCCGGGCGTCGCCGCTAGGCTCGCCGGCTACGGTCGCTGCCAGAGCTGGGAAGGGAAGGGCGCTCAGCCCCAGAACGATAGCTAGAGTCCGAATCATCTCACACCCTCTTGCGTCTGTCCGCGCATCAGCATCTGCAAATCCTTCCAGGCCTCGGCCTTGGCCGCCGGCTTCTCGATCAGGAACCGCGGATGAAAGCTCGCGACTACGCTCGTTTCTCCGGTCTTATGGTTAAACCCGTGTAAACGCCCGCGCGCCGCCTGTAATTCCGTCCCGAGGATCGCACGGCTCGCCGCATTGCCCAGCAGAAGCAACTGCTTGGGGGCGACCAGGCCGATGTGATGCTTGGCGATTTCCGCGAGCCGCTCCTCGACTTCGCTCTGGATCCGCCCCGCGGTCGGCCGCTTGGCGCAGACCGCCGCAAGGTGCACTTCGTCACGCGTCAGACCGATCGCCGCAAGCATCTTGTCGAGCAACCGTCCAGAAGCGCCACTCAGCAACGCACCCGCATCTCCGTCGTCGCGGTCCGGGCAATCGACAAGCACCATGACCGTAGCGTCAGCGGGGCCCACGGCCGACAGCGAAACCCCGCTCCAGTCCGCCTCGGGAACCTCCGCACCACTTCGCCAGTTGAGGAAGTCGGCCAGCAAATGCGGCATCGCAGACGGTGCCACGGCCGGTGCGGCAGGCGCCACGGCGGGCACGACAAGCGGTTCAGGCGCCGCAAACCAGTCGCGCGGCGCGTCGTCGACCAGCATGTCGACACCAGCCTCGTGCCACCAGTCGAGCGCACTCGCCGCAGCATTTCGCCAGTCGATGGTTTGGTCCGCCCCCACGCGGTAACCTATGCTGCACGGTTGACGTGGCGGTCAACTCGCGCAATCGCCATATTGGATAAGACGGTGCCGGCCCGAGCCCGAACGAAGGGCAGGGGCGGATAGACTGGGCTAGAGGGGACATCCCCCGGGAGACGATGATGACGACACGTGAATCGATGCCCTATGATGTGGTGATCGTCGGCGCAGGTCCGGCGGGGCTTTCGGCAGCGATCCGTCTCAAACAATTGGCGGTCGAGAAGGACGCCGAGATCAGCGTCTGCGTGCTCGAAAAGGGCTCCGAAGTCGGCGCGCATATCCTGTCCGGCGCGGTCATCGATCCGAAGAGTCTCGACGAGCTGCTGCCGACCTGGCGCGAGGACGGCTGCCCGCTTGCCGAAGTGCCGGTGACCGAGAACCATCACTGGATCCTGACCGAAAAGGGCAAGCGCGAGCTTCCCGAATTCCTGACCCCGCCGTTCATGCACAACAAGGGCACCTACACCGGCAGCCTTGGCAACCTCTGCCGCTGGCTCGCGGGCAAGGCGGAGGAACTCGGCGTCGAGATCTTCCCAGGGTTTGCCGCCGCGGAAATCCTGTTCAACGACGATGGCTCGGTGAAGGGCGTAGCGACTGGCGACATGGGCGTCGCGCGCGATGGGACGCACAAGTCGGACTACACGCCGGGCCTCGAACTCCATGCCAAATACACGTTCTTTGCGGAGGGCGTGCGCGGTCATCTTTCGAAGGAGATCATCCGCCAGTTCGATCTCGCCAAGGACAGCCAGCCGCAGGTCTACGGCCTGGGCATCAAGGAGCTCTGGGATATCGATCCCGCGCTCCACAGCCCGGGCCGCGTCATCCATACGCAGGGCTGGCCACTCGGCGACGATGCAAACGGCGGCAGCTGGCTGTATCATCAGGCGAACGGGCAGGTATCGCTCGGCTTCGTGACATGGCTCAACTATTCCAATCCCTATGCGTCGCCCTTCCAGGAAATGCAGAAGTGGAAGACGCACCCCGAGATCGCCGCGATCCTCAAGGGCGGCAAGCGCGTGTCTTACGGCGCGCGCGCGATCAACGACGGCGGCTTGCAGTCGATTCCCAAGCTCGTCTTCCCAGGCGGCGCGCTGATCGGCTGCTCGGCGGGCTTCCTCAACGTGCCGCGACTCAAGGGTACGCATGGCGCTATGAAGTCGGGCATGATGGCCGCGGACGCCGCAGCGGAGGCGATCGTGTCACAGCGCAGCCATGACGAACTGGTCGCCTATCCCGAGGCCTTCGACGCATCGTGGCTCAAGAAGGAACTGTCGGTCGTCCGCAACGTCGTGCCGCTGGTCAAGAAGTTCGGCGACCTCGTCGGCTCTGGGCTAGCTGGCGTGACGATGTGGCTCGAGCATTTCGGGATCAAGATGCCCTTCACGATGGGCCATCATCCCGACAACGAGAGCCTGTGGCGCAAGGACCAGGTCAAGAAGCCGGTGTATCCGAAGGCCGATGGCGTCCTCACCTTCGATCGCCTCTCGTCGGTGTTCATCTCGAACACCAACCACGAGGAGGACCAGCCGGTCCACCTGACGCTCAAGGACCCGGCGGTACCGATTACGTACAACCTGCCGATGTATGACGAGCCAGCGCAACGCTATTGCCCGGCCGGCGTTTACGAGGTGGTCGGCGTCGAAGAGGGCGATCCCAAGTTCGTCATCAACGCGCAGAACTGCGTCCACTGCAAGACCTGCGACATCAAGGACCCCACCCAGAACATCAACTGGGTCGTACCCGAGGGCGGCGGAGGCCCCAATTATCCCAACATGTAAGCCCGTATTCTTCGCACTCGGTCTCGTCCTGGCAGCGCCTGCCACGGCCGGGACCGGTGATCTCTCCGCCTATCTGAAGGCCCGCGCGGCCGACGCCGCGGGCAGGCCGGACCTCGCCGCCGCCAGCTATGCCAAGGTGCTGGCGGCATCGCCCGACGATCCCATCGTCGCGATCCGCGCCTACCGCGAGGCGCTGGAGGCCGGCAACATGCCGCTCGCGACGCGCGCCGCCGCGGTGCTAGGCAAGGCCGGCGTAGCCCCCGCCGACGCCGCGCTTCTCCCGCTCGCCGATGCCGCGCGACAGGGCGACACCAAGGCCGCGAGCGCCGCCATCGCCACGCTCGCCACCGGTCCTCTCGTGGTGCTCGCGCCCTCGCTCTACGCCTGGGTCGCGCACGCCGAGGGTCGCGACCCCGAACCGTCGCTCGCCACCGCCGCGAAGGACCCCGTCGCCAACCGCTTCGCCACCGAAACGCGCGTGCTGATCGCCGCGGCGCCGGCCAAGCAACCGCTCGCGATCGGCGTGTCGCGCCTGCTTGCTCGCCTCGCCAGCGACCTCGCCGCCGGCGAACCCTCGCCGCTGTCGATCGCGCTGACGCAGGCCGCGCTGCGCGCCGACCCCCGCTATGACGGCGCGCGCATCCTCCTCGCCGACGCGCTCGCCCGCAACAAGGTCGTCGACCGGGCGCTCGCGGTCCTCGACGAGATCGACCCGAAGGGCCCGTCCGCCGGGGCCGCCGCCGCCGAGCGCATCGACATCCTGTCGAACGCCGATCGCGACGGCGAAGCGCTCGCTGCAGCCAAGAATCGCGCCGACCAAAAGGGCGCGGATGCCGCCGACTGGCAACGCTATGCGGACTTGCTGCTGACCACCGGCAACCCCGCCGAAGCCGCCACCTGGTACCAGCGCATTATCGCCGCCGACGGTGACAAGGGCGGCACCTGGGGGGCTTGGCTGCAATATGGTGGTGCGCTCGACCAAGCCGGCCGCTGGCCCGAAGCGCGCGACGCTTTGGAAAAAGCTGTCGCCCGCGGCCCTGCGCAACCGCTCGCGCTCAACTATCTGGGCTTCGCGCAAGTCGAGCACAGCGACGACATCCCCGCCTCGATCCGGTTGCTCGAACGCGCCACCCGCCTCGACCCGACCAACGCCTCGATCACCGACTCGCTGGGCTGGGCCTATCACCTCTCGGGCAACACCGCGCGCGCGCTCCCGCTGCTCGAAACCGCCGCGCAGGCCGAACCCACCAACGCCGAAATATCCGATCACCTAGGCGACGCGTACTGGAGCACAGGCCGAAACTACGAAGCCCGCTACGCCTGGCGCGCGGCGCTCCTCACCGCCGAACCAGCCGATACCGCACGCATAACCGCAAAGATCGCCAACGGCCTTCCGGTCAACGCTCGCCGCTAAATTCCTGCCCCACCGGGAAAGGGAACGACCCCACACTACCCAAAAACCGTCACCCCAGCGAAAGCTGGGGTATCCCACGAGGCACGCGACGCCCGCCAAACCACGAGATCCCAGCCTGCGCTGGGATGACGGTCTTTGAGCGGCTGAACTGCCTCGAAAGCCAACCACAAAACCACCCCAAAAAGCCGTCCCCCGTCCCCCGGTCCCGTCGCCCCAGCGAAAGCTGGGGTATCCCACGAGGCACGCGCTGCCCGCCAAACCACGATATCCCGGCCTCCGCTGGGATGACGGATGTTTTGTGGCTAAGCCGATGCACAACGCCGGACGCCGGCCAAGTCCGCCCAAAACCTCGAGACCCCGCAATGCCCGCCATAACCGAATCCGCGCCCGCCAAGATCAATCTGGCCCTCCACGTCCGCCGCCGCCGCGCCGACGGCTATCACGACCTCGAAACCCTCTTCGCCTTCGCCACCGACGGCGACCTAATCACGGTAGAAGCCGCCCAAACCAATAGCTTCACCATAACTGGCCCCTTCGCCGTCGCACTCCTCCCAACCCCCAACACCCCCCCGGCGAAGGCCGGGGCACAATTGGGAACGGACAGTGAAGACGCGCACGGCTCGCCCAACGCCACCCAAGGCAGCGCCCCTTGGAACGGCAATCTCGTAACCGCCGCCGCAGACGCCTTCACCACCGCATTCGCTCCGAACACCCACCACGCCATAACTCTCGAAAAGCACCTCCCGATCGCCTCGGGCATAGGCGGAGGATCAGCCGACGCCGCGGCCACCCTCCGAGCGCTAGCCCGACTCCACGGCGTACCCCCAACCGACCCCCGCCTCCACGTCATCGCCGCAAAGCTCGGCGCAGACGTCCCCGCCTGCCTCGCCAACCGCACCACGCTCGGCACCGGCAAGGGCGACACCCTTACCACGCTCGAAGGCCTGTCGGGCACGCCACTGCTCCTCGTGAACCCCGGCGTCGCCGTCTCCACCGCCGCTGTCTTCAAAACCTGGGACGGCAAGGACCGAGGCCCGATCCCCGAAGGTGACCTCCTCGCTCGCGCCCTCGAAGGCCGCAACGACCTCGAGCCCCCCGCGCTAGCGCTCGCCCCCGAAATCGCGGAAGTGCGCACCCTTCTCGACGCAGCGCACGGCGTCCTCCTGGCGAGAATGTCCGGCTCGGGCGCCACCTGCTTCGCCCTGTTCGAAACCCTCGAGGCCAGAGACGCCGCCGCCACCGCCGCAAAAGCCCGCGGTTGGTGGACCCTCGCAACGACGCTCGCCTGATCAAATGCGATCCCGAATAAGCCCGATCCCCAACAAAGACTGAGCGGATCTCGATCAAAAGTCGTCGCCTTTCCCGTCATCCCCGCGGAGGCGGGAACCCATACCGGCTGGTGTCGCAACAGGATCGCTAGCCCTTGAGCTTATAGATCCCCGCCTGCGCGGTGATGACGACCGGTCACATATCGATGCGGCCAAATCTTGCGGTGCCGCGTATAGGGCCCGCGCGCCCGCAACCAAACTCCAACCCTTTTCTGCACAAACCGACGTTCCCCACTTGTTCCAAAAGAACAAAGAGAATACATGGTGTTTGACGCGTTGAATGGCACGCGCGCTTGCTTTAGCGATGGGAGCTTATCAATGGCCGCTAATCTGAAAGTGATCGACACCGGCATGGCAACCGCAACCAACGACCGCCAGAAGGCGCTCGACGCCGCGCTCGCGCAGATCGACCGCGCGTTCGGCAAGGGCTCGGCGATGCGCCTAGGCTCGAAGGAGACCATGCAGGTCGAGGTTATCTCGACCGGCTCGCTCGGTCTCGACATCGCACTCGGCGTCGGCGGCCTGCCGCGCGGTCGCGTGATCGAGATCTACGGTCCGGAAAGCTCAGGCAAGACCACGCTCGCGCTCCACGTGATCGCCGAAGCGCAGAAGGGTGGCGGCACCGCGGCATTCGTCGATGCCGAGCACGCGCTCGACCCGGTCTACGCCAAGAAGCTCGGCGTCAACATCGACGAACTGATCGTATCGCAGCCCGACACCGGCGAGCAGGCGCTCGAGATCGTCGACACGCTGGTCCGCTCGAACGCGATCGACGTGCTGGTGGTCGACTCGGTCGCAGCCCTCGTGCCGCGTGCCGAAATCGAGGGCGAGATGGGCGACAGCCATGTCGGTCTGCAGGCACGCCTGATGTCGCAGTCGCTGCGCAAGCTCACCGGCTCGATCAGCCGCTCGCGCTGCATGGTGATCTTCATCAACCAGCTCCGCATGAAGATCGGCGTCATGTACGGCAACCCGGAGACGACGACCGGCGGCAACGCGCTGAAGTTCTACGCCTCGGTCCGCCTCGACATCCGCCGCATCGGTGCGATCAAGGCCGGCGAAGAGGTCACCGGCAACCAGACGCGCGTCAAGGTCGTCAAGAACAAGGTCGCCCCGCCGTTCAAGCAGGTCGAGTTTGACATCATGTACGGGCAGGGCGTTTCAAAGCTCGGCGAGATTCTCGATCTTGGCGTGAAGGCGGGCTTGGTTGAGAAGTCCGGCGCCTGGTTCAGCTACGACAGCGTCCGCCTCGGCCAGGGCCGTGAGAACTCGAAGACCTTCCTCAAGGACAACCCTGAAACCGCCGACCGCCTCGAAAAGCAGATCCGCGCGCGCACGGACAAGGTCGCCGAGGAAATGATGGCCGGCCCCGAAGAAGGCGACGACGCATAAAACCTTTACCCCTCTCCCTCCGGGGAGAGGGAGGGGCCCATTGCTCTCGCAATGGGAGGGTGAGGGCACGTGGTTGATCGTGCAGGGGGCGTGGCGGCATCGGGCTTGGATCGGCGTCAGCCTCGGCTTTGCGCCGGCGAGAATCTCTACATAGGCATCGCACCGCACCGCACCGCACCGCACCGCACCGCCCCAACACACCACCCCGGCGAAGGCCGGGGCCCAGTTGGAAAGGTGGTAATAACGAAGCGCGATCTTTCGTTACGACGGTTCCTCAACTGGGCCCCGGCCTCCGCCGGGGTGGCGGCTTCTACCGGACGGCATCACCCCATTATTCTCCCGCGAAGGCGGGGGCCCAGTCTGGATCCCCGCCTTCGCGGGGAAACAAGGATGCAGACGGGCGCACAAAGCAACGCAACGACCCCGGCGACACCTCCAACTACCTCAACGCCAAACCCACGCGAGCATCTATACTTCCTATACTTCACTCTAAACCGCCGCCCCCGATCAAACCATGAGGCACCACAACCCCATGACCACAGCCTATGACTGGACCGGCAGAATAGGGGATGTCTGGGCCGAAGAATGGCGCCGAACCGACCGCAGCTTCACCAAACTGACGCCGCACCTCAACGCAGCGATCCTGGCCGCCGCCGCTCCCCAAATCCGCAAGATCATTGACATAGGCTGTGGCGCCGGCGCGACCTCACTCGCCACCGCGCAAGCCCTTCCGAACGCAACCGTAACCGGCATCGATCTCTCGCCAACCCTGATAGAGATCGCCAGACACCGCGACGAAACCCAGTCCAACGCTCGCTTCGACTGCGCCGACATCACCGTCGCCGCCCCGCACC
This sequence comes from Sphingomonas sorbitolis, assembly GCF_036663875.1. Lineage (NCBI taxonomy): Bacteria > Pseudomonadati > Pseudomonadota > Alphaproteobacteria > Sphingomonadales > Sphingomonadaceae > Sphingomonas > Sphingomonas sorbitolis. Next base: position 385,538 of record NZ_JAXOJS010000003.1, on the reverse strand, counting down.
ACGCCCCGACAGACCTCTACGTCTCGCGCCACGGCGTCATGTTCTTCGCCGACCCGATCGCCGCCTTCACCATATTGGCCGAAGCCGCCGCCCCCGACGCCGGGCTCGTCTTCTCCTGTTTTGCAGAACGCGCCGCAAACCGCTGGGCCACGGAAATCGTCACGGCAACCGGCGGCGACGCTCACTCCCCGACCTCCACCACGCCCGGCCCGTTCGCCTTCGCCGATCCGAACCATGTCGCCACGATCCTGGAAAGCTCAGGCTGGCATACCCCCTCACCCCGACGCATCGCCTTCGCCTACCAAGCAGGCGACGGCGCCGATCCCGTAGCCGACGCCGTCGACTATTTCTGCCGTATCGGCCCTGCCGCCTCCGCAATCCGCGACGCTGCTCCAGAGGAACGCGAGCGCCACATCGCGCGTCTCACCCAGGTCTGCGAACGGTATTGCGACGGCGACACGGTGGAATTCCCCGCCGCCGCCTGGATCTGGACCGCGCGCAAATCGGCGAATTGAAACCAGGGGGCTCAGCATGATCATCGTCCACCACCTCGAAAACTCGCGATCGCAGCGGATCCTCTGGATGCTCGAGGAACTCGGTCTCCCCTACGAGATCAAGCGCTACGAGCGGAACAAGGCAACGATGCTCGCCCCGCCCGAACTCAAGCAGGTGCACCCGCTCGGTAAGTCGCCAGTGATCGAAGATGATGGCCAGGTGGTCGCCGAGACGGGCGCGATCGTCGAATATCTCGTCGACAAGGCCGACGGCAGGCTAGGCGCCCCCGCCAACCGCACCGACGCGCTCCGCTACCGCTTCTGGCTTCATTATGCGGAAGGTTCGATGATGCCACCGCTGCTGCTCAAGCTCGTCCTCGCGCGCATCCCGATCATGGGCAAGGTCGCGGTCAAGAAGATCCAGCCGATGATCGACGTCCACCTCGACTACGCCGAAGCCGAACTGTCGCAGCGCCCCTGGTTTGCCGGCGGCGAGATGACCGCCGCCGACATCATGATGAGCTTCCCCCTCGAAGCCGCCCGCAGCCGCGGCGGCCTCGACGAGTCCCGCCCCGCTACGATCGCGTGGCTGGCGAAGGTGCACGCGCGGCCAGCGTATCAGGCAGGACTCGAGAAAGGCGGCCCCTACGCCTACGCCTAAGTAGCGCAAGTCGGGAACCAGATCGGGGCTAAGAAGACGACCTCTCCCCAAACACCACCCCGGCGAAGGCCGGGGCCCAGTTGGAAATGTTGTAGTAACGGGGCGCGGCGGTCATTATCGGCGTCCCCAACTGGACTCCGGCCTTCGCCGGGGGGTACTTCTTCAGTGGACCGCCAGCGTAAAGGCGCATCCTTGAGACGTCATCGGCTCAACATCGCCAATCATCTCAAACCTGTCCCGGCCCGATCTTCTCGTAGCTGTCCACGTCCACCTTCGGCCCATGCCCGGTAGGCGCATGCGGAAAGTCCCGATCGGCCGGCTCCCGCTCGTCGAGCCCGCCCTCCCATTTCGCCACCACGGTCGCCGCCACCGCATTGCCGATCACGTTGGTCGCCGAGCGCCCCATGTCGAGGAAATGATCCACTGCCAGGATCAGCAGGATCCCGGCCTCCGGAATCTTGAACATCGACAACGTCCCCGCGATCACCACCAGCGACGCGCGCGGCACGCCGGCGATGCCCTTCGACGTCACCATCAGCACCAGCAGCATCGCGATCTGCTGCCCGATCGGCATGTGGATGCCATACGCCTGCGCGATGAACAGCGACGCGAACGTCATGTACATCATCGACCCGTCGAGATTGAACGAATAGCCCAGCGGCAGCACGAAGCTCGCGATCCGCGGCGGCACGCCGAACCGGTCGAGCGCCTCCAGCGTCCGCGGATACGCCGCCTCCGACGATGCCGCCGAGAACGCCAGGATCAACGGATCGCGAATATACCGCACCAGCAACCGCGTCCGCGGCCCGATCAGCAAGAACGCGATCCCGATCAGCATCGCCCACAGCAGCGCGAGCCCGATATAGAAGGTCAGCATGAAATAGCCGAGCTGGCCGAGGATGGTCGGCCCCCGCTCGGCAAGCGTCGCGGTCACCGCGGCAAATACCGCGAACGGCGCGAACCGCATCACGTAGTTGGTGATCTGGAGCATGACCGCGACCAGCGCCTCGATCGCCTTGACCAGCGGCGCGGCCTTCTCGCCGACCGCGGTGATCGCGACGCCGACGAACACCGAGAACACGACGATCTGGAGGATCTCGTTGCCCGCCATCGCCGCGATCATCGAATCGGGGACGATATGCGTGATGAACTTGGCGAGATCGAACGCCGCGCGGTCGACGCCGCTCGACGCGGTCGCCGGCGGGATAGCGAGCGCGAGGCCGACGCCCGGCTGCAACACGTTGACGAGGATCAGGCCCAGCGTGAGCGACAACAGGCTCGCGCAGATGAACCAGCCAAGGCTCCTGAGACCAACGCGGCCAAGCGCGCCGGTATCGCCCATATGCGCGATACCGACCACCAGCGTCGAGAACACCAGCGGAGCGATGATCATCTTGATAAGCCGCAGGAACAGCGTCGTCACGATCGAGAAATAGCCCGCGATGTCCTTCAACCGTTCGGCGGACTCGGCCGTGCCATTGTCGATCGACGCGTTCAGGATCCAGCCGACGACCATCCCCGCGACGAGGCCGAACAAGATGTAATAGGTTAGCCGCTTGGCCATTAATCGCTCCCGAGAATAGCGAACAGGGAAGGGGATTGCGGCGCCCGGGTCAAGGACCCTATCGTGCGGCGATGTCGACCGCACGCCACAAGCCCGCCTTCAGCCCCTCGCGCCGCGACCTGCTGAACCTCGCCATCGCGGCGCCGTTGCTGTCGACCAGTGCGATCCTCCGCGCTGCCGAGCCGGACCTGTCTGTGCTGTCCGACATCACCGGCGCGACCAGGCCGATCGACGCCACCGAACGCGCTGCGCGGCTGGTCCGCGCGCAATTGCTGATGAGGGCGGCGGGCATCGGCGCAGTGCTGATCGAGCCGGGATCGTCGATGATCTACTTCACCGGCGTCCGCTGGCACACGAGCGAGCGGCTGACGCTGGCGATCCTCCCGGTCGAGGGCGAACCGTGCATCGTCACGCCGTTCTTCGAGGAACCGTCGGTGCGCGAGACGCTTGCCGTCCCCGCCGAGGTGCGCGTCTGGCAGGAGGACGAGAACCCGCTCGCCGTCGTCGCCGGCTTCCTGCGCGACCGCAAGCTCGCCGCGCGGCCGATCGGCCTGGAGGCGGAGGTGCGGTACTTTGCTTATGCGGGGCTCCAGCGCGTGCTACCCGATGTGAGGATTGTCTCCGCCGATCCGGTCGTCCGCGCCTGCCGGATGATCAAGACCCCCGCCGAGATCGCGTTGATGCAGGCCGCGACCGAGGTCACGCTGGCCGCGTATCGCTGGACCAAGCCGCGCGTCGAGAAGGGCATGACCGGCCCCGAGATCGGCGCGTTGATGAACGCCGCGACGCGCAAGCTTGGCGGCGCCCCCGAATTCGCGCTCGCGCTGATCGGCGAGGCGTCCGCCTATCCGCACGGCAGCCGCGAGATCCACCGCGTCGCCGACGGCCAGGTCGTGCTGATGGACTGCGGCTGCACCGTGCAGGGCTACCAGTCCGACATCTCGCGCACCTGGGTCCACGGCGCGGCAACCGCCGACCAGCGCAAGACGTGGGACCAGGTCGCCCGCGGCCAACAGATCGCGTTCGCCGCCGCCAAGATCGGCGCACCCGCCGGAAGCGTCGACGACGCGGTCCGCCGGCATTACGAGACGCTCGGCTACGGGCCGGGGTACAAGCTCCCCGGCCTGTCGCATCGCACCGGCCACGGCATCGGCATGGACGGCCACGAACCCGTCAACCTCGTCCGCGGCGAGACGACCAAGCTTGCGGCAGGGATGTGCTTCTCGGATGAGCCGGGCATCTACATCCCGGGGAAGTACGGCGTGCGGATCGAGGACTGCTTCCACATGACCGATGCGGGCCCGAAATGGTTCAGCGAGCCGCCGAAGTCGATCGACGCACCACTCTGAAGAAAGCGACGACATGAAACCGCACGCCGCCATCGTGATGATCCTGCTGCTCGGGGCCAGCGCGCCGCCCGGTCCGAAGGCGACATCGACGCGTCCGCCGATACGTGTCGGCACGTGTGCCTTAACGACGGTTGGCGTCGTGACGCAGCGTCTCGAAGACAATGGTCGTCCAGTCCCCGACTCCGGATCGAGCATCACCCTGAAGAACGGCGTCTACGGCGTCTCCTATGATCAGGTCGCGGCCGTCCAGCATGCGCGCGTCGGCGACCGGGTGATGACCTGCCTCGCCAAGCTGCCGACGCACTGCCCGCCGGGCGACCAGCGCGGCAAGTGGTACACGACCACCAATCTGCGCACCGACGAGTCTTGGACGCTGCCCGATGCCGAGCACATGTGCGGCGGTGCATGATTGGCTACCCGCCGATCTCCACCGCCCTACCAATCTCAACCACCCCGGCGAAGGCCGGGGCCCAATTGGGGGACGAGCATAACGAAGCACGGCGCTCCGTTATTTCCACCTTTCCAATTGGGCCCCGGCCTTCGCCGGGGTGGCGGCGGTGCGGAGTGGCGGCTCTCAACGAACGACAGCCCCCGCTTCCTTGTTCTCCCGCGAAGGCGGGAGCCCAGTCTGGATCCGCGCCTTCGCGGGGAAACAAGCTTGCTTCGTTTCAATCGGATACGTCCGAGCCTCCTCACACACCTCCCTTGAGCGAACCGCCCCGCTCGCCTAAGTCCCCGCGCATGACATCGACGAACGACATCCGCCGCGGCTTCCTCGACTATTTCGGATCGCAGGGGCACCAGATCGTGCCCAGCGCGCCGCTCGTGCCGCAGAACGACCCGACGCTGATGTTCGTCAACGCCGGGATGGTGCCGTTCAAGAACGTCTTCACCGGTCTCGAATCGCGCCCCTACACCACCGCCACCTCATCGCAGAAATGCGTCCGCGCCGGCGGCAAGCACAACGATCTCGACAATGTCGGCTACACCGCGCGCCACCACACCTTCTTCGAAATGCTCGGCAATTTTTCGTTCGGCGATTATTTCAAGGAACAGGCGATCGTCCACGCCTGGACGCTGCTCACGCGCGAATGGGGCCTGTCGCCCGGCAAATTGACCGCCACCGTCTACCACACCGACGACGAAGCGTTCGACCTCTGGAAGAAGGTCGCCGGCCTCCCCGACCACCGCATCATCCGCATCCCGACCAAGGACAATTTCTGGTCGATGGGCGACAACGGGCCGTGCGGGCCGTGCTCGGAGATCTTCTACGACCACGGCGACCACATCTTCGGCGGCCCTCCCGGCAGCCCCGACGAGGATGGCGATCGCTTCGTCGAGATCTGGAACCTAGTGTTCATGCAATACGAGCAGGAGAATGCCGAGATCGTCGGCAACCTGCCGAAGCCGTCGATCGACACCGGCATGGGGCTCGAGCGCATCGCCGCCGTCATGCAGGGCGTTACCGACAATTACGACACCGACACGTTCAAGGCGCTGATCGCGGCGTCGGGCGCGCTGACGCACACCGCGACCGACGGCGCCAACACCGCCAGCCACCGCGTGATCGCCGACCACCTGCGCACCGCGGGCTTCCTGATCGCGGACGGCGTGCTGCCCGCGAGCGAGGGCCGCGGCTATGTCCTGCGCCGGATCATGCGCCGCGCGATGCGCCACGCGCACATCCTCGGCGCCAAGCAGCCGCTGATGCACCGTCTGGTCCCCGCGCTCGTCACCGAGATGGGCGCCGCCTATCCCGAACTGTCGCGCGCTCGTCCGCTGATCGAGGCGACGTTGCAGCAGGAGGAAACCCGCTTCCGCCAGACGCTCGACAAGGGACTGAAGCTGCTCGACGAAGCGACCACCGGGATGACCGACGGCACGCTGGCCGGCGACGTCGCGTTCAAGCTCTACGACACCTACGGCTTCCCGTACGACCTGACCGAGGACGCACTGCGCGAACGCAACATCGCGATCGACCGCGAAGGCTTCGACACCGCGATGGCTGAGCAGAAGCGCGCCGCCCGCGCCGCCTGGAAGGGCTCGGGCGCGAAGGCCTCGGACGACATCTGGTTCGACATCGTCGAGCAGACTGGCGGGACGGAATTCCTCGGCTACGCATCGGATACCGGCGAGGGCGAGGTCGTCGCACTGGTTAAGGACGGCGCGCGCGTCGACCACGCCACCACCGGCGATACGGTCGCGATCGTCGTCAACCAGACGCCCTTCTACGCCGAGAGCGGTGGGCAGGTCGGCGATGCGGGGGACATCTCCAACGACGCCGGCCTGCACGCGAACGTCACCGAGACGTCGAAGCAACTCGGCCGCGTGTTCGTCCACCACGCGATCGTCGACGCCGGCGAGATCAAGGTCGGTGACCCGGTCAAGCTCCAGATCGACGTCGCCCGCCGCGCCCAGATCCGAGCCAACCACTCCGCGACGCACCTCCTGCACGAGGCCTTGCGCGAACGCCTCGGCACGCACGTCGCGCAAAAGGGGAGCCTCGTCGCGCCCGATCGCCTGCGGTTCGACTTCTCGCAGCCGGTCGCGATGACCCCCGCCGACATCGCGCAGGTCGAGGCCGACGTGAACGCGCAGGTCCGCGGCAACGGCGCGGTGACGACGCTGCTGATGACCCCCGACGACGCGATCGCGATGGGCGCGATGGCGCTGTTCGGCGAGAAATACGGCGACGAAGTCCGCGTCGTGTCGATGGGCTCGACCGAGGACGGCACCTACTCGATCGAGCTGTGCGGCGGCACGCACGTCACCGCGCTCGGCGACATCGGCCTGTTCAAGGTCGTCGGCGAAGGCGCGGTCTCCAGCGGCATCCGCCGTGTCGAAGCGCTCACCGGCGAAGCGGCGCGCGCGTATCTGACCAGCCGCGACGACCGCCTGCGCGAAGCCGCCGCAGTCCTGAAGTCCACCCCCGACGAGGTTCCGGCACGTGTTGCGTCGCTCCTCGAAGACCGCCGCCGCCTCGAACGCGAACTCGCCGACACGAAGAAGGCGCTTTCGCTCGGCGGCGGCGGCTCGGGCGAAGCGGCTGGGCCGGAACAAGTCGGCGGCGTCGCGTTCATTGGCCAGGTGCTCAACGACTTCGAAGCCAAGGGCCTGCGCGGCGCGGTCGACGAAGCCAAGCAGCGTCTCGGCTCCGGCATCGCGATGCTGGTCGCGATCAACGACGGCCGCGCCTCGGTCGCGGTTGGCGTGACCGCGGACCTGGTGGCGAGCCACAACGCCGTCGACCTGCTCAAGATCGCGGTGGCCACGCTAGGCGGGCAGGGCGGTGGCGGCCGTCCCGACATGGCGCAGGGCGGTGGTCCTGATGGCGACAAGGCTGCGGAAGCGGTGGCGGCGGTGCGGGCTAAACTGGAGACGGCAGGCGCCTGAAGCTGGCCGCGGTCGTGCGCTATCCCCAATTGGCGTTCCCCCGCGGACGCGGGGGTCCAGCTAGGTACCATTATTTGCCTTGGCTCCTGGACCCCCGCCTTCGCGGGGGAACAGGCTGCGCTGATGAAGTCACCCGCTACCACTACCTCCACCCCGGCCTTCGCCGGGGTGGTGTTTCTCATTGGGTGGCATCGGTGCTGAAGCTCAGCCGCCACGCACCTTCGCCAGCGTCGTCCCCGGAGTAGCCAGCGTCGTCCCCGGAGTAATCGCCTCGATATCCGTCACTAGGTGCAACAACCGCACCCCACTCCGCGACATCGCCCGGTCCAACGCCTCCGCAAAATCCTCGGTCCGAGAAACAGTCTCAGCCCAACACCCATAAGCCCGCCCCAGCGCGGCAAAGTCAGGATTGCGCAACCCGGTCCCCGAAACCCGCCCCGGATACTCCCGCTCCTGGTGCATGCGGATGGTCCCGTACCCGCTATTATCGACGACCAGCACCAGCATGTCCGCCCCGTGCGCAACCGCCGTCGCCAGTTCCTGCCCGTTCATCAGGAAGCACCCGTCCCCCGCCAGCGCCACGACCGTCCGCTCCGGATGCCGCAACGAAGCCGCAACCGCCGCCGGCACGCCGTACCCCATCGCCCCAGCGGTCGGCGCAAGCTGCGTCCCCGGCCCGGCATACGCCCAGTACCGATGCCACCACCCCGAGTAATTCCCCGCCCCGTTGCAGAGGATCGCATCCGCCGGCAGCCGCTCGCGCATCGCCGCGACGCACGGCCCCAGGTCCATCGCCAGATCGCGCGGCGCCGGCGTAGACCATTCCAGCCACTCCGCATGCGCCTCCGACCCAGCAGTCCGCGGCGGCAAATCCACCACCAGCAACGCCTCCGCAAACTCCGCCATCCCCGCACAGACGGCGACATCCGCACGGTACGCCCGGTGCAGCTCATCCGGATCGGGATGCACATGGATCAGCCGCTGCTCCGGATGATCGGGCGTTATTAGCGCATAGCCATCGGTCGTCGCCTCCCCAAGACGCGGCCCAACGACCAGCAGCAGATCCGCCGCCTTCACCCGCTCGACCAGCTTCGGATTGGGCCCATACCCCAAATTCCCGGCCCAAACCGGGCAGTCGTTTGGAATCGCATCCTGCCGCCGAAATGCCGCCGCCACCGGAATGCCGTTACGATCCGCCCAGGTCGAGAACGCCCCCGACGCCGCGACATCCCAGCCAGCCCCGCCAACGATCGCCACCGGCCGCTCGGCAGTCGTCAGCAAATCCGCAAGCAAATCCATCGTGTCGGCGTCACAGCCTTGCGCCACCCGCTCGACCCGAGGCCGATCGACCGCCTCGACCATATCCAGCAGCATGTCCTCAGGCAGCGCCAGCACCACCGGCCCCGGCCGCCCCGACATCGCCGTCGCATAGGCGCGCGCGACATATTCCGGGATCCGCCGCGCATCGTCGATCCGCGCCGCCCATTTCGCGATCGGTGAAAACATCGCCTGGAAGTCGATCTCCTGGAACGCCTCGCGGTCGCGCGTGCCGCGGTCGATATCGCCCACGAAAAGTATCATCGGCTGCGAATCCTGCATCGCAACGTGAACCCCGATCGACGCATTGGTCGCGCCCGGCCCGCGGGTCACGAACGCCACGCCCGGCCGGTGCGTCAGCGTCCCGTCCGCGCACGCCATGAATCCGACGCCGCCCTCCTGCCGGCACACGACCAGATCGATCGCCGGCGTATCGTGCAGCGCGTCGAGCACGGCGAGGAAGCTCTCCCCCGGCACGGTGAAGATCCGGTCGCAGCCCTGTGCGACGAGTTGGTCGACCAGGATACGGCCGCCGGTGCGTGGTGTGATCATGGGCGCATCCTGCCGTCCGTTGCGCGCGAAGTCGAGACGCGGTTACGCTGGCATCGAAGCCGGGATCAACCCGACTCGCCCGGAGAGGATCATGACCGACTTCACTACCTTCGCCGACGGCCTTCGCTTTCCCGAGGGCCCGGTGGCAATGCCCGACGGCAGCGTCATCCTCGTCGAGATCGAAGCCGGCCGGATCACCCGCGTCGCCCCGGACGGTACGAAAACGACGGTTGCCGAACCCGGCGGCGGCCCCAACGGCCTCGCGATCGGCCCCGACGGCAAGCTCTATTGCTGCAACAATGGCGGCTTCGGGTGGCGCGAGACGAACGGCTTCCTCACCCCGCACGGCCAGCCGGACGACTATTCGGGCGGCCGTATCGAGCGGATCGACATCGCCACCGGCGCGGTCGAGATCCTCTACAAGGACGGCGATTTCGGCTGCGCGCTGCGAGGACCCAACGACATCGTCTTCGATTCGCACGGCGGCTTCTGGTTCACCGACCACGGCAAATCACGCGACCGCGCACGCGACATCACCGGGATCTTCTACGCGAAAGCCGACGGGACCCAGCTCGAAGAAGTGATCTTCCCGAGCGAAAACCCCAACGGCATCGGCCTCTCGCCCGACGGCAACACGTTGTACACAGCGGAAACCTACACCTGCCGCCTGATAGCGTTCGACATCGTCGCGCCCGGCAAGGTCGCCAGCGCCGCGGGCACGCCACTCTACCGCCCCGCCGGCTACAAGTTCTTCGATTCGCTCGGTGTCGAGGCGTGCGGCAACATCTGCGTTGCGACGATCGGCGAATGCGGGATCAGCGTGATCTCGCCCGCCGGAGAGCTGGTCGAGTTCGTCGCCACCGACGACGTGTTCACCACCAACATCTGCTGGGGCGGAGTGGACGGCATGGACGCGTACATCACCTGCTCGGGTAGCGGCCGGCTGGTCAAGACGCGGTGGAGGCGACCCGGCCTGATGCTCGCATACTGAACTGTCGTGCGCAGCGACGTTGCCGAGCGATTGGCGGCGCCTTATGCGGTGACCAGGATTTGAGGAGGATGCATGGCGAACAAGCGCTACACCGATGCGGCGACGGCACTCGAAGGCGTGCTGTTCGACGGCATGACGATCTGCGCGGGCGGGTTCGGGCTGTGCGGCATCCCCGAGCGGCTGATCGACGCGATCGAGGCGTCCGGCGTCAAGGACCTGACGATCGCCAGCAACAACGCCGGGATCGACGGGCAGGGCCTCGGCAAACTGCTCCGCTCGCGCCAGGTCAAGAAGATGATCTCGTCCTATGTCGGCGAGAACAAGGAATTCGAACGCCAATATCTCAGCGGCGAACTCGAGGTTGAATTCTGCCCGCAGGGCACGCTCGCCGAACGTTGCCGGGCAGGGGGGGCGGGCATCCCCGGCTTCTACACCAAGACCGGCGTCGGCACGCAGGTCGCCGAGGGCAAGGAGGTCAAGGTCTTCGACGGCCAGGAATACATCCTCGAACGTGGCATCCGCGCCGACCTCGCGATCATCAAGGGGTGGAAGGCGGACGAAAGCGGCAACCTCATCTTCCGCAAGACCGCGCGCAACTTCAACCAGCCGATGGCGACTGCGGGGAAGATCTGCGTTGCCGAAGTCGAGGAGATCGTCCCCGTCGGCAGCCTCGACCCCGACACGATCCACCTGCCGGGGATCTACGTGAAACGGATGATCGTCGGTGCGCCCTACGACAAGCAGATCGAATTCCGCACCGTCCGCGAGCGGGTTTCCGCGTGATCCACTCCCCGTTCTTCTGCGCACGCAGGAGCCCAGGGTCACGCGCGCTGCGGTCGGTATCCTGGGCCCCTGCGCTCGCAGGGGCACTGGTTTTGCAGGGCTGCGTCAGTGTGTCCGCGCCGACCTCGATCGCAGCCACGCCGACTGTCGCTGCGCCAATAACCGTCGACGGCGTCCCAGCCGGCATGCAGTATCTCTACGCCTCGGGCGAAGCTGCCGCGGTCAGCATCCAGGCCTGGAACGCGCTCGTCGGCTACGTCCGCGCGCAACGCACGCCAACATCCGTCGTCCTCGCGCAAGGCGCCTCGCTAGCCGCCCCCACCTGGACCACCTGCGGCACCAAACCCAAAGCCGCGGTCTTCGACGTCGACGAGACAATCCTCCTCAACCTCGGCTTCGAATACGACGCGTCCTCCGGCCAACCCTGGTCCGATCCCCGCTGGCAGGACTGGGAGCGTACCGGCGTCAAGCAGGTCGCCCCCGTCCCCGGCGCGCTCGCCGCGCTCACCCAACTCCGCGCGATGGGCGTCACCGTGATCTTCAACACCAACCGCTCCGCTGCCAACGCCGCACAGACTGAAGCCACGATCGAAGCCGCCGGCCTCGGCCCAGCTCGCCACGGTGAAACGCTGTTCCTCGCCGGCGACGACGCGATGGGCTCGAAGAAGGACGGCCGCCGCGTGACGATCGCGGCGCGGTACTGCGTCGTCGCGATGGGCGGCGACCAGCTCGGCGACTTCAGCGACCTGTTCAACGCCGGCCAGACCCCCGCCGCGCGCCGCGCCACAGTCCAGTCCCCCGCGATTGCCGCGAAATGGGGAGCAGGGTGGTTCGTCCTCCCCAACCCCGTCTACGGCACCGCGCTCAAGGGCAACCGCGACGAGGTATTCCCGCCAGCAGTCCGCTGGGCCCCGACAGGAGGCGTACGCTAATGGCCGATCATCCCAATGCGATCGCGCTCGACAAGGGCGCCCAACTCACCAGTGAATCGGTCGAGGTCGCGCGCATCTGGATCACCAACGGCGCCGGCAGCAACGTGCTGATCGACGCGGGCATTCTCGAGGATCCGACCGTGTTCGGCTACCTCCTCGCCGACACGATCCGCCACGCCGCGCGCGCCTATGCGGGCACCTGGGGCCTTGACGAGGATGCCGCGTTGCAGGCGATCGTCGACGGCGTAGGGACCGAGCTCCGCGAACAATTCACGACCATCACCACCATCCAGGAAGGACTGCACTGATGCCCTGGGACCGTAACCAGATGGCCGCGCGCGCCGCCAAGGAATTGAAGGACGGCTATTACGTCAATCTCGGCATCGGCATCCCGACGCTGGTCGCGAACAACATCCCCGAGGGCATGACGGTCACGCTCCAGTCGGAAAACGGCATGCTCGGGATCGGTCCGTTCCCGTACGCGGGCGACGAGGACGCCGATCTGATCAACGCCGGCAAGCAGACGATCAGCGAACTCCCCTCGTCGGTCTATTTCAGCTCGTCGGACAGCTTCGCGATGATCCGCGGCGGCCATATCGACCTGACGGTGCTCGGCGCGATGGAGGTCAGCGAAGGCGGCGACATCGCCAACTGGATGATCCCCGGCAAGATGATCAAGGGCATGGGCGGCGCGATGGACCTCGTCGCGGGCGTCAAGCAGATCATCGTCGTGATGGACCACACCGCCAAGGACGGCACGCCGAAGTTCATCCCGTCCTGCACGCTGCCGCTCACGGGCAAGAACGTCGTCGACATGATCGTCACGGATCTCGCCGTGTTCCAGCGTCCCGATCACGACAGCCCGTTCAAGCTGGTCGAGATGGCGCCGGGCGTCACCGCGGACGAGATCGCGGCGAAGACCACCGCGCGCTACACCGCCTGATGGGCTACACCCTCGTCACCGCGAACCGTAATTACTCGAGCTGGTCGCTGCGCCCCTGGGCCTTGATGAAGGCGCTCGGCATCGACTTCGAGGACCGGATCGAGCCGTTCCTGGCGCCCGTCAATTACGAGGCGTTCCGCGCCTTCTCGCCGACCGGACAGGTGCCGGTGCTGATCGACGGCGAGCGAACGGTATGGGATTCGCTCGGCATCGTCCTCTACCTTGCCGAGCGTCACGACGGCGTCTGGCCGGTCGACGCCGACGCGCGCGCGTGGGCGATCTGCGCGGCCGCCGAAATGCATGGCGGGTTCTCCGCGCTGCGGAACGAGCGGACGATGAACGTCGGCGTCCGCGTGAATGCCGCCCCCGGTAGCGACGCGCTCGACCGCGACGTCGCGCGGATCGCCGAACTCTGGAGCGAAGGGCTCGACCGGTTCGGCGGCCCTTGGCTCGCAGGCGCAGAGTTCACCGCGGTCGATGCGTTCTATGCCCCGGTGGCGTTCCGCGTGCGGACCTATGGGATCGACGTCGGTGCGGCTGGACTCGCCTGGGTCGAGCGGATCATCGCCCACCCGGCGATGCGCGAATGGGAGGCGACCGCGCTCGTCGAGACATGGCGCGAGGAAAGCCACGAGGCCGACCTCCTCACCTGCGGATCGATCACCGCGGACTTCCGCCGCTGATGCGCCGCGCCGCGATCGTCATAGCGCTGGTCGTGATCCTGATCGCAGGCACGGCGTTCACTGCGGGGCCGGGGACGCTCAGCGTCCTCGACGGCGTGATGGGTGGCGGTCGCGGCACCGCGCGCATCCGCGAAGGCGTCCCGTTCGGCACGCACGGCCAGAAGCTCGACGTCTGGCGCCCGTCCGGTGGCGCGAAGACCGGCCTGCCGGTGCTGATTTTCTGGTATGGCGGCGGCTGGGTCCACGGCTCGCGCGGCGCCTACGCGTTCGCCGCGCGCGCCTATGCGAAGGCGGGTTACGTCGTCGTCATGCCCGACTACCGCAAAGTGCCCGACGTCCGCTTCCCCGCCTTCCTCCAGGACGGCGCCGAAGCCGTGAAATGGACCCGCGACCACATTGCGGAGGCTGGCGGGGACCCGAACCGGATCGCCGTCGCAGGCCATTCCGCGGGCGCCTACACCGTCGCGATGCTGACGCTCGACCAGCGCTGGCTGAAGGCGGAGGGCGTCGACCCGCACATCATCAAGGCCGCGGTCGGCCTGTGCGGGCCCTACGACTTCTACCCCTTCACCGCGAAACGCGCGATCGACGCGATGCAGGGCGCCGCCGACCCGGTAATGACCCAGCCGATCCACTTCGCGCGGACGGACGCCCCGCCGATGCTGCTAATTACCGCCGGCGACGACACGCAGGTCAAGCCGCACAACGCGATCAACCTCACGGCGCGGTTGATGGCGCTTGGCGCACCGGTGACGCACATCGATTACCCCGGTTTGAGCCACGAGAACGTCGCGATGGCACTCTCGAAACCGTTCCGCGGCAAGGCGCCGGTGCTGGCCGACAGCGTCGTATTCCTGAACAAGGCGATGCCTCCCCTCCCGTCATCCTGACGAAAGTCAGGACCCAGGATACCAAGCACCGCCTTCCGTCACTCTGGATCCTGACTTTCGTCAGGATGACGAGGCAGGGGCGATCCCTCTTGTTTCCCCGCGAAGGCGGGGACCCGGTCTGGGCTCCCGCCTTCGCGGGGGAACAAATTTCCTGCGAGCGCGACCCCGGCTCGTCCGAACGACCGAAAATTACATACAACCTTGGCGCAGCATCCCTTTTCGGTTACCGCGCCCCCATCATGGTCACTCCACAAACGCTGTACGAGAAGATCTGGGCGGCGCATGTCGTCGAACGCCGCGACGACGGCACCTGCCTGATCTATATCGACCGCCACCTCGTCCACGAAGTCACCAGCCCGCAGGCGTTCGAAGGTCTCCGCGTGGCAGGCCGCAAAGTCCGCCGCCCCGATCTGACGCTCGCCGTCCCCGATCACAATTTGCCGACCACCGCGCGCAAAGATGCCGCTGGCCGCGTCCTGCCGATCGCCGACCCCGAAAGCGCGCAACAGCTCGACGCGCTCCGCCGCAACACGTCCGAGTTCGGCATCGACTATATCGACGCGACCGCCGCCGAGCAGGGCATCGTCCACGTCGTCGGGCCGGAGCAGGGCTTCACGCTCCCCGGCACCACGCTGGTCTGCGGCGACAGCCACACCTCGGCGCACGGCGCACTCGGCGCGCTCGCGTTCGGAATCGGCACCAGCGAGGTCGAGCACGTCCTTGCCACGCAGACGCTGCTGTTGTCGCAGGCCAAGACGATGGAAGTCCGCGTCGACGGCGAACTCGGCTTCGGCGTCTCCCCCAAGGACGTCATCCTCGCGATCATCGGCAAGATCGGTGCGGCGGGGGGCACCGGCCACGTCATCGAATTCACCGGCAGCGTCATCCGCGCGATGTCGATCGAAGGTCGCCTGACGATCGCCAACATGTCGATCGAGGCGGGCGCGCGTGCCGGCCTGATCGCGCCCGACGACACGACCTTCGCGTACCTCAAGGGCCGCCCGATGGCCCCCACCGGTGAGAACTGGGATCGCGCCGTCGCCTGGTGGCGCAGTCTCGCAACCGACCCCGGCGCGAAGTACGACAAGTCCGTCACCCTCGACGCCGCCGACATCGCCCCCGGCCTGACCTGGGGCACCAGCCCCGAGGACGTCGTGCCGATCACCGGATTCGTCCCCGAACCGTCGAGCTTCGCCGACCCGGCCAAGCAGGCCGCCGCACAGAAGTCGCTAGATTACATGGGCCTCACCGCTGGCACCGCGATGCGCGACGTGCCGATCCAGCACGTCTTCATCGGCAGTTGCACCAACAGCCGCATCGAGGACCTGCGCGCCGCCGCGGCAATCGCCGACGGACGCCATGTCGCGACCGGCGTCCGTGCACTCGTCGTCCCCGGTTCGGGCCTCGTGAAGCGTCAGGCCGAAGCCGAGGGGCTCGACCGGATCTTCATCACCGCCGGTTTCGAGTGGCGCGAACCGGGCTGTTCGATGTGTCTTGCGATGAACCCGGACAAAGTCCCTGCGGGGGAGCGTTGCGCTTCCACGTCGAACCGTAATTTCGTCGGCAGACAGGGTCCCGGAGCGCGTACGCATCTGGTATCACCCGCGATGGCGGCAGCGGCGGCGGTGACCGGTAAGCTGAGCGACGTCAGAGAGTTGATGGGGGAAATAGCGTGAAGAAGGTATTCGTACTGCTGGCGGCCGGCGCAATGATCAGCGGCGTCGCGGCCTATGTCGCATCGGCGCGTGTCGTTCCGGAGCGTACGGAACAGCGATGACCCCCGTCACGACCGTCTCGGGCCGCGCCTATCCCTGGGGCGCGAAGAACATCGACACCGACGTCATCATCCCGGCGCACTGGCTGAAGACGATCACGCGCACCGGCCTCGGCCGCGGCGCGTTCGAGACGGTCCGCGCGCAACCCGGCAACATCTTCGACGACCCGCGCTATGCCGGCTCGCCGATCCTCATTGCCGGCGATAATTTCGGTTGCGGCTCCAGTCGCGAGCATGCCGCGTGGGCGCTCGCCGACATGGGCATCACCGCGGTCATCGCGCCGAGCTTCTCCGACATCTTCTCGGGCAATGCGTTCAAGAACGGCATCGTCCCCGTCGTGCTGCCCCAGGAGGCGATCGATCGCCTGCTGGAGGTCGCGCAGGACCAGACCGTCACCGTCGATCTCGAGACGATGACCGTCACCACCCCGTTCCAGGACCGCTTCACCTTCGAACTCGACGCATTCCGTCGCCAGTGTCTCATGGAAGGGCTGGACGAAGTCGGCCTGACGCTGGCAAGGGATACCCAGATTTCGAAATTCGAGGAGGCGGTCGCATCGAATCGCCCCTGGACGACGGTGGAGAGCGGGTATGCGAGCATTGGTGTCGAAGGCAGTCGGCGGACCTGAAACTCTGGAAATGGTCGAGCTGCCCGATCTGGTAGCCGGCCCCGGACAGGTCGTCGTCGCGGTCAAGGCCTGCGCGATCAACTTCCCCGACGTCCTGATCATCGAGGACAAATACCAGTTCAAGCCACAGCGCCCGTTCGCACCGGGCGGCGAAATCGCCGGCACGATCGATTCGATCGGCGAGGGCGTCACCGGCTGGGCAGTCGGTGACCGTGTGATCGCGATGCTTGGTCACGGCGGGCTTTGCGAGAAGGTTATCGCCGATCCCGTCAAGCTCTACCGCCTCCCCGAAGGCCGCAGCTTTGCCGAGGGCGCCTCGTTGATCCTCACCTACGGTACGACGATCCATGCGCTGCTCGACCGCGGGCATATCAAGGCGGGGCAGACCTTGCTCGTGCTCGGCGCGGCCGGCGGGGTAGGGCTCGCCGCGATCGAACTCGGCAAGGCATTCGGCGCGAAGGTCGTCGCCGCCGTCTCGTCCGAGGAAAAGGCCGCCGCTGCGAAGTCCGCCGGCGCCGACGAAACGCTGATCTACGCCCGCGCCCCGTTCGACAAGGACCAGTCCAAGGCGCTCGCCGAGCAATTCAAGGCGGCAGTCGGTCGCGACGGCGCGCATGTAATCTACGATCCGGTTGGCGGCGACTATGCCGAGCCGGCGCTGCGTTCAATCGCATGGGAGGGCAAGTATCTCGTCGTCGGCTTCCCCGCCGGTATCCCGCGTCTGCCGCTCAATCTGACTTTGCTCAAAAGCTGCGACGTCTGCGGCGTCTTCTGGGGCGCGTTTGCCGCGCGCGATCCGAAAGCCAACCAAGCGCACATCGAAACGCTTTTCGCCTTGTGGGCGGAAGGCAAGATCGCGCCGCGCGTGACCGAAACATTCGCGTTCGAGGATGGCGGCAAGGCGATCGCGAAGATGGCCGCGCGCGGCGCGATCGGCAAGCTGGTGGTCGAGGTCGGCTGACCGCAACCCGCCGAAGCAGCGGTGATTATTGCGCGCGGGCGGTCGCCGACCTATCTCAGGCCGGAGTACGAGACTGAACGGGGACCTGCGCAATGACCACATTCGACGATCGCGAACGCGCCAGCGAGGCGAATTTCGCGCGCGAAGAGGAAATGGCGTTCCGCATCACCGCGCGTCGCAATCGCCTGCTTGGCGGTTGGGCTGCGCACGAGATGAAGCTGACCCCCGAAGAAACCGATGCGTATGCGACCGCGCTGGTCCATGCCGACATGGAGGGCGGCGGCGATGACGACGTCGTCCGCAAACTGGTCGGCGATCTGACCGCGGCCGGGCTCGACCATGACGAGGCGACCGTCCGCCGCGCTCTCGCGCAGCAGATGATTGAGGCTCGTCGCCAGCTGTTGGAGGCGCAATAACATGCCGATGGCTGCAGACGATATCGCAACGATGATCCGCGACGCGATCCCCGATGCGCAGGTCGAGATCACCGATCTCGCCGGTGACGGCGATCATTATGCCGCCAAGGTCGTCGCGCCGAGTTTCGCTGGCATGAGCCGCGTGAAGCAGCACCAGGCGGTCTATGCCGCACTCGGTGGCCGCATGGGCGGCGTGCTGCACGCGCTTCAGCTTACCACCGCAATTTCCTGAGGACCCAGAGATGACCCAAGATATGACCGACGACACCAACGCCCGCATCGACGCAGTGGTCAAAGCCAGCCCCGTCGTTTTGTTCATGAAGGGCAGCCCGCTGTTCCCGCAGTGCGGCTTTTCCAGCCGCGCGATCGCGATCCTCAACCATCTCGAAGTCGAGTTCGAGAGCGTCGACGTGTTGCAGGACCAGGGCATCCGCCAGGGCATCAAGGCCTATTCCGACTGGCCGACGATTCCGCAGCTTTATGTCGATGGTGAGTTCGTCGGCGGCTCGGACATCATGATGGAAATGTACGAGAGCGGCGAACTGGCAGAACTGTTCGTGAAGCAGAAGGCTGGCTGAGGCGCGCGCCGCTTCGCGCATCCCTGAGCCTACACTGACAAACGTCGCCCCAGCGAAAGCTGGGGTATCAGGATGAGGCGGGCGACATCGGCATCGATGGAGACCCCAGCTTCCGCTGGGGTGACAGACTGGCGTCGCAAGCAGCCGCCAGCGCCATGTTCGATCGGCCATGATTGGAAATGTCACCGGGGCGGGTGGATCGACGCGAGACCGGACGGTAGCGGTCGATCCACCCTGCTTGAACGCCGCGGCGTTCGGTGACGTGGCAGACGATGCAGTGCGTATGCCAAACGCGATTTATCGCGGATTTGTGCGACATTTGTTAGTTAATGCCCGGACGCGCCGCTGCCGAGCTGTAAAAAACGGCGACACATCCGCCTGATCAGAGGATCTTGTCATCGCCGACAATCACGGCCATCTCGGTCCCATGGCTGAGCATCCGACCGGTATCCCGATCCAGCTCGAGCCTCTCGTCATCCGCGTGCTCGCGCCGAATCCGTCACCCTACACCTATACCGGCACGCAGACGCACATCGTCGGCACGACCGATCTCGCGGTGATCGATCCCGGTCCCGACGATCCCGCGCATATCGCCGCGCTGATCCGCGCGATCGATGGCCGTCCGGTCACCGCGATCGTCGTGACGCACCACCACCGCGATCACAGTCCTGCGACGCGGCCGTTGCAGGCAATCACCGGCGCGCCGATCGTCGGGGCGGCGCCGTTCGCTTTCGATGACGCGAGTGCGCGGGCGGATGCATCGTTCGACGCGGACTATGCGCCCGATCGCGTGCTCGTCGAAGGCGATACCATCGCCGGCGACGGCTGGACGCTGGCGGCGATCGCGACGCCCGGCCATACCTCGAACCATCTTGCCTTCGCTTTGCCCGAGACCGGCGCGCTGTTCTCAGGCGATCACGTCATGGGCTGGTCGACGACGATCGTTTCGCCGCCCGATGGCGATATGGCGGCGTACATGGCGAGCCTCGAAAAGCTGATGGGTCGCGACGACCGTGTCTATTATCCCGGCCACGGCGAAGCGATCGACAAGCCGCAGCGGCTGGTGCGCGGCATGCTTGGCCACCGCAAGCAACGCGAGGGGCAGATCCTGCGGCTGTTGCGCGCCGCGCCGCAACCGATCGGGCGGATCGTCACGCAAATGTATGTGGGGCTCGACGCGCGGCTCGTTCCCGCCGCCGAGCGTTCGGTGCTGGCGCATCTCTACGACTTGCAAAACCGTGGCCTGGTGATCGAGGAAGGCGAAACATGGCAGATCAAAAATTGACCGAACCGCGGCAGAGCGCTGGGATTGGCGGCTTCCTTGCCAAGGCGGCGGGCTTCGTCGTCATCCTCGTGCTTGCCGGTCTGCTCGCGCTGTGGGGTGTCCAGCGCTACGTCAGCGACCGCCTGACCCCCGATCCGACGACGATCGCCAGCGCTAGTCTGGAAGGCCTGCGCGAGCAGAACCGCCTCTCCGCGTTCGCCGCACGCTATGTCGCGGTCGTGACCTCCAAACAGTCGCAGCTCGGCTTCACCACCGAGAAGACGCTGATCATGCCCGGCATGGTCCGGTACGAGGTCGACATGGGCAAGCTGACCCAGGCCGATGTCGCGTGGGACGGTACCAGCAAGACGCTGTCCGTGCGCCTGCCCGCGGTCGAGGCGGATGGCCCGCAGGTCGATCTCAACGCGGTCCGCGAATATGGCTCGGGCGGCGTCCTGACCACCTTCACCGACGCCGAGAAGAACCTAGACGCTGCCAATCGCCGCGCCGGCCAGATCGAACTTATTCGGCAAGCCCGCGAACCCGCGATGATCAAGCTCGCGCGCGACGCCACGCGCCGTGCCGTGGAACGCAGTTTCGCGATGCCGCTGCGGGCCGCAGGGATCGACGCGACCGTCGCGGTGCGCTTTGCCGACGAACCGATCGCGAGCACCGAGCGCTGGGACACCTCGCGCTCGTTGCAGGACGTGCTAGGGAATCGTCGCTAGAAGACGGGCGCTAAACTCGGGATACAACCATGGAATTGAACCAGAACTTCGCCGGCATCGACATTCGCGCCGAGATCGAGCGCCTCCGCAAGGAGAAGAACGCGGTGATCCTCGCGCATTATTACCAGAAGCCCGAGCTTCAGGATCTCGCCGATTTCGTCGGTGACAGCCTCGACCTGTCGCGCAAGGCGGCGGCGACCGACGCCGACGTCATCGCGTTCTGCGGCGTGCGGTTCATGGCCGAGACCGCCAAGATCCTGTCGCCCGACAAGATCGTCGTGCTGCCCGACATGGACGCCGGCTGCAGCCTTGAGGACAGCTGCCCGCCCGAGCAGTTCGCTGCGTTCCGCGCGAAGCATCCCGATCACATCGCACTCACCTACATCAACTGCTCGACCGAGGTGAAGGCGCTCTCCGACATCATCGTGACGTCGTCGTCGGCGGACACGATCCTCGCGCAGATCCCGCCCTATCAGAAGATCATCTTCGGCCCCGACCGCAATCTCGGCGGCTATCTCGCGCGGAAGACCGGTCGCGACATGCTGCTCTGGCCAGGCGTGTGCATCGTCCACGAGGCATTCAGCGAGACCGAGCTGATGAAGCTCAAGGCGCAGCACCCCGGCGCGCCCGTCGTCGCACATCCCGAATGCCCGCCGATCATCCTAGATCATGCCGATTATGTCGGCTCGACCCGCGGGATCCTGGATTACGCGCTGGCAATGCCCGGCGACACGCTGATCGTCGCGACCGAGCCGCATATCATCCACCAGATGGAAAAGGCGTTGCCGAACAAGCGGTTCATCGGCGCACCGGGCGCGGACGGCAACTGCAACTGCAACATCTGCCCGTACATGGCGCTTAACACGCTGGAAAAGCTCTACGTCGCGCTGCGCGACCTGAGCCCACGGATCGAGATCGAGGAAGGGCTTCGCCTTCAGGCCAAGAAGAGCCTCGATCGGATGCTGGAGATGGCGTCGAACACGGTAGGGAAAGGCGACCTGGGCCCTAAATAACGACCGTGCACGCCGGATAAACGAGCCGGGCGGGCCTCAACCCGTCCGACCGTGCCTCTAATTCAGGCCGGAACGACGTCCAGGCTGAGTTGGGACAGCGCCTGATCGATGTGGATTGCCGCCAGCGGCATTTGCAGGGCATCCGCCAACGCGAGGGCCTCATCGAGCAAAGCGTTCAAGCGTGCGACATCGGCCATCGTTTTCGTAGGCATTATTGGATCCTTGAGTAACAGTCCTGCAACTCGTCAATCAGCCGTTTGTTCCCAGCATCGTCAAAAATTATTCCGAGTCATCGGTCGGCGGTATCTGCTGGTCCACATCATCGCTTTTTGGCAATCGAGCCGGCATCGCCGGTCGGTGATATTTGGGAGAATCTACGTGAACGCAGCATTGCCTGAATCGTTCGATGTCGACGGGTTCGTCGCTGCGACCCTGGCGGAAGACCTTGGCACGATCGGGGACATCACCTCCGCCGCCGTCATTCCTGCCGATGCGCGCTTTACCGGCGTGATGGATAGTCGCGATCCCATCGTCGTCGCGGGTTTGGCGCTCGCCGAAGCGTTTTTCCGGGCGCTCGATCCCAGCGTACATATCGAACGTCTCGTGCAGGACGGCGATTCGGTCGCGGCCGACACCGATCTGCTTCGTCTCGAGGGTGCAGGTCGAGCCTTGCTGACGGCAGAGCGATCGGCGCTCAACACCGTCCAGCATCTGTCGGGGATCGCGACGATGACGCGTCGCTATGTCGACGCCATGGCAGGAACGGGCGCTATCCTGCTCGACACGCGGAAAACAATCCCGGGACTGCGCGTGCTGGAGAAATATGCGACCCGGATGGGGGGCGCGCAAAACCATCGCATGGGGCTGTGGGACGCGGCGATGATCAAGGACAACCATGTCGCGGTTGCCGGCGGTGTCGGCGAAGCGGTGCGACGCGCCAAGACGGCAGGAATCGCGCATATTATCGTCGAGGTCGATCGGATCGACCAGATCGAACCCGCGCTCGCGGCGGGTGCGACGCACCTGTTGCTCGACAATATGGCGCCAGCGATGTTGCGCACGGCGGTGGCGTTGGTCGACGAACGGGTGCCGACCGAAGCCTCGGGCGGCGTCGCCCTGGATACGATCCGTGCAATCGCGGAAACCGGCGTCACCTATGTCTCGGTCGGCCGCTTGACGCAGTCCGCACCGGCGGCGGATATAGGGCTCGATTTCACGACAGCATGACCGGTTCATCCGCGTGGCGACGCATGCGTGACGCGACACCGGGCAGGGGGCCGAGACAATGAACAGATCGCCATCGATATTCTGGCCCGATCAGCGGCGGCCCGATCAGCGGCGTTTCACGTCGCGCGTGCTGGCGCCGATCATGTCCGCGATCGGTCGGTCGGGTCGGGTCGCGAGTATCGGTGCCGATCCGATGCCGGGTTGCGCCGATTCGACCTCACGTGCATCGATGCCCGTGTCCGGTCTACGGCGCGGATTGGCTGGAACGAGCCTCGTAGCCGCAGCGCTCGCATTGCCGGTTGCGGCGCAAGCCCAGACCTATCGATGCTCGGCGCCGTCATCGGTCGAGCGTGTCCGTCCCGATTTACCGTCGGACAGCCAGCCGAAGCGCGATATTCCGATCGGCAGCTACACGCTGGCGATCACATGGGCACCGCAATATTGTCGCGACAACGGCAGTCGCGCGGGCTCGACATTTCAGTGCGCGGCGGGAAATCGGTTCGGCTTTACGCTGCACGGGCTGTGGCCCGATGGCGTCGGCAAGGACTGGCCGCAATATTGTCATGACGCGGAATTCGTACCGCCCCCGGTGATCAAGGCGCATCTCTGTACGACACCGTCCGCGCAACTGCTTCAGCACGAATGGGCCAAGCACGGCACCTGTATGCCGGGGTACCGTCCCGCCAAATACTTCGCCCAATCCGCCGCTCTGTACGGCAAGCTGAAATTCCCCAACATGGACGCCTTGTCGCGAACGTCACTGACGGCGGGACGGTTCGCGGCGGCGATGGCCAGCGCCAATCCAGGCCTGAAGGCCGACATGATGCGTGTAACCGCGACAAAGCAGGGGTGGCTGGACGAGGTCTGGATCTGCCTCGATCGGCGTTTTCGCTACCGCCGCTGCCCGGTGCATCAGGGTGGTCTGGCGCCAGGTGCCCCGCTCGAGATCTGGCGAGGTTCTCGCTAGCCGCCGCCGCACCGGATCGACGGCGCCGTCAGATTTCGAGCGTCGCCGTCGATGGATGATGCTTGTCAAGATGCTTCTTTATGATCCGCAGGTTGCGCGTGTTCGAGCGGAAGAAGAAATCGGGGATCGCGCCGACGAACGGGATCATGCCTAGCGCCCAGTCGACTCCGACATTGCCGAACATCCGCGCCATCTGGATCTTCGACATGCCGATGTTGCGGGCCTCCCATGCCATCCACGCGCCGACCGCGGCGGCGATCGTGCTGCCGGCGAACGGGATGATGTCGAGGATCACGTCCATGCCGACCCTGCGGTTGGTGCCGGGGATCGTGACCAGCCCCTCCATCACGCGCTCCATGGCCTCGACACGACGGCGGACCGACAAGGCGTCGCGTCCCATCGGAAGCGTATCGAGGATCGATCCAGGAGCTATGCGCGTCGGGCGT
This sequence comes from Sphingomonas sorbitolis, assembly GCF_036663875.1. NCBI lineage: Bacteria > Pseudomonadati > Pseudomonadota > Alphaproteobacteria > Sphingomonadales > Sphingomonadaceae > Sphingomonas > Sphingomonas sorbitolis. The sequence continues at coordinate 360,983 of NZ_JAXOJS010000003.1, read as the reverse complement.
TGGGTCATGACTGTCAGTTGGTGTCGGCGCGCAATCGGTTCAACGGGTGCCATGCTCGCGTATTGGGCTGCCATTGCCGTAGCCGGGTCGATACGAGCGACCATCGCAGCGGCCGCGCGAGCGGGATGAAGGCGACGTCGGCGTTCATCGCGACATCCGCGGCGGCGATCCGCTGCGCCCTCTCCGCGAGCGTCGGCGCCTCACGCGCTGCGGTGATCGCCGCCTGCGCGGTCTCGCCACATACGACGCAGGCCGTTGCCAGATACCAGCGCGCGCTATCATAGGGGGCGACCGCGTCGACCAGCATCAGGTCGGCGTCGCTACCCAGCGCGACACGGTACGGCGTGATCCCGACTGCGATCAGCGATGCCGCCACCTGCGCATACAATAATGTCGCGCCCGGCCCGTTCGGGAGGGCGATTCGCAGCGCCACTGGTCCGCCACCCCATCCAGCAACCCGCTGCCGCGCGGCAACACGACGCTCGTCCTGCGTCAGCAGCGTCCAGGGGGGCACCTGGGGTAGCGCTGCCGAATCAAGAATATCGGGCAGAATGCGATCGGCCGCGTCCCAGGCTGGTGCGATCGCCGTCGTCAGCGCGGTGCGATCGATCGCCTCAGCTACGGCCTCGCGGTTCGCAGCATCTGCAAGAAACCCATCGCGGCGAATGATGGCCAGTCCGAAGAGTCCGGCGGCAGGATCGACGCGGATGGTGGCGGGCGATATTTCGGTGGTCGCGAGCAGGGGCCAGTCGACAAAGCTGCCACCGCTGACGAGGTCCGAATCCCGATGGGCGAACCGCGCAATCGCCCGTGCCGCCCGTTCGCCGATCAGTCGGACATCTTCTTCGGGCTTGGTCACCCGCTGGTCTTCGGGATCGGCCTGGTTAGGATCGAAGGCCGGGCGCAGCAACGGCGCGCGCCCGCGTCCGTGCGGCGCGACCCGAAACGGTCCGCTCCCGCCGGACGGCGCCAGCCGCAGCAAGCCAAGCTCGGGTTGCGCGAACAGCTTCAGCAGATCGGGACGCGGCCGGCCGAGTCGCACTTCGATCACCTGCGGCGTCATCGCCACGATCTCGTCGATCGCGGTCAGAAAGGGCGCCAGCGGATTGCGTGAACCGGGTGCGATCTGACGGTTCAGAATGGTTACGACCTGATCCGCCGTCACCGGCGTGCCATCGCCCCAATCGCCCTCCCGCAGGCGAAAGATGTAGCTCATGCCACCGTCGATCACGATCCAGCGTTCGGCGAGGCCAGGCTCGATCTGTCCAGCGGCGTCGAAACGGACCAGGCCCTGTGCGGTCGAGTCGATCAGCAACCGGCTTGGCGTGTCGACCGGTGCACGGCGGGCATCGACGATGTGAGGTGGGGGGCCGATCGCGCTGACGATCACCGCGCCGGTATCGGGACGACGTCGCTCGCACCCCGTCAGCGTCGCGGCAAGCACGACGCAGGTCGTTAAAAGAAAGGCCGCGCTGGTGCGGACGGCGGGACTCGAACCCGCATTCCTAGGGAGGGAGATTTTAAGTCTCCTGCGTCTACCGGTTTCGCCACGTCCGCACACGCCCCCAACAAGACGACGCCGTCCGCCGGGTCAACCCATCGCAGGGACAAACATGGCCGATCGGCGCCAGATCCTGAAATTTATGCGGGGTCACACGTTCAGGCGTGCGCGCATTTCCTTGCCCGGCTTGAAATAGGGAACGCGTTTCGCGTCGACCTCGACGACTTCGCCGGTACGCGGATTTCGGCCGGTTCGGGCATCGCGGGCGCGCGTTGAAAACGCACCGAAACCGCGCAGCTCGACCCGTCCGTCCGCTGCAAGGCGTTTCGAAATCTCGTCAAAAAACGTGCTGACGATCAGCTCGACTTCGTTCGGTTGCAGGTCCGGATGTGCCTCGGCGATCTTCAGGACCAGTTCAGATCGAATCATTCGTTTTCCCGCTCATGTGGCAGTTCGGCAAATTGATGTAAGTCAACTTGCGAAGCGTTAGCACTAATTTGGGCGTAGTCAAAAACCAAAGTGAGATAGTCAATAAAAAGCCCGGCATGTTCGAGACATGCCGGGCCAATTTATCGGTAAGCCGTGAGACTTACTTCTTCTCGGCGTCCGTGCGAGCCTTGAGAGCCTCGCCCAGAATGTTGCCGAGGGTCGCGCCGGAATCCGACGAACCATACTGGGCAACGGCCTGCTTCTCTTCCGAGATCTGCATCGCCTTGATCGAGAAGGTCGGCTTCTTCGAACGATCGAAGCCGGTGACCATCGCGTCGAACTTCTGGCCGACCTGGAAACGCTCTGGACGCTGCTCGTCGCGATCGCGACCCAGATCCGTGCGCTTGATGAAGCCGGTCGCGCCATCGTCGCCCTGCTGCACTTCGAGACCCGCGTCGCGGACTTCGAGAACGGTCACGGTAACGATCGCATTCTTGTTCAGCTTGTCGCCTGCTGCTGCGATGCCGCCGGCCGATGGCCCGCCACGCTCGAGCTGCTTCATGCCGAGCGAGATACGCTCCTTCTCGGCGTCGATGTCGAGCACGACGGCCTCGACGGTCTCACCCTTGCGATGCAGGTTGAGCGCGTCCTCGCCCGAAACACCCCATGCGATGTCCGACATGTGGACCATGCCGTCGACGTCGTTGTCGAGGCCGATGAACAGACCGAACTCGGTCGCGTTCTTGACTTCGCCTTCGACGGTCGAACCGATCGGATGAGCGGCAGCGAATGCCTCCCAAGGATTGGCCTGAGCCTGCTTGAGGCCGAGCGAGATGCGACGCTTCTCGGAATCGACTTCGAGGACCATGACGTCGACTTCCTGCGAGGTCGACACGATCTTGCCCGGATGGACGTTCTTCTTGGTCCAGGACATTTCCGACACGTGGACGAGGCCTTCGATGCCCGCTTCCAGCTCGACGAACGCACCATATTCGGTGATGTTCGTGACGCGGCCGGTGAGCTTCGCGCCGACCGGGTACTTGACCATCGCGCCATCCCAGGGATCGCTCTCCAGCTGCTTCATGCCGAGGCTGATGCGCTGGGTGTCCTTGTTGATCCGGATGATCTGCACCTTGACGGTGTCGCCGATGTTCAGGACTTCGCTCGGGTGACCGACGCGCTTGTAGCTGAGATCGGTGACATGCAGCAGGCCATCGATGCCGCCGAGATCAACGAACGCACCATAATCGGTGATGTTCTTGACGACGCCGTCGATGATCTGGCCCTCGGCCAGGCTGAGGATCAGGCCCGAACGCTGCTCTGCGCGCGTCTCTTCGAGAACGGCACGACGCGACACGACGATGTTGCCGCGCTTGCGGTCCATCTTCAGGATCTGGAACGGCTGGGGGATGTCCATCAGCGGGGTGACATCGCGCACCGGGCGGATATCGACCTGCGAGCCGGGCAGGAAGGCAACGGCGCCGTTCAGGTCGACGGTGAAGCCACCCTTCACGCGGCCGAAGATCACGCCTTCGACGCGGGTCGTCTTGGAGAATTCGGTTTCCAGCTTGTCCCATGCGGCTTCGCGACGGGCGCGATCGCGGCTGAGCATTGCTTCGCCGTGGACGTTCTCGACGCGGTCGACATAGACTTCGACTTCGTCGCCGACCTTGAGGTCAGCCTTCTGGCCCGGCGCTGCGAATTCGCGAAGCGGCACGCGGCCTTCCGACTTCAGACCGACGTCGATGACGGCCATGTCGTTCTCGATGCCGGTCACGGTGCCATGCACCACGCGGCCCTCGAAGCTGTCGGCGTCGCCGAGCGTTTCGTTCAGCATCGCCGCGAAATCGTCGCGGGTCGGCATTACCTGGGTTGCCATAGAATTCAGTAATCCTAGTCTGTTTCCGGCCAAGCGGTTGGGTCCGCTGGTCTTGGCCTTCGTTGCCGCGACGACCGAACGTCGAACGCGGCATCCGGACGGCACGAGGCTGCGGAGGACGTAGACGCTGAATGCGAAAACGGCGCGTGAGACTCGAGGGTCTCCGCGCCTTCCTCCACGAGCATCGCTCGCCGGACGGTTCCGTATAGCCGAAACCCCGTCTCGGAGCAAGTTCGCCGCTGCTTCGTTAGGGGCCGCTCACCACAGGAGCGAAGATTTGAACGAACGCGGCATTCTCGTGCTTGGCTGGGTCGCCACCGTGACGGCGATCGTGATGTACCTGTCGTACATCGACCAGATCATGCTGAACCTTGCGGGTCAGAAGGGATCGGTGGTCCAGCCGTTCGCGACGATGGTGAATTGCGCGCTGTGGGTCGGGTATGGGTTCCTGAAGGACAAGCGGGACTGGCCGATCGTCGTGGCAAATTTTCCGGGGGTGGTGTTCGGGGCGGTGGCGCTGGTTACCGCGCTTTAGGGGAGAGTGGTGACCGAGTTGTAGGCGGCGGGGATTATAGCGGGCGGCAACCCCCGCTTCCTTGTTCTCCCGCGAAGGCGGGAGCCCAGTCTGGGTCCCCGCCTTCGCGGGGAAACAGGGTTGGTTCACTATGGATTGTCCCAACAGAGCCACCACCCCGGCGGAGGCCGGGGCCCAATTGGGGGACATCGCTAAACTGAGGACCGCGCTTCGTTGCTGCGGACGTTCCAATTGGGCCCCGGCCTTCGCCGGGGTGGTGCATCTCCCAACAGTCTGGATCGGCTTAAACCGAAGCGGCCCTCTTCGCCCGCTGCGCCTCAACCAGCGCAACAGCCCGCTGCACCGAAGCCTCGATCGACAAAAAGCTCGTATCCAACAAAGCAGCATCCGCCGCCATCACCAGCGGCGCCGTAGACCGCCCACTATCCCGAGCATCCCGAGCCCGAATATCCGCCAACACCCGATCCTTGCTCGCCGTCCCACCCCTGGCCTGCAACTCAGCATGCCGCCGCTGCGCCCGAATATTCGGCGTAGCCTTCACGAACAGCTTCGCATCCGCATCCGGCGCGATCACCGTGCCGATATCGCGCCCGTCGAGAATCGCGCCACCCTCCTGCGCCGCGAACCGCTTCTGCCGGTGCAGCAGCGCCGCGCGCACGAGCGGATGGGCCGAAACCACCGACGCCAGCGCGCCGATATCGTCGTCGCGCAACGCCGGATCGCTCAACAGCGCATCGCTGAAATCGCACGCCGCCACCGCGTCGGCCTCGGTCTCCGGATCGAGCCCCATCCGCGCCACGCTCAACGCGACCGCACGGTACAGCAGCCCGGTATCGAGATACGGCAGCTTGTAATGCTTGGCCAAGGCGCGCGCGATCGTGCCCTTGCCCGATGCCGCCGGACCGTCGACTGCGATGATCATCTTAATTCCCCCGGCCGGTAAGCGCGTCGAGCGACCGGAAGAACACGGGATAGCTCGTCGCCACCGGCGATACATCATCGATCGTGACGGCCTGAACGGCGCCAAGTCCAGCCACGACCATGCTCATTGCGATGCGGTGGTCGAGTTTCGAGGCGATCCGAGCGCCACCGCGAATCGCCGCGCCGTCCGACCCGGTGATCGCCATGCCGTCTTCGAACTCCTCGCAAGGAATCCCGCACGCTTCGAGCGCGATCCGCATCGTCGTGATCCGGTCCGATTCCTTGACGCGCAACTCATGCGCGCCGCGCGCGATCGTCGTCCCGGTCGCGAACGCCGCGGCAACGAACAGCACCGGATATTCGTCGATCATGCTCGGCGCGAGATCGGCCGGCACTTCGATTGCGGTCAGCGGGGCATGCCGAACGCGCAGGTCCGCGACAGGCTCGCCACCGACGGTCCGCGGATCGAGCTCGGTGATATCCGCCCCCATCATCCGCAGCGCCGTCACGATCCCGATCCGCGTCGGGTTCAGCCCGACGTTGCGCACGACGATATCCGACCCGGGTACGATCGACGCCGCAACCAGCCAGAAGGCCGACGACGACGGATCGCCCGGCACGACGATATCCTGCGGCTTCAGGTCCGCTTCGCCGGTGATCGAAATGATGCGACCGTGGTTCGTCTCCTCGACGGTCAGCTTCGCGCCAAACCCCGTCAGCATCCGCTCGCTATGATCGCGCGTCGCGACCGGCTCGATCACCCGCGTGATCCCCGGCGTGTTGAGCCCCGCGAGCAAAATCGCCGACTTCACCTGCGCCGAAGCGACCGGCAGCGTGTATTCGATCGGCACCGCTGGACACATCCCGCGCACCATGAGCGGCAGCCGCCCGCCCGGCGACGACGTGATGTCCGCCCCCATCTGCGACAGCGGCTCGATCACGCGTCCCATCGGCCGCCCCGACAGCGAAGCGTCGCCGGTAAAGGTACACGTGATCGGATGGCTCGACACCAGCCCCATCAGCAACCGCGTCGACGTCCCCGAATTCCCCATCTCCAGCGCGGTCTCGGGCTGAAGCAGTCCACCCACGCCGACGCCGTCCACGGTCCAGATACCATCTTCGCCCCGCTTGATCGTCGCGCCCATCGCGCGCATCGCAGCCGCCGTGGCGAGCACGTCCTCGCCCTCCAGCAGCCCCTCGATCCGGCTGGTGCCGACCGCGAGGCTTGCGAACATCAGCGCGCGGTGACTGATAGACTTGTCGCCTGGGACCGCAATCGAGCCGGTCAGTGGACCGCGTGCGACGACGTCCATCGAAGTGGGGAGGGGGTGTGCCATGGGGCCGGGCTTTTGACAGTGGCCTTGCGCTATGGCAAGGCGCGCCCACTTTGCGAGGGTATCCCCCCGCAATCCATTCATCCGAAAGGTTCTATCGGCATGATCAAGCCGGAATGGGGCACGAAGCGTTCGTGCCCGAAATGCGCGACGCGTTTCTACGACCTCGAAAAAGCCGACCCCGTAACCTGCATCGAATGCGGGTATGCGTGGGAGCCCGAGCCTATCCTGAAGTCGAAGCAGCCGCTGCCGTTCGAGGTCGCCAAGCCCGACACCAAGAAACCCGACGCGGATCTCGAGGGTGACGAGGAAGAGGACATCGCCTCGATCACCGGCGAGGACGAAGAGCCCTCGGCGGACGACGAAGTCGATCTGGGCGGCGACGACGACCTCGGCGTCGAGACGCCGCAGGACGAGCACGAGCGTTAATCGGAATAAATTTGGCAGGCGGCATTTACGCCGCTTGCCAACCCGGGCGGGTCCGGTTAGTGACCCGCCTCCCAACGGGAATGGGGCCGTAGCTCAGCTGGGAGAGCGTTCGCATGGCATGCGAAAGGTCAGGGGTTCGATCCCCCTCGGCTCCACCATTTCCGTTGATGACCGGTCGATCGGACCGTTGTCCCAGATAGCGCGATCGGGCCGGACGGCAACGTCGTTGGCCTGTTGCCTCAGCCCGCCTCGAACGGTGTTCGGGACGCGGCACTCCACATCCCGAACACCGTTGCCACGCAGCTAGAACGCGGCAGACAGCCCTGCGAACGCCGAAACGCTGTCGCGGTCGTCGCGCAACGCGTAGCCGGCGACACCCGCGCGGAGCGACAACTGCCCCGCGACATTGCCGTCCACACCCATCGCGTAGCTCATGTAACTGCGATCGGCGCGTTCCACCGTGCTCGTGAAGCTGATCGGGGCACCCGTTGGGGTCAATGTCAGCGTCCGCGGATCGTGGTCGAACTGGCGCTCGTAGCCGGCGCGGGCGAAAAACCGCACCAGCTCGCCCGGGACGGTCCGGACCACCGCGCCGAACCGGCCGGTCAGGCTTTTCACCTCCTGCTTGCCGAATGCCGCCGCGGTCGAGAGCCCGCCGGTCTCCACATAGCCGGCGATCCGGACCCGGTCGTACTGCGCAGCGAGGTCGGGGCCGAACGCCACGCCGCCGAGCGTGATCAGATCGAACGCGGCGGTGACGCGGCCGGCGACATAGGTGCCGTCGGTTTCGCCCTCGTGCGAGCGGATCGCCGGGCCGAGCTGGACGGTGCGGCGAATGTGGCGATAGTCGATCTCGCCGTACGTCCCGTCCGCGAGCAGGCGAACCGGGCCGAGTTCGCCGCGCGCGTAGCCGCTGACCGACCACGCGCGCGGCTTGTAGGTGCCGGCGCCGGCCTTGAAGTCGCCGGTGCCATCCGAATAGCCGCCAGCCACGCCGACTCCCGACGCATCGCCGATCGCGAGGTCGGCACCCGCGGTACCGCTAAAGCCGCGCTCGGTGATCCCGACGCGCTGGGCGGAGGTGCCGCTCGCATAATAATGATAGCCCGCACTGCCGAACAGCGAGAGCGCATGGCCGCTACGCTGCGCGCCGCCGCGCTCGGCGCCTTCGAACAGGTCGCGCTGGCCGCGGAACATCGCTTGTGCGGCATAGCCGAGCCCGGCGATCTGGTCGGGGGCCTGGACGAGGCTGGCCACTGCCTGCCCCTGGATGCGCTGGGTCTTGCCCGAAGGGTGGACGCTGTCGGCCAGGATATAGGTCTCGTTGGCGTTGGGCGAGACGAGCGTCGCGCGCGTGCAGGCGAGCGACGACGGCACGGTACAGGCGACGCCGGTGATGTTGGTGTAGCCATAGGTCGCTGGACTCGCGACGAGTTCGCCGAACAGTCGGTCGGTATCGAAATACAGCGCGTTGACGTTCGCCGCCGCCAAGGCCGCGGCATAGGTCCGGTTGAACAGCTGGAGCCCCGCGGCCCCGCCGGTCTGGACCGCGAGCGTGACGATCCGCGTGGCGCCCGCCGTCTGGAGCCGGCTGACCTGCGCGGCAAGCTGGGTCGCCGCGGTGGTCAGGATCGCGGTGTTGGTGCTGCCCGCCGCCTGGAACGCGAAATAGTCGTTGCCGCCGCCCTGGATGTACACGAGATCGCGCGGCCCGAACGCGCCGCCGGCGGCGAGAAAGTTGCTGATCTGGGTCGTGACGGGGATGGAAAATCCATTGGCCGCGGTCACGCGCGCGCCGCCGACCGCGTAATTGGTCCCGCCCTTGCCGTAGACCGGATCGAGCGGCAGGCCGAGTCGCGCCGCGAGGACTTCGGGCGAGACCGGGTCGGGGTTGGTCGTGAAGCTGCCCGCGTCGCGTGGCAGGCTAGGATCGAGCGTCAGATAATAGCCGCCGTCGGCGAGACTGTCGCCGAACACTATCATGCGGCTATAGGTCTCGCCCGCCGCGACGCTGGTCGGGCTGGCGGTCTGTGCCTGTCCCGGAGTCGCGAAACTCAGCGCAGTCCCGACCAGCAACGCCGTATAGGTCGTCTTCATGATGTCCTCTCCCTGGCGGCGAGGGATCATAGTCCTTCGCTCGACCGGGAGTGTCGGAGCCGGTTACGGCTGCGTCAATAGACTGTCGCTTAGGGGTGGCGGGCCGTTCAGACAAACAGCCCGACCAGCAGATAGGTGCCTGCGCCGATCAAGCCGGCGGCTGGGAGTGTCAGCGTCCAGGCGACGACGATGTTGCTCGCCACGTTCCAGCGGACGGCGGATAACCTCCGCGCCGCACCGACGCCCACGATCGAGCCGGTGATGGTGTGCGTCGACGAGACCGGAATGCCCCAGAAGGTCGCGGCGAACAGCGTGATCGCGCCGCCGGTCTCCGCGCAGAACCCTTGTGCCGGCGTCAGGCGGGTGATCTTCGAGCCCATCGTGTGGACGATCCGCCAGCCGCCCGACAGCGTGCCGAGCGCCATCGCCGCCTGGCAGGACAGCACGACCCAGAGCGGCACGTGGAATTCGCCGCCGAGCAGGCCCTGAGAATAGAGCAGCACGGCGATGATCCCCATCGTCTTCTGTGCGTCGTTGCCGCCGTGGCCTAGCGAGTAGAGCGCGGCGGAGATCAGCTGGAGCTTGCGGAAGCGCTTGTCGACGCCGAGCGGGGTGAGCTTGAGGCTGGTCCAGGCGACGATCAGGACGAGCACGAGCGCGAGCATCAGGCCGATCGCGGGCGAGGCGAAGATCGCTAGGACGGTCTTGATGACGCCGCTCCAGACGATCGCGCCGAAACCGATCTTGGCGATACCCGCGCCGAGCAGCCCGCCGATCAGCGCGTGGCTGCTGCTCGACGGGATACCGAGCACCCAGGTGATGACGTTCCACGCGATCGCGCCGATCAGCGCGGCGAAGATCACCTGCGCATCGATCACGTGCGCCTGGACGATCCCGGTACCCACGGTCTGCGCGACGTGGAGGCCGAACACCGCGAACGCGATGAAGTTGAAGAACGCCGCCCATAGGACGGCGTATTGGGGCTTCAGCACGCGCGTGGAGACGACGGTGGCGATCGAGTTCGCCGCGTCGTGCAGGCCGTTCAGGAAGTCGAACAGCAGCGCGATGCCGATAAGGCCGATGAGGAGGGGAAGGGAGAGGATCATGCGATTGCGCTCTGCGACGTGGGCATGATGCCCACTGCCGCCCGCCCAACCAAGCCACCACCCCGGCGAAGGCCGGGGCCCAGTTGGAGAGGTCGCAGTAACAGCGCACCATCCTCAGTTATTGCCGTCCCCCAACTGGGCCCCGGCCTTCGCCGGGGTGGGGCACCTATCGATGACTGCCCCTCAAGCATGGTCGATGACCAGCCCCTGGATCTCGTTCGCGACGTCCTCGAAGCGGTCGACGATCTTTTCCAGGCTGCTGTAGATCTCGCGGTTGATGATGAAGGTCATCGGGTCCGCGCTGATCTTCGACGCTTGGAACAGCGCGCGCAGCCCCGTGTCGTGGATGTCGTCGGCATGCCCCTCGATCTGGATCAGCCGCGCGGTCAGGTCGTGCAACCGACCCGCGTTGGTGCCTAGCGAGCGGAGCAGCGGGATCGCCTCCGCGGTAATCCGTGCGGCCTCGACGATGATGCCGGCCATGTCGCGCATCTCGGGCGAGAATTCGGTGACCTCGTACAGCGCGATCGCGTTGGCGGTGCCGTTCATCTGGTCGATCGCGTCGTCCATCACGCCGATCAAATCCGTGATCGCGCTGCGGTCGAACGGCGTCACGAACACGCGGCGGACGTCCTGGAGGACCTCGCGCGTGATATCGTCGGCCTCGTGCTCGCGCTTGACGATCTCGGCGATCTGACCCTCGATCGAGCCTTCGCCGTGGAGCAGCCGTGCAAGCGCATCGGCGCCGGCGACCAGGGTCGCGGCATGCGCGTCGAACAGTTCGAAGAACCGTCCCTGCTTCGGCATCAGCGACTGGAACCAGCCCAGCATCGGAATTCTCCTTTTCGCGCTCGTGCGCACGACGGGTAAGATACGTTGCGCGAGCGACGCCGGGATCGGCGGCTCACGGAAAGCAGCGATCAGCGCCTTCAGGCCGGGCTCATTGACAGCCTCCGCGGCGCGATCAAGCGTAAACCAGCGGGTCTCGCGTTGATGGCGCTCGGGCCAGTCGTCGAGTTGTTCCACGAACGCGAGCGGAAACACCGTTACGATCATGTCGCGGTAGCGGCCGGTGCGGCGGCGTTTGCGGTAGCCGAACTCGCCGACCGCGGTGGGGCAGGGGATGCCGCGGATGCCGGCTTCCTCATACGCTTCCTGCGCGGCCGCCTCGTGGCTGGCGAGACCGACGATCGGATTGCCCTTGGGGATCACCCAGCGCCCGGTATCGCGTGAGGTGATCAGCATCACGCGAGCGTGCCCGTCGGCGTCGATCACATAGGGAAGTGCCGCAATCTGCTGGATAATTCGGGTCCTTGTGGGCGCGAAGTCGTGGCGCATGACGGCAGCTTATACGGCGCGATAGGGCAAGGACAGGGGGCTGCTGCGTGCGGCTCGACGCGCTTCCGGCGAGGCAATTCCGTCCCATTCCCGGACGGCTCGGGTTTAACCACTTTTGCGACTGGTCGAAATAGTAAACGCCGCGTTAACGTTTGCATCATGACCAGACGCCTAGTCCTCACTAACGAAGCCGCCCGCCATCCGCTGCGCCGGTCCTTGCCGCCGCCAGTCGTCACGGCTGCGAAGAACGACGATCACGACGTGAAGCTGTTTTTCCTGAGTTTCGCGGCGTTCTTCACCTGCTTCTACAGCTTCATTTTTTGACAACATGCCGTTCGCCCTGAGCGAAGTCGAAAAGCACGTCCCAGGTGAAGGTGCTTCGACTTCGCTCAGCACGAACGGATGCCGGTGGGCCGGTGAGCGAGCTACCCCCTCAACGTCGGCAAGCACCCGACGGCATCGTTGTCACACGCGCGGTGCAGCTTCTGCGCCAGCCAAGCCGAGACCAGGCACATCGCCGCGACCAGGAACAGCATGTCCTCCGGCGTCACGCCCATCGCGGTGATCCCGACGACCAGGATCGAGCCGATCGTCATCGCGCCTGAATTGACGACGTTGTTCGCCGCGACGGTCCGCGCGGTCTGGTCCTTCTCGACGGTCGTCGTCAGGAACGCATAAAGCGGTACGACGAACATTCCGCCGGTGATCGCGATTGCTAGCAGCGTCGCGAGCACGGGGATCGCGCCCGGCTGATGAATGAAGCCCGCCCAGTCGTAATATTGCCCCGCCGGTGCAGGCGTCCAGTTCCGCGCCAGGAACGAGAACAGCACGACGAAGCCGCCCATCGCGATCACCGATGCCGGCGAGAACTTCGCCGAGATCCGCCCTCGCAGCATCGAGTTTATCACGACCGACCCGATCGCGACTCCGACCGAGAACACCGCAATGACGAAGCTAGCGACCCGCTCGTCGGCGGTCAGCACGTTCTTCACCAGCGGCGGGAAGACGATGATCAGAACCGCGCCGATCGTCCAGAAGAAGCTGATCGCGACGATCGCCAGGAACAGCCGCGGGATGTGCAGCGTCGCGCTGATCAACCGCCACGACGCGGTGAACGGGTTGTAGTCGAGCTTGAGCGGCGGGCCTTCACGGGGTGCGGGGGGCACCTGACGCCCGGAGAACCAGCCGATAACTGCGACGATCAACACGCTGGCGGCGGCGCCCTCGATCGGGATCCAGCCCGCGGTCACCGTGCCGAGCAGGATCGCGAGATACGTCCCGGCTTCAACGAGGCCCGTGCCACCGAGCACATCGCACGGTTTCAAATGCTGCGGCAGGATCGCGTATTTGATCGGCCCGAAGAACGTCGAGTGAACGCCAAGGCACAGCACCGCGCCGAGCATCAGCCCGATTCCCAGCGACGGGTGCCCAGCACGCGCGACCATCAGGCCGGTCGCGCCCAGGATCATGATGCCGATCTCGACCGTCTTCACGATCCGGATGATCCGCGCCTTGTCGTGACTGTCCGCCAACTGCCCGGCGAGCGCGGACAGCAGGAAGAACGGCAGGATGCCAAGTCCCGTCGCCAACGCGTTGAAGTTCGCCTCCATCTTAGGGTCGTTGAAGACCGCATAGGTGGCGAACAGGACCATCGAAGTCTTGAACAGGTTGTCGTTGAACGCGCCGAGAAACTGCGTGGTGAACAGGGGCAGGAAGCGACGTTGCTTCAGCAACCCGAGGGCATTGAGCATGCGAGAAATCGCCCAGATCGTTGCGAAAATACGCTAAACCCTTAGCCCAGCGCCATGCTCACGCCAACGCTTAAACCGGTTTCGCCGCGCGACCGACCCGTATAGAGGTGGTGGGTGCTGAGCTTGCCTAACCTCCTGACATTGTCGCGGATCGTCGCGGTGCCCCTGCTGGTCTGGTTCCTGTGGTGGCCCGACTGGGAGGCGGGGTACGGCATCGCCTTCGTGCTGTATTGCCTGATGGGCATCACCGATTATTTCGATGGTTACCTCGCGCGGTCGAGCGGTGCGGTGTCGCGGCTGGGGATCTTCCTCGATCCGATCGCCGACAAGATCATGGTTGCCGCGGTGATCCTGATCCTGGTCGGCACGCGCGATATTGCCGGCATCCATGTGATCGCCGCATTGGTCATCCTGCTGCGCGAGATCGCGGTGTCGGGGCTACGCGAGTTCCTGGCGCAGGTGCAGGTCTCCGTTCCCGTGTCGCAGCTCGCCAAGTGGAAGACGACGCTACAGCTCGTGTCGCTGGGCGGCATCATCCTTGGTGGCGCGGTGCCTGATATGATCTGGGTCCATACCGTCGGCATCGTCGCGCTGTGGGGCGCGGCCGTCCTCACGTTGCTGACCGGATGGGATTACCTCCGCGTCGGCTTAAAGCACATGGACTGAAAATGACGGTACGGATGGTGTATTTCGCCTGGGTGCGCGAGCGCATCGGCACGGGCGAAGAGTCGGTCGAGCCGCCCGCAAGCGTAGTGACGGTGGCCGATCTGGTCGACTGGCTGGCGGAAACGAGCGAGGCACACGCGGGCGCGTTCGAGAACCGCTCGCGGTTGCGCGCAGCGATCGATCAGGACTTCGTCTCGCTCGATACGCCGATCGGTCGGGCGCAGGAGATTGCGATCTTCCCACCGGTGACCGGCGGATGATCCATATTTCGGTCCAGCAGTCGCCGATCGATATCGCGGCTGAAATGACGCGCGCCGAGGCGGCAGGGGCCGGCGCGGTGGCGACGTTCACCGGCCTCGTACGTGCTGACGATGGCGTCGGTACGCTCGAACTCGAACATTATCCCGGTGCGACCGAAGCGGCGTTGCTGAAGGTTGCCGAGGGCGCGATCGAACGCTGGCAGCTGAGTGCGGCGATCATCGTGCACCGGGTCGGGCCGATGCATCCGGGGGAGCGGATCGTGTTCGTTGCAGCGACGGCGGCGCACCGCGGCGCGGCGCTGGAGGCCTGCGCGTATTTGATCGATCGGCTGAAGACCGATGCGCCATTCTGGAAGCGTGAGACGCGTGGTGCGACGACTAGCTGGGTCGAAGCTCGCGATGGCGATCATGCCGCTGCTGTTCGGTGGGATAAGCCGGAGGCCTAAACCAAAGGTTGTTCTCCCGCGAAGGCGGGAGCCCAGACTGGGTCCCCGCCTTCGCGGGGAAACAAAGAGGGCTGCACTCCCTAATGGAGTTGCAGCCCCCTCAGATCAGCCGAGTTTCGGAACGCTCATGCCGTTGGTCAGATGGACGACACCATTCGTCTCCTTGATGTCGGCCGTATCGACATACGCCTTGATCCCGGCGGTGTCGGTCAGCTCGATGTTGCCGTTAGGCCCGAGCGAGGCGATCAGCGGCTGGCCCGCAAGCGTGGTCAGCGTTGCCTTGCCACCGCCAGCGGTGATCTGCGCCTTCAACTGGTCCGAGGTCACTGCGCCGGCGACGACGTGATACTTGATGATCGTCGCGAGCGTCGGTGCCGACTCAGGCTTCAACAGCGTGTCGAGCGCGCCGGCGGGCAGACGGGTGAACGCCTCGTCGCTCGGGGCGAACACGGTGAAGGGACCGGGGCCTGCGAGCGTCGTCTGCAGCTTTGCCGCAGTCACCAGCTTGGTCAGTGTCGCGCGGTTCGGCAACGTCGGCAGCGCAGCGGCAATCGTAGTCGTCGGCGCGGCCGTCGGTGCAGCCGAAGCCGCAGTTGCAGGCGCTGCCTGCGGCGTAGCGGTGGTGGCTGGCGCCGTCTGCGCCGGTGCTGCGGGCGCCGCAGGCGTCGTCGTCTGTGCGGTCGCACCGGCGGCGAGGATCATGCTCGATGCGGCGGCAATCAAAAGGTTCGTCTTAACAGTCATATGCGACTCCAAATGCAATTGGTGGGACGATTGGAAACTCGAAGGGAAAAGTAGGTATGAGATCGGCTCGTCTTCAATGTTTTGGCGGACCAGCCGCGCCATCGATGCGACGAACCGAACCCGACAATCATGCCGATCAGCTAAGTTTCGGCACGATTACGCCGTTGACGACATGCACGACGCCATTTGACTGACGCACGTCTGCGGTCTCGATATAGCTCTTGTTACCGTTGACGTCGGTCAGCGCGATGACTGCGCCGACCAGCGTCGCGGTGATCGGGTCGCCCTCGACCGTCGTCAACGTCGCCGTACCGCCGCCGGCCGCGATGCGCTGGCGAAGATCGTCGGCGGTGATCGCCCCCGACACGACGTGATAGGTCAGGACCTTCGTCAGCGAGGCCTTGTTCTCAGGCTTCAGCAGCGTGTCGACCATACCCGGAGCGAGCCGCCCGAACGCATCATTGGTCGGCGCGAACACCGTAAACGGCCCCGGACCCGAGAGCGTACCGACCATATCGGCGGCCTTCACCGCGGCGACCAGCGTCGACAGGTTCGGTGCGGCCGACGCGTTGTCGACGATCGTCCGCGTGGCCATCATCGGCACGCCGCCGACGGTCGGATTGGCGACCGCAGGCGGGCCGTTCGGGACCGACAGCGCGGGATTTGTCGACGGACTGGCCACGTCGTCCTTCGATTTGCCACTGCACGCCGCGAGCGCCAGTGCACTCGTCATCAGCAGTAGCGGAAGCGTCTTCGACATCATCGGGTCTCCAGCGGGAACTCGCGAAATATACGATCGAACGCCGAGTTGGTTGCGCATCCGTGCCAATCTCACGGCGAGCCGAGCCGGTTACTGAACGTCGGCCAGCGCCTTCGCCATCAACCGAAAGTCCTTTTCCCGCGGGCTCGCCCGCCGCCAGACCAAGGCGATTTTCCGCACCGCGTTGATCTCGTCGAGCGGCCTGGCCGTAATGTTGGTGTTGTCGAGGATACCCGCCTTCAGCGCCATCTCCGGCAGCATCGTGATGCCAAGCCCGTTGTCGACCATCTGCACGATCGTGTGCAGCGACGTGCCCAGCATCGTCGCCTCCGCGCGCAATTCCGGCCGGTTGCAGGCGCCAAGCGCGTGATCCTTGAGGCAATGCCCATCCTCAAGTAGCAGCAACCGCGTCTCGTCGATCGCCGACGCCGGGATCGCGGGCAGCGCGGTCGGCTCCTCGCCCGACGGATAGGCGACGAACAGACGATCCTCGAACAGCGTCTCGGACGTCACTTCGCCGCACGCATAGGGAAGCGCGAGCAGCACGCAGTCGGTCCGGCCATTGTGCAACCCCTCGCACGCCGGACCACTAGGCTCCTCGCGCAGGAACAGCTTGAGGTCGGGATAGTCCTTCCGCAACCGCGGCAGGATCCTCGGCAGCATGAACGGCGCGATCGTCGGGATGACGCTCATCCGCATGTCGCCCGACAGCGGTTGGCCGGCGGCGCGCGCCATGTCGCCCAGCTCCTCCGCCTCGCGCAGCACGCGCCGCGCCTTGTCGGCGATACCGTCGCCTAGCGGCGTGAACCGCACGACTCGCCGCGTCCGCTCGACCAGCACCACGCCTATCAGCGTTTCGAGCTCGCGCAGGCCCGCCGACAGCGTCGATTGCGTGACGAAACACGCCTCCGCGGCGCGCCCGAAATGGCCGTGGTCCTTCAGCGCAACCAGATATTGCAACTGTTTCAACGTAGGTAGGTAGGTCGCAGCCATTAATCGCCTCTATCGATCATCAGATGATAAATAGAGCGTTGGATCGATTACACCAGCCCCCTATACCGCAATGCACAACAACCGAGCGGGCCAACCGCCGCCCTTGAGGATGCCTGGAGCCAATTATTTCCAGGAGGCTTCCATCATGTTGACCATCGGCGACCAGTTCCCATCGATGACCATTCCCGTCCAGCAGGGCACCGCCGCGCTGCCCGCCGGCGAGACGCTCGACCTGACGACGGCATATCCCGGCAAGTGGAAGGTGCTGTTCTACTGGCCGAAGGATTTCACCTTCGTCTGCCCGACCGAGATCGTCGGCTACAGCGACATCCGCAGCGATTTCGAAGACCGTGACGCCGTGCTGATCGGCGCGTCGACCGACACCGCGCACGTCCACCTCGCCTGGCGCAAGTCGGACGCGGACCTTGCCGCCGCCGACTTCCCGTGGCTGGCGGATAACGGCGCGAAGCTCGCGGATGCGCTCGGCATCGTCGACAAGAACGAACATGTCGCGTTCCGTGCGACCTTCATCATCGATCCCGACAACGTCATCCAGGCAGTTCAGGTCAACGGCTTGAACGTCGGCCGCAACCCCGCCGAAACGCTCCGCGTGCTCGACGCGCTGCAGACCGACGAGCTCTGCCCGTGCAACTGGAACAAGGGCGACGACGTCCTCCAGCTCGCTGCCTGATCTATTGGGAGCGGGCTTGAACGCCCGCTCCCATTTCTTCCGTCACCCCAGCGAAAGCTGGGGTCTCTTCGTAACGGGGAGACCCCAGCTTTCGCTGGGGTGACGCTTTTCTGGACTGGAACCCATTCATGTCACTCAAGGAATTCGCGGGCACGCTGCCCGATTACGCCAAGGACATCCGCCTCAACGTCGGCTCGCTGCTGAACGAGACGCACCTCAGCGACCAGCGCAAATACGGCCTGTTGCTGACCTGCGCACACGGCTCGGGCTACAAGCCGCTCGTCGAAGCCGCCGAAGCCGAATGCGCGCCGAAGCTCTCGCCCGAGGCGGCCAACGCAGCGCGCGCAGCCGCAGCCGTGATGGCGATGAACAACGTCTATTATCGCTTCACGCACCTCGCCGGGAACCAGGAATACCGCAACATGCCGGCCAAGCTGCGCATGAACGTGATCGGCCAGCCCGGCATCGACAAGGTCGACTTCGAGCTGTTCAGCCTGGCCGTGTCGGCGATGAACGGCTGCGGCATGTGCATCGACAGCCACGAGCAGATTCTGAAGAAGGCCGGCGTTACCGCGGAAGCGATCCAGACCTCGGTTCGCATCGGCGCAGTGCTGGCGGCGGTCGCCACGGTCCACGCAACGCTGTGACCTTCTGTTCCCCTCCCGCTTGCGGGAGGGGTTAGGGGAGGGGCTTCTCTTCCAACCGCGCTGGCGTAGTGAGGCCAGCCCCTCCCCCGACCCCTCCCGCAAGCGGGAGGGGAGTTGGTCAGTGCCAGATCGCGCGGTATAGTCCGAACAAGCTCGTGATCGTCAGGATCACACCCACCAGCACCATCAGCGTCTTCGCGGGCACGCGTTTCGCCAGCATCGCGCCGAACGGCGCCGCCAGCACCCCACCGATCAGCAACCCCACCGTCGCCTGCGTGAACGCCGCCCAGCCAAGCTGCGTGATGAACGTCGCCGAGATCGTCGCGGTCAGGAAGAACTCCGCCGTATTGACCGTCCCGATCGTGGTCCGCGGCGACGCACCCTGCACCAGCAGGTTCGACGTCACCACCGGTCCCCAGCCGCCACCGCCCGCCGCATCGAGAAACCCGCCGACCAGCCCGAGCGGCTCGACGATCTTCGGCTCCTTCTGCTTCGGCGGATAGCGAAGCCCGCGGTACAGCAGGTACACGCCGATCGACGTCAGATAGGCGAGGATGAACGGTTTCGCCGTGCTCGCATCGATGTTCGACAGCACGTACGCCCCCAGCACGCCGCCGATCACGCCCGGGATCATCAACCGCAGGAACAGCGTCCAGTTGACGTTCTTGTGCAGCACATGGCTGATCCCCGACACCGCGGTGGTGAAGGTCTCGACGGTATGGACGCCCGCCGAGGCCGCTGCCGGCGGCACGCCGACCCACAGCAGCAGCGTGTTCGAAATCACCCCGAACGCCATCCCCAGCGCGCCATCGACGATCTGCGCGGCGAACCCGACCAGGATGAAGGGCAGGAGCGTCTCGAAACTCAAGGTCGTCAGGTCGAACATCGGCATCCCCTCAATATGGCGCCTAAACTGCACAGCGCGGGCTTATCCCACAACAAAGATAGGCTTTACCCCGATCCCGGCAGTCCGATGTGGCGGCCTGAGGCGGCCCTTGCGCCCGGTTCTGGAAATCGGCGGTTCGATACCCTAGATACGAAAATCGCGAAGGGGACTGCGGATGTCGAGCGGATTACTGGCCTATCTGGATTCGATCCGCGCCCGCGATCCCGCCCCGCATTCGCGCGCCGAAATCATGCTGTACCCTGGCGTCTGGGCGCTCGGCTATCACCGCATCGCGCACCGCCTGTACAAGGCGAAGCTCTATTTCCTCGCGCGCTGCGTCAACCACTGGTCGCGCTTTACGACGGCGATCGACATCCATCCTGGCGCGACGATCGGCCGCAATTTCTTTATCGACCACGGCTTCGTCGTGATCGGCGAGACTGCGGAGATCGGCGACGACGTCACGATCTACCAGTGCGTCACGCTTGGCGGCACCAGCCCCGACAACGGCGTGCAGGGTAAGCGCCATCCGACAATTTCCGACGGCGCGATCATCGGCTCGGGCGCGCAGGTGCTGGGGCCGATCACGCTCGGCAAGCGCTCGCGGGTCGGCGCCAACGCCGTCGTCACGCGTGACGTGCCCGCGGGCACGACGGTGGTCGGCATCCCAGCCCGCGCGACCACGATCGAGGGTGGCAACGCACCCGAGATGCCGCGGTTCGTGCCCTATGGTACGCCGTGCAGCGAGTCGTTCGATCCCGCGACGCAGAAGATGGAGATCATGCGTTGCGAGCTCGAGACGATGCGCAAGCGGCTCGACGCGTTGCTCGCCGATGGTCTTCCCGAGGATCGACGCGACCGCGCATGATGGTGGATAATTGATGGGCGTCGTACCCTTTCCGATACCGTCCAAGGCGACGCAGGTCGGCTTCGAACGCCTCGAACTCAACCGGATCCTCGACCTCTACGGCCGGATGGTCGCAGCGGGTCATTGGCGCGACTATGCGATCGATCTCGGCAAGGACGCCGCCGTCTTCGCCGCCTTCCGTCGCGCCGCCGAGCGGCCTGAATTCAGGATCGAGAAACGCCCGTCGTTGCGCAACAAACAGGGCATGTGGGCCCTGATCGGCGAGGGCGGCGCGGTAGTAAAGCGCGGCCATGAGCTTGGCCCGGTACTCGCCCCGGTAGAGCGCCGCTTCATGAAGCTCGTCGAGGACTGAGTTCCCGTCATCCTGACGAAAGTCAGGATCCAGAGTAACGCGCGATGTCCTTTGTAACTCTGGATCCTGACTTTCGTCAGGATGACGGGAGGCGGTCCGCCGGCCATCAGCGGACCGCCTTTCCCACCAGATCATGCCCGCGGGATCAAAGCCCCCAAGACAGCCGCACATACCCGAACTGCCCCGGCACGTCGTATGTGGTTGGATCATAGTTCGGCCCGGTGCAGCTGAAGCAGGCCGGTGGGTCTTGGTTGAACACGTTGTTGACGCCGATCGTCAGCCCCAACCGGTTCTCCAGCCAGCCCGGCGCGAGCGTCAGCTGGACGTCGCCGTAGAAGGTGCCGTCGAGCTTCTTGCCATCGGCTTCCTTCACGCTGTTGATGTAGCGCCCGGTGAACGACGCGCGCGCCGCGCCGATATCCCAGTCGACCACCGCATTGCCCTTGAACTTCGGGTAGGACTGGTCGGGGAAGCCGCGCGTCGTGCCGCGGTAGTCGGTGGTGGTGAAGCCCGTCGCCGCCGGGAACGTCTCGGTGTATTTCAACAGGATATTGCCGTTGAGCGACAGCCCGAACGTCCCTGCCGAGGTGCGCGGCGAGCGATAGATCGCGGTCACGTCGACACCGCGCGTGCGGATCCCGCCGATATTCTGCAACTGCGCGTTGATCCGCGAGATCAGCCCGTTCGAGGTCCGGGTGATCGCCGCGCAGCTCAGCGCATCGCCCGTTTCCGCACACCGGCTCAGCGTTAGCTGTGCCGCGACCGGTGCGATCGCGTCGCTCACCTTGATGTCGTAGTAATTGCCCTCGAGGCTCAGCTGGCTCGCAAAGCCGCTGGTCCGAGCCCAGTTCGGCGCATAGACGCCGCCGAACAGCCAGGTCCGCGAGGTTTCCGGCTTCAACGCGCTGTTGCCGCCGGTCAGTACGCCCAGCTGGCCGCCATTGGGCTCCTGATAACTCCCGTTCGCGGGTACGCCGTTCGCGGTGCAGTTCGCCCGCACCGTGGCCGAACTCTGATATGGCGACCCCGCGACGTTGGTGCAGGGATCGTCGATCGGCGCATCCGACCGCGATTCCGCCCCGAACAATTCGCCGATGCTCGGTGCGCGGAACCCTTGCGCGTAGGAGGCGCGGAACAGCAGGTCGCTGACCGGCTTCCACAACCCGCTGCCGGTATAGGTCGTGTTGCTGCCACTCGTCGAATAGTTCGAATGCCGCACCGCGCCACCGACTTCGAGCGAGTGGATCAACGGGGTGTCGTGGATCAGCGGCACGCGCAGCTCGGCATAGACCTCGTCCGAGTTGAAATGGCCGCGCGCGGGCTGCGCCGGAATGTCCGCGCCAAGCCCTGCGGTGATCAGCGGGTCGGGCGTGAAGCTGCCATATTGAACGCGGTGCTCATACCCTGCGGCGATACCGACCGGGCCGGCGGGCAGGTTGAACAGGTCGCCGGAGATGTTGGCAGTATAATCCTCCAGGCTCTGCGAACTGCGCGCGCGCTCGTCGAATGCGATATAGGCGAGCATCGCCGGCGTCACCGAGCCGGCCCCGCCGAAGATGTTGAACGGGACGCATGCGCCGGTGCAATTCGCGACCGGGCCGAGCGCCTGTTGCAGCAACGCCGCATTGATGTTGCCGGTGAACAGCTGCTTGGCATCGTTGAAGCCCAGGACAGCGTTGGCATCCCAGTAGAATTTACGGCTGCCGACCATGAACGAGCCATCGAGCGTCGCGGTCGCCGACATCGTGTCGACGGTCTGCGTATAGGTGCGCTGCCCCGCTTCGACGAGACGACGACGCACCGTCGAGTAATTCGCCGGCGCATTGCCCGCGCCGCCCGCCGACAGCGTATAGCCGAACGGATTATACGGGTTGGTCGCATCGATCGAGATCGTGTCGAGCAGATTGCCGTTGCCCGCATCGGGCCCGACGAACAGCGGCAGGAACGCCGCCTGGTTCTGCGAATTGCGCCGCGTGTAGTTCATCTTCACGCGCAGGTTCACGCTGTCGGTCAGCTCCTGCTTGGCGCTGACGAAGAAGCCGTAGCGCTCCGACGGCGTCAGGAAATAGTTGAACGGTGCGAAATTGAACCGGTCCGAGGTCGTGAGCAGACGGTAGTCGCTGTTCGCGCCGGTCGGGTTCGCCGCGTCGTAGCGCGGCCGACCGAGGATCGGTGCCGACTTCAACGTCAATGCCGCGCCGGTCAGCTGGACATAGCCGTTCACCGTCGCGCTCGAACAGCCGCCGATCGGATCGGTGCAGCTCGTCTGGCCGGGGTTGGGGAATTGCGAGATCGCGCGGTCGCCGGTGCGCACCGCCTCCTGCTTCACATAGCTGCCGCCGAACACCACGCTCGTCCGCGGCGCCTGGATCCCGTAGCTGACGTTATAGTCCTGCGTATGGCCGTCGCCCTGACGGAACGTACCGAACTGCGCGGAGGCCTTGAGCCCTTTCTGCTGCGACTTGGTGATGATGTTGACGACGCCGGCCAGCGCGTCCGAGCCATAGAGTGGCGACTGGCCCGACTGGAGGATCTCGATCCGCTCGATCGAGCCGACCTGGATCGTGTTGAGATCGACCGTCGAGGGAATCCCGCTCGCCGACGCGCCGTTGACGAAGCGCAGGCCGTCGACCAGCACCAGCGTCCGCTTGGCGGTGAGATAGCGCAGATCGATCTCGGCCGACCCTGCACCCACGCCGCCGCCATCGGGCGGATTGCCGATGTTCCCCGAATTATTGGCCTTCGAATTGAGCCCGCCGGCCGCGCTTGGTAGCCGCTGGAGCACGTCGGCGACCGACGACAGCCCGGTCCGCTGGATCGATTCCGCATCAACCGTGATGACCGGCGAAGGCTGCGACAGCGGATCGCGACGGATACGCGATCCAATGACGACGATCTCTTCCCCGCTGGTCTGATCGACGGGGGGCGTGGCCTCCGCCGCGGGTGTCGTGACGGTTTGCGCCTGGACCGGCGCCCCCGCTAGCATCGTCGCCAGGGCCAAACTACCGACGCTGGCATATTTGCCCGAATGTCTGCCCAGATATCTGAACGTCGTCACTGCACGCATGAACCATCCCCCTGTTCGTGTTTCCGCACCGCATCCGCTCTTATATTTTGTATACGAATGATGGCTCAGAGGCGTAACGAAGCAAGGTAATATCGCCGTGTGTAACAATTTTGTTGCGAAATGTGGCTGGTGTGTTGCGCAGATGCCACGTTTGGCGAGTTAGACGAGCACCGGTGCGCTCGCCCGGTCGGCTTCGCCGAATACGCGCAAATAACGGGCGATTTCGGCGGGTTCGCCGGTCGCCTTGGCGGGATTATCCGACAGTTTCACCGCTGGGCGCCCGTTCGCTTCGATCACCTTGCAGACCAGCGAGATCGGCTCCAGCGCCGCCGCGCCATCGGGATCGCAGCCGCGGAAGTCGTTGGTCAGGTTGGTCCCCCAGCCAAAGCTCATCCGCACACGCCCATGGAAATGGCCATACACCTGCTCGATCGTGTCGATGTCCATCCCGTCGGAGAAAATCAGCAGCTTGGTCTTCGGATCGACGCCCTGTTGCTCCCACCAGCGGATGATCTGCTCGCCACCCGCGATCGGCGGCGCGCTGTCGGGGCGGAAGCCGGTCCACTCTGCCAGCCAATGCGGCGCGTTGCGCAGGAACGCGGTCGTCCCGAACGCATCGGGCAGCGCGATCAGGAGGTTGCCGTTATAATGCTGCCGCCAATGCTCGAGCACGCGGTACGGCGCGTCGGCCAGGTCGGCGTCGCTCTCGGCTAGCGCGGCGGTGACCATCGGTAGTTCGTGCGCGTTCGTGCCGATCGCCTCGAGGTCCGCATCCATCGCCAGCAGCACGTTCGAGGTGCCGATGAACCGGTCGCCAAGACCTTCTTTGAGCGCCTCGACGCACCAGCGCTGCCACAGGAACCCGTGGCGCCGCCGCGTACCGAAATCCGACAGGACGAGATCGGGCAGCTCGCGCAACCGCTCGACCTTCTCCCACAGTTTCGCCTTGGCGCGCGCATAGACGATATCGAGTGCGAACCGGCCGCGATCGCGCAGGGCCGCACGCGATTTCAACTCGTTGATGATCGTCAGTGCGGGGATTTCCCACATCGTCGTGTGCGTCCACGGACCGTCGAAATGCAGCTCGTACTGCCCATCGACCTTCCGCAGGTCGTAGGCGGGCAGCTGGAACTCGCCGAGCCAGGCGAGGAACTCAGGTCCGAACATCTTCTGCTTGCCGTAGAAGCTGTTGCCCGCGAGCCAGATCAGCTCCTTCTTCGCGAACCTGAGCGTTCGGGCGTGATCGAGCTGCGCGCGCAGTTCGGCCTCGTCGACGATCTCCGCCAGCCGCACCGTCTTGGTCCGGTTGATCAGCGCGAAGGTGGCATGCACGTCCGGATAGACTTGCCGGATCATCTGCAACATCAGCAGCTTGTAGAAATCGGTATCGAGCAGGCTGCGCACGATCGGATCGAGCCGGAAATTGTGATTGTACGTGCGGGTGGCGATATCGGTCACGGCCATGCGCGCGGGCTCCTGCGTTGCTTGGGGGTTGCGGGTGTCCGAGATGACGGGAGTGTGTCAAGCAGCGGCCAAAGGAGACAGGCGATGGCGCGGTTCGTGGTCGTGGTGGATACGCAGTGGGATTTCATGGCGGAGGGCGGCGCGCTGAGCGTCGCGGGCGCGGCGGCGTTGGTCGGGCCGATGCAGGCTTGGCTGTCGGCTTTGCAGCCCGGTGAAACCTCAGGCGTCCTCTTCACCTTCGACACGCATTTCCGCGAAACCTACGCCGCGTCGCCCGAAGCGGCGATGTTCCCGATCCACTGCGTCCGGGGTACGCGAGGGTGGGAGAACATGCTCGATGTCGCGTTGCTCGATCCGGCGATCCCGGCATGGCGGATCGAGAAGGGGGTGTTCGACATGTGGGCCGAACCGGGGCTCGCGATCGAAGACGCACGCGATGCGAGCCGGACGATTCCCCGCGAAGAGTTCTTCGATCGCCTTGCCGCGCAACGGATCACCGACGTCACGGTCATCGGCGTCGCTGCGGACTATTGCGTCCGGTGGGCTGTCGAAGGTCTGGTCGATCGCGGTTTTGCGGTACGCGTTCCGGCCGCGTTGACGCGGGGAATCGAGCGCCAGATCGACACGGTCGCAGCGCAAGATTTCGTCGGCAAGCGCCTGGAGATTTCGGCCGAACCAGCCTGACGCCATGCGGTCGTGCGCGCGCGGCGCAGGCCACGATCTTGCACGCGCGATCAATTGTCCCGCGTTTCGGATGGTGCCCCCGACCGGCGTAGCGTCGGTATGTGTTCGAAATACTGCGGACAAGATTGGCGCGCAAAACTGCATCCGGGGATCTCGGAGGGCAGTTCCATGCAGCACCAGTCAATATCGTCGCCCGAATGCGCGATCGGGCGTCATGCGCCGCGTTCGCGTCATCGGGATGTCCTGAGCGAACCGATCCAGCGATCCGCCTGTCGTCGGTGCGGTGCGACGATCGTCAAATCGGCGGTCAGCCGACGCTGGGTCATCTCCGGACTGCTCGGCTGAGATGCCCGAATTCATTATCAAAAGGGGAAAGACATGACGCCAAGGATAGTGCCGATGCTTGCACTGCTGATGGGGATGCCGGGTATTGCCAGTGCCCAGATGCAGCGGGCAGGGCCACCAAGGATCGACGTCGTGACGCTGCAACGGCGCGAGGCGGACGACATGGCGCTTCTGCTGCAGCTGCGGGCGGCGCAACGTCCGGCACTCGACGCATTTCTGCAGTCATTCGCACCGCCGTCGGCGATGCCGCGCGGGGACAAAATGCGTGAGGCGATGCCGTCGGGCGGTTTCGAGGAGCATTTGCAGCGCATGACGGAGATGACGGCACAGCGCGCAGCCGATGACACCCGGCGCATCGCCGCGGCGCGAAGCTTCTATGATGGCCTGGATACGAAACAGCGCGCCGCGTTCGAGGCGTTGATGCGTCTGCGTCACGGCCCCCCCATGATGGGCCCTCCCATGATGGGACCCCCGATGATGGGCCCCTCCATGATGGGACCGCCGATGATGAGGCCCATGCCGGGTGGCCCGATGCGCGATCCCGACGGTGGCCCGTTCCTCGACGGCCCTGCGAATGGCGGCGTACCGTCGCACGCAGGTTCGTCACAGCAACTGCCAAACGGCCCGGGCAGCGACCAGTAGGACGATGCTCAACTGACGGGACCTCGGTGAACCCTCGTTATCGGGGTTTTTCGGGGTCCCTGTCGCGGTCGGGTTCGACCGGCGCATCGGATCCGTTGCGCCATGTCTCGGCCCCGGCGCGCGGCAATTCCCCGCGCGTTATTGCGCCATCGTGATTGCGGTCCAATGCCGCGAAACGAACCGTCGCGGTGCTCGTGAATTCGCTGGCGTCGACCCCGCGATTGCCATCGCGGTCGGCGGTGATGACCGGCTCGGGAAAGTCGAAGAACCCGAACCGCGCCGCACCCTGGCGTTCGCGGGGCACCGCAGTCTTGCTGGAACCACCATTGCCGAAGCGCATGCCGTCACCGCCGCCTCCGCCGCCGTTTCGACCGCCGCCGTTTCGACCACCCGCGTTATCGCCACGCCGCCCGCCTCCTTCGGCCATGCGGCGGCCGCCGACGACGCGGATCTCGGGGACGAGGACGTTTTCATAAAATGCGATGTCGTCCGGGTCGATTTCCCCGTCCTTGCCGCGATCGAGCACCGCGAAGAAGCGCATCGCGTCGTGCTGGAACTCCGCCAGTGTAAGGCGTCCGTCGCCATCCGTATCCGCTCCAGCGAACCAAAGGGCTTGCGCGGCGCCGGGGCGAAGGATCGTGCGAAACGGCTCGCCCATCGGGCTGACGAACAATTGGCCGCGGCCACGCTCGGGCGGATCGCCGGCGCGCGGGAGGTCGGCGGCACAGCCTGCCAGCGCGCCCGCCAGCCCGATGAGGATTACGCGTCGCATAGGGACTCCTTGCATGTCGACGGACAAAAACGGTCAGCCTGGTAGCGTGATGCGAGCCCGCAACCCGCCTTCGGGGCGCATATCGAGTGTCGCATCGCCGCCATGCGCACGTGCCACCGCGCGGACGCTGGCCAGACCCAGTCCGATCCCGCCGGTATCGCGGTTGCGCGATTGTTCGGCGCGGAAGAACGGTTCGAATGCACGGATCAGGTCGTCGGGCTGCATGCCGGGGCCGCGGTCCTGCACTTCGATGACCACCGTGTCGCGGTCGCGGTACAGCAGCACCTCGGCATGACCGGCGTATTTGATCGCATTGCCGACCAGGTTGCCGATCAACGCCTTCAGCGAGGGGGCATCGCCTTCGATCGTCAGGGGATCGCCGATCTGGAGCACGACGTCGTCGCCGCGGTCCGCGAACTCGTCGGTGACGCTCTCCGCCAGCGATCGCAGATCCAGGCGTTGGCGACGAACATGCCGTGTCATGTCGCGCACGAACGCCATCGCCGCACCGATCCGATGGCTCATCTCCTGAATGTCGTCCTCGGTGGCGATGCGGATGTCCTCCGGCGCCTTTTCGAGCCGTAACGAAAGCCGCATCAACGGCGTTCGCAAGTCGTGCGCGACCGCGGCGATCAGCGTCGTGCGATCCTCGACGTAGCGATTGAGCCGCTCCTGCATCACGTTGAAGGCGATTGCCGCCTCGGCGATCTCGGGCGGGCCGATCAGCGTTAACGGTTCTGCGCGCGGATCGCGGCCCAGTCGTTCGACCGCTGCCGTGAATTGGCCGATCGGCTTGACCACGCGTCGGGCAAGCGCCCAGGCGATCGGTGCAACGACGGCCAGCGCGACCAGAAACCACAGGATGATGCGGATTCGCCACGGGCCCATGATCGCGCTGGTCGGGCGGATCACGCGCCATCTGCCGCCACCGACGTCGATCGAAACGACGAACGGACCGAAGAGCGCATTCTCCAGCGCGGCGAAATTATGATGCCGACGGGGTCCGATCGGCGGTCCCATCGGTATCGGCGGGCGCAGCGCATCCGCGAACATCGGACGTCCGGACCGCTCCGCCTCGACGACGACCGCGGTCGCGGGCAGGCCGAGATCGGTGGCGATGATCGCGCCCAGCCGTCGGTCGCGCGGACTGTCGGTCGGGTTGGGCGCGCGGGTCGCAATCTCGGTCTTCAGCAGCTTGGCGGGGTCGACGCCGGTGCGGGCGAACGCCGCGATCCGGGTGGTGGTGAAGATGATCGGCGTCGGCGGCGGCATCAACAGCAGCGTGGCGAAGTTCAGCACCTGGACCAGCAGCACGGTGATCAGCATGAGCGCGAAGATTCGCAGGAACAGCGGCCAGGATCGTTGCAGATTGCGCGCGGGCACGGCGTCCCGGCCGGTATCGTTGCCGATCGGCTTTCGGGGAGCGTCCACGGCTTGGTTCACAGCCGGACCACGCGTGGCACGAAGAAATACCCTTCGTTGCGGATCGTCCGGATGATGTCGTCACCGCGGGAGCGGAGCTTGCGGCGCAGGCGGCTGACCTGGACGTCGATCGCGCGGTCGAAGGCATCGGTATCGGGCCCGCGTGCCGCCTCCAGCAGCGCGTCGCGCGCCAAAACGCGGCGGGGCCGCTCGACAAACGCACGCAGCACCGCAAACTCGCCATCCGTAAGATCGATCAGCGTATTTTCCGCATCGAACAGTTCGTGCGCGGCAAAATCGACGCGCCACCCGAGGAAACCGTAGGACCGCCCCTCGCTGGCGTCCTGGATTTCGCGGGCGCGCAACGCCGCGCGGACCGTCGCGAGGATTTCGCGCGGGCTGCACGGCTTGGTGAGATAGTGGCTGGCGCCGATCTCGAGCCCCAGGATACGGTCGGGCTCCGCGCCCAGCGCGCTCAGCATCACCACCGGCGGCCCGGCCGCACGCGCCAGGCGACGGCAGACCGACAGGCCGTCCTCGCCGGGCATCATCACATCGAGCAGGATCAGCGATACCGACTGGCGCGCCAGCACGCTGTCCATCTCCTGCGCGCTCGTCGCGGTCTCGACGTTATAGCCATGCATGCCGAGGCTTTGCGCCAGCAGCGTGCGGATCATGTGATCGTCGTCGACCACCAGCAGCGTCGGCTTCGGCACCACGCCGTCAGGGGCCGGGGCGAGCGATTCGGGGGCGGGGTTCGGCATCATGCGGCGATCCTAGCGAGCGCGTGTGTTCGCGATATTTCTGCATGCGCCAAAGCGCGTCGTCCCACATCTTTTCGTTGCAGTAACATAGGTTAGGATAACGCCAGCCCTCCAGTGTTTCAAAGCGGGGCGGGCGGTGTCACATCGGGAAACATCCCGGACAAACACCGGGTGCAGGGCAGGACGCATGGCTCACCGTCTCCCTCTCCCCGAAAGTCGCCGGCGATGAACGTTTCCCAACATTACGAACCCGTATCCGCCCGCCCGCCGCACATCGCCGCGTGGCAGGACGACGCGACCCACGAGCCCGCGGACGATGCCGGCTACCAGTCGGCCCGGGTCATCATCGTTGACGACGACCCCGGTCTTCGCGAGCTTCTCACCGAGTTCCTCGTCGATAATGGGTTGGGCGTCGAGGCGGTGTCGAGCGGGGCGGCGTTGCGCGCCCGTCTCGTTCAGCGGCCCTGCGATCTCGTTATCCTCGACATGATGATGCCTGGCGAGGATGGCCTGTCCGTCCTGCGCGGGCTTGCCCAGTCCGACGATCCGCCCGGGGTCATCATGCTGTCGGCCTTGTCGAGCGAGGTCGACCGCGTGGTCGCCCTGGAGATGGGCGCGGACGATTACGTGACGAAGCCATCGACTCCGCGCGAAATTCTCGCGCGGATCCGATCGGTGCTGCGACGGCGCAATCGGACGGTGCCTCTCGGTACGGACATCGGTGGCATGGTCGAGGCGGGTGACACGCCGCGATTCCACACGACCTATCGGTTTGCGGGCTGGACGCTCAACTGTCGGATGCGGTCGTTGCAGGCGCCCGGCGGCGAGATCGTCTCGCTGACCGAGGGTGAGTTCCAGATGATGGATGCCTTTGTCACGCATCCCCATGCGGTCCACACGCGCGAGGACATGATCGCGCTGTCGGGGCGTGCCGATACGTCGTCGAAGGATCGCACGATCGACGTCAACATCAGCCGTCTACGCCGCAAGTTGGCGGCCTTCGACCGGACCGAGATCATCCGTACGGTCCGCGGGAAGGGCTATCTGTTCATCGCCGACGTCAGCGGCGCCTGACCAGGGTATCGAATCGGCCGCGAGACTCAGGCGGCGGCGCGGGGCGTTGTCGCCGGATCCCCCGGATGCGCGATGCACCATGCGCGGAACGGCTCTGCCGGCATCGGTCGCGCGAACAGGAACCCTTGCGCCTCGTCGCACTCCATCGTCGAGAGGCAGGCCGCGACGCCCTCGGTCTCGACGCCTTCGGCAACCACGCGGTAGCCGAGTTCGTGCGATAATCGGATCATCGTTCGGACGAGCGTCTGTTCGTCGCCGCCGCTGATGGTCGCATCGAGATCGCGCATGAAGCTCTGGTCGATCTTGACGACGTCGACGGGCAATTGCTGAAGATAGGCGAGACTGCTGTAGCCGGTACCGAAATCGTCGATCGCCAGGCGCACCCCGGCGTCCCGGAGGGCGGCAAGCTGTTCGCGGGCCTGCGCGACGTTCCGCATGATCGCGCTTTCGGTAACCTCGAGTTCGATCCGCTCGGCACGGATCCGGTGCTTGAGCAGCAGCAGCTGGACCCGCGCGGCGAAATCGGGTTCCTCGAGATTGTTCGCCGACAGATTGATCGACAAATTACCTGTAAAGCCTTCGGCAATCCAGCGACCGAGTTGTTCCAGCGCCCGATCGACGACCCAGTGAGTCAGCGGTTTGGCGTGCCAGGTCTGTTCGATCAACGGGATGAACTCGGCGGGCGACACGTCGCCCAGTACCGGATGCGTCCAGCGCAACAGCACTTCGGCACCAAGGCATTGGCGGGACACCAGGTCGACCCGGGGTTGATACACCAGGCTCAACTGATCCTCGCTCGCCAACGCCGCCTCGAAGTCGCGCAGCAGTTCGTAGCGACGGCGATGCGCGGTGTCGTTCGCTGACGAGAAGAAGCAGACGGTAGCCTCCTGAGCCCGCGCATCCTGCGCGGCACCGTGCGCGAACCGCAGGACGTCGGTCGGTTCGACCATGCCGAGCGTGATCGGCGCAACGCCCACCGCGCCGGTGGTGGCAAAACGCAGTGACGATTTCACGCTGCACTCCGCGACCTTGTCCGTCAGCAGCGTGACATAGGCGGCATCATCGACATCGGGTTCGGCGAAGAACACGAACTGCGTCGCTGCGACATGGTACGCGCGACGGTTTGCAGGCAATGCGTCGCGGAGTTGCAGTGCGGCGGTCTTGACCATTTCAACGACATGTTCGGAGCCGAGCACGCGGGTCATGTTGTCGATCTGATCGGTCCTCGCCAGATCGAGCATCACCAGCAGGCGGCGCTCGCCGCAGTGATCGCGCGTCAGGTCGGCGAGATCGTCGAGAAACTGCTGGCGGTTCGGCAACCCGCTGATCGGATCGATCCGGCCAAATGCATGTTGCAGCTCGATCTGCGCCATCGCCATCGCCGCAAGATCGCGCAGCGCTCCCATCTCGGCGGTGGTTGCGGTCCGCGGTTCCGAGCCGAGCACGCACAACGAGCCCAAACCATAGCCATCGCGAGTCGTGAGGGGCGCCCCGGCGTAGAACCGGGTGCCCGAACTGGCGAGTTGGCTCGAGGCATAGAACGGATGATCGAGCAAATCGGGGATGACGAGAGGCTTGGTGGTCTCGGCGACCTCTGCACACGGTGCACGGTCGCGACTGAGTTCGGTGTGCTCGATACCGACCCGGGATTTGAACCACTGGCGATCGTCGTCCGTCAACGAGATGGCAGAGACGGGCAGCCCGAAAATCTGGCTCGCCATCCGCGTGATACGGTCGAAACTCTCGCTGGGAGGGCTGTCGAGGATATCGAGCTGCCTGAGAGCGTCGAGCCGCGCCGCTTCGTTTACCAGTTCAGTCATGGCAACACTCTGTCAAATATGACTTAAGTGAATGTGAATATTAGTCACCATGCGTATAACATAAGTTAGACCAGGCGGATACTGCGCGCGGTGCGATCACGTTTTGCTGCGTATAGCGCCGCATCGGCGCGTCCCCAGGCTGCAGCGAAGTTCTGCACGGCGGAGCTTGTCGTCGAGCCATCCATAAGCACCGCCCCGACACTGCCTCCGACCGGAAGCGTGATGCCGTCGCTGGTCATCCGCTCGCACAATGCGCGTTCGATACGATTGGCGACGACGGACAGCCGGGCGTCGTCGGCGTCGGGCAACAGGACGGCAAACTCGTCGCCCCCCAGACGCGCGAGATGGTCGCTGGCGCGGACGGCCCTGCGCAGACGCCTCGCAACCTCGACCAGAACCGTATCGCCGACACTATGCCCAAAGCGATCGTTGATCGCCTTGAACCGGTCCAGGTCGATCGCGATGATGCCGACCGCCACGCCGGGACTGGTCTGCGCGAGGCGCTGATCGAGACCGCGGCGATTGAGCAATCCCGTCAACGGGTCCGTTTCCGCGGCGACGACCGCGCGCAACTGGCGTTCCCGATCTTCGGAGATGTCGATCGTCACGCCGACGATCCGCAACGGACTGCCATCGGCGGCCCGAAGCAGCTTGCGATCGCACCGCATCCAGCGCGGGCCATTGATCGTCGACAATTCATATTCGACGGAGGCGTTGTCGATCTCACCGTCGAGCAAGGTCTGGACCGACGCCGCATCGCGGTTGGCAGGCGCGATATAGTCGCCATACGTATCGAGGTCGATCGGCCCTGACCTTTCCGGTCCACGCACGAAGCGCGAGAAACTCGGGGAGGTTTCGAACCGTTTGGTTTCCACATCGATGTGCCAGAAGCCGCCGCGTACCGCCTCCATGGCCAGCGTCATCCGCGCGTTGATCTCTTGGAGCGCGCGATCGGCGCGCCGTCGCTCGGTGACGTCCTGGATATGCGCGATTACCCGGATCAGCGCGCCGTCGGGCGCGCGGACGGCCGATACCGCGAGCGACGCATGGACCGGTTCGCCGTTCTTGTGAATATAGCGCTTTTCGAGCGTGTAGTCGTCCCGCCCGCCTGCCACGACCTCGGCGAACAGCCGTGCGTCGGCCTCCTGATCGTCGGGATGCGTGATCGTCCGGAAATCGAGACCCGCAAGCTGGACGACCGTTAGCCCGAGCATGGCGGCGAACGCAGCGTTTACGCGTTCCATCCGCCCATCGGCATTGGTGACCGCCATGCCGACAGGGGCATGCTCGAACGCATCGTTGAACATGATCTCCTTCTCGGCGATGCGGGCCTCGAGATCGCGCCGGACGCTGATATCGGTCACCAGCACGACGACACCACGGATGACCCCATCGGCATCGACATCGGGGACGTAGCTTCCCTGGACGCGGCGCGCGTCGCCCCCATCGAACAGCGTATATTCGTACGTCACGGGTGCGCCGGCCAATGCTTCGGTCAACCGCGGCAGCACGGTCGGAAAGTTACCCTCGCCGACGATCTCGCGACAATGCCGTCCAACGATCTGGTCGGGCGCGATCCCGCGCCACGCTGCGTAGGTCGCGTTGGCGTAGCGATAGGTCAGGTCCCGATCGAAATACGCGACCAGCCCCGGCAGCATGTCCAAGATGGCGAGTGCGGATGGCACGCCGTCCGACGATCGCTCAGGCCCGGTCGGAATAGATCCATTTTGAGGTCTATCTGTCGCGGAGGTAGGGCGGTGGGTCATGACGCTGCATACGGGCGGCATGGTTAAGTGATAGTTCGCGTCGTCGATCGATCGCGTATCGTGATCGACACCTACCTCAAAAGCCCAATGATCCCAACGCGATGGGCGGCGAGCTCTCAGCGCTGCACGCCAGCGATTGTAAAAAGCTCATAGCTCGCGG
Source organism: Sphingomonas sorbitolis (assembly GCF_036663875.1). NCBI lineage: Bacteria > Pseudomonadati > Pseudomonadota > Alphaproteobacteria > Sphingomonadales > Sphingomonadaceae > Sphingomonas > Sphingomonas sorbitolis. The sequence goes on along the minus strand of NZ_JAXOJS010000003.1, from coordinate 326,370 downwards.
CGTTCGACGAGGGGCGCTGTCCCTCAGCTATTTCGCGCCACCTGAAACCCTGCAAACGACTGGCTCACCGGCATGATCTCGAGCCGGTTGATGTTCAGATGCGGCGGCAGTTCGGCGATCCACAACAGCGTCGCGGCAAGGTCGCCTCCGGTCATCGGATCGGCGCCGCCATACAGCGTGTCCGAGGCGGCCTGGTCGCCGGCGGTGCGGACGAGCGTGAATTCGGTTTCGATCATGCCCGGCTCGATCGATGTGACGCGCACGCCCTTGCCATGGAGATCGGATCGAAGCCCGAGCGAGAATTGTTCGACGAACGCCTTGGTGCCGCCGTACACATTGCCACCCGTATACGGATAGGTTGCCGCCACCGACGAGATGTTGATCACCGCACCCTTCCGCGCGATCAGCCCCGGCAACATCTTGTGCGTGAGCGATACGAGCGCGGTGACGTTGGTTGCGATCATCGTCTTCCACTGGTCGACGTCCGCCTGATCCGCGGGCTTCGTCCCCAGCGCCAGTCCGGCGTTGTTGATCAGCAGGTCGATGTCGCGAAATGCGTCGGGCAGCGCGTCGAGTGCGGCATCACGCGCGTGTTCGTCGCACACGTCGAAGACTGCCGGATGGACCATGTCTGCGCCGAGGGCGGCGACCAGCGCCTCCAGCCGTTCGGCACGGCGCCCGGTCGCAATCACGCGCCAGCCAGCCTTCGCGAACGCGTGCGCGGCGGCCTCGCCGATTCCCGAGGTCGCGCCGGTGATGAGGACGGTTCTGGTCATGTCGCTTCCTAGCCGTGGTCCGCCCCGCATCGGTCGGGGGCAGGGGCTATGTAGGAGCGATCATCGTGCTCGCAAACGTTGCACCTATAGAGCGCGTACCGCGGCCAGGATCATCCGTCCCGTCAGCCGCGCCGTCTGGTCCTCGGACAGCCGCGGGCGCGACAGGGTCCGGTGGCCGAGCCCGAACATGAAGGCGAGAATCAGCTCCTCGGCGCCTTCCAGTTCATTCTCCTGCAAGTCCGGGTTGGCGACGCAGGCGAGCTCGCGGATCATCCGCCGGAAATCGCGGCACAGGTCGGCGATCGTGTCGGCGACGTCGGCATTGCGATGCGCCTCTGCCATGATCTCGAACGAGAGCGCCTCGTCACCCTTCGACAACGCACGCCGTGCCAGTTCGACGAACCCTTCTTCGATCGAGAATCGTTCCGATTTGACCGAGTCGTTCATCGTCTGCAATTCGGCCATTTTCGCCGCCGCATCTTCCATCACGATCGCCTGGATCACGGCGTTCTTGCCGGTAAACAGGCGATAGATCTGACCGACCGACACACCCGCCGCAACGGCCAGTTCGGACATCGGCGTCTGGTGAAACCCTTGGGTCGCAAACAGATGACGAGCTGCGGCGACGATGCGCTCCCGGCTTCCCATCTCATGCTGCACTGCACTCAAAACTATATTCCCGACGCGTTTTTTGGTTGACCGGCCGCTCGCACAATCCTAGCGGGCAAGCAAGCGGAATGAACGTTCATTCCGGTGAACCTAATCTGCACGGACGTCGGGATGCTTAACATGCAGCAATTGAACCTCAAGGGATCGGTGGCGCTCTTCGCGCTCGCCCTGCTGTCGGCTTGCGGCAAGGAGCAGGCTCCGCCGCCTCCGCCCACGCCGACCGTCGGCGTCGTCACTGTCGGCGAGGAAGCGGTCGTGCTCACCTCCGAGCTTCCCGGTCGCATCGCTGCCGTAGAGACCTCGGAAGTCCGTCCGCAGGTCAGCGGCGTGGTCCGCGATCGGCTGTTCACCGAGGGCGCGATGGTCAGCAAGGGCCAGGTGCTCTACGCGATCGAGGACGCCCCCTACCGCGCGGCGCTCGCCAGCGCGCAGGGCCAGCTTGGCGCGGCCCAGTCGCAGATCAACGCGACCCGCCTCCAGGCGCAGCGCTACGGCCAGCTTGTGCAGTTGAACGCGGTCAGCAAGCAGGAAGCAGATAACGCCACGGCCTCCGCACAACAGGCTCGTGCCAATGTTGCAGCGCAGCAGGCGGCAGTCCAGTCGGCGCGCGTCAATCTGGGCTTCACGCGGATCAAGGCACCGATCTCCGGTCGCATCGGCCGGTCGCTGGTGACCGTCGGCGCGCTCGTCCAGACCGGCCAGACCGATCCGCTCGCAACCATTCAGCGCACCAACACGGTGTATGTCGACGTCGTCCAGTCCGCGGCGCAGCTGCTCGATCTCAAGCAGGCGATGGCAAGCGGCGGCGTGACCCGCGGCGACGGCAGCGCGCGCGTCCAGCTGATCCTCCCCAACGGCACGACCTATCCGATCGAGGGTCGCCTCCAGTTCGCCGAAGTCACCGTCGACCAGACCACCGGCGCGGTGACGCTGCGTGCGACGTTCCCTAATCCCAACGGCCTGTTGCTGCCCGGCATGTACGTCCGCGCCAAGCTGGTCGAAGGGACTCGCCGCCAGGCGATCATGGCACCGACCGCCGGCATCACCCGCGATCCGCGCGGCGGTGCGACCGCTCTGGTCGTCAACGCGCAGAACAAGGTCGAGCAGCGCACCGTCACCACCGATCGCGTGATCGGCGACAAGTGGATCGTCACCAGCGGCCTGAAGCCCGGCGACAAGCTGATCGTCGAGGGTCTGCTCAACCTGCGCCCCGGCGCAACCGTCAAGCCTGCCGCCCCGCAGCAGGTCGCCAAGCCCGCTGGCGGGCCCGGCGCGGCACCCGGAGGCGGCGACGCGTCCGGTGCGACCAGCAACAGTTCCGCGCAGGCCGGGAAGTAACCGCCCATGTCACGCTATTTCATCGATCGACCCATCTTTGCATGGGTCATCGCCATCATCCTGATGCTGGCCGGCATCCTCGCAATCCGGTCGCTGCCGATCGCGCAGTTCCCTGAGATCGCCGCCCCCAAGGTGACGGTCGCGACGTCCTATCCGGGCGCCGACGCACAGACGCTCGAGAACACGACGACGCAGATCATCGAGCAGCAGATGAAGGGCATCGACAACCTTCGCTACTTCGCCTCGACCTCGGACGGCTCTGGCAACCTCGCGATCACGCTCACCTTCGAGCAGGGCACCGATCCCGACATCGCGCAGGTCCAGGTGCAGAACAAGCTGCAACAGGCGACGCCGCTCCTGCCGCAGGAAGTGCAGCAGGCCGGTCTGCGCGTGACCAAGGCGACCGCCAACTTCCTGCTCATCATCGCCGCCTATTCCGAGAATGGCGACCACGACCAAGTCGATCTCGGCGACATGATCGCCTCGAAGCTCCAGGATCCACTCAGCCGCATCAAGGGCGTCGGCGACACGCAGGTGTTCGGCGCGCAATATTCGATGCGGATCTGGGTCGACCCGTTCAAGATGTCGAACCTCGGCGTCACCGTCACCGACATCACCTCCGCACTGACCGCGCAGAACGCACAGGTTTCGGCGGGGCAAGTCGGCAGTCTGCCCGCGGTGAAGGGCCAGTCGCTCAACGCCACCGTGACCGCGCAGTCGCGCCTGCAGACGCCGGAACAGTTCCGCGCGATCATCGTCCGCTCGGCGACCAGCGGCGCGACCGTGCGCCTGTCGGACGTCGCCCGCGTCGAGATGGGATCGGAGAACTACAGCTTCCAGGCGCGCTACAACGGCAAGCAGGCGGCAGGCTTCGGCGTGAAGCTGGCACCGGGCGCCAACGCGCTCGACACCGTCAAACTGGTCAAGGCCGAGGTCAACCGGATCGCCAAGCAGTTCCCGCCCGACGTCAAGGTCGCCTTCCCGATCGACAATTCGACGTTCGTGCGGCTGTCGGTCGAGCAGGTCATCCACACGCTGATCGAGGCGATCGTCCTCGTCTTCCTCGTGATGTTCCTGTTCCTCCAGAATTTCCGTGCCACGCTGATCCCGACGATCGCGGTCCCGGTCGTGTTGCTCGGCTCGCTTGCCGTGCTCCAGGTCGCGGGGTTCACGATCAACACGCTGACCTTGTTCGGCATGGTGCTGGCGATCGGTTTGCTCGTCGATGACGCGATCGTCGTCGTCGAGAACGTCGAGCGCTTGATCCAAGAGGAAGGGCTCTCCCCGAAGGAAGCCGCCAAGAAGTCGATGGACGAGATCAGCGGCGCGCTGGTCGGCATCGGCCTGGTGCTGTCGGCGGTGTTCCTGCCGATGGCGTTCTTCAGCGGCTCGACCGGCGTGATCTTCCGCCAGTTCTCGATCACCATCGTGTCGTCGATGGCGCTTTCGGTGCTGGTCGCGTTGATCCTCACGCCCGCGCTCTGCGCGACGATCCTCAAGCCCGCCAAGGAAGGCCATAGCGAGAAGAAGGGCTTCTTCGGCTGGTTCAACCGCACCTTCGACAAGGGCGTCGGCAAGTACGGCAACGGCCTGCGCCGCGTCGAGAAGGGCTGGGTCCGCACGATGCTGGTCTATGCCGTGATCGTCGTCGCGATGGCCTTCATCTTCGTGCGCCTGCCATCGGGCTTCCTCCCCGAGGAAGATCAGGGCGTGATGTTCGCACAGGTCTCGATGCCGTCGGGTACGCCGATGGAGGAGACCGCCCGGACGATGGACAAGGTCCGCGATCACTTCATGATCGACGAGAAGGCCAACACCGCGGGCATCTTCACGATCAGCGGGTTCGGCTTCGTCGGCCAGGGCCAGAATGTCGGCATCGCCTTCATCCAGCTGAAGCCTTGGGAAGATCGCAGCGGCAAGGAGAACGGCGTCGCCGCGGTTGCCGCCCGTGCCAACCAGGCACTCGCGGGGATCCGTGCCGGCATGGTGATCGGCTTCGTGCCGCCGGCCGTGCAGGAACTGGGCAACGCCAACGGCTTCGACTTCATGCTGAAGGACAATGCCGGCGTCGGTCACGAGAAACTGCTCGAAGCGCGCAACATGCTGCTCGGCATGGCCAGCCAGGACAAGCGCCTGATGCAGGTCCGTCCGAACGGCCTGGAGGATGCGCCACAGCTGAAACTGAACGTCGACCAGGCGCAGGCGGGGGCACTCGGCCTCAGCCAGCAAGACATCAACACCACCGTCAGCACCGCGTTCGGTGGCGCGTACATCAACGACTTCATCGACCGCGGTCGCGTGAAGAAGGTGTTCGTGCAGGCCGACGCGCCGTTCCGCACGACGCCTGCCGATCTCGGCAACTTCTACGTCCGCGGCACGACCAGCAACGCGATGGCACCGTTCTCGTCCTTCTCGACGACGAGTTGGAACTACGGCCCGTCACGCCTCGAACGTTATAATGGCGTGGCCTCGTTCGAGATCATGGGTTCGCCGGCGCCGGGCGTCAGCAGCGGCACCGCGATCAAGGCGATGGAGGAGATGGCGGCCAAGCTGCCACCCGGCATCGGCTATGAGTGGACCGGCCTCAGCTACGAGGAAAACCTGTCGGGCGGCCAGTCGACCACGGTCTATGCGCTGTCGTTGCTGATCGTGTTCCTCTGCCTCGCGGCGTTGTATGAGAGCTGGTCGATCCCGATCGCCGTCCTGCTGGTGGTGCCGCTCGGCGTCCTCGGCGCGGTCGGCGCGGCGATGATCTTCGGGCTGAACAACGACATCTACCTCCAGGTCGGGCTGATCACGACGATCGGCGTGGCGGCGAAGAACGCGATCCTGATCGTGGAGTTCGCCGAGGAGAAGATGGGCGACGGGATGAACGCGGCCGATGCCGCGGTCGAGGCGGCGAAGCTTCGCCTTCGCCCGATCCTGATGACGTCGTTCGCGTTCATCTTCGGCGTGTTGCCGCTCGCATTATCGAGCGGTGCCGGCGCCGGCGGCCAGAACGCGATCGGCTGGGCGGTGGTTGGCGGCATGCTGTCCGCAACCGTCCTCGCGATCTTCTTCGTGCCGCTGTTCTTCCTGCTCGTGAAGCGCGTCTTCAAGCAGGACAAGGCCGGCTCGGGGCAGGACCGCGACCAGGTGCCTGACCACGACGGCAACCGTGACGATAACCGTGACGGCGGCCATCCGCCCCACGACCAGCGGCCGCAGGAGGCCTGATCCAGATGTTCTCGACCAAGATCTCCAGCCGCACCGCGCTGACGTTCGCCGCCGGGCTCACGCTCGCCGGCTGTAATCTCGCCCCGAAATACGTCCGGCCCGAATTGTCCGTGCCGGCGGCGACGCCTTCAGGGCCCGCCTATGCCGCCACCGACGCGGCGGGCGCGATCATGCCGGCGGACACGTCGTGGGAGGTGTTCTTCACCGACGACCGCCTGCGCCGCGTGATCCGCACCGCGCTGGAAAACAACCGCGACCTCCGCGTCGCGGTCGCCAACGTTGCGCAGGCTCGCGCGCAATACAGCGTCCAGCGCTCGAACCTCTTCCCGACGATCGCGGCAAGCGGTAGCGCGACCTACCAGAAGTCGCCGTTCGGCGCGGTTGGAGGCGGGCTTGCGGGCGGTACGGGTACCGGCGGCACCGGGACGGGTGGCACCGGAACGGGCGGTACTGGTACGGGCGGTACCGGCACGGGCGGTACCGGCACAGGCGGCACCGGCGGCGGGACTGGCGGGACCGGGTCCAGCGTCGTCTCGAGCGGTCGTGCCGACATCTATTCGGCGAACGTCGGCATATCGGCGTGGCAGATCGACCTGTTCGGCCGCGTCCGCAACCTCACTCAGGCGCAGCAGGAACAGTATTTCGCGGCGGAGGAAAACCGTAACGCCGCCCAGGTGTCGCTGATCGCCGAGATTGCAACGCAGTGGCTGACGATGGCCGCCGACCAGGATCGCCTAAAGATCGCGCGCGATACGGAACGTGCGTTCGGCCAGACCGTCAAGTTGACGCAGGACCGCTTCCGGATCGGCATCGCATCCGAACTCGAAGTGCGCCAGGCGAGCACCAGCTACGATCAGGCCCGCTCGGACATCGCCGACGCGACCACGCTGATCGCGCAGGACCAGAACGCGTTGAACCTGCTCGCGGGCACGACCCTGACCGCGGACATGCTGCCGGCCCGGCTCGATACGACCAGCCCGACGCTGGAGAACCTGCCCGCCAACCTGCCGTCGCAGGTGCTGCTACGTCGTCCGGACATCGCATCGGCCGAGCATCAGCTGATCGCCGCCAATGCCAATATCGGCGCAGCGCGCGCGGCGTTCTTCCCGAACATCTCGCTGACCGCCGCCTTCGGTACCATCAGCCTCGGGCTGTCGAACCTGTTCGGCAACGGATCGCAGAACTGGTCGGTCGCGCCATCGGTCAGCCAGACCTTGTTCGACTTCGGCCGCAACAAGGGCAATCTCCGCTACGCCCAGGCGACGCGCGACGCCGCGGTCGCCACCTATGAGAAGAGCATCCAAACGGGCTTCCGCGAAGTCGCCGATGCGCTTGCCCGCCGCGGCACGATCGGCGCGCAGTTGCAGGCGCAGACCTCGCTCCGCGACAATGCGGCAGGTGCGTTCAAGCTGTCGGAACTGCGGTTCCGTGCGGGGATCGACACGTTCCTCAACACGCTCGACTCGCAGCGCTCGCTCTACACCGCGCAGCAAAGCCTGCTTGCCGCGCGCCTGACCCGCGACAGCAACTCGGTCGAACTCTACCGCGCCCTTGGCGGCGGGGTAACGACGACCCAGTCCCCGGACCCGCGCCCGCAAAACTAACCCAATGATCCTCCCCCGTCAGGGGGAGGATCGTAAGTGGCGAATGGCGGTTGGCCTCAGACCCTGTCGCCAGGCTAGCGATCGGGCCCATAGCGTGGCGCCGACCGTTGCGCCCCGGTGCAACTCTTCGAATCCCTCGACATCATCCTGCTCGCCGCGCTGGTCCTGCTGGTCCTCGCGCGCAAGCTGAACGTCCCGTATCCGACGTTGCTCGCCGTGGCGGGACTCGGCTTTGCGATGCTGCCGTTCGCGCCGAAGATCGCGGTCGAACCGCATCTGGCGCTCGCGCTGTTCATCGCCCCGGCGCTGCTTCACGCTTCCTACAACACCAGTCCGCGTGCGCTGCGGCGGTTCTGGTTCCCACTCCTGTCGCTGGCGGTGTTCGCGGTGCTCGTCACCACGGCGACGGTCGCGCTGGTCGGTGTGACGCTCGGTGGGCTACCGCTCGCGGCCGCGTTCGCACTGGGGGCGATCGTCGCGCCGCCCGATGCGGCCGCGTCCGAAGCGGTACTGGGCGAGGTCGGCATTCCCCGTCGCGGCCTGCTGCTGCTGCAGGGGGAAAGCCTGCTCAACGACGCCACCGCGCTGCTGTTGTTCGGGCTAGCCAGTGCGTTCGCGACGCATTCGGATACGCCCGTCACGCCGCTCGCGCTGGCCGCTGCGGTGCCGGGCGGGATCGTCTTCGGTGCGCTGGCGGCGTGGGCGTATCTTCGCGTCACGCCGCTGTTCGCACGAACACTGGGGGCAAGCCTGGCTGATTTCGCCGTGACGTTCGGGATCTGGCTGATGGCCGAGCGTCTCCACATTTCGCCGGTACTCGGCGTCGTCACCTTTGGCATGATCGTGTCGCAGCGCCGCCCGATCAAACAGCCCGCGCGCGACCGGTTGCAGAGCGCCGCGGTCTGGTCGGCAGCGGTCCTCGTCCTCAACATCATCGCCTTCGCACTGATGGGGCTGCAATCGCGTGACATCCTGATCCGGCTGCCGAGCGCGGAGCGGTGGCCCGCGATTGGCTTTGCGGCCGCGGTCCTGGCCACCGTGCTGGCGACGCGGATCGCCTGGGTGTTTCTCGTCCGCTTCGTCGAAGGCGGCATCGCCAATCGCTATGCGCCGTCCTGGTTGCCCAAGCCGCCGCCGTGGAACGCGTCGGTGATCCTGTCCTGGTCAGGGATGCGTGGCCTGCTGACGCTGGCCACCGCCTTCGCGCTGCCACGGTCGGTGCCGGGCCGTGACCTGATCGTGCTGGCCGCGTTCGGCGTAGTGATCGGCACGCTCGTACTGCAGGGACTGACGCTGGGTCCACTGATCCGCCGCCTTGATCTCGGCGAGGACACCGGGCTTGCCGACGAGATCGCACCCGCACGCAAGCGACTGATTGACGCCGGGCTCGCAGTGCTACCGGCGCGTGCGGGCGAGGCGGCGGACGCGTTGCGCTTTCGCTACGGCGCGGCGAGCAAGGTCACCGCCGAGGCCGATGATCCGCAGGCGACCTCCGAATTCGACGAACTCCACCTCGAGATGATCGCCTGCCAGCGGGTCGTGCTGCACCAGATGCGCGACAAGGGCGAGGTGGCCGAAGACGTGTATCGCCGCCTGCAGGAGGAACTCGACTGGGCGGAGGTTGACGCGCGCGCCTTCGGGGACAACATCCTCACTGCCACCTGAAACGCTGCCCTGAAATGACACCCGGAAATGCCACCCTGGAAATGGGTGTCGGGAACATCGGCGCCCGCTACGCTGTTTGAAGGAACCACCGAAGAAAGGGTCGATGCATGTCCGAGGCGAATTCGTGAGCAAGTCCGTGAAGCCCGCACCGCCGACGACGCTCGTGATTTTCGGCGCCTTTGGTGATCTGACCCGCCGCCTGCTGATGCCGGCGCTGATCAACATGACCCGCCTGGGGCTGGTCGGTAACGATTTCCATGTGCTCGGCGTCGGTATCGACGAGGGTAACGACCAGTCGCTCCGCGACGCACTCGGCAGCTTCGATGCGAAGGGCGGCGAGGGCGATAGCGAGAAGGGCGACGCCTGGGCGCGGCTCAAGGACCGGCTCGGCTATCTCCAGGGCGATTTCACCAAGGACGGCGTCTACGAGCAGCTCAAGGCGCGGGTGAACGGTAACGTCGCCTTCTACTTTGCGGTGCCGGCGAAGTTCTTCGGGACGATCGTCGACAAGCTCGCCGACCACGGCCTGATGGCGGAGACGCCGCACGGCTTCCGCCGGATCGCGATCGAGAAGCCGTTCGGCCACGACCTCGCCTCCGCCCGCGATCTCAACGCGCGCATCCTCGCGCGCGTGTCGGAGGCGCAGGTCTACCGGATCGACCATTTCCTCGGCAAGGAAACCGTCCAGAACATCATGACCGCGCGGTTTGCCAACATGATGATCGAGCGCGTCTGGAATTCGGACTGCATCGCGCACGTCCAGATCACCGCCGCCGAGACGGTCGACGTCGGCACCCGCGGCAAGTTCTACGACGGCACCGGCGCACTCCGCGACATGGTGCCCAACCACCTGTTCCAGTTGCTGTCGATGGTCGCGATGGAGCCGCCGGCGAGCTTCGATGCCGAGGCGATCCGCAACGAGAAGGGCAAGGTGCTCAAAGCCGTCCGGGTCTATTCGCCCGGCAAGGCGAAGCGCAACGGCGTCCGCGGGCAATATACCGCGGGCAAGGTGAAGGGGGTCGACGTCCCCGCCTACACCGCCTCGCCCGACGTGGCGCCCGACAGCAGGACGGAGACTTATGTCGCGCTGAAGCTGATGGTCGATACGTGGCGCTGGGCGGGCGTGCCGTTCTACCTGCGCACCGGCAAGGCGATGACGTGCCGGGATACCGAGATCGCGATCACCTTCAAGCCGGTGCCGTTCGCCTCGTTCCCGGGCGCGGCGGCGGATATGCTGCCGCCCAACCGCCTGATCATCCAGATCCAGCCCGACGAGGGGCTGAGCATGGACATCAACATCAAACGCCCCGGGCTCGAAGTCGCAACCGCGCCGATCGCCCTCGATTTCCGCTACGCCGACGCGTTCGATATCGGCCACCTGACCGGCTACGAGTCGCTAATTTACGACCTTTTCGTGGGTGACCAAACCCTGTTCCAGAGGGCGGATGCGATCGAGGCAGGCTGGGCCGCAGTGCAGCCGTTTCTCGACCTGTGGGCGCAGGATACCAGCGCGCCCGAGCCCTACGAAGCCGGAACGCTCGGCCCGGCCGCAGCCGATGCGCTGCTCGCGCACGACGGCCACACCTGGCACGAACTCGCCCCGGCAGGACAAACCGTACCTTAAAACCACTCCGGCGAAGGCCGGGGCCCAATTGGGCAACGTCGCTAATGGACGGCGGCGCTCGGTTCCGCCGACCTTGCCAATTGGACCCCGGCCTTCGCCGGGGTGGCGCGTGTATTTAGCCGCCGCTCGAAATCAAACCCGCTCGGTCAGCTCGATCTCGCCCTCGACCTCCATCTCGTCCTCGTCGCCCATCTCGTCCATGTCGGGCATCGTGAAGTCGGCCTTCCAGTCATAGACCTTCTCGACCCCGCCCTGTACCCAGACGCGCACCGCGCCCTCGGTGATCTCGCCGCCCATCGCGCCGACGAAATCAGCGACCAGCGAATCCGCCGCATCCTCGTGATCGGTCGCGCCGGGGATCGTAGCGGCGGTCATTTCTTCATCGAGTTCGATGATCTGCGCCCAATATTGCTTCGCCATGGTCTACTCCTGAGAAATGCTGCCGTTAGCCGGCGGTAATGATAGGGTGATCCTCGCGCAGCCGGTCCGCCAGCCGCTCGACCGCGTCGACCTCGCTCGCGCTGCCCGACGGCGTCACCGCCCAGTTGCAATGCGCGTGCGTCGCGAGGCTGTAGACCTTCACGTCGCCGACGATCAGCCTCCACCGCCGCCGGTCACCGCTATTGTACCGGACGAGATTGGTGACGAACAGGCTTTGGAGATCCGATGCGGTCATCCGCGCCCCATAGCGACAATCGCCCGCCCGCCGCCACCGCAAATGGCCTGAGGTGGATCCCTTCCAAATTACGGCGCGTTTGGGATCGGAACAGATCGTAAGAATAACGGAAATTGCACATGGCCAGGACGGCATTGGTAGTGGGAACGAGCGGAATCGTCGGCAGCGCGACCGCCGCGGCGTTGGTGGAGTCGGGCTGGACCGTCCACGGACTCGCGCGGCGCCCAACCGAACAGGACGGCGTGCAGCCGGTCGCGGCTGATCTCCAGGATCCTGCTAGCCTCGAAAAAGCACTCACTGGCCTCAAGCCCGATGCGGTCTTCATCGCCACCTGGTCGCGTCAAGACAGCGAGGCGGAGAACATCCGGGTCAACGGCGGCATGATCCGCAACCTGCTCGCCGCGCTCTCGCCAGCGGGTAGCGTCGACCACGTCGCACTGGTGACGGGCCTGAAGCATTACCTTGGACCGTTCGAGGCCTACGGCAAGGGCGCGCTCCCGCAGACCCCGTTTCGCGAAGAGCAGGGCCGCCTCGACGTCGAGAACTTCTACTATGCGCAGGAAGACGCCGTGTTCGAGGCGGCGGAGCGGGACGGCTTCGGCTGGAGCATCCACCGCCCGCACACGATCATCGGCAAGGCGGTCGGTAACGCGATGAACATGGGCACCACGCTCGCGGTCTACGCGACTCTGTGCCGCGAGACCGGCCGCCCGTTCCGCTTTCCAGGCTCGGCGGCGCAGTGGAACGGTCTCACCGACATGACCAGCGCGACTTTGCTCGCGGACCACCTGATTTGGGCCGCAACCACCTCCGCGGCACGCAACGAGGCGTTCAACGTCGTCAACGGCGACGTCTTCCGCTGGAGCTGGATGTGGGGGCGGATCGCCGAGTGGTTCGGCATCGAGGCCGCACCCTTCGACGGTACCGTGCTGACGCTCGATGAGCAGATGAAGGACGATGCGGGCATCTGGCGCGAGATCGCGGCGCGCGAAGGTTTGGCCGAGGCTGACCTGTCGCGCCTCGCATCGCCCTGGCACACCGACGCCGATCTCGGCCGCCCGATCGAGGTGGTGACGGACATGGGCAAGAGCCGCCGCCTGGGGTTCAAAGAATATCAGCCCACCGACGACGCGTTCTTCGATCTGTTCGACCAACTTCGGGCTGATCGGTTGATCCCGTAAGCGTCGGTGGCGGGATGTAAGAATACGCAGGCTTCGCGATCCTCCCCCGCCAGGGGGAGGTGGCTGGCCCTTGCCAGACGGAGGGGGAAGTAAGCGCAAACGGATGTTCCGTGTCCTCCCCCTCCGTCACCTTCGGCGCCACCTCCCCCTGGCGGGGGAGGATCGCAGGGGCGGACGCTAGCCCTTCACCGCCACCGTAGCCGTAACCCCCGGACCATCCCGAAGCTTCAGATACAGCATTCCCCCAACCGGTTTCGGCACCGCAAACGAACTCCCGGTAAACCCCTCCGGCACCCGAGCCGCCTCCGCAAACCCCGCATTCGCTGCCACCGACTCGATCAAAAACAGGTCCGCCCCCGCCAGCGTACAAGCCTCCGCACAATTCAACCCGGCCAGCGCAGGTATCCGCACCAGGCTCGTCAACGGCACCCAGTCGCCGGCGACGCCGTTCTGCACCAGCCGCCACCGCAGCGGCCCATGCGCGGACACGCCTAGTGCCTTGCCCGGCTCGACCGAGATCACCGCGATCCGCTCGTCCTGTACGGTCAGCCCGCGACCCGACGCGACGGTCATCGTCGGTCCACCAGCGACCGCCCCGATCTCGACGCTGTCCCCCGCCGCAAATCGCGTGGTCCCTTCGGCGCGCAGCGAGAAGGTGATCCGGGCATCCTGCGCGATTGCGGTGTCGCCCGCCAAGGTCACTGCGAGGCCGGGGGAGGGCGGTGCAATCACACTCTTGGCGATCAGAGTCGCCTTGGGTCGTGCCGCGGCGACGGTGACCTTCACCGACCGCTTGCGCCCATCGGTCAGCGTGACGAGCGCGGTCTTGGTCTGACCTGCCGCGAAATTCGGCGCCGCATCCGCGGTGAGCCCCAGCAGATCGCCCTTGTCCGCGCGCATCACTTCGCCCGGCTTGAACGCGACCCCGTCGACCGCCATCGACGCGACCAGGTCGAGCCGCGACCCCGCGAGCGTCCCCGCCGTATCGCCCGCGTATAGCGTCAGGCCATCGATCCGCCCCGCCTCGGCCAACGCGGTCAGGGCGATCTTCTCTGACGTCTCGATCCCGTATTGCTTGACTAGCAGCGTCAATTTCCCCGGCGCTGTCTTCCCGAGTGGCAGTGTCAGTCCGATCCGGTCGCCGTTCGTCGTCCACGCCAGCGGCACCTCGCCCGAGGCTCCAACCAGCGTCACGGCCTCGACGCAACTCGGCGTCGGCCCCGCCAGCGCCACCGGGTTGTCGCGCCCCACCACCAAATTCTCAGGGTCGGTATCGACCATCTGCCAGCCACCGGCGCTCGGCACCTGCAAGCGGAACCGCGGGCCGTCGAATGGCGTGAAGCCCCAGCGTCCATGCAGCGTCGCGTCGGTCACCGCGCTCAGCCCGGTCGTCCGCATGCCGACCTGATCGAGCACATAGCCGCCACGCTCGGCATTGGCCTGCACCGGCAGCTCGACCACGCCCCCCTGGGGCGTCGTCACGCGCAAGCTCATGTCGTGCGCGAACTTCGTCGCATAGATCAACGGCGCACCCTCGACCGGCAGCACGAGATCGGGCTTCGCCGCGCAGACCAGCCGATCCGCCTCCGCGCGCTGCAGCGTCGGCGTCTGCGGCGTGCCCGTCTCGATCACCGGCATCGCGACGACCATTACCGATTTCGGGCTCGCGAACGACGGCGCCGCGTTCAGCAGCAACGCCATCCGGTCTTCGCGGACCCGCGCCAGCGCCGGGATGTAGCGGAACTGCGTCGACTGGAACGCACCGAAGATCTTCGCCAGATCGCGGACCACGCCGATATATGGACTGTAATAGCCGAGCCCGCCGGCCGGCGTCGCGCTGAGTTGCAACGCCAGATCGGTCGGCGCGCCGACGAGCGTATCGGCCAGCGTCGAACTCTGGCCATCCGCGAGCAGCAGCGACTCGCGGTTCTGCGTCAGGCACGACGCCTGCAGATCGGCCGTCAGATCGAGGCACTCCGCCTTCAGCTTGACCGCAAGGCTGCGCGACAGCAGCGGCGATACCGCCTCGATCCGCTCCGGCCGAGTGCGTTCGAGCGCATGGATCCCGTCGAGAAACGCATCGAGTCGCGCGCGATCGAGCGACGCCTGATCCAAATCCTGTACCGCACGCACAAACGCACCAGGCTGTTTGCGCACCGCCGAGACAACCGCATCGAACCCGCCGCTGTCGGGAACCAGGAACACCACCAGCTGGCGCGCGCCGTCCGGCACCTTCAATGCGAGCGTGGCCTTCTTCGCCTTCCACGTTTCCGCCTTGAAGAACCACGACTTCGGTGGCGGCTCGGTCGCGCCGCGCAGGAACCCCGCGACCAGCAGATAACGTTCGGCGTCGTCCCTCTTGCCGGTCGGTAAATCCGCCGCGATCGTCACGCGGTCACCGGTCGCCAGCCTCGGCACCTGCGCGATCGGCAAGGTCGTCGTGCCATGCGTCACCCCGACGCGCAGACTCGGGCCGGTCAGGTCGAACGGCGCGGGATCGGCGTTCGCGGTTGCCGGCACGAGCGCGGCTGCCAGTGCGCAGAACGGAAGAAAGCGAAGCATCATCAGGGGCGACCTCGTCGTCTGGAGCATCTCCGATGGCCTGTACCGGTGTCGAGAATAGGGCAAGGCCAGCCACCGCACGATCCTTCCCCGCCAGGGGGGCACTCGCCAGACGGAGGGGGAGGTAAGCGGCCACGTGGGTTGCGTGTCCTCCCCCTCCGCCACCTTCGGCGACACCTTCACCTGGCGGGGGAGGATCGATCCCGCTCTTGTCCGATCACGCTTGGTGACGCACACGAAGCCCAACTCGGGGAAGGGGACAACTTCATGAAGATCGCCAAGATTCTAACCGCCACGCTGCTCGCAACCACCGCCACCACCGCAGACGCGAAGACGGTGGTCGTCACCGCCGCGCACATGATCGACGTGCTCGCGGGCAAGCGCGTCGACGACCCGCAGGTGACGATCGTAGACGGCCGCATCACTATAGTCGGGCGCAAGGGCGATGCCGTCCCCGCCGGCGCCGAACGCGTCGACCTCGGTACACGCACGCTGCTCCCCGGACTGATCGACATGCACGTCCATCTGACCAGCGACCCGACGCTCAGCGGCTATCGCACGCTCGAATTCACCGACAATTTCTGGACCGTCGTCGGCGTCGCCAATGCGCGCAAGACGCTCGACGCCGGGTTCACCACCGTGCGCAACGTCGGCTCGGCCAATTACGACGACGTCGCGATCAAGCAGGGGATCGACCGCGGCTATGTCCCCGGCCCGCGCATCGTCCCCGCCACCTACGCACTCGGCGCGACCGGCGGGCACTGCGACGCGACCGAATTCCCGCCCTCGATCCAGGTTCCGCATCCGCAGATCGCCAACACGCCCGACGAGTTTCGCGGCGCCGTTCGCACGATCCGCAAATATGGCGCCGAGGTGGTCAAGGTCTGCATGACCGGCGGCGTTCTCTCGAAGACCGACAGCGTCGGTGCGCAGCAGATCAGCCTCCCAGAGATCAAGGCGATCGTCGAGGAGGCGCACATGCTCGGCATGAAGGTCGCGGTCCACGCGCACGGCGTCGAGGGCATCAACGACGCACTCCGCGCAGGCGTCGACACGATCGAGCACGCCAGCCTCGCCGACGCGGAATCGTTCAAGCTCGCCAAGGCCAGCGGCGCATGGTTCGACATGGATATCTACGACGACGACTATATCCTCGCCGAGGGTGCGAAGAACGGTGTCTTCGCCGAAAGCCTCGAGAAGGAGCGCCAGGTCGGCCTGAAGCAGCGCCAGACCTTCCGCGCCGCGCACGCCGCCGGGGTAAAGATGCTCTTCGGTACCGATGGCGGGGTCTATCCCAACGGCAACAACGCACTGCAGTTCGCCAAGATGGTCGAATGGGGCATGACGCCGCTGGAGGCGATCCAGGCGGCCACCTCCAGCGCGGCGCAGGCGCTCGGCAGGACACCAGACGTCGGCGCGATCCAGCCCGGCCGCTTCGGTGACTTGGTTGCGGTCGATGGCGATCCGCTCGCCGATGTCCGCCAGCTAGAGCATCCCAGCTTCGTCATGAAGGGCGGGGCAGTGGTCATCGCACCAAAGTAAACTCGCCTTCCGAATCCTCCCCCTGGCGGGGGAGGATTAATATTTGACGTCGTTACGCCAGTCGCGTTTCACCGCTACCAAGGCGCAACTCGTCGCAACGCGGGTTGCCGTCGGGCCGTGTTCAGCCTCCCCCGCCCACAACGCCGCGACGACCGCACGCAGGGGATTTTCGACGATGACGACCGATCGCGGGGCACTGGCCGCCCTGCTCGCCACCATGACGATGCTCGCATCGGCAAGCCCGGCAACGGCACAGACCGAGCAGACCGCGCCGGTCCGTGGCCTGGAGGGCTTGGCGAACCCAGCGCCGCAGACCAGCACCGCGGTCCCGATCCCTGACGCGCCGACGATCGTCCTGCCGAGCCAGACGCCCGCGCCCCGCCGCGCATCGCGTCCCCGCGCTGCGGAACCAACTGCCGCGGAAAAAGCCGTCGGTACACGGCCCGCCGCGCGCAACGAATCCGAACCGTCGCAAGCCCGTACCTCGACCGAGCCGACACGTTCATCGGGCTCCACCGAACCCGCGCCGATAGCGACTCCTACGCCCCAGCCGGCATCGGCCCCGCCGCCGTCGGAAGCTCAATCGACGAAGTCCGGCCCGCAAGTCGCTGCCCCGCAACCCACAGTCCAGCAACCTACGCCCACGCCCGACGCAACGACACAATCGACGGTCACTGCACCAGAGACGGGCAGGGCGATGCCGCTCTGGCTTTCGCTCGCAGTCGTCATCGTAGTCATCGGCGCGCTCTGGCTGCTCCGCCGCAAACCCCGCGGCCGTAGGCAGGGCCGCGTAGAGGTCGAAACCGTCGTCCAGCCGACACCGGAGCCGTTCGCGCCTGAGCCCGCCGCTGCGCCGGAACCCGCCGTCGGCCCCGCCTCATCGATCGAGCCTATAGCGGTCCCGGTCGCGCCCGCTACGTCCGTCGCAATCCCCGTGGCCGCGGCGGCCGCGCCGAAATTCCTCGAACCGCGGGCAAAAACGCCACCGCCGCCGCCTGCCGTTCCGCGGGCTCGCGTAACCTGCGACCTCCGTCCCTTGCGCGCCGGTCTCAACCTGCTGAGCGCGACGGTCGAGTGCGAACTCGTCGTCACCAACACCGGCACCGTGGCCGCCGAAGCGATCCGCACCGGCATCGCGCTGCTGACCGCGCATGCTCGTCAGGACACCGACCTCGCCCAGTTCAATGCCGCTCCGATCGGCCGCCCGGCCACGCCACCGTTCGCGCTGGCGCCTGGCGAGACCCGCACGATCCGCACCGTCGTTGCGATCGCGCGCGAGGCGATCCAGACCATGACCGCTGCCAACCGCCCGATGTTCGTCCCCGTCGTCGCCACCAATATCCTCTACACCACTGCCGGTGACGACGCGCAGACCGCCCGCGCGTGGGTCGTCGGCATCGAACGCGTCGACTTCGCCAAGCTCGCACCGTTCTGGCTGGATGCCCCCGCAAAGATGTTCACGACGGTCGCCGCCCGGCCGCATGCCGCGACGTTCGAGCGGTAGGCCGAAGGGAGGGCGGGGGGCGAGATGTCGCTAGCCCTCTTCCCGTTCGTGCTGAGTAGAGACCGAGTACCTTCGTAGAAGCGTATCGAGGGCTCGTATCGAAGCACAGACTCCGCGCGCAACCTCATCGCGTGAAAGTCGACCGACTATCACCAGACACGAAAAAGGGCGACCCATCGCTGGGGCCGCCCTTTTCTTAGCTGCAGCCAGCAGGGGCAAAGCCCCTGCTTCGTCGGTCGGCATGAATGCCGCCGGCCGGCCTTGCGGGAGTGCGGGCCAGTATGGCCTGCACTCCCGCAAGGCTTACTTGACCTCGACGGTCGCGCCAGCTGCTTCGAGCTGAGCCTTGATCTTGGCTGCCTCGTCCTTCGACACGCCTTCCTTGACGGCCTTGGGAGCCGACTCGACCAGCGTCTTGGCTTCGGTCAGGCCGAGCGCGGTGATCGCACGGACTTCCTTGATGACGTTGATCTTCTTGCCACCGTCGCCGGTCAGGATGACGTCGAATTCGGTCTGCTCTTCTGCTGCAGGAGCAGCGGCGCCGCCGCCTGCTGCCGGTGCTGCGACCGCTGCTGCGGCCGAAACGCCCCACTTCTCTTCGAGCAGCTTCGAAAGCTCAGCTGCTTCGAGAACGGTCAGTTCGCTCAGGCTCTCAACGAGCGCGTTCAGGTCTGCCATGATAAATCTCCATCTCGGGGCATCGGCCCCATCAGTTCAAAAAGGTAACGAAAGGCCTGCAAGATCAGGCGGCTTCCTTCTCCGCGTAGGCGGAAAGCACGCGCGCGAGCTGCGCTGCCGGAGCCTGCGTGATCGTTGCCAGCTTCGTGGCAGGTGCCACGATGAGGCCAACGATCTTGGCACGCAGTTCGTCCAGCGAGGGCAGCGTTGCGAGCGCCTTCACACCGTCGACGTCGAGGGTCGTCGCGCCCATCGCCCCACCCACGATTTCGAACTTGTCGTTCGTCTTCGCGAATTCCACGACCACCTTGGCGGCCGCGACGGGATCGATGGAGCTGGCCAGACCGACCGGACCCGTGAGCATGTCGCCCAGCGAGCTGTAGTCGGTGCCGTCCATTGCGATCTTGGCAAGCTTGTTCTTCGAGACCTTGTAGGTCGCGCCGGCGTCGCGCATCTTGTTCCGCAGCACAGTGGACTGTGCGACGGTCAGGCCGAGGTTGCGCGTGACAACGACGACGCCGACCTCGGAAAAGGTGCGGTTCAGCTCGGCTACGGCCGCGGTCTTTTGATCACGATCCATGCCATTCTCCACGTTTTACGAGTTCACCGCTTGCGCAGGGAACCCGGTTACTAACCGGAGGCGCAGACAAACCCGCGCTTCCGGGGTGTCTCGTCGATGGGGCATGGGAGAGGGCAGGCGCACGAGACGCTCCGCAAAATCTCATTCCCCGTCTAGGTGGGAGATTAAGCACCGGCAAACCCTGTGCACCCACTGTCTCGGACGGAGTTCAACGAGCAAGCCCGCCGAACGAGCCCGCGCCTTAGCGGAATTGGCGGCGGAGTCAATCGGCGATGGACGTCGCGGCCGGCCTAAGGGCCTATAGTCGCTTTCAGATCATCGGCGAGGGCGCGCACCGCAGGCAACCGGGGTCTTTCGGCAACCGGATCGTGCGGAACCGCAGCGCCAGCAGGTCAACGAGCAGCAGCTTGCCCGCCTGATCGTCGCCGAAGGGCGCGATGGAGCGGAGCACTTCGAGCGCGGCGAGGCTGCCGAGGATGCCGGTGACGGGGCCGAGCACGCCGTCCTCCGCACAACTCGTTTCCGCCCGTTCGGGATCTTCGCCGACGAAGCAGCGATAGCACGGCTTGTCGGCTTCCCACCCGCGATAGGTGGCGAGCTGGCCTTCGAACTGGCCGACCGCCGCGGAGACCAGCGGGATGTGCAGCGCGTGGGCGGCATCGGCGACGCAGAACCGGGTGGCGAAATTGTCGCAGCCGTCGAGCACGACGTCCGCCCCGGCCAGCAGGTCCGCGACGTTGGTGGGGTCGATCCGGATGCAATGCGCGGCGATCTCGACATGCGGATTGATCCGGCGCGCGGCGGCGGCGGCGGCCTCGACCTTGGCGAGGCCGGTGTCGGCGGTCGTGAAGATCGTCTGGCGCTGAAGGTTCGAGGGCTCGACGCTGTCGTCGTCGATCAGGATCATCTGGCCGACGCCCGCCGCGGCGAGATACTGAATCGCGGGCGAGCCGATCCCGCCCGCGCCGACGACTGCAACGCTGGCCGCCTTCAGTTTCGCCTGACCGGTACCGCCAAATTCCTTCAGGACGATGTGTCGGGCGTAGCGGACGAGCTCGTCGTCGGAGAGCATCATGCGGTTCAGCTGCCTGCCCAGGTGAAGGTCATGCTGGTGCGATACCAGGTGTCGGTCTGCGTATCGTCGAGGTCGATCGCGTCGCGCGGCGTACCGACGAGTACGCCGGCAGCATATTGCTCGACCGTCGGGCAATCGATCGCGCGCGGCGTCACGCGGCGAAACCGGCCCTGCGGCGTCGCGAGGACGGCGAGGTCGAGCGTGAGCGTCCAGCCCTGCGCGGTCCGCACCGCCTTCGCACAGCGTCCCGCCATCACCTCGCCGTGGACGTACATCGAGGTGTTCGCCTGGATCGTCGCGGACCGGCGGATCGGAAGAATGGGCAGCCCGCTCCAATCCTGCGGCGGCAGGGGAACGCTGGCGGTCGGCGTGGCGGCAGATGGTGCGGCCGGCGCGACCTGCGTCGCGACGCCTGACGGGGCGACGGCCTGAAGCAGCAGGAGAAACGCGGCGATCATCGCCCGGTCGATCCGAAGCCGCCTGCGCCGCGGGTGGTGTCGTCGAGCGTATCGACTTCGGCGAGCGTCGCGCGGAGGACGACCGCGGGGACCAGTTGCGCGATACGGTCGCCGCGTGCGATCTCGAATGGGGCTTGGCCGAGATTGGCGAGGATCACCTTCACTTCGCCGCGATAGTCGCTGTCGATCGTGCCGGGGGTGTTGAGGCAGGTGACGCCGTGCTTCAGCGCGAGGCCGGAGCGGGGGCGGACCTGCACCTCATGGCCTGCGGGAATGGCGATCGCGAAACCAGTCGCGACCGCGGCTCGGTCGCCGGGGGCGAGCGTCAACGCCTCGGCGGCAACGACGTCCATCCCGGCGGCACCCTCGGTCGCATAGGCGGGCAAAGGCAGGCCCTCGCCATGCGGCAGGCGCTTCAGTTCGATACGGATCATGATGCGGCTTCTAGCGCATCGGCGATGCGGTCCGCCAGTCGTGCGGCAACCGCGTCCTTGGGCATGCGCTCCCAGCTCTCGACGCCCGCGGCGGTGACGAGGTGCACGCTGTTGTCGGCGCCGCCCATCACGTCGCCCGAGACGTCGTTGGCGACGATCCAGTCTGCGGTCTTGCGGATACGCTTGGCGACGGCGTGCTCGATCACGCGCTCGGTCTCGGCGGCGAACCCGATCAGCAGGCGAGGGCGGTCCGGGCTGCGCGCCAAAGTCGCGAGAATATCGGGATTTTCCGCGAGCGTCAGCGTCGGCGTGGCATCGCCTTTCTTGATCTTCTGCGGGGAGGACTCGATGTGCCAGTCCGCCACGGCGGCCACCATGACCGCGGCGTCGGCGGGCAGCGCGTGGTCCACCGCGTGCGCCATCTCGCGCGCGGTCTCGACGTCGATCCGGTCGACGCCGTGTGGAGTCGGCAGCGTCACCGGGCCCGCGACCAGCGTCACGCGTGCGCCGAGCCGTGCCAGCGCTGCGGCGATCGCAAAGCCCTGTTTGCCCGACGAGCGGTTGGCGATGTAGCGCACCGGATCGATCGGCTCGTGAGTCGGTCCGGCGGTGACGAGTACGTGGCGGCCCGCAAGGCGCTTCGGCAGTGCAGGCGAGAGCAAGGCCTCGATCGCGGCGACGATCGCGGGCGGCTCGGGCAGGCGGCCGGGACCGTATTCGCCGCACGCCATCGCGCCTTCGTCGGGCATCATCACCGTGACGCCATCCGCGCGAAGCTGTGCCACGTTGCGGACGGTCGCGGCATGGCCCCACATGCGGACGTTCATTGCCGGCGCGACGAGCACCGGCTTGTCGGTGGCGAGCAGCAGCGTCGTCGCGAGATCGTTCGCGAGGCCGGCGGCCATGCGGGCCATCAGGTCGGCGGTAGCGGGCGCGACGACGATCAGGTCGGCCTGCCGGCTGAGCTGGATATGGCCCATCTCAGCCTCGTCCTTGAGGTCCCACAGCGTCGTGTAGACCTTGTCCTCGCTGAGCGCGGCGAGCGTCATCGGCGTGACGAAATGATGCGCCGCCTCGGTCATCACGCAGCGTACCGCGTGGCCATCGCGTTTGAGCAGGCGGATCAGCTCGGCGGCCTTGTAGGCGGCGATCCCGCCGCCGACGATCAGGAGAATACGCGTCATGGACCGCGTCTTAGCGTATTACGCGGCGGACCGTAATGCGTCGCCCGTCGCTCGCGGCTCGTACCAGATCGCGCAGTCCGTCGGCTGCAAAGACTATCCCCACGAGTGAGGCCGGCGCGATCAGCAAGGCCCAGTAAAATGTGTCGATCCGCCCGAACAGGCCGAGCATCAGGCCATAGCCGGCGAGCAGCGCGGCCATCCGCCCGGCGAGCGGATCGTGCCAGGCGGTCCAGCCGAACGCCGCGATACCGACTATCGGCGCGGCAACCACGAGCGGAAACAGGCTGAGCGCAGAGGCATCGACGATCGCGCGGACGACGAAGCCGACCCCGAGCATGCCGGCCCAGCCCGGTGACGACGGATCCAGCGGATGCACGACGAGCGACACGGCATGCGCGTGGAGCACCAGGACAATCGCGACGATGGCGAGCGATCCGATCCAGGCGGCGACCTCACGGCGGCTTCCTTCGACGAGTGCGAAGACCGCCATCAACACGAGATACGGCGCGGCGGTCTCGCGGATAAGCGCGGCGGCAAGGCCTAATGCGACCGCTTCGACCCAATAGCCTGGACGACGCAGCGCGAGCGACAGCGCGATCAGCAATCCTGCCCAGATCTCGTGGAACAGCACCAGGCCCGCCTGGAAGAACGCTAGCATTCCGCCGAGCAGCAGGATCATCGCGATGGCGAGCGCCGGCTGGCTCAACGCGGGGCGCAGGCGGCGACACCAGGCGATCAACGTCGCGGTCGCCAGTGCGTACAGCATGGCGACGACCGCGAAGGCGGGCAACGCTGCGGCCACGACCGCGAGGGTCGGTAGGCGCATCGTGACGAACGGCTTCATCGGATAGTTGCCCGCGCGCATCGCATCGGCCGCGACCGCATAATAGGGGCCGCCGTGCCGAACACCGTCGACGATCCCCGCGTAGAGCGCCATGTCCGTGCCGTGATCGGCACCGGTTGCGCGGGGCGCGGTCGGTACCGAAAGGGCAAGCCACGTCGCCATGATCGCGATGACGAACACCGCCAGCGTCGCGCGTGCACCCGACTGCGACATCGCCGCAAACCGCGACGGTCTCGTCAGCCACAAAGGCGCTACGGGACGGCGCATCATCCGGTCCGGCAGGCGGATATCACCGCAGCAAGAGCCAGGTCGCACCCACGCTGGTCAGCGCGGTTGCGAGCGCCACCGCCATGTAGCGCCAGCCGCCGCCGATCCGGATCACTTCGATCTCGCGCAGCGGCATCGTCGGCGGCGCGCCACCGGGCGCGGGGTAATGCGCCTCGATCCGGCGGACCAGCTCAGGCAGCCGTGTGAGCGTCTGGAAGTCCGCGATCAGCCGGTCGGCGATCATCGCCTCGGGGCCGAGTTCGCCGCGGATCCAGTCGCGGACAAACGGCTCGGCCGCTTCCCACAAATTGATGTCGGGGTTGAGGCTGGTCGCGACGCCCTCGACCATCACCATCGTCTTCTGGAGCAGCAGCAGGTGCGGCTGCGTGACCATGTCGAAATCGCGCGTGATCGAGAACAGGCTGTCGAGCATCATCCCGATCGACATGTCCTTGACCGGCAACCCGCGCATCGGCTCGCCGACCGCCCTCAGCGCGGTCGCGAACTCGGCGACGTCGTGATAGGCGGGGACATAGCCCGCCTCGAAATGGATCTCGGCGACGCGTTTGTAGTTGCCGGTGATCAGGCCGTAGAGGATTTCGGCTAGCCAGACGCGGGCGCGGCGGTCGATCCGGCCCATGATGCCAAAATCGATCGCGGCGATGCGGTTGCCGGGAAGCGCAAACAGGTTTCCCTGGTGCATGTCTGCGTGGAAGAACCCGTCGGCGATCGCCTGGCGCAGGAATGCGCGAACGAGCGTGTTGGCGAGGCCGGGAAGGTCGTAGCCGGCGGCGACCAGTGCGGGGCGGTCGGACAGCTTGATGCCGTCGATCCACTCGATCGTCATGACCTTGGCCGTCGAGCGCGCCCAGTCGATCGCGGGGATGACGAAATCGGGCTCGGCGGTCATTCCCTCCGCAAGTTCGGAGGCGGAGGCGGCTTCGCGGCGGAAGTTCAGTTCCCTGAGCGTCCAGCGCTTGAACGTCTCGATCGTCAGGCGCGGGCGCAGGCGCATCGCCTCGGGGCTGAGCGCCTCGAGTTGGGCTGCGGCCCAGCTATAGGTGTCGATCGCGCGCGCGAAATCGTCCTCGACGCCGGGGCGCAGGACTTTCACCGCGACCTGGCGACCATCGGTGGTGACCGCGCGGTGGACCTGCGCGATCGACGCGGCGCCGACTGGGATCGGTTCGATCCGCGAGAACAGCGTTTCCAACGGCTTGCCGAAGCTCGCCAGCATCGCCGCCTCGATCGTCTCGTAGGGGACGGGGGAGAGCTGGTCCTGGAGGCGCAACAGATCCTGCGCGGCGTCGTCGCCGACGAGATCCGGCCGCGTGGCGAGCGTCTGCCCGAGCTTGATCGCCGCTGGCCCGATCGCCTGGAACGCATCCGCATAGCGTGGCACCGCGGGCACTCGCGCGCCGAACCGCGCGATCCGTGCGAGACGGCGGACGGGCGCGGGCGTGTTCGGGTCGCGCTCGATGCCCCGCAACGCGCCGTGGCGTGCGAGAATGCGACCCCAATTCAGGAGGCGCCAGACGTGCGTGGTTGAAGCCGTCACAGTTGGATCAAATCTTCCAGCCGCTGTGGATCGCGACGAGCCCACCCAGAAGCGGCTCGACCTTGGTCTGCACGAAGCCGGCATCCGCGATCATGCCCTTGAATTTGGGCATGTCGGGGAAGCGGCGGATCGATTCGATCAGATAGCGATAGCTGTCCGCGTCCTGCGCCAGAAGTTGGCCGAGCTTCGGGACCATCTTGTGCGAATAGGCATCGTACACCTCGGCGAACCCGGGCCACACCGTCGTCGAGAATTCGAGGCAGTAAAAGCGCCCGCCACGCCGCAACACACGGTGCGCCTCGCGCAACGCCTTCGGGATATCCGTTACGTTACGGATGCCGAACGCAATCGTGTAGGCGTCGAAGAACTTGTCGGGGAAGGTCAGCGTTTCCGCGTTGGCTTCGGTCCAGACGAGGCCGTCGATCCCGCGCTTCTGCGCGCGCTGCATGCCGACTTCGAGCATCTGCGGGTTGATGTCGGCGACCGTGATCGATGCGCCCGACGGCTCCATGCGGAACGCGATGTCGCCCGTGCCGCCGGCCATGTCGAGGATCTGCTCGCCTTCGCGCGGTTTCACGCGGCGGACGAAGCGGTCCTTCCACAGGCGGTGCATGCCGCCCGACATCGCATCGTTCATCAGGTCGTATTTGCCTGCGACGTTCGAGAAGACGCCGCCGACGCGGGCGGTCTTCTCGGTGGCGGGGATGTCTTCGTAACCGAAGGAGACGGTATCGGGCGTGAGTGCGGGCGCGGGCGCGATCAAGTCGTTCATATCCTGCGCTCTAGCCGCGCCTTGTGGCGCGAGCAAACGCAACCTAGCTGCAAACCGTGCCAGAATTACCAGAAGTCGAAACCACCGTGCGCGGGCTGCAGCCCGTGCTGAAGGGCCAGCGCCTGACCTCGGTCGAGCCGCGTCGTGCCGATCTGCGCAAAGCGATCCCGGTCGACCTGCGCCAGCGGATGACGGGCGCGACCGTGACGCGCTTGGGGCGTCGGGCCAAATATGGCCTGATCGATACCGATCGCGGCGACACGCTCGTCTTTCACCTCGGCATGTCGGGGCGCTGGCGAGTCGATCCGAGCGAATTGCTGGCGCACGATCACCTGCTGATCGGGACGGCGGCGGGGCGGACGGTCGCGCTCAACGATCCGCGGCGATTCGGCTTTCTCGATCTGTGGGCCACCGATGACATCGCCAATTATCCGCCGTTCCTCAGCATGGGGCCGGAGCCGCTCGGGCTCGACCTGACCGCTGCGTATCTGCTGGAGGCGCTCGAAGGGCGGGGGGCGTCGATCAAGGCGATGCTGCTCGATCAGCGAATCGTCGCGGGTCTTGGCAACATTTATGTGTGCGAGGCGCTACACATGGCGAAGATCGCGCCGTCACGCGCGGCGGGGCGCATTTCGTTGTTTCGACTCGAGCGACTCGTCGAGGCGATTCGGACGGTGCTGACCGCCGCGATCCTGGCGGGCGGGTCTTCGCTCCGGGACTACGTCCGGCCGGACGGTGAACTCGGCTATTTCTCCAAGCAATGGCGCGTTTATGGGCGCGAAGGCGAGGCGTGCGAATGCGGCGCCATCGTCAAGCGGCGTACCGAAGGCGGGCGCTCAACCTTCTGGTGCGCAAAGTGCCAGCGCGGTTGAGCGTTTCGGTTGACGCACAGGAGCAAAGTGAGTAGGGCCGCGGCTTCGAGAGGGCGTAGGAGCAATCCGGCGCCCCTTTTTATTCATTCGAACATCCAGAGGGCTTCATGGCGAACACGCCGCAGGCGAAAAAGCGTATCCGTCGCAACGACCGTCGCGCGGAAGTGAACGGCAACCGCGTCGGCCGTATCCGTACCTTCATCAAGAAGGTCGAGGCCGCACTGGCTTCGGGCGACAAGGGCGCAGCGACCACCGCACTCGCGGCCGCACAGCCTGAGCTGCAGCGTGGCGTCGCCAAGGGCGTGCTGCACAAGAACACCGCGAGCCGCAAGTTCGCGCGTCTGACCAAGGCTGTGACCGGGCTCGCCTAAGCGAACCGTCATTGTTGAGTAGATCACCCGTCGGGCATCCCCGGCGGGTTTTTTGCGCCTGCGAACGAAACCTAGGTTATGTCCGCATAACCCGAGGATTTCCCACGATTCGAGTGGTGCGCGATTACGTCATGACAAGACCAAATTCGCAAAAAATACGTAAACACAGCCACTTATAAAAATATCGACGCATTTCCGCGGCTTGATCAAGTCAACCCGCTTTATTTCGAAAATGTGACGCGTCGGGGTCTTGCTCGGATCGTCGATCGCTTCATAACGGGGCTCACAGCGACGGTGGTTTCCACCGCTGCATCAAACACACAGGGCGAAGATGCCGGATGACCCTTGGGGTCGTCAGGGGGACCATTTTCTGTCGGGACTATATCACCCGCGCGAGCAATCTCGCGGGGTCGGAGAAGCGTGCGCGTGACGAAGTGGCAAGGATCAGTGACGCACGCGACCGAGGCCGAAAAGGCCTGGGCTCGCGTTCGTGCATCCTTGCGCGAGTCGGCGGGTGCACGGCTGTTCGAGCAATGGCTCAAGCCGATCGAGCTGATCCCTGGCGAGGACCGCGACACGATCCGGCTCGCGCTGCCGTCGGCGTTCATGACCAACTGGGTCCGCAATCACTACGCCGACCGACTCGTGCTCGAATTCAAGCAGATCCTGCCCAACGTTCGTACCGTGCAGATCGAGACCCGGGCGCCGGGTCGCGCACCCGTCGTGCTGGCGATCGAGCCGGTGGCCGATGCCATTCCGGCCAAACCCGTTGCCGGTCCGCTGCCGGTCGAGGCCAAACCGGCTCCCAAGCCGGTCGCGGAGCCTGCGCAGGTCTCGATGAAGTTCGGCGTCGATCCGTCGCTGAAGCCAGCACCGGCGCCTGTCGCGGCCGCTGCGCCGGTCGGGGTGCCCGCCGAGCGGCCGCCACTCGATCCGCGCTACACGTTTGCGCGATTCGTCGTCGATCCGTCGAACAAGGTGGCGTTCAACGCCGCCAAGGTGCTCGCCGAGCCGGGCCCGGTCCGGTTCAGCCCGTTGTTCCTCCATAGCGGCACGGGGCAGGGCAAGACCCACCTCATGCACGCGATCGGCCACGCGTTCCTCGAGCATAACCCGCACGCGATCGTGCTGTGCATGTCCGCCGAGCGGTTCATGTACGACTTCGTCGCGTCGATGCGCGCGCGCGATACGCATGCGTTCAAGCAGCGGCTGCGCGGTGCCGACTTGCTGCTGATCGACGACCTCCAGTTCATCGCCGGCAAGGACGCGACGCAGGAAGAATTCTTCCACACGGTCAACGAGATCATGGCGGCGGGCAAGCGGCTGGTGATCTCCGCCGATCGCTGCCCGCAGGCGCTCGAAGGCGTCGAGGCGCGGATCGTCAGTCGCATGTCGGTTGGGCTGGTTGCGGACATCAAGGCGCCCGACCTGACGCTGCGCCGGACGATCCTCGACCGGAAGCTGGTCGACCTGCCTGACATGCGCGTGCCGACCGACGTGCTCGATCTGCTCGCGGCGCGCATCCATGCGAACATCCGCGAGCTGGAAGGCGCGCTGAACCGCGTCGTAGCGTATGCGCAGCTGACCGGCGACACGATCGATCTCGACTTCGCGGTGGCGACGTTGGGTGAGGTGTTGCGCGGCGCGCAGAAGCGCGTGACGATCGACGAGATCCAGAAGCTGGTGTCGGCGCATTTCGAACTGAAGCCGCTCGACCTGATTTCGGCGCGGCGGGCTCGGGCTGTGGCACGGCCGCGGCAGATCGCGATGTATCTGGCGAAGCGTCTGACGACTCGGTCGCTGCCCGAGATCGGTCGGAAGTTCGGCGGGCGTGATCACTCGACGGTGATCCATGCTGTGCGGAAGATCGAGGAACTGCGCGACTCGGACCGGGATATCGACGCGGCGGTCCGCGTGCTGATGCGCGAGCTCGAAGGCTAGGCTAGCCCGTACTTCCTTGTTCTCCCGCGAAGGCGGGAGCCCAGACTGGGCCCCCGCCTTCGCGGGGGAGCACGCTAGTGCGCGCGATATCGCGGCATGTGGCCGCGTGACCCGGCACACCAAAAACTTCCCCGGCACACCAAAAAATCGCCGTCATCCTGACGAAAGTCAGGATCCAGAGTTACGGGCGCTGCGCTTTATCGCTCTGGATCCTGACTTTCGTCAGGATGACTGGACCGGGGGAGCGGTCCTTAGACATGCAACCCCATCGCGTCCTGCGCCTGCTTGAGCACCGGTGCCGCCAGCGCGCGCGCCTTTTCCCCGCCCGCCTGCAACACCGCCGTCACCGCGCTGCGGTCATCGAGCAGGCGCACCATCTCATCGCGGATCGGCCCGAGCTTCGCCACCGCGAGATCCGCCAGCGCAGGCTTGAACGCGCCGAAGCCTTTCCCGCCGAACTCGCCCAGCACGGTCGCGACATCGCTATCCGCCAGCGCCGCGTAGATCGTCAGCAGGTTGCGGGCCTCGGCGCGGTCGCCCAGTTCCTCGACCGTCGCGGGCAGCACGTCGGGATCGGTCTTTGCCTTACGGAACTTGTCGGCGATCGTGTCGTCGCTGTCGATCAGCTTGACCACCGACTGCTCGGACGGGTTCGACTTCGACATCTTCGCCGACGCATCGCGCAAGGACATGATCCGCGGCGCGGCCTTGCTGATCAGCGGGGCGGGGAGCGTGAACAGGTCCACCTTGTAATCACCGTTAAATTTGGTGGCGATGTCGCGCGCGAGTTCGAGATGCTGCTTCTGGTCCTCGCCGACCGGCACATGGGTCGCGTTGTAGAGCAGCACGTCGGCGGCCATCAGCACCGGGTAGTCGTACAGCCCGACGCTCGCGCCCTCGCGGTTCTTGCCCGCCTTGTCCTTGAACTGCGTCATCCGGTTCAGCCAGCCGACGCGCGCGACGGTGTTGAGCAGCCACGCCATCTCGCTATGTGCCGGCACGCGTGCCTGGTTGAACAGGATCGACTTCGCCGGATCGATCCCCGCGGCGATCATCGTCGCGGCGACCTCGATCGTGTGCGACGAGAGCTCGGCAGGCGCGATCCATTCGGTCGGCGCGTGGAGATCGGCGATGAAGAACATCGACTCGCCGCCCTGCGCCGCGACGTCGTCCTGCAGCGTCACCCACTGCTTCACCGCCCCCAGGTAATTGCCGAGATGGAGATTACCGGTAGGCTTGATGCCGGACACGACGCGCATGAAAAAACCTTACTTGGAACGACGCAGAAGCGTGGAGATGTCGCCCAGCCGGAACGCGCCGGTGAGCAATGTCGCGATCGCATAGACCACCCCGCCGGTGGTAACCAGCACCAGCATCGCCCCCCAGCGCTGGATGCTGGTGCCGGTCACGAACGGCTGGAACAGGTCGTTGAGGAAAAACATCACGACCCCCATGATCAGCGCGGCGACCAATAGCCGCCACGTCCGCCGACGAAGCCGTGCGTCAGGCGTGAAATGCCCCCGGCGGACGAGCGTGCGGTAGAGCATCGCGACGTTGACCGTGCTCGCGATCGCGGTGGCGAGCGGTGGGCCCATATGCCCGAGCGGCTTGATGAAGGCGAGGTTGAGGACGAGGTTCACGACCATCGACATCGTCGCATAGCGGACCGGCGTGCGCGTGTCGGAGCGCGCGTAATAGCCGGGCGTGAGGACCTTCACGAGGATGTAAGACGGCAGGCCGATCGAGAACGCGGCGAGCGCCTGCGCGGTCAGCACGCTGTCGTCGAGCGCGAACTTGCCGTGCTGGAACAGCGCGCCGACGATCGGCACGCCGCACACGATCAGTGCGACCGTGGCGGGCAGGGTGAGGAACAGCGCGAGCTCCATGCCGCGGTTCTGCGTCGTCATCGCCTCCGCATCCTCGCCGCGGCCGAGCTGTCGTGAGATCGTGGGAAGCAGGACGGTGCCGAGACCGATGCCGATCAGACCCAGGGGGAGCTGGTTCAGCCGATCGGCGAAATAGATGTACGAGACCGATCCCGCCGGCAGCAACGCGGCAGCAAGCGCGGTCGAGACGACAAGGTTGATCTGCACCGCGCCGGCCCCGGCGGCGGCGGGCCAGATCAGCGACATGAGCTTCTTCACGTCGGGATTGAGCTGCGGGCGCTTCAGCCGAAGCTTCACGCCCGACGCACGGCATGCCCAGATTAGCCACAGAAGCTGCAGCGCACCCGATATCGTGACGGCGATGCCCTGGTTGCGAGATGTCAGCAGCGGGTCATGCTCGTGGAACAGCAGCAGTGCGGCGATCAGCGTTGCGTTAAGCAGGATCGGCGCAGCCGCGTTGATCCAGAATTTATGGAGCGAATTGAGGATGCCGCCGAGCAGCGAGACGAGGCTGATCAGTGGCAGATAAGGCAGCATGATCCGCGAAAGATGGACGACATAGTCGAACCGCTCCGCACTCGCACCGTTAAATCCAAACGTTAGCAGCCACGTCAGTGGCCATGCCGCGAGCTCGAAGATCACGGTCATGACGATCAGCGTGGGCAGTAGAACCGACAGCGCGTCCTCAGCGAACGCGATCCCATCGGGCAATCCGCGGCCGTCTTTCGCGCCGACCTTCCGGTTGAACATCGGAATGAACGCCGCGGAAAACGCGCCCTCCGCGAACAGCGCGCGGAACATGTTGGGGAGGCGGAACGCGATCAGATACGCGTCCGATGCGAAGCCGGCACCGACGAACCGCGCGAACAGCGAGTCGCGCACCAGCCCCAGGACACGGCTGGCGAGCGTCAGCCCGCCGACCGATCCCAGCGCCTTGGTCAGGTTCATCTAATACCGCTCCGCCTCCGGTCGATCAGGCCTGGCCGAAATCGCCGACGTTCGGCTGGATGCCCTGCTGCTCCGACCGCGTCAGGTACAGCTGGCCGAAGTCGATGGGCTCGAGCAGCAGCGGCGGGAAACCACCGTCACGCACCGCATCCGACAACACGCGGCGCGCGAACGGGAACAGCAGGCGCGGAGCCTCGCCCAGCAGGAACGGCTGAACATGCTCGGCCGGGATGTTGCGCAGTCCGAAGAGCCCTGCGTACGAAAGGTCGACGATGAACGCGACCTGCCCGTCGGTCTCCGCGCGGACGTCGATCTTCAGCACGACCTCATGCACCTCGTCGCCGACCTGCGCCGCGCCGATGTTGAACTGCACATCGATCGCCGGCGGGGTCTGGTTCTGGTAGACCGCGGGAGCGTTCGGGTTCTCGAACGACAGATCCTTGACGTACTGCGAGATCAGCCCGGCGGCTGGGATCGTGTCCTCGCCATTCGCGATAGCCTGGTCCGGCATGGTGATGCCGTTGTCCTGATCGTCCATTCGTCATGTCCTTGAAATGCGCAAAGATGGGACCGAAGCGGAATGCTCGTGCGTTCCATTGGGTCGAGGCGGTGCGATTAGCAGTGCCCGAGGGGCGTTTCAACGGGCGCGGGTTTGAATAACCGCAGCTTTGGCCTATGTTAGCCCGAAGATCGGAGGCACGGTTGTTTTACGTAGTACTTCTCGCGATGGTTGCAGGCTTCTTGGCGATGCGACTGTACAGCGTGCTCGGTAAGCGGACGGGGCATGAACAGCCCTTGCCGCGCGCTGCCGAGGATCGGCCTGCGCTCGCCGCGGTTCCGCGAACGGTCGATGCGACGCCTGAGCCGCGTGAGATCGTCAGCCGCAACATCGAGCCGCGCGCCGAGGCAGGCCTGCGTTCGATCGTCGCCGCCGAACCTGGGTTCGACGTCAACCAGTTCCTCGAAGGCGCACAGGCGGCGTACCGCATGGTGCTCGAGGCGTTCTGGAAGGGCGACGAGGAAGAACTGGGCTATCTGGCCGAAGACGATGTCCGGACGGCCTTTGCCGAGGCGATCGCCGCACGGATCGCGGCGGGCGAAGTGCTCGACAACCGTCTTGTCTCGATCGAACGCGCAGTGATTGCCGATGCGAGCGTGTCGGGTCGCGACGCGCGGATCACGGTGCGGTTCGACGCGGATATTGCTGCCGTTACGCGTGATGGCGAGGGCAATGTCCTGGCCGGCTCGCTGACCGACGCGGTCGAGACGCACGACGTCTGGACCTTCGCACGGACGCTGAAGAGCAGCGATCCGAACTGGAAGCTTGCCGACACCGACGAGGCGTGACCGTGCGTTTCAGGGGGGCGGGGCTTAGCGCACTGGGTCTAGCTCTGGCGCTTAGCGCGTGCGTCGGCGGCATCGAGCCACCGCGTGCAGGCCCCGCGCCGGTCGATCGCGGCGGCAGTTCCGACAGAGAGCCTTCGCGCGAGCCGGTCCGCGTCCACCCGTCGCGTGATACCGGAGCCTCGCCTAACATCCGTGGCATTCAGATGCCCGCGCGGATCGTCGGCGCGGTGCCGCTGTTACCGGCTCCCGTCCTTGCACCCGCGGCCCCCGTCAACGCGGCGTCCGCCGGCGTCACCGCTGGTCCGGCGATAGCGAGCCTGCCGATCGACGATACGCAGGCGCAGTCCGCGCTCGCGGCTTTCATCACGAGTTGCCCGTCGCTGATGCGCCGCAACGATGCGTCGGGACTGACGCGCGGTGCCGATTGGCAGCCGGCCTGTGCGGCGGCGGCGTCCGTCCCCCGCGGTGGCGCGCGGAATTTCTTCACGCAGTTGTTCGAGGCGGTCCAGGTCGGCGACGGCAAGGCGTTCGCGACGGGCTATTACGAGCCCGAGATTGCAGGATCGCTCGAGCGTCGCGATGGGTATGCGCCGATCTACGGGCGGCCGAACGATCTGGTCGATGTCGATCTCGGCGCGTTCTCGACAAGCTTGAAGGGCAAGAAGATTCGCGGTCGTGTCGATCGCAGCAATCTGGTGCCCTATTACGACCGCACCGCGATCGAGCAGGGCGCTATCTCCGGGCGTGCACCGATCCTCGCCT
Source organism: Sphingomonas sorbitolis (assembly GCF_036663875.1). Lineage (NCBI taxonomy): Bacteria > Pseudomonadati > Pseudomonadota > Alphaproteobacteria > Sphingomonadales > Sphingomonadaceae > Sphingomonas > Sphingomonas sorbitolis. Next base: position 292,036 of record NZ_JAXOJS010000003.1, on the reverse strand, counting down.
GGGCGCGCGATCCGGTGGAGTTGTTCTTCCTCCAGATCCAGGGGTCGGGGCGGCTTCGGCTGACCGATGGCGAGATCCTGCGGATCGGCTACGCGACGCAGAATGGCCGCGATTACACCGGCATCGGTGCGCTGATGAAGTCGCGCGGGCTTCTGCAACCGGGACAGACCTCGATGCAGGGGATCGTCGCTTGGTTGCACGCGCATCCGGCCGAGGGGCAGGCGATCATGCGCGAGAACAAGAGCTTCGTGTTCTTCCGCGAGTTGGAGGGCGCGCCTTTGGGGGCGCTTGGATTGCCGGTCACCGGTCAGGTGAGCGCGGCGGCGGACGTCAAGTTCGTGCCGCTGGGCGCACCGGTGTTCCTGTCGCTCGATCGGCAGGATGCGAGTGGTTTGTGGGTCGCACAGGACACCGGCGGCGCGATCAAGGGGAGCAATCGCTTCGACACGTTCTGGGGCGCTGGCCCAGCGGCGGAGTCGACCGCGGGTGGGATGGCGGGGCGTGGCACCGCGTATCTGTTGCTGCCGATCGGTACCGTACAACGTCTCAACAGCCAGCGGTTCAACGGTCTAGCGAATGGGGCGCAAGATGGCGGGTCGACCCCTCAACCCTGACCCCCTCACCCCCGAGGAGGCGCAGCTCTGGGCGCGCGTGATGGCGAGCGTCCGGCCGATGCGCACGGTCGCAATCCGCATTCCAGAGCGCGCCCCGCCGCTACCGCCTCCGCCGAAACCGGTGATCGGACCCAATGGCAAGGTTGTGCCGCCGCCCCCCGCGCCGATGGGGCGGGTAAAGCCGCTCGTCCCCACTGTCGTCACGCCGTTCGCTAGCCGACCGGGTGCGAAGCCGGTGGCGGCACCGCGGCCGGTTGCGAAGCCGATCACCGCGAACACGCTCGATGGCGGCTGGGACAAGAGGCTGACGCGCGGCGTGGTCAGTCCCGACAGTTCGATCGACTTGCACGGGCATACGCTGGCGTCGGCGCATGCGATGCTCGACGTCGGGCTGGGCAGGGCCATCGCGCGGGGCGACCGCGTGCTGCTGCTGGTGACCGGTAAGCCACCACGCCCCGAAAGCGAACGCCCGCATGCGCGCGGTGCGATCCGGTCGGCGGTGGCGGACTGGCTGGCGGGGTCGCGTCACGCGGACTCGATCGCCGCGGTCCGCGGGGCGCATCCGCGACATGGCGGGCAGGGGGCGTTGTATATCGTTCTGCGTCGCGGGCGGGAGTAGGCGTTCTTTCTCGCTACTCGGAACGGGGGGTAGAGAGCGTAAGGGAGCTCTGACCTACATACTCCCGTCGTCCCAGCGAACGCTGGGATATTTCACGATACGCGCGTCGTATGCCAAACGGGGATACCCCAGCTTTCGCTGGGGTGACGGGTTCTTGGGGGGGGCGTTGGCAAGGTAGCGATACGGCTCCTGTTCGCCGATTTACCGCAGCGCCCGCGTGATCACACCTGCGTAGATATCCGTCAGCGTCCGCAGATCCTCGACCGCGACCGCTTCGTCAACCTTGTGCATCGTCGCGTTGACCAAGCCGAACTCGACCACCGGGCACAGCTTCGACAAGAACCGCGCATCGGAGGTGCCACCGGTTGTCGACAGCTCTGGTGTGATCCCGGTCGCATCCGCAATCGCATCCGACAGCAGCGTCGAGAAGGCACCCGGCTCGGTCAGGAACGCCTCGCCGGATACCTTGCCCGTCACGATCGTACCCGGCGCATGACGCTCGGCGATCGCGCGGATGCGGTCGATCAGATCCGCGCCACGGTGGCGGTCGTTGAACCGGATGTTCAGCCGCGCCATCGCCTTGGCCGGGATGACGTTGTGCGCTGGGTTGCCGACGGTGATGTCGGTGACTTCGATGTTCGATGGCTGGAACCAGTCGGTACCCTGGTCGAGCAGCACGGCGTCAATCTCCGCGAGGATCGCGATCAGCCGCGGGATCGGGTTGTCGGCGAGATGCGGATAGGCGACGTGGCCTTGGCGCCCCGGGACGTCGATCCAGATGTTCACCGAACCGCGCCGCCCGATCTTCACCATGTCGCCGAGCTGGGCGGTCGAGGTGGGTTCGCCGACCAGGCACAAATCCGGGACGATCCCCCGCGCCGCCATCCGCTCCATCAGCGCGACGGTGCCGTAGGTCGCTGGCCCTTCTTCGTCACCCGTGATGATCAGCGACAGCGTTCCCGCATCGCTGCGGCTGGCGGCGGCGGCGAAGGCGGCGACCGCGCCCTTCATGTCGACCGCGCCGCGCCCGTACAGCAGTCCGCCGCGGACCTCGCCGGACCAGGGCGATCCGGTCCAGCCCTCACCGGGTGGAACGACGTCGACATGCCCGGCAAACGCCAGATGACGCGGGCCCGCGCCGCGCGTGGCGAGCAAATTTTCTACCGGGCCGTCAGGCGCTTCACCGACGACGAACCGGTCGACCGCGAAGCCGATCGGCACGAGCGCCGCCTCCAGCACGTCGAACACGGTTCCCCGCGCGGGCGTTACGCTGTCCGCGCGCAACAGCGCCTGGGTCAGTTGGACGGGGTCGATCATCTTGTTGTCCCGATCAAGCGGGGGTCGCAACCGGCTGTTCGAATTGTTCGAGGACCCATTCCTCTTCCTGCGCGGCGGCGATCCAGTCCTGCATGAAGGGATGTTCGAACATCGCCTGCATATAGCCTGCCGCAAAACGGGCGATCGGCAGCTGATAGGTGACGATCCGCGTGACGAGCGGCGCGAACATGATGTCCGCCGCGCCGAACTGGCCGAACAGGAAATCGCCCCCGCCACCGAAGCGCGCGCGCGCCTGGGCCCATAATTCCATGATCCGCTGCAATTCGATCAGGACGTCATCGTCGGGTTGCTGCGCGGGGAACACCTGGCGCACGTTCATGCTGTGCTTGCGACGCAGCGCGGCAAAGCTCGAATGCATCTCGGCGGCCATCGACCGTGCCATCGCGCGTGCGGCATTGTCCTCTGGCCAGAAGCGGTCGCGCCCGACCTTGTCGGCGAGATAGTCGACGATCGCCAGGCTGTCCCACACCACCGCGTCGCCGTCCCACAGGATCGGCACCTTGCCCGACGACGGCGCGAACTCGTCGCCCGAGCGGCGCTTTTCCCAGTCGGCGTCGTACATCGGCACGACCACCTCCTCGAAGGGAAGACCGGATTGCTTGCAGGCGAGCCAGCCGCGAAGCGACCAGGAGGAATAGGCCTTGTTGCCGATGATCAGTTTCATGCGCGCGGTGCTAGGCGAGGGGGCGGCGAGAGGCAACTCGCTCGCCGTCCCCTCTTGGCTCCAGCGGTCAGAACAGGCCCGGAACCTCACGCTGCGCGGTGCCGGGCCGATTCGGCATCAGCAGGTCGCGCCGTGGCTCCGACGTGCGCAACGACCGTGCGCTCGCGTCGCCGGTGATCGGCGTACAGCTGCGCCCGGCCAGGAAGTTCAACGCCTGACGCGTCGACGATTCGAGCGGATCGCCGAGCTGATAGCCGATATCGTCCGAGGCCTGGCAGGACGCCTCGACCTTGGTGGCGAGCCCATCATAGTAATCACCGGTGCGCGCGGCATTCTGCGTCGCCAGTGCCACCACGCGCAGGCGATCGTCGCAGGCTTCCTTGTCGAGCGCGATCTGTCCGACCGGCTTGCCATAGGTGTTGGTGCCGATCAGCCCCGCGTTGGTGTGCAGATAAGGCGTGAACGCGTTGATCACGAGCTCGCTCGCCGACGCCGTTCCGCCGGTGCCGATGAACGCGATCCGCGTCGGCGCGATCGATTCGGGCTGCGGTGCGAAGAACCGCGTCGTGTTGTTCGAGGCCTTTTCGGTACGGAACGTGACGTAATCGAAGACCTCCGATGTCGAACGCGCACCGCCGAGCAGATCCCCCAGATACTCCGCCGTCTCGATCAGGCCGCCGCCATTGTAGCGCAGATCGATGATGACCTTGGTCACGCCCTTCGCACGGAAATCGGCAAACGCCGTCTTCAGCGCGGGCTCCGCGGTTTTGATGAACGTGCGAAGATTGATGTAGCCGACGCTCTGCCCACCATCCTGGATGACTTTCGCACCATAGCGAGTCGACACCGGCAACAGTGAGAAGTCCGCCTTGGCGACGGTGACGGTACGCGTACCCGCGGCGTCGTTGATCTGGAGGACCCGCGAGGTTCCAACGGTATCGGGGCCAAGCGCGGCGGTCAGTCCGGCGGTACCCTCCGCGGCGACGATCGCACTGACGGTGCGCAGATTGGCAGCCGTCGTCCCGATCGCCAAAATCTCCGTCCCGCGATCGATCCCGGCGGCAAGAGCGGGCGCGCCCTCGAACGACTCCGCCGAGAACAGGCGTTGGCCGGTTTGATCCAGTGCGAGTCGGAATCCAAACCCGGCGCTGGACCCAGAGTTATAATAGGCGGTCTCTTCCTTGATCGACGTCAGATAGGTGAAATACCGATCCTTGCGCTGCGCTCGCGCGGTGGCGGTCAGCGCGTCGATATAGTCGTCGACCGTCGTGTACGCCGCCGGGCTGAGGCTGGCGGGCAGCGTATCGGGGAACAGATACCATTCGCGAAGCTGTGCCGCGGCCCAGTCCTGGCGTTCGCGGAGCGAACAGCCCGCGGTACTTGTAGGCGTTGGCGAAGGCGTGCTGCCGCCCGTCGAGATCGAACCGTTATCGCTGCCGCCACAGCCCGACAGCATCGCCGTCATCGCCAACAGCCCCACCAATGTCCTACGCATACCCACGATCCCCTTTGACGAGAGGCTACGAAGTTTGACGGACCGTGTCAGGCGGAAATATCAGATTGATCGAAAGTCGGTTCTTTCTCGGTGCGCCGGTCATGCCGACCTTCGATCCTCCCGCTCGCGGAGGAGGATCGATGAGGACCGAATCGCTTAGCTGACCGCTTCGACGACCGCCGCACGCAGTTCGGGAATGCCCATGCCGTATTCGCTCGACGTGACGAGGATGTCGGGATGCGCGGCCGGACGCTTGCGCGCCTCGATCGCGGTGCGCTCGGTGACCTCGACGAGCTCGGACGCCTTGATCTTGTCCGCCTTGGTCAGGACCATGCGGTAGCTGACCGCGGCCTTGTCGAGCATCTCGAGGATCTCGCGGTCGACGTCCTTGATTCCGTGGCGCGAGTCGATCAGCACGAGCGCACGCTTGAGAACATCACGCCCGCGCAGGAAGTCGTTGATCAGGAAGCGCCATTTCTTGACGACGTCCTTGGGTGCCTTGGCAAACCCATAGCCCGGCATGTCGACGAGGCGGAATGCGAGCGGCGCGCCCACGTCGAAGAAGTTCAGCTCCTGCGTACGGCCCGGCGTGTTCGACGTGCGTGCCATCGAGTTGCGCCCGGTGAGCGCGTTCAACAGCGACGATTTGCCGACGTTCGAGCGGCCGGCGAACGCCACTTCCGGCACCAACGCATCGGGCAGGAATTCGAGCGTCGGCGCGGACTTCAGGAAGCCGACATGCCCCGCGAATAGCTTCCGCGCATGCTCGAGCATCTCGGGCGTGAACGGCGCGTCGGTCTGTTCGAGGTCGGGACCTAAGTTAGGGACGTCGTTCACTTGGTCACCGGCACTTTCAGGCCCGGATGGCGGGCGTACAGCAGCTTCTGCTGGATGATGGTCAGGCAGTTCGACGTGATCCAGTACACCTGGAGGCCGACCGCGAAGGGTGCCATCACGAACATCAGCACCCATGGCAGCAGCTTGAAGACCTGCTTCTGCGTGTCGTCCATCGGCGTCGGGTTCAGCTTGAACTGGAAGTACATGCTGATGCCCAGGATGATCGGCACGACACCGATCGCGATCATGTGCGGCGGCGTGAACGGCAGCAGGCCGAACAGGTTGAGCGGCGTCAGCGGATCGGGCGCCGACAGATCCTTGATCCACGCGACGAATGGCTGGTGACGCATCTCGATCGTCAGCATCAGCACCTTGTACAGCGCGTACATGATCGGGATCTGCAACAGCGTCGGCGCGCAACCGGCGAGCGGATTGACGCCCTCGGTCTTGTACAGCGCCATCACTTCCTGCTGCATGCGGACCTTGTCGTCCTTATACTTCTCCTGCAGCAGCTTCATCTTCGGCTGCACGGCGCGCATCGCGGCCATCGACTTGAACTGACGCTGTGCGATCGGGAACAGCAGGCCGCGGATCGTCACGGTCAGCAGAATGATCGCGACACCGAAATTGCCGATCATCCGGAACAGCCAGTCGAGATAGTAGAAGATCGGCTTCTCGACGATCCGGAACCAGCCCCAGTCGATCGCGTAATCGAGTTTCGCGACGCCCTGCTGATCGGTGTAGCGATCGAGCAGGCGGACTTCTTTCGCGCCCGCGAAGAAGCGCGAGGTCTGCGTGATCGCCTGGCCCGGTGCGACCTGCTTGGGCTGGAGCGCGTAATCAGCCTGGTACGCCTTGTTGGCGCCGGCGCGGAACTGGCCGTCGAACGTCTGGCCCTGGTCGGGGATGATCGCGGTCAGCCAGTATTTGTCGGTAAAGCCGAGCCAGCCGCCGGTCGTCGTGAACTTCTGAGCGGCCTCGTCGATGTCCTTGTAGTTCGGACGGTAATGCGCGCCGCCATTGTCGACCGACATCGGCCCGACATGGATCGTCATCGACGACGGATCCTTCGAGATGCCGACGCGGTTGACGAGGCCGTAGGTGGCGACGGGGACGGGCGCAGTGCCCGCGTTGAGGACGGTCTGGCGGACCGTGAACATGTAATCCTGGTCGACCGCGATCTGGATGCGGAAGCGCTGGCCGGTGGCGTTGGTCGCATCGAGCGTGACCGGCGTGGTCGGCGTCAGCGTGGTCGCGCCCGAGGGCGTCCAGACGGCATCGGCAGCAGGCGGGGTCAGGCCCTGCGCGCGCCAGCCGAAGCTTGCGAAATACGCGTCGGGCGCGCCGGCGGGCGAGAGCAGTCGGATCGGCGGCGAGTTCTTCGCGACGGTCTCGTCATAGCCCTTGAGCACGAGATCGTCGATCCGCGCACCCTTCAGGTTGATCGAGCCGGACACGCGCGGCGTTTCGATGCGGATGCGCGGGGTGCTCGCGATCACGGCGTTGCGATCGCCGATCGCGGCGGCGCCGTCCGCGGCCGGATCGGCGGCGGGGTTGGCGATGGCCTTGGTTTTGCCCCCCTCGATCTTCGTGACCGGCGGATTCGCGGTCGGGAAGAACTTGCCCTGGATCAGCGGCCATCCGAACAGGATCAGCGCCGCGATCACCGCGAACAGCACGAAATTCTGCTTGTCGTCTTTCACAGGGCGGCGTCTTTCAATTTTTTAGGCTTCAGCTCTGGGACCGGATCGGGGCCGTACCCGCCCCACGGATGGCACCGCGCAATACGCTTCGCCGCCAACCAGCCCCCCTTGAGCGCGCCATAGCGCCCAACCGCCTCTATTGCATAGGCTGAACAGGAAGGATCGTAGCGGCAACTCGACGGCAGGACGAGCGAAGGGCCGAGTTGCCAGCCGCGGGCGAGGAGGATGAGGAGGCGGGCTAGCATGTCAAAACCGACGTTCGCCGACACCACAATATTGTTTCCCCGCGAAGGCGGGGACCCAGACTGGGCTCCCGCCTTCGCGGGAGAACAAGGGCCAAGAGGACCGCTTCGAGTGAGGCATTTCCACCCCGGCGAAGGCCGGGGCCCAGCTGGGGGACGTCGCTAACGAATGGCGGTGCTGAATCACGGCCGCTTTCCCACCTGGGCCCCGGCCTTCGCCGGGGTGGTGGCTTGCGCCGATGCGGTATCAGTGGCCTGTGGCGTGACCTTGCGGAACGCCTTGTCCAACTCGGTCCGCAGCAAAGCGAAATCGCGCTCGACACCGCCATTCCGCCCGATCAAAACATGATCGGCCCCCGCAACGCCGCGTTCCGCCAACAGCTCGCGCGCCAAAGCCCGGAACCGCCGTTTCATGCGGTTGCGGACGACGGCGTTGCCGATCTTCTTGGTGACGGTGAAGCCGATTCGCATCGTCTCGTCACCGTCATCGCGGGGGCGCATGAGCAGGACGAATCCCGGCATCGGTGCGCGCTTCCCCGCATTCGCCGCGAGAAAATCGCGGCGTTTATCGAGAATAGTTAGGCCGACAGCTTCTTGCGACCGCGTGCGCGGCGTGCGTGGATCACTGCCCGGCCGCCGACCGTCGCCATCCGTGCGCGGAAGCCGTGACGGCGTGCGCGTACCAGGTTGCTCGGCTGAAAGGTCCGCTTCATTGGTCATTCCCTAGGTCATCAAATAGAAAACGGCCGCCACGGGGACGGCCTTGATGCCCGGGCGCTTACGGAAAGGGCGGCAGTAAGTCAATTCGCAGCGGCCTTGGCAGCAGCGCTTTTCGACGCCTTTGCCCGCTCGTGGCGCCGCATCGCGCTCTGTCGCCGCATCATCCGGTCGACGAAATGCCCGGTGCGGGGCCAGCGCCGTTTCAACCGCGCCCATTTCAGCCGCGCCCAGCGTGAATTGCGCAGCACCAGAACCATCCCACCCGCGAACAGGAAGATGCCCGCCGGTCCCGGCAACGGCGCAAGGAGCGGCGCTGCGACGATCAACAGCATCCCGAGCAGCAACTGGCCGAAGCGGAGGACGGGGGAGCGGACTGCTTTCACGGAAGGCATGTGGGTCCGGTGTATTAGGATGGCAAGACGGCGCGGATCGACGGCGTTAGGCCGCGTGTCCTTGCAGACATGGCAAATCGGGTATGAATAAGGCGTGACGTCGTGTCGCGGGGGAGCGGGCATGGCGGCGATCGTGGCGACGGTGGCGTATCTGGGGCTGGAAGCGCGTGCCGTCGAGGTGCAAGTCCAACTGATTCCAGGACTTCCTGCGTTCAACGTGGTCGGCCTTGCGGACAAGGCGGTCGGCGAAAGCCGCGAACGCGTGCGTGGTGCGATCGCGGGCATGGGGCTGTCGCTGCCGCCGAAACGCATCGCGGTGAACCTGTCGCCCGCCGATCTCCCGAAAGAAGGATCGCATTTCGATCTTCCTATAGCGTTGGCGTTGCTGGCCGCGATGGGGGTGGTCGATGCAGAAGCCTTGGCGGATTACGTGATCGTCGGCGAACTCGGCCTCGACGCGCGGATCACCGCGTCGCCGGGCGTGCTGCTGGCGGCGCTGCACGCGTCGGAAGTGGGGAAGGGGCTCGTCTGCCCCGCCGCGCAAGGCTCAGAGGCGGCCTGGGCTGGCGAGATCGAAGTGATCGCCGCGCCCAACCTGCTGGCGTTGCTCAACCACTTCAAGGGTCACGGCCTGCTCAGCCCGCCCAAGCCCGGCATCGCCGACCAGGCCGACCACGGCCCGGACCTGCGCCAGGTAAAAGGGCAGGAGACCGCCAAGCGCGCGCTGGAGATCGCCGCTGCGGGATCACATAATTTATTGATGGTAGGCCCGCCCGGCTCCGGAAAGTCGCTGATGGCATCATGCCTCCCCGGCATCTTGCCACCGCTCGACCCTGCCGAGGCGCTCGAAGTGTCGATGGTCCAGTCGGTAGCGGGGACGCTGACGGGCGGGCGCTTGACCCGAACGCGGCCTTTTAGGGCGCCGCATCACTCCGCCTCGATGGCGGCACTGACGGGGGGCGGTTTGAAAGTAAAACCGGGGGAAGTCAGCCTCGCACACCTCGGGGTCCTGTTTCTCGACGAACTCCCCGAGTTCCAGCGGGCCGTCCTCGACTCACTGCGCCAACCCTTGGAGACCGGCACGGTCAGCGTCGCCCGAGCCAACGCGCATGTCACGTTCCCGGCGCGCGTACAGTTGATCGCAGCCATGAACCCATGTCGCTGCGGCCACCTCGGCGATGCGAGCCTCGCCTGCGCGAGAGCCCCGAAATGCGCAGCAGACTATCAAGCGAAGGTCTCGGGGCCGCTACTCGATCGGATCGACCTCCACATCGACGTCCAGGCGGTCAGCGCCGCAGACCTGATCCTTCCGCCACCGACCGAGGGTTCGGCCGAGGTTTCCGTCCGCGTCGCTGCCGCCCGCGCGATCCAGTCCGACCGCTACCGCGATCACCCGGTGCGCACCAATGCGGAGGCGGATGGGGCACTGCTCGACGCGGTTGCCACGCCCGACGAAGCTGGCCGGAAACTGCTCGCCCAGGCCGCCGAGGCGATGCGCCTGACCGCGCGCGGCTACACGCGCATCCTCCGCGTCGGCCGCACCATCGCCGATCTCGCCGGCAGCGACACCGTCGGCCGCATCCACATCGCCGAAGCGCTCAGCTATCGTCGCCAACCGCCGAGAAACTGAACCGATACGTTTTCCGATCAAGACAGCTTGCGGCAAACGAAAGCTTCGTCTAGCCAACCCGCCGCTGCCCCTGTGGCGAAATTGGTAGACGCGACCGACTCAAAATCGGTTGCCGCAAGGCATGCTGGTTCGATTCCGGCCAGGGGCACCAACCACTAATTCCAACGCATCCCGACCCGTCCCGCAAGGGGCGGGTTTTGGTGTTGTTACAGGGTTGTGCGGGGTCCCAGCGCGTCCCATTGTAACCCGATGCAGCGACAATCATTTGGGGGCACTTCGGGGGCACCGAGTTTTGTGCTTGGGGGCACTGGATGCTGACCGATACGGCCATCAAGAAGGCGAAGCCGAAGGACAAGGCGTACAAGCTCGGCGACTCCGGCGGCTTATATTTATACATCATGCCCAGCGGATATCGCAGCTGGCGCATGAAGTTTCGATTTGGCGGCAAGGAAAAGCGCCTGGTCTTCGGATCGTATCCGGACACGACGTTGCTGCAGGCGCGCGGCATGCGGGAGAATGCGGCCAAGCTACTGCGGGACGGGGTCGACCCCTCGGTTCACAAAGTGCAGCAGGCGGCAGCGCAGGTGGCTCGCGTGGGCGCGACGTTCAAGACGATCGCGGAGGACTGGCTGGCAAGCCAGGAGGCGACCTGGTCCAAGCGGTACGCGCAGAACGTCAAGAACAGCTTCGTGCAGGACGTGTATCCGAAACTCGGGCACTTGCCGATCGACGCGATCACGACGCCGCTAGTGCTGAAGGTTCTACGTCCGGTCGAGGAGCGCGGTGCGATCGAAACGGCGCATCGGATTCGGCAGAGAATTTCGGAGGTGTTCGCACGGGCGATCGGCAGCGGCATTGTCGCGGCGGATCCGGCCGGGGTCGCACAGCGTGCGTTGGCACCAATCAAGCGCGGCAAACAGCCCGCGGTGCGGACGGTGGAAGCCGCACGGATCGTTCTACGGAAGGTCGAGCAACAGCCGGCGCATCCGCTAACCAAACTCGCGTCGCGCTTCCTATCGCTGACGGCGGTGCGATCGGGTGTGCTTCGCATGGCCGAGCCGAAGGAATTCGAGGGACTGGACGGGCCGGAGCCGATCTGGCGTATCCCGGCAGCCAAGATGAAACTGGTTATCGAACAGAAGGAGGATTCGGCCTTCGAATTCATCGTTCCGCTCTCATGGCAGGCCGTCGAGACGATCAAGGTCGCGATGGAATTCTCCGGGAAGGGATCGCTGATCTTTCGCAGCGTGCGGCATCCGCGCCGGCCGTTGAGCGACAGCACGTTGAGCAAGGCGTATCGCGAAGCCGGGTTTACCGGGCTTCACGTCCCTCACGGCTGGCGATCGACGTTCTCGACCGTCATGAACGAACTGGCGGGGGTCGAGAGCAGGGTAGGGGATCGTGCGATTATAGACCTGATGCTCGCTCACGTGCCGGGCAACAGCGTCGAGGCGGCGTACAATCGTGCCGCGTACATGCCACGTCGGCGCGAGCTGGCGCAGGAATGGGCGGACATGCTTGTGCAGGACCTCGTGCCGCTAGAATCGCTGCTGACGGGGCTACGGCAACACGCCTGACCCGTCAGGGAGCAGCGGCATGACCGCGCGCTCCCTCTTCAAGATAGTCGGTGGCAAGGCCTCGAAGGGCCATCGGACCGGACAGCCGGTCCGTCGTAGCAGCTATCGTGCAGGCGAGCGCGAACAGCGGTATTGGAGGCCGTTCAATAAGGCTGAACGCAACGCGCGTATGCGTGCTGCGGAAACCTACGACCGCAAGCACAAGATCGCTGGCAAGCGTAACGGGCCGCTGGGCGCGATCGGCGTCGACGTGCTGCGCGAGCTGATGCGAATGATCGACTTCAAGACCGGCAGGCTCGAGCCCGCCATTGCGACGCTGGCGGACCGGCTACGCCGCTCGCGCGGCGCGATCGTCAGCGCGCTTGCGCGGCTCAAGGATCACGGCTTCCTCAACTGGATCCGGCGGTTCGAACCGATCGAGGATCCCGACGCCTTCGGCCCCCAGGTCAAGCAGGTGACGAACGCATATTGGTTCGGCCTGCCGAAGGAAGCGGCCGACATGGTTCGCCGCATGATGGGCAAGGGGCCGATGCCGGACGACGAGGTGACCCGTAGGAAGGCCAACGAAGAGGAAACCGCAGCGATGCTGGCGACGATCTCGGCCGAGGACCTGGCGGCATTCCGTGCCGGCGACGAGTCCCCTCTCGCGAAAGCCCTCGCTTCGCTAGGCCGTCGCGTAGACCTCTGTAACGCGAATTCACCGGGTGGTCAGAACCCCACCCTACAAGGTTAAATATAAAAGGAACGCCGTTGGCGTGCGCAGATTTGCTGCTCCACCAAGCCCCCGAGGCCCCGAACCCAACGGGTTCAGCATCCAACGAACGCGGGTGAGCGTGCCGGCTTGCGCCGTCCCGTGCATCCTGGGGAGGATGCGCAAATTCGGTGCCATTTTACCAACAAGCTCCATTCCTCGTTGCCGATGTGTCCAAATTCAGTCTTGATGGCATCTGCTCAAGGATGACGAGCGGGAGTGGTGAGATGATGAAACTCGTGTGGCTCGGGGTTGCGGCATGCATCATCATCCTGTTTGCCCGCAGCATGGATGTTACCCCGCGCTCGACGTCGATTTCCCGGGAAGAGATCGCACCGATCGCGCAAAAGCAGACTTCACCGGTCGTCCCGGCCGAGCCTCGCACGAAAACTGCTGACGAACTAGTTTCTGACGGAAGGGCGATATTAGCTGATGGCGAGCGGCAACGAGCGTCGGAATATATCAGCGAAATGGATGACTTCGAAACGCGTTGGTTGAGCGATGTCCAATCGTCAGCACGTGCTGAGTATGTACATTATTGCGGTTTGCGCTCGATCGAGTGGCAGATGCGAGTGCAGGGACTGGTTGAAGGCGGCATGGCTCGAGATCCCCAGTATCTCGCGTTCAACGATAAACAGCGGGCTGAAGCGATGGGTTGGAGGGACCTGGTCCGGAATTCTGAAATCCAACGCAACGGGCAGAACGGGTCTGGCTGCCGCTCCATAAGCTCTCAACCGTGGATCGTGGATCTAGACCAGATGGCGACTCAGTAAGCTCCGTTCCTCTCTCCCCGCGCTGGCGCGCTAGACCAAGCTGCAGGTGCATCAATCCGCATCATCGTCGGAGCCAAAATTGGCCGTGGAAGCCGGCAGTTCTTAAGGGGCCGCATCAGATGCCGACATTGCATCAAAAGCGACCCATAAAGCGGGCGGGCGAGGCGGGGGGAATAGCGCGTGATTTGGGGGCGCAGGATCGGCGGGCGGCAATGCATTCCGGTCGGGACCCAGGGGGCGTCAGGGGCAGGCGATCGACTTGGCGCCAACGTTGAGCTGTTCGTTAGACCGCCTCTGTACGGGCTTCTTATGGGGCCGCTGCTGCGAACTCGCCATTCAGCTTACGCCCAAAATCAGACCCTTTTGCGGGGCAATCACATGCTCAAAAGTGGACACTCATTCATCACGACGTTCGAAAGCATCCGTCAGCGCGCAGCAATTTTTCAATCGCTATCCGGAACTGACGGCGGGATTGTTCGTCGCCGGTTGGCGTAAGCGCTTTGGGATTTGGCCGAAGCCACTAGGCGTTCCTAGAAGGAACAACATCCTGAAATCAACAGGGGCCTTCCACCGACACTCGCAACATATTATACGATTATCATCCCGCCGTATTCGATGTGAATGGGCAGATAGTAGGACGACTGTCGGGCAATGTACGAGTGGCGTAAGAATCTTCTGGTCGGCTTAGCAATCGCCACCTCTTCTGCGGCTTTGGTCCACGCGCAACCGGCTCAGTCCGATGCTACGCTAAACGTACGCATCACTCCCGAAAGCGCTGAAGGAAGGGTCGTTGCGATCCGCATAAGGGAGGAAATATCCAGTCCATCGATCCCCGCCGGCCGACGCTTTCTAACGATGCCGATGCAGCTTGAGTCAATTCCCGGCGTACTTACCGATCCCTCAACGCTGAAAGCCAGCGACGCGACAGGTCCACTGCCGCTTGTCATGAGCGAAGATCCACCGTCAGCCGACCAATTTCATCAAGAACGGCACTGGTCCCCTGCCAGGGCGACGAATGGTACAATCGTCGTAACCTACATGGCAACGCCGCGGGCCGTCACACCAAAGACGCAACCCGGACCACTGAATGACGTACGCACAGAAGGCAGCGGCATTTACGGAACAACTGCATTATTGCTCGCATTGCCTGATGCGGACTGGCCGCGCCGTGTTACGTTGCAGTGGTCCTTGAATGATATGCCGCCTGGCGCGCGCGTCTCTAGTAGCTTTGGCGAAGGTAACTCGACAACTGTGCTAAGCAGGGATCAGGCCCAGGCAGGCTATTTCATGGCCGGACCTTTGTTCCGTCTGCCACCGAACGGCGAGAGTAAATTCACCGTTTATTATCTCACGCCGCCTAAATTCGATTTAGATAAAGCTGCTGCATTTACCGCTGCGACATACAATTATGCGGGCGAATTCTTTCACGACTCTTCGAAGCCATTCCGTGTTTTTATGCGGACGACGGACCGTTTTCAAGGCGGCGGCGGTGGAGGCTATCAGTCATTCATGTTCGGTAATGTGAAGGGGCAGGATAGAGACCTTGATGAAGTGCAGCATCTGATGGCGCATGAGGCAATCCATAATTGGATATCGTCTTTCGGGTCAGGATACGCGGGTAAGTGGTTTATCGAAGGCGGCACCGAGTATTACTCTACTGTAATACCGCGCCGTGCCGGCCTCAGCTCCGTCGCAGAGTTCGGTAAGCAGATCAACGAGTGGGCTCGAGACTATTATACCAATCCCCGCCGGACAATGTCGGATACGGAAGCGACGAAGGTCTTCCTCAGCGATGGGGGTGCTCAGCTTTTACCCTATCAGCGCGGCCCGCTTTACATCGCTCAGGTCGATGCACGCTTGCGCGCTGCCAGCGGCGGCCGGCGACGCGTAGATGAACTCGTAAGGCCAATGGTTCAGGCGATCCAGAAAGGTAACGCGAACGAAGCCCTTTGGGCAAAGCTGGTCGCAAACGCTCTCGGGCCAAGAGGCGCAGCTGATTACGCTGCGTTCAAGGCTGGTAAGCTTCTTGTGTTGCCGAGCAACCTTTTCGGCGCATGTTTTCGAAGCAAGACCGTGACCTATCGAGCCTTCGACGCAGGATTCCGGATTGAACCCGATCCAGACGGCACCTATCACGCCAGGTTCATCAGCACGGGGCAGGCAGGTAGTTTGGCCGGACTTCTCGATGGCGACGAAATCGAGAATAACAGCGCCTTTGCAGAGGCCCGCATGCACGAAGGACAACCCTTCACGCTTCATATCAAGCGCGGCGGAGTACCTATGGACCTGAAGGTAGATCCGTGGGGTCCCCCCGCACAGGGCCTACAGTGGGTTCGAACGGCGACACCGGAAGCGCTCTGCGACCTTTAGCGTCCGCTCGTTAAGTTACGTCCCGCCCCATAGGCTACGACACAGGATGGCTGCGGCATATATTGCGGACCGACGATGCCAAATCGACGTCTTAATTCGAATTTAATTCGACGAAAGCAGCCGGTCCGCTTTCCTCCCAAACCAGACATTGAGGTCACTGTGGAGTTCAGGTGGCATCACGCTCAACGAATAGGGGACTCGCGTTTGATTCAGCGGCCCGAGCGTTATCTCGACTAGCGGCGGGTGCGTAATAGCAGCAGGCATGGTTGTGAGGTAGCGGGCGCGAAGACCCGTCATCCTCGCCATCGCAAACCGGCATGGGTGCCAAGCTTCTTGGTGTCAGTGTTCGGTTTTGCGAAGACATTTGTCAGGCGGACGGGGATCAGCAGTTACGACGCACGTTGATGTCGCCGCTGGTTCCCCGCGCGGTGTAGTATTGACCGTTAAGTTGTTGAGCGTCGTCGGACAGGCTTACCTCAAGCCAGGCCACGCCCTCATGCGGCGCGGATCGGTGCTGAACAGTGGCCTTTGGACGATTTGAGTAGGAGTACCAAAGGCGGTATACGTCAGCGTCCGGATCCGCCTCGGCAATGACCCGTGTAGAATGCGAAACGGACTCACCAGTCTTTTACCTGATACTTATCGTAAAGAGCCCTTGTCGGATCGTAATTTCTGAAGCGATCGGACCAGGACTATTCCCATGTTTGTCCCGCCATGTCGTCACAAGCGTGCCGCTCCAAGTACCGTTCAAATTCGGGAAGAAGGCCTTGTGAAGGAACGGTAATCTTTTCCACAACCACTGCCATGTCCAGTTCGCCAATGTCGCTATGACGGTGCCGATAATGAAAGCCACGGTCGAGATTGCCTTGTAGAGCGGCGGCGTAGCGCCGCTCCACCACTGCTGCGCCCCCTGCAACCCTAGAATCGTCAACACCGTTAGGGCGACGATTATTAGCAGTTGTTTGGGCCTGGATATGAGTGCCCACATTTTACGCCTCAAGCCGTGCTATGGCGGCGCCTATGAAGTTACGGGCATCCCCGATTGTCCAAGCCTGCCCGTCACGGAATAGATACTTTATATCATTTACCTCTAGCGCGCCATTAACGTAGGCGTCATCTGCTAAAAGTTCCTGCATACGTTTGAAGACGCGTAATAGTCGACTAAAGCGATCATCATACTCAATGACGAAATGACCATCCTCAATCAAATATACTAGACATTCTACAAGAAATGAGGGGAGTCGTCGATTAATCGCGCCAATTTCGCAAAGTTCATAGTTTAGTCGTTTTGCCGCTCTGACGATTTTCTTAAAACGATGAGCAGTGCGGGCCCGCTTCGCAATGCCATTTGCATGATGCTGAGCAGGAAAATTCCAGGTTTCGCTACCGTCGGAGCCAGTGATTCCTACCCCGTTAAATGTGTCATAGCTGCCGTAGCTGTTAGCGATAACGTAAGACAATCGAAATGCAGGAACGAGATCGACGTCGGCATGCGAGCCATCTAATCCGTCAACTGAAACTGCCTTGTTGCCTACAGTCACATTCGCGGCACCGAAGGTCTTGCGGCAGTCAGCGGCAAGCTGATCTCGAACCTCTGCCGCTTCATTTGGCAATGTCTTACCAGTAAGAATGTATCCTAAGGCAGCATCTGCTTGTGCAGGAGATACTCCGGCTGCATATCGTACCATTAAAGTTGGGATTTCAACCCGCAGGTCCATGTCTGCCTCAAGGCGAACGTTGGTGTTATTGTAATAACTACCCTGAGGAAGAACTTTTACTCCAATCGTACTCAGTACGGCGTTGTTTTTGACAATGCTTGTTGCGATGTTCGCAGCGCGAGCGATCTTTGTCTCTTCATGATCGCTTGGCGGGCGTTCCCAGTGCCAGATCCGGTCATTCCAAGACGCGCGGCTCCGTTGGTCTGCCACTGCCGCTTCCACTAGCCAAATTAAAGGTGTCGGCATGCCCCCCCCCGATATGTTGCGGACCGAGGTGTAGGTAACGGCGCAACTTATTACTAGCGATTCTGCTGAAATGGCGAAGCGCTGTAGCGCGATTGCTCCCTATTCTGCACATTATGCTTATTAAAGAGCCGTTCACCGCAACCGTCACTGTCAGGCCTCGGTATCGGGCGTGCGCGATACCGAGAACCGAACCGAACACTCCCTTTCAGTTTTTCTTTCGGTAAACCGGTACCGTTCTCGCGGCGATGCCAATCAACAAAAGGCTTTTCGTGGCATCCCGTGCGGTCGAGTCCGGTTCGGGAGGGAGCATGTAAGTGTGAGCGTCGACGCCAGCGGCGCGAAATATCCTCTCGATCTTGCGAGCAACAGCCTCTCGGTCAGGCGACCAGTAATGTACAAGCACCTCGCCGCGCTCGCCCGCCGGAGCAACGACGGAGCCTGCCGTTGGTGGAAATCTAAGCCGTTGGTCGGCGCGGACGAACGCTGTGGTCAACTGCAGCAAGCGCCGCTGGGCTTGTCTGTCATTGGCCGCACCCCAAGCTATCTGCGTATCGGCAAGGTCTAAGTCGATGAAGCCTTTCACAATCTCGCCTATTTGCGTGGGTGTGAAGAGCGAAATCTTATTCGAATCGTCGAGGTGTAACTGTGTCAGGGCAAGGCGCTCGTCAACCTGTGCGGTTTCCAGCTTTGCTCTTTCCGCTTCAGCCCGTGCACTCTCCGCATCTGCCTGCGCATTTTCGGCCCGCTCGTACGCCTGCGCGATCTTCTTATCGGCGTCGAGCTTGTACCGCTCTAGGGCCCGATCTTTGTCCCGGTCAGATGCCTGAGACAATACATAGACCGCGATACTCGCCACCGTCGTAAAAAACGTAAAAATCAGAAGCGCGACGTTCGAGACTGTTAGCCAAGACAACCGCATTCTCCATCTACTAGGGTTCGTCACGAGCTGCCCTCGTAGTAATTTCACCAAGCCGTAGGCGTCTGTTCACGTTACCGCCTTTTCAGCCCGATGCCACCTCTCAGCCGTGGATCTGTAAAACTGTTTCTTATCAATACCGTTTGCCCGGTAGCCGCTCGATTACGGCGTAAGGAATGTCAATGACTTGTATAGCCGGGGGCATCGGGACCGCCGGTTGGATCGCGGCGATGCAGGAAGCGATGGAGGAGAAGCTGTCCGCTATACGCCCAATACGCGACATGCGGCAGCACTCGATCAGCTCCGGGAACCGGACGCTTGTTCAGCCTCTTCGGTCATAGGCGACCCGCTCCTTTTCGCGCACAAAATGGGCGCCCCCTGCGACAGCATAACAAATAAGCTAGTCTTCGATCAATTCATTGGTTCCCATCGTGATACGCCACCTTACCACGTGATCGACAGGCTCTGTATCTTGTACCATCATCCATACAATGTGATCGAACCACTTCCGCATACGCTTAGGGTTAGCCCGTAACGAATATAAGCCGACCTCCTGCCATGCGCTCAGTACGCTATGTGCGACCAACTCCGCCATTGTCGCGGCCGCGCGCGCATCTCGCTTTATCGACGCGTCCCATGGTGAAATGCCGCCGTGGATTAAGCGCGATCGTATATTGTAAAGGCGCTTGAAGTCCTCCTCGGTTTGTTGCCGGGAAGCCTTAGAACCGATATCATAAATCAAAGCAGCAACTCGACGTGAGACCTGTCTTGTTACGTCTGGCTCGCCGGTCAGCACTATATGTTCGACTGCGGTAATTAATTTAATAAAGCGTGTTGCAGGCGATCGTTCGCGGGCCGCCTCACCGAACCATTGTATCGCACTGAGCATCCTTAGACTCAGCGGTCGTCGTTCGCAGGGTAGAGCGGACTCTACGACAATGCCGCATATTTTTAGGCCCAGCTGCATGCCAGGATGCTCCAACTCCTTCGACCAGCCCTTCTCGAAATTAGCTCCCCCGTGGAATGTGTGATGCAGAGTTACGTCCAGCGCGCCGCGTTCATTCAGCCGTAGATCAGCCGTCCTATTCCATTGACGGGGATTGCCTCCGACCGCCATGTCTCTCGTAGCATCGGCGCCCAACATCAATTGAAGGCAGCTCAAAGCAGCTGTCACGGCATTGTGGGCATATCCTTCGGCGCTTTTCTGATCGCACTGCTTTATCGTAATAGACGCTATCCATTGGAAACCGCGATAATAACGCGCAGCTTGTGCGTATGTTTTGCGATCCCAATCGGTAAGGTCTTTAACGGAACCACGTAGTTCCTTGAGCCCTTCCAACATCGTTTTCCGAAACGCCGTGCGGTTTAAGAATGTCACGGGGCCTATGTTAATCCGATCGGGATCAGGTGTGTCCGTAAGGTGGCAGGGGAGGAAGTACGTTCGGTCTGCGAGAGATGGCTTTAGAGCATGCGCCATCTCTTCAAACGCGTTGTTTATGAGTTCTTCTGTAGGTCGGCGCCTATCTATCATCACTCGTTGCACTAGGATGGGACCAAGTGCCTGTTGAGCAGCTTCTACCGTTGCACGGCCAGATAGTGCGGTGTAGTTAAGTCCCGTTTCCGCAAGTTCGTTAAGAAGCAAATATGCCTCACGACCTATCGTCAGATGGCTTCCGCTGCCATCGGGATGCATAATATCGCAAAACACGTCCTCAGGTTCGCGATGAAAATTGCCGCCATTAAGCGTGCGCTGAAAATATATCATCTTCGTGAATACAAATTCGGCCTTTTTTACATTTGAAAGCTTGTATTCTCTGCGTGTCATGCCGCGTTGTAGCATATCAATTGCGATTGAGAATCTTTGATTGTCGATGCTGCCAGAGCGCACCGTTCAAGATAGCTGCCGTGACGGGGACGGCGTATCGTCTCGGTGCACTTCACGTGGGCGCGGCCAAGCTGAACAAATGGCCGGTTATCTCATGTCGTTGCGCCAAAGGAGACGGACCGCTCACCTTCCCATTGCCGACGCTCAGTCCCGCGGCACCCATAGGTCTCGGATCCCGAGCCCCATTTTCCCCGCGCCAAGATACTCGCCAAGGATACGGTGATCGTCCTCGCTCAACGCGGTCGGCCGACCGGTCTTGATAAAGCGTCCGAGATACCCTGGCGATCGGTTGATCATGCGCGATAGCGCGGTCAGGCTGTCGCCGCCCTCAGCAACCGCCACACGAAGCGCTTCGCGCGGATCGGCCGGCGCGAGCGCCCATCGTAACCGAGCGGCCATCAGTAGCTCATCCAGTCGATCTCCGCGTCGTCGATCGCCGCGAACGCATCGCCGTCGGCCGACATTTCGCGCAGGCGCTTGCGCACCGCCTCCGGGTCGCCGTCCTTCGGAAACTGGTGATCGGCACGCGCCGTGTCAGCAACGGCGTCGAGCCAGTCGCCGCGATCGCGCTGCTTCAGCAGCCAACGGCCGAACGGCTCTGCCGTCGCCGCAACCGTGTTTTCCTCGCCAAACATATCCAATCTCCTTGCCGACTCGATGACGCCATCGTTATCATGTTCCTAATATGTTCTCAAATATGGCGGCGCATGCAGGAGTTCAGTTTGGCCGTGGTCGGCATCAAATATCCGAACAAGGACAAGAGCAATCGCCGCTACGAGGCGATGCTCTGCGTACCCGGTGACGAGGTGCACTTGGTGCCGGAACCGAAGAATAAACACGACGCGCGAGCGGTGGCGGTCGTGACCGATCGCGGCACGCAGATCGGGTATCTGTCGGCCGAGCGCTGCGGGTGGATTGGCGGCCGAATAGCAGCGGGCGAGATTTGCCACGCCATCTTCCAGGCGCTGGATACCTACACCGCGACGATCCGGATCCGGTTCGGTGGCGAGAGTCCCACACTCCCGGGTGCGCGTCGGCAGCCGAAAGTGTGGGACGAATATTGCCAGTTACCGCCGGAGGACTGGGCAACCTAGATCGCGAAGTTCGACACGATCAGTTCGCCCGCTTTCTGTGCCGCGCCGGCACCAACTGTGTACGTCGTCTCGGCCGTGTTGACATTGAATCGCGCGAACGTCGCGCGTGCGCCTGGCGTATCGTTGATCGACAGGATGAAGAAGCCCTTGATCCCCGCGAGCTGGTCCGCGAGCTGGTCGAAGTCGGCGCGGCCAAATACATCTTGGCCGTAGTCCGTCTCGCAACCCCAGTAAGGCGGATCGAGATAGAACAGCATGCCGGCGCGATCGTAGCGCCGGATAAACTCGGCATAGCCCAGTTGCTCTATCACGACTCCAGCGAGACGCTCATGGATATCGGCCAGCAGCGGCTCCAGTTTGGTGACGTTGAACCGCGCGCCCTGCGTCTTGTCGACGCCGAAGTGTCGGCCGTTGACCTTGCCACCGAATGCCAGGCGCTGAAGGTACAGAAACCGGCATGCGCGTTCGAGGTCGGTAAGCGTCTCGGGCGGCGTCGCCTTCAGCCGTTCGAACTCGGCGCGGGCGGCAACGCGAAAGCGCAGCATATCGATCATGTACGGATAGTGGCGCTGAAGGACGCGGAAGAACGTCACGACGTCGCCAGACACGTCGTTGATGACCTCGACCTTCGGCCGCGATCGGCGGCGAAGGAAGATGCCGCCCATACCAACGAACGGCTCGGCATAGCCGTCGTGATCGACGCGCTCGATCATCGCGACTAGGCGCGACGCCAGATTACGCTTGCCGCCAATATAGCCAGCCGCGGGTGCGACGGGCTGAACAAGATTCAGGGTGTTCACTTTACGTTCTCGCCTCATAAGGCCCGCACCCTGCGAATCGGCAGGGTGCGGGACGGCCAGTGGCCGATGGTCGTGGCGAGCTTCCCCTCGTCGGTTCGCCGGGCTGCAACCCGGCGTCCCCCGCTCGGCTTGCGCCGAGGCAGAGCTTATTTCGCCGCGACTGATCGCGGCAGAAACTTGACGGCTTCCATGCCGAGCTGGTCGTTGATTTCGAGACACGCCGCTTGAATGGGCGCGATTTCGAGTTCGAAGAACATATCGACGGACTCGCTGATCTTGCCGAGTTGCGAGCCCTGCGCCGGCACGATGCCAAGCAAGGATGGCGGGACGCGGTGCGCAGCCAGCACGTCGTCGCGCGTTGCTGTCTTGATACCGAGGAACTCATCCTTCGCGCCTGCTTCGGCGATCGGTATGATCTTGATGCTACCTTCTTTGCCGTTTGGGGCATGCACCATCAAATTCCGGAAATTGCCCGGCCCCTTAGCCTGCCGCAAAGCCTCCTTCATTTTCCCGACGTCGTTGGTATCAATATCGCCGGTAGCATAGAGGATATACCCGGCATGACTGCCGTTGAGGTAATAGCGACGACGAAACAACGTAGCTGCCTCATTGAGCAGCGCAGCCTGAAGCGCGCTTAAATACTCCGGTACGCCGTAAATCTCTTGATTTACGTCCGGCTGCATTATCTGAACCACGTTGCCGGCTGGAAACTCGATTGGATCGTTTGCACCGGGCACCCACCAGAATTGCCCCGGCATGACGCCGCGCCTGGTATAGCGCGCCATCGAGTGGACCAGGCGCAGCGGGTCGCGGAACGTGTTGCGCTTCACCTCGACATAGCCGGTGCCGAACACCAGGTAATCCTGCACCACCTTGCCGAACTCGGCACGGGTCAGGAGCGACGTGGGATCGAGCGACGCGACCAGGAGGTTGCGTTTCAGCATGATCGCCGAGCTGTGATGCGGCGATACGCGGAACGCTCGCGCCAGGCCATCGAGCGGCAACGGCGGTTCATACCAGCGTCCATTGTGCCAGCATTCGAACATATCGATCAGCTGCCGCCCTTCCAGGACGGGCTCGGGATCGCCGAACGCGAACGATTCAACAGCGCCGCGGCTGTCGCTGGCGGCGACGATCGCGCCGGCCGACGCGTCCCGCGCTTCGGTGCGCGACATCGCACGCGCCTTTCTGGCCTGGC
Source organism: Sphingomonas sorbitolis (assembly GCF_036663875.1). Taxonomy (NCBI): domain Bacteria; kingdom Pseudomonadati; phylum Pseudomonadota; class Alphaproteobacteria; order Sphingomonadales; family Sphingomonadaceae; genus Sphingomonas; species Sphingomonas sorbitolis. Next base: position 268,454 of record NZ_JAXOJS010000003.1, on the reverse strand, counting down.
TACTCTTGCTCATGTCAGAACATCTCCATTGAGCCCTTGGGCTTTTCCTGGCCGTCGAGCGGCTCGTTGATCATGATGTGCATGGCTGCCCAGGCGAGATCGGCGTGGCCGGTCTCTTCGGTGCGGCTGGCTTTGAAAGTGACGGCGCGGCCCGACGTGGTGAGCGCCTTCTTGATCGACAGGAACGCCGACGCGAGATCCATCCACCCGCCATCGAACTCGATCCGGCCGCGCTGGAAACTATGCTGCGCCTTCATCACCATCGCGGTTTTCGCCTCGAGCGAATAATCGATCTTGGTGAGCCCGCGGACCTTGCCGACCAGAAGCTGGCACACGGCATCACCGATGCCGTTCGCGTCGATCCCGAAATAGGTGCAGTTGTACCGCGACAGCCGGGCAACGATGAACTCGGCCTGCTCCTGATAATCGCCGCGCAGCTGATGGCGCTCCAGAAACCGAAACTTGCCGCCAGGTCCGCTCGGCGGGAGTGCGATCACCAGCGCGGCATTGTCGCCGTCGACGCTGCCTTGCGGATCGTAGCCCGCCCACACCGGCTGGTCGCCGACCGGGCGCGCGGCCAGGACGTTGAACCACTTCCACTCGATCTGCGTGTCGACGGTGCAGGCGAGGATATCGTTGAACTTGAACGCCGACAGGCTGTCGTCGACAAATTGGCACCCGTACAAATTGGCATATTCGTCGGGCGCGTTTTCGTCGCGCACCTCTTCCAGGTTAAACAGGTCACAGCCTTGCTCGGCTGCGTCCTCCAGCGTCAGCATGTGCCGCCAGATCCGGTCGTCGCCCAGCGCGCCGGCCTTCAGGGCGTCGTAGCTGACGTCGATCGTGACCTGGTCGGCTTTCTTGCGCCGGCGATTGTAGGAAGACCCAGTCCAGAGCCCGTACGCCTGGTGTGCAACGGTCGACGGCGTCGACAGGTACGTCTTGCGCCAGTGCTTATGGCTGGCCATCGCTTTCGCGACCTTGTTCAGCTCGTCAAAGCCGAACGTCCAGAAGAACTCGTCGAAATAGAAATTGCCGGTGTAGCCCTGCGCAGTTCGCGCGTTGGTGCCAAGGAAGATCAGCTCGGCGGTTGGCTTGTCTTCGGGTAGCAGCTCCGACGACACGATGATCGGGTCGCCCTTGAGCTTGACGCCAACCCGTGCCGCAAATGCTACAATGTATTTCTTAAATACGTGCGCCTGATTTTTCGATGCCGACAGGAATATCTGGTTGCCGCCACCTTCGAGCGCGTCGAGCAATGCCTCTCGCGCGAAGTAGAATGTCGCGCCGATCTGGCGCGACTTGAGCAACATGCGCGTGCGCTGATGCCGGTTGGCGTACCATAGCTCGTTATATTCGAAATTCTCCCGGTGGAAGATTTCCTTGAGTTGGTCGATCTGCTCGGCAGTGAAATGGTTCGGGGGTGCCTTGTCCTTCTTCGGACCGGAATTTCGGTTGGCGACGTTGTCGTTGAGATGCCCCTCATGGCCGCCAGGTGCTTTGTACCGCTCGATCTTCGCGGTCATCGCTACCTGCCGCATCAGCAGGTCGATCTCTTTGAAGTCCCCGCCGGTCTTGTTGTCTTTCCAGATCAGCGTGTTGAGGCGACCCTCCAGCGAGTCCTGGATCTTCTCGACGCAGGTGGCATCGTCCCACCCCCCGCGCTGTTTCCAGCTCTCAACCGTAGCGCGCGCATAGCCTTTGCCGGTCTCGTCGTTGGCATAACCGAGCTGGCCCAGCTCCTCGGTGATCTGGCTCACGCCCCAGCCGCGCCAATACAGGCTGCGCGCCATGCGTTGCGCCGTCACCGGGATCGGGAACGTCGCGGCCGGCAGCGGCATGTCGATATCGGGGCGCAGAAGCTTGCTCATTGCCGCGGAGCCTAGCCACGGCCAGCCCGCCAACCGGAGCGCCTGTGCTTGTAGAAAGGGTTTCTACAAGGCGGCTCGCTTGAGGTGAGACCCGTATTCGGTCCCTGTTCTCCTGGTCAACGCGGTGGATGCCGCCAGCCAGATTTCGAACCGAGGACCGCAACGCGATGGGCACCAAGAGCAAGCTTTTCAGGGTTTTCGTCGAAGGCGAGACCATCAGCGACGGTCGCAAGGTCACCGCCGAGATCGTCGATCAGTGCGTCGAAACCTTCAATGCCGAGACCTACTCGCCGCGGATCAATATCGAACATGTCCCTGGCTATAGCCCGGAGCCCCCCTTCAACGGTTATGGCGACGTCGTTCTGTTGAGCGCATCGACCGACGATATCGTGATCGCCGGCAAGACCGAAAAGCGCCGCGCCCTCTACGCCGTTGTTGATGCCAACGACCAATTGGTCGAGCTGGCGAAGAAGGACCAAAAGCCGTTCCCGTCGGTCGAGCTGACCCCCAACTATGCTGGCTGCGGCAAGTTCGGCGTCATCGGCCTCGCCTTTACCGACACGCCCGCCAGCATCGCCACCCAGCGTCTAAAGTTCTCGAACCGCGTGCCCGGCAGCGTCTTCGCCTATGCGGCCGACGCCGTGACGATCGAATTCGAGGCAGCGCCTGCGGATGCCGCGAAGGTCGAGAACGCCATCGCCGGTTTCTCTTCGGCCCTCACCGCAAAATTCAAGGCGGGCGACCCGGAAAAGCCCAAGGAAGAGCCAATGCCGAAACCGGCGAACGATAACGGCTTCGACCTGGCCGCGTTCACGATCGAGCTGCAGGCTGCCGTCAGCGGCTCGATCGCCGCAGCGCTGAAGCCGGTGACGGACGCGCAGACCGCGTTCCAGTCCGAATTCGCAACGCTGAAGGGCAAGCTCGAAACGACCGAGGTGCCGAACGGCTTCTCGCGCACGCCGCACGCCGGCGGGGCGGTCGACGCTCAGTACGCCACCGACTGCTGATCGCAGCCCGCCGCATCCCGTCTATTCCCCCGGAGCTTCTTCATGCAGACCCCCACTCGCCTACTGTTCAACGCCTTCGTCGGTCAGCTTGCCAAGCTGAACAGTCTCGACCCCAGCCTTACGGTTATCCCCGGTGAACTGAAGCAGTTTGCCGTCGCCCCGGTGATCGAGCAGCGGCTGCAGGCCAAGCTCCAGCTTGGCAGCGACTTCCTGAGTCGCATCAACGTCGTGCCCGTCGCCGCGCAGCAGGGCGCACGCGTCGGCGTCGGCGTCGGCCGCTCGCTCGCCGGTCGTACCGACACTGCCGCAGGCCATCGCCGCAATCCCGGCGATCCGACCTCCAGCGATACGATCGACCAGTATTTCTGCAAAAAGACCGATTACGATTATTCGTGGGGCTACACCCTGCTCGATGCCTGGTCGCATCGCCCCGAATTCCAGCAGCTCGTCCGCGACGCCGTGCTGGTCCAGAAGGCCGAGGACGTCATCACGATCGGTTTCAACGGTGTCGACGCCGCGGTTGAGACGAATCGCAACACGTTCGCGCTGCTTCAGGATGTGAACTACGGCTGGCTCTACAAGATGCGCACCTATGCGCCGTCGCGTGTGATGAGCCACGGCACCAAGGACAATCTGAAGGTCTACGTCTCCGACACCGGCACCGCCGACTACGTCAATCTCGACGCCCTGGTGTTCGATGCGATCGGCAACCTGATCCATGAACGCTACCGCACGGCGACCGACCTGGTCGTGATCGTCGGCTCCGACCTGGTCCAGGAGAAATACTTCAAGATCATCAGCGCGGCCGGCGACAAGGCAACCGAACAGGTCGCCCGCGACATCATCATGTCGAGCCGCCAGTTGGGCGGTAAGCCGACCATGCAGGTGCCATTCTTCCCGGCGAACGCGATCCTCATCACGAGCCTGAAGAACCTTTCCTACTACTGGCAAACCGGATCCGCGCGTCGCGCCGTGAAGGACGAGCCGGAGTACGATCGCGTCGCAAACTACGAGTCGATCAACGACGCGTTCATGGTCGAGGAATACGCGAAGGCCTGCCTCATCGAGAACATCCAGCTTGGACCGAAGGCTTAACCGCCTTCGAATCCTACGACCTGCACGCCCCCTCGCTACGGAAATGATCATAAGCCCAGCTCGACTTCACCGGGAACGCATCGCCGCTGCTGCGGCTATGCCTGGCCCGAAACAGATCGTCTCCAGCGACGGGGGCGGGCAACCTACCGCTGCCGTATCCATGCCCGTCATGTCGCCTGCGCTTGAGCATCGCCTCACCAGCGCGATTGCCGCAGGCGGCAACGCCGCGGTGCAGCTCGCGACCGGCGTGGATCCGGACGTCGCGCAGATCATGCTGCGCCTGACCCACGATCTGCGCCGCCTGAAAGACATCCAGTCGATCGAGCGCAAGATCGACGCAAAGCGCGAGATGCTGCCCGATTATCGTCCGTGGTGCGATTTCCGCCTAGAACTGGGTGCATCGGCTGAGGGCCGCGAACTGCCGACGTCGGGTGCCGACGACGTGCTGCCAACCATGATGATCTGGTCGATCGACGTCGGCGATTGGCCGCGCGCACTCGAACTGGCCGCGCATGTGTTGCGCTTCGACGTGCCGCTGCCGGCACGCTACCAGCGCGGGGCAGCCCCGTTGATTGCCGAGGAAGTCGCGACGGTCGCGCTCAAGGCCCAGGCGAAGGGGCAGTCATTCCCTCTCGACGTCCTGCATGAGGTCGATTTCCTGACCGGCGACGTCGACATGCACGACGAGATTCGCGCCAAGCTCATGAAGGCGCTCGGCACGGAACTCGCGCGCGAGGCCGACAACGTTGCAGGCACGCCCGGATTCACCGCTGCTGCCGCCCGAGCGCTGGAGCCACTGCGACGTGCGCAGGATCTGCACGATCGCGTCGGTGCCAAGATGACGATTGGCCGACTGCAAAAGGCGATCGACGGCGTCGCAAAGGCCGCAGCTGAGGAGGCCGCAAAGCCCGCGACCGACTCCGTGAAGATCGATGCCGACAAGCCGGCCGCGTCGGTTTCCGCCCCGGATGTTGCCGACAAGACCGAGACAGATCCCGCTGCCGTTGCAGCTGACACCGAACAGACCGGCCAACCGCCGGTCGCATAACTCGCTCCCCGGCGCTCGGGGGCGGATCGCGCGAGACGGGAGGCCTCAGGGCCGAAGGGCCGTCGATCGACCCGATCCCCACCCCCGTAAACTTTCGTCCCTGCTCTGAAAGACACCATCGTGCTCGTCATCGCCACCACCCTGTTGACCGTCATCGCCCTGGCGGCCGGGGCATGGCTGACGTTGTACGCGATCATCCTCCTGATCGACGTCACGGTCGACCTGTCGATCGCGAACGTCGCCGGCGCAGTTGCATCCATGCGACACGCCATCTTCGCCGTCTGGATCGGCCTGGCGCTCTTCAGCGCGGGCTCAACCGGCGTCGCAAAGATCCTCGCGTGAACAGATTCAGCTGCCCGCCGGTCTTGGCACCCCCGCCGGCCGCGCCCGCCGAGGCCATCATCACCAATGACGGCTGGTTCCCCGACATCGATCCTACTGCCGCACGCCTCGGCTTGCGCGTGAAGGACAGCGTTACGCCCGAGCGCCTGCGTCGGGCGCTGATCGGCGCGATCATCACTACCGGCAATCAACTGGTCGCGTGGCAGGCAACCCAGCTCGCCGCAGGATATGCCAGCTTCGGTGCGGTCCCGACGACTGTCATCGACGGCAAGGGCCGCCTGGTGCTGCTCTACGAGCGCGCGATCGGTAGCTACGCCAAGGCCGAGCTGGTCGAGACGTACCGTGACGTCGACCTTACCGGCGCGGGTCAGCGCAAGGTGGAGGATGCCGAGCCGTCGATCGGTGAGCTGCGCCGCGATGCCATTCACGCGATCCGCGACATTCTCGGAACCACGCGCACCGACATCGAGCTGATCTGATGCCGGACACGCTCACTGCCTTGCAGGGGGACACGCTGGACGAACTGATCTGGCGCGAACGTGCGTTTGGGGCGGCCGACATCAGCCGCGTGCTCGATCTCAATCCCGGCATTGTCGACCTCGGCCCGGTGCTGCCCGTCGGTACCGTCGTGATCGTGCCTACTGGCTCGGCTCCGGCGGCAACGGTGCTTCCCCTCATCCAGCTTTGGGACTGACCGTATGAAGGATCTACTCCACGAATTCGGCGTGTCGCTGCTGGCGTTCCTGTTCGGACTGACGCCGGCCGCGCTCGGTGCCGCGGTCAGCCTCGCCTACGAAACCGGCCTGACTTGGTCGCGCCGCTTCCAGCAAATGTCCGTCGGCATCGTCGTCAGTTATTTTGCGAGCGGTGTCATCCGCGTGCTGTGGCCGTGGGGCCATCCCGACCCGTTCGTCATTCAGGCGGTCGGGTTCGTCGTCGGCATGATCGCATTCAAGGCGACGCCCAAGTTCATCGCCGGTCTCAGCGAGCGCGTGACCGACATTCCCGCGGCATTCTTCGACCGCTTCTTCCCACGAAAGGATGGCCTGTGACCTATGACATGGCACGGCTGTCGGCCGAGATCGCCCGCGATGAAGGCGACAAGCTGCGCGTCTATCGTTGCACGGAGGGCAAGCGTTCCATCGGCAGGGGGCGCAACCTGGACGACGTCGGTATCTCCGCTGAGGAGACGCGCTTGCTTGGGATTACCCTGACAAGCTGCCTCACCCGCGGCATCACGCAGGTGCAATCCGATGCGCTGTTCGCAAACGACATCAAGCGTAGCGAGCGCGATCTCGACGCGAAACTTCCTTGGTGGCGTACCCTTAATGGCGTCCGCCAACGCGTGCTGCTGAACATGTGCTTCAATATGGGCATTGGCCGCGCGCCAGACGCCAAGCGGCAGATCACCGGTGCTGGTCTCCTCGGCTTCTACGGCACGTTGCCGAAGCTCCAGCGCGGCGACTGGGCGGGTGCCGTCGCCGGCATGAAGGCGTCGAAGTGGCACGATCAGGTCGGTGCCCGCGCCATCCGTCTCGAGGCGATGATGCTCACCGGAAAGGAGCCGAAATGATCAAGAATGTGTTCGCCAAGCTGCGCGGCGACTTTGCGTTCATCGTCCTCGTAATCGTCGCGGCGGTCGGTGCCTGGCAGTATGTCGAGGCGCGGCAGGCGCGCGCCGATCGCGACGATCTCCAGCATACCGCGCAGGTCATCTGCGCTGGTTCCGGTACCGGCTTCGCCGCAGCCGGCAAGACGCCGCGCGGGGAAGCCTGCGCCGCCACGGTCGCCGGGCTCGTTCGATTTAAGGCCAGCAGCGACCAGCTCGCCGCGGCGACGCTCGCCCAGGCGATGGCCGATCACGACGCACGACAGAACGACGACACCCGCGCCGCGCGCGCTGCTGCTGAGGCAGCAAGCTCGGCCGCACAACGAATGGAGATGGCAGATGCGCAAGCTGAACGGACGAACCTTGTCGATCGCGATTGGTTTCGCGCTGTTAACGGTGTTGCCGGCCTGCGCGCGGCCCGCTGAGGCCCCGCCTGCGGTCGTCTCCGCGCCGATCGTCGTCAAGGTGAAGGACACGCCCCCCGCCGAGCTGCTCGGCTGCGCTGACCGCCCCGAGGGACTCCCCGAGGATCCGGCGCTGATCGCCCAGATCCCGACGAAGATCCGCGCCGGCATTATCCGCCTCGCGCGCGCCTTCGCCGCCAACGCCGATCACCTCGATCGTCTCATCAACTGGAACACGCCCGCTGCGTGCCCGTCGCCCAAGGGATAATATTTTGGCCGGTACCCGCTTCGTCGTCACCGAACACGCTGACCTCGCTACACCCCGCGCGCCTGTTTCGTCGCAGATCCGCCCCGCCGCCAAATCCGCGACCGTTTTGGCGACGGCTACCGGCGTCGTTTTCACGTTGTCGCGCCTGCTCGGCAGCACCAGTCAGCTGGCGCTCGTCACCGGATCGAGTGCGAACCTGAAGCTCGACGTCGCGACCGGCGCGATCAGCGCGACCGCGGCGATCGGCGCAGGGTTCAGCCAGAAGGTGCTGGTCCGTGAGAATGATGGCGACATTGCGCTGGAATATCCGGTTACGATCACGGGGGCGGCGTCGACCGTCGTTCCGGTCCCAACGCCGACCGTGTCGATTTCGGTCGCGCAGTCCAAGTCGGAAGGGAACAGCGGCGCGACCGTGTTCACCTATACCGTCACGCGGTCGGCATCGTCCGGCGCGGTTGCGGTGCCCTGGTCGTTCACCGCCGGCACCACCAGCGCCGACGACTTCACCGGCGGTACCTATCCGGCCGGCGGGACCGTCAACATGACAGATGGCGTCGCGACGGGTACGTTCACTGTCAGCGTTGTCGGCGATACCGTCGTCGAGGGTGACGAGACATTCACCGTCCTCATCTCGACCCCATCGGGTTATGTGGCAGGGTCCGCAACGTCGGCAACCGGTACGATCCTGAATGACGACACGGCAGGACTGCCCCCGTTGCAGGTCATCACCAGCCGCAATTTCTTCCATGGGGAAGGCGTCGCCACCACGTCATCGAACAACATGGATGCATGCCGGTTGCCGTTCACAACAGGCAATGCGCCGGTCTCGACGATCGCGTTCGTCTATTCGACCTACTATGGGCAGAACGTCAAAGGTCCAGGCTACCTGCTTCGGGCGCATATCGAATATAACGGCATCGTCGTCGTCCTGACGTTCGATGGCGCAACCTCGCGTCAGCTCGTCAGCGGGGAGATGGATGTTCGCAGCGACGAGGTTCCGGCGTCCGCGTTCGGTCTCACGCAGTTCCCCGCCAATTTCACCGGCTTCGAGGTGACGGAACGCGAGTGGGTTGCCGGTACCAACCGCATCAACATCGGCACGCCGCTGACGATGACAGGTTTCGGATGCGTCCGCGGCCCCATCGGCAGTCCGTCGAAGATCGGCGTTGCCGGCGCGTTCAACAATTCCAACACCACTTGGGCAGACTATAGCGCCCGGTTCTTCGGCCCGACGCTCATCGTCGGCCGTCCTGTCGGTCTCATGCCGGCATGGATCACGCTCGGCGCGAGCATCGAGGCGGGGACGGCTGATGACGCCAACCGCGGCTATGCTGCTCGTTCGGCGCAGATCGTGCCGCAGTATGCGCAAGGCAACCTTGCCCGCGGCGGGGAGACCTCGACCGGGTATCTGTCGAGCGACGGGGACAGCCGGCGCGCGCTCTATAAATACTTCAACTGCGCGATAAATGGCTATCTCGGCAACGATTTCAGTGGCGGTACGCCCAAGGAAACCGGCGCGACAAACATGGCGACGATCAATGCGCAGCTGAAGGCGGCGGGGATCAAGCGGATCCTGCAGGTCCGTATGGCACCGAAGTCGGACACGACCGACGCCTATGCGACGACGGCGAACCAGACCGTGCGAACGATCAACGGAGGGTTCAACGTTTATCGCAACTACATCGATGCGCAGGCGCTGCTCGATCCCAACGTGAACGGGATCATCGACATGACGTCGGTGCAGGAGCCGGCGAACGACAATGGCAAGTGGGCGGTCAATGGAACCGCCAGCTATGCGACGGCAGACGGCACGCATCCCAGCGCCGCAATGCACGCGCTGATGGTGCAGCCGTGCCGCTGGGCAATCGATCAGCAGAACGTGCAATATACGGCGATGGCAGCATGACCGGCAGCGCCATAGGCCTTGAGAGGAGGGGTATTCGGTGAAAAAAACCGAAAGCCTGCGCCTGATGTTGCAGTCGTTCGTACCCGCCCTCGCGGCCGATCCGTCCAAATTGTCGCTGTTCGTCGACAAGGGCCGGATCGCGGCGCGGGCGGGATCACTGAGCCTCGAATATCGCTACACCGTCAACGTCGTCGTGCAGGACTATGCCGGCGACGCTGATGATCTGATGGTTCCTGTCCTGGCGTGGATCGGTCAGCACCAGCCGGAGCTGTTGCACCGCGGCGACCAGGAGCCGTTTCGCTTCGAGTCCGAACTCCTCGACGCGGACACGGCCGACGTATCCATCTACATCGACCTAGACGAAGCCGTGCGTGTCACCGCCAAGGAGGGTGGTGGCTTCACCGCGGAGCGCATCGAACCGGAGAGCGATCCCGATAGCTTCGGCATCGGTTGCGTGCCCCTGTGGCAGCTGTTCATGGATGATCAGGTCGTTGCGGAAACCAGTGATCCGCGTTTCGTGGATAACCAGTGAGCGACGGGTTCGCAGAGATTGAGGCAATCGCGGGCGCGCTGCTGCGCCAGCTCGCGCCGGCCGCGCGCCGGTCGCTGTTGCGACGCATGGCGCGGGACGTCCAGAAGACCCAGTCCGCCCGCATCGGCCGCCAGCAATCGCCGGATGGTCAGCGGTATGAATCACGGCGTCCGAAGAAAGCGGCCAAGCCGGGCAACTTCGCGGTGCACTTCCTCTACCCCAAAGGCGCTACCGAACCGCGCGCCGTCCTGATGAAAAGCTGGGTGCGGCAGGGACCGTTGGTCACCGGCTTCGACGTCGAGGCTGGCGGCATCCGAAGCTTCTTTTGGGACAAGGTCGATCGGTGGTTGCCGGTCGACCAGGCCCAACAGAACGCCAGCGCTGGCAAGTACCGCCGGCAGGGCTCAATCAAACAGCGCGCGATGTTTCGCAAGCTGCGCAACGGGCGCAACCTGCGCGCCGGAGCCAGCGATAGCGAGGCATGGATTGGCTTCACAGGCAGGGCCGCCGAGATCGCCGCGGTCCACCAGGAAGGCGGAACCGACCGGCCGTCGATGAAGGCAAAGCCGGTGCGCTATGCGCAACGCAAGTTGCTGGGTCTCACCGACGTCGAGCGATCCCGCGCTCTCGATCTCCTGCTCGAAACCGTTACCGCTGCCTTGTAGAAACCCTCTCTACAAGGCGCGGTGCTGGCCTCCGTCGCATACGTCGCCACGACGTGATCTATGGCCGACAACTTTACCGCCGTTGATCTTTCGCGCTTGCCCGCGCCTGCGGTGGTCGAGGTGCTGGATTTCGACACGATCTTCAACGCCATGCTCGCGCAGCTGCTGCTGCTGGTCCCGGAGTTCGATGCGACGATCGAGTCTGACCCGGTGGTCAAGCTTCTTCAGGTCGCTGCGTATCGCGAAATGCTGCTGCGCCAGCGGGTGAATGACGCGGCTCGCGCCGTCATGCCGGCGTTCGCGATCGGCGCGGATCTCGATCATATCGCCGCACTGTTCGGCGTCGCCCGTTTCCTGATCACACCAGCCGATCCGTTGACCGCGATAGCGGCCGTCTTTGAATCAGACGCGGATCTGCGACGTCGCCTGACGCTTGCGCCAGAGGGCTATTCGGTCGCCGGTCCGGAAGGCGCCTATATTTTTCATACGCTGTCGGCCGATCCCGATGTTCTCGACGCCAGCGCAACAAGTCCAAGCCCTGGTGAAGTCGTCGTGACGGTCCTGTCGCGCAATGGCGGTGGCAGCGCGTCAGCCGATCTCGTTGCCGAGGTGAATGACTACCTGTCGGATCAAACCCGTCGACCAATGACCGACTCGGTGACCGTACGGTCCGCCGCGATCGTGCCGTTCGTGGTCGAGGCGGAACTGGTCACCTTTGCTGGGCCCGACGCCGCGATCGTGCTGGCAACCGCCCAAACCAACCTAGCGGATCTGCTCGCACGCACGCACCGTCTCGGCATCGATGTGACCCGCGCGCGGATCTTCGGTGCGCTGGCAAGCCCCGAGGGCGTCCAGAACGTGAGGCTGATCCAGCCTGCAGCCGATATCGTTCTCGATCGCAGCCAGGCGAGCAACTGCACCGCGGTTACCGTGCGCCTGGCCGGCATCGCCGAATGACCCTGCTGCCGCCAAATTCTAGCCAGCTCGAGCGAGGCATCGAGATGGCGATGGCGCGGCTTGGCGAAATGCCGGTGCCGATCCGACAGCTGTACGATCCCGATACCTGCCCGGTCGAGCTGCTGCCCTACCTCGCCTGGGGGCTCTCGATCGACTCCTGGTCCACCGCCTGGCCCGAAGCGGTCAAGCGCGCCCGCGTGCGTAGCGCCATCGCGATCCAGCGGCGCAAGGGCACGGCATCGTCGGTCCGCGATGTCGTCGAGTCCTTCGGCGGATCCGTCGCCCTGCGCGAATGGTGGCAGATGACGCCACCCGGCGCCCCGCACACGTTCACCCTGCTGCTCACTATCACCGACCAGACCGGTGCCCCCGTCGACGCCGCGTTCGTCGATGCCGTGATCGCCGAGGTCTACCGCACCAAGCCGGTGCGCTCGCACTTCACCTTCAGCCAGGCGCTCAACGCCACCGCCGGCATCGTGTCGGTCGCAGCCGCACGTCCTGCCGTTTTCGCCCGCCTCACCATGACCGCGCCCGCGGCCTGACCCGGAGAGATCATGTCGATCGTTCTACGCATCACCGACGCCGGCCGCGCCGCGCTCGTCAACGCCGCCCGCGACGGCACTAACGCCGTCCGCATCGCATCCGTCGGCGTCACCCCGACTGCGATCGTCGCCGCAGCGAACACCGCCGCGCTGCCAGGCGAGGTCAAGCGCATCGCAACGATCTCGGGCGCAGGTGTCGCGGCCGATGTTATCCACCTGGTTGTGCGCGACGAGACCGCCGACACGTACACGGTACGCAGCCTCGCATTGTACCTGACGGACGGCACGCTGTTCGCATCCTATGGCCAGGCCGCGCCGATCATCGAGAAGTCGGCGGGCGCGCTGCTGCTGCTCGCGATCGACGCCACGCTTCTCGACATCGCCGCCAGCCAGATCACGTTCGGCAACGCCAATTTTCTCAACCCGCCAGCCACGACTGCGACGCCCGGCGTGATCGAGCTGGCGACCGACGCCGAGGCGACCGCGCTGACCGATGCGGTTCGCGCGCTCACCCCGAAGAACATGGCCGCGATCTTCACCGCGGCGAACGTCCTGTCGCGGCTGCTCGCGGTCGACGGTGCGGGATCGGGGCTGGACGCGGATCTGCTCGACGGCCGCGAGGGTGCCGAGTTCGCCCGTTGGGCGGGTGGCAACTTCACGGGGCCGGTCGGCATTCGCCATGCTGGGCTGGCGGCGGGCCTGCGGGTGTCGGACGGGACGAACGGCTATGGCTTCATGCAGTTCGGCGAAGCGTCCGACGCGAACGTGTCGCTCAACTGGTATATGGGATCGTCCGCCGACAACGCCTTCAGCATCTACCAAGGGCAGTTCGGTTTCGGTGCGCTGCGGCTGCGCGTGACGCAAACCACGGTCGCGTTCAACGGGTCGCTGATGTGGACCGCCGCGAACGACGGTGCCGGGTCGGGACTCGACGCGGATTTGCTCGATGGGCAGCAGGGCACCTGGTACGCCGACGTAACCGCCCGGCTGGGCTACACCCCCCTCGACGCTTCGAGTTTTACCGGCGCGACCGTGATCTCCCGCATGCTGACGGTCGACGGTGCCGGGTCAGGCCTCGACGCCGATCTGCTCGACGGTCGGCAGGGCAACGAGTTCGCGCTGCTCGCGGGGGCGGCATTCACAGCGCCTATCACGGCACCCTCGGGGACGATCGGCAGCGTGACCGGCGACACCGGGGGCAACCTGCTCGTCGGCGTATCCAGCGGGAGCGCGCACGTCCTCGCGAAGGGCGGCGCGGAGAACGCGCTGCACACCGGCTTCCTCGGCCCGAACGGCTATGTCGCCAGCTTCAACGTCGCGACGGCACCGGGACAGAGCGCTGCCCCATCGGCGTTCTACGTCTCGAAGAACAACAGCACCGGGCGGTCGATCAACGCGGCCGGCACGATCAACGCCAGCGGCGCGGATTATGCCGAGTATATGCAGAAGGCGGACGGTTGCGGCCTGATCACGGCGGGCGACGTCTGCGGCGTCGACGCGAACGGCGCGCTGGTGACAAGCTGGTCGCAGGCGCTGAGCTTTGTGGTGAAGTCGGACCAGCCGGGTTTCGTCGGTAACGACAACTACGGCGCGCACCTGGGCGAACGCCCGACAGCGCCAACCGACGAAACCGCGGACGATTGGGCCATCGCGTACGATGCGTATGTTGCAGATCTGGCGGCGTTCGAGGACGCCCTCGAGGCGGCGCGCGCGAACGTCGACCGGATCGCCTTCTGCGGGCAGGTCCCGGTCGCGGTCAGCGGACCGTTTGCTGTCGGCGATTACGTCGTCGCGACGGAGGAGGGGGGCGGGATCAAGGCCACCGCCATCGCTGCCGCCAAGATCACGTTCGCGCAGTATCGCAAGCGTCTCGGCAAGGTCTGGGCGGTGCGTGACGGGCGCGCATGGATCGACGTCCAGCACGGCTGACCCGCCAATCCCGTACCTACAGAAAGGATCACCCATGAACATCACCATCGGCGAGTATGATGCCGCCTCCCGCACCGTCACCGCCACCTTCGCCAGCGGCGACGTCATCCACGAGCGGAGCGTGAACGCCTGCCATGACAAGACCGGCGCGTATGATCCGGTCGCGACCGCTGCCCGCCTCGACGAAGTCGGCCGCGGTGTCGCCGTTAAGATTGGGCTTGGCGTCATCGCTACCCCGACCGAAGAGCCGGCCGACGTCGACGGCTAACCGTTCCACCGATCATCGCGAACGATACCGGCTCGCCTTGTAGAAACCCGTTCTACAAGGCGAGCCTCGCGCTATCCGCGCCACGGGGCGGCAATGTCGCGCCTCATGAACGAACTGCCAGATCCTCGCCGTGTCATCGGCAACATCATTCAGATCGGCACGATCGAGTCCGTCGATCGCGCCGATGCGACGTGCCGCGTGCGCGTGGGCGAAACCGTCACCGGAGACATCTGCTGGGCCGTTCAGCGCGCCGGCAAGACGCGCACCTGGTCACCGCCGACGACTGGCGAACAGTGCATCCTGCTATGCCCCGAGGGCGACACCGATAACGGGCTCGCCGTCCTTGGCCTTTTCTCCGACGCCAATCCCGCGCCATCGGCCGACGACGTCGACCTGATCCGGTTCGATGACGGCGCGATCATTTCCTACGACGCCGCAGCTCATCTCCTGGTCGCCCAGCTACCTGCCGGCGGGAAGGTTCAAATCGATGCGCCTGGTGGTGTGACGATCACAGGTCCGGTCAATATCACCGGCAGGGTTTCGATCACCGGCGACGTCGACATCGACGGCAAGGCCACTGCGACCAACGACGTGGTCGGCGGTGGCAAGAGCCTCAAGAACCACAAGCACCTCGGCGTCCAGGCGGGCGGCGGTGTTTCGGGTCCGCCACAATGAGCACCCGACCAAAAGCCCCAGGCGGTCCCGAGTTGCCTCTATGGCGCCGCATCCTTCTTGTGGTCGGCGTGATCGCCTTAGTAACGGCAATCGCTGCCGGACCTCTGATCGGCCTGTACGCCGTCAATGCTATGGTCGCAGCAGTACTGTCAGGTCCGCAGAAGTGATAGGCATGGACGCAACCACCGGCAAGCTGCTCGACGGTGTCGCCCATATTCGCCAATCGATCGCCGATATCCTGTCGACGCCGATCGGCTCGCGAGTTGCCCGTCGTGACTATGGGTCGCTTCTCCCCGAGCTGGTCGACCAGCCCATGAACGCGCTCGGCCGAATGCGCCTGATGGCGGCAACCGCGCTGGCGATTCAGCGCTGGGAACCGCGCATCAAGCTGTCGGCCGTCGCGATTCAGCAAACCGGTCCCGCCGCCTTTTCTGCCGTTCTCGATGGCCAGCGCACCGACGTCGCCGGCCCGAACGCACGCGCACGCCTTATCGTCCCGCTGCCCAACAGCGGCAGTCTCACCGTCTACGCCTGAAGGAGCCACCATGCACGGCATCACCATTACCGAAGTGACCGAGGGCGCACGTTCGCTCGTACTGGCCGCAACCGCCATCATCGGACTGGTCGCGACCGCGACCGCGCCAGCCGGTGCCGCGACGGAAGCGCTCGATGCGGCATTCCCCTTGAATCGCCCCGTCCTGGTCGTCGACCTTGAGGCCGCGATCGGCGTCGCCGGCACGACCGGCACGCTGGCATCGTCGCTCCGGGCCATCGCCGACCAGGCGAAGGCTCCGGTCGTGGTAGTGCGCGTCGCGGCCGGCGCGGACGCCGCGACGACTAGCGTGAACGTCATCGGCACCACCGTGAACGGTCTCAAGACCGGCATGCAGGCGCTCCTGTCGGCCGAGTCGCAGCTGGGCATGAAGCCGAAGATCCTCGGCGCACCCGGTCTCGATACCCAGGCGGTCACCACCGCCCTGGTCGTGATCGCGCAGAAGCTGCGCGGCTACGTCTATGCTTCGGCGATCGGTGCGGACATCACCGCCGTCACCGCCTACCGGGCGAACTTCGGCGCGCGCGAGCTGATGCTCATCCATCCCGACTTCATCGCCTTCGATACGCGGGTCGCGGCCAACGCAACCAGCTACGCTGTCGCCCGCGCGCTCGGCCTGCGCGCCCGCATCGACCAGGAGCAGGGTTTTCACAAGTCGCTGTCGAACGTCACGGTGGAGGGCGTCGTTGGCCTTACCAAGGATATCCAGTTCGATATTCAGGATCCGACCAGCGACGCCGCGCGCCTCAACGAAAAGCAGGTGACTGCGCTGATTCGCGCAGGCGGTGGCTTCCGGTTTTGGGGTAACCGTGGCTGCGTCGAGGCGACGTCGCCATTCAGCTTCGAAACCGCAACGCGTACCGCGCAGGTCCTGCTCGACACGATCGGCGCGGGGATGATGTGGGCGATCGACAAGCCGCTGCGGCCGAGCCTTGCCAAGGACATCGTGGAAACGATCAACGGCTCGATCGCCGGCATGGTCACCGCCGGGCAGCTGATCGGCGGCAAGGCGTGGTTCGTCGCGGACAAGAACCCGGCATCCAGCCTCGCCCAGGGAAAGCTGGCGATCGACTATAACTTCACGCCGGTCCCGCCGCTGGAGAACCTCGCGCTCACCCAGCGCATCACCGACACGTATCTCGCCGACTTCTCCGTCGCCTGATCGCCGCACCAAGGAGGCCCGCCATGATGATTCCCAAATCCTTCCTGATCGGCTGCGCCGTCATCGGCTTGGCTATTGCCCTGCTGCTCTGGTGGTTCGGTGTGGTCGCATGGTGGGCGGTCCCGATCATCGCCGTTCTCGCTCCCGTAAGCATTTTCGTAGCGGTCGTAGGGGCATTTTACATGCTCTGGATCGCCTCGGGCAGCCACTGATCTTAACTCACCCGAAGGAACCCTTACGATGGCTTTCCCGTCCAAACTTAAAAACATGAACCTGTTTAACGAGGGGGCAAGTTATCTTGCGCTCGCGATGTCCGTGACGATGCCAAAGCTGGCCCGGAAGCTCGAAGATTACCGCGCGGGCGGAATGGAC
Organism: Sphingomonas sorbitolis; assembly: GCF_036663875.1. Classification (NCBI taxonomy): domain Bacteria; kingdom Pseudomonadati; phylum Pseudomonadota; class Alphaproteobacteria; order Sphingomonadales; family Sphingomonadaceae; genus Sphingomonas; species Sphingomonas sorbitolis. The sequence goes on along the minus strand of NZ_JAXOJS010000003.1, from coordinate 251,249 downwards.
GGGACGGTCAAGATCGACCAGGGCGCCGAACCAATGGAGATGGAGTTCACGTTGGGCGGTCCTGACCGCACCGTGATCCGCCAGTTCGCGCGGCCCGGTATTGCAGGCACCTTTCTTCGCTTCGCAGGCTCCTACCAGAACGATGCGACTGGCGCGTACGACGTGATCGAAATCACCGTCCGTGGGCGTCACGAAGAAATCGACATGGGTGAGTCCAAGGTAGGCGAGGGCGGCGAAACGAAGGTCAAAACGCAGTGCGCCTACTACCGCCTGGAATGGAACGGCCGCGTCGAGATCGAGATCGACGTCCTAAACATGATCTACATCGTAGATGGCGTCGACATGCTCGCCGAACAGCGCGCGGCAATCCTGTGACGGTCGCCCCCATACGGGGGCTTCTACGCCCGCCGCGCCGGCAACGTCGCCTTGCCGATCATCCTCGCCTCAATTCGGATAATTTCTCATGACCGATACCGACACGACTAAGCCCACCTTCGTAACCGTGACCCTTGATTATCCGTTCAAGCGAGGCGATCAGACGATCGAGACCGTCCAGGTTCGCCGCCCCAAGTCCGGCGAGCTGCGCGGCCTCAACATCGCGGACCTGGTGCAGATGAACGTCAACGCCACGACCACACTGCTGCCGCGCATCACCGCCCCCTCGCTGACTCTCCAGGAAGCGGCCGACCTCGATCCTGCCGACTTCACGCAGTTCGGCATGGAGGTGATGGATTTTTTGCTGCCGAAGGCAACGAAGGGGTCGGACTCCCCCGCAGCGTAGACGACGCGATGGCCGACCTGGCCATCGTGTTCCACTGGCAGCCCCGGGCAATGGCGACGATGTCGCTGGCCGAATTGATGGGGTGGCATGCGAAGGCCGCGGCGCGGCATAACCAGGAAGGCTGATTCGATGGACCGCGAATTGCGTATCCGCATGTTCCTGAAAGCAAGCGACCAGGTCACGAAGCCGCTCCGCGATATCGCGGGCGGCAGTCGCGCCGCTACCGAGGCGGTGAAGGAAGTCAGCGACCGCCTAAAACAACTCAATCAGCAGCAGTCCAAGATCGACGGCTTCCGCAACATGCGTGCCGGACTGAAGGAAACGACCGGCGAGTTGGCGGCTGTAAAAACGCGCGTCAATGAAATGCGCGCCGCGATCGGATCGGTCGATACGCCGACCAAGAAGATGACAAACGAGCTGGCGCGGGCCGAAGTTGCCGCTGGCAAACTTGCCACCAAACAACGCGAGCAAGCAGCTGCATTGCGATCGAGCCGTGAGGGATTCCGACAGGCCGGTATTTCGGTCCGGGATATGGCAGGTCGTGAAGCTGAGCTGCGCACCAGCATCGAGCGCACCAACAGCGAACTCGCGGAACAGAACCGACGCCTTTTGACAGCCGATGCCCGTGCGCAACGCTTCGGTGCTGCCCGTCGTAGCTTCGGTCGCGTCCAGGGTATGGCTACAGGCCTGGCTGCCGGCGGTGCCGCCGGGATCGCGACCGGTATGACGATCGCGCGACCGCTCACCGGGGCGGTAAAGGAGGCACAGGAATATCAGTCGGTGATGACTGATATCGCGCAGAAGGCTGGCCTGTCGCGCGTCCAAGCTGCGGCTATGGGCAAGGAGCTGCTGGTGGCCGCTCGCGCCGCCAATCAGATGCCGACCGACATGCAGACTGGCGTCGATACCCTGATGGGCTTCGGCAAAGGGGCAAAGGACGCGGCGACGATGATGAAGCCAATCGGCCGCGCCGCCACGGCATACAAGGCGGAGATCGGCGACCTGGCTGCCGCAGCATTCGCGGCGAACGACAATCTGAAGGTACCGGTCCAACAGACCGCGCGTGTCATCGACATCATGGCTGCGGCCGGCAAGGCAGGGGCGTTCGAGGTCAAGGACATGGCGGGGGCATTCCCCGCGCTCACCGCCGGCTATCAGGCACTCGGACAAACGGGCGTTGGCGCCGTCGCGGATCTTTCTGCGGCGCTTCAGATCGCGCGCAAAGGTGCGGGCGATAGCGCGACGGCCGCAAACAACGTCGCCAACATCATCCAGAAGATCACCTCGCCGTCGACGATCAAGGCGTTCGATAAGATGGGCATCAACCTGCCCAACGCGCTGAAGAAGGCCTATGCGGAGGGCAAGACGCCGCTGGAGGCCATCGCCGAGCTGACCCGAAAGGCCACAGGCGGCGATCTCGGCAAGATCGGGTTCCTGTTCGAGGATTCGCAGGTGCAGCAGGGCCTACGCCCGCTAATTCAGAACATGGAGGAATATCGGAAGATCCGTGCCGAGGCCGGAGCCGCGAGCGGAACGACAGATACCGATTTCGCCGAGCGCATGAAAGACTCGGCCGAGCAGACCAAGCGGCTAAAGATCCAGGGTACGGCACTGGCGATCAGCATGGGAACGGTGCTGCTGCCAACTGTGAATGCGATCGTCCAGAAAGCGGGCGTCTTTGCCGACCGATTGGCGAACCTTTCACAGCGGCACCCAATGCTTACCAAGGTGGTGATGATCGGCGCTGCCGCGCTGACAGGCCTGTTTCTAGTGCTTGGCGCAGGGGCAATAGCGCTCGCGGCGTTCATGGGGCCTATCGCGATCGTCAACGCTGGCCTGATTGCGATGGGCGTGTCGGGCGGTATCGCATCGATCGGGCTTCTGCCAATTATTGGAACGGTTCTAGCAGTCGTCGCGGTAGTCGCCTTGCTCGCAGCTGGTGCCTATGTGATTTATAAAAATTGGGGGGCAATAGGCGGTTTCTTTGCGGACCTATGGACGGGCGTTCAAACAAGATTAGCAGCGGCTAGCGACGCAGTGACCGGCACGTTTCGGGATATGTGGAGTGGGGTTAAGTCCCTGTTCTCGATGAGTCTGTTCGAAGTATACCAGAGCATCGCCTACTTCGTCGGCTATGCTTTGGGGTCACTTGTTCGTTTCGGCTCGGCCGCATTGTCATGGTTGACCGGAACCCTCCCCGGTATTCTCGCCTCTGGATGGAATGCCGCATGGGTAGGGCTGACTAGCGCTCTAGCTGCGTCGTGGGCGTGGCTGACGACCCGCCTGCCGGCAATACTCTCCGGCGGTTGGAATGCGGCTTGGAACGCCTTCAAGGCAGTCCTTCGCGCGGCATTCGTGACGCTACCGGCGATGTTCTATGATTTCGGGTCAATGATAGTCACCGGACTTTGGAACGGAATAAAGAACGCGCCTGGCAAGCTCTGGAGCCGTGGCGTGGCAATGGCGAAGTCTCTCGCTGGCGGCTTTCAGGCCGGTGCCAAGATACAATCACCTAGTCGTGTATTCATGGCGCTCGGTGGTCACATCATCGGTGGCCTCAACGTCGGGCTAGACAACGGCCATGACAGTGCCGTGGGTCGGATCAGGCGGCTCACTCGCAACATGGCTGCAGCAGCGGCTCTGCCAGCCCTGGCGGCAGGCGCGATGGTCGGCCCTACCGTTGCTACTGCCGAATCGTTTGCCCAGCGGGGGCGCAACGTGAAGGTGATCGATACGCGAACGCGATCGCCGATCGCCGCGACTGGACGCGCTTCAGGTGGAGGGGGCGGCGAGGGGGCGGCAAACGCCTATTCGCCACCGGTCTATCAGATCACCGTTCATGCCGCGCCGGGCATGGACGAGCAGTCCGTTGCGCGGGCCGTCGTGCGAGAACTCGATCGGCGGGAACGCGACGCTCAGGCGCGACGCCGCTCGACCTACCGGGATGATGCGGACGGAGCGGATCAATGAGCACGATGATGAGCTTGGGAATGTTCGTGTTTTCGCTCCCGACACTCGCCTACCAGGAGTTGCAACGCGACAGCGCCTGGCGCCACGCGCGGTCCGGTCGAGTGGGCACAATCGATGCCGTGCAGTTCACAGGCCGAGAGAACGATATCATCTCGCTAAACGGCGACGCGCCGGCTGAACTGATGGCGGGTGCCACCTCTCTCGATAGTTTGCGGCAGATGGCGAAGGACGGTGAATGCTGGAACCTTATCGATGGCAGCGGCCGGGTGTATGGCGCATTCGTCATCACGCGGATCCGCGAAGGCCAGCGCTTCTTTTTTCCTGACGGGACACCACGACTGATTCAGTTCGGTGTCGATTTGCTCGAGGTGGAAAGTCCACGGGCGGCGGAGGCAGTATGACGTCGGTCGCTAACGTCGCGGATTTCCGGGTGTCCCTCGACGGCAAGGACCTAAGCGATCGACTCCGACCGCGGCTGATCTCGTTACGACTGTCGGAGAAACGTGGCGGTGATGCCGACGAGCTGGAGATAGCGATCACCGATCACGACGGCCGAATGGCCATTCCCGCGCCTGGCGCAACCTTGACGGTTCAACTCGGATGGAAAGCCGGCAGCGACGTGGCTGTCGGCCTGGTCGACAAGGGAAAGTTCGTCGTCGACGCGATCGAGCATAGCGGACCGCCCGACGTGATCGTGATCCGTGCCCGATCGGCCGACATGACCAGTGCCATTCGAACGCGCCGGGACCATAGCTGGCACAAGACAACGCTGGGTGCGATCCTCGCCCAGGTGGCAGCTCGGAACAAGCTTTCGGCTCATTGCGCACCATCGCTGGCGTCGCATCAGGTGGATGCGCTCACGCAGAGTCGGGAAAGCGACATGGCGCTGCTGCGCCGTCTCGGCCGGGAGCATGATGCAACGGCAACGATCAAGGCGGGCACGCTCATCTTCACGCCGATCGGTGCGGCGACGACGGCATCCGGTCAAAAGGTGCCAGGGCTCACAATCCGACGCGGGGATGGCGACCGGCATACTTTCCGCATCGAGAAGCGCGAGGAGGCCGGCGAAGTCGAGGCGCACTGGCATGATCGCAAAGCGGCCAAGAAAAAGACCGTGAAGGTGGGGTCCGGCAGCGGTCCCACCCGACGTCTGGCAAGGGCCTACGGATCGGAAGCGGCTGCGCACAAAGCTGCGTCGGCCGAGAGCAGCCGGGCGGGGAGGGCGCCGCGTAAGCTGGATCTCGGCCTGGCGCTTGGGCGTTTAGAGATCTATCCTGACCGACCTGTTATCGCCTCGGGCTTCAAGGCAGAGATCGACGCTATCCGATGGCTGGTGGCCGACGTAACGCACGAACTCTTACCCGATCGCGGTTTCACATCATCTGTCACATTGGAGAGCGCGGCCTAACGTCGACGCGCTTCTGCTTCGGCTAAGCAGGCATTATCCAGCAGCTCAGCGAACTCCGTGGACCAGTGGTGTTCCCGGTCGCATACCACGCCGTCAGCAGCGACCACACGCTCGACAAAGCGACGGAGGACCTTCGCCGAGGTGCTACTGTGGCCGTATTGACGAATTGCCTTAGCAAAGACTTCGCCGTCAGGCGCCAGACGTCGCGCATGAGATCGGATAAGGTCAAGCGGTGGTTCCCCCTCCCACTCCTTTCTCATCCATAGCGTACATACGAAATCTTCGATTACCTCTTCTTCGAGAGGATGCCATTTTCCGTCACACCTTGCCATAAAGCACAGCACATTCAGGCCAGCGACAATCAACGATTTGCGCTGTGATGTGGTGTTCCAGTCATGGGCTTTTTCGCGAATGCGACCGACTGTGAATTGATCGAAAAATGCGCCGGTGCCTAGCGACTCTCCTGTTACCGCGTCCGTAACTTCAAGGATACGATCGCACCTGAACAGCTTGTAGCGGTTAGACCGGCCGCAGATCGCTCCAATCAACGGGTTTCCATCGTGAAGCTCATAGCGTCGGCAGGATATGAAGCGCTCGGAGACCTCCCCGTTGACGTCCGCATATTCGATGACGCAGATAAAACCGGCAATGGCTTGAGGCTCATCGTTATCTGGTAATTCAGCGGTTTCGATATCGTCGCAGGAGTCTTGAAGGACGATCGATGGCAATACCGCATCGCGTTGCGTTAGTGTGCTATCTTGCGCTGGCGAATAATTCATATCTGCCCCCAGATTATATAATTAAACTCGCCGCACGATATGTGAGACTCGGCCAACAATGTTCATTTCATCGGGATGCGCCTGATCTGGCGGCACCCGATCATTATCGGATAGTATCGTTACGTTCTCTCCACGCACACGGAGGCGCTTCATCATTGCGATGTCGCCAATCGTGAAAGCCCATATCGCGTCCTGATTGCGCACGGATCGGTCCGACCGGTCGATAAGGACTAAGTCATTGTCCTCAATCGTCGGGGACATCGAGTTTCCACGGCCGCGAGCCCAGGCAAGCTCTTGTGGCGCGGTACTAGTCATCGCCTCAAGCCAAGCGCGAGGGAAAAGCATCATCTCAACGTCAATATGGTCGCCGGCATATCCGAGCCCCATTCCGTACGCCATGTCGACGGACGCGATCGGTACAAGGTCGAGGAGCTCGGCCATGTCCTCCCGGCTAGGCGCCGGTGGAGCATCCGAAGACGGATCCGAGGTGTCACCTGCTAGATATGCAGTGCTGGTCCCTAGCACGGCCGCGATTTTGTGGAGGTAGGCCGACGATCGTGAATCGCCCTTGACCAGACTGTTGATGGTGGTTTGCGCGAGGCCTACGCGTCGAGCTAGCTCAGACTGCGACATATCGGCAGCCACGAGCCGTTCAGCGATGCGCGCCCCTACCGTCATAGCACCCCTATTTACCGGTTCGCCGGTAGTTCGATACACAGTTTTACCTATTGCCAATGTACCGGCCTACCGGTAGACATACCGGTATGGGTATCGAGACAGATCAAGATTCGCCGTTAGCTGATGCGGTTCGCCGTGCAGGTGGCCAATCCGCGTTCGCACGTCTTATCGGACGTAGCCAGTCGACCGTGTTCGACTGGCTACGCTTTGAGAAGTCTCTTCCTCCCGAGCATATCCTCAAAGTCGAGCGAGCTACGGGCGTATCGCGTCATCTCCTTGATCCCGTCATTTATCCGCCTGTCGTAACTGCGGGTCCTCTCTCGTCTGATGCCGCAATCATAGACGCTGGTGTGCGTTCCAGCGATTTCGATCGCGTTGCCGAAATGAAGCGCGGTGGCGAGGCATGACGTCGCTCCGCGCCCCTGACACGTTCGCACACGCCATGAAGCGCGTCGGCGATCTTCTCACTTGGAAGGTCTGCGGACAGATGGCGGGCAAGACGCCGCGGAACGTCCGGTACTGGTCCGAGGCGGGCACGCTGTCGTCACCGCCGGTAGCGCTCGCCCTTGCCTATGATGCGGCCTATCAGGCGGCAGGCGGCGAAGGGGCACCGTTCCGTGACGCCTACACCTTCCAGTTCAAAGAGATCACGACGCGGCGTGCGGCCTGTCAGCGCGAGCTGGCTGACGCAATTGCCGAAGTCGCGCGCGAGAGTGGAGAGGCCATCGCTGCCTCGATCGCGCTCACCCAATCCAACGCCTCGCCGCTGTTGACGCTTCGCGCGTCCGCCGAGGTCGGTCAGCTCCGCGCCGCCTGCACCAGGCTGGCCCGTTTGCTGGTGCCCTTCTTTCCGGCTGGCGCGGGGTCAGTCGCAGGGATTGCCGGGGGTACCCATGACTAAGCCGATCGACCGTAGCCGTTTACCAGGTATCAAGTGCCCTCACTGCCAGAGCAAGACCATCGTCCGCGACAGTCAGGAAATCACCCCATCCGTGCGCGAGCTGCGCATGGTGTGCACGGATGATGATTGCGGCTTCAGCTGCGTCGCACAGCTCTCCCTGGTTCGCCAGATCCGGCCAAGCGCCACCCCTAACCCGGAGGTCCGCCTCCCTTTTGGGGCGTGGTCGCCGAAGCCAGCGAATGAGAATCACCGCGAACCCGCGAACGACGACAAGCTGCACGAACGTGCTGCGCTGGTCGCCGAAGCGATTGCCAGTGCCGTGACCACCTAACCCCGCCTGCGGCTCCCCGCCGCACCACGCCCCGCTGAACACCCCCAACCGAAAGCCCCCGCTTTCGGCAACGTCACCCCCTTGTCTGGAAGGACTGCCCGATGATCCATTTTGCTCCTCCGCGTCTCCCCTCCGATCAGGTGCCCCACCACGCCACGTCCGCGCTGCAGCCGTCGGCATACCTGCGCATGCGTCGGGTAGCCTCTGGCATGACGCCGCGCGACGTTGGCGCGCGGATCATCACCAGCAAGGAGGACTTGCCGAGCGCGATCGCACTGGTCGCTCTGCTGGAGACGCCAGGGGTTGTCGCGAAGCGGGAGGAAACTCTGGAGGCGCTCCGGAGCGTGTTCCGCTTCGACGCTGACGTCTACCGCCAGCTCGCGCGCGATCCCGAAGGTTCGCACCCGCAGATCTGCCAGGGCTGCGGTTGCAGCGCCTGGGATCCGCACGTCGATGCGGACGGGTGCGAAAAGCTCGAATGGGCCGCACCGAGCCTGTGCGTGATCTGTGCCGACGCAAAAGCCCTCGTAGCTGGTCGCTCACGTTGAGCGCGCCCGCACTCACCGCGCCGGCCGCGCCCCCCGCTGCCCGCTTCGCTCGCGCGAAGGTCGTTGCGGTCATCGTCCTGGCGGTTGTCCTCTTTCCTATCACGATCGTCGTCCTGATCGCCGCCAACTCGTCGGAGCGTCGATAATGATCCACGATATCCTCGTGGGCGCGGCGCTCACCGTGTTTGGCAGCGCCGGTGCAACGGCGATCGGTGTGATCATCACGTCGGTCGCTCCCCAGTGGGAGCGCATCTACCGCCTCGCGCTCGGCAACGTCGAACCGAACTTCGTCCCTTTGACGCGGCTGCGCGCCCGATGACCGGCACCAATCCAGCCGACCGATGGCCGCTACGGCGCATGTTCCTTTGGGTCGCCATCGCCAGCATTTGCGGTTGGTCGACCATCCTAGCTGTCGCTCGGCGGTTCCTGTGACGTGGCGGACGTCGCTATTTCCTGCGGCGATCGAGCCTTGTTCGAGGGGCTCGGCCAGACTGGCAAGCAATGCGACGTCCTCGCCGTTCGCAAGTCGTTTGCGGCGGTTCGCTTCGACGACGGCCAGGCAGTCCTCTGTCTCGCCAAGAATCTGCACCCGATCCCGCGCCGTCCTCCGCCCATGTTTTGACCGCCCGGCCCTTGGTCAGCCCCTTTCTACAAGGAAGGCCGCTGGCGCGAGCGCTCAGTCCCCCCGCACGAACAGGATCTCCATGATGATCAGCGCCGCTCCCACCGAAGCCCGCCAGACTCAGCCATCGACGCAGCCAAGCAACTGTTCCGGTAAACCGGAACAGCGAGGTCTGCCGGTCGGCATGTTGCGGATAATGGGGCTGGAAACTGCCGCGAAGTTCATCGGTAAAGGCCGGCTCGCTGACGAACTCTGCATAACGCCGCGCTCCCTGCATCACAAGCTGGACGCAGCACGCGGCATATCAGATGCCGATCTCATCGCAGCAGCTCACGGGCTGGAGCAGGAGGCCGAGCGGATCCTCGCGCACGCGCAGAAGCTGCGGGCGGTCGTGAACCCTGCCGTATCCGATGCTGTGACGGCCGCTCCCTTGGGACATCCCCCTACGCGACCGCCAAGGCCGTCCGCGGACGGATCGCCGAACTGTTCGAACAAGAGCGCCTGAAGGAAGCCGCATGACCGCCCTCACTCTCGCAACCGCCAAGCAAACAGGTGCCGCCAGCTCTGGCGGGCGCTTCCTCCGCATACCCGACGTGATGAAGACGACGGGGCTCGGGCGGTCGACCATTTACCGCATGGTCGCCGCCGGGACCTTTCCCGCTCAGGTGAAGCTGACGGTCCAGTGCAGCGGATGGTGGCAGGCGCAAGTCGACGAATGGATGCGTGACAGACTCGGAGCAGACCCAATGCGCTCCTGAGCCTGGGGGCACTTTAGGGGGCACTTACCCCAAGACTGAAATGTAAAAGCGTAGGGATTATAGTAAGATGACCGGTATAATTCGGCAGAGGCCAGGGGCACCACCGCACTTCGCCGCACATTTGTGCAAGGCGAGGCGGATCTACCATCCGCAACGTCCGCGTCGGCTCGCACGTTCCACGCGGCGGTGTGACCGATCGCTCGCAACCTCAGCCCTCTGACTTCCCTACCGCCGGGTCCAAAGATCCAGTCGGTACGATGCCGTCCGCTCCGCCCGCTCGACCGTGATGGCGTCGCCGATCGCCGCGGATATTTTGTCGACGGCCGCGTCTCCGGTCTGCGGATAGTCGGTGTCGCCGATCCAGTGCACCAGCAATATCCGTCCGCCGGGGACGACATGCGCCCGTAACCACGCCCCGGCGGTGGTGATGTCGTCATCGCTCCAATAATACACGACCTCGGAGAGTAGGACGAGATCGAGGGCGTTGGTCGCGGGAACCTGATCGGGGAAAACGACCTTCTCGAAGTGAACCTGCGGCAGGGCTTCGCACCGCTTGCGTGCATAATCGATCGCCTGCGCGGCAATGTCGATGGCGAGGAGATCGTCGCATAAAGGCGCCAATTGCCTGGTCAGCACCCCGTGAGCGCAGCCAATCTCGAGCGCGGCGGCATAGCGACGATCGTCCAGCACGGCGATGGTCCGCGCAAACTTGGCCGCTTCATACGGGCTGCTGGCGAGCGACCACGGATCGTCGTCGCCGGCAAAAATGTCCTCGAAATAGGCGGCAGTCAGGCTGCCCCCGCTGTGGGGCGGCTTATCGGGCATCGGCACTTCCGTTCAGATGAAGGACGTCCTCCGCCGGCATCCGCCAGGCGGTCCGCGCAAGGCGAAAGCCCGCGCCATAGGCTGCACCCGTCTGGCTGCGATGCGCCAGAAGTGCCCTGCGGCGCTGGCCGACCGGCATCGGCCGCGTGCGAAATGTCGTACGCGCGGGCGGCACGGCGGGATCGGTCCATACGCGGTAGTCGAATATCGTCACCGTGCGCCGGGCGGCACGGATTGCGGCGAGCGCGATCGTCCGGAACGCGGTATGATCGCAATGCGGTTCGTCGGCGCCGGTGACCGCGATCGCATCGACGCCACGTGAGCGGATCAGTGATGCAAGGCGTCGGACCGTCGCGCGCCATGCCGCGCTGTCGGGGCGATGGGGATGCGCGTCAGGCCAGTCGAGGAACACGGGCAATGCCGCATCGCGTCCGGCCAGCCGCCGGACCGCCAATGCCGCCTCACGCCGCCGCACCCGTGCCAGCCAAGCGCCCCCTACTTCGTGCGATCCGGCGCCATCGGTCAGGTAGACGACCCCTGCAAGGCGACGTGCCGCCGCCGCCTCGACAACCAGCGCGCCTGCGCCCAGCGTCTCGTCATCGGCATGCGGCGCCAGCACCAGCCAGCGCGCGCGCGCGAACCTGCTCGTTGCGAGCGGGCGGGCAATGCCTACCACAGGCGATCCTCGCCCCAGCAATCATGATCGATCCAGTCGCGCACGGCGGCGTCGCGGACCTGGTCGGGCCCTGCCTGACGCAGGTACAGGCTGAGATCGCGGATGATCTTGTCGATGCGCTGCCCCTCGAATGTGCTGCGGGTGCCAACAAGCCGTGCCGCATGCTCCATCACGTCGAGCCCGGCGCGCTCGACGACGCCGCGGGTCATCCGTGCGAACGCCGCCGCGTCGGCATCCTCGCGCGCCGCGCGCACCGCCGCCTCGCGCACCCACAGCCCGGCGGTACGGGTTGCGACGACCGCGTGCCCGAATGCCACACGCACCAGCGGATCGGCGCGGGCCGCCCCCGAGAGCGCCGCGCGAGTCTCCGCCAGCAGCGCCTCGATCCCGCCGAGTTGGACCGCGGTGAACCGCCACGCACCCGCGGTGAAGCGCGGTTCGCGATCATAGTCGCCGGGCTGGCCCAGCAGTGCATCCTCGTCGATCGGATAGCCGGTCAGGTCATAGGCGCCGCTCATGCTCGCGCGCATGCCCCGGACACGCCAGCCGCTGGCATCGGTCCGGTCGGGATCGTCGGCGCCGACGATGGCCAGTCGGCGGTCGCCGCTATCGGGCTGGATCGTGACGATCGCATAGCCGATCCCGCCTGCGCCACTGGCGAAGCTCTTCGCGCCCTGCAATGTTCGCCCGCCCAAATTCTCGATCAACGCGACCCCCGGCGCCGGCTCGGTTGCCCATACGCCGAACGCGGCGCCATGATCGAGCACGCGGCGCAGCCAGTCCTTCTGGCCGGCGGTCGCATACCAGCCGAACAGCGCCATCGCGTTGACATGGCCTTCGAACAACCGACCCACACTCAGGTCGCCGCGACCGACCCGACGCAGTGCGTCGAACATTGCGCGATGGCGGGCGTCGGCGTCGGCAAACGTCTCGCCACCCGATTCGACCGGGGCGAACCGGCGCAGCAAACCCGCCTCCGCGAGCAGCGCGATGCTGTCGGCGGGATGCGCGCGCTCCGCGTCATAGCGTTCGCCCAGCCTGGCGAGCGCAGCGACCAGCGGATCGTCGAGCACCGTTGTCATTCGTTCGCTCATCCGCGCTCTCCATCGGCCAGGGCCATCACATACGTTGCCAGACGGGCTGCACCATCCGGGTCGTCGAGCGCCACCTGCGCGGCGGGATCGAGCCGCTCCGCATGCGTGAGCAGCATCGGCCAGTCCGCTACGGCGGCATCGTCGCACATCAACGCCGCGCCCGCCGCGACCAGTCGCTCGGCCTTCGATCGCTGTTCATCGAACGGTCGATCCTCCGGCAGGCAAATAAAGGGTCGGCGTGCCGCCAGCACCGCACCGACCACGCCGTCCCCTGCGCTGCCGATGACGATCGCGGCGCGTGCGATCCACGCCGCGGCGTCGTCGACCCAGCCTGATTGCTCGAGATTGGTTGGCGCGTCGACAAGTGGCGGGCAATCGCCGATGATTCGCCACATACGGTCGGGCGTGGCACGCGCCGCGCGGACCCAGACCGCGGCATCGATTGCCGAGCCGCCCCTGCCGCTAACGACAAGGATCGATCGGGGTTCGATCGATGTCGTCCCGACACGGTCGACCAGGCCGGGGGCATAGACGGTCTTTCGTCGGACCCAATCGGGGGTGGCCGGATCGTCGAGTGCTTCGGCAAATGGCGCGACGATCGTGGTCGCGGCTCGAAACGCCTCGTGATGCGGGGCGTCGTCACGCCGGCCGCCTAGCCTGACGTACACGGTCGGTACCGACGCCAGCCGCGCCAGCATCGCGATCTCGCACGACACGTCGACGATCATCAGCGCGGGTTGCTGTTCGGCGATCCAGTGCGTGATCGCCGCGACCCGGCGACGTATCCCGTCATGGTCGAGCGGTGCATAGTGCAGAGCTGCGGGCCGATCCGCGGCATCGTCGCGACCGTCGAACCCGCAAGCAAGCCGGTCGTCGGGAATGTCGACATAGCGGTGGGCACCGCTCCGCCCGGCGATGTTCGTGCCGATCAAAGTGATTCGCCCGTCGGCATGATCCGCGATCGCCAACGCCCGCATGCGGTGTCCGGCACCGTGGTGATGGACGTAATAGCCGATCGGACGTCGATTCATGATGCAAGCAAGGGCGTGACGGGCTCGATCGAGATCGCGCCGGGATATTGGGGCAGGGGCATGTCGCCAGGCATTGGCGGCAGGTCCGCCTCGCGTGCCAGCATCGCCGCGACGCCGTGGGCGTGGCGGGTTGCACGCCGCCAATTGGCACGGGTCCGCCAATGCTCGAACGCAGGTACCCATGGATCCGCGCCCCGATCGAGCGTTGCTGCGAGTTCGGCCATCGCGAGCGCCATGCCCCCTGCGGCACGCCCCTCGGTGCGCGCCGACACGCGGGTCCAGACCGAAGGCGGATGGACCAGCCGCCCGCCCGCTGCGACCGCGCCGATGACCATCGATCGATCCTCGCCCGATGCGATTGGCGGGACCCCGCCGATCATGCGGTACAAGGCTGCGTCGATCGCGATGCTTGCCCCGGTGTGGTCGCCGTGACGCGGCGGCGGATCATGCGGGGATGGGTCGATCGCGTCCTCGATCGCGCGGACCGCGGCCCAATATCGATCGAACCGTTCGCGCATCGCGGTGATCGCCGCGTCGATCGGCTCGGCGTCGTCGAGGACGATCCGTCCACCAACGATATCCGCACCCGTGTCGATCGCGGCGAGGTTGGCGGCGAGCCAGCCAGCGGGAGGACGACAATCCGCGTCTGTGGAAATCAGCACGCCGTTGCGGTGGTCGCCGCCGATACCGCCGCCGTCGATCCCACCGTCAACGACATGGCGATATCCCATCTCCATGGCGTGGCCACGCGCGCTTCCGGCATGTGCTAGCGCCGGTGCAAAGGTGCGAGGCTCGACCGCAATATCCAGCCGTCCGGCGTACCGTATCGCGACATTGCGCATGACCCCGACGCTGTCGTCGTCGCTGTTGTTAATACACAGCGCAATCGGGATACGCCCGTCGATCGTTTGCGCGGCAAGTGCCTCAAACAATATCGGCAGGCGCAGGCTTTCGTTGCGCGCAGGTACGCAGACACAGAACGGCCTCATCGGCGCAGCGCGCGGTTGGTGGGCGCTGGTCTGCTGGCTGCCAGGGCGGGCCACATCGCCGACGCCAGCGGTTCCGGGATCGGCCCGGACATGGGCAGGGGCACGGGTGGAGCAGCCGTCTTCGCGCGCATTGCCGCGCACATCTCGGCATACAACGCCTCGTAACCGTCGATCATCGTTTCGGCATCGCAGATCGCAACGGCGCGCGCGCGGCTGTCCGATCGGGCGAGGTGCATCGCCCGTACGGCTGCGGTGGCAAGCGAGTCGACATCGTCGGGGGTCGCCAGCACGCCACTACCCTCATCGAGCAAGGTCGGGATCGCACCGCGCGCGAATGCGGCGACTGGTGTGCCGCACGCCAGTGCCTCGGCAACGACCAGCCCGTAAGGTTCGTCCCAGCACGGCGTGCACAGGAATGCCCGGGCGCCTCCGATCAGCAACGATAGCGCGGCGTGATCAAGATGGCCGACATAGCGCACGGCATCGCCGAGATGCGGGGCCACCTCCGCGGCATAATAGTCCGGATTGGAGATCGGACCGGCAATACGCAGCGGCAGCCCGACCTTCTGTGCCGCCGCGATCGCCAGATGAAGACCCTTTTCGGGGACGATGCGACCATACCAGACCAGATAGGGATCGGCGTCGGGGACGGCCCGATAGGGGAAGCGGTCGAGATCGATACCGTTGCCGACGACCCGGTCGATCGGGACGATCGGCGACCACATCGCGCGGATCGCCTCCGATACGGCGACGAACCGCGTCGCTTCGGCGCGGCACAACCGAATGCCGCTCTCGAGCCAGCAAAATGGCGGGGTATGCAGCGTCGTGACCATCGGCATCGGCAACGTATCCGCCATCGCAACCGGCAGATAATGCAGTGAATTATTGTGGACGATATCGAAGCCACCGCGACGGAGCTCGGACATCAGCCGCAGATAGGCGTGATGTTCGCGGAAGAACGCGATGTCGGTCGCTTCCGCAACGCCGGTCGCCATCAGCGCGGTCTCGTCGCAGATCGCGGTCAACCCGGTCGCGGGATCGGACCGGGTCGACGCGAACAACACGACATCATGGCCACGCGCGCGAAGCCGGGTGGCAAGAAGATGCGTGTGCATCTCGAGTCCACCGGCAAACGGCTCGACGATCGCATGCTTCAGATGAGAGATAATCGCGATACGCATGATCGAGCCGAGCGTCCCCTTTATGGTTCAGCGTCGTAACGAGCGTGCATCGGTATAAGACCCATATACAGATCGTGAATCGTGCTGATGAGGATCAATAGACCCGGTATACTATAGTTTAACCGGCTAGTGCGCTCGAATACGCATAGCGCGCCGTGGAGACTATACGGGTTGTTCGCGCGAAATCTGTGTTCGGCAGAATAGTCATCCGAGGGTGTGCGATGATCACCGCACGGCCGATGCGGACCTTTTAGGCAAGATGTCAGCGATGCGGCAACAGGATCACACGCTTGGGACGAGTCAGCGGATCGACTTGTCGACTGGCTCCGTTGCGGCGGCATACCTGGTGGCAATGCTGCCGATCTCGACATCGTCCTCGGCGACTTCGATCGCACGGTGAAGATGACAGGCGGCCAGATCGGCCCGGTCGCGGTCGAGCAACGCGAGCGCCATCTTCATCAGCGAAACAGCGGTTTGAGAACGTGTTAGCATGATCTAAGTTAGGATGACTGGTTTGAGGAGGCAAGCGAAAGCGGCGTGTTTCGTCCGGTTCGGATGCGACGGCACGGTGTGATCTCTTCCGCACGACGCCATGCCGATCGCCCTGATGTACAGCGTCACGCGCCTCTCTTGGGCACCGGCAATCAACCCAACATACCCGCATAGGTCTGCGGCGGCGGCGGCAACAGGACCCGCGCGGCGCCGCCGCTAGCCAGTACCAGCAGCAGTATGACGATACCGGCGCGGGCGATGTGTCGGGGCGGCGCGCGATCGGCCAGCAAAACCACCGCCACCGCGGTCGCGATCATCGGCCACAGGTGATAGCGCAGGTCCGACGCGATGCTGAGGACCGCGAAGCTCGCTTCCAGGGCGAGCGCGGAGACGAGTAGCGCCGTGGCAAGATCGCGGGCCGGATCGCGGGCCGGATCGGGGGGCGGATGGGGGGGACGCGACAGGCCTGTCGCCAGCGCGGTGATCGCGATCACGATCCAGCTGATCGGCCAGCCCAGCGGCGTCTCGACGATCATGGCGGTCAGGCTTTCCCAGTGCCGGGCGGCGGCGTTCGGACTGGCGAGACCGATCGTGTTGGGCTCCGACAGGGTCGGGGGGGCTGCGCTCGGCCAGTGCAACGGGACCAGCCAGCGATCGGTCGAGTTCAGATGCGCGAAGCGGTGCGCCGCATAGGCGATCGGGTGATGCAGCGCCGATCCGGCGAGCGTCAGGTAGAGCGTACCGACGGGTAGCGCCCGGAGGCGCGCCATCGTCGTTCCGCAATGCGCGTCGTCGCCTAGCGGGTCCCAGAAGAACGGCGAGGCGCAGTGGCGCGCGACCACGGTTTCCGCTTCGGCGCGGGTCAGGCCGATCGCAGTTCCGTCGGGTACGCGCGCGGCGATGCCGGCCAGGTCGAACAACGCCTGAGTCGATTCCACGCCGCTACGTTGCGCGCGCAGGATCTGGTGATTGACGACCGGCGCCACGGCTAGGACGACGACCACCGCAATCAGGCCGGTGATGATCTTGGCGACGGTTCCGGCGGGGCGGGGGGCGAGCGTTACCACCAATGGCACGACGATGAAGACGGCGTTTGCGCGGACGAGGACCGCATAGGCCAGCAGCAATACGGTTGGGACCCAGAGTGCGCGTGGCATGGGCCAGTGGGAGAGCCTGTACCAGCCGACGATCCCGCATGTCCCGAGCAGCGCGCCGGTCAGTTGCGCGTCCTTGAGGACGACGCCCTGCCACCCGAGAAACGGCGGCAACAGGCCGATGACGATGATCGCCACCGCGCTGCGGTTGCGGCCCGCTCGCGCCAGCGCGGCGGCGATCAGGCCGAGACCGAGCCAGTAGGTGCCGAGTTGTAGGACCAGCATTGGCGTCGCGCCAGGCCCGAGCGGTGCAAGCAGTGCCCAGACGCGTGCCATCGCGGGCGGATGCCAGTCGTCGTACACCCCCAATAGGACCTGCTTATATTGCGCGACGGTGTCGTACATCGCGGTGCCCGGCCAGAAGAGCGCGAGCGAGGCCACGCACAGCGCCGTCGCGACGAGCGCGATTTGGCGCGGGGTGAGGCGGGAGGCAGGGTCGATCGACATTCGCGGGTCCTGCACCGGTGGCTCATGCGCCGCGAAATCCTGAGAACCGGATGTCGGGGCAGGGCGACCTTTCGGAGGCTCGTGCGCGGGGGTCAAGAGAGTTAGGGCCGAAACGGGATGGCTTGCCCGGTCTGGTCGGTTGGTTGGGTATCACGCAACGTGATCCTGACGATCGTCAGGGGTCGGAGCCAAAAGCGTTGCGGGTGGTACCCCTGGGCCCCGACTTTCGTCGGGATGACGGGGAGGGGCATGCTCGAACTCTGATCCTCCCCCGCCAGGGGGAGGTGGCGCCGAGGGCGACGGAGGGGGAGGATGCGGAACGGAGGTTTCCCTTTCCGCCCCCTCCGTCAGGCAAGCGCCTGCCACCCCCCCTGGCGGGGGAGGATACCGGCATTAGTAGTGGATCGCGCGGCCATAGGCGGCGAGGACGCTCTCGTGCATCATCTCGGACAGTGTCGGATGCGCGAACACCGTTTCCATCAGCTCGGCCTCGGTGGTCTCGAGCTGGCGCGCGACGACATAGCCCTGGATCAGCTCGGTCACTTCCGCGCCGACCATGTGCGCGCCGAGCAACTCGCCGGTCTTCGCGTCGAACACCGTCTTCACGAAGCCCTCGGCCTCACCCAAAGCAATGGCCTTGCCGTTGCCGATGAAGGGGAACTTGCCGACCTTCAGCTCGTAGCCGGCTTCCTTCGCCTTCGCCTCGGTCATGCCGACGCTTGCGACTTGCGGGCGCGAATAGGTGCAGCCGGGGATATTGGCCTTGTCCATCTGGTGCGGCGATCCACCGGCGATCTTCTCGACCGCGATGATGCCCTCATGGCTGGCCTTGTGCGCGAGCCACGGCGCGCCGGTGACGTCGCCGATCGCCCAGATGCCGTCGACGTTGGTGCGGCCATAGCCGTCAGTCTTGATGTGACCGCGGTCGGTCTCGACGCCCAAAGCCTCCAGCCCGATATTCTCGGTGTTGGGGACGATGCCGATCGCGATGATCGCGTGGCTGAAGGTCTCTTCCGAAACCTTGCCGTCCTTCGCCTTGATCTTCGCCGTGACGCCGTTCGCCGAGGTGGTGAGACCCTCCAGGCCGGTCTGGGTCAGCAGCTTGATGCCCTGCTTGCTGAGCGCCTTGTCCATGAACGCGGACACTTCCTCGTCCTCGACGGGGAGGATGCGCGGAAGCATCTCGACGATCGTCACGTCGGCACCCATGTCGTTGTAGAAGCTGGCGAACTCGACGCCGATCGCGCCCGAGCCGATGACCAGCAGCTTGGTCGGCATCTCGGTCGGTACCATCGCGTGGCGATAGGTCCAGATCCGCTCGCCGTCAGCCTTGGCGAACGGCAGGTCGCGCGCGCGGGCGCCGGTCGCGACGATGATGTTCTTGGCTTCGAGCTCGACGGTCTTGTCGCCCTGCTTGACGCTCAACTTGCCCTTGGCCGTCACGGTGCCGACGCCCTCGACGACGGTCACCTTGTTCTTCTTCATCAGGCCCTTGACGCCCGCGTTCAGCTGGCCGGCAACCTTCCGCGAACGGTCGACGATCTTGGCAAGGTCGAAGCCGACATTGTCCGCCTTGAGCCCGTAGCTCTCGGCGTTCTGCATGTAGTGATAGATTTCCGACGTCCGCAGAAGCGCCTTGGTCGGAATGCAGCCCCAGTTGAGGCAGATGCCGCCAAGCCGCTCACGCTCGACGATCGCGACCTTCAAGCCGAGTTGCGACGCGCGGATCGCGGCGACGTAACCGCCGGGGCCCGAGCCGAGGATGACGAGATCATAGGTATCAGCCACGGTAGAGTCCTTTGATTAATTGGTTTCGGGCGGCACGGGCCGCGGTTTGCGATCGTCGCCGACCGCCACGAAGATAAAGCGCGCCTGGGTCACCTTGCAGCTGTCGTTGCTGTGACGCGCACGGCGCCACGCCTCGACCTCGATCGTCATCGAAGTGCGACCGACCGCGATCAGATGTGCGTAAACCGACACCTCGTCGCCGACGACGACGGGCATGTGGAATTTCATCGCGTCCGCCGCGATCGTGACGGCACGCCCGCCGCTGCGCCGCGACGCGACCGAGCCCGCGGCCAAATCCATCTGGCCCATAAGCCAGCCGCCGAAGATGTCGCCATAGGGATTGGCATCGGCGGGCATTGCGGTAACGCGGATCGTTGGAGCCTTTTCAGGCGGCAATTCGGTCACGCTTCACTCCTGCGGGTCGTTCGGTCGAGACGACGGGCGCGGCGCAATGGCCCCACGCCCATCAGCACGGTCGCGACCATCGCCGCCGCGCCGCACGACCAGATCACGTCCTGCCCGAGCGGATAGGACCACGCCGCCGCCCAGGTGATCGCGATTGCGACTACGAGGCCTGCGAGGATGTGCAGGATCTCGATGGTCGTCTTCTTCATGTCGAACACCCCCTAAACCGTTCGTGCCGAGCGCAGTCGAGGTACATGAGTCTCATGCCCTTCGACTTCGCTCAGGGCGAACGGAGTGGAGGTGTTGGTCACGAGCTTACGCCAGCATGCCCAGCGGGTTCTCGACGAGATGCTTGAACGCCTTCATGAACTGCGCGCCGTCCGCGCCGTCGATCGCGCGGTGGTCGAAGCTGCCGGTCGCCGACATGACGGTCGCCACGGTGAGCTCGTCGCCGACGACGTACGGACGCTTCTCGCCCGCGCCGACCGCGAGGATCATCGCCTGCGGAGGGTTGATGACCGCATCGAACTGCGTGATGCCGAACATGCCCATGTTGCTGATCGAGGCGGTGCCGCCCTGATATTCCTCGGGCTTCAGCTTGCCGTCGCGGGCCCGTGCGGCAAGGTCCTTCATCTGCGTCGAGATCGACGACAACGAGGCGGTGTCCGCACCGACGATGATCGGCGTGATCAGGCCGGACGGCGTGCTTACGGCCACAGAGATATCGGCGCGCGCAAAAGTGATCAGCTGGTCGGGCGTGAACATCACGTTGCAGGTCGGCACCTGCATTAGCGCGACGGCCTGCGCCTTGATCAGCAGGTCGTTGACCGACAGCTTCACACCGCGCGATTCGAGGCTCTTGTTCAGCTCGCCACGCAGCTTGAGCAGCGCATCGAGGCGGATGTTCACGGTCAGGTAGATGTGTGGAACGGTCTGCTTCGACTCGGTCAGGCGGCGTGCGATCGTTTTCCGCACGTTGCTGAGCTTGGTCGCCTCGTGCGGAATATCCGGCACGGTCGCAGGCTTCGCGGCAGGTGCCGGAGTAGCGGCAGCCGTAGGAGCAGCAGCTTCGGTCTTCGCAGCAACGGGTGCGGCACCCGGCTTGGCGCTCTCGATGTCCGCCTTGACGATGCGACCCTTCGGCCCCGAACCCGACACGGCGCCGAGATCGACACCCTTGTCGGCGGCAAGGCGGCGCGCGAGCGGGCTCGCCTTTACCCGGTCACCCGACGAAGCCGGGCCGGCATCTGCGGGACGACCGTGATCCTCGGCCGACGCTTCGGTACGCGGGGCGGGCTTGGCCTCGCTACCGGTGTCGTTCGGATCCTTCGGGTCGGGCTTGGCTTCCGATTCCTTGGCGGCGGGCTCGGGCGTCTCGCTCTTGGTCGGAGCAGAAACTGAAGACGCATCCTCGCCCTCTTCGGCGATGATCGCGATGACGGTGCCGACCTTCACGTTGTCGGTACCCTCGGCGACGAGGATCTTGACCACGGTGCCCTCATCGACGGCTTCGAACTCCATCGTCGCCTTGTCGGTCTCGATCTCGGCCATCAGGTCGCCGGATTTCACGACGTCGCCCTCCTTGATCAACCATTTGGCGAGGGTACCCTCCTCCATGGTCGGGGACAGCGCAGGCATCTTGATCTCGATCGACATGGATTTCCCCAGGGCGTGACGTAACGGCATGCCTACTCGCGCCCTCGTCCGCTCGGGTCAACCCCGGCGGACTTGCGTATCGACCCGCTGCGGCCCAATTACCGGCAATAACGGGGGCGAAAATGCGCATTTATCTGGTGGTGATCGACGACAGTCCGGAAGCGGGCATCGCGCTGCGCTTTGCCGCGCGGCGCGCGGTGAAGACCGGCGGCGGCGTCGAGATCCTGACTGTGATCCCGCCACAGGAGTTCATCGCGTTCGGCGGCGTCCAGGCGACGATCGAGGAGGAGGCGCACCTTCACGCACAGGGTCTGGTCGCGGGTGCGGCAGGGACGTTGCTCGAGGAATCAGGCTTGCGTCCGTCGATCACGGTGCGTGAAGGCGAGGGGCCGAAGATCATCCGCGAGATGATCGAGGCGAACCCGGAGATAGCTGCGCTTGTGCTCGGCGCCGCGGCGACCGGCGCGCCGGGCGAACTGATCGCGCATTTCACCGGCGCCGATGCGGGCGCGCTGCCGGTGCCGGTGATGATCATCCCGGGCTCGCTGACGCGCGAGGCGATCGATCGGCTGAGCTGAGCGCCCGGGGCGGGCCGTTGGCGATAGCGGCCAGTGTCGTTGATGCCGTCAAGAAGATCGATCAGCCGACGGGTACGGCGACCTTCTGATCCAGCAACATTTCCACCTTGTCGATACCGGTCTGCGTCAGTTGCAGCGCATCGATGCCGGGAAGCGTCGGTTCGAAGAGTGCCTTGGACTGCAGCACGCGCAGCCAACGCACGATCGTGGTCTGCGATAGCGGGATATGGCTGGCGACCGTCGCGATCGATGCGATCCGGCCCTCGGCTTCGGCGACATAGGTCAGCAGCAGAATCGTCCAGGCGTGATCGGCGAACAGGTCCGCCCCAAGGATGTCGTCACGCGCGCGCATGATATCGAGGAGTTCCCGAGCGCGACGCCACAGTCGATAGGGCGCGGGGTCTTGATCGAGGATGTCGTCGATCGTCGACAAGGTTCCAACCAGATGGCCGCCATCGGATCCCATCACCCGGGAAACCTGAACGTCCACCGCGATGATGTCTCCCCTGCCACCGATATAGCGTTTGCGAATTTTTGCGGATTGTCCGTTGGCCTGGAGTGCGGAGACCTTCGCCAAGTTTAGCGCAAGATCGTCGGGATGTGTGATCGACATATACGAAATACCGATGAGTTGATCTCGCTCGCGCTGCAGCAGTGTTGCGACGGGGCCGTCGATAGCCTGTATGACGCCCTCGCTGTTCGATACTGAATGCCCGATGATCATCGATCGTCCTCTCAAGACAATCATATGTTTAGCATATATATGAAAAATTTATCATACTTCGATCAGTTTTCGACCAGTTCGAGTTTTTGTAAGGGTCTGACATCAAAGCGGAGCTTGGTACGCCTGCCGCTATCGCTGATCGACCGGTGCCTTACTATTGGCTTGAGCAGCGGTGCCGATCGCGGCACGGTCTGCCAATGTCGATATACGCTCTCCCGTCGCTGCTTGCCGCCGCTGCCGCTGCCGCCGCCCCGCTTCCTGCTCCAACGCCATTGCCCGCACCGTCTGTGAAACGGTTGCAGGCGGACGTCACGACGATGGTCGGTTTCGGTACCCGGCATACTGCGTCGACGACGACCGATCCGAGGCGGGGGATCGGCGCGGCTCGGACCTGGGCCGCAGAACGTTTCACGCAGATCGGCGCATCGTGTGGCGGCTGTATCGTCGTCGACCGGATCGCCCGCTCGTTCACCGGGCCGCGTGCACCGGCCGGGGTCGTGGTCGAGGATGTGCTGGGCATCCAGAAAGGCCGCAATCCGAACCGCGTGGTGATCGTCGGCGCGCATATCGATAGCCGCGTGACCGACGTGATGAACGCCACCTCCGACGCGCCCGGCGCCAATGACAACGCGTCCGGCGTCGCGCTGGTGCTGGAGGCGGCACGGTTGCTGTCGCAACGGCAGTTCGACGCGACCATCGTCTACGCGGTGTTCTCAGGCGAGGAACAGGGCCTTTGGGGTGCCGAATTGCTCGCCGACACTGCCAAGGCGCGTGGCTGGTCGGTCTCGGCGATGCTGAACAACGATATCGTCGGCAACACCGTGGGGCAGGGCGGGGTCCGCGTTGCCGACAAGGTCCGGGTCTTTTCCGAAGGTATCCGCGCCTCGGAGGATCTGGCCGCGCAACAGGGGCGTCGTGCGGACGGTGGCGAGGATGATGGCCCCAGTCGGTCGCTGGCCAAGATGATCGACGGAGTCGCAGGCGATGTGCCGGGCGGGCTCGACGTGATGCTCGATCGTCGCCCGGACCGGTTCGGGCGCGGCGGCGATCACGAGCCATTTCTGAAACTCGGCTATCCCGCCGTGCGCTTCTCGGTCGCGGCCGAGAATTGGGACCGCCAGCACCAGGACCTCCGCACCGAAAAGGGCGTCGTCTACGGCGACACGATCGAGGGCATGGACTTTCCGTATCTGGCCAAGGTGACGGCGATCAACGTCGCGACCTTGGCTCGGATCGCGGCGGCACCCGCGGCTCCCGAAGACGTGTCGATGGCCGGAGCATTGTCGCGCGACACGACGATCAAGTGGAACGCAGTGCCGGGCGCCGTGAAGTACAGGGTTCGCTGGCGTCGCAACGATGTCCAGGACTGGACCGATGTGCGCGAGGTGGCAGCGACCGGACCAAATCCGCAGACGGTGCTGTCGCAGGTGCCGGTCGACGACAATTTCGTCGGCATCTCGGCGGTTTCGGCCGATGGCGCGGAAAGCCTCGTAAGTTTTGCGGGACGCGAACGCCGCCGCTGACCGCGCGTATTCGGGAGGTGGGTCCGGCTCGCGCCGGGCCTGCTATCGTCCGCTGGCCAGGTAGCGATCAGGCGGCGACCGCATCTTTCCAACCGCGGTTGGCGAGCGTGCGTGCGTCCTCGGCTGACATCGGCCGCCCGAAATAGAACCCCTGCGCATTGGTGCAGCCGAGATCGCGTAGAGCTCTGAGTTCGGCTTCGGTCTCGATACCCTCGGCCGTGGTGGCCATGCCGAGGCTCGTCGCAAGGGCGATCCCGGCGCGGACGATCGCCACGGCCTCGCGCACGCCGCAGGCCGCGTCGCGCACGAAATTGCGATCGATCTTGAGCGAGGAAAAGCGTGTGCGGCTTAGATAGCCGAGCGAGGAATGACCTGTGCCGAAATCGTCGAGGCTGAGGCGAACACCGAGTTCGGCCACACGATCGAGAATCTGCGTCGCACCAAGACCTTCATGCATGAAGACGCCTTCGGTCACTTCGAGCTCGAGCCGTTCGGGTGACACGCCCGTGCTCGCGAGCGCCGACGCGATCGTGGTCACGAAACTCGGATTGCGGAGTTGGTCTGCTGACACGTTGACCGCGATCCGCATGTCCGATGGCCAGAGCGCGGCTTCTTCGCAGGCGGTCCTGACCACCCAAGCGCCGATTGGACCGATCAGCCGGGTTTCTTCGGCAAGCGGAATGAACTTGGCCGGCGATACGCAGCCGAATTCGGCGCTGGTCCAGCGCAGCAACGCCTCGAAACCGCAGGGCAGCGCGCTGTCGGTCTCGACGATCGGCTGGTAGACGAGGTGCATCTCGCCCTTCTCGATGGCGTCGCGCAAAGCCATTTCGAGTATCCGCCGCTCTTCCGCCTGAACGTGGAGTTCCGGTTCGTACCGGCGGAACACGCCGCGTCCGGCGTCCTTGGCGCGATAGAGTGCGAGGTCGGCCGAGCGGATCAGCATGTCGGCGGTGCGGCCGTCACGCGGACCGATCGCAAGGCCGATGCTGGCACCGATATGGAGTGTATGGGCGTCGATCTCGTAGGGACGCGACAGCGAGGCGATGATCCGCTCGGCAAGCCGCTCGACCGCGGCGGCGTCGCTCGCGTCGCGGACCACCACCGCGAATTCGTCCCCGCCCAAACGTCCGCAGGTCTCGTTGACGCCCATCAGCGCGTGGATCCGCTCCGACACACGGCCAAGCAGTCGATCGCCGATCGGGTGGCCAAGCGTATCGTTGACCGCTTTGAAGCGATCGAGATCGAGCATCATGAACGCATAGCGGCCGCCCCAGCGATCGGCATCCGCCATCGCCTTCACGAGCGTCTCATTCACCATCAGTCGATTCGGCAGGCCGGTCAGGGTGTCGAAGCGCGCCATCCGGTTGATCTTGTCCGCCGACGCACGCTGTTCGGTCACATCGGAGCCGACGCCGCGAAAGCCGTAGAACTCGCCGTGATCGTCAAAACGTGGCGACGCTGCCATGCTCCACCAGCGATCCTCCCCGCCAATCTGGACGGGAAGGCGCAGATCGCGGAAGCTTTCCCGCCGTTTCAGCCGCTCGGCCAAAGTGCGCAATGCGGTATCGAACTCGCCGGTTTCCCAGCTCGGGCCGGCCAGCAGCTGCAATAGCGGCAGGCCATTGATACTGGCCGGATCGAGGCCGCACGCAAAGGCAAACCGCGGGCTGGCCTTGACGACGCGGCGGGTCGCGTCGGTTTCCCATAGCCAGTCGGCGCCGGTGCCGTCGAACTCGCCGAGCAACAGGCTGACGGTCTCGTTGCGATCGTCTAGAACGATCTCGCTCGCGCGGAGCATGATCAGCGCGCGCGCGCGATGGATGCATGCGACCATCAGCAACCCGGTAAACAGCAACAGGCCGAGCGCGGCGGCGAAACTGCTGGCGAAGGCGAGTTGGATGGCCATTGCCACACCAAGATAACCCAGAAATACGAGCGTCGCGGGTGCGAGCGGCGCCATCGCCAGGGCCGCCGCCGCCATCAGCACCGCAAGCGTGAGACCCAGCCCCGCGGTCGTCCCGGTCGGTGCATGCGTACAGAAGAAGACCGGCACCGCAGACCAGACGAGCGCAAGAACGAAGCCGTCCCAGATCGTGTGACGAAGCTGGCGCAGGCTCGCATAGCCATCGCCGCGATGATCGGTGGCGAGCCGGCGAAACCCCACCCACACCGCCGCAGCGGCGACCAGCGCCGCCCACGCCGCGATCTGCCAATGGGGCACGACGCCTCGCAGCAGGAACGCAATCGCCAGCATCGCGACGATATTGCTGGTGAGCAGGAACAGCGCCACGCGTCGCCCCGCGAACAACTGCGCCGCGCGGATCCGGCCCCAGACGACCGGATCGCCGCCTTCGCGGATCGCCAATAGCGTGGCGAGGTCGACGACGATGCGGCTCGACGCGGAAGGCGGGGTCTTGGTCACGCCAATGGCATAACCACGCGTTAGTTAGCGGAACGTATGCATCACACCAAACTGGATCTAATTGCTGTCGTTTTGGTCAAATCTAACCAGAACACGATCATTTTTAGCGCGGTCGGCCTGTTAGGCGGCAATATCATATGGTTTGATGTCACCGCTGAGATACAGGTTGCGCGCCTTGGCACGGCTCAGCTTGCCCGACGACGTGCGGGGCAAAGTGCGCGGCGGGATCAGTTCGATCAGGCAGTTCATGCCCGTCACCGAGCGGACGCGCTCGCGGATTTCGTCGCGCAGGCGCAGGCGTTCAGCCTCGTCCGAGCTGCGGCATTGCACCAGCACCGCGGGCGTTTCCTCGCCGCCGGGCGTCGTGATCGCGAATGCGGCGATGTCGCCGGCCTTGAAGCCGGGAAGCTGTTCCACCGCCCATTCGATATCCTGCGGCCAGTGGTTCTTGCCGTTGACGATGATCATGTCCTTGGCGCGGCCGACGATGTAGATGTAGCCGTCCGACATATAGCCCATGTCGCCGGTATCGAGCCAACCATCCGCCATGCACGCCTCGGTCGCGGCGTCGTCGCGGAAATAGCCGACCATCACCGACTTGCCGCTGCACCACACCTTGCCGATCGCGCGATCGGGGAGCGGCGTGCCGTCCTCCTCGCGGATCTCGATTTTCATGTCGCGGACCGGCTTGCCGCAGTTGACGATCGCGCGGTAGCGCTGAGGACGATCACCGCCGCGCGAGCCGCCGGAGAGCTGCGTTTCCTCGACCAGTTCGACGCGGATGCCTTCGCCCGGCGGCATCAACGACACCGCGAGCGTCGCCTCGGCGAGACCATAGCTCGGCAGGAACGCATTCGCCTTGAAGCCTGCATCGGCGAACGCGTCGACGAACGACTGCATCACGTCGGGACGGATCATGTCGGCGCCATTGCCCGCAACACGCCAGCGCGACAGGTCGAAGCGCTCGCTCGCCTTGGTCTGCGACGACATGCGGCGCGCGCAGATATCGTAGCCGAAGGTCGGCGAATAGCTGAGCGTCGTGCCTTCGTTGCGGCTGATGAGATCGAGCCAGGCGAGCGGGCGGCGCGCGAAATCCTCGGTCTTGATATAGTCGGTCGAGACCTGGTTGGCGATCGGCGACAGGAAGCAACCGACCAGCCCCATGTCGTGATACCAGGGCAGCCACGACACGCAGCGATCGGTGTCGCAGACTTCCATGCCGTGGCTATGCGCGGCGAGGTTGTTGAGCAGCGCGGCGTGCGTGATGACAACGCCGTGCGGGAAGCGCGTCGAGCCGCTCGAATATTGCAGATAGGCGATGTCGTCGGGCTTGGCCTCGGGCAGCGTCGCGACCGGTGCCTCGCGCACGGCGAACTCGGACCAGTCGATCCCGACGGTACCCGACAGGCGCGCGGCCTCGCCGGCCATCTGCGCCAGTTCGGGCGGGAAGATCAGCATCTTCGGATCGCAGCTCGCAAGCTGGACGCGAAGCTGCTCGATGTACGAATCGCGCCCGCCGAACGAGGTCGGCAGCGGCAGCGGCACGGGCCATGCGCCGGCATAGACGACGCCGAAGAACAGCGCGGCGAACTCGGGGCCGGTCTCGGCGACGAGCGCGATACGGTCGGCGGGGGCGACGCCGGCGGCGATCAGGCGATCGGCCATCGCGAGGGCATCGGTACGAAGTTGCGAATACGGGTAGGGCTGCGACAATGTCCCGCGTGCGTCGTGAAAATTAAGCCCGCGGTTACCGCTTGCCGCGTAATCGAGTGCTTCGCCCAACGTGCCGAAATCGGCGAAGCGGCGCGGCAGGGCGTCTTGGGTCGGCGTCGCAACGATCGTCGCTACGGTCGTGCCGCCCTTGTTGGCCGTGTCGGTCGTCATCGCAGTTCCTGCCTTGGTTGGTCGCGGTGCTCGCACACCACACCTATCTTCAGTCTAGCCGTTCAACTTCGGGTGCCAGTGTGGCACAATGATGGCGTGACCGATGATAGCCACAGCGAAAGCAACGCGTTTGCCTCGTCGCTGGATGCCGGCGACCGGGAAAACGACGCATTCGGCGATGGCGGCGGCACGAAGCGGCGTGGCGCCAAGAGCTGGGGCAAAGGCGGGAAAGGCGGCAGCAAGGAGCGATCCCGCGAGCGTCCCGCGCCGAAACCGCTCGATGCGGCGGCGCTCGAACAGATGGCGCTGCGCTATGTCGAGCGATTCGCGACGACGCGGGGGCGGCTCACCGATTACCTGATGCGGAAAATCCGCGAGCGCGGTTGGGACGGGGGCGACGGTGCGGCACTTGCGGAGCCTGGCGACCTTGCACAGCGGATGGCCGATCTCGGCTATGTCGATGACCGCGCCTTCGCCGAACAACGGGCTGCTGCGATGCAGCGTCGTGGCTTGGGGGCACGGCGGGTTGCGGGCGCATTCCGCGAGGCCGGCATCGACGAAGGCGACGCGGAGTCGGTGGCGCCGGCGATCGCGGACCGCGCAGTCGAATCGGCATTGGCTTATGCACGGCGCAAACGAATCGGACCGTATGGCAGCGGCGAGGGCGACCGGAAGCTGCACGAAAAGCAGCTCGCGGGTATGCTACGCGCGGGGCACAGGTTCGATCTCGCACGCAAAATTGTTGCTGCACCGCCGTCCGACACCCCCGAGTTGCTCGATTTCGAGTGAACACCACAACGGATTCATTGCGGCTGCGACGAACCGTGCTAGCAAGGCGCTCAGGGGTGTAACAATGCGTAACGACACGCAGCAGGTGCTGACATGCCGGTAGAAATGGGGCCAGTGGAGGCGGGAACGACGACGCTTGCGGGCGGTGGGCTCGCGACCGGTGGTCTTGTGGGCGGCGGCCTCGTGGGGGGCGGGGAGCGCGTGAGTGCCGTGATCGTCGGCGGTGTCGTGCCGGAGGCCCGTGCCATCGGCGGGGTCATCAAATGGTTCGACGTGACTCGCGGCTTCGGGTTCGCGGTCGCGGACGACGAGACCGTCGGCGATATTCTGGTGCATTTCTCCGTCCTGCAACCGCATGGCCGCCGCAGCCTTCCCGAAGGCGCGCGAGTCGAGACGTTGTCGGTGCAACGCGGCCGCGGGTTCCAGGCGCGCGAAATCGTCTCGATCGACATGACCAACGCGGTCGAGGAGACGGTCCGTGCGCCGTCGTCGCCCGACCGGATCGATCCGATCGCGATGATCGACGCCGCCGGACCGTTCGAAGCGGCCTCCGTCAAATGGTTCAACCGTTTGAAGGGCTATGGTTTTCTGATACGCGGCGCCGATGGCAGCGATATCTTCGTGCATATGGAAACGCTGCGCCGCGCGGGAATCGAATCGGTCGAACCCGATCAACCGTTGCGCGTGCGCGTCGTCGACGGGCGCAAGGGGCCGCTGGCCGTTGCGGTCGAAAAGGATCTGGGATGAGTTTCGTTGCCAAGGCCGCGTTGGCGGCGGTGCTGGCGCTGGGCGCCGGCGCCGGGGGTGTCGCGTATATGAATAGCGGCGCTGATACCGAGGTGACCAAGGACGGCACACTCGCGCTCACGATCAAGAGCACGAACGGGACGCATGCGTTCACGGTCGAGAGTGCGAAGACGCTCGACGCGCAGGCGCGGGGGCTGATGTTCCGTACCGACCTGAAGCCCGATGGCGGCATGCTGTTCTGGCCCTATCCGCCGGCCGGTGGCGCGCCTGTGGTCGCGAACTTCTGGATGAAGAACACGCCGAGTTCGCTCGATATCATCTATATTCGCGCCGACGGCACGATCGCGCGGATTGCCGAGAATACGGTGCCGTTCTCGGAAACGCCGATTCCGTCGGGGGAGCCGGTCGGGGCGGTGCTGGAATTGATGGGCGGCCGGGCTGCGGAACTGGGGATCGCCGAGGGGGATCTGGTGACGTGGGACAAGGCGAAGTAGGCGCCTCCTCCGGGGTGGACAAAAAACGCTCTCCCAAAAGCTCGTCATCCCAGCGAAAGCTGGGATCTCCCCGTTCCAAGCCAGCGCTCGCCAACGGGGATACCCCAGCTTTCGCTGGGGTGACGGAATAGTGGGGGTGACGGAATAGTGGGGGTGGCGGAATAATGGAGGCGAGTGCTTACGGTCCAAGGACGCTTGGGCTGACGGAGGGGGAGTTCGTTATCGAGGGGGCGTCACCCCTCCGACTGGCTTCGCCAGCCACTTCCCTTTGCGGGGGGGGGGGATCAATCCTGACGGCATCGATGGCTGTATTCCCCTATCATCGAGGTTGAAGCCCGCCCCCACTCGGGTTAAGCGCCCGTCATGGGCTTTCTCGCATCGACATTCACGTGGTGGAACGGCGCCACCCTCGGCACCAAATTCGGCCTGCGCAGCATGGCGAAGATGGGTGAGGACGCGCTTGGCAACGTCTATTACCAGGGTGGCAAGGACACCGCCGGCAACCCGCGTCGCTGGGTGATCTATCAGGGCGCGACCGACGCGAGCCGCGTGCCGCCGGCGTGGTTCAGCTGGCTGCATCACCAGGTCGACGACGTGCCCGATCGCGCGCTGCCGCCGATCCGCGCCTGGCAGAAGCCGGCCGTGCCGAACATGACCGGTACCGCGCTCGCCTATCGGCCGTCGGGTGCGCTTGAAAAGGGCGGCAAGCGTGCCGCTGCGACGGGCGATTACGAAGCCTGGACGCCCGAAGGGTGATCATGCGCTGGCTCGCCGCGGCCGTGTTGGTCGTGGCGTTGGCGGTGGGCGGCTGGTTCGGATACCGCGCGCTGACCACGCCTGCGACTCCGGTTGCCGCGGTCCAGCAGGACCTGCCCGGGCCCGATGATGCCGGCAATTCCTCGATCGAGACGATCGATACCGGCGCCGCCGCGATCGCCAATGGCGGCACGCCGATGGCGCAGCGCGTCGCGGTGCTCGGCCTGCTCAACAAGCGTAACGGCGAAACCCGCGAAGTGACGCTGAGGCCCGGGCAGGCGACTCGGATGGGCGATGTCGTGCTGCGGCTTCGCGCGTGCGAGCAGACCGCGCCGTGGGAGCAGGAACAGCTGACCGGCGCGTTCGTCCAGGTGCTGGTACGCGGCGTCGACGCGCATTGGCGGCGGACGTTTTCGGGTTGGCTGTACAAGGAACGCCCCGCGCTGAACGCGGTGCAGCATCCGATCTACGACGTCTGGACCAAGAGCTGCGCGATGACCTTCCCGGAGACCGGGCCGGATACCGCGCCGCCCGCCGAAGCCTTGCCCGCCAAGCGATCGAGCGCGCGGAAATCGCCCGCAGCCGCCGAGACCCCGGCGGCGGACGACGGCTTGAGCGCACCGTCGAGCGACGCGCCCAGCAACGCGACGTAATCCGCCCGGTCGATCTCGATCGCGCCGAGCGAGGCGAGATGCGAGGTTTGGAACTGGCAATCGAGCAGCGTGAACCCGCCCGCGCGTAGCCGGGCGACGAGGTGTGCGAGCGCGACTTTCGACGCGTCGGTCGCGCGGCTGACCATGCTTTCGCCGAAGAACGCGCGGCCGAGCGACAGGCCGTAGAGCCCGCCGACCAGCTTGCCGCCGTCCCAACATTCGACCGAATGCGCGAACCCCATCGCGTGGAGGGTCTGGAAGACGCGTTCGATGCCGTCGTTGATCCACGTCTCGGGACGGCCCTCGACGCTTTCGGCGCACAATTGCACGACGCGCTCGAAGGCGGTGTCGACGGTGACCTGGAAGCGGTCGGCGACGATCGTTTTCCGCAGCGAGCGTGAGAGCTGGAAGCCGTCGAGTGGGAGCACCGCGCGGCGGCGGGGCTCGACCCAGTAGACGCTGGCGGCATCGCGGCTGTCCGCCATCGGGAATACGCCGACCGAATAGGCGCCCAGCACGAGTTGCGGGTCCAAAATGTCGCTCATGCGGCGAGCCGGTGTTCGATCCGCCGCCAGAGATCGGCAAACGCCTGCGCCGCAGCCGACTTCGGCGCGAACACGCCGACTGGGGCACGTTTGACCGCCATCGACTCGATCCCGCTCGCCATCGGGATGACGGGCCAGTCCGGATGCCGTTCGAGCGCCTCGGCATGCAGCGCGCGGCGCTTGTCGACCATGACGTGGACCGGGAGCAGCGCCGTGCGACCGCCGAGATGCTGGACGACCGCGTCGTACGCGCGGGTCGAGAGCGGGGACGGGATCACCGGGATCACGATCAGGTCGGCGGCGCGCATCACCTGGTCCGCGGTCTCGGTCAGGCCGGGCGGGCAGTCGAGGATCACGCGGTCATAGGTCTTGAGGTCTGCGAGCAGCTTGGCGAGGCGCTTCTTCTTGTCGAGATCGTGGAACAGCTGGTCGAGCCCGCGCAGCGACGCGTCCGCGGCGATCAGGTCGAGGTGGCGGTAGGCGGTCGGCCGCGCCTGCTTGGCGACCGCGACGTCCTTCGAGAACATCGCCTGCGCCTGATCGACTTTGCCCGCACCGCCGAGCACCCAGGTCGAGGCGGCCTGCGGATCCAGGTCCCACAGCAGCGTGCGGCGTGCGGACAAGGTCGCGGCGCACCACGCCAGGTTCACCGAAAGCGTCGTCTTCCCGACGCCACCCTTGAGGCTGTAGATCGCAACTGTTGCCATGGCGGCAGCGTGCCGGTCCGCGGCGGCGAGGGCAAGAGTGCGCGGCACAAAGAAAAACGGCCGGCGGATGATCCGCCGGCCGTTTCAGAACGAACAAACGCCAAAGACTTACGCGTGGCAAATCTGGGCCGACTTGCCCGGCGCGGTCAGCGTGACGTTGGTCTCGCTGCCGGTCATCGACCAGCCGCCCTCGGCGGTCTTCGGCGCGCCGGCGACATCCGACTTCAGCGTCGTCGGGGTGCCGTCCTTCTTGGTGCGGACCACCGCCTGCTTGTCGCCCTGGAAGAACGTCACGTAGAGCAGGCTGTTGTCCTTGCAGCGCAGCGTCGCCTCGGACTTGATCGCCGGCGGCAGCTCGACCGGCGCGGCGTTGGCGAGCGTGTTGGCCATCGGATCGGGATTGCTGTCCAGCACCTCGGGCGTAGCGGGCTTGGAGTTGCAGGCGGCCAGCACGAGCAGCGCGGCGACGGCGGAGAGGGGGAGGATTTTCATAGCGGAACCTCGCTTCGCGCATGCAGCATGGAGCGTCAAGGCTTATGGCCTTTCGTTCGCCCAGACGTTCGCCGCGCCGATTTTGCCTGACGACGAGCCGTGGCGTTTTCGCGACGGCGGCGTCACCGGATGTGGGGCGGCACGAAATCCGGCGTGTCGCCAAGCGAATCGATCCGGTCGTCGAGCACCGCGATCGGCGTCATCAGATGCGCGGCAATCAACGTCTCGCCAAGTCCGTCGAGGAGGCGCAGCGCTTCGTCGAGAAGCGCGCGGACGTTCAGATACGGTTCCACGATGCTTTGCCTCCGCCCAGAGATGAGGCGTCGATGTAACATAGATCAAGCGGGAGACCTAAATTCGGCGGTCGATGGGTTCATGCGGTTGGCGGTTTGATATGACAAAGTTTCGCTCGCTTGCCCGGTGTCGCTGGGGACGCCACATACAGTCCATGCAAACGACACCCGACACGCTCGCCCTTATCGGCAACACCCCGCTCGTCCGGCTGAAGGGACCCAGCGACGCCACCGGCTGCGACATCTTCGGCAAGTGCGAATACGCCAATCCCGGCGCGTCGGTGAAGGATCGCGCGGCGCTGTTCATCGTCGAGGACGCCGAGCAGCGCGGCTTGCTCCAGCCCGGCGGCACAATCGTCGAGGGGACCGCCGGCAATACCGGGATCGGGCTCGCGCTGGTCGCCAATGCGAAGGGCTACAAGACGATCATCGTCATGCCCGAGACGCAGAGCCGCGAGAAGATGGACACCCTGCGCGCGTTGAATGCCGAACTCGTGCTCGTCCCGGCCGCGGCCTTCTCCTCGCCCTGCCATTTCGTCCATACCTCGCGGCGGATCGCCGAGGAGACGCCGGGTGCGGTGTGGGCGAACCAGTTCGACAACACCGCCAATCGCCGCGCGCATATCGTCGGCACCGCGGAGGAGATCTGGGCGCAGATGGAAGGCCGCATCGACGGCTTCACCTGCGCCGCAGGAACCGGCGGGACGATCGCCGGCGTCGGGCTCGGGTTGAAGGCGAAGGACGAGAGTGTCTGCATCGCGCTGACCGACCCGCACGGCGCGGCGCTCTATAATTACTATGCGCACGGCGAGCTGAAGTCCGAGGGATCGTCGGTCGCCGAAGGAATCGGGCAGGGGCGGATCACCGCCAATCTCGAGGGCGCGCCGATCGACACGCAGTTCCGGATTTCCGATCAGGAGGGCTATGCCTGGGTCCGCCGTCTGCTCGACGAGGAGGGGCTGTGCCTCGGGCTGTCGTCGGGGATAAATGTCGCGGGCGCGGTGGCGCTGGCGCGACATCTGGGACCAGGCAAGCGGATCGCGACGATTCTGTGCGACACCGGATTCCGCTACCTATCGACCTTGTACGACCCGGCGTGGCGTGAGGCGAAGGGGCTCGGGTGAGCGACGTCATGCGCGGGAATCGACAGCGGCGCGGCGGTCGGGTATCCTGGCGCGGCAAGATGAAGCTAAACCATGAACCCTCGCAGAGCATGCAGCGCATCAAGGTCGGGATGATCGGCCTCGCCGCGGTCGTGCTGCTGATCGGCCTTGCGAGTGCGATCATCGGATCGGCCAGCCGCGAGCGTCCGGTCGCGACCGCGGGGACGGCACAAGCGGACGTGGTCGCCAACATGGCGGTCTCGAACGTAATCGACACGAAGAGCGCGGGGGAGCCACTGGCCGAGATGGGCGTGGCCCCGAGCGCGAACGCCCAGGCGCCTGCGCCATAGGGTTTGGCTTTGGTTTTGTGACCGCAATTTCGGTTTGACGGGCCTCGCGATCGATTTGGCCCGTCGCCTCGTCCCAGCCAGTCGCCTTTACCCGGCTCGTCACCTCGACCTAGCTCGTCACCCCAGCGAAAGCTGGGGTCTCCCGCGAGACAGATGACGTACGCCTTACGAGGAGACCCCAGCTTTCGCTGGGGTGACGGATGGTTGGGGTGACGGATGGCGGGGTGGTGGCGTGGTTGGGTGACGGCGTGGCCGGGTGGCGGCATGGCTGGGTGAGACATGGCCGGGTGAGGCGTGGCCGGGTGACGTCGCGGCCCGGCTCGTCACCCCGACCTAGCTCGTCACCCCAGCGAAAGCTGGGGTCTCCCGCGGGGCAGATGGCGCACGCCTTGCGATGAGACCCCAGCTTTCGCTGGGGTGACGGATTTTTGGGTGATGGTGGCTGGGTGAGGGCGGACCTGGGTGGCGGGATACGCTGGCTTGCACGCACCGATATAGCCCTATCCCCGAAAATCCCCCGCTTAGATCGCCACCAGCACGCCGATGGAATCCGATCTGCACGGAATTCCCTCCAAACCGACGCGCGAAACTCGTCGCAAATCCCTACAATCCCCAAAAATCCCGTTGCGTCCCCGAAGCGCTATGGTAGGTGGAGGTTAATACAGGGGCATTTTCATCGTTCGCTGAAAACGCGGTCGAAACGTAGCGATGGCTGCTTTTCGAAGCGGTGAAGCGTGCGCGCCAGTTCGAAGGGTTTTGGCGTGTCGGTACGGGGTCGCTATCAAGGAGACGGTATCGGCCTTGTCGACGACAAGGGCCGGGTAGCCATCCCCTCGGCACTCCGCACGATGCTCTCGGCAAATGCGCCAAAGGCGAACGGCAAGGACGGCGGGACCATCATCATCGGCGCGCATCAGAAGAATCGCTGCCTGGTCGCGTATGATCCTGGTTACGTCGACATCCTCGCCGAGCGCCTCGATCGCCGCGAATCCGAGAATCCTACCGAGAACGGCGAGTACGACTACAACATCAAGCGCGCCGCCGCGTCCGGCGAAGCGGTGCCGTTCGACGGTTCCGGTCGCTTCATCATGCCCGCGTTCCCGCGCTTCTATGCGGGCATCAAGGGCCATGCGTTCTTCTATGGCGTGCTCGATTACATCGAGATCTGGGACCCCGCGACGTTGATCGCCACCGACGGCATGCCCCCCGTCGTCAAGGAGATGGCGCGCTTCTACATGGCCGAGAAGGGGGTGCAACTGTGAGTTCCCCCGACGCTCCGCATATCCCCGTCCTGCTCGACGAAGTTCTTGCCGCGCTTTCCCCCGAGCCCGGCGAGACGATGGTCGACGGCACGTTCGGTGCGGGCGGCTACACGCTGGCGTTGCTCAAGTCGGGCGCGCGGATCGTCGCGTTCGACCGCGATCCAGACGCGATCGCCAATGGTCGCGCGATCGAAGAGGCCGAAGAAGGCCTGACGCTGGTCGCCGCGGACTTCTCGGCGATGGCGTCCGAACTCGAATCGCGCGGGCTGGCACCGGTCGATGGCGTCACGCTCGATATCGGCGTGTCGTCGATGCAGCTCGACCAGGCCGAGCGCGGCTTCTCGTTCCAGTCGGATGGCCCGCTCGACATGCGGATGGCGCAGGCCGGCATGTCGGCGGCGGATTTCGTCAACGAGGCGGACGAGAACGAGATCGCCGACGTGCTGTATCAATATGGCGACGAGCCCAAGTCGCGACGTGTCGCGCGCGCGATCGTCGCGGCGCGCCCACTGACGCGGACCGGCGAGCTGGCGCACATCGTCCGCCGCGCGCTCGGCTACAAGGCGCACGACAAGAAGGACCCCGCGACGCGCGCGTTTCAGGCGATCCGCATCCATGTGAACCGTGAGCTGGGCGAACTGGCCGACGGATTGCTGGCGGCCGAGCGCGTGCTGAAGCCCGGCGGTCGGCTCGCGATCGTGACGTTCCACAGCCTCGAGGACCGGATGGTGAAGCGCTTCCTGCGCACGCGGTCCGGTGGCTCGCCTTCAGGTTCGCGTCATCTTCCGCAGGTGAAAGCCGTTGCGGAACCTAGTTTTTCTCATGTCGGCCGCGGTGTTCGCGCCGGCGAGGCCGAGATCGCACGCAACCCGCGTGCGCGCTCGGCGACATTACGGACGGCGCGGCGGACCTCCGCGCAACCTTGGACGGAAGAGGTGACGACATGACGGCGGCGTATCGGATGAAGGGTGTGGGCTGGTTCGGGGGCTGCGTGGCCGTCGTGCTCGGTTTCTACCTCGTGTCGCTGCAGGTCGCCGCCGAGCGCAAGAAGCTGGAGGCGGTCAATGGTCAGATCCGCTCCGCGCAGCGCGACATCCGCGCGCTGGAAACCGAGTTCGACACGCGCGGCAACCTCGCGCAGCTCGAGCGCTGGAACGGCGATACGCTGGCACTGTCGGCACCGACGGCGGGCCAGTTCGTCGTGAGCGAGGCCGCGCTCGCGGCGCTCGACGTCAACAGCCTGCGCGCCGACGGGGTCCAGACCGCCGCGTTGCTCGTGCCGTCGGGGGCGGGGTCCGTCGTTTCCACCTCGATCGTCCCGGTCACTGCCGCTCCGCCCGTCGTGAAGCTTGCGCCCGTCGCCCCGGTCCAGATGGCGCAGGTTACTGCGCCGCGCGCGATGAACGTCGCGATCCAGGCTGCGTCCAAGACCGCGCTCAAGCCGGTCGTGATCCGCGCGTCGGTATCGACGCCGCGCTCGGCCGAGGCCGCACTCGTCCGTGCCGCCAAGACCGAACGCCTGGCGGCAGTGGCCAAGGTCCGGCCGCAGGCGGTCGCGATGCTCGACCGGAAGCTGTTGTCCGACACGACGCTGGGCGACATCATGAGCGGCGCCCGCTCCGAGAGCCGTAAGCGGCGGTGACCGCCTTGGTCGCCCGGCCCGTCTCGCAGCAACGTAGCGCCAACCAGCGTCATGCACTGGTGGCGACGGCGCACACGCGCCTGATGATGTTGATGTTCCTGTTCGGAGCAGCGGTGCTGGTGGTGGTCGGTCGGCTCGGGATGCTGGCGGTGCAGGCGTCGCTCGCCGATCCGCAGGCGCGCTCGGAGGCGATCGCGGCGCGCGGCGACATCGTCGATCGCAACGGCGCACCGCTCGCGCGGACGATCGATGCGTGGACGATCGCGGTACATCCGAAGAAGCTGATCGGCGATCCGACCGAGATCGCCAGCAAGCTCGCCGCGCTGATGCCCGAAGCGGGCGACCAGGCGCATTATTATGCGCTGCTGACGTCGGGCAAGAGCTTCATCTATCTGCAGCGGCGCGCGTCGCCGGCGCTGGTCGAGCAGGTCAATGCGATCGGCGAACCCGCAATCGTGTTCGACCGCGATACGCAGCGGCTCTACCCACAATCGACGATGGCGGCGCATGCGCTCGGCTTCCTGTCGACCGCGGGCCACGGCATGAGCGGGATGGAACGCGTGCTCGACGAGCGGCTGACCAATCCTGCGCTGAACGGCACGCCCGTCGCGCTGTCGCTCGACAACCGTGTCCAGGCGGCGATGGAGAGCGAACTTGGTCGCGCGATGACGACGTTTTCCGCGCGCGGCGCTGGCGGCATCGTGCTCGACGTGGCGACCGGTGAAGTGATCGCGATGGTCTCGCTGCCGACCTTCAACCCCAACCGCGTCGGCATGTCGGGCAGCGAACAGCTCCGCAACATCACGACTCAGAGCGTGTTCGAACTCGGCTCGACGTTTAAGCCGATCACGATGGCGACCGCAATGGACACGGGTGTCGTTACATCGTTCGCGCGGCGTTTCGATGCGACGCATCCGCTCCAGGTCGGGCGCTTCACGATCCACGACGAGCGCGGCGATCCGAAGCGCTGGCTCAACATGGCCGAGACGCTGATCTACTCGTCCAACATCGCCACCGCGCGTGTCGCCGACGAGGTCGGGCCCGCGAAGATGCAGGCTATGTTCAAGAAGCTCGGTTTCGATACAAAGCCCGATATCGAACTGCGCGAGAAGGGCCGCCCGTTGTGGCCGAAATACTGGGCGCGGACGACGACGATGACCACCGCCTACGGCCACGGCATCGCGGTGACCCCGCTGCATCTGGCGAGCGCGTATGCGGCGCTGGTCAATGGCGGGATCTGGCGGCCGGCGACGTTGCTGAAGGTCGCGCCGGGGCATGCGGTTGCCGGTCGCCGGGTGATCAGCGAGCAGACCAGCGCGCGGATGCGGCAGATGCTGCGGCTGATCGTGCAGCGCGGTACGGGGCGCAAGGGCGATGCACCGGGCTACCGCGTCGGGGGCAAGACCGGGACGGCCGAGGCGGCGGTCTCGGGTGGCTATGACCATTCGCGCAACGTGGCGACGTTTGCCGCGGCGTTCCCGATGGATGCGCCGCGCTATGTCGTGCTGGCGATGCTCGATTCGCCGCTCGGGACGAAGGAAACCGCCGGGTGGAAGACCGCGGCGTGGAATACCGCGCCGGTGGTGGGCCGGACGATCTCGCGCGTCGGTGCGATCCTGGGCGTGGTGCCCGACGCGCACCGCGACATCGACGAGTCTGACATCCTGCCGACTTTGTGGCAGGACCCGTCGCGTACACAGCCGACCGGGCAATGAGGACTATTGCATGAAACTCGCAGCGCTGACCGACGGGACGGAAGAGGCGCAGGTGACGGGGTTCGCGATCGATCACCGCAAGGTCGCGCCGGGCACGGTGTTCGGCGCGTTCGAAGGCGCGCGCGTGAATGGCGAGGATTATATCGGGGACGCGGTGCGGTCGGGTGCGATCGCGGTGGTGGCTCGGCCTGGGCTGACGGTCGAGGGTGCCACCTACATCGCCGACGACAACCCACGCGAACGGTTCGCGCAACTGGCGGCGAAGTTCTTCGCGCCGTTCCCCGAGACGTCGGTCGCGATTACGGGGACGAACGGGAAGACGTCGTGTGTCGAGATGACGCGCCAGCTGTGGCGGATGGCCGGGTTTCATGCCGCCTCGATCGGGACGCTGGGGGTTACGACGGCGGACGAGCGGGTGACGACCGGACTGACGACGCCGGATGTGGTGACGTTCCTGTCGAACGTGGCGGGGCTCGCGCGTGAGGGCGTCACGCACCTGGCGTTCGAGGCGTCGAGCCACGGCCTGACGCAGTATCGGACAGAGGGGCTCAAGGTGGCCGCGGCGGCGTTCACGAACCTCAGCCGCGACCATCTCGACTATCACGGCGACATGGCGGCGTACTTCACCGCCAAGATCCGGTTGTTCTCCGAAGTGCTGTCGACGGACGGCGCTGCGGTGGTGTGGGCGGATGATCCGCAATCGGCGCGGGTGATCGATCTGGCGCGGGAGCGTGGCAACCGGCTGATCACGGTCGGAACGCAGGGCGAGACTCTGCGGCTCGTGGGCCGCGATCCGACGCTGCTCGGGCAGGGGCTGACGATCGAGGCCGACGGCCAGACTTATAAGGTCACCTTGCCGCTGATCGGCGCCTACCAGGCGGCGAACGCGTTGGTGTCGGCCGGGCTGGTGATTGCCACAGGCGGCGATGTGGCCGCGACGATCGCCAACCTCGCGCGGTTGCAGCCGGTGCGTGGGCGGCTGGAGCGGGC
The DNA here is from genome assembly GCF_036663875.1 of Sphingomonas sorbitolis. NCBI lineage: Bacteria > Pseudomonadati > Pseudomonadota > Alphaproteobacteria > Sphingomonadales > Sphingomonadaceae > Sphingomonas > Sphingomonas sorbitolis. The sequence goes on along the minus strand of NZ_JAXOJS010000003.1, from coordinate 210,063 downwards.
AGTAATCGCGAAGTCGGGTGCCCCGGTCTACGTCGACTATGCCCACACCCCGGACGCGTTGGAAGCCGCGATCGCCGCGCTCAAACCGCATGCTGGCGGAAAGCTGATCGTGGTGTTCGGTGCGGGCGGCGACCGCGACACCGGCAAGCGCGAAACGATGGGGCAGGTCGCGGTGCAGCACGCCGACCGCGTGATTGTCACCGATGACAACCCGCGGACCGAGGACGCTCGCGCGATCCGTTGCGACGTCCTGAAGGGTGCGCGGGGGGCTGAGGAAATTGGCGACCGGCGGGCTGCGATCGGCGCGGCGGTGCGCGAGGCTGGGCCCGAGGATATCGTGCTGATCGCTGGCAAGGGGCATGAACAAGGCCAGATCGTCGGCGACATGGTCCTCCCCTTCGACGACGTGACCGTTGCGCGGGAGTGCGCAGCGTGAAAAGCACGACATCGTCATTCCCGTCCCGCTTGCGGGAGGGGCTAGGGGAGGGCGTGACGTACGTACTGGCGTCCGGTCTGTTTGGTCAGCCCCTCCCCCGACCCCTCCCGCAGGCGGGAGGGGAGCAGTGAGTCTCTGGACCTCGGCCGAGATCGCAGCGGCTACCGGTGGTGTGGCGTCTGGTGACTTCGCCGTCACTGGCGTTGCGTTCGACTCGCGCGAAGTTGGGCCCGGCGATCTCTTTGTTGCGATGAAGGGCGAGGCCAGCGACGGACACCTGTTCCTCGATCAGGCCTTCGCACAAGGCGCGGCGGGCGCGATCGTCTCCGAACCCTGCGACCACCCGCACGTGCTCGTGGCGGACAGTTTTGCCGCATTAAACGCGCTTGGCGCCGCCAGCCGCGCGCGCTCGTCCGCGAAGATCATCGGCGTGACTGGTTCGGTCGGGAAGACCAGCGCCAAGGAAGCGCTGTTCGCCTGCCTCGACCGCGCCGCACCCGGCGACGTGCATCGCTCGGTCAAGAGCTACAACAACCACACCGGCGTCCCGCTCAGCCTCGCCCGGATGCCGCGCGACGCGAAGTTCGGGGTGTTCGAGATGGGGATGAATCATGCCGGTGAACTCGCCGAGCTGACCCAGCTCGTCCGGCCGCACATCGCGATGATCACCGCAATCGCGCCGGCGCATACTGCGTTCTTCCCAGACGAAAGCGCGATCGCCGACGCCAAGGGCGAGATCTTCGCCGGGCTCGAACCGGACGGAACGGCGATCGTCCCCTACGACAGCCCGCACCGCGACCGGCTGCTCGGACACGCCGCGCCGCATGCCGCGCACGTCGTCACGTTCGGCAGCGAAAAGGGTGCCGACGTCCGCGCGATCGAGGCGATGCGGCTGCCGACGGGCGGGACGTTCGTCACCGCTCGGATGGGGCAGGGGGCCGAGCATGAGCTGAGCTTCACGATCGCGCACCCCGGCGCGCACTGGGTGTCCAATGCGCTTGGCGTGCTGGCGTGCGTGCAGGCAGCCGGGGGCGACCTCGGGCTGGCCGGGCTCGCGCTGGCCGAGCTTGGTGGGCTGCAAGGTCGCGGTGCGCGGTCGCTCGTCGAGGTCGGCGACGGGCAGGCGGTGGTGATCGACGAGAGCTACAACGCCAACCCGGCCTCGATGCGCGCGACGCTCAGCGTCCTCGGCCACGAGCCGGGTCGGCACATCGCGGTGCTCGGCGAGATGCGCGAGCTGGGTGAAGGGTCCGACAACTATCACGCCGGCCTAGCCGACCCCATCCTCGCCGCCCGCGTCGAAATGGCGCTGCTCGTCGGTGAAGCGATGGCGCCGTTAGCGCAGGTGCTTGAGGGACAGATCGAAACCGTCCATGTGGGCGACGCTGCGGCCGCGCTCGCGTCGTTACGGACGATCCTGGCGCCGGGCGATGTCGTGCTCGTCAAGGGATCGAACGGGGTGGGCCTCGCTCGCGTCGTGGCTGGTCTTCAAGCTGGCCTCAAAGGCGGGATTAACTGAATGTTGTACTGGCTCGCCGAGCATCTGGGGTTTCCCGGCCTGCTGAACCTCATCCGTTACCAGACGGTGCGGACCGGTGGTGCGGTCGCGACCGCGCTGATCATCGGCCTGATCATCGGGCCGAAGTTCATCGGCTGGTTGCGCGTGCGGCAGGGCAAGGGCCAGCCGATCCGCGCCGACGGCCCGCAGTCGCATCTGTCGAAGCGCGGCACGCCGACGATGGGCGGGCTGATGATCCTGACCTCGATGTGCCTCGCGATCTTCTTGTGGATGGACCTGAGCAATCCGTATGTTTGGGCGTGCGTGTTCGTGACGCTGGGCTTCGGAACGATCGGGTTCCTAGACGACTATGACAAGGTGCGTAAGGCGAGCACCGCGGGGATCAGCGGGCGGACGCGGCTGCTGCTCGAGTTCGCGATCGCCGGGATCGCCGCGACGATCATCATGTCGCAGAACGGGCCGCATCTGTATCTGCCGTTCACGTCGCGCATGTACCTCGATCTGGGCTGGTTCTTCCCGGTCTTTGCCGCTTTCACGATCGTGTCGTTCGGCAATGCGGTGAACCTGACCGATGGGCTCGACGGGCTGGCGACGATGCCGGTGATCATCGCCAGCGTCGCGTTCATGGTGATCGTGTATCTGGTCGGGAACGCTAAATTTGCCGGTTACCTCGGCATTCCTCACGTCAACGGCGCGGGTGAGTTGGCGATCTTCTGCGGAGCGATCGTCGGCGCGGGGCTCGCATTCCTGTGGTTCAATGCGCCGCCAGCTGCCGTGTTCATGGGCGATACCGGGTCGTTGGCTTTGGGCGGTGCGCTGGGGACCATCGCGGTCGTCGCGCATCACGAGATCGTCCTGGGAATCATCGGCGGGCTGTTCGTGATCGAGGCGCTGTCGGTGATCATCCAGGTGTTCTTCTACAAGCGCACCGGCAAGCGTGTCTTCCGGATGGCGCCGATCCATCATCATTTCGAACAGCTCGGCTGGGCCGAGGCGACCGTCGTGATTCGCTTCTGGATCATCGCGCTGGTGCTGGCGCTGGTCGGCCTTTCGACGTTGAAGCTGCGGTGATTGTCGCGAAGGCCTGGCGCGGGAAACGCTATGCGGTGCTGGGACTGGCGCGGTCTGGGGCTGCGACTGTGCGGGCGTTGGTGGCTGGTGGGGCGAGCGTGGTTGCTTGGGACTCCGACGAAGCAAAGCGCGACGTATTTGCTCCCTCTCCCCGGAGGGGAGAGGGCTTTTAGAAGTCGCACCGCTTGACGATCTCTCCGGCTTTGACGCTTTAGTCGTATCGCCAGGAGTGCCTCTCAACACGCACCCGCTCGCCGCTGCGGCCCGCGCCGCCAACGTCCCCGTGATCGGCGACATCGAACTCTTCGCGCAGGCCCGCGGCGACCTCCCCCCGCACAAGGTCGTCGGCATCACCGGCACCAATGGCAAGTCGACCACCACTGCACTTGTGCATCACATCCTCAAGACCGCCGGTGTCCCGACGCTGATGGGCGGCAATATCGGCCTGCCGATCCTCGAACAGGAGGCGCTGCCCGAGGGCGGCGTCTATGTGCTCGAACTGTCGAGCTACCAGATCGATTTGACGCAGACGCTCGATTGCGACGTCGCGGTGCTGCTCAACATCACGCCGGATCATCTCGACCGCTATGACGGGTTCGAAGGCTATGCGGCCTCCAAGGCGCGGCTGTTCGCGATGCAGTCGGCCGAGCATGACGCGGTCATCGGCATCGGCGATGCGCCGTCTGCGCAGATCGCGCGCGGGCTGTCGGCGAAGAGCGAGCATCTCACCAAGATCGCGCCGGGCGTATGCCTGTTCCAAGGCAATTGGCCCGCGCTCCAGGGGCCGCACAACGCGCAGAACGCGCTCGCCGCGATTGCCGTCGTGAAGGCGCTGAGCGTGAGCGAGGTCGATATCGATCGTGGCCTCACCAGTTTCACCGGCCTGCCGCACCGCATGCAGCAGATCGCCTCGTATGGCGGCGTCGCCTATGTCGACGACAGCAAGGCGACCAACCCCGAGAGCACCGCGCCGGCGCTCGCCGCGTTCGACCGGGTCCACTGGATCGTCGGCGGTCGCGCTAAGGGCGACGACCTCGACGCGTGCAAGCCAGCGTTCGGTCACGTCGTCCGCGCCTACGCGATCGGCGAGGCAGGGCCGAGGTTCGCCGAGATTTTGAAAGATTTCATGTCCGTCGAGAATGTCGGCACGCTCGACGCCGCCGTCCGCAGCGCCGCCGCCAACGCCAAGCCCGGCGACACGGTGTTGTTATCCCCCGCTTGTGCTAGCTTCGACCAGTTTGGCGATTACGAAGCGCGCGGGGCGGCATTCCGCGCTGCGGTGGAGTCGCTGGCATGACCGATATGCGCGCTGGGACCATGGATATGGGTGTGTCCGGACAGAAGAACGGGATCGTCGCGAAGATGAAGCGGCGCGGCGGGCGGGGCGACCAGTCGCCGCTCGGCACGTGGTTCTGGGACATCGACCGGATGCTGCTGCTGCTGACGCTGTTCCTGATCGCGATCGGGCTGATCGCGGTCGCGGCGGCGTCGCCGGCGAGTGCGGTCCGCTATTCGGGCGAGCATCACAAGATTGCGCCACTTTATTATTTCTGGCGGCAGTTGATGTGGGTCGGCGTGTCGCTCCCCGTGCTGTTCGGCGTGTCGATGATGCCGGTGTCGATGGCGCGGCGGATGGCGATCGGCGGGTGCGCGCTGTTCGTGCTGATGCTGATGGTGACGCCGTTCATCGGGGTCGAGGCGAACGGCGCACGCCGCTGGCTCGGCGTCGGGTTCGCGCAGTTCCAGCCGTCGGAGTTCTTGAAGCCGCTGTTCATCGTCACCGTCGCGTGGCTGTTGTCGTTGCGGGCGAAGGATGCCGAGCTGCCGACCGTGCTGATCACCGGCGCGATGACCGCGGGCGTCGCGGTGCTGCTGATGCTGCAACCCGATTTCGGCCAGACGATCATCTTCTGTACGGTATGGATGACGCTGCTGATGATCGCGGGGACGCCGGCAAAGGTGCTGTTCGGGCTGATGGCGATGGCGCCGGCCGGGCTGGTCGCGGCTTATATCTTCTACGGCGTGGCGCGATCGCGGATCGATGCGTTCCTGTTTCCCGGGGTCGAGGGCGAGGGCGCGGGCGACCATTTCCAGACGAATGCCGCGCATAATACGCTGACCGCGGGCGGCTGGACCGGGACGGGGCCGGGCGCGGGTGCGGCGAAGTTTGGACTGCCCGAGGCGCATACCGACTATATCTTCTCGGTGATCGGCGAGGAATTCGGGCTGATCGCGTGTTCGGTAATCGCCGTGATCTTCCTCGCGATCGTGGTGCGCGTGTTCGTTAAGCTGCTGGACGAGCAAGATGAATTTAAGCTTCTGGCGTCCGCGGGCCTCGCCACGCAGTTCGGCGCGCAGGCGCTGGTCAGCATGGCGGTGAACACCGGCCTCGCGCCCTCTAAGGGTATGACGCTGCCGTTCATCAGCTATGGCGGGTCGTCGATGATTGCGTTGTCGGTCGGCATGGGGTTGCTGCTGGCGTTTACCCGGCGCAATCCGTTTCTCACGCGGAGCCCCTATGTCGTCCGCTGGAGTGGTGAATGAGTAAGCATTACGTCCTCGCAGCCGGTGGCACGGGTGGACACATGGTCCCGGCAGCGGCGCTCGCGGCTGAACTGACCAAGCGCGGCCACCGTGTCGCGCTCGTCAGCGATGCGCGCGGCGTGCGGTTTCCGGGGCTGTTCGAGGATATCCAGACGCATGTCCTGCCAGCGGGACGCTTTACCGGCGGGCCGCTCGGCTGGGCTCGGGCCACGCGGGAGATGTGGCGCGGACGGGCGATGGCGCGCGAGCTGTACCGGACGTTCAAGCCGGCCGCCGTGATCGGCTTTGGCGGCTATCCTGCACTGCCGGCGTTGCTGGCGGCATTCGCGGACAAGATCCCGACTGCGGTGCATGAGCAGAACGCGGTGCTGGGGCGCGTGAACCGGTTCGTCGCGGGGCGGGTGGACGCGATCGCGACCTCGTCCGAGCCGACCGAGCGCCTCGCGCCGAAGCTGCTGGGCAAGGCGCATCTGGTCGGCAACCCGGTGCGCGAGGCGGTGCTGGTGCTGCGCTCGCGGCCTTATCCGCTGCTGGAAGAAGACGGCATCTTCCGTGTGCTCGTGACCGGCGGGAGTCAGGGGGCGAGCATCCTGTCGCAGGTCGTGCCCGACGGCCTGGCGATGCTGCCGGTGACCTTCCGTCGGCGGTTGCAGGTAACGCATCAGGCGCGGATCGAGGATATCGATGCGGTCCGCGCGAAGTACGCCGAGCATCATATTCCGGCCGAGCTGGCAACGTATCTGCCCGATATGCCCGAGCAACTGGCCTGGGCGCATCTCGTTATCGCGCGCGCGGGGGCGTCGACGATTTCGGAGCTCACCGCGGCCGGGCGGCCGGCAATTTTGGTCCCGTTGCCGGGTGCGACCGACGATCACCAGACCGTGAACGCGCGCGAGATCACGCGGGCGGGCGGCGCGCGGACGATCGCGCAGGGAGACTTTACCGCAGTGGAACTGGCCAAGCAGATGCAGAAACTCGGGCTCGATCCGGCGGCGTTGCAGAATGCGGCAGGGCGTGCGCGGAGTTGCGGGCGGCCGAACGCTGCGAGCGATCTCGCCGATCTGGTCGAGAGCCTGGATGCGCCACTGTCGCGCATTCCGGTCGGCGCGCCCTCCAAGCCCAAGGCGCAGTTCGCATGAAGGGCGTCGCAACGGATATCGGCACGATCCATTTCGTCGGCATCGGCGGGATCGGCATGTCGGGCATCGCCGAGGTGATGAAGAATCTCGGCTACCGCGTGCAGGGCTCGGACGTGGCCGAGGGCTATGTCGTGCAGGGGTTGCGCGACAAGGGCATTCCGGTGGCGATCGGTCACGCTGCGTCGAACATCGGCGACGCCGCGGTGGTGGTCGTCTCGACCGCGATCGTGCGCTCGAACCCGGAGGTCGAGGCCGCATTGAATGCGCGCGTGCCGGTCGTGCGCCGCGCGGAAATGCTCGCCGAACTGATGCGGTTGAAGTCGACCGTCGCGGTGGCTGGCACGCATGGGAAGACCACGACGACCTCAATGGTCGCGGCGCTGCTCGATGCGGGCGGGGTCGATCCGACGGTGATCAACGGCGGGATCATCAACTCGTATGGGTCGAATGCGCGGCTGGGCGCGAGCGACTGGATGGTGGTTGAGGCGGACGAGAGCGACGGCAGCTTCCTGCGGCTCGACGGGACGATCGCGGTCGTCACCAACATCGATCCCGAGCATCTCGATCATTACGGCTCGTTCGACGCCGTGAAGGATGCGTTCGTCGAGTTCGTCGAGAACGTGCCGTTTTACGGCGCGGCGTTGTTGTGCCTCGATCACCCGGAGGTGCAGGGGATCCTGCCAAGGGTGCGCGATCGTCGCGTGGTGACCTATGGTTTTTCGGCTCAGGCGGATGTCCGCGGCGTCGAGGTCACGCCGATCCCGGGCGGCAACCGGTTCGATTGCGTGGTGCGCGAGCGTGACGGCGCGACGCGGACGATTTCGGGGATCGAGATGCCGATGCCGGGGCGGCACAACGTCCAGAATGCGCTGGCAGCGATCGGCGTGGCGCTGGAGCTGGGGATCGCGGATGCGACAATCCAGCAGGGGTTTGCCAAATTCGGTGGCGTGAAGCGCCGGTTCACCAAGGTCGGTGAAGTGGCTGGCGTGACGATCATCGACGATTACGGGCATCATCCGGTCGAGATTCGGGCGGTGCTGGCGGCAGCGCGCGAGGGCGTGAAGGGCCGCGTGATCGCGGTGGTGCAACCGCATCGCTATTCGCGGTTGGGCAATTTGATGGAGGATTTCCAGACCGCGTTCAACGATGCCGACCGGGTGTTGGTGACGCCGGTTTACGCGGCGGGCGAGGCGCCTGTGGAGGGCGTCGATGCGGCGGCTTTGGTCGAGGGGTTGAAGCGGCGCGGGCACCGGTTCGCGGGTGTGGTCGCGGACGCGGATGCTTTGGCGGTGGAACTGGCGGCGACGATCGAGGCGGACGACATGGTCGTGTGTCTCGGCGCTGGCGACATCACGAAGTGGGCTGCCGGTCTGGCCGACGCGATCGCCGCTGAGCGCGCAAAGGTGCTGGCGTGAGTGGTGCGTCGCAGATCCTCCCCGGGACGGGGAGGGGGACCATGCAAAGCATGGTGGAGGGGGTTGTCCGCGAGCCTAACGCTTTGGGCGGGCCCCCCTCCACCACCTTCGGCGGTCCCCCTCCCCGTGCCGGGGAGGATTTGCGCGGGTCTCTGACGGCTAATGGCAGTCTGGCCGACTTTATCTGGTTTCGTACCGGTGGCCCGGCGGAGTGGCTGGTGCGGCCTTCGGATGTCGATGATCTTGCGGGGTTGCTAAAGACTCTCGATCCTTCGACTCCAGTGCTTCCCGTTGGCGTAGGCTCGAACCTGATCGTGCGCGACGGCGGTGTACCGGGGGTCGTGGTGCGGCTTCCCAAGGCTATGGCGAAAGTTTCGGTTCAGGACGGCCGCGTTCGCGCAGGCGGGGGGGCGATGGGGATTACCGTTGCCAGTGCCGCGCGGGACGCTGGGATTGCGGGGCTTGAGTTCTTGCGCGGGATTCCGGGGACGGTCGGCGGTGCGGTTCGGATGAACGCCGGCGCTTACGGTCGCGATGTCAGCGATATCCTGGTCGAGGCTACCGTGGTGACGCGGGAGGGTTCGGTCGAAGTCTGGCCTGCTGATAAACTCGGTTTCACCTATCGTCATTCGGACCTGCCCGCGGGAGCCGTTGTGGTCGAAGCCGTGTTCTCCGGCACGCCCGGCGAGCCTGCCGTGATCGGGGCGGAGATGGACCGGATCGCGGCGGAGCGCGAGGCTTCGCAGCCTCTCCGGTCGCGCACCGGCGGCTCGACGTTCAAGAATCCCGAGGGGCACAAGGCTTGGGCGTTGATCGACGCGGCCGGGTGCCGGGGGCTGACTCGCGGCGATGCGCAGGTCAGCGAGAAGCATTGCAATTTCCTGCTAAACCTCGGGTCCGCGTCGAGCGCGGAGATCGAGGCGCTGGGTGAAGAGGTACGGGACAGAGTGAAGGCGCATTCGGGGGTGACGTTGGAATGGGAAATCCAGCGGGTCGGTGAGTACCTCCCCTCCCGCTTGCGGGAGGGGTCGGGGGAGGGCGGTCTGGATACCGGCATCGCCCATCAACCCCTCCCCCGACCCCTCCCGCAGGCGGGAGGGGAGCAGTGAGCGCGCCCCTTCACATCGCGGTTCTCATGGGCGGCTGGTCGGCGGAGCGTGAAGTTTCGCTGATGTCGGGCAATGGCTGTGCCGATGCGCTGGAGTCGCTCGGCCACCGGGTTACGCGGATTGATATGGGGCGGGATGTTGCTGCCAAGCTGGCCGAGGCTCAGCCCGACCTCGTGTTCAACGCGCTTCACGGCACCCCTGGCGAGGACGGTTCGGTGCAGGGGCTGCTTGACCTGATGGGCTTGCGTTATACGCATTCCGGCCTTGCCACGTCGGTGATCGCGATCGACAAGGTGCTGACCAAGCTGTTGCTCGTTCCCGCGGGCGTGCCGATGCCAGGTGGGCGGATCGTCAAGTCGGCGGACCTGTTCGAGAGCGATCCGATGGCGCGGCCCTACGTGCTGAAGCCGGTCAACGAGGGCTCCTCGGTCGGCGTGGCGATCGTCACGGACAGCGGCAATTACGGCAATCCGATCGCGCGCGACAGCGTCGGGCCTTGGGGCGAGTTCGAGGAACTGCTCGCCGAGCCGTATATCCGCGGGCGCGAGCTGACGACGGCGGTGCTCGGCGGCAAGGCGCTCGGCGTGACCGAGTTGAAGCCCAAGAGCGGCTGGTACGATTACGACGCGAAATACACCGACGGGATGACGGTGCACGTCTGCCCGGCGGAGATTCCCGACGAGATTACCGATGCTTGCAAGAGCCTCGCGCTCGAAGCGCATCGGTTGCTCGGCTGCAAGGGCGCGTCGCGGTCGGATTTTCGCTGGGATGACGAGCGCGGCGTCGATGGGCTGTTCCTGCTCGAGGTCAACACGCAGCCGGGGATGACGCCGCTGAGCCTCGTCCCCGAACAGGCGCGGCACATCGGCATGAGCTATGCCGAGCTGGTCCAGGCGATCGTCGACGAGGCGCTTCAGGACCATCCTTCTCCATGAGCCGCACGATCAAGCGCGGTCCGCCGCCCAAGCGGCCCGCCCCGCGGCGGAAGGTCGCGGTCAAGAAGGTGTCGGTGATGGACCGGCTGGTCGGGATGCTCCCGGTCAGCGAGGATACGCTCCGGAAAATCGCGACCTGGTCGATCCTCGGCGCAGGCGGTGCGGTGGCGATCGCTGCGGCGACGTGGGTCGGCATTCCCGGCATGATCGGCGCGGCGGTGGCCGAGGGCGCCGGGCGCGCTGGCTTCAAGGTTGAGCAGATCGAGGTGACGGGCCTCAAGCGGATGGACCGGATGTCGGTCTATGCGGTCGCGCTGGAGGACAAGCAGAACCAGACGTCGATGCTGTCGGTCGACCTGGAGGCGGTGCGGCAGAAGCTGCTGCGTTATGGCTGGATCGCGGACGCGCATGTGTCGCGGCGGCTGCCCAACACGATGCTGGTCGATATCGTCGAGCGGACTCCCGCCGCGGTGTGGCAGGACAATGGGCAGTTGACGCTGATCGATTCGTCGGGCGTGCTGCTCGAGCCGGTCCAGCCGGATGCGATCCCGAACCTGCCGCTGGTGATCGGGCCGGGTGCGGATCGGCAGGAGGCTTCGTACCAGACGCTGCTCGCCGCCGCGCCTGCACTGAAGCCGCGCGTGAAGGCGGCGACCTGGGTCGGCAATCGGCGATGGGATCTTACGTTCGAGAGCGGCGAGACGTTGGCGCTGCCCGAAGACGGCGCGCCGCGAGCGCTCGTGAAGTTTGCCGAACTGGACGGCGCGCGTCCGCTGCTAGGGCGCGGCTGGATCCGGTTCGACATGCGCGATCCGACCAAGCTGGTCGCGCGCAAGCCGGGCGCGAGCCTGGCGCACAGCGTCGACGTGCCGGCACCAGCAAGCGCACCGGCAACGGGCGAGACTACGAATACTCCGTCGCAAACGGCGGGCGCGAACGTAACGGGCGGGGAGGGATGACATGGCAAAGGTGGCACCGGAAGGGCTGATCACGGCGCTCGATATCGGGTCGTCGAAGGTTTCGGCGATGATCGCGCAGAAGGGGGACGGCGGCGAGCTGATCGTGCTCGGCACCGGCCAGCGCGAGAGCCGGGGCGTCAAGCGCGGCTATATCGCCGACATGGCGACGACCGAGGCGGCGGTGCGCGAGGCGGTCGAACAGGCCGAGCGGATCGCCGGGATCAACATCGAGAATGTCTGGGTCGGTTTCTCGGCCGGCGGGCTCGTGTCCGATGTCGCCGAGGTCGAGTTCGAGCTTGGTGGCCACCGCGTCGAGCAGCAGGATATCGACGCGTTGCTCGCCGCCGGGCGCAACTCGATCGATCCGCAGGGCCGGATGGTGCTCCACGCGCAGCCGGCGCTTTATACGCTCGACGGGCTGACCGGGGTGAAGACGCCGCTCGGTCTGCATGCCGATCGGCTCGGCGTGCACATCCATGTCGTTGCGGCGGATGGTTCGCCGGTGCGCAACCTCGATCTCTGCGTGCGGTCGGCACATCTCGAAGTGAAGTCGATCATCGCCTCGCCGGTCGCGACCGGGCTCGCCTGCCTCAGCGAGGAGGAGCGCGAGCTTGGCGTCGCGCTGGTTGAGATGGGTGCCGGGATCACCAACGTGTCGCTGTTCGCGGGCGGCATGCTGGTGGGTCTGACCTCGATCCCGATGGGCGCTGCAGACATTACGGATGATATCGCGAGCGCGTTCGGCACGCGGCGGCAGAATGCCGAGCGGATGAAGTGCTTCCACGGATCGGCCAACGCCAGCCCCCGCGACAATCACGACATGATCCCGGTCATGCCGATCTCCGCCGAGGACGGCGCGGGCGAGGGCGCGCAGATCACCAAGGCGCAACTGATCGGCGTGATCCGCCAGCGTTTGGAGCATCAGATGGGCGAAGTGCGCAACGCGCTCACCAAGCTGAAGTTCGAGGGGCCGGTCGGGCGTCAGGTCGTGCTGACCGGCGGCGGTGCGGAGCTGAAGGGCATCGCCGACTATGCGCAACAGGCGCTCGGGCGGTCGGTGCGGATCGGTCGACCGCGTGGCCTGACCGCGCTGCCGGAAGCGCATGGCGGACCGGCGTTCGCGACGCTAGCGGGGTTGGCCTTCTACGCGGCGACCAATCCGATCGATCTTCGCGGGCTCGCGCCGCAGCGGACGACGGTGCATCGTCCCAAGGGAATGGGCATGGTGCGGAAATTGATTCAGGCGGCACGCGCGAATTATTAAGAGTTTCGAGGGCGCTGGCGTTATTTCGGCTGGAACAGGCCGTGACGTTGGTGCACACAGATTAATCAGGGGCCCGGCCGTAGCGTATCTACCGGGTTGTGCGGAGAACGGCGATGAGCATCGAATTCCTTAGTCCCGAAGTGGACGATCTGGCCCCCCGCATCGCGGTGATCGGCGTCGGCGGCGCAGGCGGCAACGCGATCGCCAACATGATGCGGGCCGACGTCCAGGGCGTCGACTTCCTCGTGGCGAACACCGACGCGCAGGCGTTGAAGCAGTCGACCGCACCGCAGCGGATCCAGCTCGGCACCAAGATCACGCAGGGTCTCGGCGCCGGTAGCCGTCCCGAGATCGGTCGCGCGGCCGCCGAAGAGACGATCGACCAGCTCGCCAAGATGCTCGAAGGCGCGCACATGTGCTTCATCACCGCCGGCATGGGCGGCGGTACGGGTACGGGCGCAGCGCCGGTCATCGCCAAGGCGGCGCGCGACATGGGCATCCTGACCGTCGGTGTCGTGACCAAGCCGTTCGCGTTCGAGGGCAACCGTCGCGCCAAGTCGGCCGAGGGCGGCATCGACGAGCTGCAGAAGTATGTCGACACGCTGATCGTCATCCCGAACCAGAATCTGTTCCTCATCGCCAACGCGAACACGACCTTCAAGGAAGCGTTCACGATGGCGGACGAGGTGCTCCAGCAGGGCGTCCGCAGCATCACCGACCTGATGGTGATGCCGGGCCTCATCAACCTCGATTTCGCCGACGTCCGCTCGGTGATGCAGGAGATGGGCAAGGCGATGATGGGCACTGGCGAAGCCAGCGGCGACAACCGCGCGCTCGAGGCTGCACAGAAGGCGATCTCGAACCCGTTGCTCGAAGGCGTCAGCATGCGCGGCGCGAAGGGTGTCATCATCTCGATCACCGGCGGCGACGACATGCGCCTGCTCGAAGTCGACGAAGCCGCGAATCACATCCGCGACCTGGTCGATCCCGATGCGAACATCATCTGGGGCTCGGCGTTCAACCAGGAGCTCGAAGGCAAGATCCGCGTCTCGGTCGTCGCGACCGGGATCGACGCCGATGCGCGCCCTCCGGAAGTTGCACCCGAGCCGACCCGCTCGTTCAGCTTCGGTGCGCGCAAGACGGATGAGAACACCTCGTTCCGTCCGAGCGAGCCTGCCGCTTCGTCGGCCGCGCCTGTTGCTTCGTCCGCCGACGAGGAGCCGCTCGACCTGAACGCGTCGTCGGAAGTCGAGCCGTCGAAGTCCGATGACGAACTCGTGCTCGGCGCCGAGACGATCGTTCCACAGGCTGCTCCGGCACCGGCGCCCGCGCCTGCGCCGCAGACGCACACGTCGCCGACCTATGCGGCACAGGCGCCGCGCACCTATGGCGACGAGTCCTATGGTCGTGGTCCGATCGCGCGTCCGGCCTCGGCATCGTCCGTGCCGCCGGCGCGTGCGCCGATCGCGCCGGCTATTCCGGTACCGACCCCGGCTGCGGACGAGGGTGGCGCACGTCGCCGCTGGCTCGCTCCCGGTGCCGAGGCTGCGCCCGAGGCGGTTCCGGCCGCACCGCGCGTGAAGCTTGGCGGCACGCTGTTCGAGCGCATGTCGAATGCGGCACGCGGCGCGGCGAAGGAAGACGGCGAAGCGGCTCCCCAGGATCCGCTCGACATCCCGCGTTTTCTGCATCGGCAGAACAACCAGTAAGTCTGGGCGCCGTTCTCTCGGTTTGGCGGGAGAACGGCGGTACGAGATGGGTTGATCGGGGATATTGGTTTCCAACATCGTCACCTCCCCGGCGGAGGCCGGGGCCCAGTTGGCAAGGTTGATGTAACGGAGCGCTTTCCATCGTTAACTCCGTCTCCCAACTGGACCCCGGCCTCCGCCGGGGAGGCGGCGTTTCGGAACGAACGCTTTTCCAAGATCACAGATGTCGTCTCCGCAGATCGTAGCCCTCACCCGTTGCTCACTCCTCGGCGCTTCACTCGTCGCCGCCCCAGCCCAGTTCGCCGCGCGCATGCGCCGCAGACATTGCCGGTTCGGTCGGGCTGGCGTCTAGACAGATGATCCTCATGACCCGCTCGTCCCATCATCTCCTGACCGCCGCGCTGGCACTTGTGCTCGCGGCCGTGCCCTGCGCCGCGTCCGCGCAAGCCGTCGTCCAGGCGATCCCCGGCACGACCGACGCGGACAAGCTCGGCGACGTGATGCGCCAGCTTGCGAGCAACCCCCGCAACATCGACGCACTGATCAAGGCCGGCGACCTGTCGATGGGCCTCGGCGACCTCAGCGGTGCCGCAGCCCTGTTCGCTCGCGCGGAAAAGGTGAACCCGCGCGATGGTCGGGCAAAAGCGGGAATGGCCTCGATCCTCGTAAGGTCGGAGCGTCCGGGCGAAGCGCTACGCTATTATGCGCAGGCCGAGGCCCTCGGCCTCGACCCGCGCAATTTCGCCGCCGACCGCGGCCTCGCCTACGACCTGATCGGCCAGCAGGACCGGGCGCAGCGCGACTACCGCGTAGCACTCCGCGATGCGCCCGATGACGAGACCATCCGGCGTTACGCGCTGTCGCTCGGCATCTCGGGCAAGCCCGACCTCGCGATCCAGCAGCTCAACCCGCTGTTGCTCAAGAGCGATCGTGGCGCATGGCGCTCGCGCGCGTTCATCATCGCGATGAACGGCGACGTCGCCGGCGCGGAGAAGATCGCGACGACGATGATGCCGCGCGGCACCGCGCAAGGTCTGCAACCCTTCTTTCAGCGCCTGCCGACCCTGCCGGCCAGCGACCGCGCGTTTGCGGTCCACTTCGGCGAGGTGCACGCGACGCCGGCGCGTCTCGCGGACGCACGGATGGCGCCGCCGCTCGGCATGCTCGTCGCCGACCCGACCGCACCGGTGATGATGGCCGCGGTGACGCCGCAGCCGACCGTCGTCGCGACCACCGGCAAGAAGGACAAGCGCGACCGACGCTCCAAGCCTGACCGAGTCCAGATGGCTGCGGCCACGCGCACGCCCGCGACGCCCGTGCCTACCACCGCGCCACGTACGGTCACTGCCGTTCCCGCCCCCTATGCTGCGCCGGTCCAGCTCGCCGCCGCGCCGATGCAGATGGTCCAGCCGCTTCCGGCTCGCACGGTCCAGCCTACACCGCAGCCGAGCTATTCTGCCCCGACCGTGCCGGTCCAGAGTGCCCGCATTACCCCGGCTGCGGAGACGAATTCCGTGGTTGCGGCGACTATCCCGCCGAGCACCGTGTCGGTTCCGGCAACCTCGGTCGCGCGCGTTCTACCCGCGCCCTCGACGGCGGGAACGCTTCCCCAGAGCGTAGCTACGCAGATGGCGGCGATCCCGGTGACCCAGGCACGGGTCGATCCCACCCGCGCGGCTAATGCTCTCGCGGCGTCGGCGTCGCCCTCGGTTTCGACGCAGCCGACATCGGTACAGCCTCCGCCGCTGCAGGTCCCGCCGCAGCAGTACGCGCCCATTCAGAGTGCGAGCGCCGCAACGCCAACGCCTGGGTTCTCCAGTTCGTCCACGCCCGCGCCAGCCTCGACCGCAGTGGCCGCCACGGCATCGACGCGAACGCATGCGGTCGCGGCGAGCGAGGACTCGATCCTTGCGCGGATCGTCGCGGGCCTGTCGATCCCCGCGTCCGAGCTCGACGTCGCGCCGATGCATCCCGCACCCGTCGTGACGCCCGCCGCCATTCCGGTCACCGACGACGCGGAGCGCGTGCTCGCCGAGGCGAAAGCCAAGACCGAGCGCGACGCAGCCGCCAAAGCCATAGCCGCGAAGACCCTCGCCGCCGACAAGCTCGCTGCCGACAAGAAGGCGGCGCTCGACAAGAAAGCCGCCGCGAAAAAGGCGATCGCCGACAAAAAGGCGCTCGCGGAGAAGAAGGCTGCCGCTGCGGAGAAGCTCGCCGCCGACAAGGCTGCGGCCGAGGAAAAGCGGATTGCGCGCGCCAATCCTGCGCGGACCTGGGTGCAGGTGTCGACCGGCGCGACCGAGGGCGATCTGCCCAAGGCGTGGAAGAAGGCGAAGGCCAAGGCCCCGACCGTGTTCGGCGCTCGCGGCGGCTGGACCGCGCCGTGGAAGGCAACCAACCGCGTGCTCGCCGGCCCGTTCAAGACCGATGCCGAGGCGCGGACCTTCGTCAATCAGCTCGCCAAGGAAGGCGTCTCGACGTTCACCTTCACCAGCGATCCCGGCGAGATCATTACGAAGCTCCCCGCGAAGTGAGTTACCGCGCGCCCTGGGCATCGGACCCGGCGCGCAGCAAAGGACGACTTCACGAGGAACAGAACGGGTCCGTTCGTGGGCCCCGCGATGCCTTCCAGCGCGACCGCGACCGGATCATCCACTCGATCAGCTTCCGTCGCCTTCGTCACAAGACGCAGGTGTTCATGGCGCCCGATGGCGATCATTTCCGCGTTCGCCTGACGCACAGCCTCGAGGTCGCGCAGATCGGCCGGACGATCGCACGGACGCTCGCACTGAACGAGGATCTGACCGAGGCGCTGTGTCTCGCACACGACATCGGTCATCCGCCGTTCGGCCATGCCGGCGAGGATGCGTTGAAGGCGGCGCTAACCGGGCAGGGCGGGTTCGATCACAACGGCCATACGCTGCGCACGCTCGTCACGATCGAGCGGCCGTATCCGTTGTGGAACGGACTGAACCTGACATGGGAAACGCTCGAAGGGCTTGCCAAGCATAACGGGCCGGTGCGGCATCCTGGCTGGGCGCTGGCGGTGGCGGACGCCGAGTATCCGCTCGCGCTGACGAGCTTTTCGTCGCTGGAGGCTCAGGTCGCGGCGATCGCGGACGATATCGCCTACGACAATCACGATATCGACGACGGCCTGCGCGCAGGGCTACTGACGCTCGACCAGATGCTCGCGGTGCCGCTGGTGGCGCGCGGCTGGGACGATGTGCGGCGGCGCTTTCCCGACATCGAGCCGAAGCGGCTGGTCGGCGAACTCGTCCGCACGCAGATCGGGACGATGGTCAACGACTTGATCGCCGAGACGCGCCAGCGGATCGCGGCGAGCGGCGTCACCAGCGTCGACGACGTCCGCGATGCGGGGCAGTGCCTGGTCGGCTTCTCGCTCGAAATGCGGGAGGCGGAGCGCGACCTGAAGCGCTTCATGTACGCCAATCTCTATCATCATCCACGCCAGCTGGCGGCGGCGGATGCGGCGCATGGGATCGTGTCGGGGCTGTTCGCGGTGTACCGCGACGATCCGGCGACGATCCCCGAGGAATGGCGCGAGCGGCTGCCGACCGACGATCCCGACCGCAGCCGGCATATCGCCGACTTCATCGCGGGGATGACGGATCGGTACGCGGTATCGCGCTACCGCGAACTGGTCGGCCCGATCGACGTGCCCGAGGGGTTTTGAGGGAGACGTAGCCGGCTCCCCCTCCGTCATCCTGACGAAAGTCAGGACCCAGGGTAACGAACGACGTCCTCAGTGGCTTTGGATCCTGACTTTCGTCAGGATGACGGACGTGTTGTGGTAGGTCGAAGCCAAACGCAAAAACGGCGGCCGGACCGAAGTCCGACCGCCGCTGCAATCACTAAAGCCCAGTTGGCTCAGCGCGTGACCGAGGCGATCCCGCCGGCAGCGCCATTGGCTTCGGCGGTCTTGAACGCGACCGGGACGCCGCCCGACACACCCGATACGCGGTCGCCGCGGACGATCAGGTGGAACTTCTGGCCCGACGGATAGCGATGGCCGTCGATGACCTGGCGGCCACCGTCCTGCGTCGAGGTGTAGACGTACGTGCTGCCCTCGTGGACGAAGCTCTGCTTTGCTTCGGCGGCCATGCCGATCGTCGAGGTGAGGGCGGCCGCTGCTGCTGCGATGATCTTGATGGTCGTGCGCATGATCGTATCTCCCGAAGTGCGTCGAGCCGGATCAGGTCTTCACCCAACTCTCGAGTCAGCGAAATATTGCAGTGCAGCATGGGTTGCAATTGCAAACCTATCCGTCGCGATTGCACGGCGCGCAACGACGGACAGCGCCGCCGATGCTACGAGCGGCGGAAGCGACATACTTCCACGACATTTGGCGTCTAAATCCGACGTCGAAGGAGAGTGTCGTGTCTGCTTCCAGTATCGCGCTCAATCGGTTCGGCCTTGGCGCAAGGCCGGGGGATGTCGTTGCCGGCGATCCGGCGACGTGGGTGATGGCACAGTGCGACTGGTTCGAACCACGGCCGGCGGTGGTGGCGAGCACGCCCCCGACCGCCGGAATTTCTGTAGGGCTCGCCGCCTATTATGCGCAGGAGAAGGCGATCCGCGCGCAGTTCGGGCCGCGCATGCCGAAGGCCGCCGTCGGCATGAACACTCAGTCCGCTGCGGCTGCGCTGGCGATGTCCGTACCGCAGTCGCCGGGTGTCGCGCCGCCGGCGATGGCGCAATCCACCGTTATGCCGAGTGCGATCGATCCGGGCACAGCCGCGCGGCAGGAGGCGCGCCAACTCATCGGCAAGCAGAGCCGCAACGATTACGGCACGGCGGTCGCGGCGCGGACGATGGCCGCGCTCACCGGCGAGGCACCGTTCGTCGAGCGCCTCGTGCATTTCTGGGCGAACCATTTCGCGGTATCGACCGAGAAGTTCGAGGTGATGGCGCTCGCCGGGCCGATGGAGTTCGAGGCGATCCGCCCGCATGTGCTCGGCACGTTCGCCGACATGCTGAACGCGGTCGAACGGCATCCGGCGATGCTGCTGTATCTCGACCAGGCGGTGTCGATCGGCCCGGACAGTCCGTTCGCGGTGCGGAAGACCCGGCGCCGCACCGGGCTGAACGAGAACCTCGCGCGCGAGATCATGGAGTTGCACACGCTCGGCGTCCGCAGCGGCTACAGCCAGGCCGACGTCACCGAGTTCGCGCGGGCGATGACCGGCTGGACGGTCGCGGGGATCGGGCGCGGTCCCGGTGCACGGATCCAGGATGATCCGCGCGCGGGCAGCTTCCTGTTCCTCGACGACGTCCACCAGCCCGGCGATCGCACCGTGATGGGCAAGCTCTATCCTGCGGCCGGGGAGGCGCAGGCACAGGCGGTGCTCTCCGACCTGGCCGTCCACCCTGCCACCGCGACGCACATCGCGACCAAGCTCGCGCGGCACTTCGCCGGCGATGCGCCACCGCCGGCGATGGTCGCACGGCTGACGACGGCGTTCCTGAAATCGGGCGGCGACCTGCCGACGGTCTATCGCGCGCTGGTTGCATCGCCCGAGGCTTGGGTGACCCGGCCGGTGAAGTTCAAGTCGCCCTGGGAATGGTATGTCTCGACCCAGCGCGCGCTCGGCACGACGACGGTCCAGCCCGGCGTGACGGTGGGGATGATGAACCAGCTTGGCCAGCCGATCTGGCAGCCGGGGCAGCCGATCGGGTATGACGACGTCGCCGCAGCCTGGGCCGGGCCCGATGCGATCATGCGGCGTGTCGAGGCGGCGGAGCGGTTCGCGGCGCGCGCCGGGCCGGTCGATGCGCGGGCGTTGGCGCCGATTCTGTTCCCCGCCTCGCTTAGTCCTACCACCGCGCAGGGCCTGTCGCGTGCGGAAAGCCCTGCGCAGGCGCTCGCGCTGTTGCTCGTCGCTCCAGAATCGCTGCGGAGATAGTCATGCTCGACCGTCGTTCCTTCCTCTCGACCGGTACGCTCGGCGTGCTGGCGTCCGCGTTCGCGCCGCGCATCGCGTTTGCGCGCGCCGCTACCGACAAGCGCTTCGTGTTCATCATCCAGCGCGGCGCGGCCGATGGTCTCGGGACGATCGGGGCGGTCGGCGATCCGGCCTTTGCCGGCGTACGCGGCGATCTTGCGGCGGACTTCGCGACGGGCGCCAAGCTCGACGGCATGTTCACGCTCCACCCCGCGATGACCGCGAGTGCCGGCCTCTACAAGCAAGGCCAAGCGCTGTTCGCGCACGCGATCGCGTCGCCCTACCGCGACCGATCGCATTTCGATGGGCAGAACGTACTCGAGACGGGGGGCGCGAGCGCGTACCAGGTCCGCGACGGCTGGCTCAACCGGCTACTGGGGGTGCTGCCCGCAGAGGAGGCGCGCGCGATCGCGGTGACGGCGACCGTGCCGATGGCGTTGCGGGGGCGGCGTGAGGTGGCGTCCTATGCACCGTCGAGCCTGCCTGATGCGTCCGACGACCTGCTGCAACGCGTCGCGATGCTGTACGACGGCGACCAGCAGCTCCATGGCCTGTGGAGCGAGGCGATGGCGACGCGGCAACTCACCAGCGATCTGGCGCAGGACGGCGGCCGCAACGCCGCCGCGACGGGTGCGCTCGCCGCGCGGCTGCTCAAGCCCGACACCGGCGCCCGGATCGCCATGATCGAGACCGGCGGCTGGGACACGCACACCGGCCAACGCGGCCGACTGACCGCGCAGCTGAAGGGCCTCGATGCGATGGTCGCGTCGCTGCAGGCGGGGCTGGGGCCGTTATGGGCGGACACGATGGTGCTGGTCGCGACCGAGTTCGGACGGACCGTCGCGGTCAATGGCACCGGGGGGACGGATCATGGCACGGGCACGTCTGCGATGCTGTTCGGCGGCGGCGTGAAGGGGGGCCGCGTAGTATCCGACTGGCCTGGCCTCGCCCCCGCCGCGCTCTACGAGGCACGCGACCTGAAGCCGACGATGCAGCTGGATGCGTTCATTGGTGGCGCGGTATCGTCACATTTTGGCGTTGAGCCAGCGCGGGCGATGGCGGCATTGTTCCCTGCGAGCGCGAGGACTGCGGCGATTGAGGGGCTGGTTCGGGTTTGAGGGAAGGCGGTCTGTAGATGTGCCAGCGAGTCGTGCACCTGAAGGCATTGTTGTCCGCTGACCGCGGTAACCCCAACCACATCCGTCATCCTGACGAAAGTCAGGACCCAGAGTACCAAGCGTTGCCCCTAGTAACCCTGGATCCTGACTTTCGTCAGGATGACGATGGGTAGGGGGGGGCGATCGGGAGGAGGGGTAACGGTGAGTACGGATGACGGTGAACAGCGAGGCATCATTCTCGGCAGTAGTACCGCTCGCCCATGTCCTTCGTCACCGCGCCCGTCCTTGTTGACGCTGTCCAACACCAACCCGCACCCAAACCCGTTATCCTGACGAAAGCCAGGACCCAGGGTACCAATCGCTGCCCTCTGTAACCTTGGGTCCCGGCTGCTGTCAGCATGACGGGGCGTGGCGGGCTGAGCGCGAGATCTATCCCGGCCTTCTGTTCCCTCGCGAACGCGGGGGGCCAGGATCTCGGGCGGAGGATGTGGTTTAGCTGGGCCCCCGCGTCCGCGGGGGAACCGTTATCGCTTGCCCATGTGGCAGATTGCGCTGGGCGGAGCGGACGGCCACCCAGCGACGGGATTAAAATTGAGCGCCGCGCTGCGATGGTCTAGAGCGCGCGTTTCCTTGACGTACCGGGACTGCCATGACGCTCTACACCCGTTTTGCCGCGCATATCGATGCGGCGCTCGACACGCTGACCGCGGCGGGCACGCTGCCGGCCGGCCTCGATCGCAAGAACGTCACGGTCGAGCCGCCGCGCGACACCAGCCACGGCGATCTCGCGACCAACGCCGCGATGGTCCTCGCCAAGCCCGCCAAGACCAATCCGCGCGTGCTGGCCGATGCGCTCGTCGCCGAACTGTCGAAGCTTGAGGACGTCGCTTCTGCAAGCGTCGCAGGCCCCGGCTTCATCAACATGAAGCTGACCGACGACGCCTGGCGCGCCGAATTGGCGGCGATTCCCGAGGCTGGTGCCGACTATGGCCGGTCTAAGCAGGGCGACGGGATCACCGTCAACATCGAGTACGTCTCGGCAAACCCGACCGGCCCGATGCACATGGGCCATTGCCGCGGTGCGGTCGTGGGCGATGCGCTTGCCAGCCTGCTCGAATTTGCCGGGCACAAGGTGATCCGCGAATATTACGTCAACGATGCCGGCGGCCAGGTCGACGTGCTCGCGCGCTCCGTACACCTCCGCTACCGCGAGGCGCTCGGCGAGACTGTCGAAATTCCCGAGGGCCTGTACCCCGGCGACTATCTCGTCCCCGTTGGCCAGTCGCTCGCGAAGGAGTTCGGCGACCGCTATGTCGGCGCACCCGAGAGCGAATGGCTGGTGACCTTCCGCACGCAGGCGGTCGCCGCGATGATGGTGATGATCCGCGCCGATCTCGCGCTGCTCGGGATCGAGCACGAGGTGTTCGCCTCGGAAGCCGAACTCCAGGCCGCGAAGAAGCCGGAAGCGGCCGAGGCGGAACTGCGGTCGCGCGATCTCGTCTATGACGGCGTGCTCGAAGCGCCGAAGGGCGAGACGCCGGACGATTGGGAGCCGGTCGAGCTCCCGCTGTTCCGCTCGTCGCAGTTCGGCGACGATCAGGATCGCCCGATCAAGAAGTCGAACGGGTCGTGGACCTATTTCGGTGCCGATCTCGCCTATCATTTCCAGAAGAGCCAGAGCGCCGATCAGCTAATCGACATCTGGGGCGCGGATCATGGCGGCACGGTCAAGCGGATCGTCGCAGGCGTAGCGGCGCTGACCGGCGGCAAGACGCGGTTCGACGTCAAGCTCGTCCAGATGGTCCGGCTCCTGCGCAACGGCGAGCCGGTCAAGATGTCGAAGCGGTCGGGCAATTTCGTCACGCTGGCGGACGTCGTGCGCGAGGTCGGCAAGGACGTCGTGCGCTTCACGATGCTGACGCGGCGGTCGGATGCTCAGATGGATTTCGACTTCGCCAAGGTCGTCGAGGCTTCGAAGGACAACCCGGTTTTCTACGTCCAGTACGCGCATGCGCGCATCGCATCGCTGCATCGGCGCGCGGAAGAGGCGGGAATTACGCCTATTTCTGCGGATTTGTCCCGGCTTGATACGGACGAACTGGCACTCGTGCAGCTCGCGGCGCAGTTCCCGCGGCTCGTCGAGATCGCCTCGACGGCACGCGAACCGCATAGAATTGCGTTCTATCTCTATGACTTGGCTGCCGCGTTTCATGCGCTGTGGAACGTCGGCAACGACCGCCCGGATCGCCGTTTCCTCGTGATCGAGGATCCACAGGCGACTGCGGCACGGCTTTTCTTGGCGTCCGCTATAGGGCAGATTATTCATAACGGCCTCGCCATCATGGGTGTCGAAGCGGTTTCGGAGATGAAGTGATGGCCGAAGACATGGATCTGCGCGAGGAAGACCGGCTCCCCTGGCTCGAAACCGTCGAGCCGGACGAACAGGACACGGTCGGAATCGGTCGCGTTATCGCGCTGGTCGTGCTTGGCCTGGCGGTGCTCGCGGCGATCATCTTCGGCATCTACAAGCTGCAACAGCGCGCACCCACGGGCGATGGCCAGATGATCGCGGCGCAGGAGGGCGACTACAAGGTCAAGCCCGACGACGCCGGCGGCCTGAAGGTCAAGGGCGAGGGCGACTCGGCGATCGCGACCAGCGCGGGCAAATCGGGCAACGGCGCGATCGACCTGCGCGGCGTGCCGGAAGCGCCCGTCGACGGCAAGCGGGCAGTCGCGACCAAGACGTCCGACGTGGCTGGTCGCAACGCCGTCGCGCAGGTGCCCGCATCGGGCGGCCGCCTGGTCGCCGCAACCCCCTTGGCGCCGTCGAAGCCTAACGGAGCCGGAACGGCCTCCGGCGGTTCGCTGGTCCAGCTGGGCGCGTATCCGAGCGAGGCGGTCGCCAACGCCGCCTGGACGACCTTCTCCAAGCGGTTCGCCTATATCGGCGCGCTGGGCAAGTCGGTCCAGCCGGTCGCGACGGGCGGTCGCACGCTGTACCGTCTGCGCGTGAATGCGGGCAGCGCGAACCAGGCGGCGGATATCTGCGGCCGGTTGCGTGTCGCTGGCGAAACCTGCTTCGTCGCAAGCTGATCGCGCGGCACAATCGGGGGGGCATCGCCCTGCAATCGCCTGTTCGGGGCGTCGGTCAGACTTCTGGTTGGCGCTCGCGGGGAACGGTTGCGGGTACGGCTATGTCCCAAAGCCGACCCTGTAAATCCTAAACGTCGTGCCTCGCTACCGCGCCCAAGTTTGTCGGCGGCAGGTGCGCATCTAGCGAGACGCCCGAACCGACCTTGAGGAGAAGGTGGGGGCAGCCTTCGTCCGGAGCACGGTCGCGCGATGCCGATAATTCAGCGTCTCGTGATCGCGCGTGCGGGACGTGCCTTGTTTGAATGTCCGAGACCACGGGTTACTGCGCGCTCGCTAGCACGCGTCTGTCGTCGCGCCTCAGTCGGTCGGTAGCTATATCCAGCCCGTACAAGGTTATGGTTGCGAGCGCAGCAGGTCCGCGGACCTCGCGGGCGCTACGCTAGCGCACCTTATCTCTCTCGGGTCCGCAAACGCGATAGGTTCGCGCATTGCGATCATGCAGACGAACAACGCGATCCGCTACGCACCACAACGCGATCCGCTACGCACCACAAAGCCGTGCCGCTCCCGACCCGCACTCAGATCGAGCGACGGTGCTTTCCGCCATATTTGCGGCCAATATAGTCGCCGATCTGCGCCACTTCGGTGGCGGCGGCTTTGGCACCGCTGATCTGGCAGGGGAGCGGATCGCTGGCATGGTCGTTCGCGCGTCGCTTGACCGTGTCACAGAGCTCTTCGATGTCGGCGCGCGACAAAACGTTCTTCTCGCGAAGCAAGCAGATCAGGCTTTGCAGGATCACGAGATTCTTGTCTTCTGGATCGGTTTGGAGGTCCGGGTACGTTGCCATCAGGGTTTTCCTCTCTTGATCGAAAAGAGGATATGCCGAATGTCGCAACAAGCAAGGTGTAAGATTTACGCGGGGTAAGCGTCGGTCCACCATGCCTCGAACGCGGCGGTTTGTTCCGCGTTCAGGCCAAGCCCTATCTTGCTGCGACGCATTATTGCATCTTCGGGTATCCTTGCCCATTCCCGGTCGTGCATCCAGCGCGCTTCGATCTCCGTCAGGCCACCGCCAAGGTCTGCGCCGAGACCCGCTGCGTCGTTCACCCCTGCAAGCATCTCGTCGAGCAATGCGCCGTAAGCATGCGCCATCCGTTCGCTGCGTGCATCGCCGAGGAACGGCCAGCGCGCGCGGACCTGCGCGAGATAGGTGGCAAACGGAGGGATCGTGCCGCCGGGAAAGGCACGGGTACGGGTCATCGGGTGGACGGTTTCACCGAGCGCGGGGGCGATCTTGTCGAGCGCTTCCTCGGCGAGATGGCGTGCCGTCGTGATCTTGCCGCCGAATACCGACAGCAAAGGCGCTCCGCCGACCTCCCCAAGCGTGTCGAGTTCGAGGACATAGTCGCGCGTCACCGCCTTCGCCTCGCTGGCGCCGTCGTCATAGAGCGGGCGGACGCCGGACCAGGTCGAGGTGACGTCGGCGGGTGTAATCTGGCGCGTGAAATGCTGGTTCGCGGCGTCGCACAGATACGCGATCTCGCCCGCATCGATCACCGCGTCTTCGGGGCGGTCGACGGGGATGTCGGTGGTGCCGATCTCGGTCTGGCCCTGATAGGGGATCGCGAAAACGATGCGGCGGTCGGCCAGTTGCAGGATATAGGCGTGGTCGCCCTCGTAGAGCTTGGGCACGACGATGTGGCTGCCCTTGACCAGTCGGACGCCGGCGCTGGCGTTGATGCCGAGGCGACCGAGCAGCTCTGCGACCCACGGGCCGGCGGCATTGACGAGCGCGCGCGCGGTGACGTCGCGTCCGTCGGACAGCGTTGCGCGCCACAATGCGCCGTCGCGGCGGGCGGTGACGAGTTCGGTGCGGACTGCGATTTCGGCGCCATTGTCCTGCGCGTCGATCGCATTCAGCACGGTGAGGCGGGAATCGTCGACGAACGCATCGGAATAGACGAAGCCGCGTGCGCCGTTCTTGAGCGGGGCGGTATAGGCGATGTCGCTCTTGCGCAGGCCGCGGGACCGCCTCAGCGTCATCCGGCCGCCGAGCCAATCGTAGAGGTACAGGCCGAGCCGGACCATCCACCACGGGCGCACCGCGTTCTCGTGCGGCAGGACGAAGCGCATCGGGCGGATGATGTGCGGCGCGGCCTTCACCAGGCGTTCGCGTTCGCGCAACGCTTCGGCGACCAGCTTGAAGTCGTAATATTCGAGATAGCGCAGGCCGCCGTGGATCAGCTTGGTCGATGCGGACGAGGTCGCACCTGCGAGGTCGCCCTTTTCGACGAGCAGGACGGCGAGCCCGTTGAGCGCCGCCTCGCGGGCGATCGCGGCACCGTTGATGCC
This sequence comes from Sphingomonas sorbitolis, assembly GCF_036663875.1. Lineage (NCBI taxonomy): Bacteria > Pseudomonadati > Pseudomonadota > Alphaproteobacteria > Sphingomonadales > Sphingomonadaceae > Sphingomonas > Sphingomonas sorbitolis. The sequence continues at coordinate 183,433 of NZ_JAXOJS010000003.1, read as the reverse complement.
ACCGCCGACGATGAGAATGTCGTAACTTTGCGTCATGTGCAGAGCTTTAGCCGTTTGGTAATGCTGGGCCTACCGACTATCTCTGTCTCATGTACAAACCAAAAGCCGGTCTTCCGACGCGCGAGCAGATCCTCGACTTCATCGCCACTTCCGACGTGCCCGCGGGCAAACGCGAGATCGCCAAGGGCTTCGGGCTCAGCGCGCAGGACAAGATCGGGCTGAAAGCGCTGCTCAAGGACATGGCCGACGAGGGACTGATCGACAGCGCCCCCGGTCGCGCGTTCCACAAGATGGGCGGGATTCCCAAGGTAACGGTGCTGCGGATCGCGGACGTCGATGACGGCGGCAACGTCTGGGCGGTGCCCGAGCGTTGGGAAGCCGAAGGCGTCCCACCGCCGCGACTGCGGGTGCGCGAGCGGAAACGCGGTGCGCTGGGCGTCGGCGAACGGATCCTTGCGCGGACCGAGGAGGCTGGAAACGGCTGGATCGCGCATCCGATGAAGGTGCTCGCGCCAGCGTCCGAACAGGTGCTGGGCGTCTTGCGTGAGGAGGCGGGGCGCCTCTGGCTGACCGGTGTCGACAAGCGTGAGCGGCGGGAGTTCGCAGTCGCGGATGCGGGTGGCGCGGCGCCGGGCGATCTGGTGCTGGCCGAACTTGCGGGCAAGCCGCCGAAGATCGCTGCGCGAGTCGTGTCGAAGCTGGGGGATCCGTTTGCCGCGCGGAGCTTCTCGCTGATCGCGATCCACAAGCTCGGCATTCCGGACGTGTTCTCGCAGGAGGCGCTCGACGAGGCTGAGCGCGTGTCGAAACTGCCGCTTGGGGAGGGCCGCGAGGATTTGCGCGACCTGCCGATCGTCGCCATCGATCCTGAGGATGCGCGCGATCACGACGATGCGGTGTGGGCGGAGGCGGACGACGACCCTTCGAATGCGGGCGGGTGGAAGGCGATCGTCGCGATCGCCGATGTCAGCTTCTACGTGCGGCCTAAGTCGGAGGTCGACCGCGAGGCGCGGCGGCGCGGGAACTCGGTGTATTTCCCCGATCGTGTGGTGCCGATGTTGCCCGAGATCCTGTCGGCGGAGGTGTGTTCGCTGAAGGAAGGCGCGGACCGCGCCGCGCTCGCGTGCCATTTGCGGATCGGCAAGGATGGTTCGCTCAAGTCGTGGCGCTTTACGCGCGCGGTGGTGCGGATCGCGGCGAACCTGGCGTATGAAGAGGCGCAGGCGATTATCGACTCGTCCTCCCCTCCCGTCTTGCGGGAGGGGTCGGGGGGGGGCGGTGCCCCGCTCGATCCGACTGTGAGTCAGGAAGCCCCTCTCCCGACCCCTCCCGTAGACGGGAGGGGGGATATGCTCGCCGTGTTGCAGCCACTCTGGGCCTGCTGGCATGCGCTGGCCAAGGCGCGTGACGCCCGCGCACCGCTAGATCTCGATCTCCCCGAGCGCCGCGTCGTGCTCGACGAGCAGGGGCGGATCATGTCGGTGTCGCCGCGTGAACGGCTCGACGCACACCGGTTGATCGAGGATTACATGATCGCTGCCAACGTCGCCGCCGCCAAGGCGCTAGAGGCGAAGAAGGCGCCGGTGATGTACCGCATCCACGAGCCGCCGAGCCGCGAGAAGTTGGCGGCGCTGAAGGAATATCTCGAGACGTTCGACGTGCCGTTCGCGCTCGGGCAGGTCGTGCGGCCAGCAACGTTCAACCATATCATCGAGCGGATTGGCGATGCCGACTTCCGGCCTCAGGTCATGGAGCAGATCCTCCGTACGCAGACCCAGGCCTATTACGCGCCCGGCAATCACGGGCACTTCGGGCTCAGCCTCGGCAGTTACGCGCACTTCACGTCGCCGATCCGGCGCTATGCCGATCTGCTCGTCCACCGCTCGCTGGTCTCGGCGTACGGGCTCGGCGAGGGCGGGTTGCCAGCGGACGACGCGGCGAACATGGAGTCGGTCGGCGAGATCATCAGCCGGCTTGAACGCCGTGCGATGGAGGCCGAGCGCGACACCACCGATCGCTATGTCGCGGCGTTCCTGTCGGAGCGCGTCGGCCAGGTGATGGACGTACGGATCACCGGCGTGACCAATTTCGGATTCTTCGCGACGGTCGAGGGGATCGGCGGCGATGGCCTGATGCCGGTGCGTGATCTGGGCGGCGAGTATTTCCGCTTCGACGAGGGTGCGCGGACGCTGACCGGCGAACATAGCGGCGACGTCTTCGCGCAGGGCCAGACGCTGGAGCTGCGATTGGCGGAGGCGAACCCGGTGTCGGGCGCGCTGCGCTTTGAGATGCCCGAGGGGAAGGGGGCGGCCCAGCCACCGCGCGGCGGGCGGAAGCCGGTACGCGAGATCAAGCGGCGCGGGCGCCCGGCGAACATCCGCCATCAGGGCAAACGGCGTTAGGATTTGCGCAAACCCCTCGCAGTATGCGACATCGATGCGGGGGGAGACTGGCATGTTCGGATTGGGTCTAGGCCGATCGCGGCGACGGATCGTCAACGATTTCGTCGCGGCGAAGGCGACCGTTGCGGACCGTGCGATCGCCTATGAAGCTGAAGACGCCGGGACGTTTCGGCGGTTGTGCGGCTATGGCGCGATCGTCGACGACGGCGCGGGGCGCTATCATCTCGACGCCGGCAGGCTCGGCGCGTTTCGCGGTGCGGTGCGCCGGCGGGCCGCGGCGATTGCTGCGACGTCGGGAGTCGTTGCCAGCGCGGCCGCCGCAGCGACGGTGTTCGCGCTGGCCGAGTGAGGCGAGGCTGCCTTTGATTCAGCCGGATAGGCTCATAGAGACATCGCCAGTCTATGACGGCGAACCAAAGACTGTTTCCCCGCGAAGGCGGGGATCCAGACTGGGCTCCCGCCTTCGCGGGAGAACAAAACGGCAGGTGTCTGCGCCGGATTGCGATCCCGCTGCACTTCACCCGACCGTGAAGCTCAGACCCGCCTTTGCCACCAGCCGATCGCGCAGTTTGGCCCCCATCAGCGCACCTGGCGTCCAGATCCCGCCATCGCCCTGCACGTCCTGCACGAGGCACAACGCCGCCTCCGCGATCATCTTGCTGGTCGAGCCATAGCCGGGATCGCGATCGCCGGTGACGACCGTATCGATCCGCTCCCCATCGGGCATTATACCGACGAACAACAGGTCGTAATGCCCCGCGTCGCGCTCCTCCTTCGATGGCCCTTCGCCGGGCTTCGGCCCCTTGTCGATCGAGAACGGATTGAACTTCGCGATCGCCTCCGCCGCGACCTTGCCGATATCGCCGAGCCCGGCGACCATCATCTCGTCATAGACGAAGTCCGCGCCATACGCCTGGCCGAGCAGGAAGTTGGTGCGGTGGACGTTCTTGGTGTTGATCGGCGCCATCACGAAGGGTGCTACCCACGCGGAAATGGTCGTGTCGTATTCCGGGATCAGCCCGGTCGGCTGGTGCGGGCCGCTGAAACCGGGGGTGAGCGCAAACGGGCTGGTCAGCAGCTTGACGATGCCGGGATCGCGCGCGGCGGCGGCGAGCGTCGCCTTGAGGCTCGCCGCGGTGCCGCCCGAGAACGTCCCCTGCATTTTCCGCACGCGACCTTTCACACGGGGTGCGGGGATGCCGTATTTCGCCTTCGCGGCGTCCTGCAACGTCAGCACGCCGAGATCGAACGGGATGCTGTCGAACCCGCACGAGAACACGATCCGCGCGCCGGTTCGCGTGGCTTCGCCCTCATGCGCGTCGATCATGTGGCGCATCCAGGCAGGTTCACCGCAGAGGTCGACATAGCCGGTGCCGGTCGCGGCACAGGCGGCGACGAGGTCCGAGCCGTACAGCTGGTACGGGCCGACCGTCGAGATGACGACGGTGGCGCGCTCGGCCATCGCGCGCAGGCTCGCGGGATCGTCCGAATCGGCGGTGATGAGCGCTGTTTCGGCGGGAGCACCGATCAGGTCGCGGACTTGCTGGAGCTTCGCCAGCGAGCGGCCTGCCATCGCCCAGCGGACGCCGGTCGGGTAGGTCTGGACGAGATATTCGGCCACCAGTCGCCCGGTGAATCCGGTCGCGCCGTACACGATGATGTCAAAGTCGCGCATGTCCGTCTCCTGTTTCGCCGAGTTTGCGCGCGTGGACGCGACGTCGCAAGCTAAACACCGCCGTCGGAGTGGCTCGCCATCGGCCCGCCGATCTGCCAGCATCGGCAGATGGCATCCGATCGCAAAACCGTCGCGTTCATCGTCGACCAGCTCGCCGCGGCGGGGGAGGTCTCCGCAAAGCCGATGTTCGGCGAGTACGGGCTTTATTGCGATGGCAAAATGGTCGGCTTGATCTGCGACGACCAGCTGTTCGTGAAGCCGACCCCGGGCGGCCGCGCGTTTGCGGGGGCAATCGACGAGGGTGCGCCGTATCCGGGCGCGAAACCGTGCCTGCTGGTCGACGCGGATCGCTGGGACGATGCAGAGTGGCTGGCAGACCTCGTCCGTATATCGACCGCGGAATTGCCTGTGCCGAAGCCGAAGAAGGCGAAGGCTAAGAAGGGCTAGGACGCCGCTCCTTCTCAAACGCGTGCATCTCCCCGGCGGAGGCCGGGGTCCAGTTGGTGAGGTCGTGGTAACGGAGCGCAGCCGTCGTCATCGACGTTTCCCAACTGGACCCCGGCCTCCGCCGGGGAGGTGATTGTCGGTCAGGTAAGATTACCTACCCAGTCCGGGGAGACGGAGCGCTTGGGGGCTATCGCGACCTAAAACGGCCTGCCGGCGATCGGTTCTACGCCGCCTCGTTGAACTGCAGGCTCGCCAGCCGCGCATACAGCCCGCTGTTGGTCATCAGCGACCCGTGCGAGCCTTCCTCGACGATCTGCCCGTCGTTCATCACGATGATCCGCTCGGCCGCGCGCACCGTGGCGAGGCGGTGCGCGATGACGAGCGTGGTGCGGTTCGCCATCAGCCGCTCGAGCGCTTCCTGTACCAGCCGCTCGCTCTCGGCATCGAGCGCACTCGTCGCCTCGTCGAGCAGCAGGATCGGCGCGTCGCGGAGCAGCGCGCGGGCGATCGTTACGCGCTGGCGCTGGCCGCCCGACAGCCGTGCGCCGCCTTCGCCGAGGAACGTGTCGAGTCCGTCGGGCAGTTTGCGCAGGAATTCGGCGGCGTTGGCGGCTTCGGCGGCGGCCCAAAGCTGGTCGTCGGTCGCGGACCAGTCGCCGTAGCGGAGATTGTCACGGGCTGACGCGCCGAAGATGATCGTCTCCTGCGGCACCATGGCGATCCGAGCGCGGACCTCCGCCGGGTCGGCGTCGCGCAGATCGATGCCGTCGAGCGTCACACGCCCGGCGTCGGGATCGTAGAAGCGCTGGACCAGCTGGAACAAGGTGGTCTTGCCCGCGCCCGAGGGGCCGACGACGGCGACCGTCTCGCCGGGCTTCACGTCGAGCGAGAAGCCGTTGAGTGCGGCGACGTCGCGGCGCGTTGGGTAGTGGAACTGAACATTCTCGAACGCGAGCGCGCCCCGCGGCGGCTGGGGCAGGGCGAGCGGGTTGGTGGGCGCGGCGATCTCGGGCTTTTCGCGAAGCAACTCGGACAGGCGTCCGGCCGCACCGGCGCCGCGCAACAGGTCGCCATAGACTTCGGTCAGCGCGCCGAATGCGCCTGCGACGATCCCGCCCGTCAGCACGAACGCGGCGATTGCGCCGCCGCTGATGCGGCCCGCGGCGACGTCGATCGCGCCTTCCCACAGGACCAATGTGATCGAACCGAACACGAGGCCGATTACGATCGCGGTCATCACCGCACGGAGCATGATCCGCGCGCGGGCGGCAGCGAAGGTCGCGCTGACCGCGTCGGAGAAGCGGATCGCCTCGCGGTCTTCCTGGCCGAACGCCTGCACGACCTTCATCGCGCCGAGCGTTTCCGTAGCGATCGAACCGACATCGGCGACGCGGTCCTGCGAGGTGCGCGAGTAGTTGCGCACGCGTTTGCCGAGCAGCGCGATCGGCAGGATGATCAGCGGGATGCCGATCATCAGCATGCCCGCGAGCTTCGGCGAGATCGCGAACAGGTAGATCAGCCCGCCGATGCCGGTGAAGGTGTTGCGCAGCGCGATCGACACCGTGCTACCGACGACCTGCTCGATCAGCGCGGTGTCCGAGGTGAGGCGCGAGGCGATCTCGGACGGGCGGTTCTCCTCGAAGAAGCGCGGCGTCAGGCGGAGCAGGTGGCGCTGGACGTTCGTGCGGATGTCGGCGACGACGCGCTCGCCGAGCCACGAGACGTAATAGAAGCGCACCGCGGTCGCGAGTGCGAGCACGACCACGATCATCAGCAGATAGTGGAACGAGTTGGCGACCGATCCGCCCTCGCCGGGACCAAAGCCGCGATCGATCACGCGCTTGAACCCGTACGGGATGCCGATCGTCGCCGCAGACGTCGTCAGCAATGCGAGACCGGCGAACGCGATCTGGCGCGGATAGTTCGCGGCGTGACGCCACACCATCGCGAGATCGCCAATCCGGCGGGACGTCTTTTCTTCGGGTATCGGCTTGGCCATGCGCGGGACCTAGCAGTGGCGGGGGTGGCGCTCAACGACAACCGGGCGATCGTGCGCTCGATGCGTGGTGGCCGTCCTTGGAATGCCGCATTGCGCCGCAGCGGATTTGCGTTACCACTTCGGCAGCCCATATTAGGGCAAAGGATACCGCATGCTCTACGATGCTTACGAATTCCAACGATCGATGTTATCGGGCGCCAGCAAAATGGCGAGTTTCGGTGCGGAAATGCTCAGTCATCCGGCAAACCCGTTCTCCTATTTGGGCGGCGGTGCGGTCATCGGATCAGCGTTGGAGGTGTTCGCACACGCGAATGCGACTCGCGGAAAGCCTGCCTTTGGGCTCGACTCGACGACGATCGATGGCCGCGAGGTCGCGGTCCGCGAGGAGATCGTGCTGCGGAAGGATTTCGGCCAACTGAAGCGCTTCGTGCGGGAGGGTGTCGAGGGCGGTCCGAAGCTGCTGATCGTGGCACCGATGTCGGGGCATTACGCGACGTTGCTGCGCGGCACGGTCGAGCGGATGCTGCCGTTCGCGGACGTCTACATCACCGACTGGCGTGATGCGCGTAGCGTGCCGGTCTCGGCAGGGCGGTTCGATCTCGACGACTATATCGATTATCTGATCGCGTTTCTCGAGCAGATCGGTCCGAACGAAGGGCAGGGGGGCACGCATATGCTGGCCGTCTGCCAGCCATCGGTGCCTTGCTATGCCGCCGCTGCCCTGATGAGCGCGGACAGAAACCCGTGTCGACCGAAGACGCTGACGATGATGGGCGGTCCGGTCGATACGCGCGAGGCGCCGACCGCGGTCAACACGCTGGCGACCGAGCGGCCGCATGCGTGGTTCGAGCAGAACGTGATCGCGACGGTGCCGGGTAATTATCCGGGTGCGGGGCGGAAGGTGTATCCGGGGTTCCTGCAACTCGCCGGGTTCATGTCGATGAATCTGGGCAACCACATGGTCTCGCATTGGGAGATGTATAAGCATCTCGTTCAGGGCGACGGCGCGAGTGCGTCGCAGAGCCAGGATTTCTACGAGGAATACCGCTCGGTCTGCGACATGACTGCGGAATTCTATCTCCAGACGATCGACGTCGTGTTCCAGAACCACGCGTTGCCGCGGGGGATCATGACTCACCGTGGCCGGTTGGTAGACCCAGCGGCGATTACCGACATCGGGCTGCTCGCGGTCGAGGGCGAGCGTGATGATATCTCGGGGTTGGGGCAGACGAAGGCTGCGCTGACGCTGGCGACCGCGCTACCTGACGAGAAGAAGCGCTATCTGATGGCGGAGGGTGCTGGTCATTACGGGATCTTCAACGGCTCGCGCTGGCGGGATAAGATCGCGCCGGTGATTGAAGAGTTCATCACGGCGAACGGATAAGGCTTTTAGTTCGCTTCAATAGTCCGTCACCCCAGCGAAAGCTGGGGTCTCCTCGTTGGTTTGCGTTGAGTCTCAAACCGGGAGATCCCAGCTTTCGCTGGGATGACGGAGGAGGGAGGGGGCGGTAGTTTCTCGCCCCCTCCCCGCCAGTATTACGCGATCGAATTGACCACGGCGTGGCTGCTCGACTCGTCCGACTGGATCGTGCCGCCGAACAGCATCTTGAGGCGTCCGCCGATCGAGATGTCGGTTTCCCACAGCTCGGCGCTGTCGATGTCGAAACGCAGCAGCGTCAAATTAGGGTCTTCCTTGCCGCCCGGAAACCATGCCTCGACCTGGTTGTTCCAGAGCTTGTCGATCTGCGTGCGGTCGTTCGACGTCGAGACGTCGCCCGACATGCACGCGAAGAAATCATGACCCTTGCCGACGAACTGCGCCATCGCCGCGCCGCCCTTGGCGATACGGTTGTCGCGGCCGGCGAAGAAGAACAGCGTGTTGGGCTGATCGTCGTCGATCTGTGCGGTCATCGGCTCGGAATGCTGGCTCCCCGAATGCTGGCCGTCGTGCAGGCCGATCATCACGAACGGGCTGGCCTTCAGCTTGTCGATGAACTTCGCTGCGACTTCCTGCGGGGTATCCTTGTCGGCCATCGTCATTCTCCTATGGGCTTGGATTGCCTGTGAGAACGGGTGGGGCGGAGGTTGGTTGCGCGGGGGCGTCCGATCGGCGCACGAGATGTCGCTTGGTACTTGCGCATGCGACGCGTCATGGTGGCGGCGGCAGCAAGTCTGCTGTCGCACATGAAAGGATCGAGAATGTCTCTTGTCGATCTGTGTCTGATACTAGGCGTACTCTTCGCCTTTGCGACCTTGGTCGTGAAGATCATCGAAGTGGCACGTCGAGGATAAGCACACGGGCGGGGTTCGAGCTGACACTCGGGCCCCAAACGCAGTTGAGCCCCAGCTGCTGACACAGCCAGGGCTCGCACAGAAAGGTAAGAATGTCCTTTGCCGAAAGATTAGATATCCCTTCAGCGGATATCTTTCAAGTTCACAGCACCTCAAACAAGCCCGCCGCGCCCATGCCGCCGCCGACGCACATCGTGACCACGACATACTTCGCGCCGCGACGCTTGCCTTCGATCAGCGCGTGGCCGGTCGCGCGAGCGCCGGTCATGCCGTAGGGGTGGCCGATCGAGATCGCGCCACCGCTGACGTTGAGCAGCTCGTCGGGGATGCCGAGATGGTCGCGGCAGTATAGCACCTGAACCGCGAACGCCTCGTTCAGCTCCCACAGGCCGATATCGTCCATCTTGAGGCCGAAACGCTTGAGCAGCTTGGGGATCGCCACGACGGGGCCGATACCCATCTCGTCGGGCTCAGTGCCGCCGACTGCCATGCCGACATAGCGGCCGAGTGGCTGGAGACCGCGCTGCGAGGCGATCTTCTCCTCCATCAGCACCGACGACGACGAGCCGTCCGAGAGCTGCGATGCGTTGCCGGCGGTGATCGTGAAGTCGGGGCCCATCACCGGCTTGAGCGATTGCAGGCCTTCGAGCGTGGTGTCGGCGCGGTTGCCCTCGTCCTTGGTGACCGTCACGTCCTTGTACGTGACTTCCTTGGTCGCCTTGTCGACGATGGCCATGTTGGCGTCGACGGGCACGATCTCCGCGTCGAAATAGCCGGCGGCCTGCGCGGCGGCGGTGCGCTGCTGCGACTGGAGCGCATAGGCGTCCATCGCGTCGCGGCTGATCCCGTAGCGCTTGGCGACGACTTCGGCGGTCTGCAGCATCGGCATGTAGACGTCCTTGTGCATCGCGATCAGCTGGGGATCGGGGGCGACGCGCATCTGCGGGGTCTGGACGAGGCTGATGCTCTCGACGCCGCCGCCGATCGTGATGTCCATGTTGTCGGTGATGATCTGCTTGGCGGCGGTGGCGATCGCCATCAGGCCCGACGCGCACTGACGGTCGACCGACATGCCCGAGACGGTGACGGGGAGCCCGGCGCGCAGCAACGACGTGCGGGCGATGTTGCCGGCCTGATGACCCTGCTGGAGCGCGCAGCCGAAGACGACGTCGTCGACTTCGGCGCCGTCGATGCCGGCACGCTCGACCGCGGCCTTGATCGAATGCGCCGCCAAAGTGGGGGCGGGGGTGTTGTTGAAGCCGCCGCGATAGGCGCGGCCGATGGGCGTGCGGGCGGTGGAGACGATGACGGCTGAACGCATGAAGTGGCTCCTAAGGATTTTGCCCGTCACCCCAGCGAAAGTTGGGGTCTTCCAGTTGGTGAGCGACGTGGCTCCAACCGGGAGATACCAGCGTGCGCTGGTATGACGACTTTGGTTGATGGGGTCTGGTTGCTGGTGTTTAGACGAAGACCTGGCTGATCCATTCGGCGATCAGAGCGGGCTTTTCCTGGCCTTCGATTTCGACCGAGAAGGCGTTGGTCTGCTGCCACTGGCCGGGGCGTTTCTCGTCGAACGAGAGCAGCTTGAACCGGCCGCGGACCTTCGAGCCGGAACGGACGGGGGTCAGGAAGCGGACCGAGTTGCCGCCGTAATTGACGCCCATCTTGGCACCCTCGATGGTCGGCGCGTCGGGGACTTTCGACGACAGCAGCGGCATTAGCGACAGCGTCAGGAAGCCGTGCGCGATCGTCCCGCCGAACGGGGTCTGCGCCGCGCGGACCGGATCGATGTGGATGAACTGGTGGTCGCCAGTCGCGTCGGCGAACTTGTCGATCATACCTTGCGTGACCTCGACCCAGTCGGAGACGGTTTCCGTGCCGATACGGGCCTGCATCTGGGCGGTGGTGATCGTTGCCACGGGGTTCCTCTCTGGTTGGCGCTGAACGCTAATGCGTCTCTAAACGCGTCAGCAAGGCTCCTGCAAGCCTCGACCAACCTAAAAGTGGAAAAACCCGTATCTGCTAAGGCGCGGGTGCGAACCCGATATTCTAAACCTCGGTGTGCGCCGGTCTGCCTTCGGGGTACGGCATCACGACCGAGCCATCCGGCGCGGCCATCATGTTGACCTGGGTCGGGAAAGCGATCTCGATCTTTTCGTCGTTGAAGCGCTTCAGGATCGCAATGCCGACTGCGGTGCGGCCATCGTAGAAGCTCGCATAATCTGGCCCCTTGCTGTCGAACTGGACCTCGAAATCTAGGCTCGACGCGCCGAAGCCGGTGAAGCCGGCACGCGTGAAGATCTTGTCGTTGGCTTCGACGATCTCCTTCAGCATCGCGGGGATACGCGAGCAGACTTCGGGCGGCGTCGAATAGGTGACGCCGATAATGAATTTCGCGCGGCGGTGGTTGCGCTGCGTGTTGTTGAGGATCTCCTTGTTGAGGAGGTTCTTGTTCGAGATCACACGCTCCTCGCCGTCGATCCCGCGGATGCGCGTGGATTTCAGGCCGATCGCTTCGACACTGCCCGACGCCGTGTCGTAGCTGATCGAGTCGCCGCGGCGGAACGGGCGGTCGAAGATGATCGCGAGGGCGGCGAACAGGTCGGCGAAGATGCCTTGTGCTGCCAGACCGATCGCGATGCCGCCGACGCCTAGACCCGCGACGAGGCCGGTGACGTTCACCCCGAGATTGTCGAGGACGACGACCAGCGCGACCGCAAACACCACGAACGTGACGAGCAGGCGGATCAGGCCCATCGCCGAGAGCAGCGCTTCGCCCGAATAATGCTCGGACTGCGTACGGTGCTCGATCGCGCCGAGGATGATCTCGCGCACCCACACCGCGGCCTGGAACACCGCGGCAACGGTGAAGAGGAAGTCGATCGTCTTCGATACCTCGCCGGGCGCGGCGGAATAGCCCGACACCAGTTTCGCCGCGAGCATGACGATGAAGAAGTTACCGGTGCGCGCGATCGCCTTGCCGACGACGATGCCCCAACCGTTGAGCGCGCGCGGCCGTTCGCAGAGCTTGCTGCCGAACCGGCGCGCGGTGTGGAGGACGATCACGATGACCGCACCGATCCCGAACGCGATCAGGATCTGGAGCCAATAGGCCTGGACCCAGGCGAAGCTCGCGGTGACGAAGCCCTGGGCGTGATCGCCGACATCGCTTGCGTCGAAGATCGGCTGTTTGGCGGCTGCAGTTGAATTGGACATGGAAATACTCGTCAGGCCGCTTTTGCGATTGTGGCAATTGCGGGCGTGCCGGCTTCGAGGAAGGTGATCAGGCCACATTCCTCGCGGCTCATGTAGCGCTTGGCGCGGGGGAGGCGGAGCGCCTTGCGGAAGGTCGACTGACCAGTCTTTACCAGTGCGATCAGTGATGGGTGAACGTAACTCTTTCGCGCGATCGTGTGCGTGTTGCCGAGCCGCGCGACGACGGGTTCCAGCATCGCCTTGAGGCTGAGGTCGCGTTCGGCCGATGCGAGCGCCTCGAACGCCGCAACGCTGGCGGCCCAGGTGCGGAAGTTCTTGGCGGTGAAGTCGGTGCCGGTGACGTCGCGGATGTAGCAATTCACGTCGGTCGAGGTGACCGGATGCGCGACGCCCGCGTCGTCGAGCCATGCGAACAGATGCTGTTCGTCGAGGTCCTGGCATTTCTTGACGAAGCTGCTGAGCGAGCGATCGGTGATCCTGAGCGTCCGCATCTTGCCGGACTTGCCCTTATACTGGAGTTTCAAGGTCGAGCCCTTCACTTCACCGTGGCGCTTGCGCAGCGTGGTCGCGCCGAAGCTCTCGTTCGCCTCGGCATAGGCTTCGTTGCCGATGCGGATATGGCCGCCGTCGAGTAATCGGATCACCGCCGCGACTGCGCGTTCGCGGGAAAGCGAGCGTTTGCGGAGGTCGGCTTCGACTGCCTTGCGAATCTTGGGGAGGGCGTGGCCGAAATCGGCGCAGCGCTCGTATTTCGCGGCCTCCTGCGCTTCGCGGAAGCCGAGGTGATAGCGGTATTGTTTCCGCCCCTTTTCATCCCAGCCGACCGCCTGGATATGGCCGTTGGGCTTGGGGCAGAACCAAGCGTCGCGGTAGGCGGGGGGCAAGGCGATCGCGTTCAGTCGGTCGATTTCGTCACGGTCGGTTATGCGCTCGCCCTTGGCATCCCAATAGCCCCAGCCGTTCCGCATCTTCTTGCGGGTGATGCCGGGCTTGGAGTCATCGGAATACACGATCTTGATGGGCAATGCGGGGGTCCTTCTCGTCTGGAAATGTTCGGGAGGACGCATCGTTCCGGAACGACCCACGCGGCGCGGGGTTGAGGGGGCACGGGATTTCACTGGAGACATGACATGACCGATCTTTCCCAAGCTCGCGTATTGATGCTCGCTGCCGATGGTTTCGAGACCGTCGAACTGTTCGAACCGCGTAAAGCGCTGGAGGCGGCGGGCGCAAAAGTGACGCTCGCGTCGATCAAGACCGACCCGATCCAGGGCATGAAGGGCGACATCAACAAGGCGGAAACAGCGACGCCCGACCTGACGCTCGATGAGGTCGATACCGACGATTACGACGCGCTGGTGCTGCCGGGCGGCGTCGCCAACCCCGACACGATGCGCCAGGAAGAGCGCGCGATCGAGATCATCACCGAGTTCATGGAAGACGGCAAGATCATCGCCGCGATCTGCCATGCGCCGTGGCTGCTGGCCGAGGCGGACGTGATCGATGGACGCCGCGTGACGAGCTTCCCGTCGATCCGCACGGACCTTGAGAATGCGGGCGCGGATGTGGTGGACGAGGAGGTCGTGGTCGACGGGAACCTGATCACAAGCCGCAAGCCGGACGATATCCCCGCGTTCAACAAGGCGATCATCGCCGCGCTCGAGGAAGAACTGGCCGACGAACCGGTCGATTGACCTGTTTCCCTTCCGCTTGCGGGATGGGCTAGGGGAGGGGAACGGGCGCCGACCTTTACGGCCGCCACTCCCCCAACCCCTCCCGCAAGCGGGAGGGGAGCCTGTTGAGCCAGCGTTGGGCGGGGCGTTCTATCAGGTGATAGAGCGAGATCGAGGCCAGCAAGACCAAGCCGAGGTACAGCGCGATTTTCGCGGGCGACACGGCGGTCGCGTCGCTGACGAAGGCGAGCTTGAACGCTTTCCACAGGATGAAGTGGCTGAGATAGGTCGCGTAGCTGATCTCGCCGAGATAATGGACCAAGCCCGTCTCGAACGGATTGTGATCCCGCCCCGCAGTCAGTGCGAGCAGCAGGAGCGCGACGGCGAAGAGCGCAGGGACGACCAGCGTTTCCAGTGCGCCGATCCGCCACAGCGCGACCAGCACCAAGATTGCTACCGCGCCGTATAACGGCGCCCGCGTACCCCTCCACCGCAGCCATAATGCGCAGACGATACTGCCGGTGGCGAACTCGATCAGACAGCGCAGCAGGCCGTAGCGCGGGATGTCGGTGCCAAGCGTGGGGGCGCCCATCGCCAGATGCAGGCCGATCAACAGCGCAGCCGCGATCGCCAGCAGTGCAAGGCTTGGCAGACGTCGCCAGTCGACCGCTATCACCAGCACCGGAAACAGCAGATACGCACCCAGCTCCGCGCTGATCGACCAGGCGGGATCGTTCCAGGCGAGATGCCGGGTGAAGCCCCAGTTCTGCAGCAGCAGGATGTGTAGCGGCAGTTCGGGGAACACGAATTGGGGATCGCTGCGACCGGTTGCGCGCAACACGAGTGCCAAAGCGACCGCACCGCCGAGTGTCACTAGATGCAGCGGCCAGATACGGGCGATGCGTTTTTGTAGGAAGCGGGGGATGCTCGTCATGCCGCCGGTACGGATACGGCCGGACCATGTCAGCCAGATCACGAACCCGGACAGCAGGAAGAAGAAATCAACCGCGAGATAGCCCCTGGCGAAGACGTCGCGCAGGCCCGTCGGCAAACCCGCGATCGACAGGCGGATGTGGTAGAACACGACGAACCACGCCGCGATCCCCCGCACGCCAGTCAGCGCGCGGAGTTCGTGGACCGGAGCGCGATCCGTCACGCCGGAGATGGCGCGGCACTGCGGCGCATCGGCCGGAACGACTGTTCGCTCCGCTTGCGCGACAGATACGTGTCGAGCCCGATCTGGGCGCCGATCAGCATGTAGATGAACGGCTGGAACGCGATCGCGATGAAGGCCGCGCCGAGCAGGTAGACGATGTGACCGCTCTGGAGTGCTGCGGCGAGCGGTCCGGCCCAGGCAAACTCACCGTCCGGATCGCCGTAGCGGCGGCGCACGATCTCCATGCGGACGATGCCGATCAGGTTGATCGCGAGCCACAAAGCGAGGCCGGGATAGCCCTGTTCGCCGAGCATCTCGAAATACGCGCTGTGATAGGCGCGGGCCTTGTCGACCTCGACTTTGGGCGTTGCCGGGGCGGCGGAGGCGGGCCCGGTCGTGCCGGGTGCGGTCTTCAGATCGTAGCGGATGCGGTTGCCCAGATAGGCGTTGAAGCCACCGCCGAACGGATGCGTCTTCGCGTATTCGATCGTCCATTGCCACACCGCGAGCCGCGTCGAGGCGGATTCGTCGGCGTCATAGGTCTTGATGGTGTTCATCCGGCTGGTGAAGGTCGACGGCAGGAACGGGATCGCCGCCACCCCCAGCACGCCGAGCATCGCCAGATACGCGACCTTGCGCTTCACGTTGCGGATCGACAGCAGCGCGAGCAAGCCGATGCAGAGCAAACCGGTGCGTGTCGAGGTGCCGACCGGGATCAGCAGGCACGCGAAGACCAGCGCGAGGCAGTAGCTTTTCACACGCCAGTCGGGTTTGAAGATCGTCCCGTGGCTCATGAACCAGATGATGATCGGGATGATCGCGATCGCCACCGCGCTGATCGTGCTTCCCTCGTAGAGCCCGCTATTGTTGTCGACCATCAGGTTCAGCTGACCGTAACCGCCGCCGCCGCTCGCGATCGTCTTGATGCCGCCGACGACGATGATCGACGACGCGGCGAGGATCATGAACAGCAACAGCGCCTCGATCCGAACGCGCGTCCGCAAGGTCAGGGGGAGGAAGGCGGCGAAGGCGAGCGCCTTCCACACCCAATCCCATTTCTCCTTGGCTTCCGCGGGGAAGTCGGCGGCGATCGTCGTGCCCCAGCAATAGAGCAGCAGCAGCACGATCAGAACCTGCCGGCCGCCGACCCGCGTGTCGCGCTTATTGTCGGCGAGGATCCAGCCGCCGACCGCCAGCGCGACCGCGATCAGCGAAATCGGCACCGAGTTGAGCAGCAGATAGGTCAGCCGCTGCGGCGAGACGATGTCGATATAGACATAGACGAGCACAAGCAGGAACGGCCGCTTGAAGCCCATCGCGAAGAACGCGAGCAGAAAGGCGATGAACGCGAGATCACGCATCGCGGCGCGGCTTCTCGACGGGGGCGCGTTTCTTCCCGGGCGCATCGTGCGGGCTCGGCTCGCGATCGAGGTCGGGTCGCTTGAGCAGCAGGAATGCGGCAAGCATCATCAGACCGTGGCTGAGGCCGAGCGCGAGATTGTCGATCATGGGTTCGGCCTCCTTTCCTCTGGGTGCGAGATTCGTGCGTAGCCATAGTCAGTTGACGCGCCGTTAAGCGATCTGTGGCAGACGACGTCGACGATGCGTATCCTTCATATCCTCGATCACGGCCTGCCGCTGCAAAGTGGCTACACGTTCCGCACCCGGGCGATCCTCAAGGCGCAGGAGGGGCTGGGGTGGACCGTCGCAGCCGTTACCGGCCCGCGGCACGGCGTGGCACCAGCGTCGGTGGAGTCGGTCGACGGGCTGACCTTTCACCGCACCGCGGCGGGGGTGAAGCCGGGTCCGGTCGGCGAGGTCGTCGGGATCGCGGCGTTCGCAAAGCGGATCGAGGCGGCGGTCGATGCCTTCAAGCCCGACATCCTCCACGCGCATTCGCCGGTGATCGATGCGCTCGCCGCGCTGATCGTCGCACGCAAGCGGAAGCTGCCCTTGGTGTACGAGATCCGCGCGTTCTGGGAGGATGCGGCAGTCGGCAACGGGACGGGGACCGCGACGTCGCTGCGCTACCGTGCGACGCGGGCGCTGGAGACCTGGGCGGTGCGGCGGGCAGATGCGGTGGCGGTGATCTGCGAAGGCCTGCGCAGCGATCTGGTCGCGCGGGGGATCGCGGCGGAGAAGATCACGGTGTCGCCCAATGGCGTCGATCTCGAGCTGTTCGGGACGGCGCCGCCGCGCGACGATGCATTGGGAGCAGAATTGGGGCTCGACGGCGCGGACGTCGTTGGGTTCATCGGCAGCTTCTACGATTACGAGGGGCTCGACGACCTGATCGCGGCGATGCCGGCTTTGGTAGCTATGCGCCCCAAGGCACGGCTTTTGATGGTCGGTGGCGGACCGATGGAGGCGGCGTTGCGCGCGCAGGCCGACGCATCGCCGGTGGCGGACGCAATCCGCTTCGTCGGGCGCGTGCCGCACCAGGAGGTCGAGCGTTATTACGGGCTCGTCGATATCCTCGCCTATCCGCGCAAACGGATGCGGTTGACCGATCTGGTCACGCCGTTGAAGCCGCTCGAGGCGATGGCCCAGGGGCGGCTGGTGGCGGCATCGGATGTCGGCGGGCACCGTGAACTGATCCGCGACGGGGAGACGGGGACGTTGTTCCCGCCCGATGATCCGGCGGCGATCGCGACCGCGCTGGCGGGCATGTTCGTGGATCGAACGGGTTGGGACGAGCGGCGCGCGCGGGGTCGCGCGTTCGTTAAGGATGAACGTAACTGGTCGTCAAACATTCGGCGCTATGATCCTCTTTATGGACGGCTGATCGCGGCCGCCGCACGGGAAAAACGATGATCGCGCTTGGCCGCCAACCCCTTATCCGCGCGCTGCCGCTTTACGGCGCGGTGGCCGGTGGGCTGCTCGCCGCTATCGGCGTGCTGGTGATCTCGAGCGACACGCTGGAGACTCTGGTGTGGACCACCGGCGTGGCCGCACTGGTGCCGGCCGCCGCGCCGCCGCTCGGGATGGTCGCGCGCGTCCTCCTGGCGCTCGGCAGCGGGCTGCTGGTCGGCGCGTTGCTGTGGTCGTCGCTGTTCCTGCTGTTCGGGCCGGGCGGGTTTCTCATCCAACGTGCGTCGCGCGAAGATGGCGTGCCTGTGGTGCGCCGCGCCGACGCGCATCCCGACGCGCCACCGCGTAAACCCATGTCGGCAGCGGATCTGGGCACGCCGATGATGGAACTGGGGATCGGTGCCAACGGCGCGCGTGACGAGCGGACGATACCGGCCGATCTCGACCTGCCGCTCGCCGCGTTCGATCCGAAGGCGATCCTGCCGGTGCCGATGGAGCCGGTGCGCCCGGTCGCCCCGCTTGCGCAGCCGATGGTCGCGCCGGTGGTGGAGATGCCGCGTTCGGCCGAACCGGCGACGTTCGTGACCGCGCCTGCGCCCAAGCCGGTCGAGCGGCCGGTCGAAATTGCGTTGGAGCAGGATGCTCCCGAACCGGTGTACGAAGCGGCGCCCGAACCCATGCCCGAGATGATCGCGCCGACCCCGATTGCGCGACCCGGTCGCCCGCCCGCCGAGCCGACCACACCGCCGACGATCGAGGCACTGCTCCTGCGGATCGAACAGGGCGCGCTGAAGCGGGGGCGTATCGGCTCGCACTAGGGTGTGACCGTCCAATCCTCCCCCGCCAGGGGGAGGTGTCGCCGAAGGTGACGGAGGGGGAGGGTACGGAGCAGATGTTTCGCTTGCCTCCCCCTCCGTCTGGCAAGAGCCGGCCACCTCCCCCTGGCGGGGGAGGATTGTTTGGGGCGCTGCCGTACCCGACCCAATCGAAACCGCTGTTTCTCTCTGATTCCCTCTGATACCCATAGCTCGAAAAACATCGAGGAGGGATCATGGCGGGTGCGCAAACCATCGGGGACGATCCGGAAAAAGGCGCGTCGCGCTACGCCTGGTACGTGCTGTCGATCCTGTTTCTCGTCTACGTCCTGAACTTCGTCGACCGGCAGATCATCTCGATCCTGGCGGAGGACATCAAGCGCGACCTGGGGTTGAAGGACCAGGATCTCGGCTTCCTGTATGGCACTGCGTTCGGCGTGTTCTATTCGCTGTTCGGCATCCCGCTCGGGCGGCTGGCGGACAATTGGCACCGCGTGCGGCTGATGACGATCGGGCTGTCGCTGTGGTCGGTGATGACCGCGCTGTCGGGATTTTCGAAGACCGGCGGGGACCTCGCAGCGGCACGGATCGGCGTGGGGATCGGCGAGGCGACGGCCAGTCCGTCCGCCTATTCAATCATCTCCGACTATTTCCCGAAGCGGCTGCGCGCGACCGCGCTGTCGATCTATTCCGCCGGGCTGTACGTGGGCGGCGGCTGTTCGTTGTTCATCGGCGGGCTGATCGTGCAGGGCTGGAACAAGGCGTATCCCGGTGGCGGACCGCTCGGCCTGGTCGGCTGGCAGGCGGCGTTCATGGCGGTCGGCGTGCCGGGGCTGTTGCTCGCGGTCTGGATCGCGACCTTGAAGGAGCCGATCCGCGGCCTCGTCGAGGGCCTGCCCGAGCCGGAGAAGCATCCCGCGCCGTTCCGCGCGTTCGGTGCCGAGCTGGTGACGATCGTGCCGCCGCTGACGCTGATCGGCGCGGCGATGGGCGGTGCTCGGGCGCTCGGGTATAACCTCGTCGCGTTGGCGGTGGTGGTCGCGGCGGTGTCGGGGCTGGTCGCGGCGGGCGAGCCGTGGCCGCAATGGGTGGCGATCGGGATCGGTGTTTACGCGGTGTTCTCGTGGGCGTCGGCGCTGAAGCGGCGCGATCCGCCGACCTTCGCGCTGATCGTCGGGACGCCGGCATTCCTGTGCACTGTGGTAGCGTATGGGCTAAACGCGTTCCTCAGCTATGCCGCGAGTTTCTGGGCGGCGCCCTATGCATTGCGGGAGCTTGGTGCGACGCCGTCGTCGGCGGGGTTCATGATTGGCAGCCTCGGCGCGACCGCGGGGTTTCTGGGGCTGACGATCGGTGGAGTGGTGTCGGATCGGCTGCGGCGCGGCAATCCGGCGGGGCGACTTTGGGTGGTGATCTTCGGCGCGGTGGTGCCGGTGCCGTTCCTGGTGCTCGCCTTCACCGCGTCGTCGCCGACCGCGTTCTATACCGGAATATTCCTGGCGCAGTTGACCGCGTCGTGCGCGCTGGGGGCTGCGGCGGCGACGACGCAGGATATGGTGTTGCCGCGGATGCGCGGGACGGCGACGGCGACGTTCTTTATCGGGACGACGCTGATCGGGCTGGCGCTCGGGCCGTATATGGCGGGGCGGGTGTCAACGCTAACCGGGAGCCTGTCGATCGGGATGCTGTCGTTGCTGGTGGTGACGCCGATTACGTTGGCGTGCGCGATTGCGGCGTATCGGTTGGCGCCGCGCGCCGAGGCTACGCGGGAGGAAAGGGCGCGGGCGGCGGGGGAGGTGGTCTGAGCTTTGCGATCCTCCCCCGCCAGTGGGAGGTGGCGCCGCAGGTGACGGAGGGGGAGGACACGCAACAGAGGTTTCCCTTTCCTCCCCCTCCGTCTGGCAAGGGCCAGCCACCTCCCCCTGGCGGGGGAGGATCGCGCGGTTTGGAGGTGCGTGGCTTTCCGTTCGTGCTGAGCGAAGTCGAAGCACCTGCGCGCGGGGCTAACCCTTCGACTTCGCTCAGGGCGAACGGGGAGGGGACAGGTTGGTGCGCGGGACCTGTGCTTCGATACGCGCCCTCGATACGCTTCTGCGAAGCTACTCGGTCGCTACTCGGCACGAACGGGAAGGGTGTTACCCCGCCTGGAACACCCCGCAGGCGATCCGTCCGCCGCTGTTGCCGGCCGGATCGGTCATCAGATCGTCCGGCCCCGCATGGACCACGAACGCCGAGCCGTCCGTATCCATCAGCCCCGCCATCGTCGCGCCGGGGATGGTGATGCCGATCGTGCCGCGACCATCGGTGCCGATGATCAAGTTGGGCAGATCGCCTTCGTGCGGCCCCTGCGGATTCATGC
Source organism: Sphingomonas sorbitolis (assembly GCF_036663875.1). Classification (NCBI taxonomy): domain Bacteria; kingdom Pseudomonadati; phylum Pseudomonadota; class Alphaproteobacteria; order Sphingomonadales; family Sphingomonadaceae; genus Sphingomonas; species Sphingomonas sorbitolis. Next base: position 162,588 of record NZ_JAXOJS010000003.1, on the reverse strand, counting down.
TGCCGTGCTTCATGCCGGTCGGGTTCCAGTGGCCGCCCGCGGTCGTGAAGTCGGGGGCGTCGCAGCGGCCGACCATGTGGATGTGCGCGCCGTGCGTGCCGGGGGGCATCGCCTTGGCGTCGAGCGTAAATCGGAGGCCGCCCGCGACTTCGGTGGCGGTGGCGCGGCCGACGTCGGTGCCGGTCGCGGTCTGGAGCATGGCGGTGGCGCGCTGGCCGCCCGCAACCGGCGTGCCGGTGTCCATGCCGCTCTTATCGCAGGCGCTCAGGCCCATCGTCGCCGCGCCGAGCAGTGCCAGTGTCGCAATCCGCATGTCGTCTCTCCCTGTTGATCTCTTGGCGAACCCTTCGCCGTCGCTCAGGTTCCACCCCCGGTTATCGTGCGCCGCGCGCGCGACGGGGTCGTCCAGCGCGCCGGCGTGACCGGGATGATCTTCGTACAGCATGAGAACGCATGACGGGAAGGGCGCGCTAGAGAGTGCGGCACGGGCAGCACCATCGCAAAGCCGACCCCGGCCGATTGGGATGTGTAGCAGGCAGCCGCGCGGTTCGGGCGGAATGGCCCGTAGCTGAACGTCGCTAACCTCTTACTCCGCCAGGCGAATGCAGCGACCTCCCCTGCGGGATACACCCGCGCCGATCCGTCCCAAATCAGGCCCCGCCGTCGCTTGATCTACATCTGTCATAAGATTGTCATCGTAAGAGCCGACTGCACCCCCATGGCTACCTCCACATTCGCACCCGACACGCTGATGGCTGATTCGAGCGCTGCATCGGCGCCGCGCACTGGTCCCAAGCTCGATCATTCGCTGCACCCGGCGGGGCGGTGGATCTTCCTGGCCGTACTGATCGGCGGGCTTGCCTATGCCGGGTTCAGCATCGCGTTCGATACAGCTCAGGTCGGCGAGAGCCTGGCGGGCGGGGCGTTCGCGTTCCTCGCGCTCGCGCTGCTGATCGCGCTCGGGTTCGAGTTCGTGAACGGCTTCCACGACACCGCCAACGCGGTCGCCACCGTGATCTACACGCATTCGATGCCCGCGCCGCTCGCGGTCGTGTGGTCGGGGTTCTTCAACTTCCTCGGCGTGATGCTGTCGTCGGGCGCGGTGGCGTATTCGATCGTCACGCTGCTGCCGGTCGACCTGATCCTCAACGTCGGCAGCGTCGGCGGGTTCGCGATGATCTTCGCGCTGCTGCTCGCGGCGATCGTGTGGAACCTCGCGACCTGGGCGGTCGGGCTGCCTAATTCGTCGAGCCATGCGCTGATCGGCTCGATTCTCGGCGTTGGCCTCGCCAATCAGCTCATGAACGGCGGCGCGGACGGGACGTCGGGCGTCGACATGGCGCAGGTCTGGAAAGTGCTCTCCGCGCTCGCGTTCAGCCCGATCGTCGGGTTCGTCGGCGCGCTGTTGCTGCTGCTCGTGATGAAGCGCTTCCTCCGCGACAAGGCGCTGTACGAGGCGCCCGAGGGCCAGACGCCGCCGCCGCGCGGGATCCGGGCGCTGCTGATCGGCACGTGCACCGCGGTCAGTTTCGCGCATGGCAGCAACGATGGGCAGAAGGGGATGGGGCTGATCATGCTCATCCTGATCGGCTGCGCGCCGACCGCCTATGCGCTCAACCGGACGATGCCCGAGAGCGCGACGCCGGCGTTCGTCCAGACCGCGCAGGCGGCGTCGGCGGCCTACCGCGCGCATGCCGATGGCGCACCGACCGATGTGGGCGCGGCGCGCGCGCAGGTCACGCAGGCGCTGAAGAGCAAGCATGTCGCCGACCCGGTCGTCTATGGCGCGCTGGCAACGTTGTCGGACGACGTGTCGAGCCGGATCGCGGGCTATGGTTCTCTCGGCAAAGTGCCCGCCGCGGCGACGCCGAACCTGCGCAACGACATGTATCTGGTGCTCGACACGACCAAGCTGATCGCCGCCGACAAGGCAGCGCAGGGTCGGTTTACCGCGCAGGAGATCACCACGCTAAAGAGCTATGATAGCGGGCTTGAGCAGGGCACGCGTTATATCCCGACCTGGGTGAAGGTGACCGTCGCGCTGGCGCTGGGCCTGGGCACGATGGTCGGGTGGAAGCGGATCGTCGTGACGGTGGGCGAGCGGATCGGCAAGACGCATCTGACCTATGGGATGGGCGCATCGGCCGAGCTGGTTGCGGCGTCGACGATCCTGCTGGCGGTGAACTTCGGGATGCCGGTGTCGACCACGCATATCCTGTCGTCCGGCGTTGCGGGTGCGAGCGTTGCCAATGGCGCCGGGCTGCAGCGGCGCACGGTGATGAACATGGCGCTGGCGTGGGTGATGACGCTGCCGGTGGCGATGCTGCTGTCGGGGGGGCTGTACTGGCTGCTGCTGACGCTGGCGCATACGCTGGGGTATTGAAACTACTCCCGTCATCCTGACGAAAGTCAGGATCCAGAGCCAAGCAAGGCAGCGCCCGTTACCCTGGATCCTGACTTTCGTCAGGATGACGGCGGTAAGTTAGGACGGACCGGGTGCCCGGTGCCGGCGAGCGGCACGGGAACCCCTAGCCCGGCCTAAGGGTTGCCGGACCCATGCGATTGCGATGCTCGATCTGTGGCAATTGGGACTGGCTCCCGCGTGAGGACTGGTCCGAGTGTAGCCACTGCCGCCTGATGGTGCGCGACGTGAGCGAGGTCGGCGAAGTGGCCCGCGACATCGTCGCCCGGCTCGAAAGCGGTGTCGTCGATCTGGAGCGCGAGCCTGCCGAGCGCTGGACGCTCGACCCCGCGGGATTGCGCAACGCGGCATGGCGGTTCGGGTTCGAGGTAGAACCGACCGCCGTCGCGCCAAACGCAGTCCGCTTCCCGCACGACTACCGGCCTGCCCAGGCGGAGGCGGTCCCTGCGCAGACCGTGTCGCACGCCGTTGGCCTCGGCATCATCGCGCGTGCCGCCGCCACCGCCGATCTCGTCGACATCGCAACACACTATCGCAGCGCGTTTGGCCGGATCGTCGTCCTCCTCGACGCTACAGCAGACGCGGCGCGCGAACTTGCTGCAGGGCTTCCGTGGATCGAGGTCGCCCACCACCCGCTCGACGGCGATTTTGCTGCCCAGCGCTATCGGCTCCAAGACATGACGCAGACCCGCTGGGTGTTGCAGATCGACACCGACGAACGCCCCGACGCTGCCTTGCTCGATGCGCTCGGCTGGCTGGTCGCGGCGGCGGATCGCGATGGGCTGCGTTCGCTGGGACTACCACGCCGCAACCTCGTCGACGGCGTGCAGTCCGCGTCCTACCCGGACATCCAGTACCGCCTCAACCGCAGCGACATCCGCTTTGCCGGACGCGTCCATGAGCGCCCGGTCGTACCGTTCGTCGAAAGTTCGCTGGCGCTGGCCGGTGCGCTCGACCACCGGCTCGATGGCGAGCGGGTGCGCGAGCGGACGCGGATCTACGAAGCGATGTCGACTGGCGCGGGCAGGCCCGAGGACGAGGCGTTGCTGCTCGCCCCCTTCGATCCCGTGGCGGTGCGGTAGACCGCGGCCGTCTGCGCGGCGAGCGTGTCCCGCGTGAACATCCCTGCGGCCCTGCGGCTCGCAGCGGCATAATGCGCGCGCAACACCGGGTCTTCGACCAGCCGCTGGATCTGCGTCGCGAGATCGTCCCCGGTGCAGGTCTTCGCCAGCAATCCGGCACCGCTTTCCCCAATGAACAGCCGCGCGCTTGGATCCTCCGCACAGGCGACGACGGGGCGGCCGAACATCATCGCCTCCTGATACACCAGCCCAAAGCTCTCGTACCGCGACGGCGCGACGATCACGTGTGCCGCCTCCATCAGATCATGCAGCATGGCCTCCTCGACGCGGTGGTGGCAGGTCAGCCGCGCGCGGGCCGACGCCGGGATCGCGCCGACGTCCTCCGCGCGTACGCCGACGATCGTCAGCCGGAAATCGCGCATCCCGGCATCCGCGCGGCGCGACAGGATACGCAACGCCATGATCAGCGCGTCGAACCCCTTGCGGTGCTCGTCGCGGCCGACGAACAGCAAGTCTATCGGTTCGCCGAGCGGGTAGGTCGCCGCAGAGCCGCGCGCGACGATCTCGGGCGGCAGGCTGAGGCCGATCACCGCGTGCCGCGCGCCTTCGCCGGGCGCCGCGACGCCGTACAGAGCCGCGATCTTATCGCCGTGAAGCTGCGTGTTCGAGATTAGAGCCTTGCTGAAGCGCGCGGCGATGCGTTCCGCCAGCATCGCGGCGCGGCGATCGAACCGGTCGCGAAGGCTCGTGACGGTTTCCGCCGAAGTTGCCGCCGGGGTGGAGTTGCGCGTCACCAGAGGTGCGGGGCCGGTAAGCGCGATCGCCAGACCGGGCGCGTACCAGTTGGTCGCCTCGACGATGTCGAACGGTGCGCGGCGGTGCTCGCGCGCAACCGCCCGGCGGAATATGAAAGGCGCCACGAGATGCCCGATCCCGGCGATCTTGCGCAGGCGCGCGGGCAGGGACCCTTCGCGCAAACCGCAGCCGAACACCGAAACCCGGCCGTCGCGGCTGTCTTCGCGCCTATCCATCGCAAATACTGTGACGTCATGACCCGCTTCTGCGAGTGACTGCGCAATCTCCCGCGCGGCGCGCGTAAGTCCGCTCTTTTCAGGGGGATACGCCCAGGTAAGTAGAGCAATCCTCACGATGCGTTGTCGCACGGCGACCGGCGTACCAAACAGAATGTATTAATCTGCGTCAATTCAAGGGTTTCGCGTTTCATCTGCCCGGAACTCGGCAACCCCGCGGGGGGTTCCTTGTGTGAATTCCAGATGAACGGGGGAAGGGTGTTCGTACTACATATCGCGTTACAGGGGTGTTTACGCGCAACCGACGTCGAATACGGACTCACCGCGGATACCGGCGGGCATATCCGCTATCTGCTCGATCTCGTCGCTGCCAGCGGTCGAAATCCGGCGATCGACCGGATGGAAATAGTCACCCGCGCCTTCCGGCACATGGCCTATGCCGAATGCTATGCCGAGCCGATCGAGACGATCGACGGCACCACGCGGATCGTCCGCCTGCCGACCGCATCGGATGCGTATCTGGTCAAGGAAGACCTGTGGACCGAGCATGACAGCCTGGTCGAGGCCCTGGTCGCGCATATCGCCACGCTCGACCGCACACCCGACGTCATGCACGCGCACTACGCCGATGCAGGGTTGGTCGCGGCGCGTGTCTCGGCGCGGACCGGCATTCCGTACGTGTTCACCGCGCACTCGCTGGGTCGGGTAAAGCTGGCCGCGTTCGATCGCGACTGTGCGGAGACTGCAGGGCTCGATCGCCGTATCGCGATCGAGGAAGAGGCGATCGCCGGCGCCGCCGCAATCATCGCCTCCTCGCGCGACGAGGCCGAGGTCCAGTACGCCGATTATGCTGCCTATGATCCCGGTCGGATTCGCGTATTCGCGCCCGGCAGCGACCTGAAACAGTTTGCCAACTGCCGCACCGACGCACGCGTCGACGCGTTGATCGACCGGTTCCTCGACGACCCTTCCAAGCCGGTGATCCTCGCGATCGCGCGACCGGTGACCAAGAAGAACCTTGCCGCGCTCGTTCACGCTTATGGCCGGTCGCCTGCCTTGCAGGCCGCGGCGAACCTCGTGATCCTGGCTGGCACGCGCGACGACAGCGCGACGCTCGAGCCCGAGATCCGCGACAATGTCGCCGAACTGCTCCAGCTGATCGACCGCTACGATCTGTACGGCAAGGTGGCCTACCCCAAGCACCACCGCCCCGACGATATCGCTGCAGTGTATGCGCATGCGCGGACCAGACGGGGCATCTTCGTCAATCCGGCGCTCAACGAACCGTTCGGGCTCACCTTGCTCGAAGCGGCGGCCAGCGGGCTGCCGGTGGTTGCGACCGACAGCGGTGGTCCGAACGACATCGTCGAGACGTGCGGCAACGGCATCCTCGTCGACCCGCGCTCGTCGACCGCGATCACCGATGCGATCGTCAAGATCCTCGACGATCCCGCGCTCTGGTCGCGCTATTCGGCGGCGGGATCGGTTGCGATCCGGGCGTATGACTGGGACCGCCACGTACAGCTTTACGTGGGCCTGCTCGAGGAGGTCGTCGGCGGCTCCGCGGTTCCGCTCGCTGAGAGCGACCCGGCGTTGTTGCTGGTTTCGGACATCGACGGGACGCTGATCGGTTGCGCGCAAGGCGTCGGCGATTTCGCAGCGTGGCATGCGGCGCAGACTGACGTTGCGTTCGCGATCGCCACCGGGCGCAGCTTTCACAGCGCGATGGCGGTGCTCGGCCAGCACGACGCGCCACGCCCCGAGATCCTGATTACGTCGGTCGGTTCGGAGATCTATTACCGGACGGTGCGCGGTGCGGTGTACGACCGCGACACCGAATGGGACGGGATCATCGCCGCCGGATGGGATCGCGACGCGGTTGCCGCGCTGATCGGCCAGCACGCCGGACTGACTCCGCAAAGCCCGCTAGAACAACGCCGGTTCAAGCTCAGCTATTTCGCTGATGGTGACATGGCGGCGGCCGAACGCGTGCGCGCGCTTTTGGCGGAACACGGCCATAGCTGTTCGATCATCCAGAGCCACGGCCGCTATCTCGACGTCCTGCCGCACGCTGCATCGAAGGGGACGGCGGTCGAGCATGTCCGCCGCCGCCTCGGCCTCGAACCGCGTCAGGTGATCGTCGCGGGCGACAGCGGCAACGATATCGAGATGCTGCGCTCGTCGCGCCACGCGATCATCGTCGGCAATTATTCGGATGGCCTCGCCACGCGCGCCGACCTCGCGCATGGCTATGTCGCGGTAGGCCATCATGCGCGCGGGGTGATCGAAGGCGTGGCGTATTTCCGCGCCGCGGCCGAACAGTCGGAGTCGCTCACCGCGGCACGGAAGCAGGCCTCGTGAGCGTCAGCGTCCTCACGCTCGTCCGCGGGCGTCGCGCGCATCTGGCGAACCTGATTGCCGGGTTGAACGCGTCGCGGCGCAAGCCCGACGAACTGGTGATCGCCTATATGCAGCCAGCGGCGCATATCGATCTACCCTCGACCGACTTTCCGATCCGGGAGGTGTTCGTATCAGGCGACGCGATGCCGCTTGCCGCGGCGCGCAATCGTGCGGCGGCGGCGGCATCAGGCAAGCAACTTATCTTTCTCGACGTCGATTGCGTGCCGTCTTCGACCCTGGTTGAACGCTATGTCGAGACGGGATCCGAGCCTGGCGGCATTCGGTTGGGAGAGGTTCTGTATCTCCCCGCTGGCGCGATCACGGACGGTATCGATTTCGTTGCGCTTGACCGGATCGGCAAGCGCCACCCCGACAAGCCGCCGATCGCTCTCGACGAGATTCGTCCGACACCGACGCATGGCGAACTCTGGGGCTTGTCGTTTGGGATTTCCACCGCGGACTGGACGCGAGCCGGGGGGATGGACGAACGCTATGTCGGCTATGGCGGGGAGGAGACGGACTTCGCCGCACGACTGGAGCGCGCGGGCGTCGGGATGTGGTGGGTTGGAGGCGCGCGCGCGTATCATCAGCACCACATCGTCCACACACCGGCCTATCAGCATTTCGACGCGATCATCCGCAATGCGCGGCTGTTCCGGGCGACATGGGGGCGGTGGTGCATGCAATATTGGCTCGGCCAGTTCGCCGAGAACGGTTTGATCGCGTGGGATGCGGATACGATCACGGTCTTGCGCCAGCCGAACGACGCGGAAATGATTGCGTCGAAGATGCCACCGGAGACGCTGTTCAGCTGAGGCTCGGTGCCTGCCCGACTTTACGCGTGTAGGTCGTGAATGCTCTTTCCGGACATCAGCCTATCCTGACTATGCCTGTTCTGTTCCCGCTAGGCCTCTTCTGCTTTCTGGCATGCCCCCAATTCCCTCACTCCCGCGAACGCTGGGGTTTCCTGTGCGACAGCTGGCGGGAGCCTCATGAGGAGATCCCAGCTTTCGCTGGGATGACGCGTGGAGCGAGGGGCTTGGGCGCTATTCGTAGAACGGCCGGTAGGAAGGAAGCGAGTACGGAAAGAATGGGTGGCGAAGGCGTCCCACTGTCGATCCTTCCTCGCGCCAGAGGAGGCTGGCGCCGGGACGCGCTTATCCCGTCGCCCATAGTGAAACCGCCAGCCCTTCCAGATACTCAGCCGCCACTTTCGCCGCGTCGTCGTTGTAAAGTTTGGCAAGGGCCGCCGGATCGAGTGCCTTGGCCGCATCGAGGATCCCGCGCCATGGTGCCAGCGCGCCTGGCCACGCCGGAAGCGCAACCGCCGCGCCCAGTTCCGCCAGCCGCTCTGCCTTGCGCGTCTGCTCACCGAAATATCGCCATTCGGGCGCACAGACATAAGGCCGCCCGACGCGCGCGATCTCGTGCACCGTGTTGTCGCCCGCCGACGCGATTACCACGTCCGCCGCGGCGATGTGGTCGGTCACGCCGGGTACCCAGCCGAGCTCGACGAGATTGCCGAAATCGGTTTCGTGTCCCTCGCGGTGGACCGGCCCCAGCACCAGCCACAGCGCGTCCGGCACCGCCCGCGCCGCCATCGTCAGCGGTGCATAGGGCGTGCCCGCGCCGCCGCCGCCGGTGAGTACGACGATAATCTCCTGGTTCGGATCAAGCCCGAGTTTCGCGCGCGCTTCGGCCTTGGTCGGGACCGGATCGACGGTCGTGCATAGGCCGCCCGCGTAACACGTCTTCGCGCGAACCCAGTCGGGCGTGTCGCCCTGCTCGAGCGCTTCGCCGAACGGCGCGAGCAGGCCGACACTCGCCTGATAGGCGCCGAGATGCCCGGGATCGAGCCGGTCGCCGTGCATCCGGATGCTGATCGCCGGGACGCTGGCGATCCGCGCAAGCAACGCGATCTCTGCGGAGACGTCGACCACGAACAGCGCCGGATCGACGTCGTCGAGATGGTCGATGATCGTCCGCATCGTCGCCCGCGTCTTCGCCACCCCGAGCGGGACGCAGTGCATCACCTCGGGCGTGGCCTGTGCGAACAGCCCCGGGGTCGGCACAGGCGCGCCGATCATGTCGGGCAGCGCCGCGATCGTGATCGGCCGCTCGAACCCGTCGAACAGCGACGGCTTGGCGGTCAGGATCGTCACTGCGCGCTCGGGCGGCAGTTCGCGGATGATCGCCATCGCGCGGTTGGCATGGCCGCGGCCCTGGTGATGGATGAAGAACGTGATCGGCTGGCTCATGCCGATTGCTGTACCGAAGCCACGCGCGAAGGCGATTGATGTCGATCAGCATAGTCGGCGCTCAACCCGAACGCGGCCTCGATCTCGGGATCGAGCCAGGCGGCGATATGTTCCGCATCCGCTGCTGCTAGATCGGGGTACGCCGTCGGCACATAGGGCGCGTAGCCTTGTCCCTTGTAGCTGGTGATCGGCACGAACTGTGGATGATGCACCAGCCCTGCCGCCGCCGCCAACGCGCTCACGAACGCCGCCGGATCGCGCGCGAACGCGTCATAGCCGAGCAGCGCGACGTTGTGCGCGCGGTTGGTCAGCGACGACCAATGGCGCAGCTTGGCGGTCCGCTTGGCAATGCAATTGGCAAAGCGTTCGCCGGTCTCGGGATCGCGTTCGTGCAGCATCTCGTCGCCATGCATCGGATGGCCGGGCTCGATATGCCCGAAATGATCGTCCCAATAGCTGTGCCAGTCGCTACGGATGAACGCGTCAAAGGGCTTGGCCTTCAGCTCGGGGTGCGCATGCCAAGGCTGGCGGTGGAGACTGCGCGCCCAGTCATACGCATCGCGCGCCACGACCAGCACCAGCGTATCCTTCACGAACAGCGTCTGCGGCGGTACGAACCAATGCTTGAACCCGAACGCCTCGGTGATCTCGACGCCGGGCATGTTCGCCTCGATCGCGCGCGTGACGAGGTTGGTCCCGCTGCACCGCTGGCCATAGATCTGGACGCGCGTGATCGGTACGTCGCCACGCCGCAGGATTCGCAGGCCCGGCAAGGGCTGCAACCAGTTCAAGGACTTGGCGGGCGATGGGGGCAATATCGACATGGCAGCATGCCGCTAGCCCCGCGTCGGGTAACGTACAATGACATCGTTTAGTCGCCGCGCGCGAATGCATCGCGCGGGGGCGCCGTGGCTAAAGCCCGATCGCAAGTCTTAGCGTGACCGCCCGCGGTCGGATCGGAACGGTCTGCGTGGTCGTCGCCAGCGTGAAGGGATTGCCGAACCCGAAGCTGTTGCCACGTCCATCGAGGAGATTGTCGATCGCGATCGACCAGTGTCGTGGTCCGTCGTCGAGCGTCGCGCCCGCACCGATCGTGGCATAATCGCCTGCCGGCCGATCGAGCAGGGGATCGAAGCTCAACCGCGTCTGGCCGATATACCGCGCCGTGACATACCCGCTCGCCGGCATCCCGATCAGCGAAAACCGTCGCGTGATCCCCAGCCGCGCGGAATAATCGGGTACGACCGGCAGGCGACGATCGTCCTGCCCCGCGCGATCATAGGCGCGATCATCGGCGGGTGACGTCAGTCGCGCGCGCTGGATCGTGGTGCCGAAGTCGATCGTGTAGGGCCGCGCGTCGAACCGTCCGCCGAACTCGACGCCGTAGTTTGTGGCGTTCCCCGCATCGACCGTGCCGAACAACCCGTCAGATCCGACCACGTCGCTGCGAAGATGCTCCCAGAACGATCCGAAGATCGCCCCACTGAGGCTGAGCCGATCGTCGAGGCCGTGGATGCGCCACCCCATCTCGATGCTCTGCAACTCATCGCCGGGGATGCGTTGCTCGGTGCTGATCGATGCCCGGGTGACACCGGCGGGACGGATCGCGCTGGCATAGCGTAGCCAGATCAGTCCGACGTCGTCGCGGTGCCAGCTGAGTGTGCCGCTCGGCGTGACGCCCAGCTTGGTGGTGCTCTGGTCGTCGGGACCTTGCTGTTCGATGTCGTTCACCGTCACGAAGCCGCGCAGACCGATCTTCAGGTCGAGCGTCGACGACAGCCGTTGCGTGCCCTCGGCGAACACCGCCGCTTCGAACACCGCCTCCTTGTCGTCGCGCGCGATCACGGAGTTGGCGTCGGATTCGAAGCGGCCTTTCAGGCGGGTGGTCGCATGCAGGATCGACGCGCCGACGATCCATGGGTGGCGTGCGGTCGGATCGCTCAACCGGACCTCCTGCGTCACCAGCCGGATCGCGCGGTCCTCGACATAGGCAACCGGTGCGGTCGTGCCGAGCGCAGCGGCCATGACGCTCGCATCATAGGTGCTGCCGAATTCATGCGACACGATCGAGGTGGTCGATTGCGCGTCGAGGCTGCCGATCGGGCCGTGGATATCGAGCGACCCGGACAGGAAATCATTGTCCTGCGGCTCGGCGATCGCCGTCGCGCGCGATAGCCCGCTGGTCGCATATTGGCTGTCGCGCGCATCGATCCGCTGGCCGATGCCGCTCATGGTCGCAGTCCAACCATCGCCGATCGCCCACCGCAGCGCTGCGCGGCCCCCGCTGCGCGCGGTGCGGTTGACGTTGCGCGTGTTGCGGCCGGTGTCGTCGATCCAGCCGGGCATGGTCTCGGTCCAGCCCGACGCACGCAACGCCAACGTCCCAGTCACGATCGGCAGGTTGAGCGTGGCGTCGAGCGCACCACCGAATGCGCCATTGTTGATACCTGTCGCCTCGCCCGCGACGTTGCCCGAGACCTCGTCGAGATCGGGTGCGGTCGTGACGATCCGGATCACGCCGCCTAGCGCACCGGTGCCGTAGAGCGTGCCCTGCGGTCCTCGTAAAATCTCGATGTGGTCGATATCGACCATCCGGAGGTCGGGATCGGGCGAGGAATAGCCGATCCGCGCATCGTCGAGATACAGGCTGACCAGCGACTGGCTGGTGCCGTTGAACGCACTGTCGGCGACTCCGCGCAGGAACACGCGGTCGCGGCCGGGGCCGAGATTGGTCGAGAAGGCACCATCGGTGGTCGCGAGCAGATCGACCAGACCGCGCTTGCCGGCGAGCCGGTCGAGCGCGGGGCCGCCGAGGATGGTGATCGACGCGGGCAGGTCGGACAGGCGTTCGTCGCGCTTGCTGGCGGTGACGATGATGTCGCCGCCCTCGACGATCGGCGGTGCGACCGGTCGAACGCCGGGCTTGCGCGGAGGCAGGGGCTCGATCCGCCACGTCATGGCATCGACGCGGACCGCGCGCAGGCGCGTTCCCGCGAGCAGTCTTTTCAGCGCCTGCGCGACGTCGTTGGCGCGCGTGATCTTGCGGGCCGGCGCATCGGGCAGCTCGCCGGCCATGCCGATCGAGATGCCGGTCTGGCGGGCGAGCGAATCGAGCGCGGTCTTCAGCGATCCGGCGGGGATGACGATCGTGCGCGCGGGGTCAGCGTGGGCCGGTGCGCTCGATATGGACGACACCATCAGCGCGGTGCAGGCGTAGCGGCAGCACCGCGCGAAGCTGATCGAGAAGCCGCGAGCCGTCGCCAATCGTCAAAACCCCGGAAAAAACGAGCCCGGCGGCGGACGGATCGACCACCAGCGGGGTCCGTGCATACCGCGATATATCGGCGACAACCAGCGGCAACGGCGCGCCGTCATAGTCCAGCCGCCCATCGGTCCAGTCCGCGACCGACGTCGGTGCGACCGTCCGGCGTGCGGCGATCCCGGTGGCAGGATCGATGTCGAGCCGCTGGCCGGCGGTCAATGTGGTCGACGTGCTGCCATCATCGACATGCGGCGCGACGCTGACGCTGCCCTCGGCGACCGCGACCGAGATCCGTCCCTGCGCATTGACGACCGCAAAGCGCGTGCCGACGTCGCGGATGTCATAACCGCCCGCGCGGACGATCAACGTCCGCGATGGATCGTGGCGCACGGAAAAGCTTGCCGCGCCGTCCGCGATCTCGATCAGCGGGGTCGTGCCCCCCGACACCGACACCCGCGACCCACGATCGAGCCGCATCGCGCTGCCATCGGCGAGCGTGACTGCGCGGGTGTTACCGGCGTCGGTCGCATAGGTCTGCACGCTGGCATCGGAGCCGCTGAGCGTCGGCCCGATCAGCAGCAACGCCAGACCTGCGGCAAGCGCGCCGCCGGTACCGGTCGCCATCCACCGCCAGCGGGTCGAGCGCGCCGGCGGGGCATGATCGGAAGCGCCGTCGTCGTTCGCGGGCAGCAACGCGGCGATCGCGGGGGCCGCGGCGGCGATCTCGGCATCGAGCAGCGCGATCGAGTCATAAGCGGCGCGGTGCGACGGATCGGCGTCGAGCCAGTCGCCGAAGCCCGCCCAGTCCATGTCGGGCGCATCGATCCGCGCGTGCCAGGTGGCCGCTGCGTCGATCGGATCCTGGGTCGTTGCATCCATTACGGCACCCTCGTTCCGAGCGGATGCCCCCCGCTCGCCTCATAGACGCCACCACGCGCAAGCCACCGCAGTCCGGCGCGAAAATCAATCATTTAGCACCTTTCTGAGATGGCGGAGCGCGACCGCGATATGCTTCTCGACCGCGCTGCGGCTGATCCCGAATTCGGCGGCGACTTCGGCATGCGACAGACCGTCGATCTTGTGGCGGCGAAACACGCGCATCGCGCCCTCGGGCGGACCCGCGAGCGCGGTGGCGAGTTGCGCGACTCGCTGTCGTCCGGCGACCGCGTCGAACGCCGTGGGAGCGTCGTCGATCGCCTCGGCGCCCGCGGCCAGCCCCCCCGTAACGGTCGTCGTCGCCTCGACATAGCCACTGTCGCGCCGCGCTCGCCGACCGTTCGCACGGACGCGGTCGAGGACGATGTTCATGCCGATCCGGTGCAGATAGGCGAGCGGGTTGGCGATCGGGCCCGCGACCGGCTCGGCGATATGCAGCCAGATTTCCTGCACGACGTCCTCGGCTTCGGCGATGCTACCCGTCCGCCCGGTGAAGAACCGGACGAGCTGCGGGCGATGCGCCGCAAGTACCGCCGACAGACCGGCAGGCTGAAGAGGATCCGAGTCGGCTACGACGTCGCTCCGAATGTCATGCCCCGTTCGAACATGGTTGCTCTCTAGCGCCTTGCCGGATCGGAAGTCGCGTTTGAAATGGTGGCCGACGCAGTGGTCGGCACCGAACGGTCTTCCCCGCGAAGGGGCGGGGCGTCAGACTCCGGCACCGTAAAGTCATGCAAGACCGGGAAAAAATCACTATACGCCGGCACAAAGAGGAGCAGGACATGACGCACAGGGACGCGCTGGCGAAGGTGCCCGCGGTGACGCTGGGGTTCTGGATCGTCAAGATCCTCGCCACCACGTTCGGCGAGACCGCGGGCGATACCGTCAGCATGTCGATGAACCTCGGCTATCTGATCGGCACCGCGATCTTCCTGGCGATCCTGATCGTGCTGGTCTGGCGACAGATTGCCGCGCACCGCTATCACCCGCTGCTATACTGGGCGACGATCATCGCCTCGACCACCGCGGGCACGACGATGGCGGACTTCGCGACGCGCTCGCTCGGGATCGGTTATGCCGGTGGGTCCGCGCTGCTGTTCGCCTGTGTGGTCGCGTCGCTGGCGGTGTGGCGGTCGGTGCTGGGAACGGTCGCGGTGGAGACCGTGCACGAACCGCGCGCGGAACTCTTCTACTGGATCACGATCACCTTTTCGCAGACGCTCGGTACCGCGCTGGGCGACTGGACCGCGGATACCAGCGGGCTGGGCTATGGCGGCGCGGCGGTGATCTTCGGCGCGATGCTGGTGGTGATCGCGGCGCTGTACGCCTGGACCGCGGTCGACCGTGTCCTGCTGTTCTGGAGCGCCTTCATCCTGACCCGGCCACTGGGTGCGGCGGTCGGCGATTTCCTCGACAAGCCGGTCGATCATGGCGGGCTCGCGTTCAGCCGGCCGCTGGCGTCGGCGGTCCTGGCGGTGGCGATCGTCGTACTGGTGCTCGCACTGCCGTCGCAGCGTACGCGTATCAGCCTCGGCGCAACCCGCTGATCATCCGCCACGCCAGGATGATCGCGACCGCGACCAGCAGCAAGGCCGCCGCCACGAACGACAGATAGAAGAGCGGCGCGCGCCACGGGGACGCCGCCACGGTCTGCGGCGTGTCGAGCACGCGGTCCTGCTCGATCCGCGTCGTCCGCGCCGGCGTGACGAAACGGGACGTTTCGTTGATGATGAAGGCAGGTGGCGCAATCGCGGTCATCGTCCTGTTCCTTGCTGATACCGTCGTGTGTGATCGATCGCGGTGTCGTTGCCGGCCCCGTAGAGCGCGAGCAGTGCGTCGAAATGATCGTCCATGGTCCGGACCGGGCGGCGGCGCTGCGCCGAGGTCTCGATCGTGCCGGCGACCGCCAGGATCGCCTCGGCGGCGTCCTGCGCATCGCCCGAGCGATACAGCGCGCCGTCGTTCGCGCAGGCGAGATCGGCCGCACCGCCGCGGTCGGGTGCGATCAGCGTCAGCCCCGACGCGATCGCCTCCGCCGCGACGAAGCAGAACGTCTCCGCCTCGCAGCCGTGGATCAGCGCGTCGGCGCTCGCCATCAGGCGGGCGAGCGCGCTGCGATCGCGGACCGGTTCGAGCAGGCGGACGTGCGGATTGTCGCCGATCGCGTCGATCACCCGGCGTTGCCGCGCACCGCCGCCGATGATCAGCAGCCCGACCGGCGCCTGCGTCCCGGCGATAGCAGCGGCCTGCGCGACCATGTCCCAGCGTTTTTCGGGGGCATGGCGACCGACGCCGATCAGCAGCAGCGCATCCTCGCCGAGACCGCACAGCGCGAGCATCTCGCGGCGCAGCTCGGGATCGCGTAGCCGTGGCGAGAACTGGCCCGGCTCGACGCCCATCGGATCGGTCGTGACTTTGCGCAGACCGCCGTCGCGCAGGCGTTGCGTCAAGCTTTCGCTCGCGCTGACGATATGATCGAACTGCGCATCGAGCCGCCGCAGATGCCGCCAATACCAGTCGAACGCGCGATCGATCGCCTGCGTCGAGGCGACGTTGCCGAACCAGCGATAGGCATAGGCCGACAGCGGGTCGGCATGCGCGATCAGCGACAGTCGCGCGCGCGATCCCGACCGCGTCCGCCAGTCCGCGACCATCGAGGCGCTGCGCCACGGCGACGACACTTCGACGACATCAGCATCCTCTTCGTCAAGCATCGCGTGCAGCGCCTCGCGATCGGCAAAATAGCGATAGGAGCGGTCGAGGGGAAAGCGCGGCGAGCGCAGCCAGCGGACCCGCGCATTGGGGCCACGCTGCTCCTCGCGATCCTCTTCGCCGGGCGCGATCACGACGATCTCGTGACCCCGGTCAGCGAGCGCGACCAGTTTCCGGTCGATATAGGTCCGCACCCCGCCGCCGGTCGCGGTATAGAACGCGCAGACGTCGACGATCTTCATGCCGCCACCGCCAACGGGACCTGCTCGGCGACCAGATCTGCATAGCGCGACACCGTGCGGCGTTCGGCCAGCGTGCGGAGCGTGCGGTCGATGCTGGTCAGCAGCGATTCCTTGGTGACGTCTCCAGGATGGACCGCGACGCGCATGGTCGGCATCCAGTCGGGCAGCGCGCGCGCGGCGGCGGCGACCGCGAGCGAACTGGCGGTGCGCGCAGGCGAACGGCTGGCCCAAGTCACGACCGGGCCGCGCGCGACGATCGCGCCGGTCCGCGGCTGCCAGACGCGGAAATGATCCTCGGCGAGCGCGAAGTCGCAGGCTTTCAACGCGGCATGCGCGCCCGGACCATAGAGCCAGGCGGGGGCGATGAACCCCGCGACCGGGCGGCCGATCGCCTGCTCGACCATGTCGCGGCCGGCGCGCATGCGGAGTTCCGCCTCGACCGCATCAAGCCCGAGAAACTCGCCTTCGCCCGCGGTCATGTAGCGCGCCTTCAGTGCGCTGGCGCCGACCCGATGTGCGCTGGAATCGCGGTGGAACCAGCCGTGGAGGAACATCTCGACGCCCGCATCCGCCCAGTCGCGCAGCCGCCGGACGAACGCCGGGGACTGGTCGATCCGCGCGCTGCCCCAGTGATCGGGCACCACCAGCATCGCAAACCGCGGCCCGCCCAGGATCGCCTCGATCCGCTCGGCGAGCATCGCGATCGGCAACGCGAAAGTTGGCGAGGCGTCATGGATCGATACGATCAGGCGCTTGGCGGCAGGAGGCGCCCGCAACGGGGCCGGATCGGCGAATTGGGTCTGTACCATCGTATAGCTCTCGTTCGTCATGGCATCGCTGTTGACGGGACGGCACCGCGGATCTGCGTCCGCAGTCCTCACGCCGTGTGTGGCAAAAATTTATTTCACCGCAGCGACAGCCACGGCTGTGGGGAGCCGCGCACGGCGGCGTCGTTGGGCAATGATCATGGTTTGCATGCCCGTCTCCCGTCCCGCCGATGCGCGACCCGCGAGACTTTCCAGACCCCGTATCGTTCGAAGGAGCGCCGCATGAACGACATGCCGCTGACGATGACACCGTTGACGCGCGTGCAACTGCCGCAGTTGACGCCGACGACCGTCCGCAAGAATTTCCTCGGCCGCTGGCTCGCGCCGTTATTGTCCGCTGCGATCCTGATCGCCGCGTTGTGGCAGCTGCGCGGGATCGACGGTCGCGAGATGCTGCGGATGGTGCCGCACTCGCCACTGTTCTGGACGATCTTCGCGCTCGGCTATCTGGTAACGCCGTTCAGCGAATGGGTGATCTATCGTCGCCTTTGGCAGCTCCCGCCCAGCGGAATCCTCGCGCTGCTACGCAAGCGGATCAGCAACGAGATCGTGCTCGGTTATTCGGGCGAGCTGTATTTTTACGGCTGGGCGCGGAAACACGCGACGATGGTCGGCACGCCGTTCGGCGCAATCAAGGACGTCTCGGTCCTGTCCGCGGTGGTCGCGAATGTCTGCACCTTGGCGTTGGCCGTGGTCAGTTGGCAGGCGCTCGGCGCGCTGCATCTTGGCACCGATGCCAAGGTGATGACGATATCGGCGGCCAGCATGGCGATTCCGTCGCTCGTCACGCTCGTCCTGCGCAAGAAGCTGCTGACCCTGCCGCGCCCCGAACTGAGCCGGATCGCGGTCATCCATTTCCTTCGGATCGTCGCGACCACGCTGTTCGCCGCATTGCTGTGGGCGGCGGTGATGCCGGCCGCGCCGCTCGCCTGGTGGCTGGCGCTCGCGACGCTGCGCCTGCTCGTGTCGCGGCTGCCGCTGCTGCCCAACAAGGACATCGTGTTCGCCGGGCTGGTCGCGTTCACCGTCGGGCGGACGTCGGACGTGACCGCGGTGCTGACGATGATCGCCGGCCTCTGGCTCATCACCCATCTGCTGCTCGGTGCTGCGCTGACCGCCGTCGAACTCGTGACCATGGAGCGTACCAAGTGATCCTGCTTGCCCTGCTGGCCCTAACCGCGACGCCGCCCTCGACCCCGGCGCTGGGCACTGCCGAAGCGCGTTGTCGCCCGCATGAGCAAGGGCCGGCGCTGATCGTCGACGTCGATGGTCTCAAGGATCGCGTCGGCGTGCTGCGTGCCGAACTCTACCCGGCGAAGGACGGCGATTTTCTCGCCGACGACAATGTGCTGATCGGGCAGGGCAAGGTATTCCGCCGCGCGGTGCTCACCGTGCCTGCCGCAGGAACCGTGTCGCTGTGCCTGCGTGTCCCGGCGCCGGGTGCCTATGCGCTGAGCGTCGTCCATGCGCGTGACGGCGGGCACGGGTTCAGCCTGCTGCACGACGGCATCGGCTTTGCGAGCAATCCCCGGCTCGGCCATTCGAAGCCGCATGCCGATCAGGCGACGGTCGTCGTCCATGACGGCCTGACCACCACGCATGTCGTGATGAACTATCGCAGCGGGCTGTTCTCGTTCGCGCCGCTCAAGCGCTAGCCGCGCCGCTTTTTCTACCTGTCTTCAAGAGGACGATATCATGCTTCGATATCTGATGGTGGCCGCTGCCGCCGTAACGCTGACCATCGCTCCCGCCGCCGCCATCCCGGCGGCGCACGACATCACGTTGATGACCTATAACGTGCACGGTCTGCCCTGGCCGATCGTCGAGGACCGCTCGACCGAATTGCAGGCGATCGGCGACCAATTGAAGGTCATGCGCGAGCGGCATGTCCAGCCTAGCATCGTCGCGGTGCAGGAGGCTTTCGTGCCCGAGGCCAAGGCGATCGGCCGGACCGCGGGCTATCGCTACGTCGCGTTCGGTCCCGCCGAGGATGCGGACGGCGCACGCGCCCCCGGCGACGACGGCTTCGTCGCGGACGGCAGCAGATTGGTCGGCGAGCGTCTCGGCAAGCATGTCGACAGCGGGCTGGCGATCTTCTCCGACTATCCGATCGTCGCAGTCCGCCGAATGGCCTATCCGGTCTGCGCCGGCTACGACTGCCTCGCCAACAAGGGCGCGCTGGCGGCGTTGATCGCGGTGCCCGGCATTGCCACGCCGATCCTGGTGGTCGACACGCATCTGAATTCGAACGGCGCATCGGGCGCCGCCAATGCGCGGGCGATCTACGCGTATCGCCGGCAGCTCGACCTGCTTTCGCGCTTCATCGCCTCGATGGGCGCGGGCGATCGGCCGGTGCTCGTGGCGGGAGATTTCAACGTTGGGCGCGATCTGGCGCGGCGCGCGCATTTCGATCTGCGGATGTTCGGGGGGAACGACTTGCTCCAGGCGGCTGCCGTGACATGCCGAACCGCGCCTGCGTGTCCAATTGCCGAGCCGCTGGCGATGGCGGAGTCGCTTGGCCGGGCGAAGGACTGGTTGATGTACCGCTCGTCGCCAACCGTCGCGATTACACCGATCGCCTTGGCAGCCCCGTTCGGCCGTCGTGCGGATGGCTCGATGCTGTCGGATCACATCGGCATCGTCGCGCAATACCGGATCGAACGGCGCTTGGTGCCGCAGGCCACGGCGATGACCACCGCGAGCCGCTAGGCTGAGGGATCAGCCGGCCCTGAGCCACTGGCGCAGTACGGCGGTGACCTCGCCCGGGCGTTCGAGCGGCGCAAGGTGGCCGCAGGCACGCAACAGATGGAATCGCGCCTCGGGGATTTGCAGCGAGAGCGACAGCGCGTCGTCGGGTGAGCAGATCCGGTCACGATCGCCAACCGCGACCAGGGTCGGGACGTGGATTGCGGCGATCGCCTCGCTGATGTCCGGCCGAGCGAGCAGCGCACGTTGCTGGCGTTCGAATACCACCGGGCCGACGCGGTCCGCCATCGCCTGCGCGGGGCCACTGACGATCGTGCTCAGCAGCGGATCGGCGTGCGGGGCGGTGGCGAGCATGCCCTGTCTCGCGACGGTGCGGGGCCGGACGTCCATCGATGCGCGCGTGCCGAACAGCGCGATTCGCTCGATCCGATCGGGCGCCTGGCGGACCATCTCCATCGCGACGTAGCCGCCGAGGCTGACCCCCGCGACCGCGAACCGCGGCGGTGCGCTGGCGAGCACGCGCGCGGCCATTTCGGATAGCGTATCGTCCCGCGACAGGTCACCGAACTCGACTTGTGCGATCCCGGCGAGGTCGACGATCTGGCGCGCCCAAAGCTGCCCGTCGCAGCCCATCGCGGGGAGCAGCATCAACGGTGTACGCGGTCGGACCATGCGAAATCTCCGGTAGCGGCGGGTTGCGGGGATGCTCACGTCAGGCGACGAACGGGAAGGCGAGCGCGATCATGCCGACGATCGTCATCACGACGCAGACCGCGATCGCGGGCACGAGCGTGAAGCGCTGGTGATCGGCCAGGTCGATCCCGACCAGGCTGACCAGCAGGTAGGTCGACGGCACCAGCGGGCTGAGCAGATGGACCGGCTGGCCCATCAGCGACGCGCGGGCGATCGCCTCGGGTGCAACGCCGTAATGCGCGCCGGCCTCGGCGAGGATCGGCAGCATCCCGAAATAGAACGCGTCGTTCGAGATGAAGAAGGTGAACGGCATGCTCAGCACCGCGGTGATCGGCGCCATGTACGGCCCGAGCGCAGGCGGGATCACGCCGACCACCGCCTTGCTCATCGCCTCGACCATGCCGGTGCCGCCGAGGATCCCGGTGAAGATGCCCGCGGCGAAGATCAGCGAGACGACCGCCAGCACGTTGCCAGCGTGCGCGGAAATGCGCTCCTTCTGATCGGCGACGCCGGGATAGTTGACGATCATCGCGATCGCGAACGCCAGCATCATCAGCACCGACAGCGGCAGGATGCCCCATACCAGCAGCGTCAGCAGCGTGATGACGAGGGCTGCGTTGAACCAGATCAGCTTCGGCCGGCGCGCCTCGGGATATTGCGAGACGGCCATGCCGGTGAACTCGGTGTCCGCGGTGATCCCCGCTTCACCCATCCGGACGCGCTCCTTGCGCCCGAAATACACCGCGAGACCGATCAGGAAGGCGAGGCCAGCGATCATGCCGGGGATCAGCGGGAGGAACAGCGTCGCCGGATCGAGCTTCAGTGCGCTCGCCGCGCGAGCCGTCGGCCCGCCCCACGGCGTCAGGTTCATGATCCCGCTCGTCGTCATCAACAGGCAGACGAGGTACAGCCGGTTCATGTTGAAGCGCTTGTAGAGCGGCAGCAGCGCGGCGATCGTGATGATGTACGTCGTCGATCCGTCGCCATCGAGGCTGACGAGCGCGCACAGCACGACCGTCCCGATCAGGATCCGCATCGGATCGCCGTGGACCATCCGGATCAGCCGCCCGACCAGCGGATCGAACAGGCCGGTGTCGGTCATAGTCGAGAAGAACAGGATCGCGAACAGCAGCATGACGCCGGTCGGCGCAAGGTTCTTGATGCCGTCGATCATCATCGGGCCGAGGCCCGCGGCCTCACCCGCGAACACGCCGAAGATCGACGGGATCACGATGAGCGCGACCAGCGGCGTCATCTTCTTGGTCATGATCAACGTCATGAACGTGGCGACCATCAGGAAGCCGAGCAGGGCAAGGTTCATCGCATCGTCCTAGGAAAGGGCGTGAATAGGGGGGTGGGGGCAGACGTCGCCGCAGTTACTTTCGCGGGGGCCGCCACACGGGCAGCCGCAGCCACTCCGTCATCCTGACGAAAGTCAGGACCCAGAGCCACGCAGCGCTGCACCCTGTAACCCTGGGTCCTGACTTTCGTCAGGATGACGGGACGCGGGATACTGCTTGCAGCGCCAAAAACAGGACCAGCAGCCAGCATCAGAACGTCACCCCGACGCGGGCGCTTACCGTCTGGCCGCTGTCGTTGCCGACATAGTCGCCGGCGCGATTGTCGGTGTTCCACTGGATCGCGTTCACCTGGAAGCGGGTGAAGCTGTTGAGGTACCAGTTGACGCCAACGGTAGTCGCCCAGCCGTCGCCACCGGTCAGCAGATTGTCGAAATCGAGGCTTTCGTAGCGCGCGGTCAGCTCGATCGCGCCGACCCCGCCATCGAACGTCGGCTTCAACACCTTGGGCTGGCCGAAGCTGCCGAGCCGCGGGTTGTACGGCGGCAGGTCGCCGGTCAGGAACAGACCGGCCGAGACGCTCCACGCCTTGCTGACGAAATCGGGACGGCCGCCGTCGAGCCGCGCGTTGCGGCGGCCCGCTTCGCCCATCACCCACAACGGCCCGCGATAGCCGCCGAGCTCGACGCCGTAGCCGGTCGTGCCGGTGCCGCCGGTCAATGGTCCGGTAGACACGCGCAACGCGCCGTTGAAGCGGCCGCCGATCACGGTGTTGCGGGTCAGCGTGCCGGCGACCGACGATAGCGATTCGTCGAAGCCCCACGCGCCGATGTGAAGCACGCCGGTATCGGACTTGATCGGGTTCCAGTGCGCGCGGCCGAGCACCGTGCGGCTGTCGCCGACGGTCTGCGTGCCGTCGATCCGGTCGCCGGTGATCGTCACCGAGGCATGGCCGGTCTTCCAGAAGATGCGCGGCATCACGCCGATACCGTAAAAGCCGCGCTGCGGGATGATCGCGGTGGCGACCGTGGTGCGCTCGAGGAACGGGGTCGAATCCGAGCCGGTCGAGCCTTCGAAGCCGCGATCGTTGAACAGGTGGCCGGCGCGAACGTCATAGTCGAGGCCCGGCTTGATCTTGTTGCGCCAGCCGACGAACGCGGTGACGACGTCGACCTCGTTCTCCGAGAAATCGCTCTCGAATTGGTAGAAGAAGTGCGTGCCGACGCCGCCTTCGAGGCCGAGGCGTAGTGCGCGCATGCCCGTCGTCGTGATGTTGCGGCCGTCGTATTTCGAGCCGAAGCTGGAGCTGACATCGGTCAGGATGCGGCCGCGCGGCTTGAACGTGTAGACGCCGTCCGCCGAGTGGAACACGGGCAGGCCGGCGCCCCATTCGGTGGTCACGCCCGACGGGTTGTCGCGCGCGGCAACTGCCTGCGCGACGCTGCGATCGGCGGGGCCGGGAGGGGCGAGCTGCGGCGCGAACGGCACGGTGCGACGCGGCTCGGTGTTCTGCGCGACTGCCTGCGGTGCGATTTGGACGGGCGGCACGGGCGCGGACACCTGCGCGACGGCGGCGTTGTTCTCCAGCCGGTCGAGCCGCGACTTCAGCGCGGCGATCTCAGCCGCCTGCGCACGCACCAGCGCGGCGAGGTCGGCATCGGTCGGAGCCTGCGCGAGTGCCGGGGTTGCTGCAATCAAGGCGAGTGCGGCGCACCCGGTACGGAAGAGGGTCATTGGGCTTTGGCTCCGGTGGCGAGAATCGCGGTCCAGTCGCGCAGGAAACGCTGGCGCTTGACGCGGTCGAGGTTGACGAGAAGTTGTGGGCCCACGCGGATCGGGCGCGCCTGGGCTTGGGGAAGGCGGCGGGCGGCCACGTCGGTGCGGACCGGCCAGAGGCTGCGCTTGGCGAGCAGTGATTGGCCTTCGCGCGACAGCAGGAAATCGAGGAAGAGTTTCGCCGCCGCCGGGTGCGCGGCCTCGCGCGCGATGAACGCGATCCGCGACGTGACGATCGTGTAGTCTTGAAGGAACGCGACGCCGATGCGGGGATCGGTCCGCGCGCGTTCCAGCGCGTAGGAGCCGATGACGTTGTACGCGATCGCCTGCCGCCCCTCGGCGACGCCGCGCAGCATCGGCTCGCTGGTCCGCGACAGCACGGGCCTGGTCGCCGCGATCGCCTCCAGCAGCGACCGCGTATCGCGCGTGATCGCGAGGTCTTCCGAGAGATACAGATAGCCGACGTTGGAGCGCGCCGGGTCGAACGTCGTGACGCGGCCATTGAGCGCGCGGACGTTCTTCCGCAGCCAGTTCTCCAGCGCGGCGTGCGTGCGCGGCACTTCGGCGGCAGGCACGAGGCGCTTGTTGTAGACGATCCCGATCGGCTCCGCGGTGACGCCGAAGCCCATGTTCTTCCAGACCGACACCGGCGGCAGCGCGGGCTTTTCGGGGCTCGCATAGCCTTGTGCGAAGCCGTCGTTGATCAGCTTCACCTGCAGGTCCATCGCCGACGACCAGACGAGATCGGCGGATAATTTCCTGGCGCGCGTTTCGGTGACGAAGCGGCGATACATCTCTGTCGAGCCCAGGTCCGCATACAGCACGGTGATGCCCGGATACCGCTTCCGGAACGCGACGACGACCGGGAGAAGTTCGGCGCGATCGGCATTGCCGTAGATCCGCACCTGCCGCTCGGCACGCGCGTCGGAGATCAACTGATCGTAGGATCGCGGATAGCCCGCCGGACGCTGCGCCACGAGCGGGGTCGCGGCGAAACTCGTAGCCAGCAATGCGATCTTCAGAAAAATTCGTGCCATCATCACTCTCCTCGCCTTCCGTCTCTGTGTTCGGATAGACTGCAACGGTGGAGTACGAACCGAACCTGTCACCAACCTTTCATGGTTTTTCATGCGCATCCTGCTGATCGAGGACGACGCGGCGCTCGCGCGGAGCATCGGCGCGTTGCTGCGCGCGGGTGGCAATGCCGTCGACCACGTCGCGACCGGCGAGGACGCGCTGTCGGTGGTCGCGGGCGAGCCGTATGCGCTGGTGATCCTCGACGTCGGGCTGCCCGGGATCGATGGTTTCACCGTGCTGGAAATCTTGCGGCGTCGTGGCGAGCGTGTTCCGGTATTGATGCTCACCGCGCGCGACGCACTCGACGACCGGGTGCGCGGGCTCGATCTCGGCGCTGACGATTACCTCCGTAAACCGTTCGAGCCCGAGGAACTCGAGGCCCGCGTCCGCGCGCTCGGCCGGCGACGCGGCGGCGATCCGCTGCCGGTGCTCAGCGTCGGTACGCTGACGATCAACCGCTCGACCGGCGACGCCGACATCGCCGGTCGAGCACTGGACCTGCGCCGCCGCGAACGCGCGGTGCTGGAGGCACTCGCGACACGTGCCGGTCGCGTCGTCCCGCGCGAATTGCTGATCGGCGAGGTGTTCGGGTTTGACGAGCCGGTCGGCGGCAACGCGATCGAAGTCCACGTCACCCGCCTGCGCACCAAGCTTGCGCCCGACGGCCCCGGCATCCGCACCGTGCGCGGCGTCGGCTACATGCTCGATGCCGGCTAAACCCCGCACTCCGGCGCTCAGGACGCGGTTGCTGGTAGCGGTGCTCGGCCCGTTGCTGGCGGCGGCGATCCTGATCGGCGTGGTCGGCGCGACGCTGATCGCCGACGTGGTCCGCCGCACCAATGACCGCGTGCTCGGCGGTGCGCTCGGCGCGATCGCGGAGACGGTGCAGGTCGAGCGCGGCGAGGTGACGCTTGATCTGCCCGCCGCCGCGTTCGGGATGCTGGAGAACACCGAGCGCGACAACGTCTATTACCGCGTTGCCGTAGGGACCGACCTGCTCACGGGCTATGCGGACTTGCCCGCGCCCGATCCCGCGACGCTCGCGATCGACGTGCCGCGCTATCGCTTCGCCCGCTACCGCGACCAGCAGATCCGCATCGCCGAAGTCCGCCGCGCGCTCCCACGCATCGACAAGCCCGTGATCGTCCAAATCGCCGAGACACTCGACAACCGCGGCGCATTGACCCGCCGCTTGATGCTCGCGCTGCTGATCGGCGAATGCGTCCTGGTCGGTGCGGCGGCGCTATTGCTCCGCCCTGCATTGGGGTGGTCGCTGCGACCACTCGCGCGCCTTCGCGGTGCCGTCGAAGCGCGCGACGAACGCGCGCGTCCGGATTTCTCGCCGCTCGACACCGGTCCGTTGCCAAGCGAACTCCGCCCGCTCGCCAGCGCGTTCGACCGTCTCCTGGCGCAGCTCGACACCGCGACCGTCGGCGTCCGCCGCTTCACCGCCGACGCCTCGCACCAGATGCGCACGCCGCTGTCGGTCCTGAAGGTCCAGGTCGCGCTTGCCCGCCGCGGCTCCGACGCCGAACGCCGCGAGGCATTGGACGAGATCGCCGATGTCGCAATCCGTCTCGAACGTCTGGTAACCCAACTCCTGGCGCTCGCGCGGGCCGAGGAAGCCGGCGTTTCGGCCCCGCTCGAAGCGGTCGATCTGCGCGAAGTCGCTTCTGCGGTCATCGCTCGGCAGATCAACCAGGCGATCAGGGCGGGTGTCGATCTGGTTCTCGAAAGCGATGGGCAAACCCAGTACATGGTCTCCGGTCACCGGACGCTGATCTTCGAAATCCTGTCGAACCTCATCGACAACGGCATCCGTTACAATCGGCGCGGCGGGATGGTGTCCGTTGCGTTGCAGGCTGATGATGCGCAGATCGCAGTCATGGTCGTCGACGATGGCCCGGGGATCGCGCCGGCTTATCGCGAGAAGGTGTTCGACCGTTTTGTCCGGCTTGGCACCGCGAACAGCCCCGAGGGGAGTGGCCTCGGACTGGCGATCGTTCGGTCAGCGGCCACGCGTTTAACGGCGACCGTCGGATTTGTGGATGTCGACAGTGGCACGGCAATCGTCCTGCGGTTCGCCCCACCTTCATCTTAATTCCGGACCCGTCGGCGACGTGCGGGTCGCCCGACGGGTGCGGTTTAGCGTTCGCTTAGAGGACGCGGTTGATTAGGTTTTCGATCCGCTCCTGCTGGCCCGAGACCGGCTTCGGATCGATGCCGCGCTCGATCGCGAGGTCGGCGATCCCCGCCAAGTCGAGCCCGCCGATCGCGCCACCGAACTCGCCGTCCCAGCCGGCATAGCGTTTCGTCTTGATCGCATCGATGCGGCCGTCTTCGATCAGCTTGGCGGCGTTGAGCAGGCCCTTCGCGACGACGTCGATCGCGCCGACATGACCGTAGAACAGGTCGGCCGGGTCCATGCTCTGGCGCCGCACCTTGGCGTCGAAGTTGAAGCCGCCGGTGGTGAACCCGCCTGCACGAATGATCTCGAGATTGGCGAGCGTCAGTTCCTCGACCGAGTTCGGGAATTGGTCGGTATCCCAGCCGTTCTGCGGATCGCCGCGATTGGCGTCGATCGAGCCGAAGATGCCGAGCGCCGCGGCGGTCGCGATCTCATGCTCGAACGTGTGGCTGGCGAGCGTCGCGTGGTTCGCCTCGATGTTGACCTTGACCTCGTTCTCAAGGCCATAGCGCTTGAGGAAGCCGTACACCGTCGCGGTGTCAAAGTCGTACTGGTGCTTGGTCGGCTCGAACGGCTTGGGCTCGATCAGGATCGTGCCGGTGAAGCCGATCTTGTGCTTGTGCTCGACGACCAGGCTCAGGAAGCGGCCGAAATTGTCCAGCTCGCGCTTCATGTCGGTGTTGAGCAGCGTCTCGTACCCTTCGCGACCGCCCCACAGCACGTAGTTCTGGCCACCGAGACGGTGCGTTGCCTCGAGCGCATCGCGGACCTGCATCGCGCCGAACGCGAACACCTCCGGATCGGGGTTGGTCGCGCCGCCGGCAGCAAAGCGCGGATGGCTGAACAGGTTGGCGGTGCCCCACAGGAGTTTCCGCCCCGACGCGGCCTGGAGCTGTTCGAGATGGTCGACGGCTTCGGCGAAGAACTTGCGGTGCTCGGTGATATTGGCGGCGTCGGCCATCACGTCGACGTCGTGGAAGCAGTAATAGGGCACGTCGAGCGTCTTGAAGAACTCGAACGCGACCTCGCGCTTCATCGCCGCGGCGGCGCTGTCGTTGGCACCGCGGTGCCACGGGCGATCGAACGTGCCACCGCCGAACACGTCGGAGCCGGGCCAGCAGAAGGTGTGCCAGAAGCATGCGGCGAAGCGGAGGTGATCCTCCATGCGCTTGCCGAGGACCATCTTGTCCTTGTCGTAGAAGCGGTACGCCAGCTCGTTGGTGCTGTCGGGGCCCTCATATTTGATCTGGGGGATATCGGCGAAGAAGTCGGACATCAAAGCTTCCTACGATTTTGGGGTGATGCGGGAATAGGCTTGGCGGAACGCGGCCTTCTTCTCGGCGAGCGCCGAGACGAGGGCAGGGTCGGGGACGATGGTGTGCGAGACGGGAGGCGCGACGCAGATGTCGGCGGGGTCGCCGCCGTCGACGCCGAGTTGCGCGAGGCGGGCGGCACCGAGCGCGGGGCCGACCTCGCCGCCCTGGAGATAGACGAGTTCGACCTCCATCGCTGCGGCGATCACCTGACCCCAATAGCGCGAGCGGGCACCGCCGCCGATCACCGCGAGGCGCTCGACCGTCGTGCCGGCCTCACGCAACACGTCGAGACCATCGGCGAGCGCGAACGCCACGCCTTCCAGTACCGCCTGCGACAGGCGGCCGGCGTCGGTGTCGTTGTCGAGGCGGAGGAACGCGCCGCGTACCTCGGGGTCGTTATGCGGCGTGCGCTCGCCAGAGAGATAGGGGAGGAAGATTTCGGGGCCACTGGCGGGGCCGGCGGCCTCGGCGCGCGCGAACAGGTCGGCGGCACCGGCGGCACCAGTGATCCGCGCGACCCAGTCGATGCAGGACGCCGCCGACAGGTGGACCGACATCTGGTGCCACATGCCGGGTAGCGCATGACAGAAGGCGTGGACCGCGCGCGCCGGATTGGGGCGGAAGTCGTTCGTTGCGACGAAGATCACGCCCGACGTGCCGAGCGAGAGCAACGCATCGCCGTCCTTGACGACACCGACGCCGACTGCGCCCGCCGCGTTGTCGCTGCCGCCCGCGGCGACCGGGACCTGCGGCATGCCCCAGAGTTCGGCGACCTCGGCGGTAAGCGAGCCGGTGATCTCCGTGCCCTCGTACAGCGCCGGCATCTGCGCCTGCGTCAGTCCGCAGGCTGCGAGGATCTCGTCGCTCCAGCAGCGGCCGCCGACGTCTAGCCACAAAGTGCCCGCGCTGTCGGACAGGTCCGATGCCTTGTCGCCGGTCATCAGCAACCGGACATAGTCCTTCGGCAACAGCACCGTGGCGATCTTCGCGAAGACCTCGGGCTCATGCTCGCGGACCCAGAGCAGCTTTGGCGCGGTGAAGCCGGGCATCGCGATGTTGCCCGAGATTTTGCGCAGGTTGGGAACGGCGCGCTCCAGTGCCTCGCACTCGGCGAAGCAACGTCCGTCGTTCCACAGGATCGCGGGGCGAAGCGGCTTGTCGTCGGCGTCGAGCAACGTCGCGCCGTGCATCTGGCCGGCGAGCCCGACGCCGCGCACCGAGCGGCGGACGCTCGGGTCGATCGCCTGGACCGCGGCGATCGTCGCCTTCCACCACGCGTCCGGATCCTGTTCGGACCAGAGCGGATGCGGCCGCTGCACGGTCAGCGCGGCAGTGCCCTGGCCCACCACGCTGCCATGCTGGTCGAGCACTACGGCCTTGACACCCGAGGTGCCGATATCGATTCCGAGGAACATCAGTTGACGAACGGATCGATGGTCGGGATCGAGCCGTCGGGCGCGAACTTCAGCTCGGTCACCTTGACGTTGCGCAGGTGGTTCTTGTTGCTCATCTGCGTGTCCGCATAGAACAGCCACCATTTCTTGTTCCATTCGACGATCGAATGGTGGCTCGTCCAGCCCTGCACCGGCTTGAGGATATGGCCGCGGTACGTGAACGGGCCATAGGGATTGTCGCCGGTCGCGTAGTTCAGGAAGTGCGTGTCGCCGGTCGAGTAGGTGTAGTAATATTTGCCGCCGCGCTTGAAGACCCAGGACGCCTCGAAAAAGCGGCGTTCATGGTCGCCGCCGAGCACGGGCTTGCCGGCCTCGTCGAGGATCTGGACGTCGCGCGGGGTCTCGGCGAAGCTCTTCATGTCGGGATTGAGCTTGGCGATCTTGCCCGAGAGCGCGGGCTGGTCGTCCTTGCCGAGATCGGTGTCGGAGCCGTTGGCGTCGAACTTGCCGTCCTTCCAGCGCTGGAGCTGGCCGCCCCAGATGCCGCCGAAATACATGTAGCTGGCGCCGTTCGCGTCGGTGAACACTGCGGGGTCCATCGAGAAGCTGCCGGCGATCGGCTTGGGATCGGCCTTGAACGGACCGACCGGGCTCTTCGAGGTGGCGACGCCGATCCGGAACGTGCCGAGGCCGTTCTTGTCTAGCTGTTTGTCGCGGACCGGGAAGTAGAGGAAATAGGTGCCGTTCTTGTAGGCTGCGTCGGGTGCCCACATCTGCTTCGACGCCCAGGGCACATCCTTCACGTCGAGCGCGACGCCGTTGACCTTCACCGGGCCGCCGATCCGATCCATCGACAGCACGCGGTAGTCGCGCATCGCATATTGGTTGCCGAGATCGTCGTCGCCGATCGCCGCATCGATGTCGTGGCTCGGATAGACGTAGATCTTGCCGTTGAACACGTGCGCCGAGGGATCGGCAGTGTAGATCGACGTCACCAGGGGCTGCGAGAGATAGCGCTTGCCGTCGGGACTGCGCGGTTCGGCCTTGGCCGTCTTCGGTGTAGGCGCTGGCGCGGTCTGGGCCAGCGCGACGCTGCCGACGAGCGCAAGCGACAGGCTCGCGGCAAGGGTGGGTATACGCAGTGGCATGGCCAGTCGATCCTTCCTAATTCAAGCGATCTTCTACGAGATCTGACTTCCGTCGTTTTGCGGAAATAGCGCTACCATAACAGTCTGTACGGGCCGGGCAAGGGGACTTGTGCCGCGTATGTTGCCGTGCGTCGACCGCAGCTTGGACGCGGGCGATGCTGCACAGGGCACCACGACGAAGGTCCAAAGTCGTCGGCCATTTCATGCGGCGAGCGGTTGCGCTAACGATATGACAAATGACCACTCCGCTTCCCACAGCCAAGCCATCACGCCGCGCCGGCGGTGCACCGACGATCAGCGACGTCGCCCGCCGCGCCGGTGTCTCGCCGATGACCGTCTCGCGCGTCATCAACGGCGAGAGCAACGTTCGCCCGGTCACGCGCGAGGCGGTCAATGCCGCGATCACCGCGCTGAACTATGCGCCCAACCCTGCGGCGCGCAGCCTGGCCGGGGCAGGGCAGACGCGGATCGGCCTGCTCTACAGCAACCCGAGCGCGGGCTTCCTCAGCGAGTTCCTGCTGGGCAGTCTCGACCAGGCGGCGCGCAGCGACGTCCAGATCATCGTCGAGAAATGCGACCTGGGCGAGCATGAGCTCGAGGTCACGCGGCATCTGATCGCGGGTGGGATCGACGGTATCGTCCTGCCGCCACCGCTGTGCGAAGCCGAGGCGATCCTCGAACTGCTCGCCGAGGCGCGGATTCCGACGGTGTCGGTCGCCAGCGGCCGTCCGTCCGACGACGTCCTGGCGGTGCGGATCGACGACCGCGAGGCGGCGCTGACGATGACGCGGCACATCATGGCGCTGGGCCATCGCCGGATCGGCTTCATTACCGGCAACCCCAATCTCTCGGCGAGCGCGCGCCGTCTCGAAGGCTATGGCGCCGCATTGCAGGAGGCCGGGATCGCGGTCGACGAGACGCTGATCCAGTCCGGGCTCTATACCTATCGGTCGGGGCTCGATGCCGCAGAGGCGTTGCTCGCGCTGCCCGAGCCACCGACCGCGATCTTCTCGTCCAACGACGACATGGCCGCCGCAACCGTCGCGGTCGCGCATCGCCGCGGGCTCGACGTGCCGGGCGACCTGACGGTGTGCGGGTTCGACGACACGATCATGTCGACCGCGATCTGGCCCGAGCTCACGACGATCTACCAGCCGATCGCGGACATGGCGCGAATCGCGGTCGAGATGCTGGTCGCGGCGATTCGTCGCCCCAGCGGTATCGTCCCCGCGGATCGCCACCGGCTGCTCGATTATACGCTGATCCGCCGCCAGTCGGATGCCGCGCCACGGCGGCGGCCGCGCGCGGACGTGGGATGAGCCACGCGGTGTAAGGCGGAAATTCGCAGGGCAGACGGCAGCGGAGCACGCTTGACGTCGGCACAGGAGATGGTAGCGATACCAGCATAAATGGACGCCGACGGATCGGTGATCGTTCGACAGGAGAGTTTTGCGTGCAACGGCAACCGGTTCGGCCCTTCCGATCGCGTGACTGGTTCGCGGACCCCGCGCGCTCGGACATGACCGCGCTCTATCTCGAACGATTCATGAACTATGGCCTGACGCCTGCGGAATTGCGCTCGGGGCGGCCGATCATCGGCATCGCGCAGACCGGCAGCGACCTGTCACCGTGCAACCGCATCCATCTCGATCTGGCGCGCCGCGTTCGCGACGGCATCCGCGACGCGGGCGGGATCGCGATGGAATTTCCGGTCCACCCGATCTTCGAGAATTGCCGCCGGCCGACCGCCGCGCTCGATCGCAACTTGGCCTATCTAGGACTGGTCGAGACGCTGTACGGCTATCCGATCGACGCGGTCGTGCTGACCACCGGTTGCGACAAGACCACGCCGTCGGGGATCATGGCGGCGTCGACCGTCGATATCCCCGCGATCGTGCTGTCGGGCGGACCGATGCTCGACGGCTGGCATGAGGGCGAGCTGGTCGGATCGGGTACCGTCATCTGGCGCTCGCGGCGCAAGCTGGCGGCGGGCGAGATCGACGAGGAGGAGTTCCTCCAGCGCGCGACCGACAGTGCGCCCTCGGCCGGGCATTGCAACACGATGGGCACCGCCTCGACGATGAACGCGGTTGCCGAGGCGCTTGGCCTGTCGCTGACCGGCTGCGCGGCGATTCCCGCGCCGTACCGCGAGCGCGGCCAGTTCGCGTACGAGACCGGGCGGCGGATCGTCGACATGGCGTATGAAGACCTGCGGCCGTCGCAGATCCTCAGCCGCGAAAGCTTCCTCAACGCGATCCGCGTCGTGACCGCGATCGGCGGATCGTCGAACGCGCAGCCGCACATCCACGCGATGGCGAAGCATGCGGGGATCGAGATCACCGCCGCCGACTGGTCGGATCATGGCTATGACCTGCCCTTGCTGGTCGACGTGCAGCCGGCGGGGCGCTTCCTTGGCGAACGCTTCCACCGCGCGGGCGGCGTGCCCGCGGTGCTGAGCGAACTGCTCGCGGCGGGCAAGCTCGATGGCGACTGCCTGACCGTGACCGGCCGGACGCTGGCGGAGAACATCACAGGCCGCGTCGCCACCGACCGCGAGGTGATCCGCGCCTACGACACGCCGTTGAAGGAACAGGCCGGGTTCCTCGTGCTGTCGGGCAATCTGTTCGACGTCGCGATCATGAAGACCAGCGTGATCTCACCCGCCTTTCGTGCGCGCTATCTCGAGCGCTCGGGCGCCGAGGACGTGTTCGAATCGCGCGCGATCGTGTTCGAGGGCTCGGACGACTATCACCACCGGATCAACGATCCTGCGCTCGACATCGACGAGGACTGCATCCTCGTGATCCGCGGCGCCGGGCCGATCGGCTGGCCGGGCTCGGCCGAGGTCGTCAACATGCAGCCGCCCGATCATTTGATCCAGCGCGGCATCATGACGCTGCCGACGCTGGGTGACGGGCGCCAGTCGGGGACGTCGGACAGTCCGTCGATCCTGAACGCTAGCCCCGAAAGCGCGGTAGGCGGCGGGCTTTCGTGGCTGCGGACCGGCGACATCATCCGCATCGACCTGAAGGCGGGGCGGTGCGACGCGCTGGTCGACGATGACGAGATCACGCGGCGGCGTGGCGAGCCAGCACCACCGGTGCCGGCGAGCAACACGCCGTGGGAGGAGCTGTACCGCGAGAAGACGGGGCAGCTTGCCGACGGCGCGGTGCTCGACTTCGCAGTGAAGTATCGCGGTATCGCGGCGCGGACGCCGCGGCATAATCACTGACCGGTTCGACGAATACACGCAAAGACGACACCAGGCCGCAACGGTCGGCGCACAGGAGAGGAACATCATGGCGAATATGCACAGCGGAGATCCGGGGGCGGGATTACAGGGGAGCGCCGCGGTCAATCATGGCTTCATCGCCGCGATCGTCGCGGTGGCGACGATCGGTGGCTTCATGTTCGGCTATGATTCGGGCGTCATCAACGGCACGCAAAAGGGCCTGGAGGCGGCGTTCGGCCTTGGTCGGCTCGGGATCGGCGTCAATGTCGGCGCGATCCTGGTCGGCTCGGCGGTCGGTGCGTTCGGCGCCGGGCGGATGGCCGACGCGATCGGTCGTCGCAACGTCATGATGCTCGCCGCCGGTCTGTTCCTGTTCAGCGCATTGCTCGCCGGCGCCGCAACCGGGTCGGGGATCTTCATCTTCGCGCGGATCATCGGCGGTCTTGGCGTCGGTGCGGCCAGCGTCATCTCGCCGGTCTACATTTCCGAAGTCACGCCAGCCTCGATCCGCGGCCGCCTGTCGAGCGTGCAGCAGGTCATGATCATCTCCGGCCTGACCGGCGCGTTCGTCGCGAACTTCGCGCTCGCCCGCTATGCCGGCGGCTCGACCGCGGATTTCTGGCTCGGCTATCCCGCCTGGCGCTGGATGTTCTGGTTGCAGGCGATCCCGGCCGCGATCTATTTCTTCGCGCTGCTCGTGATCCCGGAAAGCCCGCGCTTCCTGGTCGCTAAGGGTCGCGAAGCCGAGGCGCACGTCGTCCTCACGCGGCTGTTCGGCAGCGACGAGGCGGACCGCAAGGTCGTCGAGATCCGGGGCTCGCTCGCCGCCGATCATCACAAGCCCAAGCTCAGCGATCTGGTCGACAAGACCACCGGCAAGATCCGTCCGATCCTGTGGGCGGGCATCGGCCTGGCCGTGTTCCAGCAGCTCGTCGGCATCAACGTCGTGTTCTATTACGGCGCGGTGCTGTGGGAAGCGGTCGGTTTCACCGAGGACAACGCGCTGCAGATCAACATCCTGTCGGGCGTGCTGTCGATCGCGGCCTGCCTGTTCACGATCGCGACGGTCGACAAGATCGGTCGCAAGCCGCTGTTGCTGGTCGGCTCGGCCGGGATGGCGGTGACGCTGGCGGTGGTCGCCTATGCGTTCTCGACCGCGGTGACCGGCGCGGACGGCGCGGTATCGCTGCCCGGCCACAACGGCATGATCGCGCTGATCGCGGCCAATCTGTACGTCATCTTCTTCAACGCCAGCTGGGGTCCGGTGATGTGGGTGATGCTCGGCGAGATGTTCCCGAACCAGATCCGCGGATCGGGTCTGGCGGTGTCGGGCTTCGCGCAGTGGATCGCCAACGCGGCGATCTCGGTCAGCTTCCCCGCGCTGGCGGTGTCGCCTGGCCTTGCGGTGACCTATGCCGGTTACGCGTTCTTCGCGGCGGTCTCGTTCTTCTTCGTGAAGGCGCTGGTCAACGAGACGCGTGGTCGCGAACTCGAGGATATGACCGGCTGATCGAGAGAAGGAGCGTGTAGGGCACCATCACGATGATTGGCACCGTCATGCTCCTGCTCGTTCTCGCCATCGGATGGTTTGCAGGCGGACGCACGGCGTCTGGCCTGCGCCGCCTGGGTTGGTCGCGGGGACTAGCGATCGGTGTCGGCGGGTCGCTGCTCGCCGTCGTGATCCTCGCGGTGTTCTGGACGACCGCTTTCTACTTCGTGTCAAAGCCGGGGCCGCATGAGACGGACGCCGGGGCTATGGCCTTTGCGGCATTTTTCATAGTGGGTGGCGCACTCGCCGCATCTGCCTGGATCGGCGGCATGGTCGGCGCGATGCTGGCGGTGCGACGTTAGGCGTCGAGCGGTCGAAACGCCGATGACGTAATCTCATAGGCAGGTTGCCCCGCCACACCCGCATCGAACGTAAACACATCGCCCGCGAGCGGCTGTCGCGCGCGATCTTCGTCGCTCAATCCCTTGGACGCGGTCGTGACATAGGCGGTGCGACCATCGGCGCCGCCGATCGCGATCTTGGTGACGTTCGAGACCGGCAACCGGACCTCGGCGACCTGGGTTCCGTCGGGGGCATAGCGCCGCACGCACCAGCCGCCGTAGAACGACACCCACACATGCTCCTCGGCATCGACGATCGGGCCGTCGGGATACCCCTGTGTCGCGACGTCGACCGCTGCGAAGACGCGCGTGTCGCGCAGGCTGCCGTCGTCGCCGATCGTGCAGGCGTGGATCGTGCCGGCCAGCGTGTCGCAGTGATAGAGCGTCGTGCCGTCGGGCGAGACAGCAGGGCCGTTGGTGATGACGATCCCGTCGACCACCGGCGCGACGCCGTCCGCATCCGCGCGGTAGATCAGCCCCGATGCGGTGTTCTCACCATCGTCCATCGACCCGAACCAGAGCCGTCCTGTGGCATCGACGGTCGAGTCGTTAAGACGGTTGCCCGGCGCGTCAGGCTCGACCGCGTGGAGATGCGTAAAGCTGCCGTCGTTCGGATCGAACCGGTGGAGCCCAGTCTGCAAACCGGCCAGCATGCCGCCATCCGCCATCGGCTGAACCCAGCCGACCTGCGCGGGGGCGGTCCATGTCCGGTGATCGCCGGTCGCAGGGTCGAAGCGGTGTACCTTGTGCTGTTTGATGTCGACGAACCACAGCGCATCGTCGAGCCACAACGGCCCTTCGCCGAGCGTCGCACCGACACCCAGGACGCGTTCCACGCCGCTGCCCAGGCCGTCGCTCGTACCGCCGTTTACCGCCATCCTGCATCCACCCAATAATTATGTCCGGTGCACATACGCGCATCGTCCGACGCAAGAAACAGTGCCATCGCGGCGATATCGGACGGCTGGATACGGCCATCGAGACACTGCGCCTCGACGATCTCCGCCTCGCCCTCGGGGGTGTACCATTTTTCCTGACGCGGGGTCTGGACGTTGCCCGGCACGATCGCGTTGACGCGGATATTGTCGCGGCCGAGATCGCGCGCGAGGCTGCGGGTCATGCCCTCGATCGCGGCCTTGGCGGTCTGGTAGAGGATCAGTTCCTTGAGCGCGAGATGCCAGCTGATCGACCCGAAATTGACGATCGCGCCGCCACCCGCAGCCTTCATCGACGGCACGACAGCCTGTGCCGCGAAGAACACGTGGCGCAGGTTGACGTTCATCCGCTGGTCCCAATAATCCGCGGTGACTTCGCCGACGGTGTGGCGATCGTCATTGGCGGCGTTGTTGAGGAGGATGTCGACGCCGCCGAGCTCGTCGATCATCGCCGTGAACGTGGTGTTCAGCGCGTCGAGATCGGTCAGGTCGAGCGGGTGGAAGCTCGGCGCATGCTCCGCGCCCTCGGTCAGCCGCTCGACCAGCGCGCGGCTATCGTCCTGTGCGACGTCGACGAACGCGACCTTGGCACCCTGCGCGACGAACGCCTCGACGAGCCCTGCGCCGATGCCCGATCCGCCGCCGGTGATGATGACTCGCTTGTTGCGAAGCGAGGGGTAGACGGCGCCTTCGTGGCGGCCGGCGGTTTTCTGCAGCACGTCGTTCTCCGAATAGGTCATGCCGACAACAGCCCGCGCGCGGCGAGGTTGCGCGTCAGCGCGACCAGCCCGAACTCCCAGGGCGGTGCGGCCTTCGAGGTGGTAACGGTATTGATGAGGCGCCCGAGGCCGGGCGTGGCGATCGACACGGTATCGCCGGGCTTGTGCGTGAAGCCGCGACCGGCATCGTCGCGATCCTTGGTCGGCGCAAACAACGTGCCGAGGAACAGCACGAAGCCGTCGGGATATTGATGCTCGCTGAGCGCCTGGCGCACTAGCTCCTGAGGATCACGACTGATCTGGCTCATCGAGCTAGCGCCGTCGAGGACATAGCCGTCGGTGCCCTCGATCCGCAGCGCGACTTCGGCGGTGCGGACGTGATCCATCGTGAAGCTCTCGTCGAACAGGCGGATGAACGCGCCGAGCGAGCAGGACGCGTTATTGTCCTTCGCCTTGCCGAGGAGCAGCGCCGAGCGTCCCTCGAAATCGCGCAGGTTGACGTCGTTGCCGATCGTCGCGCCGACCGCACGGCCATCGGGGGCGACCAGCAGCACGATCTCGGGCTCCGGATTGTTCCAGGTCGAATCCGACCGCACGCCGATCTGCGCGCCCCAGCCGACCGTCGACAACGACGGTGCCTTGGTGAATATCTCCGCATCGGGGCCGATCGCGACCTCGAGATATTGCGACCACAGGCCTTCCTCGATCAACGCGGTCTTCAGCGCTGCTGCCTCGGGCGTGCCGGGGACGACGCGCGCGAGCCCGCCGCCGATCCGCTCCTCGAGACGCGCA
This sequence comes from Sphingomonas sorbitolis, assembly GCF_036663875.1. Lineage (NCBI taxonomy): Bacteria > Pseudomonadati > Pseudomonadota > Alphaproteobacteria > Sphingomonadales > Sphingomonadaceae > Sphingomonas > Sphingomonas sorbitolis. The sequence goes on along the minus strand of NZ_JAXOJS010000003.1, from coordinate 124,252 downwards.
CGCACCGCGGTCGCGGCCCCCGCATCGCCGCGCGCCTGTTCCTCGATCACGCGTTCCAGCGCGGAGACGGCGAAGGTGACGCCCGCCGCCTTGACGCACTGGAAGTCGATCGGGCTGAGCAACCGCGGTAGCGACTCCGCGGACAGCCCCAGCGTATCGAGATCGCCGATCGCTTCGCCAGCGCTGGCATCGAGCAGGTCGCGCGCGACGAGTTCGGCCACCGTCGGCGCCACCTTGCTCATGTCGAACACGGTGCCGCCTGCGACGATGACGGGGGTGGGCCCGTCACCGCGGTCGATCCGACCGATCCAGCGTCCCTTGCGCCAATCGGGTCCAAGGGCGTCGAGGGTATCGAAAGCGAATGTCACGGCAACGTCTCCGGCAAGTCTGTATCGGCAAAGGATGGGCGGAAGGGGATCAGGTGGGAATGATGCGCGACCGCGAGCATCGGACGAAGGTCGCGCCGTGCGCGCCGCTCGATCGCCAACGTCGCGCATCGGATGCGGTAGCGGTACCATTAGCGAGGTCCGTCCAGGCTTTGCAAGCCGGCAACCGATGGGCAGGCGAGATCGGTCATCGTGGCAGCGCGATCGTCGATGCGGTGGTGAAATCTGCCGAGCGCGTGGCAGCGCCGGTGTCGGGCTGGCCGCCGCCGACGCTGACCCGGTAGCGTCCGGCGATCACCTGGCGCACGCCGTCTGGCGTCACGCTGCTCAGGTCGCGGGGCGACAGGGCGAACGTCACGGGCTTGCTCTTGCCGGGTGCGAGCGTGACGCGGCGATAGCCCCGTAGCGCGATCCGTGGCGTGCCCGGCCGGTCGGGGAAGTTCAGATACAGCTGGACGACCTCGTCGCCCGAGCGTTTGCCGGTGTTGCGGACGATGGTCGTGACGCTCAGCCCATGCTCGGCACCGCCGGGCGCGGGGGCAAGGCGGAGCGGTGCATAGTCGAACGCCGTGTAGCTGAGCCCGTGACCGAACGGATAGACCGGCGTGCCCGCGTAGTAGCGATAGGTCCGGCCGGTCATCGCGTAATCGTCGAACGCGGGCAGCGCGGCGACGTCGCCGTAGAAGGTGACGGGGAGGCGCCCGGCGGGGTTGGTCGTGCCGACCAGCGTCTCGGCGACCGCGCGGCCGCCCGACTGGCCCGGATACCAGGCCTCGACGATTGCAGCCGCATTGGCCTTGGCCCAGCGCAGGTCGATCGCACTGCCGTTCATCGCGATGACGATCAATGGCTTGCCGGTGCGCTTCGCCTGTTCGAGCAGCGCGATCTGGTCGGCGGGCAGCGACAGCGACGTGCGATCCCCGCCCGCGAACCCGTCGACCTTAACGGGCATCTCCTCGCCTTCGAGATCGGAGGTCAATCCGACCACCGCGATCACCACGTCGGCGTCGGCGATCCCCGCGGCCAGATCGCGCTCGGGCGTCCGGGTGATGCGTTTCCAGACCAATCCGGGGATACCCGATCCGCTCGACTCCGCTTCGAGCCGCAGCGGATAGCGTTCGCCCTTGACTAGGTCGACGTCGCTCAGGTGGAGCGGTTCGGCCCAGCGCGATGCGGTGGTGGCGGCGATGCTGCGATTACCGCCAAGCGTGATCGCGCCCGTCACGCCGGTCAGCGCGATCCGGTACGTGCCGGTTTCGGGGGCGACCAGCGCGCCCGTCCAGACGATCTTGTGGCGCTCGGCGACGGTGTTCAATTGCCCGGCTTCGGACCGGACGTTGCGCTCCGTGCGGGTCGCGATCGCTTTGGTGTCGTAGGTCGCCTTGGCCGGATCGTTGCCCGCCGACACGCGCGCGTTGAAATAGTCGGCGCGCAGGCCTGGCTGGCCATCGGGTGTGACGAAGGCTGTGTCGGGGACCGGGTCGCCATCGGTGATCGACGCGGTGAAGGGGACCAACGTCAACTGTCCTGCCGGCATCACCTGTCGCAAGCCCGCATCGATCGAGATCGGCGGGGCGCTCTGCGACGACGAGTAATTGCCGCGCAGCACGCGCGTCGCATCCGCGAGCGGACCGATCAGCGCGATCCGCGCGCCGGGCTTGAGCGGCAGGATGCCGTCATTCTTGAGCAGCACGAGGCTCTCGGCGGCGATACGCTGCGCCAGTGCGCGGTGCTCGGCGGTGTCGATCGCCGCGACCGGGGTCGGCGTGCGCGCCATAGCCCCATGCGCGAGATCGCCGTTGCGATAGCGCGCGGAGAACAGTCGGACGAGTGCGCGATCGATGTCGGCCTGCGCGATCAGCCCGCGGGACAGTGCCTCTTGGTAGCGCGCGCCGAGGTTCGGCGTTCCCGACAGCGTCGCGCCGTTGCACTCGTTGTCGACGCCCGCCTTCAGCGCGACCGCGACGCCCGCCGCCGGGTCCGCGGCGTATTTGTGATGCTCGGAGATATCGACGACCGCATCGCAATCGGACACGACATAGCCGCGAAACCCCCATGCGCCGCGTAAGTGGTCCTTGAGCAGCAGGTCGCTGCCGCACGCCGGCTGGCCGTCGACGCGGTTGTACGCGCACATGATCGAGCCGGCCTTGCCCTCGACGATCGCGGCGCGGAACGCGGGCAGATAGGTGTCCTCGAGGTCGTGTGGCGAGACGATCACGTTGGCGCTGTGGCGGGTCGATTCGGGGCCGCTATGCACCGCGAAATGCTTAGGCGTGGCGATCACGTCGGGGAGGGTCGGGTTCGGCCCCTGCATCCCCTCGATGAACGCGACGCCGAGCGTGGCGGTCAGATATGGATCTTCGCCATAGGTTTCCTGCCCGCGGCCCCAGCGCGGATCGCGGAAGATGTTGATGTTGGGCGACCAGGTGTCGAGCCCGGTGCCGATCTTCCCCAGCCGCCCGGTCGTGCGGCCGAGCGTATGCAGCGCGCGCACCTCGGTACTGATCGCGCCCGCGACGGATTTCAGCAACGGCGCGTCGAAGCTCGCGGCGAGGCCGATCGGCTCGGGGAAATTGGTGGTCGGTACCGGACCGAGCGCGCCGTGGAGCGACTCGGTCCACCAGTTATACGCGGGGATGCCAAGCCGCGGGATCGCCGGCGCGACGTTGAGCAACTGCGCGATCTTCTCGTCGATCGTCAGCCGCGCCACCAGCGCCGCCGCGGCCCGATCCGCGTCGGCTTCCACGGCGGTCGGCGCGATCGTCGGGGCAGGGGCCTGCGCGCCGATCGGCCCGGTCGCCGCCAGGACCGTCGCGAGCGCCACGCCACCGCGCCACAAAATTGGATATGCACGCATGGCGGTTCTCTTTCGTGTCACGTCAGGGAAGCGGGATCTCGAACGGTCCGACCGGCAGTTGCGCGTCGTCGGCGAGATTGACGACCGGGCTGTCCGCCCAGGCGTAGCGGACGCGGACGACTGGCTTGCCGTCTGACGCTAGCGTTACGCGGTCGCCTTGGACGAGGCCGTCGGCGTAGCGGCAACTGCCGGCCGCGGGGCCGCAGAGTTCGAAGCCGATCGCGGTGCGCGATGCTTGCGCGTGGAGCGATCCGGTCACTCCGGCGAAGCGCAGTGTCACGCCGCCATCGGCTGTGCGGTTGGCGGTGGCGATGCCCGGGCCTACCGGCTCGCGTCCGGCATAGGCGAGCGGACGGAGGACGCGCGCGAGACGCTGGCCGACCGCATGCTTCTCGCCTGGATGGATGTCGAGCGGATCGCCGAGGTCGATCGTCACCGCGACGCCGGCATGACCATCGCGCGCGGCCATCAGCCGCTGTGCCTCGCGGACGTCGGCCCAGCCGCTCTCGCCCGGCGCGATCGGCGGCGTGCCGTAATTGGCAAGCTGCGCGATCGCCAGCGGGATCGTCGGCTTGCCGAACTGCTGCCGCCAGCCACGGGTCATCGCCGCGAGCCGCGTCTCGTATCCGGGCAGGCCGGTGTCGGATTCGCCCTGATACCAGGCGATCCCTGCCAGCCGCGTTGGCCCGAGCGGCGCGATCATGCCGTTGTACAGCGTCCCCGCGCCATTGATGTCGTCCCAGGGCGAGCGCGGCGCGTTGCCCGGCACGCGCTTGGCGATCGCATAGCGCCAGCCGTCGCCGATCGGCACGTGGGTGCCGTCGGCCAGCGTCAGCATCATCGTGTCCGCCGGACCGGTCATCCCGCCATAGGCATAGACGTCGTCGTCGTTGACGGTGATGACGTTGCGCCCGGGCTTAAGTGCGCCCGCCGGCAGCGTGTAGACGCGCGCGCGCGCCGCATTGCTGTTGCCGCCGACGCCGATCCCGTTGACCCAGGTACGGTCCGCATCGTCGACCACGCCGATCGCCAGCGTCGCCGCGCCGCGCGCCTGCGCCTCGGTCAGCGTCACGACGCGCTGATACCAGACCATGCCGTTATAGTCGGCGAGCGCGGGCACGCCCCATTGCTCGAAATTGCCGATCTTCGGCACCGGTTTCCAATCGAGCGCGGCATCGGGCTGCCACGGTTCGCGGCCCAGCGCATCGCCCGCCCCGCGTCGCCACCAGTCCTCCCAGATCGTCGACGCGCCGCGCTCCGCCGCCCCTGGATCCTTGGCGTGCAGCGCGAGCAGGTCCGCCTCGCGCGCCATCCCGGCGGACCGCAGGGCGGCGTCGCCCATCCACGCGCTGATCCGCGATCCGCCCCAGCTGGAATGGATCGCCCCGATCGGCACGGCTTCGCTCCGCCGCAAGGCCTGCACCATGTAGAAGCACGCTGCCGAGAAGCTCGGAACGGTGTCGGCGCCCGCTGCTGTCCACTTCGGCCTCGCCGCAAACCGCGTAAGCGGTGTCTCGCTGCTCGCCTTGGCGATCGTCACGAGGCGCAACTTATCGTCGAGCGGCGGATGCGCATCGGGGATCAGGTCCTGCGCGGCGTTGACCGGCAGTTCCATGTTGCTCTGCCCCGAACACAGGAACACGTCGCCGATCAGCAGGTCACGGATCGTCGAGACGCCCGTGCTACCGGCAATTTTCAGATCGTAGGGACCGCCCGCGGGCAGCGATTTCAGGCGCAACTCGAACCGGCCATCGCGATCCGCCGTCACCGTCGAGGTGCGCCCCGCAAGCCGGGCCGTGACCGATGTGCCCGGTTTACTCGTGCCACGCAGCACGATCGGCTGGTCGCGCTGGATAACGGCGTGGTCGCCGATCAGTCCGTCGAGGCTAGGGGCGATCTGCGTCTCTTCCGCCATCGCCGCCGCGCCGAGTTGCGTTGCGCCGAGCGGTACGGCGATCCCGAGCAAGGCAGCGGGCAGGGCGTTCGACGGGCGGATCTTCATACGTGTGCTACTTCGCTGCGAGGAACGGGATCGGGCATGCTGCACGGTGCAGGCTGCTGGCATAGCTTCACGAGCCCGCGCAGCCGGCCGGAGATCGCACTCGGACCGTATATTTTTGCGGAGTTTTTGAACGGCACACCGAGAGCCATCCCGATCGGACGGGTCGCCATGCCGGTGCAATCGACGAACGGTGTGTTCGCGATCTCGGCGGCATCGACCACGCTATCGATATCGTTAGCCCACGCAGCTGTGATTGCTAATCGGTAAGCCACTGTCCTCACCCTCTCCCTGCGTTCGTGACGCCTCTCCGCTGCGACTGTCGATCAGGCAGAGAGCGTGAAGCGGTCCATTTTTTTTACGTCACATCGGGCATCGCCCGACATCACCGTATGGTATCGCTCACACGTCGATTTATACGCGGACAAAGATCGGCAGCAACTCTTTTCTTGTATCCGCGAACCTGCCATCCTGTGCACCGTCCAGATCCCATACGAGCGGTCAGCGCGACTGCCGGGGATCGGTGCCAAGTGCTGCGAACGACGGCAGATAATGCTGCGAATGCGGGTGTCGGGAGAGGGGGCGTGAAGCATGGGAATGATTGACTGCAGCCATGCAAGCCAACCTGCGGCTGACCCGATCGGGCGGCTTCGTTGCATATCGAGCGTGTGAGATCAGTGGCGGCATATTGCCCGCCGATTTCGGGTGGCAGGTGCCTTTGCGAGGAGCAGCGAAGCCGGTCCGCGAAGGCTTCGCGTCTGTTAGCGGTATCAGCATCTTGGCCCACTCGAGACAGAGGTCTGATGCCATCACGTCGCGCCGCGATGCGCCCGGCTTCAACCGCCGTCCGACACTATGGCGGGACTTATTGACCAACGCACGCACGACCGCGTTCCACCCCGCCGTCGCAATCATTCCTTCGGGAGACCTGTAATGCCGAACTGTGCCAAGTCCGACACGTCGCCCCGCCGCTGGACATCTGCGCTCGGCATGCTGTTGGCATCGACGCTGGTAGCAGGTTCTGCGACGGCCGACCCGCTCGCCCCGACCGGTCGCTGGAGCGCGAATGAACAGGGGCAGGCCGCGGTGCCGCCGATGGGCTGGAACAGCTGGAACGCGTTCAACAGCGGGATCGACGAGGAGAAGATCCTGGCGTCCGCACAGGCGCTGGTCGATACCGGGCTGTCGGCGATGGGGTATCGCTACGTCAATATCGATGATGGCTGGTGGCTCAAGCGGCGCGCCTCGGACGGACGCATGGTCATCCGGACTGCGCAATTCCCGTCGGCACGCGCGTCGGCCACATCGGGACAGGGCGCGGACACTACCAGTTTTCGCCCGCTGACCGACCGGCTCCATGCCCTGGGTCTGAAAGCCGGGATCTATTCGGACATCGGGCGCAACAGTTGCGGTCAGATCTACACCGCGCAGTTCGACAACCAGCCGGTTGGAACCGTCGCCGAACGGGAGGTCGGGCTTTACGGCCACGTCGACCAGGACATCCGCCTCTTCTTCACCGACTGGGGGTTCGATCTGATCAAGGTCGATGGCTGCGGCGTACGCGGGTTGCCCGCGGATCACCCGCGCGTCCGGTCGGGACTGTACCGCGCGTTTCCACCGATCATCGACATGCAATCGCTCGGCCGGACCAACGTCGTCGCAGTCCGCGCGCTCTACACATCGGTTGGCGCGGCGCTCCACCGCGAACGTCCGCGGGGCGACTATTTGCTCTCGCTGTGTCTCTGGGGATCTGCCGATGTTCGCGCATGGGGCAAGGATCTCGGCAATATCTCGCGAACCAGCGACGACATCACGCCGCACTGGACGCGGATGCTGACCAACTTCGATACCGCGGCCAAGCGCGAACTCTATGCACATCCGGGATCGTGGAACGATGCCGATATGCTGTTCGTGGGCACCGGCGAGTTCGATGCGCAGCACATGACCGAAGCGAAATCGCATTTTGCGCTGTGGGCGATGATCAATTCGCCGCTCGTGATCGGCTACGACCTGCGTAGGCTCACGCCGTCCCTGCTCGCGATATTCGGAAACCGCGACATCATCGCGCTGAACCAGGATCCGGCGGGCAACCAGGCGGTGATCGCCTATGACAGCGACGACGTGCAGTTTCTCGTGAAGACGCTCGCCGACGGCAGCAAGGGCGTCGCGCTGTTCAACCGCGACGCAGCCCCGGTCGACGTCGTCCTGCATGCCGGGCAGCTGAAGTTTCGCGACGACGTGCCGGTGACGCTGGTCGACCTGTGGAGCAAGACGACCACAAGGTTCACCGGCGAGCAGCGCTTCACGCTGGCGCCGCACCAGACGCTGGTGTTTCGCGCGCAGGGTGCGCGGCGGCTTGGTGGGGGGATGTATGTGTCCGAGCAGCCCGGTCGCGTGAATCCTGCGGTCGACGGCGTCGATACGCCGCGAGCGGACCCGACGATCCATCATTCGGTCACCGCATGGTCGGGTACGAAGGGGCCGGGCGAGCATGTCCAATATGGCGGTTGGGGCGGCTCGCGGGCGGACCGGGCGGTATACGGCCAAGTGTTGCGTGTCGCCGGGAAGGACTATGACACGGGGTTGGGGGTGCTCGCGGGGTCACGGTTGGAGGTGCGCAACGCCGGGTTCCGCCGGTTTGCCGCCGAGGTCGGTATCGACGATGCCGGGCTGGCGGCAGGCGGGCCGATGCGCTTCGCGGTCTATGGTGACGGCAAGCTGCTCGCGACCTCGCCGCCGATCGACTTTGGCGATCCGGCAACCGTGCTGGAGGCCGACGTTTCCGGCGAGAAGATCGTCGAACTTGTCACGCGCCCTGCCACCGCGTCCGGCGGTCTGGGCGAATGCAAGGCTGCTACGATGACCGGATGATGATTGTCGCCGATCGTCGCCTTCCCAGCGGGGGACGCGACGGATTTCGGTAGCGGGAGGAGGCGGTGCGGTCGCTCTGCAACCGCCGGCTTGGATAACCGCGGTCGTGCCAATCAAGCTGTTCCGGGAGTGCTGGTTCGAGCGGCAGCGATCTAGCGCATAGCCTTTTGGTCGTAATCGTCGGAAGCGACCGACTTCCAGCGGGCAAAACCGGGATCGCCGAACGCTCGGTTCGAGCACTTCTGACTCGCAGACGATATTTGTCCGGGATTCTCTTTCATCGCTTCGACGACACCTTGAGCCTCTGCAAGTCTCTCCCGCTTAATCTTCGAGAAATACCACGTCTGAAGCACATACAGCCCCTTTTTGGCGACAGGGGTGGCGCCAAACTCATCGGCATTTTGCTCCAAAATCCGGATCATGACGGCGCAGTGTAGATCATCGGACGGGTTGATCGCCGAAGCCCCAGCGGCCGTACAGCCCGCCAAGCCGAGCAGCGTTGCTCCCAAATACGCCTTGTTCATAGCGGCTCCCGATCGATCGATGCCGCGGGATAACGCGTGAGCGGTAAAGGCTTGGTTGCTCGGCAGGCGTAATCATCCCGCTGTGATTATGACGGGAACGGCAGGGGCTGCCGATGGTCAAATCGTCGGGGAAGGCGGGCGCGCACCGCGGGGTGCGCGCCGGTTTGGCTAGAAGCGAACGCCTACACCGCCCAGAACATTCTGACGCGAGGTATGATTATGGAAGTTTGCGTATTTATACTCTGCGCTAACGTAGAAATTGCGGACCAGTGAATATTCGATACCGCCGCCAACCTGATATCCGTCCGTGCCGTGGCGAGTTTTGAAGGCCGTCCCGCCAGCCGGATCCCCGGTGAACGTCTTGCGCTGGCTGTCGCTGACGTACCCGGCCTTGCCGAAGATCAGCAAAGCCGGCGTTGCCAGATACCCCGCCCGGACCGCGGCGCCGACTTCGCGTCGCGATCGTGTGCAGACTTCTCCTCCCAGGACGCCGGCCGCGCAGCTTTTACCCTGCGTATCCAGATAGCTGGCCTCGGGCCCGATGACGATCTTGTCGCCGATGATCCCATCCCAGCCAGCAGCGCCGCCGTAGACGAAGCGGTCGTCGTGATTGCCATGAGCTTGAAGTCGATCGACGCCAGCTTTCGCTTCAATGCGAAAGCCGCGAAACGTCGTGGACTGAGCATAGGCCGAAGACCCGCACATAATCAGTGCGATAGCACCTAAATATACTGTGTATTTGCGCATCAAGTCGTCCTTAATATTGTGTCGAATCGGATAAAATCATTCTTTTTGAAATGAAGATATGATGATTCGCGATTAGTTTCGACGAGATTGCTAACGTATATTCATAGTGAATGTAATGTACCATTTTTATGACTGTTGAATTCGTTATAGGCATGGTAGGCGTGCAGAGTACTAGTTCGGGGTTCTGATGGACCTGTGCGCCGGTTTGTGCTTTGTAGGTGGCATGACTGGCGACTGCGCGATGCTACATGCTGGAATGTTCAGCGCGGATGGTTCACGAGGCGCGCTTGCATGACGCTGCAATCCGGTTACCCGGGAACCTGTTCACGATGTTGATCGCTGCATTGCTGCATGCGCCCCGGCGAATAGGCAGCGTTACCGGACGGTGGGACTGTTTCCACGCCGCCCGCAAGATGGGGCGCTAGACGAGCGCGCGGCGACGGCCCGTCATCGGCGACCATCGAGCGCGAAAGCGTCGATGTCGAGATAGCCGCCACGGCCGGCAGGATTGTAGCAGAACAGGCTGAACTGCTGGCCCTGGAACGTGCCCGTGCGCCAGTCGAACGCAAGCGGGAAGGGCGTGCCGAGTGGCATGAAGGTCGTGCCATCGATGCTGTACGCCACCATGCCGGTGTTGCGGACGAAATCCATCTCGGTCCGCAGTGTCAGATGCGTCGTGTCGATCGTGATGGCCGGGCTCTCGCGAATGGCATGCTGGATCGTCGTCTTCGCCGGGCCTGCCCGATCCTCGATGATCTGCATCGACAGCGTCAGGCGACCAGCCGCATTGCGGCCCAGGGCGATGCCGCCGCTATATTTACCGAAGACGCCCGCTCCGCATCGATCGCCGCCCGCGATGTGCGTCGCGTCGATCGTGATCGTCGCCCGGCTCGATGGCGCCTGTCCCTTCTGAAGAAGCGTGTTGCGTGCTGTCCAGATCGAGCTGCCGGGGGCGGCGTGCAAGCGCAGGAAGCCGGGGCGATCGGTCAGCGACCATCGATCGGGGAGCGGGTTGTGGTTCCATTGCCATTGCAGGCCGAGCGTCGGCTGCGCGAAATCGTCGGCGGCAGCGGGAGTTTCGATAGGCATGCCCTGGATCGGCTTGCGGGCGATCGCGGGCACGCGGTTCGGCGCCGCGGGGGTTCCCCAGATCGGCCAGCCATCGCGCCAGTGGATCGGGCTGATGCTGGTGGTGCGGCCGACCGCGCCCGCGTCGATCATGACGAAGCCATAGTCGCTGCCGTCGGGCAAATCGACGATCGCGCCCTGATGCCCGCCGGTCGTGTCGTCGATCTGGTTGCGTGTCTTCCATGGTCCCGCCAGCGCCGTGGCGCGCGAAACCGTCAACCCGAGCCGCTGCGGTATCGCATTGAACAGGTAGTAATGATTGCCGCGTCGGACGAGCTTCGATCCCTCGGCGCCCTTGATGTAGTGGATCACGCGTCGGGCGGTGATCCGTCGCAGCGTCGGGTCGAGGCTCAGCAGCGTCTCGGTCCCGTCGGCACTGCTTGCGGTGGCAATATAGGCCGTCCCGTCAGCATCGAAGAACAACCCCGGATCGAAGGCGGACTCGCTCAGCTGGTTCATCGTCCATGGACCAGCGACGTCTTTAGCGCGGTAGATCCGCGTCGGCTCGCCGACCGGCGTTACCGCAACGTAGAACACGCCGTCGTGGTGGCGCAGGCTCGGCGCGAAGATGCCGTGGCGATAGGCGCCACCAGTCTTCAGATCATATTCCGGGCGCCCGGTCAGCGTCGCGACGACGTGCGACGCGAACCGCCAATTGACGAGATCCTTCGACGTCAGGATCGTCAGCCCCGGCACATTGGCGAAGGTGCTGGTGATGAAATAGAAATCGCCACCGACGCGGATAATGTCAGGGTCGGGATAGTCGGCGTTCAGCGGCGGGTTGGCATAGGTGCCGTCGCCGCGGTCGGATTGCCACGCCTGCGCTGCCACCACCGAGGCCGATCCGAGCAACGCGATCGCGAGCAAGCCGGTGCCCATGCCGCGCATCTTCACCGCGTCCCGGCGGCGGGGTCATAGACATAAGGGCCGACGATCGTTCCGACAAACCCACCCGCGCGCGCGGTGGTCAGCAGGTTCGCATCGAACTTCGACTTCAGCGTGCGGAGACCAGCCCGGGTCTGGTAATCGAACGTCATCTCACCGGCATCGGCACGGATCGTCAACGTGACCGGTCCCGAAAGGTCCACCGGTGAAGCGGCGACGAGCGTATCGGATTGTGCTTTGTCGCGGGCATACAGCGCGACGACGGGTTTGCCGGCAATCCGCGTCAGGCCGAAGAACAGGAACGACTCGTCGTTCTGCACAGCGGCGAGCCCGGCGCGTGCACCATCGGTCCCCGGCACGAACGTCACGCGCGTCGTGATCGTCGCGACGTGATGCTGTTGCCGGCGCCCGAGAAACGCCGGCACGCCCTGTCGATCGCCCAGCGCGGCCCGCGAGTGCAGCGTCAGTCCGCCAGTACCAAGCGTATAGAACGGCGTGGCCGGCGTGCGAATGCCGATCCATTGCATCGCCAGGCTCTTGCCGCGGAACGTATCGCTATAGCCAAAATCGCCGGTGACGGGCGTCGTCGGTCGTGGCTGTACGGGCAGGTTCGGCTTATGGGCGGCGAACGGGATCGGGGTCTTCGGCGCGAGAATATGCGGCCAGCCATTGGACCAGGTGACGGGCAACAGGAACGTCTCGCGGCCGATCGCATACCTTTCGGGCGCATAAGGACGCGTCGCGAGGAACGTCGCCCACCAGTCGCCATTCTGCGTCTGGACGAACTTGGCGTGCCCGGCCGACGTCACCGGGTTCGGTCGATCGGCGGCGAGCCCGCGCTGCGTCAGGATCGGGTTGCCGACATAGGGAGCGAACGGTCCGGTCAGGCTTTTCGACCGGAACACGACCTCGGAATGATTGTCGCCGGTGCCACCTTCGGCCGCGATCAGATAATAGAAGCCGTCGTGCTTGATGAGGTGGGGGCCCTCGATCCAGACCGGCTTGGTCGCGAGATCGACGCCGCCATTGACGATCTGCGTGCTCGGCCCGACCATCTTGCCCGCGCGCCAGTCATATTCCTGCACCCAGATCGCGCGGTGCCCGTCATAGCGCGGCGGCTCGTTCGGCGCGCGATTGTTGACGATATAGGCCTTGTCGCCTTCCCAGTAGAGCGACGGATCGATCCCCTCGAAAGGCAGCCAGATCGGGTCGGACCACGGCCCCGCCGGGTCCTTCGCGGTGATCACGAAATTGCCTTTGCATTCTACGCAGGTGTTGACGATGTAGAAGACGCCCGCGTGCCAGGAGATGTCGGGCGCGAAGACGCCTTGCGACACGGCGCGCCCGGTGAAATCGAGCTGGCTCGAGCGGGAGATCGCGTTGCCGATCTGGACCCAGCTGACCAAATCCTTCGAGTGAAAGATCGGCAGCCCCGGAAAATGCGCGAAGCTCGAATTGACGAGGTAATAGTCGTCGCCGACGCGCGTTACCGAGGGATCGGGATAATAGCCCGACAGGATAGGATTGCGGTACGCGTTCGGTGCCACAACGACGCGCTCCTGCGACCGGCCATCATAGCTGAAGCGGTCGAAGCGCGCAGTTTGCGCGGCTGCCGCCTGGGCCACAACCAGTGCTGACAGCGCCGTCACGAGGCGCGGTATGGATCGAGTCATAGGAACTCCTGGTCTGAACGGATCCGTACCGCGCGGGTGACCTCAGTGATTGTCGCGGGGCAGGCCCATGGTCTGTGCGATGCGCTGATATTTCTCGGCGCCTTCGAGGATCGCACCCGTCTCCATCTGGCCGACGGTGGCGCGCTGGATTTCCTGCCAGGGCGTCTGCGATCGGGGATACGCATAGCCGCCAGCTTCGGTGAGTGCCCGGCGACGCTCGGCGAGGTCCTCGTCGGAGATCAGGACGTTTGCCGATCCCTTGGCGAGATCAATGCGGACACGGTCGCCGGTGCGGATCAGCGCGAGGCCGCCCATTGCTGCGGCTTCGGGAGACGCGTTGAGGATCGAGGGGGAGCCCGACGTGCCTGACTGCCGGCCATCACCGATGCAGGGAAGGGCATGGACGCCTTCACGGATCAGATAGGCGGGCGGACGCATGTTCACGACCTCGGCTGCGCCCGGATAACCGATCGGGCCGGCGCCGCGCATGAACAACAACGTGTCGGTGGTGATGCCGAGCGAGGGGTCGTCGATCCGGTGGTGGTAATCCTCGGGGCCGTCGAACACGACCGCGGGGCCTTCGAACGCCTCTGGATCGGCGGGGTTCGAGAGATAGCGCGCGCGGAACTCCGGTGAGATCACGCTGGTCTTCATGATCGCGCTGTCGAACAGGTTGCCGCGCAGCACGATGAAGCCGGCATCTTCCAGCAACGGCGTGGCGAACGGACGGATGACGCGCTCGTCCTCGATCGTCGCGGTCCGGCAATTGTCGCCGATCGACTTGCCGTTCGCGGTCATCGCGTCTTCGTGGATCAGGCCCTGCTTCATCAGCTCGGCAACCACCGCAGGCACGCCGCCGGCATGATAATAGTCCTCGCCGAGATACTCGCCGGCGGGCTGCAGGTTGACCATCAGCGGCACCTTGTGGCCGTGAATCTGCCAGTCGTCGATCGGCAGGTCGACGCCGATGTGGCGTGCGATCGCGGCGAGATGGATCGGTGCGTTGGTCGAGCCGCCGATCGCCGAATTAACGACGATCGCGTTGTGGAACGCTTCCTTGGTGAGGATGTCCGAAGGCTTCAGATCTTCGGAAACCATGTCGACGATCCGCTTGCCGGTCTTGTACGCGACCTCCTGGCGGTCGCGGTACGGCGCGGGGATCGCGGCCGAGCCGGGCAGCTGCATGCCGAGCGCCTCAGCGAGGCTGTTCATCGTCGTCGCGGTGCCCATCGTGTTGCAGTAACCCGTTGATGGTGCCGACGAGGCGACGAGCTTGATGAAGCCCTCGTCGTCGATCGCGCCGGTCGCGAGCAGCTCGCGCGCCTTCCACACGATCGTCCCCGAACCGGTCCGCTCGCCCTTGTGCCAGCCGTTGAGCATCGGCCCCACCGACAGCGCGATCGCCGGGATGTTGACGGTTGCCGCCGCCATCAGGCAGGCGGGCGTGGTCTTGTCGCAGCCGATCGTCAGCACCACGCCGTCGAGCGGATAGCCGTAGAGCACCTCGACCAGCGCCAGATAGGCGAGGTTGCGGTCGAGCCCGGCGGTCGGGCGCTTGCCGGTTTCCTGGATCGGGTGGACCGGAAATTCGAGCGCGATCCCGCCGGCTTCACGAATGCCCTCACGCAGGCGTTCGGCGAGGACGAGGTGGTGGCGGTTGCACGGGCTTAGGTCGCTGCCGGTTTGCGCGATGCCGATGATCGGCTTGCCCGAGCGCAGTTCCTCCAAGGACAGCCCGAAGTTCAGATAGCGCTCGAGATAGAGCGCGGTCATGTCGATATTCTCGGGGTTGTCGAACCACGCGCGGCTTCGGAGCGGCTGGGGAAGCTTAGGCATGTCAGTCATCGGAGAGCTTTCTGGAGATCGACTATCAGCGCGCGACGGAGAGGCGGTAGATCATCGCATGGTGATAGGGTTTGCCTGGGTCGACGCGGGCGGAAATGAAACTGAGCTTGTTCGGCGCATCCGGGAATTTCTGTGGTTCGAGTGCGATGCCGTCGCCCATGCGATACAGATGGCCCTTCTTGCCGACGAACGTGCCGTCGAGGAAATTGCCGGTGTAGAACTGTACGCCGGGTTCGGTCGTGAGCACGTCGAGGACTCTTCCGGACACGGGATCCTCCAGCCGTGCGGCCAGTTCGGGTTTGGCCGTAAGGCCCTTGTCGAGCGCGAAATTGTGGTCGTAGCCATGGCCGTAGCGGATCTGCTGGTCTCGGCCGTCGCGAATACCCTCGCCGACGATCCGGCCGCTGCGGAAGTCGAATACCGTGCCTTGGACGGGTTGCAGCGCGCCGGTCGGAATCAGTTTATCGTCGACGGGTGTGATCGCCTTGGCGGGGATCGTCAGCCGGTGGCCGTTCGCGCCCATCGCCGAGCCCTCGCCGCCGAGATCGAAGATCGCATGGTTGGTCATGTTGACGATCGTCGGCGCGTCGGTCTTCGCGTCATACGCAATGCCGAGGTTGCCGGCTTCGTCGAGCGTGTAGGTGACGGTGACGTCGAGGTTGCCCGGATAGCCCGACTCGCCGTCGGGGCTGCGATGACCGAGCACGAGCGTCGCGGTCGGTCCGCTCTTCACCGACACGACCGTCCAGGCGACCTTGTCGAAGCCTTTGCCGCCGCCATGCAGCGAGTTGACCTTGTCGTTGAGCGGTAACTGGTAGGTCTTGCCGTCGAGCGTGAAGCGGCCACCGGCGATGCGGTTGGCGTAACGCCCGACCGTCACGCCGAAGAAATTGGGATGGTCGACATAGGAGGCGAGGTCGTCGTAGCCGAGCACGACATCGGCGATCTTGCCGGCGCGGTCGGGCCCCATCAACGATTGGAGCGTCGCGCCATAGGACAGGATCTTCGCGGAAACGCCGTGCGCGTTGCTGAGCGTCACCGCCTCGATCGCGGTGCCGTCCTTCAGCGTTCCGGCGGGCGAGCGCTTCGCCTCTGCCGCGTCGGCTGCGTGCGCCGAAAGCGCTGCCAGCAAGGTTGCCACGATGATCCCCGTCTTCCTGATTGCACGCATTCCGGTTCCCATCCCTGATCGCCGACGCCGTTGACGCGCCTTGTTCTGCTATATAGTCAGACAATATATTTCTGGGCAAGCCGTGCGGGAAAAGACTGTTCCAGTCACCGACATGGCGCGGAGGATGAACGAATATGGCCATGCCGATACAGCCGACACAGACGCAGACCGGCGCTGCACCCGTCACCGCGACGGGCAGCCCCAGTTACCGCTCCGCGCTGACGCTGCTCGCCAGCCTGTTCTTCATGTGGGGCTTCATCACCGTCATCAACAACACGCTGCTGCCGCACCTGCGCAGCGTGTTCGACCTCAGCTATACGCAGACGACGCTGATCGAGAGCGTCTGGTTCATCGCGTAT
Organism: Sphingomonas sorbitolis; assembly: GCF_036663875.1. Taxonomy (NCBI): domain Bacteria; kingdom Pseudomonadati; phylum Pseudomonadota; class Alphaproteobacteria; order Sphingomonadales; family Sphingomonadaceae; genus Sphingomonas; species Sphingomonas sorbitolis. The sequence continues at coordinate 107,807 of NZ_JAXOJS010000003.1, read as the reverse complement.
TTCTTTGCCTCGATCCCGTCCGCCAAGCTGATCGAGCGGGTCGGCTATCAGCGCGCGATGGTGTTCGGCCTCGGCCTGATGGCGGTCGGCGCGCTGATGATGGTGCCCGCCGCGCGGTTGCCGAGTTACGGCGTGACGCTGTTCGCGCTGTTTGTGATCGCCAGCGGCATCACCTTGCTGCAGGTCGCCGCCAATCCCTATGTGGCCGTCGTCGGTCCTCCCGAGACCGCGTCGTCGCGATTGAACCTGGTGCAGGCGTTCAACTCGGCGGGCGCGACGCTCGCGCCGTTGTTTGGCGGCTATTTGATCCTGGGCCGCTCGACCTCTGGCACCGCGGTTGCTGGATCGACCGCGGTGCTGACCCCGGCCGAGCGGCTTGCCGATGCACAGTCGGTAGTGCTGCCGTATCTGATCGTCGCGGGCGTGCTGGTCGTGCTCGCGATCGTCATCGCGCGCTTCCCGCTGCCGGCGATGGGCGCATCGACGCAACGCTCGGCGAAGGCGGACCGCAAGGGCCTGTCGCTGTGGTCGCACCGTAACCTCGTGCTCGGCATCCCGGCGATCTTCATCTACCTGATCGCCGAGATCGGCGTCGCCAACCTGTTCATCAACTTCGTCAGCCAGCCGCAGATCGGCAATTTGACGCATGAACAGGCCTCGCATTACCTATTCGTCCTGTGGGGCGGGATGATGGTCGGCCGGTTGATCGGCAGCGTCGTGATGCGGACGATCCCGGCGGAGCGCGTGCTGGCGGTGGCGAGCATCGGTGCGTTCGTCGTCATGCTGATCGCGACCTTCACCACCGGCCATGTCGCGATGTGGGCGCTGATCTCGGTCGGGCTGTTCCACTCGATCATGTTCCCGACGATCTTCACGCTCGGCATCCGCGGCCTGGGACCACTGACCGAGGAAGGGTCGGGGCTGCTGATCATGGCGATCGCCGGCGGTGCGCTGGTGATCGTCCAGGGCTGGCTCGCTGACACATATGGGTTGCAGATCTCGTTCCTGCTGACCGCGGCTTGCGAACTCTACATCCTGTTCTACGCGGTGTGGGGCTCACGCGTGACCGACGCGCTGCCCGATCCCGTCACCATTCACTGATCTATCGGGGGATGCGGCGAACGCTTCGATGCGTGATTGCCGTGTCTCCGGATGCTCGGAGTAATCGTTCTAGCCGTACCCCGCGGAGCCGTACCTGGACGGTTCCGCGCGAGGCTTCGCGGTGGCGATTTTTCGGCTGTCGTATCTGCGCGGCATGATCCTGGTGTTTGTCAGGTGCCTTATCCTGGATGAACTCTCAGCGAAAATTTACCAACGGTTTACCCCGCAGCACTACTTCTCAGGTCGTGGGCCATCCTTAACCGGCGGGTAATCCGGGTCCATGGCTTGAGAAGGTTTGTTGCATGATCGCCTTGGATCACCAGGAAAATTTTGGGAATTTGGGTACAGCTGTGGAGCTGCCCGATTTCGATCGCAGGCAACTCCTCGCGTTTTTCTCGAGCGCGCCCATTCTGGCATTGGGGGGCTGTGGTGGCGGGAGCGGCGCAGCACCGGCCACAGATAGCGTGACGGTCGTGCCTGCTTCCGCCGTTGCGCCGGTCGCGACGCCGGTAGCGGTGGTGACACCAGCCCCATCAACGACTCCAGCGAGTTCATCGTCCAGCCTGTTTTCCGCGCAGTCGGCCTGGAACGCGACGCCGGTCAATCCCGTACTCGGCAGTGATACCCTGCCGAGCGCCAACCAGACCCCGTGGGTCGAGGAAGGCGCATACTCCTCCAAGATCTTCCGCGCGGTGGCCAGCGACAGTCCGATGACCGTCACCACGGACGATATCGCCAACCAGCTCGAAGCGGGCACCGTGACGATCCCCCGGTTTCCCGCAGCGACCATGCCGGCGACGGGGCAGGATGGCCATTGTGAGATCCTGGACACGATCGACGGTACGCTTCACAGCTTTTACCAATTGCGTAAGACAGCCGGTAGTTGGCACGCGGGCAAGTACGCGCGGTCATCGTGGCAGGGCAGCGGCTGGGGCACGGTCGCCAATCCGGACAATGTGCGCGCGGCTGGTTGCTCGACGGCCGGTGGCCTGTTGCTCGCGTCCGAACTTGGTCTCGACATCGTGCCCCACGCGCTTGCGATCGGGATGGACAAGAACGCCTTCATGCCAGGACCGATCTGGCCGGCGACCCTCGAGGATTATACCGGGGGAACCACCTATAAGGGTGTGGCGGGGCAGCGTTTCCCGATGGGGGCGCTTCTCATGCTCCCAGCCAGTTTCGACGTCGACAAGCTGGGCCTCGCGGAATCGAGGGCGATCGCGCGGACGTTGAAGAAATATGGCGGGTATATCGTCGACGCGACGGTCGGGTCGATGAACATCTACGCCGAGACCGGCAGCGGCTGGAACAAGAGCATGGTCGACGGCAAATACACCGCCGCGTTCAGTCCCGACATGCAGGCGATCAAGGCCGCGATGCGCCAGGTCGTGTCGCAGAGCGGCTATCTGGACCGAGATGGCACGCCGTTCACGTCGACCCCGTTCCGCGCGATGAACCTGCTGTCGATGCGCGGTCTTTGGCAGAGCTATAATGGCTCGAAGGTGTTCGGCCGGTACGATGCGGCGGCCGACCTCTTCCAAGCCGAGGCGACCGCCGACGCCCGCACCATTCGACAGATTCTCTACACGCACGACGACAACGATCCCGACCGCTTCAAATGGAAGAAGCAGAGCTGGAACCTCAATCCAGAGCCGGGTGCGAAATACAGCGTTCGCGCGATCGGTGACGGTGACATCATGGCGACGCTCAGCGTGAAGAAGAGCGACTACAAAGCCAATTACGGCACGACCGGAAAGCTGGCACCCGGACAGTCGGCGACGTTCACATGGCCTACCGATTCGGGCACCGTTACCGAAATCTATCTCGACAAGCCCGCCGGTGCCGCGGCCAACATCCGGCTCGAATTGGTCAAAGCCTGAGCGAAATTCGGCGGGCTGCAGGGGAGGGCGGTGACATCCAGCGCCTGACGGTTGCAGCGTAGCCGCGCCCGCCGCTTCACTTTCCGGGAACGGGAATCGGCAGGGTTTCCAGTCCTCCAGATTTCGGACTGTCTGGGCGGGCGTCTAAGTCGTCTGCATCCATGACATCGGGGTGACGCAAGGCATCGCTTTATCCGTAGCGCTCGCGGAGGGGACGGGTGGCGAACGAGACTGGCCAAGCGGGCTTCGGCGTCGTCGTCATCCTGGTAAGTTGCGCTGTGAAGCCGAAAAAAAAGTTTGATATGTGTTACATAGGCTGAAGAAGCCGTTTCAGAGCGGAGTCGGTATGGTGCCGTTAACCCGGCGGCGTGCATGGAAGCACGACCCGGCGGCGCGTAACCTGACGACGGTGCCTTCTTTGGGACAATTTACTACCACGAGGAATCACGGATGGGTCTGTTGCGTGCTATCTGTTCGATAGCGATTATCATATCCGCGTTGGTGGGCTACCGGCTGTACAGTAGCGGCGTTTCGATCTGGACGCTGGTCCCGCTGATGGTCGGCGTTGCTGCCCTGCTCGCGGTCGTACCCTTCGTCGCAAATACACGCCCACGGCGGACCCGCGTGATGAACGCGTGTTTGGTTTTTGCCGTCGGGGGTGGCGTTTCGTCCGTTCTCGCAATCGCGTCGCATCTGACGGCGACCAGCGTCCTGTCAGCGGTATTTCCGCTGTTCGGGCTCGCCTTGTCGGGCTGGGCATACCGGACCCGGGGTCGCTATCGCGTCGCGCGGTATGCAAACTATTACCAGGAATAGTCGGTCCAGATGAGGATCGCAGACTGTCCGATATGTCGGGAGGCCAGTGGAAACTGGCCAAGGTCTGCAGACCCGCGTCATCGCGAGATTGGCGCATCGAAGTGCGGCCGGTACACCTGATACAGTTCGGTGCCGACGCCACGTCAGCGAGAGACGCCGTGGCACTAATCTCGCTCGGGTCAATTCAGGGTGCCCTGCCAAGCCGGAACGGGATATGCCGTGCAGGTCGCGGCGAACTGTATTCAATCGTGCTCGTCACACGTGTTCGCCGCGACAATGCGTCAAAATGGGACCCGCGGGGGATTGATTACCGCATGGGGCAGTGGCAAATTACACCAATCGCAGCGGGTTGAGCTTTCCCAAGACGCCTCCCCGCTGCGGTGTCACCCTTATTAGCTCGTCCTTGGTCGCTGCGTCGTCCCCGGCCGCTTGAGCTAGGCCTTGACCAGTTCCAACCGGATGCTTGCCGTTGCACCGGCGGGCTTGTCGACGAAGATTTCGGTCACGGTCGCCGGATCGGTCGGCCAGGTGAACGCCACGGAACCACCGGGCGCAAGCTTTGTGGTCGCCGCATATCGTTTGAAACTCTTGGCGTTGACCGCGAGCGTGGCCGTTATGTCGCCCGCGCCGATCGCTTTCACGAGATACCGCACGCCGGGTTCGGGGTTGAGGTTCCAGCTTTGTTTCTTGTACCCGAACCGGTCGGCCTCATCATGTGTGCTCAATACCTGGCGGACGGTGCGCGACTCGGCGGTCGCCTCGGCCTGGAACAGATCGGTCGCCGCATCATACTTACCGAACGACTTCGACCCGTTATAGCTCTGCCACGGCCCGCGCATCGACAAGAGGTTCATCGAGCGGAACGGCGTGGGCGTGTAGGGCTTGCCGTCGCGATCGAGGAAACCGTCTTGCGCCAATAGCTGGCGCAATCCCGCCTTGATCGCCTGCATGTCGGGACTGAACGCAGCCGTGTACTTGCCGTTGACGTAGCTCTTGTTCCAACCGCTGCCGATCTCCGCGTAGAAGTTGAGCGAACCGACCGTCGCGTCGACGATATACCCGCCGTATTTTTTGAGAGTCCGGGCGATCGCCCTCGATTCCGGCAGGCCGAGTTTATCGACGTCGAAACTAGCGGGCAGCATCAACAGCCTGCCCATCGGGAAGCGTTGCCCCGGCACGCCCTTGTACGTGGTCGCGCCGGTATAGTCCTGGAGCGTTGCCGGCCAGACCGGCCCCGACAGGAACGCGTTTTTATCCATGCCGATCGCCAAGGCGTGCGGCACGATATCCAGTCCCAGTTCGGACGCGAGCAGAAGGCCGCCGGCCGTCGAGCAGCCAGCCGCGCGCACATTGTCTGGATTGGCCACCGTGCCCCAGCCACTTCCCTGCGCGGACGTACGGGCATACTTCCCCGCGCGCCATGTCCCCGCGGTCCGACGCAGTTGGTAAAAGCTGTGCAGCGTACCGTCGACCGGGTCCAGGATCTCGCAATGGCCATCCTGACCGGTCGCCGGCATGGTCGCTGCGGGAAACCGCGGGATCGTCACCGCACCGGCCTGAAGCTGGTTGGCGATGTCGTCCGCAATGACGGTCATCGGGCTATCGTTTGCCGCGGCGCGGAAGATCTTGGACGAGTATGCGCTCTCTTCGATCCAGGGAACCTGCTTCGCGGTCGGCAGGGTGTTGTTGCCGAGCCGGGGTTTGATCGGCGTCGAGTTCCACGGAGATTGCGCAGAAAACAAGCTGGGCGTTGTGCTCGTCTTCGAGGTCGTGGACGCTGCCACTGTCTTTGCCGCCGTTGCCGACACCGCGTTCTGTGTGGCGGGCGAACCGGTCACGACCGTTATGCCGTCCGTTGCGGAGGCTGCGCCCGTTGCAGGCGTTGCGTCGCTACCGCTACCGCTACCGGCCGACCATGCAAGAGCGGGGACGCTGGAGAGAAAGGCAAGTATGAGTCTGCGGTCCACATCGGGCAGATTTGCTGCGGTGCCCGAATCGTCAAAAACTTTGTCGTGATCCACACCGATCATGAAACGAACCTTCTCTTGCCAGAGGCCTGGATTTCTCGCGGACGACGTGAATGGCCCGTAGGCTTCGGGTAGGTGCTGGCGGGTTAACCCTCGGTAAATAAATGCAATAGCCGAGAGATCCGGCTTCAGTCTTGGACGCTGGCAAGTGTTTTGCGAAGAGCGGGCCGCGCGAGTTGTCGCTAGCGACGGTCATGCTGGCGCTAATTCCTTGGGCGCAGAGTACGGCGGAGCGGATGACAATCTGATCGTGCGGTGACAACAGACCGGCCGTATCAACGCGTGAGAACGAACCGCGAATGTCATAATGTGTGTAATAACGGCGGGGCGTTGCCACCATCCAATCTCAGCAAAGGCCGAGGATTTCCTGGCAAAAAATGGCTCCCTGAGTAGGATTCGAACCTACGGCCACTCGATTAACAGTCGAGAGCTCTACCGCTGAGCTATCAGGGAACGTTGCCGGAGGCGGCTCTATAAACGGCCAGTCGGACGATGCAAGCGGGTTTCTCCGCAAAAATGCAAAGCCCGCGATAAACCGCGGTCAGGAGACGAACTGCTCCATCGTGATCCGGTCGTCGAGCGCGTGCTCAGGATCGAACAACAGGGTGAGTTCGCGCGCGCGGTCCATGCAGATGTCGACCTGCGCGACGTCGCGGATCTCGCGCTGGTCGGCGACCGCGGAGACGGGACGCTTGCCGGGATCGAGCACGCGGATGCCGATGCGCGCCTTGTCGGGCAGGATCGCACCACGCCAGCGCCGCGGGCGGAACGGGCTGATCGGGGTCAGCGCGATCATCCCCGAACCCAGCGGCAGGATCGGACCATGCGCGGAGAGGTTGTACGCGGTCGAGCCCGCGGGGGTGGCGACGAGGATGCCGTCACAGGCGAGTTCGGGCAGGACGATGCGGTCGTTCACCGTTACTTCGAGGTTTGCGGTCTGGCGGGTCTCGCGCAGGAACGACACCTCGTTGATCGCGGGCAGCGTGTGCGTGCGCCCGTCGACACCGAGCGCGGTCATGCTCAGCGGGACGACCTTGAACGGTTTCGCGCGCTCCAGACGGTCTGTGAGGCCGTGGTGGCGCCATTCGTTCATCAGGAAGCCGACCGTGCCGAGGTTCATCCCGAACACGGGTACGGGCGGCTTGCGGCGCTCGAGCATCGCGTGGAGCGTCTGGAGCATGAAGCCATCGCCGCCGAGCGCGATGATTACGTCGGCGTCCTCGACAGGTACCCAGTCGGCCATGTCGGCGAGCTGAGCCTCGGCGGCACGAGCAGGCGGGGTGTTGGACGCGACCAGCGCCCGCCGCTCGTATCGGCTCATCCGCCGGTGACGCTCATGTGGCGTGCGACCGCGGGGCCTTCGCCCTGGCCGATGCGGAAGTCGTGCGCCTTGGGCTTGGCGAACAGGCCAGCGTCGATCGCTTCGTCGAGGCCAGCGGTGCCACCTTCGCGCAGCGCGGCCTTGAGATCGACTTGATCGTCATGGCCGAGGCACATGTAGAGCTTGCCTTCGGTGGTCAGGCGGACGCGGTTGCAGCCGTCGCAGAAATTGGCGGTCAGCGGCGAGATCAACCCGAGCCGCGTGCGCGTGCCGTCGACATTCCAATAGCGTGCCGGGCCGCCGGTCTTGTGCGCGTCGCGGGCGAGCGTGAACTGCTGGCCGAGGTCTTCGAACACCTTGGTCAGCGGCAGGAAGCGGTCGGTGCGGTCTTCGTCGATCGCGCCGAGCGGCATCGTCTCGATCAGCGACAGGTCGAAGCCCTCGTCGCGGCACCACGCCAGCATCGGCGCGATCTCGTCCTCGTTGAAGCCCTTCAACGCGACCATGTTGATCTTGATCGCCAGCCCTGCGTCGCGCGCCGCGTAAATGCCGCCGATCACCTGCGACACGTCGCCGTGGCGGGTGATGTAGCGGAAGCGCTCGGGGTCGCGGCTGTCCATGCTGACGTTGACGCGGCGGATGCCCGCATCGACCATCGCCTCGGCATGCTGCGCGAGGCGCGTGCCGTTGGTCGTCATCGTGAGCTCTTCCAGCCCCGATCCGATGTTGTGACCAAGCCGCTGGACCAGCTCGGCGACGTCCCGGCGCACCAGCGGCTCACCGCCGGAAAGACGGATCTTGGTCACGCCGCGCGCAATGAAGCGCTCCGCGATGATCGCGATCTCTTCGAGGCTCAACAGCTTCGATCGCGGCAGGAACGTCATCTTCTCCGACATGCAGTAGCGGCAGCGCAGGTCGCAGCGATCGGTGACCGAAATCCGCAGATACTTGATCGTACGACCATGCGTGTCGCGCAACGGCTTCTGGTTGAGGGCGGGCGCGAGCGTCATGCCTTCAGAGCTAGGACCGGACTGTCCCGGGAACAAGGCCGGATCGGCTGGTAATGGATTGGCGGGGGGCGATACGCCAGCTAGGCTCGCACCGATGGAGCAGGGTGCGACGGATATGGAAGACATGCAGACGGCAACGACGCTGTTCGCGGTATCGTTCCGTCAACGCGGTGAAATCGCAGAGATTTTGGCGTGCGCGGGGGGCGGCGCGGACTGGCACGCGCAGGTCGTGAGCGATGCCGAGGCGATCGAAAGCCGCTTTCTGGCGAGCGGTGCGGCGGTCGCGCTGATCGATGCGCGCGGGGCGTTCGAAGAGGGGCTGGCGGCGACGCTGTCGCTGGGCGGGCTGATCGCGACCAATGGCGCCGCGCTGCTGGTGCTGGTGTCGCGCGGCGACGTCGGCGCGGTCGGCGAGTTCTTCGATGCGGGCGCGACGCAGTTCCTCACGAGCCCGGCGAGTGACGGCGAACTCGTCCAGGCGTTGCGGTTTGCCGGCCGCCATGCGGTGCGCACCGCAGGCAGCGCGATCGATCGGCGCAGGATCCCCGGCGTGTCGTTGTACGACCGCGAGACCGGTGATGTCCGCCGCTGGATCGTCGGGCGTATCGCCGCCGACCTACCTGTTGCGGTGGTGCTGGTGTCACTGTCGCGGCTCGATATCGTCAATGCCGCGCATGGCCGGCCTGCGGTCGATGCGCTGATCGAGGCGGCGGTGCGACGGACCGAGACGATCGCGCATGCCGCGATCGGCGTCGATTCGATCGTCGCGCGGCTAGGCGGGTCCGAATTCGCGCTGGCGATCGAGGCGTCGGGGGCTGCGGTGACCGCGGCGATCACCGCGCTCGATGCGGCGCTCGCACGGCCGTTCCGGGTGGCGGATACGCGTGCGGTGCTCGGCTGCCGGTTTGGCGTGGCACAGCGCCAGCCGGGCGACGATGCGGCGGCGCTGCTGCGGCGGGCGAGCGAGGCGCTGGCGGAGGCGAAGGCGAGCGACGGATCGGTGCTGCACGTCGCGCTGCCCGATGGTGTCGCGCCGATCGATGCGCTCGCGATCGACCTGCACCACGCGATCGAGCGCGACGAGATTGATCTGCGCTGGCAGCCGCAGGTCGAGATTGCGAGCGGCAGGATCACCGGGGTCGAGGCGCTGGCACGGTGGAACCACGGGACCTTGGGGCCGCTCGGGGCGGATACACTGTTCGATGCCGCCGATCGCGCGGACCTCGGCATCGCGTTGTCGGATCATATCCAGCGGCTGGTGCTCGCGCGTGCGGTGGCGTGGCCGGAGGCTCTGGGAACGCTGCGCGTGTCGCTCAACCTGACTGCGGCGGATATCACGCGACCGGGGTTTGCGGCGCTGTTCCTCGCGCGGATCGACGAGAGCGGGTTTCCGCGGGGGCGGCTGACCGTCGAGATTACCGAGACGGGGCTGATCGAGGATCTGGCGACGGCGTCTGCCTTGCTTGCCAAACTGCGTGGGGCGGGGTGTCGCGTTGCGATCGACGATTTCGGGACGGGCTATTCTAGCCTCGCCTATCTCAAGTCGCTGCCACTCGATTACGTGAAGATCGACAAATCGCTGGTGCGCGATATCGACGGCAGCGCGCGTGACCGCGTGGTGGTGGCGGGCGCGATCACGATGGCGCGCTCGCTCGGCCTCGCAGTGGTGGCCGAGGGGGTGGAGACGCCGTCGCAACTCGAATTGCTCGCCGCGGGAGGGTGCAGCCTGTATCAGGGGTTCCTGCTGTCCGAACCGGTCGGCGAGGCGGGGTTGCTCGAACTGATGGCGAGGGAATGATGCAGGCCTTGATCGTTCCCTTCGCGCTGATCGCTGTCACGGCGGCGGCGCCGGTGCCCGCCGAGACCGCGATCCGCCAAGCGATGGAGGCAAGCGCGGCGGGGTGGAATGCGGGTGATCTCGCGCGGTTCATGGCGGTGTATGCCGATGATGCGGTGTTCGTGACGCCGAAGGGATTGCTGCGCGGCAAGCCGGCGATCGCCGATAAATACCGACCGAGTTTTCGCGGCGTCGGCAACGCGCGCGGCACGCTGTCGTTCGCATTCCTGGAGATGCGCGGGATCGATCCGCGTCACGCGATGCTGTTCGCGCGCTGGACGCTGACTGGGCCATCGACGACCGAAAGCGGCATGACGACGTTGGTCTTCGCGCGGCGTGGTACAGCGTGGCAGATCATCGCCGATCACAGTAGTTGATCCTCCCCCTGGCGGGGAAGATCGGTCAGCGCTGACGGATCGCACCGGCGGCGCGGACGTCGGCGATCGTCGGGTAGCCGTTGACCGCCATCAGCAGGTCCGCCTCCGCGAGCAGGCATTTCAACACATGCGCCGCGCCCGTCGCGCCGCCCAGCGCGAGGCCGTAAGCATAGGGGCGGCCGACGCCGACCGCGGTGGCACCGAGCGCGAGTGCCTTCACCATGTCGGTGCCCGATCGCACGCCGGAATCGAACAGCACCGGCGTCGAGCCCGACGCCGCTACGATGTCCGGCAGCATGTCGATCGCCGCGATCCCGCCATTCGCCTGCCGCCCGCCATGGTTCGAGCAATAGATCGCGTCGGCGCCCGCATCGATCGCGCGGCGTGCATCGTCGGGGTGGCAGATGCCTTTCAAGACCAGCGGCAATTTGGTCAGCGAGCGCAGCCAGGGCATGTCGGCCCAGGTCAGCACCTTGCCGAACACGCCTGCCCATTGCCGCACCGCTGCCGCGCCGTCCTCCTCGGGCGGGCGGTCGAGCATCGCGCGGAATACCGGGTCGCTGAAATAATTGGCGAGCACTTGGCCGCGGAGCTGCGGGAAGTTCGCGGTGTTGAGGTCGCGCGGGCGCCAGCCGGTCACCCATGTGTCGAGTGTGACGACGATCGCCTTGTACCCGGCAGATTCGGCGCGGCGCACGAGGCTTTCGGTCAGCGCATCGTTCTTCGGCGTGTAGAGCTGGAAGAACTCTGGCGTATCGCCGAACCGCGTGGCGACGTCCTCAAGCGGATCGTTCGACAGCGTCGACTGGCACAAGGGTACGCCGGTGATCGCCGCTGCCTGCGCTGCCGCGAGATCGCCATGGCCATCCTGCGTGCAGATACCGTTGATCCCGACCGGGGCCATGAACAGCGGCGTCGGCAGCATCATCCCGAACAGCTTGATCGACAGGTCGCGGTGGGTGCAGTCGACCATCATCCGCGGCGTCATGCCCCAGTGCGCGAACGCATCGGCATTGTGGCGCTGGGTATGCTCGTCGCCGCAGCCACCCTGGAGATAGGCGAGCGTCGCGGGGGGCAAGGCCGCGGACGCGCGTGCCTCCAGCGTCGCGAAATCGACCGGCACGCTCGGCACCACGCCGTTCAGCCCGGCGAAGTAGATCGCGTTCTGGTAATCGCCGAAATGCGGCGCAGTCTTCGGGGCCACGGCCATCATCCTCTCCTATGTTTTGCGGGCCTTATACGGCGCTACCGGTGACGAAGTCATTCCTTGTGCCTAAGGATGCGCGACCGATTACAGAAAGTCCGACGATGTCCCTTCGCCTGCCTCTTCTCGCTCTTCTCGCATTGTCGACGAGCGCGATCGCCCAGACGCCAGCCGCCGATCCGAACACGTATCTCGAGAATATTCACGGCGCGCGGGCACTGGGGACGGTGAAGCAGTGGAACACGCGGTCGCTCGCCGCGCTGGAGGCCAAGCCGGGCTTTGCGCGCTACCGCCAGCGTGCGCTCGACCTGTTGCAGGCCGACCGCCAGATCGCGACGCCCGACGACGTGGTCGGCGACCAGGTGCTGAACCTGTGGCAGGACAAGGCCAACGTGAGGGGCCTGTGGCGGGTCGCGTCGCTGGCGTCGTTCAAGAGCGGCAAGCCGGTGTGGCGGACGCTGATCGACGTCGATGCGCTGGGCAGGGCGGAGGGCAAGAGCTGGGTGTGGAAGGGCGTGACGTGTCGCTCGCCGTCCTATGACCGCTGCATGGTCGCGCTGTCGGACGGCGGCGGCGATGCGGTGGTCGAGCGCGAGTTCGACATTCCTTCGGGCAAGTTCGTGACCGACGGTTTCGTCGTGCCGATCTTCAAGACGCGGCTGAGCTGGGCCGGGCCGGACGCGCTGTATGTCGCGACCGATTACGGCGCCGACAGCCTGACCAAGTCGGGCTATCCGCGCACCGCAAAACTGTGGCGCCGCGGTACGCCACTGACCGCCGCGACCGAGATCGCCAGCGCGACGCAGGACGACGTAGGGATCAACGTCAGCGTGTTTCCGGATGGCGAGCAGCGCTATCCGCTGGTCGTCCGCGACACCGACTTCTTCCATTCGAAGCGAAGTCATATCGCGCAGGACGGTCGGCTCGTGCCATCGCCGCTGCCCGACGATGCGGTGATCAACACCGTGCTCGACGGCCGGCTGATCGCGACGCTCGCCTCCGACTGGCGCGGAGTGCCGGCGGGGGCGATCGTCGCCTACAGCATCGCCGACGTGCTGGCTGGCCGTGCGCCGACGATCGAGCGCGTGCTGGTGCCGACCGCGACACAGGCGGTGGAGCAGGTCGATTCGAGCAAGTCGGTGCTGTGGGTGAAGATGCTCGACGACGTGTCCGGCCGGCTGGTGTCGCTCGCGCGCGGTGCGGACGGCAGCTGGACGCAATCGGTCGCGGCACTGCCTGCATCCTCGACGATCCATCTCGATGCGACCGCGGGGAAAGACGATCTCGCCTTCGCGATGGTCGAGAGCTTTCTCAGCCCGCCCGCACTCTATGCGATCCGTCCGAACGCCAAGCCGGTCGCGGTCGATACGCTGCCGGCGCGGTTCGATGCGTCGGCGATGCAGGTCGAACAGCGGTTCGCCACGTCGAAGGACGGGACCAAGATTCCGTATTTCCTCGTCCGCAAGAAGGGCACGACCGGCCCGGTGCCTGCGCTCGTCCATGCCTATGGCGGGTTCCGCAATGCGCAGACGCCGACCTATCTGGTCGACCAGCCGTACCGGTCGGGCCCGGCGGGGCTGTTCTGGGTCGAGGAGGGCAACGCGTTCGTGCTCGCCAACATCCGTGGCGGCGGCGAATACGGGCCGCGCTGGCATCAGGCGACGCTGCGCGAGGACCGGCAAAAGGCGTATGACGATCTCCACGCGGTCGGCGACGATCTGGTTTGCACCGGTGTCAGCGCGAAACGGAAGATCGCGGTGTCGGGGCGGTCGAACGGCGGTCTGCTGGTCGGCGTTGCGATGGAGCAGCGGCCGGACCTGTATGGCGCGATCCTAATGGGATCACCGCTGCTCGATATGCAGAAATACTCGCATCTGTCGGCGGGGGCGTCGTGGATGGGGGAATATGGCGACCCGGACAAGCCGGCGGACTGGGCGTTCATCTCGAAATACTCGCCGTATCAGAACCTCACGCGCGGGGTGAAATACCCGGTGCCCTTCATCTACACCTCGACCGAGGACGACCGCGTCCACCCCGGCCACGCGCGGAAATTCGCGGCGCGCTTGGAGGCGTATGGTGATCCGTTCTTCTATTATGAGAACCCCGAGGGCGGCCATGCGGCGGGCGCCGACAAGATCGAGGACGCCAAGCGCGCGGCGCTCGTCACCGTCTATCTGAACTCGCAACTCGTCACCGCGCCGCAGCGCTGATCATCAGGAATTCATGATGCGTAATTTCCGTCTGCTACTCGGCGCCGCGATCCTGGCGCTCCCCGTTTTGTCGATCCCCGCGCCCGTGTTGGCCGCGCAACCCGAGACGAGCGCGTTCGCGTCGCTGTCGAAGCGCTATGTCGATGGCCTCGCCCGGCTCAATCCGTCGTCGGCGACATCGCTCGGCGATCACCGGTTCGATGCGCAGGTCACCGACATGTCGGCTGCGCGGCGCGCCAAGCGCGAGGCGTTCTCGAAGGCGATGCTCGCCGACCTCCAGCGGATCGACCGGAAAGCCCTGTCGCGCGAGGAGCAGGTCGATGCGGCGTTGCTCGACAATGCGCTGCGCTACGACATCTGGGACACCGAGACGCTCGGCGGGTGGGCGTGGGATCCGCAGGTCTATAACGACATCGCCGGCAGCTCGCTCTACTCCCTCGCCGCGCGCGATTTCGCGCCGTGGCCGCTGCGTTTGAATGCAGCGACAGCACGGATGGAGGCGCTTCCCGCACTGCTGGCGCAGGCGCGTGCGAACATCGTGGTGGCGCGCGTGCCCTCGATCTATGCGACGACGGTGGCGAAGCAGAACAGCGGCATCGTCGACATCGCCGAGAGCATGCTCGCGCCGCACAAGAGCGAGTTGTCGGCAGCGGAAGCCAAACGTTTCGACGCCGCGCTCGTGAAACTGAAGGCGGCGGTCGCCGAGCATCGGGTCTGGCTCGACAAGACGCTCGTCCCCGGTGCGAAGGGCGACTTCCGCCTTGGTGCGGCGCTCTACGACAAGAAGCTCCGCTTCGCGCTCCAATCCGACCTGACCCGCACCGAGATCAAGCGTCGTGCGCAGGCTGCGATCGTCGACACCCGCGCGCAGATGTACGCGATCGCGCGGCAGATATTCGGTGCCAAGAAGGACGCGCTCCTGCTCCCCGACACGCCGTCCGACGCGCAGCAACAGGCGGCGATCCAGCTCGCGCTCGAACTCACCTACGCCAAGCGGCCTGCACGCGACGGCATGATCGACGCCTCGACCAAGGCGCTGGCGCAGGCGACTGCCTTCGTCCGCGACAAGGGGCTGGTCGGGATGCCCGACGGTCCGGTGAAGATCATCACGATGCCCAAGTTCCAGCAGGGCGTCGCGGTCGCCTATTGCGATTCACCGGGCCCGCTGGAGAAGAATCTCGGCACGTTCTTCGCGGTGTCGCCGATCCCCGACGACTGGACCGAGGCGCAGGCGACGTCGTTCCTGAGCGAATATAACGACTATATGATCCACGACCTGGCAGTGCACGAGGCGATGCCGGGGCATTTCCTCCAGCTCGCGCACGCCAATGCCACGCAGTCGACGCTGCGCGCGGTGCTCGGCTCGGGGCCGTTCGTCGAGGGCTGGGCGGTGTACGCCGAGGGGATGATGGCGGACGAGGGATATCTGAACGGCGATCCGCTGTTCAAGCTGACCGTGCTGAAAATGCGGCTGCGCTCGATCTCGAACTCGCTGCTCGACATCGGCATCCACACCGAGGGCATGACGCGCGAGCAGGCGATGCAGCTGATGACGCATACCGCGTTCCAGCAGGAGCGCGAAGCGGCAGGTAAATGGGTCCGCGCCTCGCTCGGTTCGACGCAGCTGCTGAGCTATTTTACCGGCTATTCGGAGCATATGGCGCTGCGGGACGAGGTCAGGAAGCGTGAAAGCGCGGCGTTCGACCTGAAGCGCTATAACGACGCGCTGCTCGCGCATGGTTCGCCGCCGGTCCGCTATGTCCGCGAGCTGCTGCTCGACCTGCCGATCGGCTAAGTGCCGGTTGCTTGACCGGGTCTGCTAATGCTGTGACCCTGCTCCGCTAATAAGAAGCCATCGGAGAGGTATCATGGCGGCGGGAGATGGTCTGCGCGGGACGAGGCTGCGGCGATGAGTGGCCCACTCGCCGGGATCCGGATCGTCGAGCTTGCCGGGATCGGCCCGGCGCCGTTCGCCTGCATGATGCTCGCCGATCACGGCGCGGAAGTGATCCGGATCGAGCGCCCGGACGCGAAAAGGGGCGGGCCGGGCGGCGATCCTGCCAAGGACATCCTCCTGCGATCGCGGAAAACGATTGCGGTCGATCTCAAGTCCGCCGCGGGGATCGGTGTCGTCCGCGATCTGGTCGCATCGGCGGATGGCTTCGTCGAGGGGTTCCGGCCTGGTGTGACCGAACGATTGGGGCTCGGGCCGGACGTGCTGCTCGGGACCAATCCGCGGCTCGTCTATGGCCGGATGACCGGCTGGGGACGGGATGGGCCGTACGCGCAGGCGGCGGGACACGACATCAACTACATCGCGCTGGCCGGCGCCCTGCACGCGTTCGGGCGGGCAGGCGAGAAGCCGACGCCGCCGATCAACATGGTCGGTGATTTCGGCGGGGGTGCGATGATGCTCGCATTCGGCATGGTCAGCGCGCTGCTCCACGCGCGGACGACCGGGCAGGGGCAGGTGATCGACTGCGCGATGACCGATGGTGCCGCGCTGTTGATGAGCATGATCTGGAGCTTTCACGGGCAGGGCCTGTGGCGCGACGAGCGCGGCGTGAACCTGCTCGATAGCGGCGCGCATTTCTACGACACCTATGCCTGCGCAGACGGCAAATACGTGTCGATCGGTGCGATCGAGCCGCAATTCTACGCCGTGCTACGCGAGAAGGCGGGGCTGGCGGCAGATCCCGCGTTCGATCGCCAGATGGATCCGCGCGGCTGGCCTGCGCTGAAAGAAAAGCTGGCGGCGGTGTTCGCGACCCGGACCCGCGATGATTGGTGCGCGATTCTCGAACACACCGATGCGTGTTTCGCGCCGGTACTGTCGCTGGCTGAGGCGCCCGCGCATCCGCACAATGCTGCGCGGGGGACGTTCGTCGAGGCGGGTGGTGTGATCCAGCCAGCGCCTGCGCCGCGCTACTCGGTAACACCGACCACCACACCGCAAATGGCGGGCGAACAGACCGATACGGAGAACGTGCTGGCGGAGATCGGCTATACGACCGCAGCTATCGCGGCGTTGAAGACCGGCGGGGTCGTCGCCTGAGGCTCAAGGTCAGCGGTTCGGTGCGATCGGGTTCAGCCGGTTACCGGATAGCTGGCACGAGACAGAATGCGGGCCGGTGCTTGCACACCGGCCCAGTAGATTAGTTGCTGTCCGAGTTGTCGCTATCGCCGTCGATGGCGAGATACAGACCACCGCCAACTGCGATCGCGGCGAGCGCGATGATGATGATGCCGCCATCGCCGCCGACCTTGCTCTTGTCTGCGGTCTGCGAACCCGAGCGAGCAGCCTTGCCGACCGACAGGCTGGCAGCCGGAGCAGCACTTGCAGCGACAGGTGCGGCAACGAGGGCGAGGCCAGCAGCCGCCATGGCGAAGGATTTGATAAACATTACAAAGTCTCCCGAGAGCACGGCGAACACCGCCGTAGCCACCAAAAACCTACATGCAGGGTCGATTGTTCACAAACGTTAAAGACCGGGACTCTAATATTTATAAAGTTGTGGTGGGTAGTATGTCCGCCACAGTTCACCGCAAGCTGCTCCCGGCTAGATATGGCGGGCAAGCTGTTGTTATTCGCGAATTTAAAGCCACGAGAACCGCCGCAAGGTTTTTAGCGAACCGGGGTTTTCGATGAATCAGGGTTGTCGATGGATCAGGGGGGCAGCGGCTCGGCGCAAATTATATGCGGCGCGAAATGCGGAGCGGTTGGTGGGCCCGGCAGGAATCGAACCCGCAACCTAGCCGTTATGAGCGGCCAGCTCTAACCGTTGAGCTACAGGCCCCACCGGCGCCTGCGTTAGCGCAAGCGATCATCGGGCAAAAGGGCGCAAAGCAAATGCGCAAAGAAAAAGGGCGCTCCCGAAGGAACGCCCTTTCCGACACTAAATCCTATCGAGCGTAGAAACGCCCGACAGATTTTAGTTCATGTTGTCGGTCTTCTCGTCGGCAGCGTCACGGACGTTGTCGGCAGCTGCGTTCATGTTGTCAGCAGCGTTCTCGAGCACGTCGGTAGCGACTGCGTTCGAGGTGTTGTCCGCCATGGCGTCCATGTTGTCAGCCTGCATTTCCATGTTGTCAGCCAGCATGTCCGCGTTGTTCTCAACGGCGGCGGCTTCTGGCGACTTGCTGCAGGCTGCGACGGACATCAGGCCGGCGGCAGCAGCGATCAGAACGATCTTCTTCATTCGAATGCTCCCAAGCATAGTTTCACTCGCGGCCGACCCGATTGCCGTCGCGAAGTCACGTCAAATAGCGGACCCCTGCGGGCGGTCAATCCGCTAAATTCATCTGTCCGCAAGGTTTGCGGCAGAACGATGACGTTTCGGTTGCAGCGACTGGTCACTTTCCGGGCACGATCGGACCGATTTCCTCAGGCGCATTGGCGACCGTCGCGATCATCGCGGTCCAGGCCGCGACGTTCTGACGGAGCTGTTCGGGGTCGATCAGATCCAGTGTGTCCTCGGGCGTGTGGTGGTAGTCGAAGTAGCGCAGACCCGACTGGTTTAGGTCGATTCCGGCTACCCCCGTGGCGATTACCGGGCCGACATCGGTGCCACCATGGGGGGTGTCGGCACCACGGACGATCCCGAGCGGGGCGAGCGCGACAGCTAGGCGATCCTCGATGGGCTTGGCGGCGGCTGGCAGGCTGCTTTCGAACCGCCAGACGCGATCGGCACCGAAATCCGATTCGGCGGCGGTGGCGTGACGCTCGCCGGCATGTGCCTTCGCGTAGGCGGTTCCGCCGAACCCGCCGCTCTCCTCGTCGCCGAACCAGACGACGCGGATCGTGCGACGTGGGCGCTGGCCGCTGTCCATCACGATCTTGGCAGCGGCAGCGGTGATTGCGATGCCCGCGCCGTCGTCGATCGCGCCGGTGCCGAGATCCCAGCTGTCGAGATGGCCACCGACCAGCACGATGCCCGCCTTGGGGTCGGTGCCCGGAACCTCTGCGACGACGTTACCCGATTCCTGCATCCCGGCCTGCTTGTCCTCGAGCACCAGCTTCAGCGTCACCGGCTTGCCGAGCTTCACCAGCCGCTCGACATGCTCGGCGTCCGCGACCGACAGCGCGGCGGCGGGGATCGGCGTCACGCCCGCGTCGAAATTGGTGTTGCCCGCGTGCGGCCCGCGGCCGTGATCGGTGCCGATCGACCGGATCACGATCGCCGCCGCGCCCTTCTTGGCGGCGACGTTCGGTCCGACGAAGCGCGCGGTGCCCTGCGATCCATAGCTCGACCCGTCCTGGGTCGGCTGCATCGCGTTCGAGACGAACGCGATCTTGCCTTTCAGGCTGCCGTCGGCGGCGAGCGCCAGATCGTTGTACGTCGCGAAATACACGATCGGCAGCGTCAGCCCGCCCGGCGGTGTCGCGCCCGAATTGCCGAGGCCGACCAGATGCAGCTTCTGCGCATAGGGTGCGACCAACTCCCCGCTCTCCGTGCCGCGCGACCATACCGGCAGCTGGTATGGCTCGACCCGCACGTTCTTGAACCCCAGCGCCTTCAGCTTGGCGACCGACCAGGCGCGCGCCCGCGGTGCCGCCTCGGTGCCGGTCATGCGCGGGCCGACCTCGGTCGTGATCCCCTCGACGATCTTGTAGGCGGTGTCGTCGGTCAGCGCCTTGTCGCGGAGTGCAGCGACCTTCGCATCCGCCGCAGTCGGCGGGGCGGCGGTGCGCTGCGCCACGACGGGAACGGCGGTGATGACGGCACAGGCCGCCAGAAGTGGTGCGATACGCGTCATCGGCTATTCCCCTTGGTAGTCGACCTACCGTTAGGTCCGAGCGCGCGCGTTGCCAACCTTCGCGCCTGCCCTTACATGCGCAGATCAATCCCGCCCTCACGAACACCCGAACGGAGACCCACGTGGCCGGCCAATACGCCTATGTCATGAAGGACATGACGAAGACCTTCCCCGGCGCGCCCAAGCCGGTGCTGTCGAACATCAACCTGCAATTCTATCATGGCGCCAAGATCGGCATCGTCGGGCCCAACGGTGCGGGCAAGTCGACGCTGATCAAGATCATGGCCGGCATCGACAAGGATTATACCGGCGAGGCATGGCCGGGCGAGAACGTCACCGTCGGCTATCTCGAGCAGGAGCCGCAGCTCGACGCCTCGAAGACGGTGCTGGAGAACGTCAAGGACGGCGCGCGCGGCGTTGCGGACATGGTCGACCGTTTCAACGCGATTTCGGCCGAGATGGGCGATCCCCAGGACGACACCGACTTCGACGCGCTGCTCGAAGAGATGGGCACGCTCCAGGAAAAGATCGACGCGGTCGACGGCTGGACGCTCGACAACCAGCTCGAGGTCGCGATGGAAGCGCTGCGCTGCCCGCCGGGCGACTGGCCGGTCGACAAGCTGTCGGGTGGTGAGAAGCGCCGCGTCGCGCTGACCCGCCTGCTGATCCAGAAGCCGGGGATCCTGCTGCTCGACGAGCCCACCAACCATCTCGACGCCGAAAGCGTTCAGTGGCTGGAGAACCACCTGAAGGATTATGCCGGCGCGGTGCTGATGATCACCCATGACCGCTATTTCCTCGACAACGTCGTCGGCTGGGTGCTCGAACTCGATCGTGGCAAGTATTTCCCGTACGAGGGCAATTACTCGACCTATCTCGAGAAGAAGGCCAAGCGCCTCGAGCAGGAGGATCGCGAGGAATCCGGTCGTCAGACCGCGATCAAGAACGAGCTCGAATGGATTCGCCAGGGCGCCAAGGCGCGGCAGACCAAGTCCAAGGCGCGTATCGCCAACTTCGAACGCCTCGTTTCCGCACAGGAGAACCGCTCGCCGGGCAAGGCGCAGATCGTCATCCAGGTGCCCGAGCGTCTCGGCGGCAAGGTCATCGAGCTCGAGAACGTCTCCAAGGCTTACGGCGACAAGCTGTTGTTCGAGAACCTTTCGTTCACGCTACCCGCGGGCGGTATCGTTGGCGTCATCGGTCCCAACGGCGCCGGCAAGTCGACGCTGTTCAAGCTGATCACTGGGCAGGAGACGCCGGACAGCGGCACGATCGACAAGGGTTCGACCGTGCGGCTCGGCTATGTCGACCAGAGCCGCGATCATCTCGACGACAAGAAGAACGTCTGGGAGGAGATCTCCGACGGCCTCGATTCGATGAAGGTCAACGGTTTCGACCAGTCGACGCGCGCCTATGTCGGGGCGTTCAACTTCAAGGGCCAGGACCAGCAGAAGAACGTCGGCAAGCTGTCGGGCGGCGAGCGCAACCGCGTCAACATCGCCAAGATGTTGAAGCGCGGCGGCAACGTGCTGCTGCTCGACGAGCCTACCAACGATCTCGATGTCGAGACCCTGGGCGCGCTCGAGGAAGCGATCGAGAACTTCGCCGGGTGCGCGGTGGTCATCAGCCACGACCGCTTCTTCCTGGATCGTCTCGCCACGCACATCCTGGCGTTCGAGGGCAACAGCCATGTCGAATGGTTCGAAGGCAATTTCGAATCCTACGAAGAGGACAAGCGCCGCCGTCTGGGCGATGCAGCGGATCGTCCGACCGCGCTGTCCTACAAGAAGCTGACTCGCTGATCATGGCGTGCTGAGAGGCTTGACGAGGAACTGGCGGCTCACAAATACTCGCATGTCGAGCGTGAGCGGTGGTTCCTCGTCGATCCTCTGAAGCGGCCGTCGCTGGATGGCTGCCGATCGATCCTGATCGAGGATGTCTACATTGCTGATATCCGGTGCCGGCTGCGTCGCATGACCGACAGCGTCGGCGAGCGCGTGGTGCTCAAGCTGTCAAAGAAATACGACGTCCCCGATCCGCTCGCGCGGCCGCTGGTGACGACGTATCTGACGCTTGAGGAATACGCGCTGTTCGCGGCGCTGCCCGGGCTTGAGCTCGCGGAAATCGAGCAGTCGGATGCCGCCTCGCTGGACGCGGTGCAGGTGCCCGAATGGGCCCGGTCCGAGGTCACGTATGATCCGAACTTTCAGGGCGGCACGTTGGCGTTGCTCGATCCGGCAGGCGCACAGAGTTTCGTCCGGCAGGCGATGCACTGACTAAAGCGCGGTGGTGTTTACCCTCAAGTCCGGGATCGTCGTTGACTCGATTCCCGTGTCGAAGGGCACATCACGCGACTGGGTGAAGCGATCACCGACTGGCGCCCACATCTGGTGGATCATCCCGGCGCGGACGTTGACTACCCAATATTCAGCAATACCTTCGCGCGCATAGATCTTGCGCTTGCGGCCGAGGTCGTTGCGCAGCGTAGTATCGGCAACTTCGATCACCAGTGCGAGCGATGCAAGCGGGATCAGGCCCTCGCCCTCCGGCTCTGCGGTCACGGCGATATCGGGCTCCGGGACGTTGTAGGGCGGCATCGAAACCGATCCTTCGACCAACGCCTCCAGATTGATCGGCAGATTATCGAGCGCATCAGCGATCAGGCGGAACAGCCGTGACTTGATCCGCGCGTGCGGCCGGTGCTGCGCGTTCATGTAGACGATTTCCCCGTCCAGCAGCTCGGTCTTGCCATAGCCCTCGAACGCGCCGGCGGCGTCGAGCATCAGATAGTCCTCGACCCGAAGCTTTACGGGGAGCGGCACGGTAGTAAGAGGCACCATCTCGTTCATGGGGGCGATCTACCATGATCTGCGAGAGTCCCCAAGGCGTTCCGATCACGCCCCCGGACGCGTCCAGTATAGCGGAGTTCAACGTGGCTATCGTCGAAAACTCTCCCGGCGGGGATACTGCTCCGGGCGCGGGCGAGCTTCAGTATCGCCTTCGCCAGCAGTCGATCCTGGCCGATTTCGGGATCGAGGCTTTGCGCGCGCGCGATTTGCAGCCGATGTTGCAGCGCGCGACCGAGCTGTGCGGCGAGGGGATGCGCTCGAAATATTGCAAGTTCCTCGAATATCGCCCCGAGCAGGATACGCTGCTCGTGCGGGCCGGCATCGGCTGGGAGCCGGGCGTGGTCGGGTCGACCGAGATGCGCACCGATCTCGGCTCGCCTGCCGGGTTCGCGCTGGAGACGGGGCTGCCGGTGATCTCGAACCATCTCGAGAACGAGCAGCGGTTTCGGACGCCCGAGTTCATGGCGCGGCACAATATCCGGCGCGCGATCAACGTACTCGTCGAGACATCGGGCAAGCGCTTCGGCGTGCTTGAGGTCGACAGTCCCGATGAAGGGCAGTTCGAGCCCGCCGATTTCGCGTTCATGCAGGGGTTCGCCAATCTCATCGGCGTGGCGATCGAGCGGCAGCAGGCGGAGCAGCGGCTGAGCGAAGCGATGGAGCACCAAGAGCTGCTCACGCGCGAGGCCAGCCACCGCGTCAAGAACAGCCTCGCTTTGGTGTCGGCGATGCTCAATCTGCAGATGCAGGAGGACGACGATCCGCGGATTCGGCGGCTGCTCGGCGACGCGCAGGCGCGGATCACCGCGATCGCGCAGACGCACGACCAGCTTTGGCGCGGCGATCAGGTCGGTATCGTCGCGCTGAACGATCTGGTCTGCGGGATCGCGACGGGGCTGGGCGAGCAATCGCTCAACCACCGTATCGACTGCGATATCGAACCCATCCTGATCAGCGCGGACGTCGCGATCCCGATGGGGCTGCTGGTCACCGAGCTGGTCACCAACGCGATCAAATATGCCTATGGCGACGACGGTGGCGTGATCCTGATCACCGTGCGCAGCGCGGATGGGCGGATCGTGCTGACGGTGTCCGACGAGGGCGGCGGATTGCCAATGGACTTCGACTTGAAGGCGGCGTCGCGCAAGAGTCTCGGGATGCGGATGATCGGCAGCCTTGCGCGCCAGTTGCGCGGGACGGTGACGATCGAGAACGCTGCGGTAGGGACGTGCGCAACGCTCGACGTGCCCGATCCGCGGGTTGAGGAGGCTGCTTAGGCAGCGTCTCTAAACTGAGCGCTGCACTTCGCTACTGCGACCTTTCCAATTGGGCCCCGGCCTTCGCCGGGGTGGTGCGATCTAAGACGATGTTGCCCGGTAATTGTTTCCCCGCGAAGGCGGGGATCCAGACTGGGCTCCCGCCTTCGCGGGAGAACAAGGAAGTTAGAGGTGACGCTCCTTGAGACCGCGCCCTCAGGCCGGCGCCATCACCCGGATGATCCCGGCTGCCACCTTCGCCGTCACGGGCGTCTTCGCCAGCACCTCGCCATCGATCGAGATCGGCAGCGGCGGGATCGTGTTGATCTTCAGGCTCTTGCCGCGGAAATCGCGCACCTTCTCATGCCGCGATTCGAGACGGAACACGCTGGAGAACCAGTTCTGCACCAGCCGGCGTTTCACATGGCCCATCACCGCCTGCACGACGATCTCGCCCGAATCGACTGCTGCGGCGTCGACCAGTTCGGTGCCGCCGTGATACGGCCCGTTCGAGATCCGCACTTCGACGACGCGGATCTTCACCGCGGTCGGGCCTTCGCCGACGATCAGCGTGAACGGGCGGAAGCGCATATATTGATACGTCGCCCAGGCCAGATAGCCGACCTTGCCGAAGATCTTCTTCAACCCGTGCGGGACGGTCTCGGCGATTTTCGGGCTGATGCCCATCGCGGCGCAGTTCGCGAAATAATCGCCGTCGATCATGCCGAGATCGATCCGCCGTGGCTTGCCGGTGCGAATGACTTCGACCGCGCCCTCGATATTCAGCGGAATGCCAAGCGTGCGTGCGAAACTGTTGGCGGTGCCGAGCGGGAGCACGCCAAGGATCACGTCGTGGCCGACCATCAGGTCGACCAAGCCGCTGACCGTGCCGTCGCCGCCGCCGAGGATCAGCAGGTCGGGCTTCTTCGCCAGCGCGCGCAGGACGGTGGACTCAAGGTCCTTCGGATCCTCGACCGCATGCGCATCGACCTCATAGGGCAGCCCCGACATCGCCGCACAGGCGCGCTTGAACAGCTTCTGGCCCTTGCGCGACTTGGCATTGACGACGAGCGCCGCGGACTTGATCGTATCGTTCGACATAAGGCCCCCAACGCACGGCATGCGGTTTCGCACCCGTAACGCTCTTGCGTAACGCTTGATCCGTCCGCGCGCATCCCGCAAAGCTCGCCGCATGACCGCAAGCTATCCCGCGCTTCGCCTCCGTCGCACTCGCGCCTCCGCCTGGAGCCGCCGCCTCCATGCCGAGACCGTGCTGACTCCCGCCGACCTGATCTGGCCGCTGTTCGTCACCGAAGGAGAGGGCGTCGAGCAACCGATCGCCAGCCTGCCGGGCGTGTCGCGATGGTCGGTCGACGGGATCGTTGCGCGGGGTCGCGAGGCGCGCGATCTCGGCATCCCGTGTATTGCTCTGTTCCCGTATACGCAGGTCGAGCGCCGGACCGAGGATGGCCGCGAGGCGCTCAACCCCGACAACCTGATGTGCCAGGCGATCCGCGCGCTAAAGGACGCGGTGCCCGAGGTCGGCGTGCTGACCGACGTCGCGCTCGATCCCTACACCAGCCATGGCCATGACGGGCTGGTCGATGACGCCGGCTATGTCGTCAACGACACCACCGCGGAGATGCTCGTCGCGCAGGCGCTCAATCAGGCGAAGGCGGGGGCGGACATCATCGCGCCATCGGACATGATGGACGGCCGGATCGGCATGATCCGCAGCGCGCTGGAGGCGGACTCGCACCACAATGTCCAGATCATGTCCTACGCCGCCAAATATGCGAGCGCGTTCTACGGCCCGTTCCGCGATGCGGTCGGCTCGCGCGGGCTGCTCAAGGGCGACAAGAAGACGTACCAGATGGACAATGCCAACGCGGAAGAAGCCCTGCGCGAGGTCGCGATGGACTTGGCCGAGGGCGCCGACACAGTGATGGTCAAGCCCGGCCTGCCGTATCTCGACATCATCGTTCGCGTTCGCCAAGCGTTCGAGGTGCCGGTGTTCGCGTATCAGGTGTCTGGCGAGTATGCGATGATCGAGCATGCCGTTGCGGCGGGCGCGGCGGAGCGCGACGTCATGGTCCTGGAGACGCTGATGGCGTTCAAGCGTGCTGGCTGCTCGGGTGTGCTGACCTATCACGCGGCGCATGCGGCCAAATTGCTCGGCGGATGATCGAGACCGAGCGGCTGACCTTGCGCGGCGGGCATGATGACGATGCCGCCGCGCATCACGCGATGTGCGCCGATCCGGCGGTGATGGCGTATCTCGGGCCGGCACCGTCGCCGACCGATTCCGCCGCTTGGGTGAAGCGCCAGAACGCGATCCTCGCCGACTATGGCGCGTGCTTCTGGGCGCTCGAACGACGCGATACCGGCGCGTTCATCGGCTGGTGCGGGATCAAGCCGGGCCCGGTCGGGACGCCGATCGACGCTGAACCGGAAATCGGCTGGAGCCTCGTGCGCGAGCATTGGGGGCAGGGTTACGCACGTGAGGCAGTCGATGCGGCGCTCGCCTGGGGCTGGCGGGTGTTGAACCTCCCGACGGTCTGGGCAATCACGGTCCCTGCAAACACGGCCAGCCGCACACTTATGGAACGGCTCGGCATGAACCGTGTGGTCGACGGCAATTTCGATCATCCCAAACTGGCTGAAGACGACGCTCTCCGCCGCCACATCCTCTACCGGATCGACCGTCCCGCTTATGTCTGAAACCCCGTTGATGGCGCGCTGGTGCCGGACGATGTTCGTCGCGACGATCCTGACCGGATCGTTCCTGCTGTTCCTGGTTCAACCGATGGTGGCGCGGATGGCGTTGCCGCGGCTCGGCGGCGCGCCGGCGGTGTGGAACTCGGCGATGCTCGTGTATCAGGCGCTGCTGCTCGCGGGCTATGCGTACGCGCACTGGCTTGGGCGGGTGCGACCGCGTGCGCAGGCGGCGATCCACCTCGGCGTGCTGATCGTTGCGGCGTTGTGGTTGCCGATCGGGCTGGTCGCGATGGCACCTTCGGCGGAGGCGCAGCCGGCGCTGTGGGTGCCTTGGCTGCTCGGGCTGTCGATCGGACCGCTGTTCTTTGCGGTCTCCGCGCAGGCGCCGCTGATCCAGCGCTGGTTCAGCGATGCGAGCGGCGGCGGTGATCCCTATGCGCTGTATGCCGCTTCCAACCTCGGCAGTTTCGCGGGCCTCATCGCCTACCCGCTGCTGGTCGAGCCGTTGATGGCGGTGCACGGCCAGAGCCTGCTCTGGAGCGGCGGGTATCTGCTGCTGATCGTGCTGGTGCTCGCCTGCGCCACGCGGCTGCCGAAGACTGCGGCGGTCGACCACGTCGCCGCGACCAGTGCGCCGCCGGGGGCCAAACGGATCGCGCACTGGATCGCGCTGGCGCTGGTGCCGTCGGGGCTGATGCTCGCGACGTCGACCTATATCACCACCGACATCGTCGCGATGCCGCTGCTGTGGGTGATCCCGCTCGGGCTGTATCTGTTGAGCTTCAGCGTGGCGTTCGCGAACGATCGCTGGCTCGCCGACCTGCTGACACGGATCGCCCCGATTACGATATTGCTGTTCGGCGGGATCATCATGGGCGGGGTGAACGAGCGCCCGTTCTTCAGCGCGGGCATCGCGCTGGTGCTGCTGTTCATGATCTCGGTCGCTCTGCACACCACGCTGTACCGTAAGCGTCCTGCGCCCGATCGGCTGACCGGCTTCTATTTGGCGATGTCGGCGGGTGGGGCGCTTGGCGGGGTGTTTGCCGCGCTAGTCGCGCCGGTGGTGTTCGACTGGACCTATGAGTATCCGTTGCTGATTCTGGCGGCTGGCGCACTGGTGCCGCAGAAGTATCTGTTCGGCCAGTTCCGCAGCATCTGGATGGCGCAGGGGCCGACCAGGTGGATCGCGCTCGCGGCGATAACCGTGGCCCTCGTTGTCGTCGCCGGATTGCGGATCACCGACCCCACCGGTGTGTTCGGTGAAAGCCGGCAAGGTCTGGACTTCCTTGTCATCGCGACGCTCGGCTTTGCCGTCATCGGCGCGCGCGTCCCCTACATGATCGTGCTGTCGGGCGCGCTCGTGCTGTTCGGCGGGTATCGCAGCCTCGAGCTCTCGATCGAATCGGGCGCCCGCGTCCGGAGTTATTTCGGCGTCTATACCGTGCGTGACGAGCCCGGCCCGAATGGCGGCACGCGCGAGCTCGATCATGGCACGACCGTCCACGGCATCCAGTTGCGCGGCTCAACCGACCGCGAGCGCACGCCGACCACCTATTACGCGGCAGGCTCGGGCGTCGGGCAGGCTATGCAGGCCGCACCGGCGTTATACGGTCCGGCCGCGCGGATCGGCGTCGTCGGGCTTGGGACGGGGACGCTGTCGTGTTACGCGAAGCCAGGCCAGCGCTGGCGGTTCTACGAGATTGACCCGGCGGTCGTCCGCATCGCGCGCGATACTGGCCAGTTCACCTATCTGTCGCGGTGCCTGCCAAACCCGGAGATCCGGTTGGGCGATGCCCGCGTGGCGCTCGCGCACGATGCGTCGAACAATCTCGACCTGCTCGCGCTCGATGCGTTCTCGTCGGATTCGGTGCCGATGCATCTGATGACGCGCGAGGCGTTCGCGACTTATGGCAGGGTGCTGGCACTAGACGGGCTGTTGCTCGTGCACATCTCGAACCGGTTCATCGATCTCGAACCGGTGATCGCCGCCGCGGCGCAGGAGGGCGGCTGGATCGCGGTCGAGATGAAATACCGGCCGTCGAGTTTGCTGGTCGATCGGGCGTCGGCGTCGGACTGGGTGGCGCTGTCGCGCGACCCGCGGGGAATTGCGGCGTTGCGGGCGAAGGATCTGGATTGGGTCCCGCTGACACCGCGGAAAGGCTTTGCGGCGTGGACCGACGATTACTCGACGATCCTGCCGCTGTTGAATGGGTTCTGAGCTTCTTGATCCTCCCCCGCCAGGGGGAGGTGGCGCGAAGCGACGGAGGGGGAGGGCACGGAACGTTGGTTGCGCTTACCTCCCCCTCCGACTGGCAAGCGCCAGCCACCTCCCCCTGGCGGGGGAGGATTGAGAGCGTACGCTACGCGGACGGCATGCTTGCCTGGATGCGGGTGATCGTCGCGCCCTGACGATCGCTCTCCGCCTGCGCCTTCGCGCGGATCGCCGCTAGCGCCGGATAATCCGGCTGGAGCTTCGCCGCACGGTCGGTCGCCAGCGCCTCGATATCGGTCACCAGCGACGAGCCCTGCGCACGCCAGTCGTCTAGACCCGCCAGGGCGGTCTGCGCGGTAATCCACGCGTCGCTGCCGACCGCCGCACCGCGTGCCGATCGTGCCAGCGTCTCCGCCTTCGCCGCGTCGCGCGCAAAACCGGTCGTGATGGCATCGAGCTTGGCCGAGATCGTCGCAATGTCCTTGTCGAGCGCGGGATCGGGGGCCGCCACCGCCGCCTTCACCTCGGGTTCGGCAAATCCCAGCTTCTCGACCGGGCGCTTCCCGAGCGACGGATAGGTGTTCGGATCCTCGCTGCAGGCACCGGTTGCGAGGACCAGCGCGAACGATGCGAAGCGGAGCGAAGAGGCATGTTTCATGCCTGCCGCTCTATGCCGCCAAGCGTTCGTACACAACTTTCTCGCGGCAAACCCTTGCGCCCCCGAAAATGCCTGCTATCAGCGCCCCTCCAGTGCACCCATAGCTCAGCTGGATAGAGCATCAGACTACGAATCTGAGGGTCGGGCGTTCGAATCGCTCTGGGTGCACCAGGATTTTCCGCTTCATAGCGGGCTTGTCGAACCGGACACGGAACGGCGATGCACCCATAGCTCAGCTGGATAGAGCATCAGACTACGAATCTGAGGGTCGGGCGTTCGAATCGCTCTGGGTGCACCATTCTTCATCATCGGGTTTTCGGCCACGCGGCGATGCGATCGAGCAATTGCGGCGTCGCGTCGCGTCGAGCCGAGTGCCCATCTGTACGAGCACGTGCATCATTCCGCCCTTCTGTCGATCGACTGTAACGCGGGCTTTGCCTGGCGGTCGTGTCCGGTATCGTGCGAGCTTGTCTATCTGCGGGCGCACCGCTTTCGTGGGTCGGGCGTTCGACCCGGGCGGCGAGCCTCGAATGTGTTGCGACTTTGGACTTGGTTGCGCGTTCGGGGCACAAGCGAAGTGAAGGAGATGGTGATGAGGCGGACGGGCAAGGGATTGATCGGTGGCGCGGTGCTCGCGGCGGTGTCGGGGATCGCGCTGTCGCTCTATTCTAGCCGGGTCGCGCGGCGGGCCGAGGAACTGGTGCCTGCGGAGGGGCGCTTCCTCGATGTCGCGGGCGCCCGGCTCCACTATATCGATGTGGGGTCGGGGCCAGCGATCGTGATGGTGCACGGCCTTGGCGGGCAGTTGCGGAACTTCAGCTACGCGCTCGTCGACCTGCTCAAGGACGACTACCGCGTGATCGTCGTCGACCGGCCGGGCTCGGGCTATTCGACCGCGACCGGCAACCCGACGCCGGGGATCGTCGCGCAGGGCGCGATCATCGCCGACTTCATCCAGAAGCTCGGGCTCGATCGGCCGTTGCTCGTCGGGCATTCGCTTGGCGGCGCGATCGGCGTGGCTGTAGGGCTGGACCATCCGCACCTGGTCCGCGCGCTCGCGCTGATCGCGCCGCTGACCCGACCGCAGGAAGAGGTGCCGGAGAGCTTCCGTGGCCTCGCACGTGTGCCGGCGGGGGCGCGTCGCGGGTTTGCACAGATCATCGGGACGCCGCTGAGCCGGCTGACCTCTGCAAAGACGCTCGAAGGTATTTTCGCGCCCGAGGCGGTGCCCGAGGATTTCGCGATTCGCGGCGGTGGTGCGCTGTCGCAGCGGCCGATCGCGATCGCGGCGGCGGCGGCGGATCTGGGCGGCGTGAACGACGATCTGACGCCGATGGTCGAGCGGTATGGCGAGATTGGCGTGCCGACCCGGATCCTGTTCGGGCGGCAGGATGCGATTCTCGATCCTGCGTATAACGGCCACCGGACGGCGGCGGCTATCCCGGGGGCGAAGATCGATACGATCGAAGGCGGGCACATGATCCCGGTGACGGCGCCGGAGGCTTGTGCGCGGTTTGTGAGGGCTGCGTTCGCGGCGGGGTGAGGGCAAACAGACCAACCTAACCGACATAGTACCACCCCGGCGAAGGCCGGGGCCCAGTTGGAAAGGTCGATGTAATGGAGCGATGCGCTCCGTCAGCTACCATCCCCACCTAGGCCCCGGCCTTCGCCGGGGTGGTGGCAGACGATTCGGCATCTAGCGGTCGTTAATTCAACTGCACTCCTGCTTCCTTGTTCGCGGGAGAACAAGCTTGAGTTTGAGTGCCGGTCAGCCCGCGACGGGGAGCTTTATCTTGCCCGCATCGTCGCGCTCCAGCGGGCCGTAGGACAACACGACCTCCAGCAGCAACGGCCCGCCGTAGATGTGCGGGAACAGCTGTCCCCCGCGCGACTCTTCCCACTTCACGTCATCACCGAGCGCTTCGAGATCGATCGCGGCCACGTGAAGGTCCGACTGACCCGCGAAATGCTTGTCGACCGTTTCCGTCAACTGCTCGGCAGTGGACAGGTGGATATAGCCGTCAGCCACATCCACCGGCGCGCCCGCAAAGCTCCCGCTTTCCAGGGTCGCCAGCTGCTCCCCCGTCAGCACCTTATAGGCGATCGGATCGCGGCTCATTCGCCATCCTCCGGGCCCGCAGCAGTATCCTCGCCGATCGTCGCGCCGGTATCCGGAGCGACCTCCGGCACGGCGTCCGCCAGGTTGATCTCGGCGTCTTCCTCGGTTTCCTCGATGCGTGCGGCGGAGACGACGTGCTCGCCCTTCGCCACGTCGAACAGCTTTACGCCCGCCGAGTTGCGGCTGATGACGCGGAGTGACGCGAGTGTCGTGCGGATCAGTTTCGCCTGGTTGGTCACCAGCATCAGCTGATGGCCCTTAGCCGCGGCGAAGCTTGCGACGACGGGGCCATTTCGCGCGATGTTGTCGATGTTGGTGATGCCCTGGCCACCGCGGCCGGTCTGACGATAGTCGTACGCACTGGACAGCTTGCCGTAGCCGTTCTCGCAGATCGTGAGGATGAACTGCTCGCGGTCCTTGAGATCGTTGTAGCGATCGAGCCCCAGATCATGGTCGCCCTCCCGCTCGCCCTTCCAGGGCGCGAATTTAAGGTAGGTTTCGCGATCGGCGGGGGTGGCTTCGACCCGGTGGAGGACCGACAGCGAGATAACCTCGTCGTCGTTCTTCAGCGTGATGCCGCGGACGCCTGTTGACGTACGGCTCTGGAACTCGCGGACGTCATCACCGGCGAAGCGGATCGCCTTGCCGAGCTTGGTGGCGAGCAGGATGTCGTCATGCTCACTGAGTAGCGCGACGCCGATCAGCTTGTCCTCGGAACCCTCCTCGAAGCGCATCGCGATCTTGCCGTTCGACGGTACGTTGGTGAACGCATCCATCGAATTGCGACGTACCGTGCCGCGCTGCGTCGCGAACATCACGTGCAGGCGGCTCCACTCGCTCAGATCCTCCGGCAGCGGGAGTACAGTCGAGATCGTCTCGCCCGGCGCCAGCGGCAGCAGGTTGATCATCGGCCGGCCGCGCGTGGCGGGGCCACCCTCGGGCAGGCGCCAGACCTTGTAGCGATAGACCTTGCCGAGGTTCGAGAAGAACAGCACCGGGGTGTGCGTCGAGGTGACGAACAGCTCGGTGACGACGTCCTCGTCCTTCGTCGACATGCCCGCGCGACCCTTGCCGCCACGCGCCTGCGCGCGGAACGTGTCGAGGCTGGTGCGCTTGATATAGCCCTGCATGGTCACGGTGACGACCATGTCCTCGCGCTCGATCAGGTCCTCGTCGTCGATGCCGTTGGCGGCAGCGGCGATCTCGGAACGGCGCGGGGTGGCGAATTCGTCGCGGATCGCGATCAGCTCGCCGCGCATCACTTCGTACAGCTTCGCACGGTCGCCGAGGATGTGGAGCAGCTCGCCGATCGTCGCGGCCAGCGCCTTCAGCTCGTCGCCGATCTCGTCGCGGCCGAGAAGCGTGAGGCGGTGCAGGCGGAGATCGAGGATCGCGCGGACCTGTGGCTCGGACAGCTTGTAGATGCCGTCGGCCTGCTTGTCCTCTACCGCCTCGACCAGCGCGATGTACGGCGCGATCTCCTCGACCGGCCATTCGCGCGCGAGCAGCTTGCCGCGTGCGTCGGCGGGGCTCGACGAGCCGCGGATGATCTTGACGACTTCGTCGAGGTTGGTGACCGCGATGACGAGGCCGAGCAACAGATGCGCGCGCTCGCGGGCCTTGGCGAGTTCGAACTTCGAGCGGCGGGTGATGACCTGCTCGCGGAAGGTGATGAACGCGCCGATGATGTCGCGCAGGTTGAGCAGTTCAGGACGGCCGCCGCGGATCGCCAGCATGTTGGCGGGGAAGCTCGACTGCGCGGGCGTGTGCCGCCACAGCTGATTGAGCACCACGTCGACGGTCGCGTCGCGCTTCAGGTCGATGACGATGCGGACGCCCATCCGGCTCGATTCGTCGCGGATGTCGCTGACGCCTTCGATCCGCTTGTCCTTGGCCGCTTCGGCGATCTTCTCGACCAGGCCGTTCTTGCCGGTCTGGAACGGGATCTCGGTGAGGACGATCGAGCGACGGTCGCCCTTGCCCTCCTCGACGATGTGGCGCGAGCGGACGATGATCGAACCGCGGCCGGTCTCGTACGCCGACTTGGCGCCCGCGCGGCCGAGGATGATCGCGCCGGTCGGGAAGTCGGGACCGGGGACGATCTCGAACAGTTCCTCGGTCGTGATCGCGCCATTGTCCATGTACGCGAGGCACGCGGCGATGACTTCGCCGAGATTGTGCGGCGGGATGTTGGTCGCCATGCCGACCGCGATGCCGCCCGCGCCGTTGACCAGCAGGTTCGGGAAGCGCGCCGGCAACACCGAAGGCTCGCGCTCCGAGCCGTCATAGTTGGGCGTGAAGTCGACCGTATCCTTGTCGAGATCGCCGAGCAGCGCGTTCGCCACCTTGCCGAGACGGGCCTCGGTGTAGCGCATCGCCGCGGGTGGATCGGGATCCATCGAGCCGAAATTGCCCTGGCCGTCAATCAGCGGCACGCGCATCGACCAGTCCTGGGTCATGCGGGCCAACGCGTCGTAGATCGAACTGTCGCCGTGCGGATGGTATTTACCCATCACGTCACCGACGATGCGCGCGGACTTGCGGTAGGGCTTGCCGGCGACGAAGCCGCTTTCGTGCGCGCCGTACAGGATGCGGCGGTGGACGGGCTTCAGGCCGTCGCGGACGTCGGGTAGCGCGCGCGCGACGATGACGCTCATCGCATAGTCGAGATAGCTCGACTTCATCTCGTCGACGATCGAGATCGTGGCGATGCCGGCGGGCTCGCCGCCCTGGGGTTCGGCGAGTATGGTCTCGTCGGTCAAATCTGAACGCTTTCGGCTTGTTGCGGTATGATGACAGACCTTAGCCGAGGGGGGGGCACCTTACTACCCCCGCGCACGCGTACGCACGCGAGGGAGAAGGGTTTCATCGTTAATTTCGGGGTTATTTGCAGGCGGTCTTGGTCTTGTTGCCGGCGAGCGAGCAATCATAGGTGACGGTCTTGCCGTTCGCGAGCTTGGCGGTGACCATGCGGCCTTTCTTGACCGTGGTGGTGCGCTTGGCGACCTTGGTGTTTCCCATCGGTGTGGTCGTCTTGGTGGTCGTCGTGTGCGTCGCGACGGTCTTCGGCTGGACGGTCTTGGCCTGCGTCGCGGCGATCGCGGCGGTGCCGGACAAGAGCGCGCCGCCGGCGAGGATCGCGAGGGGGAGAGACTTGGTCATGGGATATCCTCTCAGTTTCGGCCTTGGTGGACGATGGTCGGAGAGTGCGCCGGGGGACCTGAACGGATTGTGGCGGATAGGTGAAATCCGCGTCATGCTAAGGGTGCGGAGCTGAAGAGCGCCGGACGTCCGCCGTAGGGACTTAGGTGGCGGCCCCTGAATCGCCCACTCGTTACCCCAGCGAAAGCTGGGGTATCCCCGTTTGGCGGGCGGCGTTCGCCACACGATGATATCCCAGCTTCCGCTGGGATGACGTGAAGGAGGAGGGCACTATGGGGTAACTTCCGCCCCATCCCACGCGAACAGCTTGCCGCTGTCCGGCGCGCGCAGGCCGTCGATCACGTCGAGCAACTGCACCGCGGCGCGGTCGGCCTTGAACAGGTTGCCGGGGGTGACGTTGGCCTGGAACGGCTTCGACAGCCCGGTATCGACTGTGCCCGGATGCAGCCCGACGACGATTCCGCTGGAGTTGCGTCGCTTGTCCTCGATCGAGATGGTCTTCACCAGCTGGTTCAGCGCAGCCTTCGACGCACGATACCCGTACCAGCCGCCCAGCTTGTTATCGCCGATACTTCCCACGCGAGCGGAGAGCACCGCGAACACGATCCGCCCCGCCTTCGGCGTCGTCGGCAGGAAGTGCTTCGCCACCAACGCCGGCCCGATCGCGTTGATCGCGAAGTTGCGCGCCATCCACACCGGATCGAGCTCGCGCATCGCCTTCTCGGGACCCTTGTCGCCGTCGTGCAGCAGTCCCGTCGCGACGATCACCAGCGTCGGAGACCCAACCCGCGAAGCCGCTGCCGCAATGCTCGCCTCGTTCTCCAGATCGAGATGCCGGTCGCCGCTTTCGGACCGCGCGAACCCGTAGACCTTTTCGAAAGCCCCTTCCTCGATCAGCGCCTCTTCCAGCGCCTTGCCGATCCCGCCCGACGCGCCGATGACGACCGCGCTGCTCACTTGCGGACGAACCGGAACTGCGCGTCGCTGCTGCCCGCCGCGTCATAGGCATAGCCGTCGCTGTCGAACCCCTTGATCCCCTCGATGTCGTCGACGCGGTGCTCGACCAGCCACCGGGCGACCATCCCGCGTGCCTTCTTTGCATGGAAGCTGACGAACTTCTGCGCCTCGCCCTCGCGGAAATCGATCGCGATGACGCGTATGGACGAAGGCAATTTCCCGTCCGCCGCCGCCCAATATTCCTGGCTCGCGAGGTTTAGGATCGTCCCCGATCCTTCCGCCTCAACATCGTCGGCGAGCAGCTTGGCGATCCGGTCCCCCCACCAGTCGGTCAGCTTCGTCTTCCGCGGCGCCCAGCGCGTGCCCATCTCCAGCCGGTAGGGCCGCATCAGGTCGAGCGGCCGCAACAGGCCGTACAGCCCCGACAGCATCCGCACGTGATCCTGCGCGTAATCCACCGCCGCCTCGTCAAGCGTCTTCGCTTCCAACCCGGTATAGACGTCGCCCGCAAACGCGAACATCGCCGGCCGCTCGGGCAGCGTATCGAAATCGCGATACCGGTCGGCGTTGAGCTTCGCCAGCGCGGGCGAGATATGCATCAGCTCCGACAACCTCTTCTGCGTTAGATGCGCGGCAGCATGTGCCAGCGTTTTCGCCTCGTCGGCAAACCGTGGCGTCGTAGGCTCGAGCTTGGGCAGCGCGCTCTCGTAATCGAGCGTCTTGGCGGGCGAAAGGACAGCGATCATCCTCGCGATCTAGCGACCGCCGTGAGCGCGTTCAATCGACGTTCACCAGCTAATTTGCAGGCAGGGGATCCGGACCGCTTGCTTGAACGTATGCACCACGGACCATA
The DNA here is from genome assembly GCF_036663875.1 of Sphingomonas sorbitolis. Lineage (NCBI taxonomy): Bacteria > Pseudomonadati > Pseudomonadota > Alphaproteobacteria > Sphingomonadales > Sphingomonadaceae > Sphingomonas > Sphingomonas sorbitolis. Next base: position 71,483 of record NZ_JAXOJS010000003.1, on the reverse strand, counting down.
TAGCGTCGCGGCGCGCCACTTACGTAAGCGGGCCGACGCAGAGGGAGAGTTTCCGCATGAAGACCATTTCCAAGCTTGCACTGGTTGCGGCGTTCGCGACCGGCGCAAGCAGCATGGCGATCACCACGCCCGCCTTCGCCAAGGACAAGAAGGCTGACGCCGCTCCGACGGTTAAGCTCAGCCCCGAAGTCCAGAAGCCCGGCCTTGCCGCGCAGACCGCGCTGGCGGCCAAGGATTACCCGACCGCGCAGACCGCGATCGACCAGATCGATGCCGCCGCGAAGACCGATTACGAGAAGTATATCGGTGCCGCGCTCCGGTATCAGCTTGAGTCGGAGAAGCTCGTCGCTGCGCAGACCGCCAACCCCAACGCACCGATCAACGAGACGACCCTCGCCACGCCGCTCGACGCGCTGATCGCCAACCCGGCCACGCCCGCCGCGGATCGTGGTCGCTATGCCTATCGCCGCGGTGCGCTGGCGTTCAACGGCAAGCAGTATCCGATCGCACTTCAGTATTTCTCGAAGGCGAAGGAACTCGGCTACACCGATCCCAACCTGTCGCTGCAGATCATCAAGGCGAAGATGGATAGCGGCGACGTCGCTGGCGCCACTGCCGATCTCGATGCCGCGATCACGCAGATGACCGCGTCGGGCCAGAAGGCGCCCGAGGAATATTACCGCTACGCGATAGCCAAGTCGTACGCAGCCAAGCGCAAGCCAGAGACGATGGCTTGGCTGAAGAAGTGGATCACCGCGTATCCGTCGGCAAAGAACTGGCGTGACGTATTGATCCTGTCGGGCATCCAGAAGGATGCGTTGATCACGCTCGACGAACCGCAGAAGGTCGACATCTTCCGTCTGATGCGCGCAACCAACTCGCTCGCCGACCAGACTGACTATCTGCAATATGCGGACAGCGTGAACCGTCGCGGCCTGCCGAGCGAAGCGCAGGCAGTGATCAAGGAGGGTCTCGCTTCGGGCAAGATCCCGGCCTCGAACACGATGGCCAAGGGTTTGCTCGCAGATGCGACCAAGAACATCGCGGCGGACGGCCCCTTGTCGAGTCTCGAAAAGCGCGCTGCGACGGCCCCGAACGGCAAGCTCGCCGCGGGTACGGCAGATGCGTACCTCGGTCAGAACAACTACGCCAAGTCGATCGAACTCTATCGCCTGGCGCTGACCAAGGGCGGCATCGACGCGGATGACGTGAACCTCCATCTCGGCATCGCGCTTGCGCGCTCGGGCGACAAGGCGGGCGCGGCGACGGCATTCTCGGCGGTGAAGGCATCGCCCAAGGCGGACATCGCGAGCCTGTGGACGACTTGGCTCGGCGCTCCGGCTGCGTAAGCGGTCGGGTCTCTGGCTAAAGAACGGGGTGGCAGCGATGCCGCCCCGTTTTTCGTTTGAAGATGGGAGCTTCGAAGCTCGATCCTCCCCTGTCAGGGCCCTGTCAGGGGAGGTGGCAGTCCGCAGGACTGACGGAAGGGGTGTTGCGCCATCAAGAGGGTGTCCCCCCTCCGTCTGGCAAGCGCCAGCCAACTCCCCTTGCAGGGAAGGATCGAAGTGGCCCCTTAGTCGACCACCACCGGGATCCCCGACAGCGCCTTCGCCGTGCGGATCGTCAGCGACGTCTTCACGCTCGCCACGTTCGGCGCCGGCGTCAGATGCGTCGTCAGGATTTCCTGGAAGCTCTTCAAATCCGCCGCGACGATCTTCAGGATGAAGTCGATCTCGCCATTGAGCATGTGGCATTCCCGGATTTCAGGAATATCCGCGATATGATGCTCGAACGCGGCGAGGTCGTGCTCGGCCTGGCTGCGCAGCGACACCATGGCGAACACCGTGATCGGAAAGCCCAGTCGGCTCGCATCGAGATCGGCGTGATAGCCACGGATCGCGCCTGCCTCTTCGAGCGCGCGGACGCGGCGCAGGCAGGGTGGAGCGGTAAGCCCCACCTGGTCGGCCAGGTCGACATTGGTCATCCGACCGTCGGCCTGCAACAGCGACAGGATCTGCCGATCGATCCGGTCAAAACTCATTTCACGCAACTCCCGATAGGCATCGCAAACCAAGCGATTCATTCCTCATAGCGATAAGATTGTTGCGGCGAAACGCAATTGTCCCACTATGCGACGAACTCGTATCCGCACCAAAATGGATTGTTCCTTCGATGAGTCGGCGGCGTTAAGGAATCGGTACGGAGAGCGTGGTACGCCCACCTAAGCCGGGGAACGATGTGCGGTTCGACGATAGCCTGAAGACGATCCTCGCTGCCGACATGGCCACCGGTTTCGGCGCGCAATCCGCGTGGCGGCAACTGGTCGACCTGATGGGCCGCGGGCGGACGGCGGTCGATGAACCGGCGATCGCGCGGTTGCGGCTGTTGCGCCAGGCGGTGCCGGTCGAGGTGCGTGCCGCCAGTGCCCGCGCGCTCGCTTTCGCCCGGCCCGATGCGAACCTGGTCGGGTTCTTCGCCGAGGACGCGCTGGCGATCGCCGCACCGGTGCTGCGGACCGCGACTCTGGAGCCCGACGAATGGCTGGCGATCCTGCCGCGGCTGACGCCGGCTAGCCGTTCGGTACTGCGCCATCGCCGCGACTTGCCCGCATCGGTCCATCGTGGCTTGCAGAGCTTCGGTCCGACCGACTTCGTGCTGCCGCAACCCGATGTGCCGGCCGAGCCCGAGCCTGTCGAAGCCGAGCGGGTCGTTGCAGAGCCGATCGCTATCGAGCCAGCGCCGATCGCAGAGCCGACTGTCGCTGAAGAGGCGCCGTTAGCTGAAGAGCCGCCTTTAGCTGAAAACCTGGTTGTCGAGGTGTTCGACACATCTCCGGTCGACACGCCCTTTGCCAAGGCACGCGAACCGTCGCTCTATTCCGCACCTCCCAGCGAAACTCCACTCAGCGAAACTCCGTTCATGGCGCTCGGCGCGGTCGCCCGCGGCCTGCCGTTCGTCGCCGAGGCGTTTCGCCATGCCAAGCTCGCCGAGACGGAAGCATCCGTCGCTGAACCGCCTGAACCGGCGCCAGCAGACCGCTTCGAAATATCTGACCTCGTCGCACGGATCGAGGCGTTCAATCGCGACCGCACCGTCGACGCCGCCACGCCAACACCCGCGGCGGCCGAGATCGAGGGCTTCCGCTTCGAAACCGACGCGCAAGGCGTCATCCGGATGGTCGATGGCGTCGCCCGCTCCGCGCTGATCGGCGTGTCGCTCGCCTATGCAGCGCAACAGGGCGAGGCGCATCTCGATGGCGTCGCGGCTGGCGCATTCCGTCGTCGTTCACGGTTCAGCGACGCGCGGCTCGAGGTCGGCGGGCTTTCGGACGCGTTCGGATCGTGGCGGCTGTCGGGCGTGCCTGCGTTCGAACATGCATCCGGCCGCTTCATCGGTTTCCGCGGCACCGCGCGCCGCCCACGTCGCGACGAGACCGCGGCGCCGGCAAAGCCCGCATCGTCGCCGGTCGCCGATTCGCTCCGCCAGCTGGTCCACGAACTGCGCACGCCGACCAATGCGATCGCCGGGTTCGCCGAACTGATCGAGACGCAGTTGCTCGGCCCCGTCTCGCCAACGTATCGCGACCGCGCGACAGCGATTCGGACGCAGGCGGGCGACCTGCTCGCCGCGATCGATGATCTCGACACCGCGGCGCGGATCGAAGGCCATGCGCTCGATCTGCGACCGACGACGGTGCCGGTCCGTGCGTTGCTCGACCGCGTCACCACGGACCTCCAGCCGCTCGCCGCATTACGCGGGGCGAGCCTGTCGGTGGCGATGCCTGCGAGTGACTGCGATATCCTCGGTGACGATCGCGCGGTCGAGCGGCTGGTCGGTCGCCTGCTCGCCGCGCTGGTGTCGGCCGGGCGCCAGGGCGAGCAACTCGGGATCGTCGTGCGGCCGGTGGGCGACACGATCACGATCGAGTTCGATCGCCCCGCCGCGCTCGCTGCGCATGCGACCGACGTGCTGCTCAGCATCGACGCCGAACAGGAGAACGACGGCGCACCACTACTCGGCACCGGCTTCGCGCTGCGTCTCGCGCAGAATCTCGCGGTAGAACTCGGCGGCGTCCTGACGATCGGCGCGGAACGCCTGACGCTGCAACTTCCCGCTGCCGATGTCGTGGAAGCGGAGTGCCCGACCGCCGATGTCGCGGAAGCGGAGCGCACCGCCGACGATCAGCGGTGACCTACCGCCCGCCGCGGCCAACCGACGCGCAGCGGGTAATCTGGCCTGAGGATTTTGGTACCCGCTTCACTGTCTTCGTGGACGTCGAGGAAGAGTTCGACTGGCGCGCGCCGCTCGATCGCCGCAACCGCGCGACGACCGCGATGGCGGCGTTTCCCGACGCGCACCGTCGGTTCGCGGAGCGCGGTGTCGCGCTCAACTGCATGGTCGACCACCCGATCGCCACCGATCCCGCTTCGGTGGCGGTCCTGTCGCGCGTCCTCGAAGATGGGCGGTCGGAGATCGGCACGCAGTTGCACGCCTGGGTCAATCCGCCGTTCGAGGAGGTGGCGACATCGGCGTCAAGCTACGCGGGCAACCTGCCGCGGACGCTGGAGGCGGCCAAGCTTGAGACACTCACGGCCGCGATCAAGACCGCATTCGGCACCGCCCCGCGTGCGTATCGCGCTGGTCGCTATGGCATCGGCCCGAACAGTTTCGAACTGCTTGCAGGGCTCGGCTACCGGATCGATAGCTCGATCCGCCCCGGCTACGATTATAGCGGCGATGGCGGTCCGGACTTCTCGCTGGCGGATGCCGGAGCGTATCGCGAAGGCGGTATCGTCGAACTGCCGCTAACCACCGTTTTCACCGGCCGCGCGCGAAGGGGCGGCGGCAGGCTGTACACTGCGCTAGGCCGCCTACCGAAGGGCAGGGGGGTATTCGCGCGCGCGCGCCTGTTGTCGCGGATCGCGCTGACGCCCGAGGACATGCCGATCGAGGCTGCGCTGGAGGCGGTTGCGGTCGCGGCGGGCGAGGGGTTGCGGCTGTTCAACCTGTCGTTCCACTCGCCGTCGTTGGCGCCGGGTAACACACCTTATGTCCGCGACGCCGCAGACCTGAAGCGTTTCTACACGTGGTGGACGACGATGCTCGACGAGTTCGACCGTCGCGGCATTCGCAATGCGTCGCTCGGCGAGATCATTGCCGCGCTAGGCTAGGCCGTCGCGTCCGAACGATCCTCCCCCGCCAGGGGGAGGTGTCGCTGAAGGTGACGGAGGGGGAGGGCACGGAGCAGCCGTTTTCCCTACCCCCCCTCCGGCTGGCAAGAGCCAGCCACTTCCCCCTGGCGGGGAGGATCGCCGCAGACGCCGCTTTCTATTTTGGGCTCCTGTGCGCGGGAGAACGATGTCGTCCTGCACCAATGCCCAAAACCAGAAAGGGCGGCCCGTTGCCGGACCGCCCTTCTGGTACGCAGATACTGAAAGCGAGATTAGCGCTTCGAGAACTGGAAGCTACGACGGGCCTTCGCCTTGCCGTACTTCTTGCGCTCGACGACGCGGCTGTCGCGGGTCAGGAAGCCTGCTGCCTTCACCGATGCGCGCAGCACCGGCTCGAAGCGAGTCAGTGCCTGGCTGATGCCGTGCTTGACCGCGCCGGCCTGGCCCGAAAGGCCACCACCCTTGACGGTGCAGACGACGTCGTACTGACCTTCGCGCTCGGTGATCCCGAACACCTGGTTGATGACGAGACGCAGCGTCGGACGTGCGAAATACACTTCCTGGTCACGACCGTTGATCGTGATCTTGCCGGTGCCGGGCTTGACCCAGACGCGCGCGACGGCGTCCTTGCGACGGCCGGTCGCGTAGGCGCGGCCCTGCTTGTCGAGGATCTGCTCGCGCAAAGGCATCGGCTCGCGGACGGGCTCGTTCGAGACCGGCGCTGCGATATCGCCTTCGCTGGTCGGCAGAGCCTGCTCGGCGGGGGCAGCCGGCGCGGGCTGGTTGGTCAGGCTCGCGAGATCGGCGAGCGACTGGCGGTTGTCGGACATTATGCGCCCACCTTGTTCTTGCGGTTCATGCTGCCGATGTCGAGCACGGCAGGGTTCTGTGCCTCGTGCGGATGCTCGGTGCCCTTGAAGATACGCAGGTTGCGCATCTGCTCACGACCCAGCGGGCCGCGCGGGATCATGCGCTCGACAGCCTTTTCGAGAACGCGCTCCGGGAAGCGGCCGTCGAGGACCTTGGCGGCAGTGATGCCCTTGATGCCGCCGGCGTACCCGGTGTGCTTGTAATAGATCTTCTTCGCGGCCTTGTTGCCGGTGAAGCGGATCTTGTCGGCGTTGATCACGACGACGTTGTCACCGCAATCGACATGCGGGGTGAACGACACCTTGTGCTTGCCGCGCAGGACGTTGGCGATGATCGATGCGGCACGACCGACGACGAGACCTTCCGCGTCGACGATATGCCACTGCTTCTCCACCTCAGCCGGCTTCGCCGACTTGGTGGTCTTCATGAGCGCCTTCATGGGCGTTAGACCTTCCAGATTGAATGCAAGCGCACCAAGGGGAGGCCCCGCAGCACGAATGCCGGCCTAATGCTGAAAGGGGGGCTTCAAGTCAAGCTTTCCGCCGGTTTCCTGACGGGTATTATTATACCCGCTGCTTCAGGCGGGGTGCGGTGCCTACGGCGTGGGCGGCGAACATCGCGGCGATCAGGAGGAGTGCGGCGTTGCCTTGATGCGCGACCGCGACGTCGATCTGCACGCCGGTCATCAGCGTGGCGATGCCGAGCATGATCTGTAGCGTGACCAGCCCGACGACGAAGAACCCCGCGCTGCTGCCGGTCTTGGTTGCCTTGATCGCCAGCCAGATCAGGCCGGCGGCGGCGGCGAACGCGAACCAGCGGTGGATGAACTGCACGACGATCGGGTTGTCGACCGCGTTGCTCCAGGCGGGATTCACCATCGGCACGTCGGCCGGGAACAGCCCGTCGCCCATTAGCGGCCAGCTTGCGAAGGCATAGCCCGCGTCGAGCCCGGCGGTGAACGCGCCATAGACGAGTTGCACGAACAGCAACGCCAGCGCGAGGATCGCCACCGGCCGCATGCGGGCAGGGGCGGCGAGCGGGTTGCGGTTCAGCGCCATCAGGTCGAGCGCGGTCCACACGATCCCAGCGAGGATCGTCAGCGCGGTCAACAGGTGGACGGCGAGTCGAATGTGGCTGACGTCGGTTCGCACCGACAGGCCGGAGGCGACCATCCACCAGCCAATCGCGCCCTGGAACGCACCGAGCGCCAGCAGCGCCGACAGTCGCCAGCCATAGCCGACGGGGATCCGCTTGCGCACCGCGAACCAGATCAGCGGCACCGCGAAGACCAGCCCGATCACGCGGCCCCACAGCCGGTGCAGATATTCCCAGAAGAAGATCGCCTTGAACCCGGACACGGTCATGTCAGCGTTGAACGCGGCATATTCGGGGATGCGCTTGTAGGCGGCGAACTCGGCCTGCCACTGCGCGTCGTTGAGCGGCGGGATGATCCCGCTGATCGGCTTCCACTGCGTGATCGACAGCCCCGATTCGGTCAGCCGCGTGATTCCGCCGATGACGACCATCGCGACGATCAGGCCCGCGACCGTGTACAGCCACAGGGCGACCGCACGAGGACGGGCTTTGGTGAGAAAGGCGGCACTGGGTTGAAGCATTGCGATGAGATAGTCCTTTGCGCAGCCCGGCGCCATTCCTTCATGGTGAGGCATTGCTTCATGTTGCCGGACTGGCGGAGGTGCAGGGGGCGCAGCGTCCTGCCGCTCCTCCCGTCATCCTGACGAAAGTCAGGATTCAGAGTTACGCACGCTGCCGCCTGAGGCTCTGGATCCTGACTTTCGTCAGGATGGCGACGGATAGCCACTACGCGATCTCTGGCGGCGATCCGACCTGACGAACCTAAAATTCCTCGCAAGAAAATCTGCAATGTAATGTTGTATCCTTTCAACTGCCCATCTATATCCGACGGACGATGACGCCTTCGGCTACGCATACCCACCGCTTCGCCGGCCTCGATCGCTATGCGATCGGGCTGTCGGGCCTGTGCATGGTGCATTGCCTCGCGACCTCCGTACTGGTCGCGCTCATGTCGACGGCGGGCGGTTTCCTGCTCGATCCGATCTTCCACGAAGTCGGCCTGACGATCGCGATCGGCCTCGGTGCGCTCGCGCTTGGACGCGGCGTTCTCAACCACGGCTATATGATGCCCGCCGCAATGGGCGCGCTCGGGCTCGGCATCATGGCCGGCGCGATGACGCTGCCGCACGACAGCGGTGGCGGCGAGACGTTGTGGACGATCGTCGGCGTCGGTCTGCTCGCGTTCGGTCACGATCTCAACCGCCGCGCGGAGAGTTAAGTCGGGTTGCTGGAACCCCTCCGGCATCCTACTTCATCCAGCATGGCGCACGCTCACACCCACACCGAACCGCAAGGCGCCGACCTCACCGTCGCAGCAAAATCGACACTCGAAAAGGCTGGCGAACAGTGGACCACGATGCGCGCCAGCGTGTTCGCGGCGCTGGCCAGCTTCGAGAAGCCGGCGTCTGCCTACGACATCGCCGAAGCCGTCTCGAAATCCGAAGGCCGCCGCGTCGCCGCGAATAGCGTGTATCGCATCCTAGACCTGTTCGTCGGCGCGAACCTCGCACGGCGTGTCGAGAGCGCCAACGCGTACGTCGCCAACGCGCATCCCGATTGCCTGCACGACTGCATCTTCCTGGTCTGCGACTCGTGCGGCCAGACGACGCATCTCGATAACGACACCATCACCAAGGGCGTCCGCAACGCGGCTGAGGCGGCCGGCTTCTCTCCCGTACGCCCGGTGATCGAAGTCCGCGGTCGCTGCGCGGAGTGCGAGGCGAAGTAACCCCGACCACTCAATCCTCCCCCGCCAGGGGGAGGATCAGGTTCTACCCAAATCCTTCCCCATCCGGATCATCGGCACCGGCACATCTCCCGACGTCTCGATCCGCTCGATCGGCAGATACCCGCAAGCCCGGTACAGTGGTTCTCCCGCGAGCGTCGCCATCATCTCCGCCCGCGCAAACCCCGCTTCGCGCGCCGCCGTCTCGCAAACCGACAGCACCAACCGCCCGACACTCTGCCGCACGAAATCTGGATCGGTATACATCGCGCGTATCCGTGCCGCGTCGCGCGCCGGGTCGAGCAGCGCCGCATCCCGCAACGCCGTACTGTGATCGCCACCGTACAAAGTCGCCCGCCGACTCCACCCGCCACACCCGGCTAGCCGCCCCTCCGTCTCGACCAACAGATACGTCCCGTCCGCGATCAGCTGCGTATCGAGCCCCATCACCGCACGGCTTGCCTCGACCTGCGCCGGCGTGAGGAAATCCCGCTGCAACGCGCCGATCGCCCGCGCCATCAGCGCCGAGATCGCCGGGATATCCGCCGCGACGGCAACACGGTGCGTAAAGTTCATAATTGTGCACTTCCCGAGCGATTTCAGCGCGAATGCTACGTCAAGACACGGTAACAATCGACACGATACGCGCGCTGCATTAAGCCTGCATGATGGCCGACCTTCCCGCGACACCGCTGCTCGACACCGTTTCGACACCCGCCGACCTCCGCAAGTTGCGCCCGGACCAGCTCCGCCAACTCGCCGACGAACTGCGCACCGAGACGATTTCGGCGGTTGGGACCACCGGCGGCCATCTCGGCTCGGGTCTCGGCGTGGTCGAATTGACCACCGCGATCCATTACGTGTTCGATACCCCGCGCGATCGGCTGGTGTGGGACGTTGGTCACCAATGCTATCCGCACAAGATCCTTACGGGGCGTCGCGACCGGATTCGGACGCTGCGCCAGGGCGGCGGGCTAAGCGGCTTCACCAAGCGCAGCGAGAGTGAATACGACCCGTTCGGCGCGGCGCATTCCTCGACCTCGATCTCGGCCGCACTTGGCTTTGCGGTCGCCAACAAGATCGCGGGGACGCCCGGCAAGGGCATCGCCGTGATCGGCGACGGCGCGATGTCGGCGGGTATGGCGTACGAGGCGATGAACAATGCCGCGCAGGCGGGCAACCGCCTGGTCGTCATCCTCAACGACAACGACATGTCGATCGCGCCCCCGGTCGGCGGGCTGTCGGCGTATCTGAGCCGGATCGTGTCGAGTCGCGAGTTCCTCGGCTTCCGCGAGCTGGCTCGGAAACTCGCCAAGAGGCTGCCACGGCCGATTGCCAGCGGGATGCGCAAGACCGACGAGTTCGCGCGCGGCATGACGATGGGCGGCACGCTGTTCGAGGAACTCGGCTTTTATTATGTCGGCCCGATCGACGGCCATAACCTCGAACATCTGATTCCGGTGCTCGAGAACGTCCGCGATGCCGAGGAGGGCCCGATCCTCGTCCACGTCGTCACCAAGAAGGGCAAGGGTTACGCTCCCGCCGAGGCCGCCGCGGACAAGTATCACGGCGTGCAGAAGTTCGACGTGATCTCGGGCGTCCAGACCAAGGCGCCCCCAGGCCCGCCGCAATACCAGAACGTGTTCGGCGCGCAGCTCGTTGCCGAGGCCGCCAAGGATCCGCGGATCTGCGCGATCACCGCGGCGATGCCGTCGGGCACCGGGCTCGACGCGTTCGCCAAGGCGTATCCCGACCGGTTCTTCGACGTAGGCATCGCCGAGCAACACGGCGTCACCTTTGCCGCCGGTCTGGCCGCACAGGGGATGCGCCCGTTCTGCGCGATCTACTCGACGTTCCTCCAGCGCGCATACGACCAAGTCGTCCACGACGTCGCGATCCAGAACCTGCCGGTCCGCTTCGCGATCGACCGCGCGGGTCTGGTCGGCGCGGACGGCGCGACCCATGCCGGCTCGTTCGACGTCACATATCTCGCGACGCTCCCGAACTTCGTCGTGATGGCGGCGGCGGACGAGGCCGAACTTGTTCACATGACGCATACTGCGGCGCAGTACGACACGGGCCCGATCGCGGTCCGTTATCCGCGCGGCAACGGCACCGGCGTCGCGCTGCCCGAGACGCCGCAGTTGCTGGAAATCGGCAAGGGCCGCGTCGTACGGGAGGGCAAGACCGTCGCGATCCTGTCGCTCGGCACGCGTCTCGAGGAGGCGCTTAAGGCCGCCGAGATCCTCGAGGCCAAGGGCCTGTCGACGACGGTCGCCGATCTCCGCTTCGCCAAGCCGCTCGATGTCGACCTGATCCGCAAGCTGCTGACCACGCACGAAGTTGCTGTGACGATCGAGGAGAATTCGGTCGGCGGCTTCGGCGCGCATGTTCTGACGATGGCGTCCGACGAGGGGCTGATCGACGGCGGCCTCAAGCTCCGCACGCTTCGCCTGCCTGATGTCTACCAGGATCAGGACAAGCCCGAAGTCCAATATGCCGAAGCCGGTCTCGATGCGACTGCGCTGGTCGACACCGTCCTCAAGGCGCTCCGCCACAATTCGCGCGGGGTTGCCGAAGCGCGCGCATGACCGGGCCGACCAAGGGCCTCTTGATCATCGTTCTGGCGGTGGTCGTGATGGTGTCGTTGAATATTGCGATGTGGCGGCGGATGCGGGGTGGTCTGGCAGCGGCGAAGGCTGAGCAGGCGGCCAATCCCGAGCTGTTTGATGAGGACGGTTCGCGGATTTCTTAAGCTGGCTTTGTGGGCAGGCACCACCCCGGCGGAGGCCGGGGCCCAATTGGCAAGCGTTAATAACGAAGCGCGGTCCCCCGTTACTACGACCTCACCAATTGGGCCCCGGCCTTCGCCGGGGTGGTGTATCGTTTGGGGGGCGTCACCCTCCCAGATAAGTCACCCACCCAGATAATGCGTCTGCGCTGCATCGGTCGCGCTCACCGCAAGGATCGACCGCGCCTTGCTCGGCGGCAGCGCCTGCCCCCGGCCATCGCCACTCGCCGCGATCACCCGCTCCAGCAGATCCTGCCCCTCGCGCCACCAGCCGATCCCGCTTGCCGCGTTCAGATGCCCCTGCGGGCCGGCGTCGACGAAGTGGCTGCCCCATTCCGCCGCCATGCTGTGCGCGCGCTGCGGCGTGACCCAGGGGTCGTCGCTGCTCGCCACCACGATCGACGGGAACGGCAAGGGCGTGCGCGGCGTCGGCGAAAAGCCTTTCAACTCCGCCTGCGCGCCGCCGCGATCGACATCCGCCGGCGCCACTAGCAATGCGCCCGCTACCGGCCAGCCATAAGGCTGCGGGCTGAGTTCGGCCCACCATGCCACCGCTAGGCAGCCGAGGCTGTGCGCGGCGAGGATCACCGGTGCGTCGGCGCGGCGGATCGCCTCGTCGAGTCGCGTCACCCAGGCGTTGCGGTGCGGCGTGTTCCACATGCCGAGTTCGACGCGCACCGTGTCGGGGCGGGCGTCCTCCCATAAAGTCTGCCAATGTGACGGGCCCGAACCGCCGAGACCCGGCACGGTCAGGATGGTCGGCTGGACGGAATCATACGGTGCGAAACTACCCACAGCGCTTCTCCTTCTCCAAGGCCCCGTTTCGGGGTGGCCCGTTTCGGGGTGGAAAGCGTGACCGGGGGGACGCTCTAGGGGACGCCGGCTGATCACGCTTCCCAAGCCTCAACGTAATCCTACTTGATCGGTAGGCAATAGCATTGCGGCGAAAGGAAGGCAGCTTGCGGCGATCGGATCGGGGGGCGATAGGCGGGGTATGGGAAAGTTGCGCGCATGGTAAAGATACGGGCAGACCAGTTGCTGGTCGACAAAGGCCTTGTCGAGTCGCGGACGCGCGCGCAGGCGCTTATCATGGCGGGCCTCGTGTTCGCGGGGACCAAGAAGGTCGAGAAGCCCGGCCAGACGCTCCCCCACGACGTGCTGCTCGACGTTCGCGGGCGCGATCACCCCTGGGTTTCGCGCGGCGGGATCAAGCTCGCGCACGGCCTCGCGCATTTTGGCTGGGACGTGACCGGCGCGGTCGCGATCGACGTCGGCTCCTCGACGGGCGGTTTCACCGATGTCATGCTCAAGAATGGCGTGGCCCGCGTGTACGCGGTCGATAGCGGCACCAACCAGCTCGCCTGGTCGCTACGCCAGGACGACCGCGTCATCGTCCACGAACAGACGAGCGCCCGCATTCTCACGCCCGCGCACATCCCCGAACCGATCGACCTGATCGTGTGCGATGCGAGCTTCATTGGCCTGGCCAAGGTCCTGGAACGGCCGATGTCCTTCGCCAAGCCCGATGCAAGGCTGATGGCGCTGGTGAAGCCGCAGTTCGAGGCGGGCCGCGAGGAGGTCGGGAAGGGCGGCGTCGTCCGCGATTCCGCGATCCACCAGCGCGTCTGCGACCAGGTCGCGGCATGGCTAACCGGGCAGGGCTGGCATGTCGAGGGCGTGGTCGAGAGCCCGATCACCGGCCCCGAAGGCAATGTCGAATTCCTGATTGCCGCTATGCATGGCGAGAGGCCAGCATCGGACGTACCGGTTTCGGAAGCGCCGGCGGATCCGCAAAGACCCCCGTCATCCTGACGAAAGTCGGGACCCAGGATACCGCACGCGGTCTTTCGTTACACTGGATCCTGACTTTCGTCAGGATGACGGAGAGTGGTGGATGTCGTTCGAAACTCTAGCCAACGTTCCCCACCGTGCCGGAATGAACCACTAGCGGAACGATTATCGCCAACGCACGGTTTACCGATCGCAAAATGCGCGCCAGGACGAGCGCGCGTAGAGACGGAAGGATTTGTGTGGGCGGTATCGCTTCGAAGGGCCAGTTGAGGATGTCGTTCCTCCGCTGGGCGGTCGTGACCGTGCCCCTGATCCTGTTGCTCGGTTTCCTCTCGGGTCGCTCGGTCAGCGTCGGTAGCGACAATGCCTGGTACATGGCGCTCGCCAAGCCTGCGCTGAACCCGCCGGGCTGGGTGTTTCCCGTAGTCTGGACGACGCTCTACATCCTGATCGGGCTCGCACTGGCGATGATCCTCAACGCACGTGGGGCGCGGTTGCGTGGGCTCGCGGTTGCGCTGTTCGTCGGGCAGTTCGCGTTCAACCTCGCCTGGACACCGATGTTCTTCGGCGCGCACAGGATCGGCGCATCGGTGCTGGTGATCGTCGCGATGCTCGCCTTGTCGATCACCGCGACCTTCGTCTTCGCGCGGATACGGCCCGCCGCGGCTTGGCTGATGGTGCCGTATATGGTCTGGATCAGCTTTGCCGGCGTGCTCGCGTTCAGCATCGGGCAGTTGAACCCCGGCGCCGAGACACTTGCACCCGCCAGCCATACGTCCCAAATGCTGTGACGAACTGATCTTACGGGAATTTGAAGCAATGCAGTCCGAAAACCGCGTGTTCGACGATATCGTCAAGGTCTTGAACGGTGCGGCCGGTACGCTTGCGGGCGTCGGACGCGAAGCCGGTTCGGGTGCGCGCGAGCGGGCTCGCGAATGGCTTGGCGGTCTCGACTTCGTCAGCCGCGAAGAGTTCGATGCGGTCAAGACAATGGCCGCCGCAGCCCGCGACGAAAACGACGTGCTCAAGGCACGGCTCGATGCGCTCGAGGCCAAGTTCGCCGCGCAATCCACGGTAAATGCGCCGTCCGGGGCGTCATACGAGGCGGCGGTCGACTGACTTTTCCACAGTTTTCCGCAGAAACGGGTTCGATGGGGTTGCCGTGGCGTTTTTGCCTCGGCAGCCTTTGTCGTGCGATAAGGACCGCCAGGACCCTATGATGCTCGACCAAGTAGACCACGACCACGAAGACGCCGCCCCGATCGACATGCTCGAGAGCTACTATGCCGCGCATGGCTGGGAGCACGAGCGTCACGAGGATGAGATCGTTGCGACCGTAAAGGGTAGCTGGACGACGTACGAACTCCGCGCGCTGTGGCGCGAAGACGATAGCGTCCTGCAATTCCTCGCTTTTCCCGACATCAAGGTGCCCGATGAGCGGCGCCAGGCTGTCTATGAGACGATCGGGCTGGTCAACGAGCAGCTCTGGATCGGCCATTTCGAGCTATGGTCGTCAAGCGGCATATTACTGTTCCGGCATGCGGCGATGGTTGACGGTGGCGATGAAGGAACGATGTCGCTGGACGCCGCCGAACTGCTAGTCGAATCGGCGATAGAGGAATGCGAGCGTTTCTACCCCGTGTTCCAGTTCGTGTTGTGGGGCGGCAAGAGCCCCAAGGAGGCAATCGCTGCGGCGCTGATCGAAACGCACGGCGAGGCGTGAGCGTGAGTTTCCCCGAAGGCCCGCTGTGGCTGATCGGTTGCGGCAACATGGGCGGCGCGATGCTGCGCCGCTGGACCGCCGCGGGGCTTGATCCGGCGACCGTGACGGTGATCACGCGGAGCGGGAAGGGTGCCCCCAAGGGTGTCCGCACGCTGACCGCTCTGCCCGACGAGAAGGCGCCTGCCACGCTGATGCTTGCGCTCAAGCCGCAGCAGATCGAGGCTGCGCAGGCGTTGCTGGCGCCGATGAAGGGCGCACCGACGCTACTGCTGTCGATCCTCGCCGGGGTCGATCATGCTGCACTGTCGAAGCGGTTCGCGGCTGAGATGATCGTCCGCGCGATGCCCAACCTACCGGTCGCGATCGGCAAGGGCGTGACGTCGCTCTACGCCCCCGGCGAACCTATCGCGGCGGCAGAAGCCTTCGCTGCGCCGCTCGGCCATTACGAATGGATCGCCGACGAAGCGCATTTCGATGCGGTAACCGCACTCGCAGGCTGCGGCCCTGGCTTCGTGTTCCGCTTCGCCGACGCACTCGCCAAGGCGGGCGCTGCGCTCGGCCTGCCGGCGGACCAAGCCGCACGCTTGGCGATCGCCACGCTAGAGGGCTCGGCGATCATGGCCGCCGATGCGGACGTGTCGCCCGCCGTGCTCGCGGACCGCGTGGCGAGCCCCGGCGGATCGACCCGCGAAGGTCTGAACGTCCTCGACCGCAACGATGCGCTGGTAACGTTGCTCAAGGAAACGCTAGCCGCCTCCGAACGCCGCAACGCTGAAATGGCGGCCGCCGCGCGTTAGGCCGTGGAGGGTAGGCGGGTCGTCACTCCAGCTTCAGCCGCTATCCGAACCTTGCCGTGCCATTCCAACCTTACCCCGTCATTCTAACCTAACCGCGTCATTCTAACCTTACCCGTCACTCCGCCCCTATCCCGTCACCCCAGCGAAAGCTGGGGTATCCCAGCGTGGCTCGCGACATCTGCCAAACCATGAGATCCCAGCTTTCGCTGGGATGACGGTTGAGGAGTGGGCAAGAATGGATGCGGGGTGAAGAGCAGTGGCGGCGGCAGCAGCTGACAGTCAGGCAGTCATCAGTCGGGCAAGTCTCAGTAAGGCGTGCATCAGACTTTGGTCCGGCAGGCATCGGGTATCGAGCAACATTCCGGCACGCAACGCGCTTCAGGCATCAGCACTCGGCGCCCGCGCGCTTACCCGCGCAGCCCGATCACCTGCGACCGCTCGCTCTCCGGCACCAGGCCCTCCAGAACCGCCCAGAAGCCCGACACCGCGCTCTGTCCCGCACTCGCATACGCCGCCGACATCTGTACCCGCGCCGCCTCGAACAGCTCTCGCTCCATGATCGAGCCTTCCGGCGTCAGCCGCAGCAACCGCTGTCGCCGATCGCGCTCGCCGGGCCGCGTCTCGACCAGCTTGCGGTCCGCCAGTTCGTTCAGGACGCGCCCGAGCGACTGCTTGGTGATCGCCAGCAACGACAGCAATTCGCTCACCGTCATGTCGGGTTTGCGCGCGATGAAATACAGCGCACGATGATGCGCGCGTCCCAAGCCTTCCTGCGCAAGCCCCTCGTCGATCGATCGCGTTAGATGGCTGTAGCCGAAGTATAGCAGCTCCATGCCACGGCGGAGCTCGGGTTCGCGAAGGAACAGGGGTGAGGCAGGCGAAGCTGTGGCAGACATGTTGACCGGTTTAGCCATCGCCCGTAGTCGTCGGCAACCCGCCTTGAGAGAGAATTCGATGTCCGCTCCAGCTTTTACGTCGCCCTCCGCCTTTCGGCATGAACCGAATGCGACCCCGGTCGAGGCGAACGAGCGCGCGAAACGGCTGATCGACCCCGGTTTCGGTCGCGTCTTCACCGATCACATGGCGATGATCCGCTATAGCGAGACCGAGGGCTGGCATGACGCCCGCATCACCGCGCGCGCGCCGCTGACGATCGATCCCGCCTCGTCGGTGCTGCATTACGCGCAGGAAATCTTCGAGGGGATGAAGGCGTATCGCCTCGCCGATGGCGGCACCGCGCTGTTCCGCCCCGAGGCGAACGCGCGCCGCTTCCAGGATTCGGCGCGGCGCCTCGCAATGCCCGAACTGCCCGAGGAGCTGTTCCTCGAGTCGGTCGAGCGTCTCGTCAAGACCGATGCGAACTGGATCCCCGAGAGCGACGGCGGCGCGCTGTACCTGCGCCCGTTCATGTTCGCCTCCGAAGTGTTCCTCGGCGTGAAGCCGTCCGCCGAATATCTCTACATGGTGCTCGCCTCGTCGGTCGGCGCCTATTTCAAGGGCGGCGCCCCGACGGTGTCGATCTGGGTAAGCCAGCAATACACGCGCGCCGCACAGGGCGGCACCGGCGCGGCCAAGTGCGGTGGCAACTACGCCGCCAGCCTGCTCGCGCAGTCCGAAGCGATCCGCAACGGCTGCGACCAGGTCGTCTTCCTGGATGCGGCCGAGCGTCGCTGGGTCGAGGAGCTGGGCGGCATGAACATCTTCTTCGTGTTCGACGACGGCAGCATGGCGACGCCTGCGCTGACCGGCACGATCCTCCCCGGGATCACGCGCGACTCGATCCTGACGCTCGCGCGCGCGCAGGGCATCGAGGTCCGCGAAGAGGGCTATACGATCGACCAGTGGCGCGCCGATGCGGCGAGCGGCCGGCTGGTCGAGGCGTTCGCGTGCGGCACGGCGGCGGTGGTGACGCCGATCGGCACGGTGGCGAGTCCCGAGGGTCGCTTCACGATCGGCAGCGGTGGCCCGGGGGCTTTGACGATGCGGATGCGCGACGCGCTGGTGTCGATCCAGCGCGGCACCGCACCCGACGACAACAACTGGCTGCACCATCTCGCGGATTGACGACCGCGGGGGCTTTTCAGACGCCGCCGCCCCGCTATAAGGCCGCCTCTGTTGGGGCGTCGCCAAGTGGTAAGGCAGCGGCTTTTGATGCCGCCATGCGCAGGTTCGAACCCTGCCGCCCCAGCCAGTCTCGGTCCCCGACCAATCTTCGTATTCGAGCCGATCCTTGCTCGACTGCTGGAGCAACCCACCCGGTCGATCGTTCGGTAGCGTATGCGCCAAGCCACCACATCCATCACCATCGACACCCGCCGTCAGGGCCTCGTCGACCTTACCGACCCTATCGAACGATGGGTCCGCGATCAGCGGATGGTGGAAGGTCTGCTGACGATATTCTGCCGTCACACCTCCGCCTCGCTCCTCATCCAGGAAAACGCGGCGCCCGAGGTTCGCACCGATCTCGAAGCGTATTTTGCGCGGATCGCGCCTGAGTCGCGTGAGTATCTCCACGACGACGAGGGGCCGGACGATATGCCCGCACACCTGCGCACGGCACTCACGCAGGTCCAGCTCTCGATCCCGCTGATCGACGAGCGACTCGCGCTTGGGACGTGGCAGGGGATCTACCTGTTCGAACACCGCCGCCGCCCGCATCGGCGCACGCTCGCGCTTCACGTCATCGGCGACTGACGCAGATCATGAAAAATGTGTCAGGCCGGTGGCGCATTGGAGCGATGTCGTTCATCAACCGTTCCACCACTGACGGCTAATAAGCGGCGTTTCGCCGCATTCGCCGCGAACGGAGACGACACCATGTTCAAGACACAGGGTCGCAAGGTCGCACTCGCAGCGCTCGCAACGGGCGCGCTGCTGCTGGCCGGATGCGCGACCGAGACCACTTATCGGCCGGCGACGGGCCAGGGGTTCAGCCGTACCGGCTATAGCGACCGCCAGGTCGAGCCGGGTCGCTTCCTCGTCAGCTTCGCCGGCAACAGCGTTACGTCGCGCGACACCGTGGAGCGCTACCTCTTCTTCCGCGCGGCCGAACTGACGTTGCAGAACGGCTATGATTATTACCTGATGGCCGACCGCGACACCAACCTCCAGTCGCGAACCTATTCGACGCCCGGGATTGGCGGCGGGTTCGGCTATGGCGGATTCGGCGGCTATTGGGGTCCGTCGTGGCGCTATTACGGTCGTGGTTTCGGCTGGCGTAACTGGAGCCCGGGCTTCGGCGGCGGGTTCGGTGGATACGGCGGCGGCTTCGGTGGCCCCTGGGGCAACGACTTCGATGTCCGCACGATCGACCGCTATGAAGCGACCGCCGAGATCGTGATGCGCAAGGGCCCGATCCCGCGCGACAACATCCGCGCGTTCGATGCGCGTAAGGTCGTCGACAGCATCGGGCCGAGCGTCGTGCTGCCGAAGTAAGCACGTACTCTAGACGGCGAAAAGGCCGGGCTATTCTCGCGAATGGCCCGGCCTTTTTCATGTGCCGTGTTCCTGCGAACGCAGGAATCCAGGATTGCAGACGATGGTGCTCGTAACCCTGGACTCCTGCTTTCGCAGGAGAACCGCACACTCCTAAATCAGGCGCTTATCCCGCCGCCTTCGCGAGTCCCTTCGACAGCTGAAGCGCCCCGTGCAGCCGCGCCTTCGGATCGCCCCACGCGCGTTGCAACACCAGTTTGCTGTCCGGCCGCAATCGCGCGACACCGTTGAGCCGCTCGACATACGCCAGCAGCTTGTCGATGTTCGGCGGCGTGTCGTTGTGGAACGACACCAGCACGCCGCGCGGGCCGACGTCGATCTTCGACACGCACGCGCGCTTTGCGTTCAGCTTGATCTCGATGACCTTGATCAGATTCTCCGTCGCGTCCGGCAGCGGCCCGAAGCGATCGATCATCTCGGCCGCGAAGGCCTCGATCTCCTGGCCCTCGTCGAGATCGTTGAGGCGGCGATACAGCCCCATCCGCAGGTCGAGATCGGGCACGTAATCCTCGGGGATCAGGATCGGCGCGTCGACCGTGATCTGCGGCGAGAAATCGCGCGGCCGCGACGAGGTCATGCCGCCGGCCTTGGCGTCCATGATCGCCTCCTCCAGCATCGCCTGGTAGAGCTCGAACCCGACTTCCTTAATGTGCCCGGTCTGCTCGTCGCCGAGCATGTTACCAGCGCCGCGGATATCGAGATCGTGGCTTGCCAGCTGGAAGCCAGCCCCCAGCGAGTCGAGATCGGACAGCACCTTCAGGCGCTTCTCCGCCGTCACCGTCATCTGCCGCTCGGGCGGCGTCACCAGATACGCATACGCCCGCGTCTTCGACCGCCCGACACGTCCGCGCAGCTGATACAATTGCGCAAGGCCGAAGCGGTCGGCGCGGTGGACGATCATCGTGTTGGCGGACGCGATGTCGATCCCGCTCTCGATGATCGTGGTCGACACGAGCACTTCGAACTTCTTGTCGTAGAACGCCGACATGCGCTCCTCGACCTCGGTCGGCGACATCTGGCCGTGCGCGACGACGAAGCGGATCTCGGGCACCTGCTCGCGCAGGAAGTCCTCGATCTCGGGCAAGTCCGCGACGCGCGGCGTGACGACGAAGCTCTGCCCGCCACGGTAATGCTCGCGCAGCAACGCCTCGCGCAGCACCACCGGGTCGAACGGCATGATGTACGTTCGCACCGCGAGGCGATCGACCGGTGGGGTCTGGATCACTGACAGCTCGCGGATCCCCGACATCGCCATCTGGAGCGTGCGCGGGATCGGCGTCGCGGTCAGCGTCAGCATGTGGACGTCCGCCCGCAGCGCCTTGAGCCGCTCCTTGTGCGTCACGCCGAAGCGCTGCTCCTCGTCGACCACCACCAGCCCGAGCCGCTTGAAGTCGATGTTCTTCGCCAGCAGCGCATGCGTGCCGATGACGACGTCGATCGTGCCGTTGGCCAGCCCCTCCTTGGTCGCCTTCGCCTCGCTCGCGGTGACGAGCCGCGACAGCCGGCCCATGTTCATTGGGAAGCCTTCGAAGCGGGCGACGAAGTTGTTGTAGTGCTGGCGTGCGAGCAGCGTCGTCGGGCAGACGATCGCGACCTGCTTGCCGCCCATCGCCGCGACGAACGCGGCGCGCAACGCGACCTCGGTCTTGCCGAAGCCGACGTCGCCGACCACCAGCCGGTCCATCGGTTTGCCCGCCGCCAGATCGCCGAGCACGTCCTCGATCGCGCGGTCCTGGTCTTCGGTTTCTTCGTACGGGAAGCGATCGACGAAGCTCGGATAGCCGCTCGCATCGGGTTCGAGCACATCGCCCGGATGCAGCGCGCGTTCGGCGGCGGTGGCGATGAGTTCGCCGGCGATCTCGCGGATCCGCTCCTTCATCTTAGACTTGCGACGCTGCCAGCCCTCGCCGCCGAGCCGGTCGAGCGTCGCGCCTTCCTCGGACGAGCCGTAGCGCGAGAGGACGTCGATGTTCTCGACCGGCACGTAGAGCTTGTCGCCGCCGGCATAGCTGAGCGCGACGCAGTCGTGCGGGCTCTGACCGACGGGAATCGAGGTCAGGCCCTCGTAGCGGCCGATGCCGTGCTCGGTGTGGACGACCAGATCGCCCGGCGTCAGCGTCGCCAGTTCCGCAAGGAACGCGTCGGCGGATTTCTTGCGCTTCTTGCGGTGGACGAGGCGGTCGCCGAGCATGTCCTGCTCGGTGAGCACCGCGATCCCCGGCGCGGTGAAGCCGTGATCGAGCGGCAGGACGATCAGCGCGACGCCGAAGCTGCGCGCGGTATCGGCGATGCCGAGCGCGTCCTGCCAGGTTTCGGCGTGCTTGCCGCCTTTCATGCCGTGGTCGGCGAGCAGGCTCCCCAGGCGTTCGCGTGCGCCGATCGAATAGCTGGCGAGGATCGGCTTGCGACCCTGCTTCCGGAGCTTCTCGACGTGATCCGCGACGGCTTCGTAGATGTTCGTTTGCGCCGCCCGCTCGGGTCCGAAATCGCGTGGGCCGTCGACGTCGAAGTCGAGCACGGTGTCGCTCGGCGGTTCGTGGAACGGCGAGGTGATGTGCGCGGCGAACGCCTCGACTCCGCCGGACCATTCCTGCGCGTCGAGGTACAGCGCCTTGGCGGGCATCGGCCGATAGCTGCCGGGCTGGGCGGCCTCGGCGCGCTTGCGGTTCTCGTAATAGTCGGCGATCGATTCGAGCCGGCTTTCGACCGCTGCGGCGACGCCGTTGTCGCGGACCACCACGTCGTCGGCGCCGAGATGGTCGAACAGCGTCGCCATCTTCTCTTCGAACAGCGGCAGCCAATGCTCCATGCCCGCGATCCGCCGACCTTCGGAGATCGCCTGGTACATCGGATCGCCGGTCGCGGTCGCGCCGAACGCGTCGCGGTAGCGGGTCCGGAAGCGTTTGATCGAGTCCTCGTCGAGCAACGCTTCGGACGCGGGGAGCAGCACGAAGCCGTCGATCCGGCCGGTGGTGCGCTGGTCGGCCGCGTCGAACGTGCGGACGCTCTCGATCTCGTCGCCGAAGAAATCGAGGCGGAGCGCGTGGTCCTCGCCCGACGGGTAGAGATCGACGATCCCGCCGCGCACCGCGTACTCGCCCTGATCGTGGACGGTGTCGGTGCGGACATAGCCGTTCGCCTGGAGCAGCATGGCGAGCTTGTCGCGACCGATCCGTTCGCCGGGGGCAAGCCGCGCGACGAGTTGGCGGATGCGGAACGGAGTGAGGACACGCTGAGTCGCGGCGTTAGCGGTGGTGAGAAGGAGCTGCGGCCCCTGGGGCTTGCCTTGCAGGCGTTGCAGCGCGGCGACGCGTTCGGCCATGATGCGGAGCGTCGGCGAGGCGCGGTCGTACGGAAGGCAGTCCCAGGCCGGGAAGCTCAGCACTTCGAGATCGGGCGCGAAATACGCCGCGGTCGAGGCGATCGCGCGCATCGCCGCATCGTCGGGGGCGATGAACACCGCGCGGGTCTTAGCGGCGCGCGCGAGGTCGGCGAGCAGCGACGGCTGGAAGCCGGACGGCACGCCCGACAGCGTCAGCGGGCTCGTCGCGGAAAGGATCGTCTTGAGGTCTGGCATTGGTTTCCTAAAGCCCTCTCCCCGTCGGGGAGAGGGTTGGGTGAGGGGCTGTTCCGGGCGCTGCACTGCTTGGCTGCCCCTCACCCCGACCCTCTCCCCAGCAGGGAGAGGGAGTATGTTACTTCACGACCGTCACGTAGTTGATATCGCGCATCGCCTGCATCATCGGCCCGTCCCATTCGGGCGGGCACGCGATCGAGCCGATCGCCCAGCCCATGATGTCGACGTCCTGTTCCTCGAGCAGCGCCTCGAACCAGTCGAGCTGCTCGGGCGTCCACGTCCGGCCATAGGTTTCGAAGAAGCCGCCGATCATCATGTCGGCTTCGCGCGTGCCGCGGTGCGAGCTGCGAAAGCCCAGGCGCTTGAGGCGGGTCTCGTGGTCCATCGTATCTCCAAACACGAAGAGCCGGCGACCCGCTGGTAGCGAGCGTCGGCTAGGCTATAGAGGCCAGATAGTCATGCGACCCGAAATCCTCAATCCGCTGTTCGCCGAAACCCTCGTCCTGAAGGGGGTGGGGCCCGCGCTCGCCAAGCCGCTCGACCGGCTCGGGCTCGCGCGCGTCGTCGACGTCGCCTTCCATCTGCCGACCGGGTACGTCGATCGCCTGCCGCGCACCGAGCTGATGTCGAGCGATGCCGGCCGGATCATCACGATCACGCTGACCCCGCGCGACTACAGGATCAGCGCCGGCCGCGGCCCAACGCGAATCCAGGCGACCGACGAGCACGGCAATTACGTCAGCCTCGTCTTCTTCGGCGGCAGTTCGGGCTGGGCGAAGAAGCTTCTTCCGATCGGCGAGGCCAAGCGCATCTCCGGCCGGCTCGACGAATACGGCCAGGAATTGCAGATCGTCCATCCCGACATCGTCGAGCCGGACGAGGAATTGCGCGAGCGCGAGCCGATCTATCCGCTGTCGGAAGGCCTCACGTCACGGCGGCTTGCTGCGCTGACCACGCAGGCGGTCGCACGTGCGCCGGACCTGCCCGAGTGGATCGAGCCCGGCCTGAAGGCGAAACGCGAATGGCCGGGCTGGCACGAGTCGCTGGCGCGCATCCACGCCGACCCGTCGGACGCAAAGGCGCGCGAACGGCTGGCGTATGACGAGGTGTTCGCGAACCAGTTGGCGATGACGATCGTCCGCGCGGATACCCGCAAGCGGCGGGGGCGGGCGCTGCAAGGCGACGGCCGGCTGCGCGACCTGCTCAAGCTCCCCTACACGCTGACCGGCGCGCAATCGCGGACGGTCGGCGAGATCGAGGGCGATCTCGCGCAGACCGCGCCGATGCTACGGCTGCTGCAAGGCGATGTCGGCTCGGGCAAGACGCTGGTCGCGGCGATGGCGATGCTGATCGCGGTCGAGGCGGGCGCTCAGGCGGCGATGCTCGCCCCCACTGAAATCCTCGCGCGCCAGCATTACGAGACGCTGCGAAAGACGCTCGCCGGGCTGCCGATCAACGTTGGCGTGCTCACCGGTCGCGACAAGGGCCGCGCGCGAGAGGCGACTCTGATGGCGCTGGCGAGCGGCGAGATCGACATCCTCGTTGGCACGCACGCGATCTTCCAGGACGCGGTCGGCTACAAGGATCTCGCTCTGGTGGTGGTCGACGAACAGCATCGCTTCGGTGTCGCGCAGCGGATGACGTTGCAGGCCAAGGGCGTCGCGCCGCCGCATCTGCTGGCTATGACCGCAACGCCGATCCCGCGTACCCTGACGCTTGCGCAATATGGCGAGATGGACGTTAGCCGCCTCGACGAGATGCCGCCCGGACGCCAGCCGATCGAGACGCGCGTTATCTCGGAGGACCGCCTCGACGACGTGGTCAATGCGCTCGGCCGGCATCTGGCGGATGGCGGCCAGGCTTACTGGGTGTGCCCGCTGGTCGAGGAGAGCGAGAAGAGCGACCTCGCCGCCGCCGAAATGCGCGCGGAGACACTGCGTGCCCGCTTCGGCGACAAGGTGGCGCTCGTCCACGGCCGCATGAAACCCGCGGAGAAGGACGCGGTGATGGCCGAGTTCTCCGGCGCGCGCACGTCAGTCCTCGTCGCGACGACGGTGATCGAGGTCGGCGTCGACGTCCCCAACGCGACGCTGATCGTCATCGAGCACGCCGACCGCTTCGGCCTCGCCCAGCTCCACCAGCTCCGCGGACGGGTGGGGCGCGGCACCGGCCGATCGATCTGCCTGCTGATGCGCGGGTCGTCGCTCAGCGAGACATCCCGCGCGCGCCTTGCCCTGATGCGCGAGACCAACGACGGCTTCCGCATCGCCGAGGAGGATCTGCGCCTCCGCGGTGCCGGCGAACTGCTCGGCACCAAGCAGTCCGGCGAGATGGCGTTCCGGCTCGCTACTCCCGACATGATGGCCGACCTGCTGCAATGCGCGCACGACGACGCGCGGCTGCTGATCGATCGCGACGGCGGGCTCGAAGGCCCGAGGGGGCAGGCGGCAAGGACGGCGCTCTATCTGTTCGATCGGGACGCCGGTGTTGCCTTGCTCCGCTCCGGCTGACGTCAGATGTTGCGGACCATCACCGTCAGCATGCCATAATAGTCGGACAGCGGGATCGTCTGTTCGAGTTCGCAGCCGATCCGTCCACCGAGCGACCAGCGTACGATCGCATCGACGCCGCCAAGTATTGGCAGGGTAATCCGCAGCCGATCGCCAGCCTCGGGCGAACCCTCGCATCGCGCCATCAGGCCGTTCGCGGACATGTTCACCAGCACCAGTTTCATGCTCCGGCCATCGCCGTCGATCGCATGCGTGCGGTGCATCACCTCGTCGCGTGGCTCGCCGCGGTGGTCTCGAACAGCCGTGGCATAATTTCGCATCGGATGTTCCCCGTTTTCTAGGACCATTGGCTTAACGGCGTCGCTGTGAACCTCGTGCGAACGGAGATGCTTAACGGCGTGTTTTCCACAACCAAAATGCCCTCCGTTACGAGGGAGTTAGCATCCCATGCCGCTTTTTCCCGAGGCTCAAACGGACCGGCGCCACGACCTCGATCGAGGCGGTCGGCTCCTTTTCGACGGTGCCGTCGATCCGCACCGCACCCTCGGCGATCTTCCGTCGCGCTTCGCCGTTGGAGGCGACGAAGCCTAGCCCGACGAGCGCCTCGACGATACCGATCGAGCCGTCCGCAACGGCAAAGCTTGGCAAGGAATCGCCCGATGCACCCTCCTCGAAGGTCTTTCGCGCAGTCTCCGCAGCCTGTTCGGCGGCAGCCCGGCCGCGACACATTGCCGTCGCTTCATTGGCCAGGACGATCTTGGCGGCGTTGATCTCGGCACCTTCGAGCGCCTCCAGCCGCGCGATCTCGTCGAGCGGGAGGTCGGTGAACAGCCGCAGGAAGCGGCCGACGTCGCGGTCGTCGGTGTTGCGCCAGAACTGCCAGTAATCGAAGTTCGGCAATTGATCTTCGTGCAGCCAGACCGCGCCCGACATCGTCTTGCCCATCTTGCCGCCGTCCGCGGTTGTGATCAGCGGGGTGGTGACTCCGTAGACCTCGGTGCCGTCCATCCGGCGCGACAACTCGATGCCGTTGACGATGTTGCCCCACTGGTCCGAGCCGCCCATTTGTAGGCGGCATTCGGCGCGGCGCGACAGCTCTAGGAAGTCGTATGCCTGGAGGATCATATAGTTGAATTCGAGGAAGCTCAGCGACTGTTCGCGGTCGAGGCGGAGCTTGACCGAGTCGAACGCGAGCATCCGGTTGACCGAGAAATGCTGGCCGACATCGCGCAGGAACGGGATGTATTCGAGCGCGTCGAGCCATTCGGCATTGTCGAGCATCACCGCGTCGGTCGGACCGTCCCCGAACGTCAGGAAGCGCTCGAAGATGCGCCGGATCGAGGCGACGTTGGCCTTGATCCCGTCCTCGCCGAGCAGCTTGCGCGCTTCGTCCTTGAAGCTCGGATCGCCGATCTTGCCGGTACCGCCGCCCATCAGCACGATCGGCTTGTGCCCGGTCTGCTGGAGCCGGCGGAGCAGCATGATCTGGACGAGGCTGCCGACGTGGAGCGACGGCGCGGTCGGATCGAAGCCGATATAGCCCGGCACGACCTGCTTGCCGGCGAGCGCATCGAGCGCGGTCGCGTCGGTCATCTGGTGGACATAGCCGCGCGAGGTCAGCGTGGTGAGCAGGTCGGACTGGTAGGTCATGGTGCGTCTCGTTCCCCTTCCGCTTGCGGGAGGGGTTAGGGGAGGGGCTTCGTGGCTCCCATGCCCTCCCCCGACCCCTCCCGCAAGCGGGAGGGGAGATTCACGTCATCCCGGCCATCACCGTCATAGTCTCAACCGTCATCCCAGCGAAAGCTGGGATCTTTGTGGGGCGGGTGCCGTGGCCCGAACCGGGATATCCCAGCTTTCGCTGGGATGACGGGAAGGGAGTGGGTTACGGTGGTGGACGGATCAGCTCCGCGGCAGCTGCGACGTCGGATCCACCGGCGTCCGCCCCTTGCGCAGTTCGAAGTGCAGTTCCGGACGATCCGCAAACCCGGTGTCGCCCGACAGCGCGATCGTCTGCCCTCGCTTCACGCTCTGGCCGCGCTGCACCAGCAGTTTCGAGGCATGGCCGTAGACGCTGGTCCAGCCGCCGCCATGCTTGACGATCACCAGACCGCCGAGCGCGGCGATGCCGTCGCCGACATAGGCGACCACGCCGTCCGCCGCGGCATGGATCGGTGTCGACATCGGCACGGCGATCTTGATCCCGTCGTTGCGTTCGCCGCTCGCACCCGGACCGAAGCGCTTCACGAGCTTGCCGTCGACCGGCCACAGGAACCCGCCGCTCGCCAGACGCGCTGGTGCGGTGACGACCGCGTTCGACGGCAGCACGCGGCGCGGTGTCGCGATCGGCCGAGCGGGCGCCTGGTTGCTCGCCAGCGCGGGCTCACCGCCGGTGAGGATATCGTCAATGTCGAGCTTGAACGCCTGCGCGCGTTCTGAAGCACTTGGCCTGCCGCCGCCCGGAGCGTCGGGGATCTGGATCCGCTGGTCGGCACGCAGCACGTATGGCTCGACCAGCGCGTTGGCGGCGACGATCCGCGACCATTCGACGCCGTACGCGCGCGCGATCGCGATCCCGGTCTCGCCGCGGCGGACCTGGTGATAACGCCCGCCGGGGATCGTCAGCCGCTGGCCAGCGCGAATCGTATAGGGCGATTCGAGGTCGTTGGCGCGCGCGATGGCTTCCATGCTCGCGCCGCTGCGGTCGACCACACGGGCGAGCGTATCGCCGGGCCGGACGAGATAGGTCGAGTCGGGAATGGTCTTCGCATCGGCGCTGACCGGCCGCGCTTCCCAGGCGGGGCGCGGTGCGGGCAGGGCGGCGACTTCGCCGGTATCGCGGCCAGGAATATCCTGCGGCGGCGTGTCGTCCCGGCGCGGCCGATCGTCGTCTTGTCGTGGCCGATCATTGTCCCGACGGGGCCGATCATTGTCCCGACGGGGCCGATCATCGTCTCGACGGGGCTGATCATCGCGCCGCGGCGGGGGATCGCGATACGGCTGGGCCGGCGCGGTGCCGTAACCGGCCGGACGTTCGACCTGCGGAATACACGCGACGAGCCCGAGCAGCGGCACTGTCGCCACCGCAAACAGGCTCGCGCGCCGCATCAGCGATAGGCCCGTTCGAGCATATCCATCGATTCGAAATGTGTCAGGTCGAGATGCAGCGGCGTCACCGACACATACCCCTCCGCGGTCGCTTCGAGATCGGTCGCGTGCGCGGGCGTCTCGACGGTCCGACCAAGCGCGAACCAGTGATACTCGTAGCCGCGCGGGTCGGTGTTGCTGACGATCTGCAACCGGCCATAGTCGCGCAGGCCCTGGCCGACCACGCGGACGCCCTTGACCGCATCGGCCGGCCCGGCGGGGAAGTTGACGTTGATTAACGTGCGCGGCGCCAGCGGGGCGTCGATCAGCGGACGCAGCACGCGCTCGCCCCACGCCGCGGCGGCTTCGAACGGTACGCTGTCGCCCATGCCCTCGCGGCTGTAGATCTGGCTCAGCGCGATCGAGCGGATGCCGCCCAGCGCGCCTTCCATCGCTGCCGAGACGGTGCCCGAATAGGTCACGTCCTCGGCGAGGTTCGCGCCGCGGTTGACGCCCGACAGGATCAGGTCGGGTGGGCAATCCTTCATGATCTTGGCGAGCGCCATCATAACCGCATCGGTCGGCGTGCCCGCAACGGCGAAGCGCTTCTCGCCATGCTTCCGCACGCGGATCGGCCGCGACAGCGTCAGCGAATGGCCCGCGCCGGACTGTTCGTCGGCAGGCGCCACTACCCAGACATCGTCCGAAAAGGTCCGCGCGATCGTCTCCAGCACCTTGAGACCGGGCGCATGATAGCCATCGTCGTTGGTCAGCAGGATCCGCATCAGCGCTTTGGCTCCAACACTGTCAGACCGCCGAGATACGGCTGGAGCACCGTCGGCACCGCGACCGAGCCGTCTTCCTGCTGATAATTCTCCAGCACCGCGACGAGCGTCCGGCCGACCGCGAGCGCCGACCCGTTGAGCGTGTGGACGAACCGCGTGCCCTTCTCGCCCTCGGGGCGATAGCGCGCGTTCATCCGGCGTGCCTGGAAATCGGTGCAGGTCGAGACGCTGCTGATCTCGCGATAGCGCGCCTGGCCCGGCAGCCAGACTTCGAGATCGTAGGTGCGTGCCGCGGTGAAACCCATATCGCCGGTGCATAGGAGCATCCGCCTGAACGGTAGCTGCAACGCGTCGAGCACGCCCTCCGCACACGCCGTCATCCGCTCGTGCTCGGCCTCGGACATGTCGGGGGTGACGATCGAGACCATCTCGACCTTGTCGAACTGATGCTGGCGGATGTAGCCGCGCGTATCGCGACCCGCCGCGCCCGCCTCTGAGCGGAAGCACGGGGTCAGCGCGGTGAACCGCAGCGGCAATTCGGCTTCGGTGAGGATCTGTTCGCGGACGATGTTGGTCAGGCTCACCTCGGCGGTCGGGATCAGCCAGCGACCATCGGTGGTGCGGAACAGATCCTCGGAGAATTTGGGGAACTGGCCGGTCCCGAATACGGCCTCGTCGCGGACCAGCAGCGGTGGCGAGACCTGCTCGAAGCCGGCGTCTGCGACGTGATCGAGCATGAACTGGCCAAGCGCGCGTTGCAGCTTGGCGGCAGGTCCGCGGACCAGCGTGAAACGCGCCCCGGACATCGCCGCACCGGTCTCGAAATCGAGGCCGATCGACGGGCCGATCGCGTCGTGCTCGCGGGCAGTGAAGGCGAAGGTCGTTGGCGTGCCACGAGTGTGGACAAGCGCGTTGTCGTCCTCGCCACCGCCTTCGGGCACGTCGGCGGCGGGAAGGTTTGGGATCGCCGCGAGCATGTCGCCAAGCTCGCCACTCAGCCGCGCCTCGTCTGCCTCGAGCTGCGGCAGCGCCTCCTTCAGGCTCGCGACCTCGGCCATCAGCGCCTGCGCCTTCGCCTCGTCCTTCTGCGCCTTGGCCTGGCCGATCACCTTCGACAGCTCGTTGCGACGGGTTTGCGCGGTCTGTGACTCCGCGATCGTCGCCCGCCGCTGCTCGTCGAGCGCGACCAGCGCGGCGGACTGCGGTGCGAAGCCCCGCTTGGCGAGGGCGGCGTCGAAGGCGGCGGGATCGTCGCGGATCAGGCGTATGTCGTGCATGCCCGAGGCTATGCCGAGACGGGTGCGCAGGCGCAAGGCGGCCCCTCTTAATCCCCCCTTTGCCGGGAAGGATCGAGAGGGTCCGCAACCTCTCGAGTTTGCGGGGCGTTCATTCATCACACGCACAGCGAAGAAGGAGATATCGCATGCATCTTCCCCATAACTCCGTCGTGCTCGTCGCGGACGGTCGGAAAATGCTGTTTCTGCGCAACGAGGGCGACAATACGGACTTCAATCTGGTCGTTGAAAAGGCACAGGAGCACGTTAATCCTGCCACCCGCGATCAGGCAACCGATGCCGCCGGGCGTGCATCGTCGCCACGTGGCGGTGTGCAGAGCTCGGTCGAGCCGACCGATTTCCACCAGCTCGAAGAAGATCGTTTCGCCGCCGAAGCCGCCGATTTCCTCAAGGTCCGTGCGCTCAAGAACGATTACGAGTCGCTCATCGTCGTCGCACCGCCCAAGACTCTCGGCGAGCTGCGCAAGCATTACCACAAGGAGGTCAGCAGCCGGCTGACGGGCGAGCTCGACAAGGATCTGACCGGCCATCCGATCGCGGATATCGAGAAAGCGCTGAAGGCGGCCTGACTTTAGCCTAAACAAAAGGCCCCGCCGGACGTGTCCAGCGGGGCCTTCTTAATGCGTGCTGCGCTAGAGTTAGGCGGCGATCGCGGCTGGCTTGGCGAAGCGTTTGCGGGCAACCAGTGCGGCTGCGGCTGCACCGAACAGCAGCACCATCGGCGGCGCGGGAACCGGGGCAGGTGGCCCGCCACTCGATCCGGTGCTTCCGCTCGAACTGGCGCTGCTCGCACTCGACGCGCTGCTGGCGCTGCTCGCGCTGCTGGCACTCGACCCGCTCGAGCTTGCCGACGATGCACTGCTGCCCGACGAGGCCGAGCTTCCCGACGATCCGTTCGAGCTCCACCCGCCGGTCGAATTCCAGCCGCCGTTCGATCCCCAGCCCTTGCTGCTCGAGCCATAGCTCGACCCGTCATGGCCGGGTTTGTCAGGCTTGCCGCCCGACGAACTGCCGCTGCTGGCGGACGATGCCGAGGACGCGGAGGAGGCCGACGACGCGCTGCTCGACGAGGTCGACACGTTGCCGCTCGATGACGAGGACACATCGCCGCTGGAGCCGCCGGCCGACGTCGATCCGCCACTCGACGTCGACGAGATGACGATGCTGCCGCTCGAGCCGCCGCTTCCGCCAAAGCCGCCGCCGAAGCCACCGCCAAGCCCGCCGCCGAAAAAGCCACCGCTGCCGCCAATGACAACCGGCGCTGCACCAGCCCCGCCGCCGCCGATATACCCCTCGCCAACCGGCGCGGGGATCGGAACCGGCGCGGCATTGGCGACCGTAACGACGGTCGGAGCACAGGTCGTCCGGGTCGTGGTGGTGACGCGGCGAACGCGGGGTCGCTGCACAGCGGCGATCTGCGGGCGGGCAACGCGCTTGACGAGTACCCGCTTGGTATTGGCGGTGCGATTGGAGCTTTCCGCAACATGCACGGCGCCGCCGCCGATCAGGGCACCACCACACGCACAGGCGCACAATTTGGCCAAGGCCATCCTAACCGACATAGCGTCATTCTTTCGTTGCCGGCACCCTCGTGTTGCCGGATCCCCGTGTGCGATGATTACGACATCGCTATCCCACTAACTGCAAAACAAACCGTTAAGCGCAATAGCATTAACCACATTCGGCGGGCTGAATCACCTGTTTGCCGACTTCGATGCATCCGACTCGCCGTTAACGTGCCGGCTTGGGACATCTTTGATCGTCTGGGAAGCGAATGGGGGGAGGAGCCGTAGCCAATGGTCGGCTGCCCAGCGTGAAACGCGAAATTGTATACTTGTAATATAATGTCGAAGCGGGCGATGTTTGCGCAAGTCCGGTCGCTTGTGGTCGTCTCCGTGCACGACTATAGGCCCATTCACCATTTGGGGGCGGTCCTCGGAGATCAGCGTGGTTGATCCGACGGGGCCAGAGGGAGAGTGGTATGGCAACCGTGATGAATCGTATGGGCGATACCGGAACTACCAACCGAAACGCTGCGAACGACAGCGACGTGGAAGGCTATCGGCCTGATGCCGACGAACCCTTTATGAGCTTGAAGCAGCAGGCGTATTTCCGTCGTAAGTTGCAGGAGTGGAAGGAGGCGATTCTTCGGGAGTCGCAGGAGACGTTGTCGCAGTTGCAGGTGGATTCGCTGCGCGAGGCGGATCTCACGGATCGTGCGTCGAGCGAAACCGACTGGTCGATCGAACTCCGCACGCGGGATAGGCAGCGCAAGCTTGTCTCGAAGATCGAGGCGGCGATTCGCCGGATCGACGAGGGCGAATATGGCTATTGCGAAGTCACCGGCGAGCCGATCAGTCTGGCCCGGCTTGAGGCACGGCCGATCGCGACGATGACGGTCGAGGCGCAGGAGCGGCATGAACGCAACGAGAAGGTCTCGCGCGAGGATTGATTCGGGATATCCCCTCGATCGAGCCTGAGGTAGAGTCGCGATCGGTCGGCGCCCGCCGTTAAGTATTTCGGCGGGTATTTGGCCTATACGTGAACGTGGCTTCGGCCACTGGGCCTCGACGGTGCGAGACAATGATGGACAGCTTCGATCGTACGACAGCCACGGATCGATCTTCGGATGGCGTGGTGCAGGATGCACCGTCGGGAGATTCGGGTTCCGGAAAGCGGGCATTGCCGCGCGACAGTCTCTTGCTGGTCGCGCAATGCCAACTTGGTGACGAGCGCATCGTACACGAGGTTCGCGTCCGCAATCTGTCCGAGGGAGGGCTGATGATCGAGCTGGACCGGCCGGCCGACGTTGGCACGCGAGTCTGGCTCAATTTGCGCGGGATCGGTGAGATTGTCGGCAAGGTCGCCTGGAGCATGGCCGGACGGATGGGGATCGCGCTCGACAAGCCTATCGATCCTAAAAAGGCGCGCAAGCCGACTAGTGGCGCGACCAAATCGTCTGTTTCGTGATTTTTTAGGTTCAGTTATGCCCTCGTGCAGCGACACCGGATGCGTTTGACCGTGACGATTGCTCCTCAAGTCCCTGCCCGAAGAGCGATCGCAGGATAGGGGTGGTTCAGACCATTACAGGCTGACGATCTCTTCCTTGAGCCGCAGTTTCTGCTTCTTCAGGCTCGCGAGGATAGCAGCGTCGGGCAAGGGCCGGTGCGTTTCGGCGGCGATCCGCTGATCGAGCACAGCGTGCTTGGTTTCCAGGGCTGTCTGATGCGTCGTCTGCACAGTGAAGTACCTCCTGCATTATGTTTGGGTCCTGAGTAAACCACCATGTCACGATAATGTCTTCATCGAAAATGGACCAAATCGATTGGGCGACCGGTTCAGGCGATGACCCGTTTCTGGGTGGTAAGATCAAGACCCATTGTCGGCCGTGTCGATTTACGCGAAGTTTCGTTGCATGACGCGCTTGCGCCCGACGCGATCCTCGCGACGCTTTAGCGCTCGCCAGCGCGTCCGCATTTGCTAAGGACTCGGGCGACGGAGGATCGGCATGTATCTTAGAGACGGCGTGGACGAGGCGCAGATTCGGGTTCGGCTCGACGGGATGCGGATCGAGCACCGCGACCTCGACGATGCGATCGCCGCGCTGATCCTGCTGCCGGTCCCGGACCAGTTGCAGATTGCACGACTGAAGAAGCGGAAGCTCAGGCTGCGCGATGAGATCGCCGCGTGCGAGGACATACTTGTACCCGATATCATCGCCTAGGCGGCGGTGATGACGAGCATCAGGACGCACTGATCACCGTCTGTGTCCAAGATGCATCGTTTTGGTACGTTTCGTACAAACCGCCGGTTGGATCGCTGGTCATCACACTGGGCGGGGCGGAGTGGCTATGGCATCGCACCTCGATGAATGGTCTGCAGGAATCGCCTTTGCATCGGCGACTGGTCGATGCGCTGTATAGCGAAGCGATGGTGTTGGCCGATGAGGCACGCACCTATTTCGATGAGGTAGGGCGCACGGACCGGGATACGCTCGATCCGATGATCCGCGTGAGCTTCAGTTGCGAGTCGCTGAAAGTGACGACGCGATTGATGCACGTGATTGCCTGGTTGTTGACGCAGCGAGCGATCGAGGCGGGCGAGTTACATCCTCGCGATGCGCTCGATCCCGCACGACGGCTTGGCGATGCTCCGGCGACCGACCAGAGCCTGCTCGACGTCCTCCCCACGCGGGCGCGGACGCTGATCGAGGCCAGCGCCGATCTGCATCGCCGGGTCGGCCGGCTTGATCGGGGACTGGACCAGATCGACCTCGATGTCACCAGCCCCGCCTTGTCGATACAGCGCATGCTCGCACGGGCATCATTCTAGGGCGTACCCGACCGCAGTCGGGATCCGACCGATTAGTACGGATACGCCTCGAGCCGAGGAGGCTGGGTCAATTCGCTGCATCGCGCCTTCACCTGGAGAGGCGCGGGTGACACTCGCTCACGAGCGTGGCCCAGCAGGGCTTGGGATAGAGCGGTCAGAGCGCCAATCGCGTCCGCGCCGCGCGATACTCGCGCTCCAGCCGATCGACGCGATCGGCGACGCTCTCGACCTTGCTGACCGCGCCGATGCCCTGGCCCGAACCCCAGATGTCGCGCCACGCTTTGGGCTTCGATCCGTTGCCGCCGCCGAAGTCCATCGTCTTGAGATCACCCTCGGGCAGATTGTCGGGGTCCATGCCCGCCGCCTCGATCGACGCGCGGAGGTAGTTGCCGTGCACGCCGGTGAACAGGTTCGAATAGACGATATCGGCCGCCTTGCCCGCGACGATGCCGTCCTTGTAAGCCGCATCCGCGTTCGCCTCGGTGGTCGCGATGAACGGCGAACCGATATAGCCGAAGTCTGCGCCCATCGCCTGCGCCGCGAGCACCGCGTCACCGGTCGCGATAGAGCCCGATAGTGCGAGCGGGCCGTCGAACCACTGGCGGATTTCCTGGATGATCGCGAACGGCGATAGGCGACCGGCATGACCACCGGCCCCGGCTGCGACCGCGATAAGACCGTCGGCGCCCTTCTCGATAGCCTTCCGCGCGAACCGGTCGTCGATCACGTCGTGAAGCGTGATGCCGCCCCAGCCATGTACCGCGGTGTTGAGGTCCTCGCGTGCGCCGAGCGAGGTAATGACGATCGGCACCTGCCACTTGGCGCACGTCTCGAGATCGCTCTCGAGCCGGTCGTTGGATTTGTGGACGATCTGGTTGACCGCGAACGGTGCCGCCGGGCGATCGGGATTGGCGCGGTTGTGCGCGCTGAGTTCCTCGGTGATCCGGTGCAGCCACTCGTCGAGCATCGCCTGAGGCCGCGCATTGAGCGCGGGGAACGAACCAACGATACCCGCCTTGCACTGCGCGATCACCAGATCGGGGCCGGAAATGATGAACAGCGGCGAGCCGATGACGGGCAGGCGCAGGTTTTTTAGAATGGCGGGTACGGTCATGCCAGTTTTCTAGCGCAACCTATTCGCGCGCGCCAGAGCCGCTTTTGTCCTCCACCCAGGCCGCTGAGGCGGCCGGGTGGAGGGCAGGGTATCAGGCCATCTTGCCGATGACCTTGTCGAGCGTCAGCGGGTATTCGCGGATGCGGACGCCGCATGCGTTGTAGACCGCATTGGCGATCGCCGCGCCGACGCCGCACAGGCCGAGTTCGCCGATGCCCTTGGCCTTCATCGGCGAGGATTTCTCGTCGAGTTCGTCCATGAAGAACACATCCTGCATCGGAATGTCGGCATGTGCGGGTACGTGATATTCGGCGAGGTCGTGGTTGACGAAATAGCCGAACCGCGTGTCGACGATCGCGTCTTCCATCAGCGCCGCACCGACGCCCATCGTCATCGCACCAATCACCTGGCTGCGCGCCGATTTCGGGTTGAGGATGCGGCCCGCGGCGAATGCACCGCTCATCCGCCGGACGCGGATCTCGCCGGTTGCCGAGTCGACCCCCACTTCGACGAAATGCGCACCGAACGTGGCCTGCGCGTACGTCTTGGTCAGGTCGCCGAACTCGATCGAGTCCTCTGCGGAGATGCCGGCATCGCCCGCGGCTTCCGACAGCGAGACGCTGCGGTTGCCCGATTTTACCTTGCCGTCCTCGAACACGACGTCGGTCGAGTTGAAGCCGAGCTTCTGCGCGACCCGCTCGCGCAACGCCATGCACGCCGCATAGACGCCCGCGGTCGAGCTGTTGCCGCCCCACTGGCCGCCCGAACCCGACGAGGCCGGGAAGCTGCTGTCGCCGAGCAGGACGATGACCTTGTCCATCGGTACGCCCATCATCTCGGCCGCAGTCTGCGCGATGATCGTGTAGCTGCCCGTGCCGATGTCGGTCATGTCGGTGGCGACGGTGACGACGCCCTTCTTGTCGATCCCGACGCGCGCGCCCGACTTCATCGTGACGTTGTCGCGGAATGCCGATGCCATCCCCATGCCGACCAGCCAGCGGCCGTCGCGGATTTGCCCCGGAACCGGGTTGCGCTTGTTCCAGCCAAAGCGCTCGGCGCCGGTCTTCAGGCAGCCGACCAGATCACGCTGTGAGAACTGGCGCGACGGCTTTTCCGGATCGACCTGCGTATCGTTGATGATGCGCAGCTGGACCGGGTCCATCTTCAACTTCTCGGCCAGCTCGTCCATCGCGGCTTCAAGCGCGAGCAGGCCGACGGCTTCACCCGGTGCACGCATCGCGTTACCCTCGGGAAGATCGAGCACGGCAAGACGCGTCGCGGTCATGCGGTTGGCGCCGGCGTAGAGGAGGCGCGTCGCATTTGGCGCGGTCTCGGGACCACCACCGGGAAGATCGCCCGACCAGCTCTCATGCGCAATGGCGGTGATCCTGCCGTCCTTCTGCGCACCGATGCGCAAGCGCTGGATCGTCGCCGGGCGATGCGTCGTGTTGTTCATTACCTGCGGGCGGGCAAGCGCTAGCTTCACCGGACGTCCGCCGATCGCACGCGAGCCGAGCGCCGCCATCACCGCGTCGCTACGGACCCAGAGCTTTGAGCCGAACCCGCCGCCGACATAGGGCGACATCACATGGATGCTTTCCTTCGGCAGCAGCAGCGTCTCGCTCATGTCACCAACCGCCCAGGCGATCATCTGGTTCGACGTCCAGAGCGTGAGCTTGCCGTCTTTCCAGGCCGCGGTGGTGGAGTGCGGCTCCATCATCATGTGGCTCTGGTCGGGCGTGGTGTAGCGCTCGTCGAGCTTGACCGGCGCCTTGGCGAACGCGCCGGCGAAGTCGCCGACGGCGGTGTCGGGCGTGCCGCTCTTTGGCTTGGTCGCCGAGGATTGCGATGCGGCGAGATCGAACCGACCGGCGGTGCGCGCGTAGTTGACGCGGAGCAGCTTGGCACCGGCGCGGGCCTGCTCGAACGTCTCGGCGACGACGACCGCGACGGCCTGGTCGTAATGCTGGACGTCCGGGCCGGCGAGCATCCGCGCCGTGTGGTTCTTGGCTTTGCCGAGCTTGCCGGCGTTCTGGTAGGTGACGACCGCGAGCACGCCCGGGGCGGCCTTCGCGTCGGCGTCGTCGATGCTCTCGATCCGGCCCTTGGCGATCGCCGAGCCAACAATGTAGCCATAGGCGGCGTTCGGCGCGGCATCGTTGCGCTCATAGGCGTAATGCGCGGTGCCGGTGGTCTTCAGCTTGCCGTCGACGCGGTCGAGCGGCTGGCCGAGCACCTTCATGCGGTCGGTCGGGTTCGCCGTGGCGGGGGTATCGAACTTCATGGCGATCAGGCCTTCGCTTCTTCGAACACGGCGCCGATGGTGCGTTCGACCAACGGCAGCTTGAACGCGTTCTGTGATGTGGTGCGGGCGCCGGCGAGGACTGCCGATGCGGTCGCCTTGGCGCCATTCGGCATCTGCGCCTCGGCGGCTTCGACGCGCCACGGCTTGTGCGCGAGGCCACCGAAGGCAAGGCGGCCGCGACCGCCGGGCTGGATCACCGCGGCAACGGAGATCAGCGCGAACGCGTAGGACGCACGGTCCCGCACCTTCTGGTAGATGTGCGTGCCGCCGATTGGCTTCGGCAACGTCACCGCCGTGATCAGTTCGCCGGGCGCGAGCGAGGTCTCGATGTTCGGCGTAGCACCGGGGAGACGGTGGAAATCCGCGATCGGGATCGCGCGCGTCTGGCCGGCAGCATTCACCGTCTCGACCGTCGCATCGAGCACGCGCATTGCGACCGCCATGTCGCTCGGGTGTGTCGCGATGCACGCGTCGCTCGTGCCCATCACGGCCAGGTTGCGGTTGAAGCCGCCGATCGCCGCGCAGCCGCTGCCGGGCTGGCGCTTGTTGCAGGGCTTGGTGGTGTCGTAGAAATACGGGCACCGCGTCCGTTGGAGCAGGTTGCCAGCGGTCGTCGCCTTGTTGCGGAGCTGACCCGATGCGCCGGACACCAGCGCGCGGCTCAGCACGCCGTAATCCTTCCGGACGCGCGCGTCGGCGGCGAGATCGGTGTTGCGGACCAGCGCGCCGACACGGAGACCGCCCTCGGAGGTCGGCGTGATCTTGTCGAGGCCCAGGCCGTTGACGTCGATCAGATGCTGCGGCGTCTCGATCTGGAGCTTCATCAGGTCGAGCAGGTTGGTGCCGCCCGCGATGAACTTTGCACCCGGCGTGCGAACCGCGGCGCTGGCGGCTTCCTTCGCCGAGGTGGCGCGCTCGTAGGTGAAGGCCTTCATGCGCTGCGCTCCGTACCCGCGACGTCGTGGATCGCGTCGATGATGTTCGCATAGGCACCGCAGCGGCAGATGTTGCCGCTCATCCGCTCGCGCAGTTCGTCGGTGGTGACTGTCGGCTGGGCGGCGATGTCGCCGGTGACGTGGCTGGGGATGCCCGCCTTGATCTCGCCGAGCGTCGCGACGGCCGAACAGATCTGGCCGGGGGTGCAATAGCCGCACTGATAGCCGTCATGCTTGACGAACGCCGCCTGCATCGCGTGCAGCTTCTCGGGTGTGCCGAGGCCTTCGATCGTCGTGATCTCCTCGCCTTCGTGCATGACGGCGAGCGTCAGGCAGCTGTTGATCCGGCGACCCTCGACGATCACGGTGCACGCGCCGCACTGACCGTGATCGCAGCCCTTCTTGGTGCCGGTGAGCTTCAAATTCTCACGCAGCGCGTCGAGCAACGTGGTGCGCGTGTCGACGTTGAGCTTGGTGGTGCGGCCGTTGACCTTCAGCGTCACCGGCATGGTCGGCGGAGCCGACTGCGCGATGCCCTGCGTCTGGGCCTGCGCGGCGGGTGCCGCTGCCAACGTGGCCGACGCGACACCGCCGGCGATCACGCCACGGCGCGACACCGGAAAACCTTCATCCTGATGCATATAAACCCCTGTATATGTTGGCCTAACGGGTGAAGCGCTGCAAAGTTGCGCTGCTTCGCATTTGGTTCCGTGAATTCTCGATCATGAAGCTTCGGGTAGGGTATTGTAATGCGGACGATTTCTTCGAGCGTGTCGGTGCGGCTGTATCATCTGGACGACAGCGGCGAGGGCGGGGCGGCGACGACGCTGTTCTATGGGCCGCTGGGCGAGGCGCTGGCGATCGCCGCGCAGCAGGAGGAAGACGTCCAGGCGGGGCTGTACTTGGCGACGGAAAACGACGTCGTCGCGTATCTCGATCTGGAGGAGTAGCGCTGATCTAACGATCCTCCCCCGCCAGGGGGAGGTGGCACCGGAGGTGACGGAAGGGGAGGATCGATCGTGCGGAGCTTCAAGTCCCGGGCGTAAACCCGTCATCGCGATCCGGCGGAGTCGGCGCATGTACCTCGCTGCAGATCGAGCGGAGCGCGCCTTTCATCCCCTCCTCGAACGTCGGATGATAGAAGGGCAGATCCAGCACCTCGGTCGCGGTCCAGCCGCTCTGGATCGCCCACGCGATCAGGTGCGCGCTATGCTCGACCGCCGGCCCCGCCATCGTCGCACCGGTCAACCGGCCATCTCGGCGCTCAGCATAGAACCGCACCAGCCCGGCATTGCATGCCTCGACCTTCGCCCGGCCCTGATCGTCATACGACGCGGTGCCGATCACGCTGTCCGCATCGTCGTCCTTGGCGATCTTGCCGATCACCGCGACGTTGGGGTGCGTGAAGGTGATCGCGAACGGCACGGTCCGCTTGCCCGGCGTCACCTCGGGATAGCTGGCGGCGTTGCGCCCGGCGATCGTCCCCTCAGCAGAAGCCTCGTGCAACACCGCGCGATCATGATCGGCATCGCCCGCGATGAAGATCGGCGCGGTGCCACACTGCATCGTCTCGCAATCATAGTCCGGCATGCCGTGGTCATCGAGCGTGAGGCCGGTCGTCTCGAGCCCGATGCCCTTGAGGCGCGGCGGTCGCCCGGTCGCGACCAGCAGATAATCGAAGCGCTGCTTGCCGGAAGCCGGCCCACTCCACGACAGCATGACGCCATCATCCTCGGGCGTCACCTCGAGCTCGACACCGAGCAGGATCGGCATCTCGCGCGACAGGATCGCGTGATAGGCTTCACCGACATGGTGGTCCTTCAGCCCGCCGATCGTGTCACCCGTATCGAACACCATCGTCTCGACGCCGAGCCGCGCCATCGCCTGCGCCAGTTCGAGCCCCAACGCACCCGCACCGACCACACCGAGCGACTTGGGCAGATCGTTCAGTTCGAAGATGCTTTCGTTGGTCAGAACCCGGTCGCGCACCGCGTCGAACATTGCGGGGATCATCGGGCTCGATCCGGTCGCGATCACCACCGCCTTTGCATGAACCTCGCGACCATCGCTGAGCGACAGGACCGTCGCGCCGGCGAATTTCGCACGCGCCTCGATCTTCACGTCGTCGGGCAGTTTGTCGATTGAAGCCTCGACCCCGGCGACGAACGCGTCGCGTTCCTCGCGAACCCGCGTCATTACCGCGACGCCATCCACCCTACCCGACGCCTCGATCCCGAACACCGAAGCATGCTCGACCGCATGCATCGCATTCCCCGCCGCGATCAACAGCTTGGAGGGCATACATCCCACGCTCGCACAGGTCGTACCGCCAAAGCCCTCGTCGATCAGCAGCGTCTTCGCACCGTTGCGACGCGCGCTCCTCTCGGCGGCGAGGCCAGCGGTTCCGGCACCGATGATCGCCACGTCGCAGGTCAGCTTCGTCATAAGTCTCTCCGTTGCCGGAGAATTCCGGAGCCACGCTTGACGAAACCTTCGACGCCGCCCAGCCGTTCCGCAGTGCAGCACATTCCCTGACGAAGGACGCTCATGTTAACCCTCCACCACCTCAACTACTCGCGTTCGATCCGCGTCCTCTGGCTGCTCGAGGAACTCGGCATCGAATACGACCTCGTCAAATACGAGCGTGACGAGAACTTCCGCGCGCCGCCCGAGCTGAAGGCAATCCATCCGCTCGGCAAAGCGCCGGTCCTCGTCGACGACGCACTGACACTCGCCGAAAGCGCGCCGATCCTGTCATACATCGACGAACGCTACAGCGACCGCCGCTTTTCGCCGCCGGTCGACAGCGATGCCGCCGCGATCCACGACGAGTGGCTGCAATATGTCGAAAGCTCGGCCGCGCTGCCGATCATGATGACGATGTTCGGCAAACGGATGGGCGGACTGCCCGAAGGCCTGACCAAGTTCACCGGCCCCGAAGTCACCAAGACGCTCGACTATATCGCTGCAGGCGTCGGCGATGGCCCGTATCTGATGGGTGAACAGCTCATGCTGGCCGATATCCAGATGTGCTACATGCTCGCGATCGCCGAGAGCACGGGCTTGCTGAAGGAGCATCCCGAGGTCGCGGCCTATCTCGATCGGCTCCGCGCGCGCCCGGCGTTCATCGCCGCGACGGAAATCGGTGGACCATTGATGCCGCCGCGTCGCTAATCACGTGACCGCCATCTCGGCCCGGCGTCGAGATGGCGGATCAAGCGTAGCCTGCGCATACGTATTCAGCGGCATGGTAGCGGTAGCGGCTTGATTCTGTGGCACGATTGTCACGGTGCTGCCGCGCCGTTCGTTGACGCGCCCCGCATTCTCGAGTGATGCTCGATCACGGTCACCCCGCCAGCAAGGCGCGTGTGGAACCGTGAGGATGCTGGAGGACCCGATCGTCGTGACTGCCGCCGCCAAGCCTATGGGCAAGCTCACGGGAAAGCCGACTTCGTTCGACATCGCGCAACTGGCGGGCGTGTCGCAACCAACGGTCTCGCGGGCGTTGCGCGGCAGTCCGACCGTCAATCTCGCGACGCGGCAACGGATCGAGGCGATCGCGCGACAGCTCAACTACACTGTCGATCGCAGCGCCTCCAACCTCCGCAACGGCACGACAAAGACGATCGCGCTGCTGCTGTTCCGCGATCCGACGCCCGACGAGACGGTGGTCAATCCGTTCTTCCTCGGCATGCTCGGCGCGATGATGGCGGCGTGCGCGTCGCACGGTTACGACCTGCTCGTGTCGTTCCAGCAATTCTCCAGCGACTGGCACACCGATTACGAGGACAGCCACCGCGCCGACGGGCTGATCCTGCTCGGCTATGGCGATTATGCCGATTATCGCGCGCGGCTCGAGATGCTGGTCGCGCAGGGGACGCACTTCATTCGCTGGGGCTCGGTTCAGCCAGGGCAGCCCGGCCTCACGATCGGCTGCGACAATATTGCGGGCGGCACCGCGGCGGCGCGGCACCTGCTCGAACGGGGGCGTAAGCGGATCGCGTTTCTCGGTAGTGCGACCGATCATTATCCCGAGTTCCACGACCGGTATCGCGGCTATGTCGCTGCGCTCGGCGAGCACGGCCTGACGGTCGATCCACGACTCCAGGTCGAATCGATCTCGACCGAGGAGGACGCGACCAGGGCCACGCACGAGCTGCTCCAGCGCGGCGTCCAGTTCGACGCGATCGTCGCGGCCAGCGATCTGATCGCACTCGCGGCGATGCGCGTGCTGGCAGGGGCGGGGATCGCCGTGCCGTACGATGTCGCGATCGTCGGGTTCGACGACATCCCCGCCGCCAGCCTCGCCAATCCGCCGCTGACGACGATCGCGCAGGACAGCGGTCTCGCCGGGCGACGGCTCGTCGAGATGCTGCTCGCGCGGATCGGCAATCGCCCGGTCGAGAGCATGATGCTCCCCACCCAACTCGTGATCCGGCGCTCGTCGGGCGAAGGACGCTGAATGCTGTCACGTAGGGAAAAGCCGGCCCAGGGGTTCTGGGGGCTGTGGAATATCTCGTTCGGGTTCTTCGGGATCCAGATCGGCTTCGCGCTGCAGAATGCGAACGTCAGCCGGATCTTCCAGTCGCTGGGGACCAGCGTCGACGATCTCGCCTTCCTGTGGATCGCCGCGCCGTTGACCGGGCTGCTCGTCCAGCCGGTGATCGGGCATTACAGCGACCGGACCTGGGGCAAACTCGGGCGCCGGCGGCCGTATTTCCTGGCGGGCGCGATGCTGGCCACGATCGCGCTGCTGGCGATGCCGAACGCGCCGGTGTTGTGGGTCGCCGCGGTGTTGCTGTGGATGCTCGACGGGTCGCTCAACGTCGCGATGGAGCCGTTTCGCGCGTTCGTCGGCGACATGCTCGGCAGCCGCCAGCGGACCGCGGGGTTCGCGTTCCAGACCGGGTTCATCGGCGCGGGCGCGGTGATCGGGAGCCTCGCGCCGAT
Source organism: Sphingomonas sorbitolis (assembly GCF_036663875.1). Classification (NCBI taxonomy): domain Bacteria; kingdom Pseudomonadati; phylum Pseudomonadota; class Alphaproteobacteria; order Sphingomonadales; family Sphingomonadaceae; genus Sphingomonas; species Sphingomonas sorbitolis. The sequence continues at coordinate 27,137 of NZ_JAXOJS010000003.1, read as the reverse complement.
CATCCTCACCGACGTGTTCCAGGTCGCCAACACCGCCCCCGCGGGCGGTATCCCGCCCTCGGTGCAATACGGCTTCTACATCGGTGCATTAGCCCTGTTCTTCGCGGTGCTGTGGACCGTGCTGACAACCAGCGAATATTCGCCGGCGGAGATGGCGGCGTTCCAAGACGAGGGTGAGGTTGCACCCCGCGACACGGTCGTACGGTCGAACGCCAGGCTCGCACCGGTCTGGATCGCGCTCGGTGCGATCGTCATCGCCGCGGTGGCGCGGTTCGGGCTCGACAAGCCGGTCTACCTGCTAGGCGGCGGGCTGATCGCGTTTGGCGCTGCGTTGCTGGTCAGCGCGGCGCTCGTGCGGGCGGGTAGGGAGTCCAACGTTCTCAGTCAGATCGTCGGCGATCTTGGCACCATGCCGCAAACGATGAAGCAGCTAGCACTCGTCCAGTTCTTCACCTGGTCGGCGCTGTTTATCATGTGGATCTACACCACGCCGATCGTCACGCAGCATGTGTTCGGCACGACCGACACGACCAGTGCGGCGTATAACGAGGGCGCGAACTGGGTCGGCGTGCTGTTCGCGGTGTATAACGGCGTCGCCACTTTGTGGGCGTTCGTGATGCCGGCACTGGCGACGCGGATCGGTCGCCGCGACGCCCATATCCTCGGGCTGCTCTGCGGCGCGGCGGGGTTCGCGTCGTTCCTCGTGGTGCGCGACCAGTATCTGCTGATCGGATCGATGGTGCTGATCGGGATCGCTTGGTCGTCGATCCTGACGATGCCCTATGCGATCCTGTCCAACGCGCTGCCGCAGGCGAAGCTTGGCGTGTACATGGGGTTGTTCAACATCTTCATCGTGTTGCCGCAGCTGATCGTGTCGTCGGTGATGGGACAGGTGGTGCGGACGTTCTTCCCGGGCGACGCGGTCTGGGCGATGCTGATTGCCGCCGGCGTGATGGGGGTTGCAGCGCTGGCAATGCTACGAGTGCCGCGGGCCGCCTAGTCGCTTAGAAATAGGGCGCGTCGGTCATCCGTTGTGACACCCACCAGAGTATCCCGCGCGGATCGCGGATGCCGCCCTGTCGGTCGCCATACGGCATGGCGGAGACCGGCATGATGCTTTCTCCGCCCGCCGCGATCGCCCGTGCCATCGCGGCATCCGCATCGGCGACGTAGAGGTACAGCGATACCGAACTCGCCGGGAATTGGTCGGAAGCTTCGCTTAGCATGATCGCCGAGGTGTCGAACAGCATCTGGCAATTCGCGATCCGGCCGGTCGGATCGCTGCTCCGGCCAATCTCGCGCGCGCCGAACGCGGCTGTCAGGAAGTCGATATACTCGTTGGCGCCGTCGACGAAGATATACGGCGTGACGACGGCAAAGCCCGCTGGAACATGCATCGTATCTCTCCCCCCTGATCGGAAGACCGGTTCGCTATAGGTGGATCAGCCGCCGAAGCTGCGTCCGCCGAACCCGCCACCGAAACCGCCGCGCGAGATCACCGAACTGCGCGACTGAACGCGGGCAGGGGCTCTTGCCGTGGTCGGTGTGAAGGCGTCCGAGCCCACGCGCGTCCGGCCCGTGACATAGTCGCGGTTGATACGCCCGCCTGCCCCGCCATAATAATTGCCGTCACGATCCCGGTACATCGGTGCGCCGCGGTTGCCGAAGCCGCCGTTGAGCGCCTGGCCGACGAGGAAGCCGGTCAGCAGCGGCGTGAAGAAACTGCCGCCGCTGCCGTTGTTGCGCGGCTCGCACTGCGCCGCGCCATATTGCTCCTCGCAGGTCTGCTTGTCCTCGAACCGAGGCGCGGTCTTCGCCGCATCGGCCTTGGCCTGCTCGAACGCGGTGTCGCACTGGACCGCGGACAGCGCGCCCGCCGCGCGGCATTCCGCCACCGACGCATAGCTCTGCGCCTCGACCGGCTTGCCACCGACATCGCCGTCGCACGCGGTCAGCGAAATGCCCGAGCCTGCGATCAGGCTGGTGAGGACGATCGATCTGGAACGCTTCATCGCTATGCCCCTCAGTTCGTCATGCAGGCGGCGTTGAGGATGCCGACGCACAGCGAGATGCTTGCCATATAGGTCGCCGCCGCGATTTCGCCGCGGACGATCCGGTCGTTGAAGTCGCGCATCACGAAATGCTGGACCATCAGGAACGTCACGATCTGGATGATGCCCGCCAGCAACGCCCACACTGCGAACTCGACCAGCGAGACGGTATGCGTCAGCGCGGACGCGAGTGGCAGAACATAGCCGAGCAGCGCCGCGCCGAGCGTGATTGCCGCGGCGGTATTGCCTTCGCGGATCAGCGACTTCTCGTGATACGGCGTCGCGACCTGATAGACGATCTTGAACAGTATCGTGAACGCCCCCGCCGCGACGAACGCGATCAGGAAGGCGAGCGCGCTGGCGCCGAAGCTATATTGGTCGATCATGGCATTTCCCCCGGAGCCGTCTGCGCGTGACGCTAGGCCCTGAACTCGCCGAGTTCCAGTGCCACGCCCAGCATGATCTCGAACGAGACGTCGCCGGACTCGGTCTCCATGTCGATCGCGAGCAGCAATTCGCGGCCGTCGTCGCCCGGCAGGTCGCGGCTGAACAGCATGCAGGTCTGGAAGATCCGGCGATCGACGATCCCGTCGCGATTGTCGTGCAGTTCCTCCCAGAACGTCACGGGCTCCTGCTCGCTCGCTTCGGGGCCGAACCATGCGCGGCTGTATTCGGGCAGTCCCTCGGTGGTGAAGGTGCGTGCCTTGAGCCGGCTCTTCCACGCCGGGCGCTCGGCGGCGGACGACGGGTAGCTGCTGTCCCACGGCGCGAACAGCGTGACATCGGTGACGTCCTGCCCATCGCGGTCGTTCGACACCGCCTGGAACATGATGTCGTCGTCGGTGTAGAACCGGTGGACGAAGCCGCCCTCGTTGAGGTCGATCAGCCCCTGCGCGACGATCACCAGCGTATCGCGGTCGAACGGAAACAGGAGTTCCGACCCAAACCGACGCCAGGCGAGTGGATCGACCGTCACCGTCCGCCCCAGCGTGACGTTGCGGACGACGGGCAGGGCGTTCTGGTCAAGCGCTGGCTTGCGGCCGAACAGGCGATCGAACATGCAATCCTCGCGTGTGTGTGGTTGGCGTGCCTCTTAGGCCAAAGCGGGCCGGCTCGCAAAGCGCAACCCCGTCATCCTGACGAAAGTCAGGACCCAGAGCCAACAGCGCCGCCGTCCGTGACCCTGGGTCCTGACTTTCGTCAGGATGACCGAAGTGGGGAGGGTGGCAGGCGCTCGCGAAAAGCCTATGTGTCTCCGCGAGCGACAAGCACGGGAGTTCTTGCATTGACCGACATCTGGACCGTCCGCAGCCTGAAGGCGGCGCTCGACACGTCCGAGCCTGCGAAAGCCGGCGAGTTTTCCGCACGGATCCTGGAAGGCGCGGACCCGGTATTGCTGGTGACGATGCACCATCACGGCGACCTCGAACTGTTCGTCAACGTCAGCGAGGCGCAGATCGCGTGCTCGACTTTGCTGTGGCCCTGCGACGAGCAGGAGGATCAGCTGGCGTTCAACACCTTCCTGTTGAAGTCGCAGAAGCTGGTGCCGCTGTCGAACTTCGGGATCGGTACGGTCGATGGCCGAGACTATTACGAGTTGTTCGGCGAACTGGCGACGTCGAGCCCGCTCGATACCGTGATCATCGAACTGCGCACGCTTGCCGAGAATGCGATCGATGCGGCCACCGACCTGCGCCACGCGCAGATTCCCGCCGCCTGATTTAGATACAAACGGAGAGACTGGCATGGCCATCTGGAGCAAGCTTTTCACCCTCGGTCGTGCCGGCGCGCACGAAGCCGGCGCCGCGGTTGTCGATGCGAACGCGCTGCGCATCCTTGACCAGGAAATCCGCGATGCGGACAAGGCGCAAGGCAAGGCGCGTGACGATCTCGCGGGGCTGGTCGCGCGTCGCCGTATCCTCGAAACCGAAGTCGAGAGCTTTCGCGCTCAAGCTGCGAAGTACGAGGCTTCGGCGCGGATCGCGGTCGAGAAGGGCAACATGGATCTCGCGCGCCAGGTCGCGCAGCGGATCGCCGACCTCGAGCAGGATATCGCGCTGAAGAGCCCCCAGGTCGAGGACATGCGCGCCGCCGAGGAGCAGATCCACACCGCGGTCGCGCAGACCGACCGCAAGATCGAGCAGCTCCGCCGCGAGGTCGAGGTCGTGAAGGTCAACGAGTCGGTCCAGAAGGCGCAGGCCTCGGTCGCGTCGGGCAGCATGGGCGCGGGCAACAAGCTCGGCTCCGCGGCGGACAGCCTCGCGCGTATCCGCGAACGCCAGGCGATCCGCGGCGAACGGATCAAGGCGGCAGGCGAGTTGGAAGACCGTCGCACCGGCGCCGATCTCGACGAGAAGCTGCGGCTCGCGGGGATCGGCCCCGGCCAGTCATCCGCGGACGACGTGCTCGCGCGCCTGACCGCCCCGAAGACGCCGCAAGTCGGCCAAACGCTGCAGATCGAGCAGCGCGACGACTCCAAGACGTCGGACTCCTGATGCGCCGGATCGCGGTCGACCCGCGCGGCGACTGGCGCGAACGGGCCGACGCGATCGGGTTCGTCTATCACGACACGGATGGCGAACCCTATTGGGACGAGGGTGCTGCCTACAGCTTCACGCTGGCGGAGATCGAGGACGACCTGGAACCCGCCGCCGAACAGCTGCACGCGATGTGCCTCGATCTGGTCGACGAGGTGGTCCGCGATCAGCAACTGATGGAACGCCTCGCGATCCCGCGCGAGCAGTGGAACTACGTCGCCGAGACGTGGCGAACGCGTCACCCGTCGCTCTACGGCCGGTTCGACTTCGCCTATGACGGGACCGGGCCGGCCAAGCTCTACGAGTATAACGCCGATACGCCGACGTCGGTGTTCGAATGTGCGACGTTCCAGTGGATGTGGCTTGAGGACCTGCTGGCGAGCGGTGCGTTGCCGGCAGGCACAGACCAGTTCAACAGCCTGTTCGACAAGCTGCGCGAGCGGTTCCGTGCGCTGTTCCCGAGCGGCGGATTTGTGCACTTCGCAGCGGATGCGAGTGCCATCGAGGATCGCCAGACGGTACGGTTCTTCGAGGATCTTGCGTCGCAGGTCGGGATCGAGCCGAAGTTCGTCGAGATGAAGGATATCGGCCTCGCAGCCGACGGCCGCTTCATCGACACCGATGGCTTCGAGGTGCAGGCGGCGTTCAAACTGTATCCTTGGGAGTTCATGCTCCGCGAGCCCTATGCGCCGAACCTGTCGCGCGCCGACGTGCGCTGGATCGAGCCGGCGTGGAAGTCGATCCTGTCGAACAAGGGCATCCTGCCGTTGCTGTGGGAACGGCATCCCGAGCATCCGAACCTGCTGCCCGCGTTTTTCGACGACGATCCCGCGGCGAAGATCCTTGGGCCTAAATATGTGCGTAAGCCGCTGTTCTCGCGCGAGGGCGCGAACGTCGAGGTGATCGGCGAGAGCGGCCACACTGTGCTCGACCAGGGCTATGGTGCCGAGGGCGCGATCCGCCAGGCCTATGCACCACCGCCGACATTCGACGGCCGCCATCCGGTGATCGGCGCGTGGATGGTCGGCAACGAAGCCGCGGGGATCGGCGTTCGGGAGGATGACACGGTCGTGACGCGCAATCTCGCGCGGTTCGTGCCGCATATCATCGAGGCGAATGATGACTGACGCGCGTGACCTGCCGCCACTGCCGCCGATGGAACGGCTGGTCGAACTGATGTTCGATGCCGCACGGACGGGGCGGGACGAGATGATCCCGGCGTTGTTGCAGGCGGGCGTCGATATCGAGGTGACCGATGCGAAAGGCTACACGCCGTTGGTGATCGCCAGCTACAATGGCCAGGCGCTTGCCACAGCGGCGCTTCTCGCGGCCGGTGCGCAGGTCGATGGCGCGGCGGATGCTCGCGGCAACACCGCGCTGATGGGCGTCTGCTTCAAGGGCTATACCGAGATTGCACAGATTTTGCTCGAAGCAGGCGCCGATGTGAACCGACGGAATGGCGTCGGCCAGACCGCATTGATGATGGCAGCGCTGGTGAACAAGACGGCGATCATCGACTTGTTGCTAGAGCATGGTGCGGACCCGACGATCGTCGATGCGGCAGGGAACAGCGTGCATTCGCTGGCAATGTCGCAGGGGAACACGGCTTTGGCCCACCGCTTCGCAACGACCGGTTAGCTATCCCAAATTGTTCACCCGCGAAGGCGGGTGCCAGTCTGGGCACCCGCCTTCGCGGGTGAACAAGCTTCTGTCAGTCGTCAGCCTCTAGCTCGGCACCGGCATGAGTCTTAGGCAACACCGCCCCGACATGCGTCTCGCCCCGAGCCTCAGCCAGCCGTACCTGCCGCTCGCGCTCCGCATACCCCGCCCGCTGAGCCTCATCCCGCGCATCATGACACGCCGGGCAACTCACCCCCTCGACAAAAAGTGGCGACGCGCGATCCGCCACGCTCACCGGCATCCGGCACGCATGGCACAGCACATGACTTCCCAACGCAAGCCCATGTCCGACCGCAACCCGCTGATCGAACACGAAACACTCCCCCTCCCAAAGGCTCTCTGCCGCGGGCACGGTCTCCAGATACTTCAGAATGCCGCCCTTGAGGTGATACACCTCGTCCAGCCCCTCGGCCTTAAGGAACGCAGTCGACTTCTCGCACCGTATCCCCCCGGTGCAGAACATCGCGATCTTCGGCGGCGGGCCGTCCCCGACCAGTTCGTCGCGGTGCTCGCGAAACCACGCCGGAAAGTCCCGGAACGTCCGCGTCTGCGGATCGACCGCGCCGGCAAACGTTCCGACCGCGACCTCATAGTCGTTGCGCGTATCGATCACGATCGTCCCGGGCTCGGCGATCAGCGCGTTCCAGTCCTGCGGCTCGACATAATGGCCGACGCCCTCCAGCGGATCGATCGCAGGCTCGCCCATCGTCACGATCTCGCGCTTCAGCCGAACCTTCATCCGGTGAAACGGCATCGTTTCCGCGCGAGATTCCTTGACGTCGAGGTCGGCACATCCCGGCAGCGCGCGGATATGCGCGAGCACCGCATCGATTCCCTCTTCGGACCCGGCGATCGTCCCGTTGATTCCCTCGGCGGCAAGCAGCAGCGTCCCCTTCACGCCGTTGGAACAGCACACCAGCGCAAGCGGCGGCTGGATTGCGGCAATGTCGGCGAACGGCGTGAAGCGGTACAGCGCCACGACGCGGATGGGCAGGGTTTCGGTCATCGGTTCATCGTGCAGGGGAGGAGGTGCGCTCCCTTAGCGCAAGTCGCCCGCCGCGTCAGCCTGCGGTGACGATCATCCCGTCGATCACCGCGACCGGCCACGGCGTCAGCCGCGTTCCCCCGCACGGTCCGCCGACACAGGCGCCGCTGTCGATCTCGAACAGCGCGGAGTGCCAACTGCACGCGATCAGGTCGCCGCGCGGGGTGAGATAGTCGTCGAGCACTTGTGCGAGCGGCAGGCCCATGTGCGGACAGCGATCGACATAGCCGAACACGGAGCCCCCCTTGCGTACGACGAATCCGTGGAAGCGGCCGGCGCGCATCTGGAGCACGAAGTTCCGCGCCTTGCCGTCCACGATCGCGTCGAGCGGCGCGAGATTGATCCCGCCCGGCGTCGCGGTCAGTCGTTCGCCGTCGCTCATGCGGGGTCGGCGTCCGGCTGCCGGTCGGGGTGAGCAGCGGCGAAGGCGGGGAGCGCGCGGGCTTTGTCGGCTGCGGCCTTCAGGCGAGGGTATGGCGATAGATCGACCGCGAACCGTTCGGCCGAATAGACTTGCGGCACGAGATGACAATCGGTGATCGTCGGTGTCGCGCCGAACGCGAAGACGTCGCCATGCCGCGCGATCTGCGTCTCGAGCGCGGCGAAACCGTCGCCGATCCAGCGTGCGATCCAGCGGTTCACCGCCACCTCGTCCGCGCCGAACTCGGTGCGCAAGGCGTCGAGGATTCGGAGGTTGTTCACCGGGTGGATGTCGCAGGCGATCGTTGCGGCCATCGAACGGACAATCGCTCGGTCGTTGGCGCCAACGGGGAGCAGCGGTGGATCGGGATAGGTCTCGTCGATCCATTCGAGAATCGCGGGACTCTGCGTCAGGACGGCGTCTTCGGTCTCCAGCGCCGGCACGAGCCCCTGCGGATTGAGCGTGCGATACCTCGCCTCGAGTTGCGCGGCTTTGCGAAGGTCGTGCGTGACCTGCGCATACGCCACGCCCTTCAGGGCAAGCGCGATGCGGACGCGGTAGGCGGTGGTCGAGCGCCAGTAGCCGTGCAGCGTCAGGCTCACTTCGGCAGGATCGCCTTGGGGAAATCCGACCAGACCGCATCATAATCGAGTTGCGAATGCTCGAGCGCATAGGCGGTCGGCTTGTACGGCCAGCAGCTCTCCAGCATGAACGCCATCGTCCCGTCGATCTTGTACGGTTTCAGGTCGGCCGCGCTCGCACCTAGCCAGCTCGCCAGATCCGGTCCGTGGCCCGACATCAGATTGTGCAGCGAAATGCCGCCCGGCGCGAACCCCTCGGCCTTTGCATCATACGCGCCGGTGATCAGACCCATTGCCTCCGACATGACGTTGCGGTGGAACCAGGGTGGGCGGAACGTCCCCTCGGCGACCATCCAGCGCGGCGGGAAGATCACGAAATCGGCGTTCGCGCGGCCGGGCACGTCGCTCGGCGAGGTCAACAGCGTGAAGATCGACGGATCGGGATGGTCGAAGCTGACCGTATTGATCGTGTTGAATCGCGACAGATCGTACCGCCAGGGCGCGAGGTTGCCGTGCCATGCGACGACGTCGAGCGGCGAGTGATCGAGCGTCGTAGTCCATAGCGATCCCATGAACTTCTGGACGACCTCGACCGGCTCGTCGCGGTCCTCGAACCACGCGACCGGCGTCTCGAAATCGCGCGGGTTGGCGAGGCCGTTGGCACCGATCGGGCCGAGATCGGGCAGGCGGAACAGCCCGCCGTGGTTCTCCGCGACATACCCGCGCGCTTCGCCATCGGGGAGTTCGGCGCGGAAGCGGACGCCGCGGGGCACGAGCGCGATTTGGCCCGGCGCGATGTCGATCCGGCCGAGTTCGGTCAGCAACTGCAGTCGTCCGGCCTGCGGCACGAACAGCAGCTCGCCGTCCGCATCCATAAACACGCGGTCGGTCATGTCGGTGTTCGCGGCGTAGACGTGGAGTGCGACGCCTTCCAGATCGGCGGGATCGCGGTTGGCGAGCATCGTCGTCATGCCGTCGATCAAATCAGTGCCGGGGCCGGGCACCTCGATCGGGTCCCAGCGCAGGCGGTTGGGTGCTAGCGGCGCGTCGGTGGTGCCGGGCGCGAACCGCTTGGCGCCGGTATAGCGCTCGAACGGCGGATGCTCAGCGGTCGGGCGCATCCGGTAGAGCCAACTACGGCGGTTTTCGTGGCGTGGCGCGGTGAAGGCGGTACCGGAGAGTTGTTCGGTATAGAGGCCGAACGCGGGGCGCTGTGGGGAATTGCGGCCGATCGGGAGCGCGCCGGGGATCGCCTCGGTCGATACGTGGTTGCCGAAGCCGGGCTGGTACTTGGTCTGGCCGGCGGTCTCGCCTGCGGCATTGGCCGGCTGGTGGATTGTCATGGCTTCCTCTCCGTCACCTGTTCCGATCAACGCCCGAACCGCCGGCCGTTCAAACTCTTTCTACTCCTCTCCCCGAGGGAGAGGGCTTAGAACTTACGCGTCGACCGTTATGACCCCGCGACGGATCTGGTCGAGCTCGATGCTTTCGTACAAAGCCTGGAAATTGCCGTTGCCGAAGCCTTCATTGCCCTTGCGCTGGATGATCTCGAAGAAGATCGGCCCGAACATGTTCTCGGTGAAGATCTGGAGCAGCAGCCCCTCTTCGCCGACGCTACCGTCGATCAGGATGCGGTTGCGGCGCAGGCGTTCGAGATCGTGGCCGTGGTTCGGGACACGCTTGTCGACCAGTTCGTAATAGGTCTCGATCGTGTCCTGCAGCTTGACGCCGCGGGCGCGCAGCTTCTCGACCGTCTCGAAGATATCGTCGGTGGTCAGCGCCAGATGCTGGATGCCCTCGCCGTTGTAATCCTTGATGAATTCCTCGATCTGGCTCTTGTCGTCCTGACTCTCGTTGAGCGGGATGCGGATCGCACGGTCGGGGGCGATCATCGCCTGGCTGAACAGGCCGGTCGCCTTGCCCTTGATGTCGAAATACTTCTGCTCCTCGAAGCCGAAGATCTGGCCGTAGAACTCCGCCCAGGTCCGCATCTGGCCACGCTTCACATTGTGCGTGAGGTGGTCGAGCAGATCGAGGCCGACGTTGTTCTCGGCTTCCGCTTCGGCCGCGCCCGGAACCGCATTCCAGTCATCGTACAGGCTGCCGGCCGCGCCGTGCTTGTCGACCAGATACAGCAGCGAACCGCCGATCCCTTCGAGCACGTAGCTGCCCTCGCCGAGCGCGCCCATGCTGGCATCGGCCGCCTTGGCGCCGCGTGCGAGCGCCGCGTCGAACGCCGCCTTGGCGTCATGGACGCGGAACGCCATACCGCTCGCCGACGGGCCGTGATCCGCACGGAATGCCGCCGCATGGCCGCCGTCTTCGCGGTTGAGCAGCAGGTTGATGCGGCCCTGCTTGTAGCGCGTGACGGCCTTGGTCGGGTGGGTCGAGGCGGCGACGAAGCCGAATTGCTCGAGTTGCGCGGCCATCCGGTCGGGATCGGGCGAGGTGAATTCGGCGAACTCGAACCCGTCGAGACCCATCGGGTTTACGTCCATATGGTCCATGATCACATCCTGACAGTTGGTATCCGTTGTTACCAATCTGGCGGGTTGAACAACTGGTGTCAATCGTTACGATTTCCACATGGCTCACCGTACACTCGTTCTGGACGATTTCATCCCGTATCGCCTGTCGATCACTTCGAACCTCGTCAGCGAGGCGGTGGCGGATACGTACGAGGCGCTGTTCGGGCTGACGATCCCGGAGTGGCGGCTGGTGGCGGTGGTCGCCGAAGCGGACGGCATCACGCAGCAGCAGGTCGGCCAGCAGACCCGGATGGACAAGGTTACGGTCAGCCGCGCGGCGATCGCGCTGGTCGAACGCGGGCTGATGCAGCGGCATGCGAACCCGGAGGATCGCCGCTCGCACCTGCTGAGGCTGACCGATGACGGTCACACGCTCTATGCGTCTGTCGCACCGAAGGCGCTCGATCTGGAGCAGCGCATCTTCGCCGGGTTCTCAGGCGCAGAGGTGGAGCAGTTCGTGGCGATGCTGAGACGGATCGATGCGGTGACGATCGACCTCGTTCAGGACTCCCACGGCGGCATTGGCGACCAGAGACCGCGCAGATAATCGAGCAGCGCGGTGGTGCCCGCCGATACGGGACCCCGTGCATGCACCGCGTAGATCCCGACGTCCGCCGATCCGGCCAGTTCTGGCAGGACGCGAACGAGTCGGCCGCTCGTGAGATCCGCGCTGACGTCCCATAGCGACCGCAGCGCGATGCCGACGCCCGCTAGCGTGAGTTCGCGGACGACTTCGCTGGAGTTCGTCGCAACATAGCTCGGGCGATCGATCGTGACGTCGCCGTCGGGTCCGGCCAGGCGCCACGGCATCTGGCCTTTCGCGGCGAGCAGGCGGTGTTCCGTAAGATCGGCCGCGTCGTGCGGTGCACTGTAGCTCGGTGCGGCACAGAGGACGCGACGGCTGTCAGCGAGGCGATGGCCGGTCAGGCTCGGCGGTATGGCAGGCGCGATCCGGATCGCGAGGTCGAGCCGGTCGCCGATGACGTCGGCAAAACCGTCGGACAGGTCGAGGTCGAGTTCGATCGCAGGGTGCGCGTCGAGGAACGGCTTCAGGTGTGGCGCGATGTGCAGACGCCCGAACGAGGTCGGCGCGCTGACCCGCAATGGCCCCGCCGGCGTCTCGGCGCGGTCCGACACGCGCGCCTCGGCGTCGCGGATCGCGGCGAGGATTTCCACCATGTCGCGGTGATACGCCGCGCCCCGCGCGGTTAGCTCCAGCCGCCGTGTTGTCCGGTTGAGCAACCGCACGCCCAGCCGCGCTTCCAGCCGCGCGATCCGTTTCGACACCATCGCGGGCGAGATGCCGAGCGATCGCCCCGCCGCACTTAGGCTGGCCGTGCGGACGACCTCGGCGAAGAGGACGATGTCGGGATCCATTCGTTCTCCAGGCGATCAACAGCTTTCGGTTTATAGCGTCTAGTGGAGAAGGTGGCGGGCGTCTATCGTGTCGCCAGAGCATAGGAGAGCAACATGGCCGAGATGATCGAAAAGGCAGGTCTGAAGATCGCCGCATCGCTCGTGGACTTCATCGAGACACAGGCGTTGCCGGGGACGGGTCTCGATGCTGCCGCGTTCTGGCAAGGCGTGTCCGATATCTACGCCCGGTTCGCGCCGGAGAACGCCGCGTTGCTCGCTGTCCGCGATGACCTTCAGGCTAAGATCGACGCGTGGCACGAAGCCCGCGCCGGCAAGCCGATCGACCAGGCAGAGTATCAGGCGTTCTTGCGCGCGATCGGCTATCTGGTCGACGAGCCTGCGCCGTTCGCGGTTGCGCCGACCAACGTCGATGCGGAGGTCGCGTCGCTCGCCGGCGCGCAGTTGGTGGTGCCGATCCTCAACGCGCGCTTCCTGCTGAACGCGGCGAACGCGCGGTGGGGGAGCCTGTACGATGCACTCTACGGCACCGACGCCATTCCCGGAGCGGCATCGGGCAAGGGATATGACGCCGCCCGAGGTGCGCAGGTGATCGCATGGGCGAAGGCGTTCCTTGACGATGCGGTGCCGTTGGCGAGCGGATCGTGGACCGACTGGACGGGTGGTACGCCTGAACTCGCCGATCAGAGCCAGCTCGTTGGCCATGCGGGCGACAACATCCTGTTGCGTCACAACGGCCTGCACATCGAACTAGTCATCGACCCTCAGCACCCGATCGGTCGTGATGACCCTGCGAACCTCGCTGACGTCGTGCTCGAATCCGCGCTCAGCACGATCGCCGATCTAGAGGACTCGATCGCCGCGGTCGATGCCGAGGACAAGGTCGCCGCTTACGCCAATTGGCTCGGGCTGATGAAGGGCGACCTGACCGCCAGCTTCGACAAGGGCGGGCACATAGTCACGCGCACGCTCGAACCGGATCGCCGATACACCGCGCCTGACGGCAGCGCATTCACGCTCCCCGGCCGCAGCCTGATGTTCGTACGCAACGTCGGCCACCTGATGACCACGCCTGCAATCCTGCTCGCTGACGGCAATGAAGTACCCGAAGGCATCCTCGACGGCATCGTCACGTCGTTGATCGCGCTCCACGATCTGAAGACCACCGGCGCGATCCGCAACAGTCGGGCGGGCTCGATCTACATCGTCAAGCCGAAGATGCACGGCCCCGACGAAGCCGCCTTCACCAACCGGCTGTTCGATGCGATCGAGGACCTGCTCGGGCTGGCCCGCCACACCATCAAGGTCGGCGTGATGGACGAGGAACGCCGCACGTCCGCCAATCTCGCCGCGTGCATCGCCGCGGTGAAGGACCGGGTCGTATTCATCAACACCGGCTTCCTCGATCGCACCGGGGACGAGATGCACACCTCGATGCGCGCCGGTCCGATGATCCGCAAGGGCGACATGAAGGCCTCGTCGTGGATCAAGGCGTATGAGGATCGCAACGTCCAGATCGGGCTCGCCTGCGGGCTCAGCGGCAAGGCGCAGATCGGCAAGGGCATGTGGGCCGCGCCGGACCGGATGGCGGACATGCTCGAGCAGAAGATCGCGCATCCGATGACCGGCGCGAACACTGCCTGGGTGCCGTCGCCGACCGCCGCGACGCTACACGCGACGCATTACCACCGCGTCGACGTGTTCGCGCGGCAGGCGGAGCGCAAGGCCGAGCCGATCGCGTCGCTCGATGCGCTGCTGACGATCCCCGTCGCGACCTGGCACAACTGGCAGCCGGACGAGGTCCGCGAGGAACTGGAGAACAACGCGCAGGGGATCCTTGGCTATGTCGTGCGCTGGGTCGACCAGGGCGTCGGCTGCTCGAAAGTGCCCGACATCCACGACATCGGCCTGATGGAGGACCGCGCGACGCTGCGGATCAGTTCGCAGCACATGGCGAACTGGCTGCTCCACGGCATCGCCACGCCCGACGAGGCGGATGCGGCACTGCGACGGATGGCGGCGAAGGTCGATGCGCAGAATGCAGGCGATCCGCTGTACCGGCCGATGGCGGGGCATGAGGACGAGAGCCTCGCGTTCCAGGCCGCCCGCGCGCTGGTGTTCGATGGCCTGACGCAGCCTAGTGGCTATACCGAGCCGCTGCTCCACGCCTTTCGCGCGCGGGCAAAGGAAAGGGATGCCGCCTGATGCCACTCTACGCGATCGAGGGTAAACGCCCGACGCTGGCCGACGACGTCTGGGTCGCGCCGTCCGCCGATGTGATCGGCGACGCACGGCTGGGGGAGGGGGCAAGCGTCTGGTTCGGTGCGGTGATCCGTGCCGACAACACGCCGATCCTCGTCGGTGCGCAGACCAACATCCAGGAAGGCGCGATGCTGCACTCCGATCCCGGCGCGCCGCTGACCGTCGGCGAAGGCTGCACGATCGGCCATCACGCGATCCTCCACGGCTGCACGATCGGCGACAACGTGCTGGTCGGGATGGGGGCGACGGTCCTCAACAATGCGGTGATCGGTGACGATTGCCTAATCGGCGCGAATGCGCTGGTGACCGAGGGGAAGGTGTTTCCGGCCGGGAGCCTGATCGTCGGAGCGCCGGCCAAGGCGGTGCGGGACTTGCCGCCCGAAGCGATTGCCGGCCTTAGGACGTCGGCCGCAGCCTATGCGGCCCGACAGCGCGTCTATGCCGAAGGGCTCGAACGGATAGACGACTAGGGGCCAGCGCATCGCGCCGGCCCCAGTCGCCTCACAGCCCGAAGCGCAACGTCGCGCGGAAATCACGGCCGGCGAGCGGTGCGAAGTCCTTCAGGAAGCTAGTCGCGCGCCGTGCATTTACGTCGAACAAATTGTTCGCGCTCAGCACCAGCGTCGTCTTCGAATCCTTGCCGAACGGACTGAGGCCGATCGAGGCGTTGACCATGGTATAGTCGTTGGTCTTCGTCTCGAACGCGGCGATGCGGTTCTGGTCGAACACGTGCTCGACCTCGACTCGGCCGTTCAGCCGGTCGCCCTGTGCCTCGATCCCGCCGAGCACACGCATCGGCGGAATGCGCGGGACGGGGCCCTGGTCGACGATGTTGGCATGCACGTAATCGCCCAGCACGTCGGCGTTGACCGCATAGCCGCCGATCTGCGCCACCTTCACCGAAGCATCCGCCTCGAACCCGTAATAGCGGGCGTCGGCCTGCTGATACTGGAAGCAGGGCAGGTCGACCACGCGGCCCGACGGATTGGCCGCCGCCTGGCACACCGACGCCGCGACCTGATTCTCCGAGATATAGTTCGAGAACCAGTTGTAATAGGCCGACGCGTCGAAGCTGAAGCCGTCGCCGTGCGCGTGCAGCGTGCCTTCGAGGCCCCAGGACTTTTCCAGCTTGAAGTCGGGATTGCCGAGTTCATACGCCTGCGTGCCGGCATGCGCGCCGTTCGCGAACAACTCCTCGGCCGACGGCGCACGCTCGGTCCGCGATCCGTTCAGCCCGACGCGGATGCTGTCGGTCAGCGCATAGGACGCACCGAGCGACCCCGATACCGAATGATAGCTCTGGCTGCCGCGGAAGAAGCGCAGATCGTCCTCGGGCGTCCGCGCGGCGAGATCGGTGATCTCGTAGCGCACGCCACCCTCGGCGTGGAACTTGCCCGATTCATACTGCTGGAGCGTGAATAGACCGGTCTGGTTGGTCTCGTTCTTCGGCAGGAAGGCCTCGTCGCCGACCACGTTGAAGATCCGGTTGTAGAACTGCACGCCCGACGCGCCCTGCCAGCCGCCGCGGTTAGCCTGGACGACTTCGAGGCGCCCTTCGAGGCCCTTGTTGTAGAACGCGGTGCCGACCGAATTGTCTTCTTCAAGCTCGAAGTGACGATAGCTCGCCTGGCCGACGCGCACACGGATCTTCGAAAACACGTCGCCGCCGGTGTCGATCTCGCCGCGCAGGTCGACGCGGTTCTGGACGACGTCGAGACGCGGTGCCTCCTGCTCTTGGCCGGCTTGCGTGGCGTAGCGGATGGGCACGCCGTACAGGCTGTCGTAATGGCTGTACGACACGCCGAGGCTGCCATTGTCGGTGATGATCGATGCGCCAGCGCCCGCCGTCCAGGTCTCGGCCTGCGTATTGGGAAGCTTGCCCTTCAACTGCGCCGATGCGGCATAGTCGATCGGATCGGCCTCATTCGGGTCAACCGGCAGGGCGGCGGTTGCCAGCGCCTGGGCGCGGGCGTCGCGCGAGAGGATGTATCCGCCGGTGCGCAGGTCGCCCGACTTGAGGTACGAGCCATCCGCATGCAGCACGAGATGCTGGCCGACCGCGACGTCGCCGGCCATGCCGCCCGACCGCTCGTTCGCCGCCGAGCCATAATTGGCGATCCCGTTCAACCGGTAGCCGTTCTCGGGCACCGACCGCGGGATGCGTGTGTCGATGACGTTGACGACGCCACCAACCGCCGACGTGCCGTAGAGCAGCGCGCTGGGCCCGCGCAGGATTTCGATACGCTCGGCGAGCAGCGGGTCGATGATGACCGCGTGGTCGACCGATGTGTTCGACACGTCGATCGAGCCGATCCCGTCGGTCAGCACGCGGATACGGTCACCCTGGAAACCGCGCAGGATCGGACGCGAGGCGCTCGGCCCGAACGACGACGCGGACACGCCGGGCTGGCGTGCGAGCGTCTCGCCGAGCGACGGACGCAATTGGCGCGTGAGTTCCTGGCCGGTCAGCACCGTCGTACCCTGCAACACGTCGCGCTCGCTGGTCTGGAGCGGCGCAGTGACGATGATGTCGCGCTGGTTGGTCGAGCCGACCGATGCCGGAGTAGGGGCGGGGGTCGTGGTATCCGTGGCGACCGTCTGGGCGTGAGCCTGAGGGGCGAGGAGCGCAGCCAGGGCGGTGGCGCCGAACAGCATCGTCTTCATGAAATTCCCTTGTCGTCGTCGGGGTATCGTCCCTGTACGACTCGTTGGGTAAATTTGATGATACATCATATCAAGTGACAATCTTGCCATGTACGCATTTGGTCACCGCGCTGTTACCGCAATGCAACACAGATCAAGACCTGCGCAGCGAGACGGGTCACTCGGTCAGACCAGCGCCTGCGCCACCGGCAGCACCCGGGCCAGCCGCTTGGCCCACGCCGCACATCCCTCGCTCGACCCCAGCAGATCCTGCCGAACCTCGATCTCCGCATACAGCCGCCGCTGCGGATACGCATGACGCGGGATGGTATAGTCGATCAGGTCCATCCGGTACGGTTCGTTGTCGCCCACCACCAGATCCGCCTCGTCGCGCAACACGTCGAGCAGTGCATGCGCGAACGCGGTGTTGCCGCCGTCGTGCAGGATGCCGATATGCCAGGGCCGCGCCTGATCCCGCAACGCGCCCTTCATCGCCGGTGTGAAGCTGTGCAGCGCGACCAGCACCGTCGCCATCCCCGCCGCATCGCGCCGCGCGATCTCCGCCGCGATCGCCGCCTGATACGGCGTGTGGATCTCGGCGAACCGCGCCGCGCGGTTGGTCTCGCCGAGCCCGGCGTTCGCCGGAATCACCGTCCCGTCGCTGACCTCGGCGATCAGATCGGGCTGGCTCGGGCTCCGGTTGCAGTCGATCACGAGCCGCGAATAGGTCTGGCGGACGAACACCGCGTCGAGCTTCTCCGCGAGCAGCGCGCCCAGTTCGCCGATCCCGATGTCCCAGCCGATATGCCGCGACAGCTCAGCATCGCTCAGGCCCAGCGACGCCAACGCCTTGGGCACGGCATTTCCCGCATGATCGCCGATCAGCAGGAACGATGACGCACCTTCGGGGTTGATTACCCTGACCGGTGCGGCATCTTCGGTCCCAAGCAGCGTTTGGCTGGCAGTGCTGTTCATGCGACGTGGATCCTCGATGCCATCTCTAACGCTCTCTCATGTAACCAAATACTCGTATCGCCAACCGGTTGCGTTCGGCGAGCACAGGATCATGGTCCGGCCGCGCGAAAGCTACGACCAGCACCTGATCGACACGCAGCTGACGATCACGCCGGAGCCCTCCGACGTCCGCTGGCTGCACGACGTGTTCGGCAATGCGGTCGCGATCGCTACCTTCGACAAGCGCGCCAAGGACCTCGTGATCGACAGTCGCGTCCGGCTCGATCACACTCCCGCCGAACTTCAGAACGTCGATATCGAACGTTACGCGCGCTTCTATCCGTTCACCTATTCGTCGGAGGAGATGCCCGACCTGCTCCGCTCGATCGAGCGCCAGCATCACGATCCGTTGCGCGAGATCGACAGCTGGGCGCGGCGGTTCGTCGCGCCGGGCGGGCAGACCGATACGCTCACCATGCTCTCTGAGATGACCGCAGCGATCAAGCGCGAGTTCACCTATGTGCAGCGCCCCGAAAAGGGCACGCAGTCGCCGATCGAGACGCTCGCCAAACGCAAGGGCACCTGCCGCGATTATGCGATGCTGATGATCGAGGCGGTCCGCGCGCTCGGCTTCGCGGCGCGGTTCGTATCGGGTTATGTCTACAATCCGACACGTCGGGAACATCGCACCGGCGGCGGCAACACGCATGCCTGGGTCCGCGTCTATATCCCCGGCTCGGGCTGGGTCGAGTTCGATCCGACCAACGGCATTGTCGGCAACCGCGGGCTCGTCCGCGTCGCCGTCGCGCGCGACATCTACCAGGCGGTGCCCGTCTCCGGCACCTGGAGCGGCTTTCCGGGCAGCTTCCTCGACATGAGCGTGTCGGTCGACATCACCGTCGACGAGGATGAGGCGGCTAACCAACAAACATCACTAACAGCTTGAATAGGGGGACATCGATGCTGATCCGAGCCGGCTATGACATTCGTTTCGAAACCGACGTCGAAACCCCGATGCTGGCGATGCTCAGCGTGCATCCGTCGCGCAACAAGGATTTCGTGACCCCGCACCGGATCGCCGCCGATCCCGACGTGCCGACCTATGATTATCTCGACGCGTTCGGCAACGTCTGCACGCGGTTCACGGTCCCCAGCGGTGGCCTGACCCTGTCCTGCGACTTCACGATCGAGGACAGCGGCCTGCCGGATTCGGTCTCCCCCGACGCCGTCCAGCACGCGGTGCAGGACCTGCCCGACGACATCCTGATCTACCTGCTCGGCAGCCGCTATTGCGAGACCGACCGCCTGTCGGAGACCGCGTGGTCGCTGTTCGGCCACGTCCCTGCGGGCTGGCAGCGCGTCCAGGCGATCGTCGACTTCACGCACAACCATGTCGAGTTCGGCTATCATTTCGCGCGCTCGACTAAGACTGCGTGGGACGTCTATCAAGAACGCCAGGGCGTCTGCCGCGATTTCGCGCATCTCGCCGTTACACTGTGCCGCTGCATGAACATCCCCGCACGCTATTGCACCGGGTATCTCGGCGACATTGGCATCCCGCCGGTTGATGCACCGATGGACTTTTCCGCATGGTTCGACGTGTATCTCGGCGGCACGTGGCACACACTCGACGCGCGCCACAATCGCCCGCGGATCGGGCGGATCCTGATGGCGCGGGGGCGCGACGCCACTGATACCGCGCTCACCACCAGCTTCGGCCCCGCGCGTCTGGTCGGGTTCGACGTCCACACCGACGAGGTCGAAGCGCTAGGCCGGCTCGAACAGGCGGGTTAAACCGGCTATGCTTCAAGTTAGGCCTTGTCGCATGTAGCGCGTTGGGCCTAACGGCACCGATCCCCTAACTTATGCTGCGATGCACAACATGACCTCGACCCCAGACCAGTCCGTCCCGTCCAACGCAAACGCGCTGCTGCTGCAGGCGATCGCGCTGCGCCAGTGCATCACCGCGACCTATAACCGGATGGTTTGCACGCTGGCACCGCACATCCTCTACACCAAGCATGACGACGTGTTCGTCGACGCGATCACGCTAGAGCGCGACGGTCAGCCGCCCAAGGAGATCAAGCTCGGCACGTTCAAGCTCGCCGGTCTGAAGGATATCGAGGTCATCGATCGTCCGTTCGTCCCCGACGCGATCTTCAACCCCGGCGACATCAAATACGACCGCGTCACGCTGTTCGTCGTCGACCGCACCTGAAACTGCACTGACGATCCTCCCCCGCCAGGGGGAGGTGGCAGGCGTCAGCCTGATGGAGGGGGAGGCAAGCGAAACGCCTGCTCCATGTCCTCACCCTCCGTCACCTTCGGCGACATGTCCCCCTGGCGGGGGAGATCGGAATTTCCCTAGGCCGCAGGCGGCAACCACGCCGTCTCGATCTCGCCATAGCGATCGGTGAACCCGGTCGCCGCGACCAGCGCCGCCTCATCGACGATCCGCACCCGCCGCCCGGTCCGCTCGATCACGCCGCTCTTCTCCAGCGCGCGGATCGTGCGGTTCACATGCACCTTGGTCAGCCCCAGCGCATCGCCGATATCGGTCTGTGTCAGCGGCAGGTCGAATGAGTCGACGATCCCGCCCGCCGTCACGCGCAACCGCGCCATGATGTCGAGCAGCAACGTCGACAGCCGCTCGCTCGCGCCCATCCGGCCGATCGTCGTCAACCGGTCGCTCATCGCGACATTCTCGGCCGCCGCGATCGCATATAGCAGCCCGGCGATCCGCGGTTGCGCGCGGAACAGTAGCCCGAGTTCGGTCTTAGGCAATTCGATCACCCAGCAATCCGAGATCGCGGTCAGCGTCGCCGCCGCCTGCGACCAGGCCATGCTCGACGTACCGATCAGGTCGCCCGCATAATGGAACCGTAGGATCTGCCGGCCGCCGGTGATCAGCTTGGTCGAGGAATGCAGCCATCCCTGGCGCACGACGTACAGCGCGTGGCTCTCGCCACCTTCCGCCATCAGGATGTCGCCGGCCTTCAAGCGCCGTTCGCCGCGCTCGGCCCGCGTGATCGCGTCACGCTCCGCATCGGTCAAGTCGAGATGTCGACCAAGCCGTGCGATCAAACCGCTCAATTGCATTGCATCGCCCCCTTTGTACTCCCGGCGTTGCACCAACCACGCGCGCGGCGAAAGAGGGAATGCAATGTGATGTCCGTCGCAGAACCGGACGGGGGAATGGACTCTTCGCCGTATCGCGTCGTGGCCGTGTTGCGACCGTCACGCAGACTTGAGCTGCAAGCACACGGGATCATTCAGTATTTCTCAAAGTGGTCATTATCACCGGTGCGACACGCGCCGCGATCCGGTCGACACCGTTGCGGTTGGGATGGACATGATCGGCCTGCATCAACTGCGCCTTGCCGATTACGCCATCGAGGATGAACGGGTACAGCGTCGCATTATAACGCGTGGCAAGATCGGGCCAAATACCGTTGAACTGCACCCCAAAATCCGGGCCCAGATTGGGTGGCGCCATCATACCCGTCAGCATGACCGGAATGCCGCGACGTTTCGCCTCGTCCATCATCGCCGTCATGTTGGCGCGCGTTTCCGTCGGGGAAATCTGGCGAAGAACATCGTTGCCGCCCAGCCCCAACAGGATGAGGTCGGGTTTGCGCTTCATATTGTCGAGCGCGAACGCGAACCGCTGTCGTCCCGCTGCGCTGGTATCGCCCGAGACGCCGGCATTGACGATCGTCGCGTTGACTCCATCCTTGCGCAACCGGTTCTGCAAGGCATCGGGCAGGCTCTGCCCGCGGTCGAGGCCATAGCCGGCGTACAGACTGTCTCCGAAGGCGAGGATCAGTCGCTCGGGCCCCTGCGGCGCCGGGGTCGCAGCGGCTGGCGAGACCGCGTTCGTCGCAGGTGGCGGGGCAGGGATCTCTGGTGTCCGATCGCAGCCGGCCAGCAGCCCCGCTTGGAGAAGCGCTAGTCCGCCCCCATAAAGAGGCCAGCGTCGCATCCGTTTCTCCAAGATATTGGTCTCCATGTCCGAACCTGCTTCCGCCGATATGGTGATCTCGGCGCGCGATGTCACGCTGACACTCGGCGCATCGACTGCCGCGACGACGATCCTCAAGGGCATCGATCTCGACATCGCCCAAGGTACCAGCGTCGCGCTGCTCGGGCCCTCGGGGTCTGGCAAGTCGTCGCTGATGGCGGTGCTCTCCGGCCTGGAGCGCGCGACCAGCGGTCGGATCGAAGTTGCCGGGCTCGATTTCGGCAAGCTCGACGAAGACGCTCTGGCCCGCGCGCGGCGTGGACGCATCGGGATCGTCCTGCAGGCCTTCCATCTGTTGCCGACCATGACCGCGCTCGAGAACGTGGCCGTGCCGATGGAACTGGCCGGGATGCCCGACGCGTTCGATCGAGCGGAAGCCAAACTCGCGGCGGTCGGCCTCTCGCATCGGATCGGCCACTACCCCACGCAGCTTTCCGGTGGCGAGCAGCAGCGCGTGGCGATCGCCCGCGCACTCGGCCCACGTCCGGCGCTCGTCTTCGGCGACGAACCGACTGGCAACCTGGACGCAGCCACCGGGGCATCTGTCATGGACCTTCTCTTCGACCGCCGCGCCGCGACCGGTGCCACGCTGATCATTATCACCCACGATCCGGTACTCGCGGCGCGCTGCGACCGCATCGTCGAACTCGCCGACGGCCGCATCGCCGCGGATCGCTTGCGGTGAGCGAATGGCGGCTGGCGTGGCGGCTTGCCCGTCGCGAACTCGATCTTCGCTTTCGCGGGCTGCGGCTGCTGCTCGCCTGCCTGTTCCTTGGCGTCGGCGCTTTGGCCGCGATCGGCAGCCTGACGCAGTCGATCGACGCCGAGCTTGCTTCCCGCGGTAGCGCGATCCTCGGCGGCGATGTCGAGTTCGGTACGTCGCAGCGTGCCGCGACGCCTGACGAGCGCGCGGCGATGGCGCGGCTCGGCACGGTGTCCGAAACCGTGCGAATGCAGGCGACCGCGATCCGCGGCACCAACAGCGTGCCGGTCCAGCTCAAGGGCGTCGACGCGGTCTATCCGCTCTACGGCACGCTCGCCGTACAGGGTGGATCGGTCGCGAAGGTTGACGATCCCAAGGCGATCTGGATCGTCCCGGCCCTGGCGCAGAGGCTTGAGGTTGGGCGCGGCGCGCGCGTACGGCTGGGGACCGCGGACTTCACCGTTGCCGGCGTGATCGCGAATGAACCCGACCGGCTGGGCGAAGGCTTCACGCTCGGCCCCGTCGCGATCGTCTCGATAGCTGGTATAGCGCGGACCGGTCTGGTCCAGCCCGGCAGCCTTTACGAGAGCAAGTACCGCGTGCGCCTGTCGCCAAGCGCCTCGCCGACGACCGCAGTGGATCGGTTCAAGGCGGCATTCCCCACCGGCGGCTGGGAAACCAAGACGCGTGACCGAGCCGCGCCTGGCGCCGAGCGCTTCGTCGATCGCATGGGGCAGTTCCTGTTGCTGGTCGGGCTGTCCGCACTCGTCATCGCCGGGATCGGCGTCGGCAACGGCGTGTCCTCCTACCTCGCCGCCCGCCGCAGCAGCATCGCGGCGTTGAAGGTTCTCGGCGCGACGTCCGGCCTCATTGCCAAGATCTACCTCCTCGAAGTCGCGATCGTGGCGGCGATGGGGATCGTTCTTGGTCTGATCGCGGGGGCGGCGACGGTGCCGTTGATCGTCTGGCTCGCAGGCGACGTTCTGCCGGTGGCGCCGCGCTTCTCGCTCCAGTTCGTCCCGCTCGCGCTCGCCGCTGCTTACGGCATGCTGATCGCGCTGGCTTTCACCGCGCCACCCCTGATCGAGGCGGGCAGCATTCCCGCGGCGGGCTTGCTCCGCGGTGTCTTCGGCAATCGGTCGGTCCCTTTACGCCGGACCTTGCCCTGGGTCCTCGGTGCCGGAGCCGCGATCGTCGCACTCGCGCTGTCGACCGCGGACCAGCCAGGCCTCAGCGCTGGCTTCCTCGCGGCGGTGGCGGGCGTGCTGCTGGTATTGGCAGCGTTCGGCTGGGCGGTACGCAGAGTCGCCGCAGCTCTTCCCCGTTCGCGCAAGCCGTTGCTCCGGCTCGCCATCGCTGGGCTCCACCGCCCCGGCGCGCGGACCGGCACTCTGGTCGTTGCGCTGGGGCTCGGCCTGACACTGTTCGTCCTGCTCGCCGGCATCCGCACGAGCATCGACGCGAACATAGAGCTCACCGTACCCAAGCGCGCGCCGGCGCTGTTCGCATTGGACGTTCCGCCCGACCGCGAGGCTGAGTTCCGGCGGACCATCGAAGGCGTCGCTATCCACCCGGTCATCCGCACCGTGCCCGCGATGCGCGGTACGATCACCGGCTACGGCACGACGCGTGTCGCTGATCTCAAGACGCTCCCCGATGGCGCATGGGCTTTACGCGGCGAACGCGGGCTCACCTATTCTGCAACCTTGCCCGAGGGCAGTGAACTGACCGCCGGTCGGTGGTGGCCGCGCGACTATAAGGGACCGCCGCTGGTCTCGATCGACGAACGATTGGCCAAGGTGCTCGACCTCAAGATCGGCGATCCGCTCACCTACACCTTGCTCGGCGTCGAGCGGACTGCGCATATCGCGTCGTTCCGCCGGATCAGCTGGGATACGCTCGGCTTCAATTTCGTCATGGTGTTCTCGCCCAACGCGATCCAGGACGCGCCGCATAATCTTGCCGCGACGATCGAGCTCGCGCCGGGGCAGGAAGCATCCGTCATGCGAGCATTGTTGCCGCGCTTCCCCTCGGTCTCGGTGATCGAGGTTCGCGGCGTGCTTGGCCAGGTTCGCGATATCGTCTCGCAGATGGCGACCGCGATCACCGCAGCCGCGTCGGTGGCGATCCTTGCCGGGATCGCGGTGCTGATCGGCGCGATCGCGGCGGCACGAGAGGCGCGGACCTATGACGGCGTGATCCTGCGGACGCTCGGCGCGACGCGGCGACAGGTGCTCGCGGTGCAGGCGCTCGAATACGCGTTCCTGAGTATCGTGTTGTCGGTGCTGGCATTGCTGTTGGGGCTGGGTGGCGCCTGGTATGTCGTAACGCAGCTCTTCAGTTTCGAATGGCGCCCGGACTACGCGACGGTGTTGGCGACGTTGCTGGGCGGGGCGGGGTTGACGATGGTGATCGGCTTGATCGGTGCGTGGCCCATTCTCGGCGCACGGCCGGCGCAGGCGTTGCGGCAACTCTGAGGGTCCGTTTGTGTCCGCGCGGCGTTGGGCGGCAATACACCGGAGGGGGCAAGACGCTGAGCATGAACGAAACACCATCCGAGCATCAGGCCACCAGCCCCTGGTCGATGTCGGCTCGCGAATGGTGGAAGGTCCTCAAACGCACCTGGGCCGAGGGGAACGACGACAATATCGGCCTGATTGCGGCCGGTACTGCGTTCTACGGGTTCGCCGCGATCGTGCCGCTGCTCGCGTCGGTTGTCCTGATCTACGGCCTGGTTGCCGATACCGCCACGGTGGTCGCGAACATCCGCGCGCTGTTCAACGTCCTTCCCGACGACGCCGCCCGGGTGATCGGCGATCAGCTCGCGACCGTCGTCAATACGTCGGAGGGCAAGAAGGGTTTCGGCCTCGTGATTGCGCTGGGCATCGCGCTGTATGGCGGAACGAAGGGCGCATCGTCAATCGTCACCGCGCTCAACATCGCTTACGAAGAGAAGGAGACGCGCGGGTTCATAGCGCTGAACCTGCTCGCCTTCGCAATCACCGGTGGTGCCGTTTTGCTGGCCTTGGTCGCCGCCCTGTCGACCGCGGCATTCGCACTTCTCGACAGCCTGATTCCGGGTGCTCCCGAGATCCTGTTGCTGGCGATCCGTCTCCTCAGCTACGGCGTGCTTGCGTCGCTGGGCGTCACCGCGGCCGCCTGCCTGTACCGGTTTGGTCCCAATCGTCACAAGGCCAAGTGGGCGTGGCTGACCCCCGGATCGCTGGCCGCGACGGTGATATGGCTGGGCGCGACGATCGGGTTCGGCGTCTACGTCTCGCGCTTCGGCAATTACGGTGCGACCTATGGTTCGTTGAGCGCGGTGATAGTGCTGCTCACATGGTTGTGGTTGTCGGCCTATGTGTTCCTGCTTGGCGCAGAGCTGAATTCGGAACTCGAACACCAGACGACGAGCGACACGACGACCGGTGCGTCGGCTCCGATGGGCGCACGAGGCGCAACCGTCGCCGACACGGTCGCAACCAAGATCGCACTTCAGCCAATTGCTCGATCTGTAGAGAAAGACGGGGCAGGGGTCTTGGCAGTTGCGCATCTGAGCGGCGTACAGGCAGGGCTACCCGCATCGCTTCTGGCGCTCGGCGGCCTCCGCTCTATCCGCCGCGGCTCGCCGGTCGCGGGGCTTGGCATGATCGCGATCGGCGCAGTGCTCGCCCATCGCAAGCAAATTGTATCCGGTCAGGTGACGAAGAACCCGCGAGACAAAACCTGATGGCCTATGGTCAGTCTACCAAGCTGTTCTTCGACGGCGGATGCCGGCCAAACCCCGGCCCGATCGAATTCGCAGTCGTTCGCAAGGGCGTCACTTATTACCGTCACGATCTGGGTGACGGCAGCAACAGTGACGCCGAATGGCTGGCCGCCATCCATGCGCTGGACGTCGCAGCGCAGAACGGCGACCGCGATATCACGCTGCTCGGCGATTCCACGCTGGTCGTCACGCAAGCCAACGGCACGGCGCGGTGCCGTTCGCCAGAATTGGAAGCACACCGGGCAAGGTTCGCGGCACTGGCCTCGGATTTCGATCGGCTTCGCATACGGCATATCGGCCGAACCCAGAACCTCGCCGGCATAGCGCTC
Organism: Sphingomonas sorbitolis; assembly: GCF_036663875.1. Lineage (NCBI taxonomy): Bacteria > Pseudomonadati > Pseudomonadota > Alphaproteobacteria > Sphingomonadales > Sphingomonadaceae > Sphingomonas > Sphingomonas sorbitolis. Next base: position 239 of record NZ_JAXOJS010000003.1, on the reverse strand, counting down.
GCCAAGCTGCATCCTCGCTAAGGCGAGCAACGCCCATCCAGCCGCGCTGGGCCGTCGAAGCTCGTTTTTCCAAAAAGTGCCATGGAACTGTAGAAAAGCGTTTGACGGTGTGGCGAGGTGGTCTTAGAGGGGTGTCACCGCAGCGAACGACCACACGGTCTGGACGCCGCGGTCGCAAAAAACCAGATGCTGCAAGCTTTCTCGGAAGGGAGGGTTATGCGAGTGTCGGTATTTTTGTC